>JAPYOS010000005.1:218776-262988 GCA_029938085.1 Oceanospirillaceae bacterium | reverse complement strand
CCAATGCAGGTTGATGTGACTGAACCAATGGGCCCAGACACCATTGCTTTTGGTCAGTGGAATGGGGTGGAAGTACAAGCCCGGCTCAGCCCAGAAGCAGGCGTAGAGGCGCAAACAAAGGGCAGTATCATCCTGCAAGTAGACACTAGCAAAGCCGTGTTGTTTGATACCTTTAGTGGGGCACGATTGGACGCTTAAGCATCCATAGAATAGTTATCAAAACTCAAATCGCCACGCCAAGCCCAAAGCGCCAAGAGGTCTTCGCCTTCGGTTTGTGTGGCGTGGTCGATGCGGTCTAAGTGTTCAAAACTCGCTCCGGGTGGTCTCGCTTCAAAGGCCTGGTCACCCGCTTGCCAAAGTGCCGTACCACTCACGATATGGTACAGCTCAAGGGCATCGTGGCGGTGTTTGGGGTAATGTGTGTGGGCTTGCTGCCAGTATATGCCAAAGCGAAATTGGTCATGTATCAATACACCTTGCGGTCCTACCAACTCTATATAGGCACGGTTAATGTCTTGACTGTTGCTGAACACCCCACGTTCCACCCACGTTAACCATGGCACAATCGCTGCCATCGAGCTACTTAGGTTCGCGTCGGTCATGGTATTAAGGCTGTTGCTCAATGGCAGTGTATTGGGTGTTTGATTCCAGCTAACTTTACTGTGGGCAAGGGGGCGTAGCAGCGGGGCAACGTCCATACCAATGTTAGTGCCGCTGGCAGCGAATCGAGTGCAGGCCAATTCAATAAACTGCTGCCAGTGACGGTTTATCTCAAAACTGTGTGGCATAGTCAAAACCCCTATCTAGCTGAGTAACCTTGGTAGTCAGCGAGACTACCTTATTTTCAGTTTGAGAGAAATAGTGATCGCCCATCTTTGGTATCAGGCTCTACACACTTGCCGCCTGAGCGGCCGCAGCTTTCACAGGTCCGTATCCACGGACTTGATCTGGTGCTTTGGCCCACTTAATAGCAACGGGGTAGTTAGCGCTGGTTAACTCGGCTGCGATGGTTGGCAAGGCTTGTTGATAATCCTGCAGTAAGCGGCGCTCTAGTTTGCGGTCTGGATGATATCCAAACAGATCCCACGGTGTAGCGCGTAAAAATTTGAATTTGGCTAGTTGCTTAAATATGGGCAGCATCCATGGCCCGAAGGTGATTTTTTTAGGCCGGCCTTGGGCATCTTTACGGAAGGCTAATAGGGGCGGCGCTAGATGGAACTGGAGCTTATAGTTACCGGTAAAGGTATCGTTCACTTGTTGTGCAAAGTCACCGTTAGAATATAAACGTGCCACTTCGTATTCGTCTTTGTAAGCCATGAGTCGGAACAGCTGGGTGGCAACGGCTTGGGTTAACGGTAGTTGTGCTACGGCTACTTTAGCTTCGGCCTGTTGAATGTGTTTGACTTGCTCTAAGTAGGCATCGGCATAGGCTTGGTTTTGATACTCTTTAAGCTGTTTTGAGTAGTCTTCTATACGCTCTCCCAAGCTGATTTGGGGGCTGGTTTTGGGTTCAAAGTAGGCAGTCACCTGTGCCATATCGTGGCCCGCCAACCGGCCCCAATTAAACGCTTCGAGGTTTTTCTCTATGGCTACGCCATTAAGATTGATCGCCTGTAATAAAGCCTCTAGCGAGACTGGCACTAAACCTTTTTGCCACGCCATACCTAACATGAGCATGTTGGAAAATACCGTATCACCTAATAGGTTAAGGGCCAATTGGTTGGCGTCTAAGCTATCGAGGTTGCCGGCTCCTAGCGTGTCGGCTAGTAGCTGTTGGCGTTGTTGGGATTTAGGGTCTGCGTCACGGTATAGCACTTCGTCGGCCGTTACCATGGGGGCCGTGTTCAGCACTGCACGGGTGTGATTAGGTCTCAGTGTGGTCAGTGTTTTTTCGGCACTAGCAACAATCAAATCACCGGCAATCAGGGCGTCGGTCTGGCCTGCGTCAATTCTAACTTGATGAATGTCACTGGGTTTTTTGGCTAAACGTAAGTAGCTCAATACACTGCCACCTTTTTGCGCAAAACCCATAAAGTCCAAAACGCTAGCGCCTTTGTTTTCTATGTGGGCCGCCATGGTGACAATGGCGCCAATAGTCACTACACCAGTACCCCCTACACCCACAATCAGCAGGTTATAGACTTGCTCTAAACTGGCTAATTTTGCAGTGGGTAAGGCCGCGACTTGCGCACGCCACTGGTCATTGGTAACCACCCCTTGGCCACGACGCAACTGGCCACCGACAACGCTGACGAAGCTGGGACAGAAGCCGCCCACACAGGAGTAATCTTTATTACAGCTAGATTGCTCTATTTGGCGTTTATTACCAAGGCTGGTTGCTTTAGGAGTGACCGATAAGCAGTTGGATTGTGTGGAACAGTCACCACAGCCTTCGCACACCTGAGGGTTGATAATGACGCGCCGTGTTGGCTCGACCATGAGGCCACGCTTACGTCGGCGGCGTTTTTCGGCGGCACAGGTCTGTTCATAAATCAGCACGCTAACACCATCCACTTCACGCAATTCTCGTTGTAGCGGGTCCATTTCGTCGCGGTGGTGTAGGCTTATGCCTTTTGGAAAGGCCGAAAGGTCTTTGTAGGCGTCGGTGTTGTCGGTGACTAAGGCAATGCGCTGCACGCCTTCTGCACGCATCTGTTGGGCAATAGCACTGACACTTATTACGCCGTCTACGGGCTGCCCACCGGTCATGGCGACGGCATCGTTATAGAGAATTTTATAGGTGATGTTAGTGCCGGCAGCGATGGCTTGGCGTATCGCCAACGACCCAGAGTGAAAATAGGTGCCTTCGCCGAGGTTTTGAAATACGTGAGCACGGTCAACATAACGAGACTTAGCGATCCAGTTGACCCCTTCACCACCCATTTGCATTAGTGATTCGGTATTTCGACCCATCCAAGAGGCCATGAAATGACAGCCTATACCGGCTTGTGCGCGGCTGCCTTCGGGTACCTTGGTGGATGAGTTGTGTGGGCAGCCAGAACAAAAGTAAGGCATACGGCGTACGCCACCTGGGTCTTTAGCAAGGCTGCATTGACCACTTAACTGCTGTAATAGAGGTGCAAAATCTAGGCCGTCAGCAGCCGAGTTGCCCCATAAACGGTTGAGTCGCTGGGCAATAAATTGTGCCAGCATTAACGGTGTCAGTTCGCCTACATAAGGGATGAGCGGGGCGCCACTTTCATCTTGTTTGCCGGTGATAAGTACTCGACCAGGGTGGTCTGGCTCGGCCATGTGTTCTTTGATCTGGCTTTCAATAATGCCGCGTTTTTCTTCTACCACCAACACTTCTTGTTTGTTGTGCACAAAGGCCATGGCGCCTTGGCGCTCGAGTGGCCAGACCATACCCACCTTGTAAATATCAATGCCTAATTGTTTGGCTTTGGCTTCATCAATGTTGAGCAAACGTAGCGCTTCTAACAAATCTAAATAGGCTTTGCCGGTGGTGACGATACCAAAACGAGCGTCTTTGAGGTTATAAATACGTTTGTCGATAGGGTTGGCTCTAGCAAAAGCAGCTACTGCTGCTAGCTTATGCTCAATGCGGGTTTCTAGCTGTGGGCCCGGCAAGTCGGGCCAGCGGTAATGTAAGCCGCCGACGGGTGGGGTGTAATCTGTGGGTTGGTTAAACACAGGTAGCTGCGGTAATTCCACTGACGCTGCGCTTTCTACGGTTTCAGAAATGGCTTTGAAACCTGTCCATACACCGGCGTACCGAGACAAGGCAATGCCCCACAAACCAAACTCTAAATATTCCTGCAGAGTCGCTGGATTGATGGTTGGCATGAACCATGCCATAAAGGCCACGTCCGATTGATGGGGCATGCTAGAAGACACACAGCCATGGTCGTCACCGGCAATAACGAGCACACCGCCTTTGGGTGAGCTGCCGTAGGTAGCGCCATGTTTAATGGCATCGCCTGCGCGGTCCACGCCTGGGCCTTTGCCATACCAAAGGCCAAACACACCGTCGACGTTTTTGTCATCATCCACTTCAACTTGTTGCGTACCAAGGATCATGGTGGCGGCCAAATCCTCGTTGATGGCAGCCTGAAAGTCAATCTGCGCAGCTTGTAAGACATCTTTTGCCTGCCAAAGGGCTTGATCATAACCACCTAACGGCGAGCCGCGATAACCACTGATGAAACCAGCACTGTTAATGCCATCTCGCTGGTCCATTTGGCGTTGCATCAACGGCAACTTAACCAGTGTTTGAGTGCCGGTCAAAAACACCCGCCCGCTTGGTTTTAGGTAGCGATCGGTGAGGCTGTAAGCAATGTTAGTCGGTGTCATAAGGTGGCCAATGATGATGTATTAATAACTTTTATTGTAACCACTAAGTCACGAAAGGTGCTTTCGTTAATGCCTTGAATATTAGATAATACGGAAGACTGTTTCATTAAGTTGGTATATTATGAATAAATATATCAATATTTGGAGATTTTGTGGGATTAGATAAGTTTGATCGGCAGCTGTTAGTGCTGCTCCAAAACGACGGGCGGATGGCTAACCAGGCGTTGGCCGATGCGGTGGGTTTGTCGGCTGCCGCCTGCTGGCGGCGAGTTAAAGCGTTAACCGAAAACGGCGTATTGCAAGGCACATACAGCCAAGTGCAGCCTGAAGCGGTGGGTTACCAATTGTGTGTATTTTTGATGGTGAGCCTCACGCGGCATAGTGGCCAAGCCACGCAGGCGTTTGAGGATGCTGTGGGTTCCTACCCACAAGTGTTGCAGTTTTATGCCGTCACTGGCGATGCCGACTATATGTTGCGTGTATTGATGCCCAATATGGCATCGTATGATCGATTTCTAACGGAAAAAATATTCACCCTGCCCAGTGTGTCACAAGTTAAGTCGAACTTTAGTTTACGGGCCATCAAACAAACCACCGCTGTGCCTATAGATGGCTAGCAGTTTGGTGTTGCCCAAGGGCCCATTTGGGAAAGTGCAACGGTTGAAATTAGTCGATCAAGTGCAGGCATAAAACCAATCAAATAACTTAACATTAACGAATTTGTTAACATTTGGTTATTAGGCGGTTAAATGGTTATTTAAGTGAGTGCTCTATAGTAGTGGCGTTATCGCTACAAAGAGCACTAGCCACATGGAAGTTCAGGGATCTGCCGCCGTTACCAATGCTGTTGTTCAGCAAAATCGGGTGCTACAAGCCAACAAACTTGAGCACGGCAAGGATTTGCAGCAAACTCTCCAAATCGTTAAAGTCGAAGATTCTGTCGCTTTGGCCGACAGGCGTTCATTTAATAACACTCAGGCCTCGCTTACCGATGCCATTGACCGCCTTAATGCAGCCCTGCGCCAACACCAGATAAACGGCCGCAGAGAAGACCAGTTTCAAAATCAAAATACTGTATTGCGAGATATTAAAGACTACATGCTCAAAACCGAAATGAAGCGTGTGGTCGATTCTATCGTCTAGCGCCGGTTAATAGCTGGTTAATACGGTAATCGTGTTTTCCTGCTACTATGGGGTACACCTTAGCTGAAATTACCCATCAGGGTAGTTAGGTAATGCACCTATGACGCCACAACCTCAACTTAATATTCTAATTGTTGAAGATGAAGACGCGACCCGTTTTTTGTGCGAAACCTTATTGAAACAAGAAGGCTATTTTGTGGCTTCTGTGGCCACTCTGCAACAAGGTCAAGAACAATTAGCACAGACTAGGTTTGACTTATTGTTACTGGATTTAAACCTCCCCGACGCCGATGGTCTACAGTTAGCGTAGCAACTCAACCAGCAATCTGACGCCCCAAAAATATTGATGATGACCTCTCGTAGTGAGGTCGAAGACCGTTGGTCTGGGTTTGAGGCGGGTGCCCATGATTATATGGTGAAGCCATTTCATCCGGGTGAATTATTACACCGTGTGCGTAACCTCATTGATCGTACCCCTTCTATTGAAACATCAAAGCGCGTGCAGGTGTCCCACTGTTGGTTTGATCCAGAGCAACGCTGCTTAGAATCCCTTGCCGGCGAGCGTACCGACCTGACTCACGGAGAATTTAAAGTCCTAAAACGATTGATCGATGCCAATACTCACCCAGTATCTAGAGAAAATTTGTTACAAGAAATCACTCATGGTGAACGAGAGGGTAACTGGCGTACTGTCGATGTACTGATATCTCGTTTGCGGCGCAAATTGGACCCGTCGCAAACCCAAGATAAAACCATTATATCCGTGCAAGGCTTTGGTTACCGTTTAAACTAGAGGGAGTGGCTATGCATGTCTTAGGCTGGTGTTTTAGTGCGCTTGTGCTGCTATTCACAGGGTTGGTGCAGGCTGATTTACAGTTAGACGATGTCCCGCCCAGTGTAATTGACCTCAACGCGCACACGCAGTATCAACTAACGGATCCTACCCAGTACGATGCCAATTCACTACCTGCACTTAACCAAGACTTTAAGGCCTTACCTCAACTTGGGCGCATTGGCCCAACTCAAGAATTGGTGTGGCTTACTCTAAGTATCCACAATAACACCCAGCAGCGGCTTTGGTATGTGGAAGTAGGAGACGCCGATTTACAGGTCGTCAACTTACATCAGCAAGTTGATGACGGGGCCTGGCAACATTGGTATGCAGGCGCTTCTGTGAGCCAACAGAAGAGGGCTTTTAAACAAGCCAGCAATGTATTCTCCTTAACCTTGCAGGCCAATACTCTCTCTAGGCTAGTGATAGAAGTGAAGTCGGCTACCAGTATCCGTGTGCCCCTATCTCTGTGGAGTAGTGAGAGTTACCTGCAGTTTGAAACCCAGCAAGCGATGCAACAAGGCTTGGCGTACGGGGTATTGTTGGTAATGTGCATTTTGTTTGTGATGGTGAACCCATATATAGGCTGGCCAGTACAACTAAGTTACTGTTTTTCCCTGCTCGGATTCATGCTGTTTTCATTGGCCAATAATGGAGTGTTGCTCAATATATTTACCAGTATGGATGGCCACTGGTTGTTGCGATTAAAAGTCGTTGGGTTACAAATTGGTTCTTTGTTCTTTCTCACCTTTAGCCGTGAATTACTGCAACTAAAACATGTGCATGTTGGGCTTGATCGGGTGGTATTGCTAATCATCGGCTTGTCGGCGGCGGCATTGGTTGTTGGCCAGCTGGTGGAAATATCCACTTTGGTGATGTGGGCACGTATCATGGTGCCTGTGGCGGGGTTGGTGGTTATAGTGATGGATTTAGCCGGGTTTAGTCACCAAAAATGGATTGCATTTTTCTATATGTTAGCCAATGTGCCGTTTTGGATATTAGCAATCAATGTTTATGTTGAGGGTTATAGCGGCCAGTTTGGCGCCGATGATTTAACGCTAACAGCCGCGCTTCGTAGTGGCTTGTTCCTATTATTATTTATTGGTATTTATCTTCATCGGCGACACCAGGCCGAAGCGCTGAGTCTACTTGATGTGCAGAAGCATAAGGTTCTAGAATTAGAGCAGCAAGTGCGCCAACGAACCCATGAATTACTACGAGAAAAAGAAAGTGCCGAATTGGCCAATCAAAAAAAGTCAGACTTCTTGGCGCGTATGAATCATGAAATCCGTACGCCGTTAGCAACAGTGCTAGGTATTGGGCAACTCTTAGCCCAAGAGAAAATGAGCAACAAAATGGTTAGCGACTTTAGCGACTGCTGGCAGCCAGTTACGCAATCAAATCGACGACGTACTCGATTTAAGCCGCATAGAGCGCGGTCAGTTCGAAATTATCAATAAACCGCTGATGGTCGAAGAGGAAATACATGACGTCGTTGGTTTTTTACAACAAGATGCCGTGGCTAAAGGTCTCATTTTAGAAACCAATTTCAATTTACCTAACCAAGCCATGCTAGGTGATGCGGTGCGTTTGCGACAATTAATCACTAACTTAGTCGCTAACGCCATTAAATACACAGACCAAGGGAGGATATCGGTCAGCGCTCACGTAAGCCATAAACCAGGGCAAGCAGTGACGTTAAATATTGCCGTACAAGACAGTGGCAAAAAGAAGACTCAACTCGTGCTAGATGAGCTTTTTATGGCCTATCAGCGGGCTGATAATGAGTCGATCCCTGGGTTTGGTCTTGGCTTAAGCATCTGTAAACAGGTGGTGAGCGAGCTCAATGGTGATATAGGCGCTACCAGTAATCAGACAGGCAACAACTTTTGGTTTAGCTTTCCTTAATAAGGAGGCTGCGACACAGTTAATGCCGCAAGAGCCTCTGTTGGGTGAAGCCTGCGGCGTCGCACCTCTAAGTATGCTGGTGGTGGAGGATAATCAGATTAATTTGGAAATCACCAAATTATTGCTTACTAATCAAGGTCATAGGGTCACTGCGGTAGATAATGGTGCGGCTGCAGTCGCTGCGGTTAGTCGGCAGGATTTTGATTTAGTGCTAATGGATGTACGGATGAAAAATATCAATGGGTTGGTTGCTACCCGTCAAATTCGAGCTTTGTCCGATCCTGTGAAGTCTGCGGTGGAAATCTTTGCCTTAACGGGTGACGTTACCGCTGTTAGTATCTCCAGTTGTATGGAAGCCGGTATGGATGCCGTATTGTCTAAACCGCTACGCTTAAGTGATCTACACCACTGTTTAAGTGGGCAGTGGTAACCAGTTGATACTAGGGCAGTGGCGCCCCCTCTACGCGTTGACCCTTCGGTACGGAATGAGCTGGCTACACATCTATCAAGCGAAAAACTAACAGAGCTTTTCCGTAGGCAGTTGGCGTCGTTAGACACCACCATGAAGGAACTTGAAGTGGCTTGGGTGATGCAAAATGTGGATGTTATTGTGGCCGCGGCGCATCAAATATCGGGCGCGGCTTCGATGGCTGGTTATGGGGCTTTAGCTGCTGCTGCCAAACGTTTGGACCAACCCGACGGCTTAGACCTTGTCTTCGCAAAGTCCCATGTCGAGTTTTTGCGGCGAGAATGGACGGCGACACGCTATTTAGCTCAGCAAATGGTCGAAAACTCCTCCGAGACTGTCGCTCCAGTTGCACATTAAGGCGGTTGCTGGCTGTTGTTGCGCTCACGCATCCTGCATAATGTCGCCTAAGCAATTTGGTTACGCATGACATGAGGAATACAAAGTGATTGCAAGCGACAAAACATTAGAACACGATTTTATGCACTGGCAGTGTTTGAGCCGATTGTTTGGCGCGCGTCAGGCTGCAGGTTATCCGTTAGACGAAGCTAAGCCGTTAGTGTGTTATGGCGCCGATGGTGACACAGGTGTTGAACTGACTATTTTGATTCTCAAACGAGAGTTGGATCACTTGGTAGCGCAGTATAAGCACAACGTTACAAAGACCCGTGATCCGATTGAACGTTTTGAGTGGATCGTAAAACAGCTGTCCTCCGATTACTATCAAAAGGCCGACAGCTTTCAATCGACCATGACGGCCCTTTGCCCCGTGGAAGCGCCTTATGCTCAGAAACTATTGGCCGAGGGTGAGTGCCGTATGGTGTTTCGTGCCCGCGGCGATGGTTATTTAGTACCAGCTAAAGTGACGCAGTTACCTGTGGACGATGTGCGTGCCCAATTTACTCAACTTCACAACTTCCACTTTAACCACAAACAGCCCCAGCCCCATGTGATTTTAGGATTTGAGCCGATGTGGGAACAAGCCCGTAAAGTTGCGGCAGAACCCGAACAAAGCTAAACCTAAACTCAATAGAGTAACGGGCCAGTTGAGGCCCCAATTATAGGGTGTTGTGCCTTGCTTAGGCTCAACTAAACCCGTCAGCTGCGCGGGCTGGTACATGGGCGCTAAGGCAGTAATGCGCCCCTTTGAATCAATCAGCGCAGACACACCACTGTTGGTGGTTCTAGCCACCGGTTTAGCGTTTTCTATGGCGCGCATCTGAGCAATTTGGAGGTGCTGCCACGGTGCCAATGAATGTTCAAACCATGTGTCATTACTCACGGTAACTATCATCTGCGCGGCGGCTGCTTGTTTAGCAACGAGTTGTGGATAAGCAATCTCGTAACAAATATTGCCAGCAATAGGCACTGGGCTGTGTGTTAATAGACCTTGCTCTTGTGAAGGTATTTTAAAGGCCGACATGGGTAAATCGAAAAAATCGATAAGTCCTCTAAACCACTGTTCTAACGGTATATATTCACCAAATGGCACCAGCCGTTGTTTGTGGTAATAACCTTGGGAGAGGGCGTCAGCAGACTCTGAGTTCTGGCCAAACACCACTAAAGCATTATAATAATCGGCGGCCTGGTTTTGGCTTTCTCGCATTACCGTACCGCTGATAATTTGGCTATTTTGTGCATTGGCGGTGTGGGTAATGGCCTGCATTGCAGGCTGGATATAGTCCCAATAGGTGGCGATGGCGGTTTCTGGCCAGACGATAAGGTCGCTGTCTAAATGCTGGTAGGTTTGCCCTAAATAATAGTTAAGGGTGGGTGTTAAGTGCTGAGGTAGCCATTTGTCTTGCAGCGCAATGTTGCCTTGTAGTAGGGTCACTTTTATCGCGGTGGGTGTACTCGGCTGAGTCCAATGGATTAGGTTGAGGCCAAATCCGGCCAACCAAATTGCGGCTAATAGTAGCAAGCGGTATGGTTTTCTTATCGATACGCCGTAGACCAATAGGCCGCTAGCCACCAATAATAAAGTGACACCGTGTATGCCTATTAAGGGTGCGTAGCCAACAAGGCTCGTTTCTATGCCAGCGTAGCCAAGGTATAACCATGGGAAACCCGTCAGCAGCCAACCGCGAATCAAATCTAGGCTCACCCACAAACCTAAAAATAGCAGGCTAGGGCAGCAGTGACGGTTTTTAAAGCCATGAAATAGGCCTGCAAATAGGCCGTAGAATAACCCTAAACCCGCACAGAATAACAAGGTAAGCAGTCCTGCCAGCGCCCAATGAGTGTTGCTGTGATCGACCATGCTCACAAACACCCAGCTCACCCCAACACCAAAATAGCCTAAGCCATATGCAAACCCAGTCAGGCTGGCCTGGCGGGTGGAGGTGCAGCTTTGTAAACTGAGCCAAAAGAGTATGATGCTTAGCGGCGCGAGCGGCCAGAGAGAAACTGGGGCCAACGCCAAGGGAGCTAATGCACCAGAGAAGGTGCTTAAGGCTAGGTTAGTCTTGCGCGTCAGTATCATCGCTTTCCTCAACAATCGGCGTCACTTGCATGAGTCGAATGCGGCGATTATCTGCGGCTAGAATACGGAAACTCAAAGAGCCTATTTCGGTGTCTTCATCTTTAGCGGGTAAGTGACCAAATTGTTGAGTGACGATGCCACCAATGGTGTCGAACTCGGTATCGTCGTAATAAGTGCCAAAATGATCGTTAAAATCTTCGATGGAGGTGAGGGCTTTAACTAAAAAGCCATTGTCGGCAAAGGGACGAATGTTGCTGTCATCTTCTTCGGCGTCAGTTTCATCTTCTATTTCGCCAACGATTTGTTCTAATACGTCTTCAATGGTCACTAAGCCTGCTACACCACCGTATTCGTCTAGCACAATGGCCATGTGATAACGGTTGGTGCGAAATTCATTAAGCAAAATGGACAAACGCTTACTTTCAGGCACAAAAATGGGCTTGCGCAACATGGCGTTAAGGTCAAAATCATCCATCTGTTTAGCAAAGGCTAGGGGTAATAAGTCTTTGGCTAGCAGTATGCCTAACACTTCATCTGGCGACTCGCCGATCACAGGGAAGCGTGAGTGGGACGTTTCGGTAATGGTCTGCATGAATTCAGTGGTGCTTTGATCGGCTTTAACGACGGCCATTTGAGGCCTAGGCACCATGATGTCACGCACTTGCATGTGTGACATTTGTAACGCGCCTTCGATGGTGTCGAGGGCTTCGCGGTCAAGTATTTGGTCTTCTTCCGCTTGGCGGATTCGCTCTAGCAGCTCTTCTTTGGTGCTGGGGCGGTCGCTAAGGAAAAAGGAAAGTCTATCCAGCCAGGAGCGTTTGTCCTGACTGTTGGTCGACGCGTCGTCGTTCATGAGGTGGGTTAAATCCTAAATAGTTTTGTTAGCCAATTTATACGCTTAGTCGTGCGTTTTGGCAACGTATGGATTAGCAATGTCGAGCTGTGCTAATAGTTGAGTTTCGAGACTTTCCATCAGCTCAGCCTCGTCGTCATCAATGTGGTCATAGCCTTGCAAATGCAAGGTGCCGTGAATAACCAAGTGAGCCCAATGATGTTGTGTGGTTTTGCCTTGTTGTGCAGCTTCTTCCGCAACTAAACTGGCATTAATCACTAGGTCACCTAAATAATCGGCATCGCCTAGCTCTTGGGCCATGGCTGCAGCTATTTCTGGGTCTTCAAATTCGGGTTGTTCAAACGGGAAAGACAACACGTTAGTGGGTTTGTCTTTGCCGCGATACTGTAAATTTAACGCTTGGCTCTCGGCTGGCTCAACTACACGAATGGTGATTTCTGTGGCTGCAGAATAGTTTTCAACAGCCAATTGGGCCCATTGTTCAAACTGCGCTAAGCTGGGTAGGTTTGAGTTTTCACAGGCCACTTGCAAGTCAAGGTTCATGGATTTTTCTTTTCAAACACATCGTAGGCATCAACAATACGCTGTACCAAGGGGTGGCGCACGATGTCGCTGGATAAAAAGTGGGTAAAACCAATGTCGTTGACGCCATCGAGTACTTCAATGGCGTGCTTTAGGCCCGAGGGAGTGCCTTTGGGTAAGTCGATTTGGGTGACGTCGCCGGTAATCACAGCGGTGGAGCCAAACCCAATACGCGTCAAAAACATCTTCATTTGTTCGCGCGTGGTATTTTGGCTTTCGTCCAAAATAACAAAACTACCATTAAGCGTGCGGCCGCGCATATAGGCCAGCGGCGCGATTTCAATAACATTCTTTTCTATCATGCGTGCCACAGTTTCAAAACCAAGCATTTCATACAGGGCATCGTAAAGTGGGCGTAGGTAAGGGTCTATTTTTTGCGCCAGGTCGCCCGGTAAAAAACCTAGTTTTTCACCGGCTTCTACCGCAGGGCGTACTAATAATATACGGCGTACTTCTTCGCGCTCTAGGGCTTCAACTGCACAAGCTACGGCTAGGTAGGTTTTGCCCGTACCCGCAGGCCCAATACCAAAGTTAATGTCGTGCTGACGAATGGAGCGGATATAACTCTGCTGGGTTTCGCCACGGGGTTTAATATTGGCGCGTTTGGTGCGAATGGTTAACCCGGTGTCTTGAGGCTGATTGGCCTTTTGAATGGGGGTGCTGGCACTGGCTTCGGTCATGGTGTGCAGGGCTTCCACTAACGCGAGGTGCACCATGTCGGGTGTCACTTCACTGGTTTGTTGGGCTTCGCGATAAAGCTGTTGTAATACCTTCTCTCCAGCCAAACAGGCTGCAGGTGTACCGTCTAAGTGAAAACGGTTACCACGATTACTGATGCTCAGCTGTAGGCGTTGTTCAATAATACGTAAGTTACCATCTAGCTGGCCTTGTAGGCTAGATAGGTGCTGGGTGTTATCTGGCAACAAGCTAAAAATGGTGCCGCTTGAATCGCTGTTGGATACGTGTGTTGGTTGCGTCATGTCAGTCTATTGCAGCACGATTGGGCCAACGGGCGCAAGTCCGTCTAATTCTGAGGCAACAAGTTCGCCTCGTAACGAGTGAGGGCCGGCGTCTAAAATGCGAATTTGAGCGAACTTGCCAATCAAATCGGCATTGCTGCACGGAAAATTAACCGAGCGATTATTTTCGCTACGACCGGTGAATTTTCCTGGGTCTTTTTTGGAGTAGCCGTTTACTAGTACACGCTGCAAACTACCGATCATGGCTTTGCTGATATCAAACGATTGACTATCAATGCGTCGCTGCAATAATGATAGGCGCTGTTTTTTGGTGGCGATATCGGTATTGTCTGGCAGGTCGGTGGCGGGTGTGCCCGGACGCTGACTGTAAATAAAGCTAAACGACAAATCAAAACCAATGTCGGCAATGAGGTCCATAGTAGCTTCAAAGTCGGCATCAGACTCGCCCGGAAAACCAATAATAAAGTCTGACGAAAAGCTAATGTCGGGTCGCTGTTTACGGATACGGCGCATTTTAGACTTATATTCTAACGCCGTGTGTCCGCGCTTCATAGCCATCAAAATTTTGTCTGAGCCCGATTGAACTGGCAAATGTAGGTGGCTTACTAGTTCAGGGATCTGGCCGAAGGCATCAATGAGGCTGTCAGAAAACTCAACCGGGTGGCTGGTGGTAAAACGAATACGATCAATGCCGTCTATATTGGCCACTAAGGCGATCAGCTCAGCTAGGTCAACTAGGTCACCATCTACGGTGTCGCCTTGGTAAGCGTTGACGTTTTGGCCCAATAAATTGACTTCGCGCACGCCTTGTTCGGCCAGTTGCTCTACTTCTCTCAGTACGTCGTTTAACGGGCGGCTTACTTCTTCACCACGGGTGTAAGGCACCACGCAGAAGGTACAGTATTTACTGCAGCCTTCCATGATGGAGACAAAGGCTTCGGCACCATCAACTTTAGGTGCTGGCAGGTTGTCGAACTTTTCTATTTCTGGAAAGCTAACGTCCACCACACCTTTAGCGCCAGCATCGGTGGCATCGATCATATCCGGTAAACGGTGCAAGGTTTGTGGCCCAAAAATCATGTCTACAAATGGCGCGCGTTTAGAAATGGCTTCGCCTTCTTGGCTCGCTACACATCCGCCCACGCCAATTTTAAGGTCTGGTTTGGCTTCTTTTAATTTGCGCCAGCGCCCCAGTTGGTGATAAACCTTATCTTGGGCTTTTTCACGAATGGAACAGGTGTTGAGTAACAACACGTCGGCTTCGGCTTCGTTGTCGGTTATTTCCATGGCATGGCTATCGCCCAGCAGGTCGGCCATGCGCGACGAATCGTATTCGTTCATCTGGCAACCGTGGGTTTTAATAAATAGCTTTTTGGTCATGGTAAACACCTGCAATATTGAAGCACATATTATACAGTTAAGGCGGCTGTTAAACCTAGCTTGAAATTAGTTCTTTTGGCCCTAATATAAGCAGCTAAGACGATGTAATGCCCTTTGTGATAACAGCTTTAAGAAAAAACTATGAAAGACAACAAAACGGTTTATAAAGTGATGTTTGTAAACCAAGAAGAAACCTACGAAATATTTGCTCGCCACGTTTATCCAAGTGAGATGTATGGCTTTGTAGAAGTAGAAGAGTTTGTATTTGGCGAACGCAGCCAGCTACTGGTAGACCCTGGCGAAGAAAAACTCAAAGCCGAGTTTGCCCAAGTTAAGCGCAGCTACATCCCTATGCACAGCGTCATTCGTATTGACGAAGTAGAAAAAGAAGGCGTTGCCAAGGTCATCAAGGGTGGTAGCGTGGTGAGCCAGTTGCCCATGGGCGGCAAACCCACAGGTAACCGTTAATGCTAGCTCAGCCCACAGATTTTCACCTCGACCCGCGTTTAGAGGCAGATTGCGAATTTGTAGTTGATTTGCCCATTAGTCGGTTGTTGTTAATGAATAACGCCAGTGTGCCTTGGTTTATTTTGGTGCCACGTGTAGACGAGGCAACCGAGATGACCCACTTAGCCATGCCCATACAGCACCAATTGCTGGCAGAAGTGAACCAAGTTTCCCAACTGCTAGAACAGCTGTATCAGCCTCAAAATCTCAATATTGGTGCCTTGGGCAATGTGGTGAGTCAGCTGCATATTCACGTGATCGGGCGCTTTCACAGTGACCCCGCATGGCCCAGCCCAGTATGGGGTAATTTGCCAAACAAGCCTTATATCGCTAGCGAACTACCCAAAATGTTAGACAAAATTAGGCAGCGCTTAGGTTAACCGGCACGGGTGCCACCACAATATTGTTTTCAATTCGCACCCCACCTAAAGGGCGTAACTGGTCTATGGCCGCTTCGTTAAGTAAGTGCCCACTACCCTTGTCGCGCCACTGTTGTAATAAACTGTCGATGACGTACAGCCCAGGCTCAATCGTCACCACCATGTCTTTTTCCAAACTGCGAGTGCAGCGCAAAAATGGGTGTTGTTTAGGTGGTGATTGCATCGTGCCTACTTCATCTTGCTGCCAGCCGCCAATATCATGCACCTGTAATCCCAGTAAATGACCGAGCCCGTGAGGGAAAAAAGCGCTACTGATGTGGCTGCTCTCTAGCTCGTCCCGTGAGCCATTAACTAAATTAAATTGCACTAACATGTCGAGCACTAAGCGATGCATACGCATATGTAAGTCAGTAAATAGGGTGCCGGGTTTGACCTGCGTACACACCAGCAACTGTGCCGCAGTCATGGCGTCAATTAAGTTTTGATACAGTTCGCTACCACGGCTATGGCAACGGGTAATGTCCGATGCATACCCATGGCATTGGGCGCCAGCATCAATCAAAAAGCTCTGTGCTTTGCTCATATTTTGCGCTTGATATTGATAATGCTGGTAGTGCAATACAGCGCTGTGTCCGCCAAAACCAATAATGTTGCGGTAAGGCATTTCGGTTTGGTCTTGTTGTACAGCGGCTAGATACGCTAGATGGGTTTCAAACTCACTTTTGCCTGCCATAAAGGCTGCTTTAGCTGCGGCGTGGCCATCGAGCGCAATCAGGTTGGCTTGGCGTAAGCAGGCTATTTCATAGTCACTCTTTACCGCACGAGCAAAGTGTAAACGGTGCATAAGACCTTGTGGGTTTATATTTTCTATACCTAGGTCGCGTCCTAATTCGGTGTCTTCGCCAACCCAAGCACGACGCTGCTGACTGCTTTGGTAGGCTTTAAGTGCTTGCTTAACAGCCGCAAGGTCGGCACACAAATGAATGTCAAAATGCTCACACCAAAAATCACTGGGCGCAACCGGTGGCACATGCCAAAAGTCATCGGCTAAATGGTAAAACAAAACCGGCTTCTTGCCTGTTTGAATTAACAAATAACAGTGTGGGCTTTGGGTTAAAGGCAACCACCACAAAAAGTGAGGGCTCGCCTTGTAAGGGCCGTGATAATCATCCAAAAATGCCAACTTTGGCGCGCCGCTGTGAATTAACAGGCTGTCGCAAGATTCAGCTAACAAGGCTTGTTCGGTGGTGTTAGTCAAACGCTGCAAGTGGTGGGGGTACAGGTTGGCAAATTGAGACGGCATCTAAGGTGATCCAAGCGAGGTGTGTTGTGATCTCATTATGGGTCGGTTTAGGCATCGAATCAAGCGCCTCAAGTGGTAAAGTGTTTTCCTTTATATTATTGTTTTTATTGGTTATTTTATTTTTTAAGGTAGTTATTTAGTTTCTAAAACCCGCTCTTGCATAATTTCTATAAAAAGAGCGTGGCTAACGTAATGCGTGGTTCACGTTGAGGCGGCAGAGGGTGAAAAATGATCGCTTCGGTTTGGTTATCGAACCTAAACTGGTACTATGTCACTGTTTTCAGATGAGTAGATACACATGAACCGTCGTAAAAAAGGTATTCAAATTTTAAAGGCCCAAGCTAAGCGAGCCAACGCCAAATTGGCTAGCAAAACTAAACCTAAGTACATTAGTAAGGCCGAACGAGCAAAGTTAGAAGTAGCTGGCGAGCAAGCCACAACGCCGGTGACGCCACCTCAGTAGGTCAGGCCACAAACCACATAAAGGACGGTTTATGGGTATAGTTCAGCCTGTAAGGCACTTATTGTGACAGGTATTTTACCGATGAGGTGAGTTAGCCGTGGGCCTATTCATTTTCTAACATGGCCTGTTTCACAATTTCGATTGCTGCACCAAACCCCTAGAGTTTACAGTTAAACGGTCTATAAGACGTAGTTTTGTATGTAACCTCCTAGGAAAAAAAATAATGAAAAAAACACTACTCGCACTTAGCCTTGGGCTAGGACTAGCGGTATCAGGGGCGGCGCAAGCCAAGACCTTGGTATTTTGCTCCGAGGGCAGCCCAGAGGGCTTTAACCCTTCGCTTTATTCTGCAGGCACCACCTTTGATGCTTCTTCACAAACACTGTTTAACCGTCTAGTACAGTTTGAAGCCGGTTCAACTAAGGTTGTACCCGGTTTGGCTGAATCTTGGACCGCATCTGCCGATGGTTTGGAATACACCTTTAAGTTACGTAAAGGCGTAAAGTACCACACCACCAAAGACTTCACGCCAACGCGTGACTTTAATGCCGATGACATTTTGTTCACCTTTAACCGTATGTGGAAGGAAGATCATCCTTACCATGACGTGTCGGGTGGCGACTACAAGTACTTCGGTTGGATGAGCATGGGTGACCTACTTAAGTCCATCGAAAAAGTAGACGACTACACGGTTAAGTTCACCTTGAACTACGCCGAAGCACCGTTTGTATCTAACATGGCCATGGACTTTGCTTCTGTATTGTCTGCGGAATACGGCGACGTATTGGCCGCTTCTGGCAACAAAGAAGACATTGATCACAAGCCAGTAGGTACGGGTCCATTCGTATTTAAGTCTTACCAAAAAGACGCCATGATCCGTTACACGGCCCATGACGATTATTGGGGTGGCCGTTCTAACATCGATAAGTTGGTATTTGCCATCACTACCGATGCCAACGTCCGTTACCAGAAGATGAAAGCAGGCGAATGTCATGTGATGCCTTATCCTAACCCTGCCGACGTGGCGGCGATGGACAAAGACCCTGACATTAATCTTATGCGCCAAGAAGGTTTGAACGTAGGTTACTTGGCATTTAACACCGAGAAGCCTCCATTTGACCAAAAGTTGGTGCGTCAGGCTTTGAACATGGCCATTAACAAGCAGTCTATTTTGGATGTGGTATTTAAAGGTGCCGGTTCGGTGGCTAAAAACCCAATCCCACCGACTATCTGGTCTTACAACGATGACGTGAAAGACTACGATTATGATCCAGCCAAAGCCAAAGCTATGTTGGCAGAAGCCGGTGTGGTTGGTTTGAAGACTAACATCTGGGCTATGCCAGTACAGCGCCCATACAACCCTAATGCTCGCCGTATGGCGGAACTGATCCAAGCGGATTGGGCTAAAGTGGGTGTGGAAGCAGAGATTGTAACCTTTGAATGGGGCGAGTACTTGAAGCGCTCTAAGAACGGCGAACACGACACTGTGCTACTCGGTTGGACCGGCGACAATGGTGACCCAGATAACTTTATGTATGTATTGCTAGGTTGTGATGCTGCTAAGAGTGGTGGTAACCGTGCACGCTGGTGTAACGAAGAGTTTGACAGCACCTTGCGTCAAGCTAAGCAGATTACCGACCAAGCCGAACGTACCGCCTTGTACGAGAAAGCTCAGGTTATCTTTAAAGAAGAAGCGCCTTGGGTGACGATTGCTCACTCTGTAGTGTTCAAACCCGTACGTAAAGAAGTGACCGGCTTTAAGGTTCATCCTTTAGGCAGCCACATCTTCTACGATGGTGTTGATTTAAAGTAACTCTAAGGTGAGCGCTCACTATGAGCGTTGCATAGAGTAGTTAGACCCAATGGCTACGTTTGTCACCACAGACGTAGCCATTCAGCCTAACTGCTAACCTCAATTTATACGTTATTCCACCCTTCTCTTCTGAGATTTCCCTATGTTTAAATTTTTATTCAAACGCTTGCTAGTGTTGGTACCAGTGTTTTTTGGTGTCACTCTTGTGGCCTTTGGTTTTATCCGAGCCTTGCCAGGCGACCCTGTTGAAGTGTTGGCAGGTGAGCGGGGCGTAACGCCAGAGCGCCATGCCGAATTAATGGCGCAGTTGGGTTTTGATAAACCCATGTGGCAGCAATATTTGTCTTATGTGGGCGACGTATTACAAGGCGATTTAGGCACCTCCCTCATTACCAACCGTCCGGTAGTAGAAGAGTTTTTTGAGCTGTTTCCTGCCACTGCCGAGTTGGGCCTATGCGCCATTTTATTTGCCATATTGTTAGGTATACCGGCGGGCATTATTGCTGCCGTAAAACGTGGCAGTTTTGTGGACCAAGGCATTATGAGCTTGTCTTTAGTGGGCTATTCCATGCCCATTTTTTGGTGGGGTTTGCTGCTTATCATTTTGTTTTCTAACACGTTAAATTTAACCCCAGTGTCTGGCCGGTTATCCTTCTTATTTGATGTGGAGCCGGTCACGGGCTTTATGTTAGTTGACACTTTGTTGAGTGATGAAGAAGGCTCGTTTTGGAATGCATTGCATCACTTGGTATTGCCTTCGGTGGTACTGGGCACCATTCCGCTAGCGGTCATTGCACGCCAAACACGTTCTGCCATGTTGGAAGTTTTGAGTGAGGACTATGTACGTACGGCCAAGGCTAAAGGCCTTTCGCCAGTGCGAGTGATTGCCGTACATGCGTTACGCAACGCCATGATTACTGTGATTACAGTGATTGGTTTGCAAGTGGCCGTGCTGCTGGCAGGGGCTATTCTTACTGAAACTATCTTCGGGTGGCCGGGCATTGGTAAGTGGATTATTTTCTCCGTATTTAGCCGCGACTACTTTGCGGTACAAGGCGGTTTGTTACTTATTGCCGTGAGTGTCATGGCCGTTAACCTGATTGTTGATCTGCTGTATGGCTTGATTAACCCGCGAATCTTGCACTGAGGCCACGCACATGACAACAACTACAGCAACACCCAGCCCGGCTGCAACTACGTCACAATCTGTACGTCAGCAACAGTGGCGTGAGTTCTGGTTTTATTTTAGTGCCAGCAAAACCGCAGTGGCGGGTTTGGTATTTTTAATTGGCGTGATACTCGTTGCGCTGTTTGCAGACTTCATTAGCCCACATTTACCTGCCGAACAATACCGCGAGTTTGCAGAAATTCCTCCTGCTTGGATGGAGGGTGGGCAAATGCGCTTCTTTTTAGGTACCGACTATGCCGGTCGAGACATGTTGTCGCGCATTATTCACGGTGCCCGCTTGTCTTTGTTGGCGGGGTGCATCGTGGTGCTGTTGTCTGCGTCTATTGGTATCTTTTTAGGTTTGGTGGCAGGTTTTAAGGGGGGGTGGGTAGAAACCATCATCATGCGCGTGATGGATACCATTATGGCGGTGCCCGGTTTATTAATGGCGTTAGTATTGGTGGCCTTGTTGGGGCCTGGTTTACTGAATGCCATGGTGGCCATCGCCATTACCTACACGCCGTCATTTGTGCGCTTGGCGCGTGCTTCTACTATTAACGAAATGAACCGAGATTATGTCACGGCCAGCCGCGTTGCTGGGGCGGGGCCTTTGCGGCTTATGTTTATCAGCATTTTGCCAAACTGTATGGCGCCTTTGATTGTGCAGGGCACGTTAAGTTTTTCAACCGCCATTTTAGATACCGCAGCACTAGGCTTTTTAGGTATGGGCGCCCAAGCACCGTTGCCAGAGTGGGGTACTCTTATTGCAGAAAATAGAGACCTTATGCTGAGCGCACCGTGGACAGTTACTTTCCCTGGCATTGCCATATTATTGGCCGTGCTAGCTATAAACTTAATGGGCGACGGTTTGCGCGATGCCCTTGACCCTAAGTTGAAGAGATCCTAACCATGGCTTTGTTAGATATTTGTAATTTAAGTGTGGAATTTGCTACAGCCCATGGTGCCCTAAAAGCGGTAGACGGTGTAGACCTAAAACTGGACGAAGGCGAAATTGTTGCTATTGTGGGTGAATCTGGGTCTGGTAAGTCTGTGGCTATGTTGGCCCTGATGGGTTTGTTGCCTTGGACGGCCAAAGTAACGGCAGATCGGATGTTGTTTGATGGCCAAGACTTGCTCACTATGTCGGCCAAACAGCGTCGTAAGATCATTGGTAAAGACATTAGTATGATCTTTCAAGAGCCCATGACCAGCCTAAACCCATGTTTTAGCGTAGGCCATCAAATTAGTGAAGTATTAGCCCAGCATTTTGGTGGCAGCCGCCGTAGCCACAAAGCGCGCACCATTGAACTATTGCAGCAAGTGGGCATCCCTGCGGCAGAAACTCGCCTTAAGGCATACCCACACCAGTTGTCTGGCGGCATGTGTCAGCGGGTGATGATTGCTATGATGATTGCCTGTCAGCCTAAGCTGCTGATTGCCGATGAACCCACCACAGCCTTAGACGTTACCATTCAGGCACAAATTTTGGAATTGTTAGTAGAGCTACAACAGGCCAACGGCATGGCTTTAGTGTTGATTACTCATGATATGGCAGTGGTGGCCGAAACGGCAGACCGTGTGGTGGTGCAATATGCTGGCCAGCAGGTGGAGCAACGAGCGGTGAAAGACCTATTTGAAAACCCACGGCACCCCTATACCCAAGCGCTGTTACGGGCCTTACCCGAACATTCTCAAGGCGAATTACTGAATGCTATTCCCGGAGTGGTTCCAGGACAACTCGACCGTCCCGTAGGCTGCTTGTTTAACCCTCGTTGCGAACACGTACAAGAGCACTGTAGGCAAACGCCGCCTACTCGAAACGAAGATATTTTATGCCATTATCCGTTGCCTTTAGCAGGACAAAAGCCATGAACCAACCACTCATTAAGGCCCGCGATTTACATAAATATTACCCAGTAAAATCGGGTTTTTTACAGGCCGATAAAAGCCTGCAAGCGCTTTCTGGCGCAAGTTTTGATTTGTATGCAGGGCAAACCCTAGCCGTAGTGGGTGAGTCGGGGTGTGGTAAATCCACCCTTGCCCGTTTATTAACGCTTATCGAAACCCCCACCGCTGGTCAGCTCACTCTAGATGGCATAGACGTGTCCATGGCGGCTGATGCAGCCACCAAAAAACAGTTGCGCCAAACCGTACAAATGGTTTTTCAAGACCCGTTCGGTTCCCTTAATCCTCGCCAAAAAATAGGCGATATTCTGCAAGAACCGCTTATCATTAATACCAATATGACGGCGGAGCAACGTAAACAAGAAGTGCTGACAATGATGGCTCGTGTGGGTTTACGAGACGAACATTTTCACCGTTATCCGCACATGTTTTCGGGTGGTCAGCGGCAACGCATTGCCATAGCAAGGGCGTTAATCTTAAAACCAAAAATTGTGGTATTGGATGAGCCGGTGTCGGCCCTCGATGTTTCCATTCAGGCCCAAGTTCTAAACCTGTTGATCGAATTACAACAAGAGATGGGCCTTGCTTATGTGTTTATCTCTCACGATTTAAGCGTGGTGCAGCACATTGCCGATCAAGTGCTGGTCATGTACCTTGGCAAACCCGTTGAACAAGGTGCCAGCGAAGCCGTGTTTAGTAACCCCCAGCACCCTTATACCCAAGCGCTCTTGTCCGCTACCCCGCAGGCCAATACCGAGCGTAAGCGCCAGCGTATTAAGCTCATTGGCGAATTACCTTCGCCTTTAGATCCTCCTAGTGGTTGTAGCTTTCACCCGCGTTGCCAAAACGCCACAGCGCAGTGCAAAACTACAGCGCCGGTTATGGAGCAACGTGGGGATGTGAGCGTGGCGTGTTTGTTGGTTAAGTAACCTAGACGGATACTCACCAGTGTACCTGGACAAGGATTAGCCTAGCCTATCGGCCCATTTTCCATGATGCTCGTTTTGGCAATTTTGTTGTGTGTCATAAGTAATGTGTTCGGCCACATCCTTTACTTTAACCGTGGCTTCAAGCAGCTTGGCCTGAATTAAAGCATTCAGTTTGCGGTTAGATTTTTGGGCCATAAAACAAGCAAGGTTGTCGTTGGTATCGAAAACACACACCACCTTTAGGCTGTTAGGGAAGTTTGAGTAATTAACTATGTGAGTTAACCAGCAAAAACCATTAATATCCTTGAGCGCAATTTCGCACACATCGGTTAAAACTAACCTAAGTTGATTGTCGATTTTTTTATCAGTTTTACGCATAATTGAGCTTACCACAGACCAAGCTCGGCGTAGCCACGGTGCTGCAATACCTGATCATTTTTGTTTGATAAATCCAATGGCCACATTAAAATATATTTCAAGCTACCCTCAGCAAGTAAAAGACCAAGTTATACAGCTGGTCGAAGACAACAACCTGTCAGACTATCTGCTCAACAAATACCCTACAACGCACCCGTATGTTAATGACAAATCTCTGAAAGAGTACACGGTCTCGATCAAAAACGAATACATCAAAAGATCTGCGCCGTTAAGCCAGGTCATGTATGACCCCAAAATCCATGTAATTAAAAATGCACTCGGGTTACATACTGTAATCTCTCGGATTCAGGGAAATAAACTGAAGCGTAAAAATGAAATTAGAGTCAGTGATGTGTTTAGGAAATCCCCAGAAGCTTTTCTAAGGATGATTGTTGTCCATGAGTTAGCTCATTTAAAAGAGATGGAACACAACAAGGCCTTTTATAAACTGTGTTGCCATATGGACAGAGACTACCATCAGCTTGAACTTGATATGCGCTTATACTTAACTCAATTAGCATTGGCTGGCGATATATACTGAGATTGTTTGGCGGGATTACACACGTATGACATCGATTGGAATAAACTTTGTCCGTAAACCAAAAACTCTGATCACCCAATGGCGCAACGGTAGGCATGAGGCGGCTTGATAAGCTAGTGCTGGGTATTATTGTTTAGGGCGTGGCATAATTGACACCTTGTCTAGCAACCTAAGGGAACAACAGTGGCTTCAAAAATGAACATCGCTATACTTACATTTGATGGCTATAACGAACTCGATTCCTTTATTGCCTTGGGCATTCTTAATCGCATGAAAAGTGCCGGTTGGAATGTGCAGATTACCTGCCCAACGCCAACGGTTACGTCGATGAATAGTGTGACGGTACAGGCACAACAGCCGTTAGAATTTGCCAATAGTGCCGATGTGGTGCTGTTTGGTAGTGGTATTTATACTCGTGATATTGCGCTGGATGGGCCGCTTTTAGAACGTTTGACCTTAGATCCTGCCAAACAACTCATTGGAGCACAATGTTCAGGTACTTTGCTGTTGGCAACGTTAGGTTTGTTAAATAACGTGCCCGCTTGTACCGACCTGACCACTAAGCCTTGGGTCATTGACGCCGGGGTAGACGTATTAAATCAACCCTTTTTTGCAAAGGGTAATGTGGCAACAGCCGGTGGTTGTATGGCCTCGCAATACCTAGCAACTTGGGTGATTGCCAAGCTGGCTGGAACAGTAGAAGCAGAATCTGCCATTCACTACGTAGCTCCGGTGGGCGAAAAGGAAATCACGGTTGAGCGTAGTTTATCGATAGTGAGGCCTTACTTATAGGCACTGCAGGCTAGCTAAAATATGAAGGAGTAGTTGTGGTAAGTAAAGACGTTATTGCTAAGTTTTTGGCTAAGGAGTTTCCACAGTCTAAGTGTGTGGTAGAGGCCGTAGGCGATCGCGCCGCGACCATTAGGCATGCGGTTGGTTTTGACGAGTTACGCCCGGGTGGAACCGTTTCTGGGCCAGTAATGATGACGGTGGCAGACGTGGCGTTATACGTTGCCGTGTTGGGGGAAGTGGGCTTAGTGCCGCTGGCGGTGACGTCAAGCTTATCCATTAACTTCCTCAGAAAACCCGCCGCCGACAAAGACATTATTGGTCAGTGCAAATTGATTAAGGTGGGTCGCTCGTTAGTGGTTGGCGAGGTGGTATTGTATTCCGATGGAGACGATCGGCCGGTGGCCCATGTGATGGGCACCTACGCGTTACCTACGCCACAGTCTTAATGAGCACCTGCCATAAGTTTTGTAGCTTTGTATTGGCGTCGTTGCGGCGTCGGTAGAGGCGGATTTGTAGGCCAATATGCCATTGGGCGCCACCTGCAATGTGTAACTTACCTTGCTGCAACTCTTCTTGCGCTAAGCTGCGGGGTAACCAACCTAAACCAAACCCTTGCTGGATCAGTGCTTTGCTACTGATGGCTTGGCTGTTTTCGTTGACCGTTACCAACTGATTGGTGAACAACGGTTGTACTTGGGCCTCAATGACTTGAGCCAATAGGGTTTGTGGGTGATAGGCAAGGTATGGAATTTGAGGCGCTGGGTCGTTTGAATCTAGGTCAAACTTGACCTGCCCATACTTATTTCCGGCGCTCATAGGAATGAGTTGATCTTGGCCTAAGGTAATGAAGTCTACGGCCTCCGGTTTGAGTTCGGCATCAAGTTGCATGGCTGGATGCCAATAGGTGAGTAGCAGGTCGCACTGGCCTTGCAGTAACGCTTGGCTGTATTCACTGCCTATCCAATTGTTGGCACTAAGATTAACTTCCAGACCGTCGTTGCCTTGGAGTTGTGTCGCCAACTGTTGACGCCAAGCTGGCAAGAAATTGAGTAATAAGGCTTGGCCTGTGGCCAGCACCAGTTGTTCTTGTTGCTGCTGATCTATGGCGCGGCATTGGCTTTTGGTTTGTCTTAGGCGTGTTGAAATGTCCTCGCAGGAAAGCAAAAACACGTCGCCTGCGGGGGTTAAGGTTAGCGGTAAACTATTGCGATCGATCAGGGTAACGCCTATCTCTTCTTCCAATAGTTTGATACGTCGGCTAAACGTCGGCTGGCTCACATGGCGTTCGTCGGCCGCACGGGAAAAATGCCGTGTCCGTGCTAACGCGCAAAAGTCATCCAACCAACGTAATTCCATGGTTTTATCTTAGCTCATCTATCACAGCAAGCATGGCGGGCAATAACGCAGCGCCCATATCGCTACTTCGCTGAGCCGACCAACCGTAAGTGGCATCGGGTAAGTTATGGTTATCAATAAACGGCATTTCTAGGGTTAAAGACAGGCAATCATAAGTCTGGCCAACCGCGGCGCTGGCTAAGCTTAGGTTGGCTTGGCCAGGTAGGTCTGTTTCGTAGCCGTGTTGGGTTTGGTAATCGGGGTTGCTGATGAGTAGCTGTTGTTTAAACTTATCTTCAAGTGTGGCAAGTCGCGGGCCGTAGGCCGGAATGCCTTGGTTGTCGACTAGAAATACGTAAGGAATTTCTTCATCGCCGTGACAATCAATAAACAAATCAACGCCGGTTTCGCGCATTTTTTGTTGGGTTAAATAAACTTCGGGGCTACGTTCCATGGAGGCGCTGGCCCATTCGCGGTTAAGGTTTACGCCCGCAGCGTTGGTGCGTAAATGGCCACGTACGCTGCCGTCTGGGTTCATATTAGGGATGATGTAAAATACTGCACTTTCCAGCAACTTGCGGCCACAGGCGTCGGCTGGATCTAACAATTTTTGTAATAGGCCTTCGATGGCAAACTCGGCCATGGTTTCGCCTGGATGCTGGCGCGCGGTGAGCCAAATGTTACGTTTTTCGGGCCCTGCTTGGCCTACGGTTAGTAGGCTCAATGACCTGTTATCTAAGGTATTACCTAAGGCTTCTAGGCTGCATACGGCGCTTGTTTGAGCCCATGCGATGAGGTCTTGATGGCGTTCCCATGAATAGGGTGTAAAAAAGCTGTACCAAACTTGATAGTATTCGGCGGCATGGTCAAATATAAGTTCGCCCTGTTCATAACGGGTGGCTACACGAAACCACTTTTGGCGGTCGTAAGAGGCCACCACTTGGAAGTGGTTCCAGCCTTCGGCGAAGGCTGCTCCCGCTGCGTTGGTGAGGCTAAACTGGAGATTTTCTTGAGCCTGAGCACCACTTACACAGAAGTGAAACCACTGGTAGAAGTCCGATTGATGATCGTGACGAATGGCGAGTTTAACTGGGTTACTCTGGCTGTCGATGACGTGGATATTACCACTATCAAACTGGCAATTAATGTTCAGAGTCATGGCTGTTTCCTTGGCTTACGGGTGGCTGGGTGTGATGGCAGGCCACCGCATGTTGTGCCGTTAAAGGGGTTAGTTGAGGTGTTTGGTGGCGGCAGGTTTCAAACGCTTGAGGGCAGCGATCTTGCAAGCTACAACCGTGCTGTACATGGCGTAAGGGGATACGGTTAGGTACATCGCCCACTAGCCGGTGGTGTTTGTTTGGTGGGGTATATATTTGCGGCGAGGCGGCCAATAAGGCTTTGGTGTAGGGGTGCTGGGGTTGGCTAAACAGTTGCTCTCGGCTGGCAATTTCGCACACTTGGCCGTCGTACATTACTGCTACTCTGTCTGCCATGTGCTCTACCGCCGCCAAGTTGTGGCTAAAAATGAGGTAGGTGAGTTGTTGCTGCGACTGCAGCTGTGCCAATAAATTTAATATTTGCGCTTGAATCGAAACGTCTAAGGCAGACAGAGGCTCATCGGCCACAATAAATTCTGGCTCTACCATCAACGCCCGAGCAATATTAACCCGCTGTCGCTGGCCACCCGAAAGCTGATGAGGGAAGCGCTGAGCTAAGGCCGGCTCGATACCCACAGCCAGTAATTGTGCCATAGCTTGGTCGACTGCGTGTTGGCGGTGTAAATTAGGCTGGTGGTACAGAAGAGGGTCCACCAGCGCATGTAATACGGTGTGGCGGGGGTTCAGCGCGGTGTACGGGTCTTGAAATACCATTTGCATACGGCGTCGATAAGGCATGCGGGCTTTATCCGACAAGCCACTTATAATCTCGCCTTGATAGCTAATGGTGCCCGCATCGGGTTTTTCTAAGCCCATCACTAAGCGTGCTAAGGTGGATTTTCCGCAACCACTTTCACCCACCACGCACAGGGTTTCGCCGCGTTTGACGCTGATATCAAGGCCGTTAATGGCGCTAATATAACTGGTTTTTCGTAGATTCCACCATGCACTATTGTGATTGGGAGCGGCGTGGCTTTTGTATAGATTATTGATGCTTAGCAAGGTCTGGGTCATAGTTCAGGCTCCGCTGGTGGTGCTGGCGCGGGGGCTGGGTTTACTAAATGACAACTCACTTCGCGCTCAAGGGTCACTGTGCGGGTAGGAGGCTGGCTCCAGCAAGCCGCAAAGGCATGTTCACAACGGTTGGCAAACGCACACTGGTTGCCTAATTCTTGCGCCAATGGCATTTGGCCTGGAATTTGATACAGGCTTTGGCCGGGTTGGCTCATTTGAGGCAAGGCGCGGATCAAGCCTTGAGTGTAAGGGTGTTGAGCGTCGTTGATGAGGCTTTTTGTATGCCCTTGTTCAACAATTTGGCCGGCGTACATTATTAAGCAGCGGTCGCTAGCATGAGCAACTAAGCTGAGGTCGTGGCTAATCAGCAACAAGGCGACACCGTTGTTGTGACATAAATGGGTAAGTAAACTAATAATTTCTGCCTGCATGGTCACGTCTAAGGCGCTGGTAGGTTCGTCGGCAATAATGAGTGCCGGTTCCAAGGTCAGAGCCATGGCTATGGTCACCCGTTGTAGCTGGCCTGCAGACAGCTGGTGTGGGTATTGGCGCATGCGAGTTTCGGGTGCAGGAATGTGTACCTGCCTTAGTTTGTGTAAGGCCACTAAGCGCGCTTCGGCACGGCTGATGTTACGATGGCTCAAGATACACTGCAGCAATTGCTGTTCTAACGTGAGGTTCGGATTGAGGTTAGTCATGGGGTCTTGAAACACCATGCCAATACGACGCCCCCGTACTTGCCGAAGCTGTTTAGAGCTAAGTTGAGTGAGGTCTTGGCCTTCAAAGTGTACGCTGCCGTGACGGATACGGGCGCTGGTATCAAATAGCTGAATAATGCTGGTGGCCAGTAACGATTTACCGGCACCACTTTCACCCACTAAGGCCAATCGTTCTCCGCGCTCTAGTTGGAACGACACGCCTCTGAGCACGTCTATGTTGGGTTCTTGTGGCCAACGAGAGGTAAAGTTGACGTGCAAGTCACGCACGCTCAGTAGCGTTGTAGGTGGGTTTAAGGTCAGGCTCATTGTTGCTGGCCTATGTTTTTGGGGTCCAGTGCATCACGCAACCAATCGGCCACTAAGTTGATGCTTAGTAAGAGTAATACCAAGGCAACCCCGGGGATCAGTGCAATCCACCACAAACCACTGAGCATGTATTCAAAACCAGACCCCATCATGCCACCTAACGATGGGTTGCCGTAGGGCATACCAATACCTAAAAAGGACAGGGCGGCTTCGGCTAAAATGACGTGGGCCACCTGTAGGGTGGCAATCACCAACAGGGGTGACAAGGTGTTAGGTAAAATCTGCATCACCATAATATGGCGGCTGCGATAACCCAGCACCTGTGCAGCGGCTACGTAATCTTTGTGTTTTTCGGCCAGCACACTGGCTCTTAATGTGCGGGCGTATTGTGGCCAGTCGGCTAAACCGAGCACTAAAATCAACAACCAAGGCGACCACACATGGTAGTCGTGGGCACCCATGGCTGCGCGGGTAATGGCTAACACCAAAATGGCGAGCATTAGGCTAGAAAAAGTGAGTTGAAAGTCGGCCAAGCGCATTACCAGCCGATCCATCCAGCCACCAAAATAACCGGCACATAGGCCCAATGCCGTGCCTAAGGTTAACTGCAACAGTACCGCCCAAAAGCCAACCCACAAAGAGGTTCTTATACCGTGCATTAAGCTACTGAGTATGTCGCGCCCTAGGCCATCTGTGCCTAATAAAAAGCGGCTGTCACCCTGCTCATGCCATGCCGGTGGTAGCTCCGCATCCATGATATTTTGTTGCTGTAGGTCTGCAGGATCAAACGGGCTCAGCCACGGCGCTAATAATGCCGTAACCGTTAATAACAACAAAATCACACTACTGATAAGCGCGACTTTATTGGCCTTTAACTGCAACCACAGCTGTTGTCGACGAAAGCGGCGCCAAATATGGTGGCCGTGATATTGGGCCGCATTCATCGGTTGCGCCACGCGGCTAAGTGGGGATTAAACAGGCCGTAAGCTAAGTCGGCAATGGCGCTAACGGATAAAAACATAATGGCTACTAAAATCAGGTGTGCGGCTACTAGGGGGCCGTCGCTGCGGTTAATGGCTTGCATAAATAGCGAGCCTACACCGGGCCATTGAAATAAACTCTCGGCCACCAAGGTGTACGCCATTAAGGTGCCAAACTGTAGGCCTGCCATGGTGATCATCGGCAAGGTGGCATTCCTTAAACCATAAAACAACCAAATGCGCCATGGGGTAATGCCCATGGCTTGAGCTAGGCGCACTGGGTTGCTTTGCATGACTTGTAGTAGTTCGGCCCTTAATAGGCGTAAAAACAGTGGCAATAAAGCCAAGCTCAAGGTGGCTGCTGGTAGCATGATGTGTTGCCAGCCAGAGACAGTTAATAGGCCGCTTTGCCAACTGCCAATGGGCACGGTTGTGCCGCGGCCAAAGGTAGGCAGCCAGTTTAATTCCACGGCAAAAAAGTACACCATAATGCTGCCTGTGAGGAATACCGGTAACGATATGCCCATCAAACTTACCGCCATAATGCTGCGGGCTAATTTATGTTGTGGCGCAATGGCGGTGAATAAGCCCAACGGAATGACTACTAAACTCACCAGTAAGCTGGTGATTAATACCAGTTCAAAGGTCGCGGGCAGGGCCTGTAGCACCAGCTGTAAATTGGCCTGATGATAAAATTGCGACTGACCTAAATCACCACTCGCCACCTGTAATAAATACTGTGCTAGATTCAGATTGTGAGTTTCGGCAGGGGAAATTAGCCCTAAAACCCAATAGCTGACCATCGCCACCAAGATGATGATCAAGGCGCTGGTGATTAAGCGGCTTAGCACTGAGACGACATTATTCAAGGTTGAGCGACCACTAAATTAGCCAAGTAAGGAATGTTCATCACCGTGAGCACGTCCTTGATGTTGATCCCCTTACGCGCACCCCAAGCTAAGTGTTGCCAGTGCAAAGGCACAAAAGCAGCGTCTTGATATAAAATTTGCTCCACTTGTTGCAGCATTTGTGTGCGCTTTTTTAAATTGGTTTGTTTGGCGCTGGCGCTGACTAAGCGATCTACTTCTGGGTTGCAGTAATGTCCGCCGTTGTAGCGTCCGTAACCGCTATCTGGGTTGCGGCACATGGCTAGCATTTCACTAAAGTTGGCCGAATCTTCGGTGTCTGAATGCCAGCCGAGCATCATCAGGTCACTGCTGGCTTGGTCATATTTTTTCCAATATTGGGCTTTGGGCATGGTCACCAAATCCACTTTTATATTGATCTTTGCCAACATGATGACCACGGCTTGGGCTATTTTTGCGTCATTCACATAGCGGTTGTTTGGCGCAATCATGCTCAGCCTAAAGCCGCTGCCATAACCCGCTTGCTGCATGAGTTTTTGTGCCAAGGCAAGATCGTATCGAGGAGCGAGGCTGGCTAAGTGGCCTTGATAGCCGGGAGGGCTTTGTTGGCCCGCGGGTGTGGCAAAGCCGCGCATTATTTTACTAGCAATACCTTTGTTATTGATGGCATGAACAATGGCTTGTCGCACCCGTATATCTTGTAATTCTGGGCGTCTTTGTTGGTTCATTTGCAAACTGATGAGCCGCGCACCGCTACGGGTGAATAATTGTATGTCGGGGTGTTTGTTTATACGGTAGTGATCTATGGGTGGTACCGGTGCAATCAAGTCTAAATCGCCGGCTAATAAAGCCGCGCTACGCGTAGCGCTGTCGTGAATGGGCGTTAAGCTAATGTGTTGCACATTGCCAGGCGACGCATGGTCCCAATAGGCAGGGTTTCTTGTTAGTTTAAGTAGGGTGCCTTGTTGGCGTTGGGTCACGTGATATGGCCCAGTGCCGGAGGCGTGTTCCGAGGCATAAGAATGGCCGTGTTTTTCTACGGCGTCTTTGGCGCGTTGATTGTGGTCAAAACCTTGGTAGTGCAAGCTGTCCATAACAAACAGCTGAGTGGCCATGTTTTCTAGTAGCGCGTAGGGTTGTTCGGTGATTAAATCGAGGGTGTGGGCATCAATAACCCGCGCTTGGCTAATGGGTTGGAAGATACCTTTAAAATCGGGGCTGGATTTAGCTCTTAATAAGCTCCACTTTACATCGAGGGCAGTCATTGGGTTGCCGCTAGAAAAAGTTACGTCGTGGCGCAGGTTGAAACGAATGGTGCGGCTGTCTAAGCGCTGCCATGAGGTAGCCAAACGGCCTTCAAAGTCTTGTTTAGGGGTCCAGCGAATTAACGGGTCGTACAATAAGTGGGCCAGCTGCAGGGTGCCACCAGACAGCTGTTCGTAGGGGTCTAGGGACACAGGGTCGGCGTCGTAGGCAACACGCAGTGTGTTGGCAGAGGCCAAAGTGCTGAGTAAGCACAGGCATAACAGCGTTGGATAACGCAGCCAAGAGAGTGTCATGGTAGCTAAACCTGAAAGCAAATTACCACTTTAGGTAATATAGGCCTGAATCGCAATCGAAAAAACGCATAACGCTAACTAACGTCAATTAGGCTGTTGATTGAATATTTACGATGAGTCTGAAGGTAGAACGAATGGCTGGGATAGCAGGATTCGAACCTGCGCATGACGAGATCAAAACCCGTTGCCTTACCGCTTGGCGATATCCCAGCAATGTCCAAAGGACGGATCAAAATGGTGGCTATGACTAGATTCGAACTAGTGACCCCATCATTATGAGTGATGTGCTCTAACCAGCTGAGCTACATAGCCATTTTGATCATTCTCAAGCACAGTGGCTGTACTTGAGGACGCGAATTATTCCTTGTTTTTGGGGTGCTGTCAACACCCTCCGTGGGGGTTTTACACATTAAATCGGAAGTGCACTACATCACCGTCTTTAACACGGTATTCTTTGCCTTCTAAACGCCATTTACCGGCCTCTTTGGCACCTTGCTCGCCATTGCCGGCAATAAAGTCGTCATAAGCCACTACTTCGGCTCGGATAAAGCCTTTTTCAAAATCGGTGTGAATCACGCCGGCGGCTTGTGGTGCAGTGGCGTTTTGTTTTACTGTCCATGCGCGCACTTCTTTTACGCCAGCGGTAAAGTAAGTTTGTAGGCCTAGTAATTCGTAACCGGCACGAATGACTCGGTCCAAGCCGGGTTCGGTCATGCCGATGTCAGACAAAAATTCACGTTTGTCTTCGTCGTCTAGTTCGCTGATTTCGGCTTCAATTTGGTTGCAAATGGCCACTACTTGAGCGTCTTCGGTTGCAGCATAAGCGATTACAGCGTCTAAATGCGGGTTGTCTTCAAAGCCGTCGTCGGCAACGTTGGCAATGTACATGGTAGGTTTGCTGGTGAGCAAGTGCAGGCCCTTAATGACGGCCTTCTCATCGTCGTTAAGGTCTAGGGTGCGTACGCCCATGCCGTCGCTTAATGGCCCGATGAGCTTTTCTAGCAAAGCAAGGCTGGCTTGTGCCTCTTTGTCGCCAGTACGAGCGAGCTTTTGCACGCGCATTTTCTGCTTCTCTACCGAGTCTAAGTCAGCTAGCGCAAGCTCCATATTGATGATGCCAATGTCGTCAATGGGGTCAATGCGGTTGGATACGTGAATCACGTTATCGTCTTCAAAACAACGCACTACGTGTGCAATAGCGTCTGTTTCGCGGATGTTAGCTAAGAATTTGTTGCCAAGGCCTTCGCCTTTGGATGCGCCCTCTACTAAGCCTGCAATGTCTACAAACTCCATGGTGGTCGGTAACACGCGTTCGGGCTCTACGATGGCTGCTAGGGCGTCTAAGCGAGGGTCTGGCATTGCCACCACGCCTGCATTGGGCTCTATGGTGCAAAAAGGGAAGTTTTCTGCACCGATACCGGCCTTGGTAAGGGCGTTAAAAAGGGTGGATTTACCCACGTTAGGTAGGCCTACAATGCCGCAATTGAATCCCATGGGATACCTCTAAGTAATATTAATTATACTGCTGTTAATTTGTGTGCAGGTCGTTCATGGCTTTTTGCCAGTACCCAGATAATGCCTCTGGCATAGCTTTAATAGCTTTGTCCATGGCGTTTTGGGTGCTAATGCGCTCGTCAAGAGGCGCTTTTTTTAACACGTAATTGGCCACCAATTTGGCATTGCCTGGGTGGCCAATTCCTAAACGCAGGCGATGAAAGTTTTTATCACCGCTACGTTTGCTAATAATGTCTCGTAAACCGTTGTGCCCACCATGGCCGCCACCTAGCTTAAGGCGTGCTGTACCGGGGGGTAGGTCGAGTTCGTCATGGGCTACGAGAAGGTTGTCTGTTTCAAGTTTATAGAAGCTACACAGGGCTTGTACAGCCTGTCCGCTTAAATTCATAAATGTGTTAGGGATGAGTAGGTGCACTTTGTGCCCGGCTACAAACCCTTGGCCGTAGACACCAAAAAAACGTTTTTCTGGGGCTAGGGTGATGCCTTCTTGTTGCGCCAGTTGCTCAAGCCAGTCTTGGCCAGCATTGTGCCGAGTGTGCTCATATTTGGCGCCAGGGTTGCCAAGGCCAATAATGAGTTTGATGGGTGAGTCCGACATCGCTAAAAGGCTCCAAATAAAAACGCCTTTGTTAAATCAATAACAAAGGCGCTTAATACTACAACAATTACGCTGCGCTAGTGTTACGCGCCTTTCTTACCGGTAATAGAAGCAATAGCTTGGTCGTGATCTTCACCTAGACGCAAAGAGCGAACAGTAACGCCTTTTGGTAGTTGAATGTCAGACAAGTGAACAATGCCACCAATAGGTACGTCTTGCATGTCTACAGTCACAAATTCTGGCAAGTTAGCTGCCAAACAAGTAATTTCAACTTCGCTTTGAGCGTGAGAAACAGAGCCACCTTGGATTTTGATCGCAGGGGCTGTGGCTTCGTTGATAAACTTGATAGGCACCAAGATGTGAATTGGGTTGGACTTAGTGACGCGCAAGAAGTCAACGTGTTGAATTTCTTGACGAGCTGGATGACGCTGTAGATCTTTAATGATTACGGGCTCTTCTTTGCCACCAATGCTTAAAGTGATTACAGAGCTGTAAAAGCCAGCGGTTTCAGAAGCTTTCCAAAGGTCTTTGTGAACCAAAGTTACAGAAACAGGCTTCTTGTTCTTTGCGCCACCAAAAACGATAGCAGGAGTGCCACCAGTTAAACGACGTAGGCGGCGGCTCGCACCTTTCCCTTGGTCATCACGGACTTCAGCATTTAGAGAGATAGACATTTGTCTTTCCTTATTTATTGTCCAGGGCACTTGCGACCGGTGCACTATAGGACGGTTAAAATGGCCTAATAATAGGCCGATAATACTAGCGTTATGTTCTAAACATTGCGCTAATGGATTCTTCGTTGCAAACGCGGCGTACAGACTCAGCCAGTAAATCGGCCATAGTAAGTTGACGAATGCTGCTACAAGCTTTGCTGGCTGCCGATAACGGAATAGTGTCTGTCACCACTAGCTCGTCTAAAGAAGAGTTAGTGATGTTATCTACCGCTGGGCCCGATAATACGGGGTGCGTAGCATACGCCACAACGCGCTTGGCGCCGTTGGCTTTAAGTGCGTCTGCGGCTTTGCACAAGGTGCCCGCGGTGTCACACATGTCATCAACCAAGATGCAGGTACGGTCGGTAACGTCGCCGATAATGTGCATGACTTGGGATTCGTTGGCTTTTTCACGACGTTTGTCGATAATGGCTAGGTCTGTATTTAACTGCTTAGCCACTGCTCGGGCACGCACTACGCCACCGACATCAGGAGAAACAACCAATGGGTTGTCGTAGTCTTGGCTGGTGATTTCATCTAGCAGCACTGGCGAGCCAAATACGTTGTCTACCGGAATGTCAAAAAAGCCTTGAATCTGCTCGGCGTGTAAGTCAACCGTCAATACCCGATCGATACCAGAGCGCGCCATCATATTGGCCACAACGCGAGCGCTAATAGGCACGCGGGCAGAGCGAGGGCGACGGTCTTGGCGGGCATAGCCAAAGTAAGGTACTACAGCAGTAACACGAACTGCAGAGGCTCGACGCATGGCGTCGGCCATGAAAATCAGCTCCATGAGGTTGTTGTTGGTGGGCGCGCAGGTGGGCTGAATGATAAATACATCCTTACCACGTACGTCTTCCAGCAACTCAATGGCACTTTCGCCGTCGCTAAATTCGGACACCTTAGCTTTACCTAAGGGAACGCCTAAACGATCAACGACCATTTTAGCTAGTTCAGGGTGAGCACTACCGGTAAAAACTTTAAGTTTTGACACCTTGGGGCACCTATGCTGTATGCGTTTAAGCCAAGTGCAGACACATGTCTGCACCAATAAATGTGGCTGGGATAGCAGGATTTGAACCTGCGCATGACGAGATCAAAACCCGTTGCCTTACCGCTTGGCGATATCCCAGAAATATGAGGCGCGTATTCTCGCGGAAATGCAGGCTTTTGTCAACAAAAGTTGCGTCATTACTGTGGCTTGAAACTGGGGTTTAAACGCGGAAATGGATACAGGTTAAACCAGTTTTTTAGTACCAAAACAAGGCGTACATCAGGTCCGGTAATTTCTATTTTTTTGGGCATAGGCAAGCCAGTGACCTTGTTGTAAGAATGATAGGTCACCTGCCAGCCTGCTTGATGAATGCTAGCCGCCTCTCCTGTTTCGTTGTAGCTAAGTGTCGCTTCTGAGGCGGGGTGGGGGATGCCACGAGCCCAATACCTCAGTTCCTGCATGGGAAACACCCAGCCAAATTCTTGTAAAAATAGTAATTCAATGGACTCGGCCTCGACTTGGCCTTTGCTGCTGGTGGCGATGGCAGCGCCTGGCGTGCCTTCAATGTGGAGTTGACCACTGCCCAATGGGCCACTGATTAATAAGTCAAAATATTCTGATCGTTGGCGCCAGGTCAGTAGGCCAGAGTTGTTCTTGTCATTGGCGAAAACGGCCAGTTTGCCTTCTACGTCCCACTGTACAAGCTTGTCTAGTTCAGCTTGTTTGTACGCAAAGGGCGCGTAAGCGTGGCTTGCTACGGGTTGTAGTTTGCTGGTGGGTGCGGTGCTGCAGGCACTTAGTATGAGGCAGGCCGTAGCCAGAAAAACAAGTTTGATGTGGGCCTTGTGGTGGCTAGTTGTGGTCGAAATCATTTTGAGCATCCATGATGGCTTGTTTGATAAGCAGGTTGTCGGGCTCTTTTGCAAGCGCCTCGTTCCATGTTTTAAAAGCACCTTTGGTGTCGCCTAAGGCCCACTCGACTAATCCAAGATGAGCGGCAATTTCGGCGTCCGGCAATATAGCATAGGCTTTACTGAGTAGCGCTTTAGCCTGCCTTAAGTGGCCCTGCCGGTAGTTAAGCCAGCCCAGGCTATCAATAATAGCGGCATTGTCCGGCGCCTGCGCGAGGGCTTTATTAATGAGAGCTTCTGCACGCTCCAATTTAATGCCTTGCTCAGCGTAAGTATACCCCAGCGCATTAAGGGCGTTAATGTGGCTGGGTTCTATGGCTAATATACGCTCTAACAATTGCTCCGTGAGCAGGCTGTTATTGAGGCTTTGTGCGAGCAATGCTTGGCCATATAGCAAGCCAATATGGTGCGGAAAAAGGTGAGTGCCTGCGGCATAAGCGTGAGCCGCTACTTCTGGCTCACCCAGTTGTAGTAGGTACTCTGCCTGCAAGCTGTATGCCTCTGCAGTGAAGTCTGGGTGGGATTGTCGTAGCGACTTAAAATAGGTGTCTACCTGCTCAAGTTTGGGTGCTTGTAAGTTCACTAGCTCGGCGATTGCCGCCCATTGATCAGGGCCTAGTGTTACCTGCTCGAAATGGCTTATAGCGGTGTTATTTTGGTCTGCTTTCATGGCGCTCAATCCTAGGTAGTAGTGCGCGCTGTGCTTGTCTGGGTTGAGTGTTAATGCCTGCTGTAAGTGGTGTTCTACTTGCCTGTATGTATCGGTTTCAAAGGCCAATAAGCCGGCCGAATAGTGGAAGTTAGCGTCTCGTGGGAAGCGTTTGGTTAGCTCGTTAAAGTAATCATAAGCGTGAGTATAGTCAGTTAGTAGAGTCAGTACTTGTGCGTGTAGTACAAGCAATTGGTGCGGTGTTTGTTTGAGTGCTTGGGTGAGTGGGCTGAGGTATTGGTTGGCCGTAACAATCGCTTGTGTAGAGAGTAATAGGTTGCCATAAAGGACTTGAGCATGCAGATTGTTTGGGTCTTGGTTTAAGGCTTTAGTAATGAATTTAATGGCTTCTTGTGGTTGCGCCTTAGCTTGCTCTAGAAGGGCCAAAGCGTAGAGTAATTGCGGTTGATCGGGGTATTGCTCTAACCAGCTAAGGTAATGTTTGTAGGTTGATGCAAAGTCTTGTTCTGCGCCGCTGATGCTAATGCTTGCTACATGGGCCAAACCGTCGCCACCGCCACGTTTTAATTCCTCCTGTAGCGAGGAAAGGGCGCCGTCGAAATTACCCACTTGAGCTTGAGCTTGGGCCAAATATTGCCAGGGAGTTGGGTCGGTGGGCGCAAGTTGCGTCCAAAGGTGGCTGGTTTGGCTTAGTCGCTTCGGATCGTGACTATATTGCGCGGCAAAGGTGGCGCGTTTTGCGGTATGAAGGTCGCCGGTATCAGCCGCTGCGGTTAATAAGTGCGCTGCTGCCTGTTTGCTATCACCGCGTTGTACGGCAAACTCGCCTGCCAATAAGTGAGTCAGGGCGGTGGCGGATAAGGCAGCCTGCGGTGCCGTCGGATTGATGTGGCTGGTGATTGTTGGTTGGCTACAGCCCAGCAGTAGCAACACCCATACCAATATACCCGCCCGTTTTAGGCGGGTCAGTCTGCGGTTGGCGCTAGGGCTGGGCAGGGCATTACAAAACAATAGTCTAAGCTCAAGCAATAATCATTATGGTCAAATTGTAGCAAAAATTGAGGGTCGTAGCGGTGTGTTGTGGCAGATTACACCAAAATCTTTTTGCGCAGTGTGGCGCTACACGGGTTTTCTAATGCAGGGCTTACTATGGGCGGGCTTAAGTTTCAGGTATAATGCTGGCCTTTAATGTTCCTAAGTATTGATCTTCACGCTCCGATTCCATGACTTTGTTTGTATTTGGTATTAATCACACTACCGCACCTATTGATGTGCGCGAGAGGTTGGCTTTTGCGCCAGAAATTGCTGCGCCTGCGTTACAGCAAATTGTGAGTCAAACGGCTATTTGTGAAGTGGCTATTTTATCGACCTGTAATCGTACGGAAATATACGGCCGCTTGCCTGATGGTTCGGCATTGGCCGCCGACCCTAAGCAAACTGTAGCGGCTTGGTTGGCCGATTATCATGACGTAGACCTGTCTCAAGTGCAGCGCCATTGTTATTTTCAAGAGCAAGATCAAGCCGTTCGGCATATGATGCGTGTGGCCTGCGGTTTAGATTCCATGGTGTTAGGTGAACCACAAATTTTGGGCCAGCTAAAATCAAGTTTCTCTGTGGCGCGGCAAGAAAAAACAGCCTCCAGCCATCTGATTCGTTTGTTCCAAAGCGCGTTCAACACTGCTAAGCAAGTGCGTACACACACTGCCATTGGCGAAAATCCAGTGTCTGTGGCGTTTGCTGCGGTGGCAATGGCGCGGCAAATTTTTGCCCAGCTATCAGACCAAACCGCGTTGTTAATCGGCGCTGGAGAAACCATTGAGCTGGTGGCGCGCCACTTACGTGATGCCGGTGTGAAGCGCATTGTCGTAGCCAACCGTACGTTGGCGAGGGCCCAAGACTTGGCGCTTGAGTTTGATGCCAAAGCCGTATTGCTCGCCGATATACCTGATTATCTCGCGCAAGCCGATATTGTTATTTCTTCTACCGCCAGCCAATTACCTATCTTAGGTAAAGGGGCTGTAGAGCGCGCCTTAAAGCAGCGTAAGCACAAGCTCATGTTTATGGTTGATATTGCGGTACCCAGAGACATAGAGGCAGAGGTAGGCGATTTAGACGACGTGTATCTGTATACCGTCGATGACTTAAAGGATGTCATTGATGAAGGTATGCGCTCGCGCCAAGAGGCAGCTGTGGCTGCAGAGGTAATGATCGACGCGGGGCTGGCCGCCTACTTAGAACATGAGCGCTCGCTTGATGCGGTAGCCACTATTCGTGATTATCGTGAACGTATGGAAGCCCTGCGGGATGACGAACTAGACCGTGCCTTGGTATTGTTAGCCAAGGGCGAAGACCCCCAAGCCGTATTGCAGCGCTTAGCGCGGGGGCTAACTAATAAAATGATGCATGCACCGACGGTACAGCTCAAAAAAGCCAGTGCCATGGGTGATGACCAAAGCCTAGAATTATTGCAAACCATGTTTGAACTGAATAAAACCCTATGAAAGCCTCGATATTAAGTAAATTAGAACAGTTACAAGACCGCTACCAAGAGCTAGAAGCACTGATGGGTGTAGCCGAAGTCATTATGGATCAAGATAAGTTTCGAGCTTACTCTAAAGAGTACGCCGAACTTGAAGATGTGGTGGCTAACTACGGCCAGTACATGCAGTTACAAGAAGATATGGCCGAAGCCACGTTGATGTTGGCAGAAGATGATGCTGATATGAAAGCCATGGCAGAAGAAGAGATCCAAGATGGCAAGAAGCGTCAGGCCGAACTTGAGCTCGACTTGCAAAAACTATTGTTGCCTAAAGACCCTAACGACGGTCACAACACCTTTGTAGAAATTCGCGCGGGAACCGGTGGTGACGAAGCCGCCATTTTTGCCGGTGACTTGTATCGTATGTACACGCGCTACGCTGAAAATATGGGCTGGCGGGTAGAAATTGTAAGCCAGAACGTAGGCGAACACGGTGGCTACCGCGAAATTATTACGCGCATGGTCGGCGACGATGTGTACTCTCGTTTGAAATTTGAATCTGGCGCTCACCGTGTGCAGCGCGTGCCCGAAACCGAGTCTCAAGGTCGTATTCATACCTCAGCCTGTACTGTGGCGGTAATGCCCGAGGTGGACTCGGTGGACGATGTGGATATTAATAAAGGCGACTTACGTATTGATACTTTCCGTGCCTCGGGCGCGGGTGGACAGCACGTTAACAAAACCGATTCGGCCATTCGTATTACTCACTTGCCTTCTGGGGTGGTGGTGGAATGTCAAGATGAGCGTTCGCAGCACAAGAACAAAGCCCGTGCGATGTCTTTGTTAGCGGCTAAGTTGTTGTCTAGCGCACAAGACGCCGTTGCGGCAGAGCAAGCCGATGCCCGCAAGAGTTTAGTGGGCAGTGGAGACCGCTCGGAGCGCATTCGCACTTACAATTACCCTCAAGGGCGGGTTACGGATCACCGTATCAACCTCACTTTGTACAAGTTAGCGGATATCATGGAAGGTGACGTCAATTGTATTATTGAACCGTTAAGCAACGAACATCAAGCTAATATGCTGGCCTCCTTGGCCGAAGCGGATGGCTAGTTTGGAATATAGCCGCACCGCCGCTCTGGCTTGGGCGCAGGCTCAAATGGTGGCTGCTGGGCAGGACGACAGCCCCAAGCTGGATGCAGACCTATTGCTCTGTCACCAGCTCGACTGCACTAGCGCCAGCCTTTATGCGTGGCCCGAAAAAACCTTGACCACAACCCAGTGGCAAGGGTTTAGTGCCTTGATTGAACAGCGTAATTTGGGGCGGCCCATTGCCCACTTGTTAGGTCAACAAGGCTTTTGGAGTTTAGATTTGTCTGTGGATGCGTCCACCTTGATTCCGCGGCCGGAAACAGAGCTGTTAGTTGACGCGGTGTTGAACCTGGATTTACCCGACCAAGCGAAGGTTATCGATTTAGGTACGGGCACCGGTGCGATTGCCTTGGCGCTTGCCTCAGAACGGCCGCAATGGCAGATTACAGGCTTGGACCAATCCAGCGACGCGGTGTCTTTGGCACAAAAGAATGCTCTTGCATGTGATTTACAACAGGTGCAGTTCGAACAAGGTGATTGGGCTTGCGGTTGGGTTAAGGACCCGCTGGCACCGATACACTGCATGGTCAGTAACCCACCTTACATCGACGCCCAAGATCCCCATTTGAGTCAGGGCGATGTACGCTATGAGCCGTTATCGGCTTTAGTGGCAGATGACCATGGTATGGCCGATATCCAAACCATTGCCCGGCAAGCGGCCCAGCTGTTAGACACAGGCGGTTGGTTAGCTTTTGAGCATGGCTATGATCAAGCGGCTGCGGTGTGCCAATTGCTAACACGGTTAGGGTTTGCGCAAGTGACTACCCAGAAAGACTATAATGGTCAGGATCGGGTTACACTGGGGCAGTGGCCTCAGTAGGCCTTTAACAAGGCATAGAGAGTTGTTATGAACGACCAACAATTGAATCGCTATAGTCGCCAGATTATGTTGCCCGAGTTTGATTATCAAGGTCAACAAGATTTGCTTAATGCCCGAGTATTGATTATTGGGTTGGGGGGCTTGGGTAGCCCTGTGGCTTTGTATTTGGCCGCTGCTGGGGTCGGTACCTTGGTGTTGGCCGACGATGATGTGGTGGACGACTCTAACTTACAACGACAAATTATACACGGTGAAGCCAATATCGGTGAAGCTAAGGTGGCCTCTGCTCAACAAAGTATTGTCGCCATTAATAGTGCTGTAGATGTAGTGGCGTTAGCGCAGCGGCTCGAAGGCGATGCGTTGTTTAAACAAGTGGCCGCTGCCGATTTGGTGGTGGACTGTTGTGATAACTTAGCCACCCGCTTGGCGGTAAACAAAGCCTGCTTGGAGCAGACTACGCCATTGGTGTCTGGTGCTGCCATTCGTATGGAAGGTCAGGTGATGGTGGTTGATCCGCGACACCCAGACATGCCCTGTTATCACTGTTTAATGCAGCTGACTGGCCCGCAAGACAGTCGTTGTTCAACCAATGGGGTAATGGCGCCCGTAGTCGGCATTGTCGGTGCGGTACAGGCTATGGAGGCCATAAAGGTGATTGCCAAGCTAGGCCAGCCGTTATTAGGTAAGCTGTTGTTATTGGACGCGAAAACCATGCAGTGGCAACAATTTTCTCTGCCAAAAGATACGGCATGTCTCAGTTGTAGTGGCGAATAATTAGGTTTCGTTTGTTTTAGACTTTTTTTTGTAGTTTTTTGCCCTTTTTTGCTCATCAAGTCGATTAGAGCCTTGACTCTGATACTCAATGGTTTAATATACGCGCCTCTGCGGAGGGGTGGCAGAGTGGTCGAATGCAACGGTCTTGAAAACCGTCGTGGGTTAATAGCCCACCGAGAGTTCGAATCTCTCCTCCTCCGCCATTTTATTAGGGATAATCCAGTGCTTAGCACTGAGTTATAGCAGTACAGGGGCATAGTCTACCAAGCCCCGCAGAGAATTTGGGTCGTTAGCTCAGTTGGTAGAGCAGTTGGCTTTTAACCAATTGGTCGGGCGTTCGAGCCGCCCACGACCCACCATCATTTCGTTGCCATGCAAAGCAGGGTAACGGGTAGTCAAAGCAGTATCGTAGTAAGAGGGGCACCACTACCAAGCCCCGTAGAGAATTTGGGTCGTTAGCTCAGTTGGTAGAGCAGTTGGCTTTTAACCAATTGG
>JAPYOS010000005.1:0-218676 GCA_029938085.1 Oceanospirillaceae bacterium | reverse complement strand
AGAGAATTTGGGTCGTTAGCTCAGTTGGTAGAGCAGTTGGCTTTTAACCAATTGGTCGGGCGTTCGAGCCGCCCACGACCCACCATCATATCGAAGAGCCCTCGTTGGATACCAATCTAGCGGGGGCTTTTTTATGTACAGGATGTACAGACGTTAGCCTCATCTATCCAGTACTAAGCCTCGATGTTTAAACTGCCAAGGCGTATGTTCATCTATGCGTTCGTAAACGAGCACCATACTGGGCCATGGGTCTGCTGTGGCTTGGGTCAATAGTTCATTGTAAGCTATGGGTTCAGCCTCGGGGTAATGTAATGGTCCACCGATCCAGTGCCATTTAGGCAATACAATAAAACCTCGCAGGTGTGGCTCTTTGGTTTGTAACTGGTCTAGTTCATTGTGTCCTAACCACCAACCCCTATGATGTTCAGGATTGAGGCCTAAGTTATCAATATGGGTGTGTTGCCAGTCTTGATACGCATAAAACAACATGCCGGTAAGCAGAAGTTGATGATGGCTGGGTAACGGCAAGCTGTGGGCGAGCAAATGGTCTTTTACCCGTTGGGTTTGGCTCAATGGCAATTGATGCTCGCACAATCTTTGCCACTTCAAATCTAACCGATCAATGCCCGCTGGCCCAACAAAATTAGCCAGCTGTGTGCCGTCTTTTTCGAGTAGATAGTATTTTATAGCCAGTTCTAAATGAATCACTTGTTGCTGGTCATTGCGGTAGAGCAAATCTAACTCACCCAAGGTGCGCTCGGGTGCCTGAATGACAATATTACGATCAATAATGCTGTGGCTGGAACTGCCCGCAAACAGCAGATCAACACAGTCTTCAAAATGTTTACCTAAACGATAAGCTGGTTGAGGTGGGTAGTGGGTAAAATGTTTTGAAGCTGGCGTGGGTTGATAGTCAATGTTGTTCGGTGCAAACATGCCTATGCTTGGGGTGGGTTGCATTAGGGGTTGGCTGTGTAATAACCAGTGTAAATCTTGCCCTAGGTCGACATCTATAGGCTGACGCTGCTGGTGATTGAGTTGGTCTTGTTGGCCCAAAATAAATGCTCCGAATAGATGAGTTAGCGAGTATAATGTTTCTAATGAATGCGGCACAACTACAATCTTATTACGATCAAACCCCAACCGCTCGCCGTATGGCGCTGGTGAGCATTGGTCTGGTGATGATCATCTGCTCATTGGGCTTGTCGGCAGTGAATATTGCCGTGCCACGTATTGCTGATGACCTGCAGGTGGGTGCTAATGCGGTGAGCTGGATACCGGTAGCGATGTTATGGGGCAACGTGGTGTTTTTACTGCCCATGGGACGCCTTGCTGATATTGTCGGTCGTAAGCGTATGTTCATCACCGGCATTGTGTTGTTTGTGATGGCTTCGTTGGCGATTTTAGTGCCCCAAACCATTGAGTCCCTGTTGCTTATTCGAGTGGTACAGGGCATCTCTAGCTCTATGGTTTATGGCACGAGCATGGCGCTTATTGGCGTTATTTATGCCAACTCCAATCGAGGTCAAGCCCTAGGTATAGGAGCCTCTTCTGTGTATTTTGGTTTGACCCTAGGGCCATTGGTAGGCGGTTGGTTAACTGAGCACTGGGGCTGGCAAAGTGTATTTTGGGCGCCTACGTTGGTGTTGCTCCCGTGTTTAGTGGTGCTGGTCATTTATGTTAAAGGCGAATGGAAGGCCGAACATAAAACTAAATTTGATTGGCAAGGCAGCCTCATTTTTATGGCATGGGTGAGTGCCTTTATGCTGGGTTTATCGCGCTTGAGCGATTGGCGCTTTGCGTTGGTGGCTGTGGGTGGGCTGCTGTTGCTAGGGGTGTTTGTTTGGCACCAAGGTCAAAAAACCTCGCCTTTGTTAAACTTGTCTGCATTACGAGCTAACCGCATTTTTAACCGATCGTTACTGTCGGCCTTCTTTATCTACGGCTCCAGCTTTTCTATGGTATTTTTGTTGAGCTTGTACTTACAGTACATTCATCAACTTAGCCCCAGTGAAGCGGGCCAGATTGTGCTCATTCAAACCTTAATTATGATGGTGCTAGCCCCCATTACCGGCCGCCTGTCGGACCGCTACGAACCGCGACTGTTATCGACCTTTGGTTGCCTGTTGTTTGTGATTGGTTACGCCATGCTGTTCGGCTTAGGCATGCAAACATCGTTGCACTATGTGATGGTGGCGTTGGTGTTTTTGGGTTTGGGTTTTGGTTTCTTCTCTTCGCCCAATAACAACGCCGCTATCGGTTCGGTGCCTGCCGATAAGCTGAGTATTGCCGCAGCCTTGTTAAACCTAGCCCGTACTATGGGCAATATGGTGAGTTCGGCTATTGTTATGACCTTGTTCAGTGTCACTATGGGTGGTGCGGCGATTACTGCGCCGTTATACCCACAGTTGTTGTTAGTGATTCAAATTACCATGGGCTTGTCGGTTGGGTATGCGCTGATTGCAGCTGTATTTTCCTATCGGCGTGGACGTATCCACTAGGGTTTGCCTTACAGGGCATAGTCGATGGCGATAATGTCGTAACCTTTGTCTAAGCTAGCTAACTCCACTCGATCATCCAGTTGTTTTCCCACCAAGGCTAATGCCAAAGGCGAGTCGATGCTAATGTAACCTTGGCTGGGGTTGAGCTCATCTGCACCTACAATGCGATAACGACGTTCATTGTCATCATCGTCCACTAACGTCACCCAAGCGCCAAAGTAGACCTTATTTTGATCCGTAGGCAGGTATTCGACGACTTTGACTTGGTCGATACGTTTTTGTAAATAGCGGATGCGACTATCCATTTCTCGAAGCATTTTTTTGCCGTAAATATACTCAGCATTTTCAGAACGGTCGCCTAAAGCTGCCGCTTCTTTAACCGCTTGGGTAATCACCGGGCGTTTATTGCTCCACAGATCGTTAAGCTCATGTTTAAGGGCTTGCGCGCCAGCAGGTGTGATCAAAGGTGAGCGTTTAGGGCTAGGTGGCCGGTAGCGACCGGCAAAGCGTTGTTTAGCGTCTTTCATAAGGCACATAGCCTAGCGATGGCCACGGGCACCGCAGTTTCAACCCGTAAGATACGGGGGCCCAAAGAAAATGAGGTAAAGCCTTGTTGTTGTAACTTGCCTACTTCGTAATCGGTAAATCCACCTTCGGGCCCAATGGCCAATGTCATGGCCTGTTTGCTTGCAGTTGGGCATGCTTTTGCATCACGAGGATGGGCCACTAGCTTGGTACTTTGGCCCGCCCATAGTGCCAGTTGGTCTTCTACAAACGGTTTAAATAGGGGGGCTTTATGCACTTGAGGCAAGTGAGTCGTACCGGCTTGCTCTAACCCTAAAACTAGATTGTCGATGATGTTTTGGGACTGCAGAAAGGGCGTTTGCCAATAACTTTTTTCAACCTTAGCGCTGTTTAATAAGGTGATTTCAGATACTCCCATGGTCGCGCAGGTTTGCAAAATCCGTCGCATCATCTTGGGTCGTGGCACGGCTAACAATAGCTTCAGTAGTAGCGGCTCGATGGGTGGTTGCGTTAATTCTACTTGTAGCAGAGTGGCTTCAGTCGTGTGTTGTAGCACTAAGGCATGGCCAGTGGAGCCATTGATTTGGCCGACTCGAAGGCGCTCGCCCACGTCGGGTTTGATGACTTTAGCAAGGTGGCTTTGCCGCCGGCTGTCTTGGATATAAAGCTGTCCCGTGGCAGACAATTCTTGTGCGGTAAAAAGTAGTATATTCATTACCCCGCAGTATAATGGTGATCTAAGTTTATTGCCTGCACTTTTTTATTGCAGGTGCAGCTAACGGTTGATTGGAGTGTGTGTGGTCATTATTGGAATTGCGGGTGCTTCGGCCTCGGGCAAAAGTGTATTAGCTAAAAACGTCATTGAGGGGTTTGGTTCTGATCAAGTGGTGATGATGTCGGAAGACAGTTATTACAAAGACCAGCGCAACTTATCTAAAGCCCAGCGTAATTTAACCAATTATGATCATCCAGACGCTATGGATCACCAACTCATGGCGCAACACTTAACCCAGCTGGCGGCGGGCCAGACCATACAACAACCGGTGTATAGTTTTCATGAGCATTTGCGCGAAGCGACCACCGTGGAAATGAAGCCTTGTAAGGTGTTGATTGTTGAAGGTATTCTACTGTTTACTCAAACCTCCTTGCGCGACCTGTTTGATTTGCGTATTTTCATGGACGTGCCGCTAGATATTTGTTTAATTAGGCGCTTAGAGCGGGATGTGAATGAACGGGGTCGAGATTTACAGTCGGTATTAGGGCAGTATCAAGCCACGGTGCGCCCCGGCTTTTTTAATCACGTGTCGCCCTCTAGGGAGCATGCTGATTTAATTGTGCCAGAAGGCGGCGAGAACCCAGCCGCTATAGAATTGTTAAAGGCCCGAGTTGCACAAATGCTAACTCAGGCATAAGTTTTTGTACCCTTTGGAGAACATAATAATGAATAAAACACTTGTAGTTACCGCCATTTGTGCCGATCGTCCAGGCCTTATTCAAATGCTGTCTGAAGTCATTTATAGGCATGAAGCCAGTTGGGAAGAGTCTAGCATGGCGCATTTGTCGGGCCAGTTTGCCGGCATCCTTACGGTTAATGTTGATGAGAACGTAATCCCTGCGCTAGAAAAAGACCTGCGTGCGCTCAGTGATCAAGGTATGGCCGTTACCCTCAATGAAAGCGCCGATAGCGTTGATGCTGGCAATCAGCAAATCATTTGGCTCGACCTCACTGGCCATAACAAACCCGGCATTATGCGTGAAGTATCTAACGTTTTTGTGGCCCAAGGCGTGAGCGTGCAAAGTTTGGATACCGAAGTGGTGAGTGCGTCTATGTCGGGCGGTGATATGTTTGTGGCGGGGGCTCAATTACAGGTCTCTAAAGACTTTGATATTGAAAGTTTGCAGGACGCCTTGGAAGGACTTTCCGATGATCTAATGGTGGATCTCGCCGTCGCTGACGACGAATAATACCCGAGTGGCCATGGGCTTTCCAACAGACGGTGTTAACCATGGTGGTTTATTTGTTGGTCATCACAGCTTTGATGTTGGTGGGGCTGCGTAAGTTTGGGGTATAATTATTGGCTATTAAGCTATGCTTGAGCTTGAAGTTCATTTTACCGGCGGAGTTCTGCCCTTGTTGTTAATGCTCGATAATTACGATTCCTTCACTTATAACTTAGTGCGTTATTTTCGCGAGCTGGGTGCGCAAGTAGAAGTGCACCGTAACGATGAAATAACCATTGCCGAAATCGAGCACATGGCACCTACTCATCTGGTGATTTCCCCTGGCCCGTGCACGCCCAATGAAGCAGGTATTTCCATGGCTGCCATTGCGCACTTTGCCGGTAAAATCCCGGTCTTGGGTGTGTGTTTAGGCCATCAAAGTATTGGCCAAGTATTCGGTGGCGAAGTGGTACGTGCCAAACAAGTCATGCATGGCAAAACTTCGTTGGTAGAGCATGGGCAAGCGGGTGTTTTTGCCGGTTTGGATCAACCTCTAGAAGTTACCCGCTATCATTCTTTGGTGGTCAAAGAAGACACCTTGCCTGATTGTTTAGAAGCCACTTCGTGGAGCCTTAATGCCGCTGGCGAACGTGATGCCATTATGGGGCTTCGACATAAAACCCTCGACGTAGAAGGCGTACAATTTCACCCAGAATCGGTGTTAACTCATCAAGGTCACGAGTTGCTGGCCAATTTTCTCAAGCGATAAGCGTCTGCTTATCAAATTACTGCATTTTTTTACAAAATGATGGTCATAAGCGCTAAAGTTTGGTGACATTATTTGCTAGAGTAAGGTCACTGTCTTGTGATTCGTTATGGCAGAATAATAAAAGAGATTTTTGTCATGAATATGCAGCAGGCTATTGCCGCCGTAACCGAACACCAACATTTAACCCAAGCGCAAATGAACGCCGTAATGAACCTCATTATGACCGGCGAAGCCACCCAAGCTCAAGTGGGCGGTTTTTTAATTGGCTTGCGTATGAAAGGCGAAACCGTAGACGAAATTACCGGTGCCGTGAGCGCCATGCGAGCCTTGGCAGCGGGTGTTAAAGTGTCTGGCGACCACGTAATAGACACGTGCGGTACGGGGGGTGACAGCTCCGGAATATTTAATGTCTCCACTGCTTGCGCTTTTATCGCGGCTGCCGCTGGCGCACAAGTCGCTAAACACGGTAATCGCTCCATCTCCTCTAAAAGCGGTAGTTCAGATTTGCTTGAAGCGGCGGGTGTTGAGATTATGCTTAACCCAACTCAAGTAGGCCAATGTATTGCCGACTTGGGTGTCGGTTTTATGTTTGCTCCCGCCCACCACAGTGCCATGAAACATGCCATTGGCCCGCGCCGAGAAATGGCGGTACGTACGCTGTTTAATATTTTGGGACCCTTGACCAACCCTGCAGGGGCGCCGCATCAAGTGTTGGGTGTGTATAGCCGTCAGTGGCAACGCCCTATGGCTGAAGTATTATTACGCTTGGGCAGCAAGCATGTGATGGTGGTGCACTCCGAAGATGGCTTGGACGAAATTAGTATAGCCGCACCCACCTATGTGGTGGAGGTTAAAGATGGACAAATTAGTGAATACAGCATTAATCCTCACGACTATGGTCTGGCCCACGACAGTTTAGATGATTTAGTTGTCGATGATGCTGAACAAAGCTTGGCATTAATCAAACAGGCCTTTGCGGGCCAAGCGGGTGCGGCGCTAGACATGCTGGTGTTTAATGCCGGTGCTGCCATTTATACGGCCGATCTTGCAGATGATTTAGGCGCTGGTATTGAGGCTGCAAAACAGGCCATTGCTAGCGGTGCAGCACAAGCGAAGTTAGACCAACTCATCGGTTTGTCTCAAGGATTTTCCAAATAATGAATACCCCAACTGTGTTAAAGCGTATTGTGGCGCGCAAATTAGAAGAAATTGCGGAGCGTCAGGCACACACTCCTATAGCTCAGCTTAAGCAACAAGTGGCAGCCAATGCCACCGGTATTATGGCGCCTAGAGGGTTTACTAAGGCCATGTATGCCAAGTTAGACACTGGCCAGCCTGCGGTGATTGCCGAAGCAAAGAAAGCCTCGCCTAGCAAAGGCGTGATTCGCCAAGACTTTAATCCGGCCCAAATTGCCCAAAGTTATGCCCGTGGTGGTGCGGCTTGTATGTCGGTATTAACCGATGCCGATTTTTTCCAAGGTCACGAAGATTATTTACAACAAGCCCGAGCGGCATGTGATTTGCCGGTTATCCGCAAGGACTTTATTGTTGATGCGTATCAAGTGTATGAAGCGCGGGCCATAGGCGCCGACTGTATCCTCTTGATTGTGGCCTGTTTAGAAGACCAGCAAATGCAAGACTTAGCCCAGTTAGCGCAAGACTTGGGTATGGATGTATTGGTTGAATCTCACGACGCAGCCGAATTGCAGCGGGCGCTAACATTAAGTACGCCTTTGATCGGTATTAACAACCGCAATTTACATACCTTTGACCTGACTCTCCAGACCACCTTTGATTTATTAGCCATGATCCCAGAAGATCGAATGGTGATTACCGAAAGTGGAATTCACCAACCAAGCGACGTGGCGTTGATGCAAAGCAATAACGTCAACGCCTTTCTAGTCGGCGAATCCTTTATGCGCGCCGCTGACCCAGGTGCCAAGTTAGCCGAATTGTTCGGCGACAGCTAATTAACCATCGCAGGAGAAGGTAACTATGAAAAACACGTTAACTAAGGGCCCTGCTAAAGCGCTGGCGCTGCCGAGGTCTAATCCCATGGTTAGTCTTGTAAAAGCGGGCTTGCTTACCGCCATTGTGGCCTTGGTATGGGTGTTAACAACCACTGCCGTGTGGGCAAATGGCGACCAGCTCATCGGTTCTTGGCTGACGCCAGAAGACAAAGCCGTGGTAGAAATCTACCGCGACGGTGACCAATATTTCGGTAAGTTTATCTTTCTTAAAGAACCTAATTACGCGGCCGGCCATGAGGCCGGATTAGATGGTCAAGCCAAAGTGGATCGTAATAATCCGGATGCTAGCCAACACAGTCAACCTATTATTGGTTTAGTGATGCTTAGTGGCATGAATTACAGTGGTGAAAAGAAAGGTAAACACCAATGGAAAGGTGGAAAAATTTATGACCCAGGTAATGGCAAGTCCTACAAGTGCACCATCAACCTCAATGCAGACGGTAGCCTTGATCTGCGAGGCTATGTTGGAATTTCTTTATTTGGTCGCACCCAAGTGTGGCGCCCACAGCAATAACCATAGGTAGTAGAAAAACATGCAAGCACAAATCAGTTGGGCCGGTGGTGTCAGTTTTAAAACAGAATCAGGCTCCGGCCACACAGTAACCGTTGATGGCCCGCCTGCTTTGGGTGGTGAAAACCTAGGCGCAAGACCCATGGAGCTGATGCTCATGGGGTTGGGCGGCTGCACCTCCTTTGATGTGATGACGATTCTTAAAAAGACCCGCCAAGACGTGACTGACTGCGTTGCCAAACTGACCGCAGAGCGGGCCGATGCGGTGCCTTCTGTGTTTACTAAAATTCACGTTCACTTTGTGGTTACAGGCCGCAATTTGAAGGAAAAACACGTGGCTAGGGCGATTAAATTATCGGCCGAAGAATACTGCTCAGCGTCCATTATGTTAGAAAAAGCGGGTGTGGAAATCACCCATGATTACGAGCTTGTTGAGTTGGACGCTTAAACGGTGACAAATACTAACCTACACCGGTTTTGGTCACCAAAAGTACATGAGCTATCGCCCTATGTGCCCGGTGAACAGCCTAAGTTAACTAACTTAGTTAAACTCAATACCAACGAAAACCCGTTTCCCCCATCACCCAAAGTGTTGGTGGCAATGCAGGCCGAGTTGGGTGATTCGTTACGCCTTTACCCCGACCCCAATGCAACTCAGTTATGTCAGAGCTTGGCTAACTATTATGGGTTAGACACCTCCGAAGTGTTTGTAGGTAACGGCTCCGACGAAGTTTTAGCGCATACCTTCCAAGCTTTGTTTCAACACGGTAAAGCTCTCATGTTCCCAGATATCAGCTACAGCTTTTATCCGGTGTATTGTGGTCTTTATGGTATAGAACAGCATCACGTGCCGTTGTCAGCTGACTTAAGCATTAACGTGGATGACTATCAGCCCCCTAATGGCGGCGTTATTTTACCCAACCCTAATGCGCCCACAGGCGAATTGCTTAGCCTTGCTGATATTCGCCAACTATTGAGTAACAACGTTGATAGCGTTGTAGTGATTGATGAGGCCTATATCGATTTTGGGGGTCAATCTGCGGTAGCGCTAGTGCCCGAGTTTGATAACTTGTTAGTCATTCAAACCTTGTCTAAATCGCGTTCTTTGGCGGGTTTACGGGTGGGTTTTGCCTTGGGTCAACGTCATTTGATAGAGGCTCTGGAGCGTGTTAAAAACAGCTTCAACTCATACCCGTTAAGCCGAGAAGCTCAAGCCGGTGCCATTGCCGCCATTGAAGACGAAAGCTACTTTCAGAAGACCTGCCAAAACAATATCGCACAACGCGAAACGCTTGCTGGCGAATTAAAACAGCTTGGTTTTAGTATGACTAACTCGCACGCTAACTTCTTGTTTGTGACCCATGGCACTATGGCTGCTAAGGACATTGTGGCATCACTGAGAGAACGCGGCATTATCGTGCGCCACCTCACCAGTAGCCCACGAATCACTAACCATCTGCGCATTAGCGTGGGTAGTACGAGTGAATGTGCAGCCTTGGTGGACGCCCTAAGAGAGTTGGTCTAGAACTAAGCGCTAAACGCTCTACCGCCCATAAGGTGCAAGTGGATGTGATACACCACTTGGCCACCGTCTGGGTTGCAGTTCATTTGCACGCGATAACCACCCTCAGCCACACCGGCTTCCTTAGCTAGCTTAGCCGCGGTTAACATCATCTGCCCCAAAAGGGCCTGATGTTCTGGGTTGGCATCGTTGAGGGTGGCAATGGGTTGCTTGGGAATAATCAGATAATGCACCGGTGCCTTGGGTGCTATGTCTTTAAACGCCAATAACAGATCATCTTCATAGACGATATCAGCTGCAATTTCTCGGCTGATAATTTTATCAAATATAGTGCCCATGGCGACTTCCTCTTTAGTGTAGTTGCTCACGAGCAATAGCCCGATAAGCAATATCACGTCGACAAAACTTACCTTGCCACTCAATCTTATCAGCTAACTCATACGCTTGATGCTGGGCTTGGCCCACGGTTTCACCTAACGCCACGGCACACAAAACGCGGCCACCGTTGGTGACGACCATGCCGTCTTCGTTAAGTGCAGTACCCGCATGGAAAATCTTGGTGTCTTGGTTCAACTCTTCGGGCAGGCTGATAACGTCGCCCTTGGGGTAGCTGTCTGGATATCCCGCTGCGGCCAATACTACACCAACGGCCGGACGGTTATCCCAGTGAGCCAAGGTTTGGTCTAGTACGCCCATTGCGCCTGCAACACACAACTCGACGATGCTATTTTTCAAACGCATCATGATGGGTTGGGTTTCTGGGTCGCCGAAGCGGCAGTTAAATTCCAGTACCTTGGGGGTGCCGTCGGCGGTCACCATAATACCGGCGTATAAAAAACCGGTGTAAATGTAACCGTCTGCCGCCATGCCTTCTACGGTCGGCGTGATGACTTCATCAAGAATACGCTGGTGCATTGCGTCGTTCACTACAGGCGCGGGTGAATAGGCGCCCATGCCACCAGTGTTGGGGCCTTGATCACCTTCGTCGCGGGCTTTGTGGTCTTGGCTAGAGGCCAGAGGCAATATATTTTTACCGTCGGCCATCACAATAAAGCTGGCTTCTTCGCCCACTAAAAACTCTTCAATAACCACTCGGCTACCGGCCTCACCAAAGGCATTGCCTGCCAACATATCTTCTACTGCGGTACAGGCTTGCTCTACTGTTTCGGCTAAAATAACACCCTTGCCAGCTGCTAAACCATCGGCTTTTACGACGATAGGTGCGCCTTGAGCTTTGATGTATTCCAGTGCGGGTGCAATTTCTGTAAAGGTCTCGTAGGCCGCCGTAGGGATGGCGTGACGTTTAAGAAAATCTTTGGCAAAGGCCTTGGAGCCTTCCAGTTGTGCAGCGCCTTTGGAGGGCCCAAAGATATCCATGTCGGCGTCGCGAAACACGTCCACTATGCCTGCCACTAACGGCGCTTCTGGACCAACAATAGTAATGTCTACGGTATTGGCTTTGGCGAAGGCTAATAGGCCTTCGATGTCCATCACGTCTATGGCTACGTTTTTAGTTTTGTTTTCTAGGGCCGTGCCAGCATTACCCGGTGCTACAAAAATATTGTGCACAGCGCGGTTTTTAGAGGCCTGCCATGCAAGGGCGTGTTCACGACCGCCACTGCCAATAATTAATACATTCATTTTGTTCTAGTCCTGTTAATGACGGAAGTGACGCATGCCAGTAAAGATCATGCTGATATTGTGCTCATTGGCAGCGGCAATGATTTCATCATCGCGCATCGAGCCACCCGGCTGGATAATGGCACTAATGCCCGCTGCCGCTGAGGCATCAATACCGTCACGGAAGGGAAAGAAGGCATCGGACGCCATGACCGAACCTTTAACTTCCAAACCTTCATCACTGGCCTTAATGCCAGCAATCTTAGCGCTGTATACGCGGCTCATTTGGCCAGCACCTACACCAATGGTCATACCACCTTTGCAATACACAATGGCGTTAGACTTGACGTACTTGGCGACTTTCCAGGCAAATTGCAGGTCGTGCATTTCGGCTTCCGTGGGCATACGCTCACTGACGATCTTTAGATCCGCTTCCAGCATCTGGCCCAAGTCTCGGTCTTGAACTAACAAACCACCGGTGACGCGTTTGAAATCCAGTTCGGCGGCATGTAAGTGGGGCAGGTCGCCACAGCTTAAAACACGTACATTGGGCTTGCGGGCTAAGGCAATCGCTGCAGATGGGCTCACGCTTGGGGCAATAATCACTTCTACAAACTGTTGGTCGATAATGCGTTGGGCCGTGGCTGCATCCAGTTCGCGGTTAAAGGCAATAATGCCGCCAAAAGCCGAGGTGCTGTCGGTGCTGTAGGCTTTTTCATAGGCTTCAGTGATGTCTTTACCCATGGCTACACCACACGGATTAGCGTGTTTTACAATCACACAGGCAGGGTCTTGGAAGGCTTTTACACACTCCAAAGCCGCGTCTGTATCGGCGATATTGTTAAACGACAAGGCTTTGCCTTGTATTTGTGATGAGGTTGCGATGCATGCTTCTTTAGGTTCATGTTCAACGTAAAAGGCCGCATCTTGATGAGGATTTTCACCGTAACGCATGTCCTGCATTTTGCTGAACTGGGTGTTAAACGTGCGTGGGAACTTAGAGGTTGTATCTAGTTGCGCGCCTAGGTAATTGGCAATGGCGCCGTCGTACTTTGCTGTGTGCTCAAAGGCCTTGCAGGCTAAGTCGGTACGTGTGGTTTGGCTTAAACCACCGGTGGCAGTGAGTTCGTCCAAGATGGCGGTGTAGTCACCGGAGTTGACTACAATGGCCACACTTTTGTTGTTTTTAGCCGCCGAACGCACCATGGTTGGGCCGCCAATATCGATGTTCTCAATGGCCATGTCTAAGGTGCAGTCATCACGTTCGATGGTGGCTTGAAAGGGATAAAGGTTGACTACAACGAGGTCAATGGCATCAATGCCGTGTTCTGCCATAATGCCTTCATCTTGGCCGCGACGGCCCAAAATTCCACCATGAATTTTAGGGTGCAAGGTTTTGACCCGGCCATCCATCATTTCTGGAAAGCCAGTATAGTCTGAGACTTCGATAGCAGCGACGCCAGCATCGGTTAACAGCTTAAAAGTACCGCCGGTGGAGAGGATTTCCACTCCTTTTGAGGTGAGTTGCTGGGCAAATTCAACAATGCCTCGCTTGTCTGAGACGCTGATAAGAGCGCGATTGATGGCTTGATTGTCTGACATGTGAATATCCTTTTAACGGCGGTGAATATGGCGGGTTAAAGTAGGTCGTACTGTTTTAATTTCTTGCGTAAAGTGCCACGGTTAAGCCCCAGCAAAGTGGCGGCTTTAGACTGGTTGTCGTGTGTATGCTGCATCACACAGGTAAATAGCGGCGCTTCAACTTGCTGCATAAATAAGTCGTAGAGTTCGGAGGTGTGCTGGCCGTCCAGTTCTGCAAAATAGGCGGTGAGGGCTTGTTCTACATTTTGTTTTAAGGTGAGCGCGGTGTGTTCGCTAGGCGAAGGGGTGATGCTAGTGCTGTTCATGGGTTGTTTATTTGCTTCTACTAACTGAGTCATAAAATTAAGCCGCCTGCAGACTGGCATGTTGAAAATGGGCTTTCAAAAATGCTAATTGCAGTTCTTGACTGGGTAATTGGTTAAAGGCTTTGCGTTGCTCTAGGTCGGGCTTAAGATACCAACCCACGTGTTTACGGGCAATGCGTGGGCCCATTAGATCGCCATATAATGCGTATAACCCCAGCAGATGTTGTTCTAACACCTGCCAAATTTGCGATGGCAACGGTGCCTCTAGTTCTGAGCCGTGTTCAAGGTAGTGCAACACTTGTTCAAACAACCATGGATTGCCTTGCGCTGCACGACCAAACATCAAACCATCGGCTTGAGTATGTGCCAATACCTTAGCTGCATCTTGGGCCGTGCAGATGTCGCCATTGGCTAATACAGGAATTTCGATGGCTTGTTTGATGGCCGCAATAGTGTCGTATTCAACTTCGCCTTTAAAGCCACAAGCACGAGTGCGCCCATGTACAGCTAATGTTTGAATGCCCGCGTCCTGAGCGATCTTGGCAATGTCTACGCCATTGCGCTCATCAGCATTCCAGCCGGTGCGGATTTTCAAGGTTACCGGTACATCCACCGCCGCAACCACTGCTGTTAAAATGGCTTTAACCAGAGCGGGTTCGCGCAGCAGTGCAGAGCCAGCCGCTTTTTTGAGCACTTTTTTAGCAGGGCAACCCATGTTGATATCAATGATTTGCGCACCAAGTTTCACATTAGCTAAGGCCGCATGGGCCATTTGTGCGGGGTCTGAGCCCGCAATTTGTATGCTAATCGGTGTGCTGTCGTCGACATGAGGAAGGCGTTTTTGAGATTTTTTGGTGTGCCACAATGACGTATCTGAAGTGACCATTTCTGCAACCGCTAGCCCCGCGCCAAGTTGACGGCATAAATGCCGAAATGGACGGTCGGTAATGCCTGCCATAGGGGCCAACACCAAACCGTTGTCGAGCTGGTGGGGGCCAATGGCAAAGCCTTGAATAACGCTAGAGTAATTCATTTTAGGTTCAAGGGGTGCTTGATAATCGCCAGAAGTGAGTCTAAATCCAAGTGCCCTATTGTACGATTTGTACGTTTTTTGCACAACTGATTTATCTGTTTTGGATGGCTTTGGTGGTGAATACCTAGTTCATCAAAAAAGCTGATACACAGCCACCAAAATCACCGCCAGCAAACCCACACCAATGCGTTGGCGCACCACTGCTGGATTGTTCTTGAGCATATGATCATGAAACTTTAGGCCAATGAAGTGGCCGATAGCTGCGGGTATTAGGAGCGCTAACGACCACTGCCATTGTAGGTCGACACCGGCAATAGCAAAGGCAGCCATTTTAATGACCACGAGAATAAACCACAGTGCGAATAACGTGTCTCGGTAGGCGGTTACGGCGAGTTTCTTAACGGCTACGGCGATAATCAACGGTGCGCCAATAAGGGAGACTCCACTAAAATAACCTCCCAGTATGAAGAGCAGGCGATCTACCCATGGCGACTGGCTGCGTATCTCGAATTTGAATATCCATGTGAGTGCGTAGAAACCTGTGATGCCGTAGATGATGAGGACCATCCATTCATTAGGCAGACTCAACAACCCAATCACGCCGATGAGTTTGGGGATGATCATCCAACTCAGGGATTGTTTTAGAAACACAAAATCAATGTTGTTAAAACTGCGAGCTGCCGTGATGCTAGAAAAGAACAGTAAGTGAGTGGCCACTATGGGCAAAAAGAACAGCGGCTGGTCGATCACCATCAGCAACAAAGGCAGCGCCAAAGCCGCACCACCAAAGCCAAGGCCCGCGCGCACAAAACCCGACCATACAAAGATCAAGCCAATGGCTACTAACTGAGGGGTACTAAAGTCCAGAAGGTTCACCTTTAATAATTAAACCAGCCTTGCAGGTCATAGGCAATGCCAGCCCCCGAGAAGCCTTTGCCTGCCAATACGAACCCCGTCAAAATAATACCTAAGGCCGAACTGACCACGTTTTGGGTGGTGGGATACCCCATAACTTTCACCGGTTTGTGAATCAATTCATGAAAATGTATCGATTCGTCCACCTGTTGCAATAACACCTTGGCTTGCTGGATTTGTTTATACAGCGCAGGCTTTTCGGCATTCTCTGCGTTCATGAGTTCCTGCTCCAACAGGAATAGCTGGTTTTGTAGTTGATCGCGTTGGCTGGAGCTGAGCATTTGTAGTTTGGTGGCTTTGGAGATGCGCGTAATTTGGCGGCTTCTAAGCTATTGGCGAACTGGGCCTGAGTCTGTTCATGGTTAGTTTTGGATGTTTTTTTATTGTGCTTCACCGGCCCGTTATCGGCCGATGAGAATGCCTTATCCATGGTACTCTCCTTGTTGTTGAGTGTGCTAAAACACTCAACTAAGGATACATTTGTACCAAAAAAAGCGGGTAAATACCAATCTTAGCTGCGTTTTTGGCCGTCGATGCGAACCCATTCGTCTTTAGCCGTGACCGTGTGCATATCAAACCAAGGTGCATAAGCTTCTATAACGGCATCGGCTTGGTGCTCAAGAATACCCGACAAGGCAATCAGGCCGCCTGGTTTGGTTAGTTCGGCTAAACGACCGGCCATGTCGATTAACGGACCTGCTAGGATGTTGGCAAGCATGATGTCTACTGGGTGAGTTGGGGTGTCTTCGGGTAAAAATACCGGAATCTTGTTGGCCTCAATACCATTACGTTGGGCGTTGTCTTTGGTGGCCGTTAAGGCTTGGGTGTCGTTATCAACTCCCATCACATGCTCTGCGCCCATGAGTATGGCGCCGATGGCTAAAATGCCCGAACCACAGCCATAATCAATCACGGTTTTGTGTTGCCAGTCTTGTTGTGCAATCCACTGCAAACACAAGGCCGTGGTAGGGTGGCTGCCGGTGCCAAACGCTAGGCCTGGGTCTAACATTAGGTTGGCGGCCGTTGGGTCTGGAGCAGGTTTCCAGCTAGGGCAAACCCACAGGCGTTCACCAAATTGAATGGGCTCAAAACGATCCATCCATTCGCGCACCCAGTCTTTGTCTTCTAAAATTTCCAACTTATGGCTAGGAAAGGGCGTTTCTGGGTAGCTTTCTTGCCAACCGTTTGTTAAATAATTAAGCAAAGATTCTTCGTCTGTATCGGCTTCAAATAACCCCATCACCCGCGTGTCTTGCCATAAGGGCGTGGTGCCTTTTATCGGCTCAAACACCGGTTGGTCAGCACCGTCGAGCATGCTAACGGCACTTGCTCCGCAAAGTAGTAACATGTCTTCCAAGGTTTCCGTATGTTGCGGATTAGTGGAAAGTGTAATTTGAACCCAAGGCATTTTTTAATCTCTTTAAGTTATAGCGTAAAACAAAAACGCCGCCTTGGATGTCCGTGGCGGCGTGGTAGAAAAACGATAGGCTTATAGGCCTAGTTTTTTCTCTAGGTAGTGGATGTTCATGCCGCCCTCGATAAAATGAGCATCCCGTACAATTTCTTTTTGTAGTGGAATGTTAGTTTTGATACCGTCGATGATCATTTCATCCAAAGCCACTTCCATTCGCTTCAAGGCTTCTGCTCGTGTTGGGGCGTGGGTGATGACTTTGGCGATCATAGAGTCGTAAAACGGCGGTACAGAGTAGCCGCTGTAGATATGTGAATCTACGCGCACACCCAAACCACCCGGGGCGTGGAACTGCGTCACTTTACCCGGGCTTGGCATAAAGGTTTTGGCGTCTTCGGCGTTAATGCGGCATTCAAAGGCATGGCCTTCAATCACTACATCTTCTTGTTTCACGGACAATGGTAAACCACTGGCAATACGCAACTGTTCTTTAATGATGTCTACGCCGGTAATCATTTCTGTAACTGGGTGCTCTACCTGTACACGAGTGTTCATTTCGATAAAGTAAAAACCACCGTCTTCATACAAAAATTCGAAGGTGCCGGCGCCACGATAACCAATTTCTAAACAAGCATCGGTACAGCTTTTAAGTACTTGCTGTCGGGCAGCTTCATCCATGTGAGGTGCAGGGGCTTCTTCCACTACCTTTTGGTGACGACGTTGCATTGAGCAATCACGGTCAAATAGGTGAATGGCGCCGCCTTGGCCGTCGGCTAAAATTTGTACTTCCACGTGGCGTGGGTTCTCTAAAAATTTCTCCATGTACACCACATCATTACCAAAAGCACCTTTGGCTTCTGCTTTGGTGACGAAAATAGAGTTGATGAGAGCCGCTTCACTATGCACAACGCGCATGCCGCGGCCACCGCCGCCAGCGGAGGCCTTGATGATAACCGGATAACCGATTTCTTTAGCGATACGCATAGTGCGCTCGGCGTCGTCATCCAGTGGTCCGTTAGAACCTGGTACCGTAGGCACACCTGATTTTTGCATGGCCTTTATGGCAGCAACTTTGTCTCCCATTACCCGAATGGTGGCGGCGGTTGGGCCTATAAAAGTAAAGCCGCTATTTTCTACCATTTCTGCAAAGTCGGCGTTTTCTGCTAAGAAACCATACCCTGGGTGGATGCCCGTGGCGTCGGTTACTTCTGCAGCAGATAAAATACGCGGAATGTTTAAGTAGCTTTCGGTCGACGAGTTAGGCCCAATGCATACGGCTTCGTCAGCCAAGCGTACGTGCATTAAGTCTTTGTCTGCTTTGGAGTGAACCGCTACGGTTTTAATGCCTAATTCTTTACAGGCACGTAAAATACGTAGGGCGATTTCTCCACGGTTAGCAATTACAACTTTTTCTAACATGGGAAACTCCGGCAATTAGGCAATGGTGACCAGAGGTTGATCAAATTCAACGGCTTCGCCGTCTTCAACCAATACTGCGGTAATAGTACCGGACTTGTCAGCTTCGATTTGGTTCATCATCTTCATAGCTTCGATGATACAAATAACATCGCCTTCCTTAACGGTTTGGCCTACTTCTGAAAATGCTGGCGCGCCTGGTGACGGGCAGCGGTAGAAAGTGCCGACCATAGGCGATACAACGGCATGGCCGCTAACGGCTGGGGCAGCAGGTACGCTTGGAGCGGCGGCGGGAGCGGCAATGGCTGCAACGGGCGCTGCTTGCATTACAGGCGCAGCAGAAGCCATCATCATGCCCGGTGAACCGCGGCTAATACGTACCGATTCTTCACCTTCTTTAATTTCAATTTCGTTAATGTCAGATTCTTCTAGCAACTCGATGAGTTTTTTAACTTTACGAATATCCATGGGATCTCTCTATGATTTTATAATAATAATTAACTGCTTAGACGGCCAATGGCGGCGTCCATAGCAAAACGGTAACCGTCAGCACCTAGGCCACAAATAACGCCCTGGGCAATGTCGGATAAATAGGAATGGTGGCGAAAAGTTTCGCGCTGATGCACATTGCTTAAGTGCACTTCAATAAAAGGAATGTTAACGCCCAACAAGGCATCTCTTAAGGCGATGCTGGTGTGGGTGAATGCAGCTGGGTTGATAACAATAAATTCTACAGCTTGGTCTGCTGAGGCGTGTATGGCTTGAATGAGTTCGTGCTCAGCGTTGCTTTGTAGGCAGTCGAGCGTAACCTTGGCTTGTTGGCATTGCTGTTGGCATTGAGATTCAATCTGCGCCAAGGTGAGAGCGCCGTAAATGCCTGGTTCCCGTTGCCCTAAAAGGTTAAGGTTTGGGCCGTTAAGTAGCAAGATTTGAGCCATTAAAATCTATCCGTTGCTGCAACAAAATGTTGAAGTTATATGGAGATGATAGCATGTTGCAGGAATTTTGCCGAAGTTTTTGTAATTTATTTAATCCTAGAGGCGGCGTGTCTAGTCTGATACTCTAGGGGTGATAAATCACTTTAGGTCGTTGTATGTATTTTATCCATTTTTTTAGTCAACAGCATGTACTTGGTGGCTTGCTATTGGTGTTGTTTTTGTCGATTAGCGGCTGTTCTGCGCCTGAGATCAAGCCCGCTACAGAGGCCAATGTGCAACTTCAGCCTAGTCGAGAGCAATCGTCCCAGGCGGCTGAAGCGCCAACGCCGTCCAACCAAGCAACTGAAAAAGCTAGCGCCGCGGCCACCACTAGTGCCACTGAGGTGGCTAGTGACAAAACTGAAGTGTCGACTGCCAAGCAGCCGACAAAAACGCCGGCAATTAAAGATACCGTGTCTTTTTGGTTGGGCGAAGCGGGTTGGGCCTTTAGTCAGGACCGGCTGACTACACCTAAAGGTAACAGTGCATACAACTATTTACAGCGCGTGTTAGTAAAACAACCCAAAAACCCACAGGCCTTGGTGGCCCTAGAGCAAATTGTGCAGCGCTACTATGAGTTAGTTAGAAGTAGTTTAAAACAAGGTAAGGTTGCACAGGCGCAGGTGTATTTGACGCGGGCGCTAGGGGTCTTGCCAGCTCATGCAGAAGGGCCTGCCATGCTCAAGTTGATTGCTGCTCGTCAGCCGAAACCTAAAGCCGCCATGGAGAGCATGCCGGAGACACAAAAGCCAGCATTACGCACTCAGATTTTGGCCCTGACATCAGCACAACTACAGCAACAAGACGAGGCTACGATTGCCTGGTTGATGCGGTTGGCGTTGAAAGCACAATCCCTTAAAGCGACTATGCTAATAGTTGCACCTAAAGACTCCCAAGCACGGTGGCTTTATCAAACCATGAACAGTGCAGACCCAGAGTTGCGTATTAGAGCTAATATAAAGCGTGGTGCACCGGCTCGTATAGAGGTTAACTATGTTGCGCGCGTGGATGAGCTTGAAGTTTATGATCATTAGCACCATATATCGTATCAACACCGCATTTTGACATAAAGGACCAACGATGCTGCAGTTTAAACAAGGATTTAGAAACATAAAAGAAGACTACTTTGATGGCAGCCACTGGCTGTTGCGGGGTTTAGCTGTAGTGTTGGTGATCTACCTATTGGTGGCATTGGTGCTGGGTTTCTACTGGAACAGTGAGCCAGATTTGGCAAACCCACCCACCAAGGGTACGGTCACAGGTGCCGCAACCACCCAAACGTTGTTGCATTTAGCCACCACCTTAACCGATAAGCCGGGCGGCTATTTAACCAATGACATGATTTTGCCCGGCGTATTTATGGATAATATCCCTAACTGGGAGTTTGGTGTCCTTATTCAGATTCGAGACATGTCTCGCGCTATGCGTAAAGACTTTAGTCGCTCGCAATCCCAATCTACCGAAGACGCTGATTTGGCTGTTGCTGAACCGCAGTTTAACTTTGACAGTGATAGTTGGCTTTTGCCCTCTACCGAAGGTGAGTATAAAACCGGCAAGCAAGCCCTCACCCGTTATTTGCAGCGGTTGGCTGATCGACAGCAAGGTGAAGCTCAATTTTATGCAAGGGCCGATAACTTAACCCGCTGGTTGGGCGATGTTGAAACACGTTTAGGCAGTTTGTCACAGCGCTTGAGTGCGAGCGTGGGCCAGAAGCGGCTCAATACCGATTTAGCTGGCGATAGTGCGGCCACGCAATCTACCAATAACGCCGCAGAAAGGGAAATTAAGACACCTTGGTCAGAAATTGATGATGTGTTTTACGAGGCTCGTGGCGCAAGTTGGGCTTTGGTTCAGTTGTTGCGTGCCGTAGAGGTGGATTTTGCGCCAGTATTGGAAAAGAAAAATGCGCTAGTGAGTTTGCGACAAATTATTCGCGAGCTAGAAGCTACGCAGGAATCGGTGTGGAGTCCGATGATTATGAATGGTTCGGGGTTTGGGTTGGTGGCGAATCACTCGTTGGTGATGGCGTCTTATATTTCTAGAGCCAATGCGGCCATTATTGATTTGCGTGGTTTGTTAACGCAGGGGTAACGCAATGGATTGCCGCGTTGCGTTCGCAATAATAAGCTCATTGCGAGGAGCAAAGCGACGTGGCAATCCATACTACAAAGGCGTATTAGCCTTTGTAAGCAGCTGCTGCCACTTGGATTTTAGCCTTGGCAGACTCGGCGCCTTCCCAGCTTTCTACCTTAACCCACTTGCCTTTTTCTAGGTTCTTGTAGTTTTCAAAGAACTCTTTGATTTGATTAAGTAGCAAATCAGGTAAGTCTGCAATGTCTTGTACATCGTTGTAGGCTTGAGTCAGCTTTTCATGTGGCACTGCCAATAGCTTGGCATCTTCGCCGGCTTCATCAGTCATGTTCAAAACGCCAACAGGGCGACAGCGAATTACGCTACCAGGCACTACTGGGTAAGGGGTTACAACCAATACGTCTAAGGCGTCGCCGTCATCTGCAAGCGTGTTGTTGATGTAGCCGTAGTTGGCTGGGTAAAACATGGGTGATGCCATGAAGCGATCAACAAATAAGGCGTCTGCGTCTTTGTCGATTTCGTACTTTACCGGGCTGCTGTTGGCAGGAATTTCGATAACAACATAAATATCGTTAGGCAAATCTTTGCCAGCGGGGATGGATTGATAGCTCATGATCTAATTGGATCCTAATAAAGGTTAATATCTAAAGTGATGCGTTATGGTAGCGGTTAACCCGCTCAACTTCTTGCTTAGACCCCAATATCACCGGTACACGCTGGTGAATGTGGTTGGGCTCTATGTCCATAATCGGGATTTCTGTGTTGCTGGCAGCGCCACCGGCCTGCTCAATTAAAAAGCTCATGGGGTTGCCTTCATACATGAGGCGCAGCTTGCCGGCCTTGCTTGGGTCGCGGCTGTCGTAGGGGTACATAAATACACCGCCACGGGTGAGGATGCGATGTACTTCTGCCACCATTGAGGCAATCCAGCGCATGTTGAAGCGCTTGCCAATGGGGCCTTCTTCGCCTAGCAGCAAGTCGTTAACATAACCTTGCATTGGCGCTTGCCAAAAGCGTTGATTGGACATGTTAATGGCAAATTCTTGAGTGCTTTCAGGTACTTGAATTTGGTCGTGGGTCTGATGAAAATCGCCATCAGCACCTAAATTATACATGGCAACGCCATGGCCTGTGGTTAAGGCTAAAATGACGGATGGGCCGTAGAGCACGTAACCGGCTGCGATTTGTTTGCGGCCTGCTTGTAAGAAAGTGTTAGTGGTGATTTCAAGACCATCGTTAGGCGCGGCTAAGACAGAAAAAATAGTGCCCACAGTGACGTTAATGTCGATGTTGGAGCTGCCATCCAATGGGTCAAATGTAACTAAGTAATCGCCCTCGGGGTTGCCCGCAATGACGTCGTCTTCTTCCTCGGAAGCGATGCCTGCAACGCTGCGATTAGCCAGCAATACTTGTTTGAGTAAGTCGTTGGAAATAACGTCTAGTTTTTTCTGCACTTCACCCTGCACATTTTCTTGTTCGGCAGACCCATAAAGGCCGCTTAAAGCGCCGCCACGTAGGCGTTCGGCAATGTTTTTACAAGTGGTGGTGATGGAGTCGATTAGGGACACAAGTTGTGGGTCAACTTGGGCTTGCTCAAGGGCTTGGTTGAGGCTCAACATGAGATTTTAAGGGGTGTCCATTTGCAGGGCTAAAATGTGTGCATAATTATATGTCACTTGCGGCAAAAAGTCTTGCGGCTTAAGTCGTAAGTCGTGCTCTTTTGTGGGTTTTTTGGGTGCTGAAGGGGCGAGTGAACTGGCTTGTGCCGATGGTTTAAATAAGCTGTTACAATAAGCGCTAAATAATTATTAGTGAAATCACGTATGACGTCAGTGTCCTTGTCGAGCCCCGATAATCTCAAAATAACCCTCGCCATTACGGGTGCGTCGGGTGCGCAATACGGTTTGCGCTTGCTCGAATGCTTGCTAGGGGCTGGCTGTCAGGTGTCGTTGCTGGTTTCGGCTGCGGCGCAGGTGGTGTTGGCTACAGAAACCGACCTTAAGGTGCCGGCCGCTACGGCGGCTATGCAAGCCTTTTTTAGCGATTTGTATGGGGCTGAGTCTGAGCAGTTAAAAGTATTTGCTAAGCAGCAATGGATGGCGCCCGTGGCGTCGGGTTCGGGTGGTGGTGATGTGATGGTGGTGTGTCCGTGCAGTACGGGTAGTTTATCGGCCATTGCCTGTGGCGCCAGCAATAACCTCATTGAGCGGGCCGCAGACGTGCATTTAAAAGAGCGCCGCAAGCTTATTTTAGTACCGCGAGAAGCACCTTACTCAGAAATTCATCTCGAGCACATGCTCAAATTGACACGTATGGGGGCGGTGGTGATTCCGGCTAGCCCGGGGTTTTATAACCGCCCTCAAAGTGTCGAAGATATGGTCGATTTTGTGGTGGCTCGAATTCTATCTCAAATCGGTTTGCCGCAGTCGTTAGTGCCCGCTTGGGGGGTGTAACTTTTTTCTCTATTTGCCTTCAAATCGCGCTATAATATGCGCGCTATAATTATTCACAGTTAACACGAGAAAATGTCATGTCTGTCGCGGATTACATGCAGCAGTTAGGTACCCGAGCTAAAGCCACATCATCGGTGCTTGCGGCTGCGCCGACCATGACCAAAAATAACGCTTTATTGGCCATGGCAGATGCGCTTAATGAGGCCCGAGAGAGTCTTAAAAGCGCCAATCACAAGGACTTACAGGCCGGCCAGGCTAATGGCTTAGACGACGCCATGCTAGATCGCTTACGTGTGACCGATGCTGGCATCGACGCTATGATGTTGGGCCTGCGTCAGGTGGCGGAGTTAGCCGACCCCGTGGGCGAGATAACTGACATGAGTTATCGGCCATCGGGTATCCAATTGGGTAAAATGCGCGTGCCATTAGGTGTGGTAGGTATTATTTACGAATCCCGCCCCAACGTTACCGTGGATGCCGCCAGTTTATGTATTAAATCTGGCAACGCTGCCATTTTGCGTGGCGGCTCAGAAGCCAAGTATTCAAATCAAGCCATTGCCGCCTGCGTGGCCCAAGGTTTGGTAACGGCCGGTTTGCCAGCCGCTTGTGTGCAGGTGGTGGACACCACCGATCGTGCCGCCGTAGGTGAACTAATCACCATGACCGAATACGTGGACGTGATCGTACCCCGTGGCGGCAAGAGTTTAATTGCCCGCGTGAGCGCCGAGGCACGTATTCCAGTGATTAAACACTTGGACGGCAATTGCCACGTGTATATAGACGATGATGCTGACGCCAGCAAAGCCATCAATATTGCCATTAATGCCAAAACCCGCCGTTACGGTGTGTGTAATGCGATGGAGTCGTTGTTGATCGCGGCTTCAAGGGCGCAAGAAATATTGCCGCAGTTGGCGCAGGCCTATCAAGAATTTGATATAGAGCTACGCCTGTGTGAACAATCAATGGGCATGATTAGTAGTTATCAAGGCAAAAAGATCAGTGCGAGCCAAGAAGATTGGAGTACAGAATATTTGGCTCCCGTGTTGTCTGTGAAAGTGGTGGCAGACATGCAAGAGGCAATAGAGCATATTAATCGTTATGGTTCGCACCATACCGATTCTATTGTGAGTGAAAACTTTACCAAGGCGCGCTTGTTTATGGCCCAAGTCGATTCGAGCTCGGTGATGATCAATGCCTCTACCGCCTTTGCCGATGGCTTTGAATATGGCTTAGGGGCTGAAATTGGCATCTCTACAGACAAAATCCATGCCCGTGGCCCAGTCGGTTTACAGGGTTTGACCTCGCAAAAGTACGTCGTATTTGGTGACGGTCATATCAGAACCTAAATGCAGTGCCAAGGTGCTGTTTGGCGGCACCTTTGACCCGGTGCACCAAGGTCATGTGAATTCGGCCCTTGAGCTGAGCCAGTATTTGAGCGGGCAGGCGACGCCAGCGCAAATGGTGCATTTATTGCCCAACAGCCAGCCAGTGCACCGCCTTGAACCTCAGGCTAATGCACAACAACGGTCACAGATGTTGGCATTAGCCACTTCTGAATATGAGCAGTTGGCCGTGGATGAAAGAGAGTTACATCGCCAAGGTCCAAGCTATAGTCTGTTGACTATGGCTGAGGTGAGGGCCGAAATAGGCCCCGAACAACCGCTGATTTGGTGTTTGGGCGTAGATGCCTTTGCCGGCCTTTTGTACTGGTACCGCTGGCAAGAATTATTAGAGTACGGGCATTTGTTAGTGCTCTCTCGGCCGCAAGCAAAGTGGCCGACTAATACCCAGCTGCTTACTTGGTATGCAGCTCATCAAGTGGCAGAGGCCAAACAGTTATTGGCATCTCCACTTGGACAGGTGGCTCACCTGAAATTAGGGCAATATGCCGTATCTGCAACCCAGTTACGGCAACAACTGTGTACGGGGCAACAGCCTAGTGCATTAAATTTAGCGCCTGCAGTGGCACAATACATTGCAGACGAACGCCTTTACGGTATATAACCGTTGGCAATTAATTGAATTATTATTGGAAGTATTGGAATACAAATTATGGCTATGCCCATTGAAGACTTATTAAAACTGATTACTAGCGCCTTAGAAGATATGAAAGGTAAAGACATCGTGCAGCTTGACGTACGTGGCTTATCTAATGTAACCGACTATATGGTGATTGCCACTGGCACCTCAAACCGCCATGTGAAGTCATTGGCTGACGAAGTGTCATTTCAAGCCAAGCAAAATGGTGTTGTGCCGTTGGGCATTGAAGGCGAAATGAGCGGTGACTGGGTACTTTCTGACCTGGGTGACGTTGTTGTACACGTTATGCAAGCTGAAGCCCGCGACTTCTACGACCTCGAACGTTTGTGGAACCCAGCGCTAAAACAAGAGCTGTCGAGTGTGGTTGAGTCGCGCCCTTAGATGAAAATTAAGTTGCTTGCTGTGGGCACTAAGATGCCCAGTTGGGTTACCGAAGGCTACCAAGAGTACGCTCGACGGATGCCCAACGACATGCAACTTCAATTGCAGGAACTGAGCCTTGGTTTCCGTGGCAAAGGCGCGGACTTAAACCGTGCCATTGCTAAAGAAGGCGAACAAATGTTGGCTGCCATTCCTGCTCAAGACCACGTTATCGCGTTAGACGTATTGGGTAAGCCTTGGAGTACGCAAGAGCTGGCTAAACAATGTGGCGCTTGGCGTATGTTAGGTTGTAACGTCACCTTGTTGGTTGGTGGCCCAGATGGCCTGGCTAAAGACTGCGTGGCTCGCGCTGATCAGCGTTGGTCGTTGTCGCCCCTCACATTGCCTCATCCCTTGGTGCGAGTGTTACTCGCCGAGCAAATCTACCGTGCCTGGAGTTTGCTCAACAATCATCCTTACCACAAGTAGTAGTCTCGCTTATGCCTTGGTCAAAAATGGACACCCAGCGCAAAGAGCTTGATCAGTTCAATAGTCGTTTGTGGCTGGCCCTTTTATTGATTGTATTGGTGTTTTCTGGGTTGGTGGCGCGGTTGGTCTATTTGCAAATTTGGCAATATGATCACTATGTAACCGAGTCAGACGACAACCGTCAGCAGCTACAAGCGGTGGCCCCTACACGGGGTTTAATTTACGACACCAAAGGTCAGTTGTTAGCTGGCAACCGTGCTAGCCATAACCTCACCTTGGTGCCGGAGCGCTTGCCCGGTGGTCGTAAAGGTGTAGATGCAGCACTAGCCGATTTGGCACAAGTGGTGAGCGTTGATGCGGATGACATCAAGCGTTTTAAACGGCGCATGAATCAGCCCCGTAGACCCTATAGCCCTGTGGCTTTAAAGTTTCAGCTTAATGAAACTGAAATTGCACAAATCACCGTCAACCAACACCGTTTCCCGGGCGTTCGTATCGTCCCAGAATTGGTGCGCTATTACCCACTGGACGATGGTTTTGTGCACGCTTTAGGCTATGTCGGCCGTATTAACGATCGCGAGCTCGCCAAATTAGACGCCACCAATTACAGTGCCACCCATCATGTGGGTAAGCTAGGTTTGGAGCGCTTCTACGAATCTGAGTTGCATGGCACCGTAGGCCACCAAACCGTAGAAACCAATGCCCGTGGGCGCGTGTTACAGGTGTTAAATCGATTGGAGCCGGTGCCCGGTAGAGACCTCACCTTATTCTTAGATGCGCAGTTGCAGCAGCAAGCGGCACAGTTATTGAAGGGAAAACGCGGTGCTATTGTGGCGATTGACCCAAATACCGGCGGTGTCTTGGCGATGGCCAGTGCCCCTAGTTATGGCGCTAATCAATTTGTTACGGGTATCAGTCGTGCTAACTACCAAGCCTTACGCGAATCTGATGATTTACCCCTCTTCAACCGTGCCCTGCGGGGTCGTTACCCACCGGCATCCACGGTAAAGCCGGTCATTTCTTTAGCCGGCATTGATACCGGCATCATTGCTCGCAACTACTCCATTTGGGACCCAGGTTTCTATCAGCTTACCGAAGGTGGGCGCCTGTATCGAGACTGGAAAGAAGGCGGTCACGGCCGAGTTGATATGCATAAGTCTATCGTTGAGTCGGTGGATACTTACTATTACACTATTTCCCATATCATGGGTAACGAGCCCATGGCCAATTACTTGGCCAAATTTGGCCTCGGTCAGGTGACTATTGCTGATCAGCCCGAAGCCACCAAAGCGGTGTTGCCCACTAAACAGTGGAAACGAATTAATCGTAATGCGTCTTGGTTTCCAGGAGACTCGTTGAATATGGGCATCGGCCAGGGGTTTTTGTCTGCCACACCCACACAGTTGGCAACCATGGCCATGGTATTGGCCAACAAGGGTGAGTGGCATCAAATTCGTATGATCAAAGCCATTGATGGCGAAGCTGTAAATAAGGTTAGCGACCTAGGTCGTAAAGACCCAGTCCAGCCGGCTAACGTGTCACTCAACCGCCCTAGCGATTGGAACAAAGTACACGCGGCAATGGTGGATGTAATGCATGGTAAAAAGGGCACGGGTCGGCGAAGCGGGGCTAACAGCAGTTATAAGATGGCAGGTAAAACCGGTACTGCACAGGTGTTAGGCATTAAGCAAGACGACACCTATGATGCTGCTAAAATTGCCGAGCGTTTTCGTGACCATGGCCTCTATATCGGCTGGGCTCCAGCCAAAGACCCGGTGATAGCCATTGCGGTAATTATTGAAAATGGCGGTGGCGGTAGTTCTGCTGCGGCACCCTTAGCTCGAAAAATGTTTGATGCCCGTATGTTGAGTTTAGATAGCACCCCCCCCACTGGAGTGAAGGACGATGGCTGATTTCCAAAGGCTGGCGCCGGAGGCCAGAAAACACTTGCGGCAAGGGCCCGGGGTTTGGGTTAGGTTAAAGCTAGACCCATGGTTGTTGATCTTGTTGTTGGCGATTATGTCATTTGGCCTCATCGTCCTCTATTCAGGTTCGGGAGCCAGTGAAGCTGCGGTACAAAAACAGCTTATTCGATACGGCGTAGCGCTGTTGGGTATGGTCATTATTACTCAAATTAACTTGCGTCTGGTGCAGCGCTGGATGCCATTGCTCTATGTGGGTGGTGTGTTATTGCTGGTGGCCGTGCTGTTGTTTGGTGTGGGCGCTAAGGGCGCTCAACGCTGGCTATCGATACCCGGCCTACCTAGGTTTCAGCCGTCCGAAATTATGAAATTGGTGGTGCCTTTAACGATCGCTTGGTATTTGGCCAGTCGGCCAAGGCCGCCCCATTTAACTCATGTTTTGGTGTCGATGGTGTTGGTGGCCATGCCGGTATTGTTAATTGCCAAGCAGCCAGATTTAGGTACGTCCTTATTAATTGGTTGTTCAGGTATCTTTGTTATCTTTTTCGCCGGTTTATTGTGGCGTTATGTAGTGGCGGCAATGGTGTTGGGTGCCGCGGCATTACCATTGTTATGGATCGGTATGAGGCCATACCAACAACAACGCGTGATTACTTTTTTGGACCCAGAAAGTGACCCGTTGGGTGCCGGCTGGAACATTATACAATCTAAAATTGCCATTGGTTCTGGCGGTGTAAATGGTAAAGGCTGGTTGCAAGGCACTCAATCTCACTTGGATTTTTTGCCCGAAACCCACACCGACTTCATTGTTGCTGTGCTCGCCGAAGAGTTTGGTTTGGTGGGCGTGTGCGCTTTGTTATCGTTGTACTTTTTGGTGTTAATCAGAGGTCTTATGATCGCAGGCCAAGCCGCTCATCCCTTTGATCGAATGCTGGCAGCCAGCTTAACCCTCACCTTTTTTGTTTATGTGGTGGTTAATATTGGTATGGTGAGTGGCGTGTTGCCGGTGGTGGGCGTGCCTTTGCCACTGGTGAGTTACGGTGGTACCTCGGCGGTCACTTTGATGGCCAGTTTAGGGTTGTTGATGTCTATCCATGCCCGCAGGCCTCAACGCACCTAAACCGCGGGCCGGCTTACTGAGTGTATTGAATGGGCAGCCTTTGCGTCATGCGAGTCATCAGCTCGTAGCCGATGGTACCGGCATGGTGCGCCACTTCGTTAATACTCAAACCTTTGCCCCATAAGCACACTTGGTCACCCACCTCAACGCCGGTCAGGTCGGTCACATCGATGGTGATCATATCCATGGATACGCGTCCCACAATACTAGCCCGTTGGCCCTTAACTACTACGGGTGTTCCGGAGGCCGCACTGCGTGGGTACCCATCGCCATAGCCTATGGCGACAGTGGCGATGACCGAAGGCCGAGGGGCACGCCATTGTTGGGCATAACCTACGGTCGCTCCGGTGTCGACATGGCGCAGCGATATAATAGCCGAGCGAACTTGCATTACCGGCTTTAAACCAATGCTAGATGCATGTTCAGCGTCAAGGGGGGAGTTGCCATACAGCATAAAGCCGGCTCTATTCCAATCGCCATGAGCTTCTGGCCAGGCCATGATAGCTGCCGAATTGGCTAAACTTACCGGCTGCTTAAAGTGTTTGGCAGTGGCTGTAAAACGCTCAACTTGAACCAGTGTGAATGGGTTGGCGGTTTCATCAGAGCTGGCGAAGTGAGTGGCAAATACCATGTCTGGCGACACGTTTTTACTGGCAAGCAACTGCTCATAGAAGCCCCTTACTCGGGTTGGGTTAAGCCCCAAGCGGTGCATGCCACTGTCTATTTTTAGCCAAACCTTCAGCGGTGTGCTGACCGTAGCCTTGACGATGGCTTCTACTTGCACCGGATCTTCTACCATGAGCCAAAACTCATGGGCTGCAGCAATACTCACTTCATCGGCGCTAAAGGTACCCTCTAATAAGAGGATAGGTTTGGTAATGCCTGCTTCACGCAATTGTATGGCTTCTTCAATGCAAGCCACGCCAAATGCGGGCGCGAAAGGTTGCAGTGCTTTGGCGCATGCCACAGCACCATGGCCATAGGCATTGGCTTTGACTACGGCCATGGTATTAGATTGAGGTGCGAGCTGACACGCCCATTGATAATTGTCTATCAATGCCGCGAGGTCAACCACCATGTAACTAGGGCGGGCCATGGAAACGTCTCGTTAGTAGTTAAATTTACCGGCACTGTATAACTTAGCCGCTTGTTCCCATATGACGCCGGGATTACCGTCGCCTACGGGCTGGCCGTCCAGTTCAATCACGGGCGCAATTTCTTTGCTTGAGCTCGAAATCCAAATTTCGTCGGCGTCAAATACTTCCTGTTTGGTAATAGCGCGCTCTTCTACCGGAATGCTACCGTCTGCACGTAACACGCCTAGAGCAATGAGACGGGTAATACCGGGTAAAATTTGGTGATCTAAGGCTGGGGTAATAACGCTGCCATTTTTTACGATGTAGGCATTACATGCACCACATTCGGTAAGTTCGTCATTGCCATTAAACAATAAAACTTCGCCGCTACCTTGGCTGTAACCTTGTTGGTAATGCATCACATTGCCGAGCAAAGAGATGGATTTAATATTACATCGCTGCCAGCGTTGATCTTGCATACTGGTGACTTTATAAGCGTGTACTTTATCGCGTTCTGGAATAGGCGCTGCAGGAATTTCCGTAGGCATCGCAAATACCGTCGGCGCGACACCTTTAGGGTAAGGGTGGTGACGCTTGGTGTCTGCGCCACGAGTTACATGCAAATACAAACCAATCTGCGGCGCTGGATTACGCTCTATGAGTTGTTCACAAACTTGGCGCCACTCATCATGGCTCCAATTCAGTTCAATTTCTAAGGCTGCAAGTCCTTCGATCATACGGTCGATATGAGGTCCAAAACCAACCATTTTTCCACCATAGGCGGGGATCACTTCATAGATGCCGTCGCCAAATAAAAAACCACGGTCTAGGGGTGAAATGCTGGCTTGCTCAATTGGCATGTAATTGCCATTTAGATAAACAATGCTCATAGGATAAGTCTCTTTATGCCACGCTACGTATTTTGTGTGTGTGGGGTTTGGTTGACCAGTTGGCTCGCACTGTCGGCTAACAACTGGGGTAATAATCGGTCTTCATCTTGGCGCCAGCCACAGCAAAATTTGAGTTTCGGTGGCGCGGGATCAACCTTAAACGAGATCAGCCGGCCGGCTTTAAGGGCGTCGGCAACGATCGGTTCGGGTAACAAAGCAATACCAGCACCTTGCTCGGCCATAGCTAATAATCCAGACACCGAATTACTGGTATGAAACTTGGGTTTTTCTAATACTTGGCTAAACAGCTCTTGTAAGTGTTTGCCAGGGCCGGTGGCGCTAGGAAAGCTCAAAATAGGCCAGCGACTCAGCGCCTCTAAGTTTAAATATGACTTGGTTTTCATCAACATTGGGCTACCCACCCAGGTCTGTGGGTAGGCACTCAGGGGCTGGGTTTTAACCGTGCTGGCTTGGCCCGTATACACCATCAAGGCAAGGTCTAACTGATGATCTTCGAGTTGTTTATAGAGTGCCAAAGAAAGGTCGATGGTGAGCTCAAACTGAATTAACGGGTGCTGTTCACGCCAGACTTTAAGTAAATCCCTAAGCCATAGGTGGGCCACAGTATCGGCAATGCCAATACGAAATACACCCTGCTGTGGTGATTCGTCTTGTAATTGAGCTTTCATCTCGTTGCTAATGGCCACCAATCGTTCGGCAAAGGGCAGTAGTTGCATGCCACGAGCGGTGAGTTTGGTGCCACTTTGATCCCGTTTAAATAGCTTTACACCTAACTCTTCTTCTAAGGTTGCAATACGGGCCGAAATAGCCGGTTGTGATGCATGTAACTGTGCTGCGGCACCATGGAAACTGCCTAGGGTAGCGACTTTAATAAAGCTATTTAGATTGCGAAGGCGCACGTTATATTCCTCTTGCTATGCCGAGCCGGTAAAGCCGGTGATATTGCGTAACTGATGGATCAGGTCTAAGCCTTCACTCACCGGCAAACCATCTTCGGTTAGCTGGTTCTCACGAGTGACGCCGTCAACACTGCCTAAGTCAGACAAATACTGCAATATCGCTAAAGGATCGATTTTAGCTAATAAATCTTGGCCCCGCCAGAGCCCTAAAAACGCAATTAGGCCATAGGCTCCCCAGTTAGACACATCGGCGACAATTAGTTCGTCGGCAGAGGTCATGGCGGGCACAATATTAAGTGATTTTAAGGCATGGTTGACCTTGCCCATACCAATTTCGTTGCCGCCATCGCCCACCGCAATAGTCGGGCATTGAGACCAATCCATAAAGCCGTCAAAACAGGCGGTGCGTGCGCTGATGCTTTCGCCACGCATATTATAATAACCTCCATCGGCGGCCTGTCCGGGACGCTCAATAGAGACAATTGCTTGGGGCTTAAGTTGGGCTAACGCAGCCAAAGTATCGGCCTTATTATTCTGGTTGTCACCCACACTAATTTCATGGGTACGGTAACGGGTCGACAGGGCGCCTACTAAAGGTTGGCCACAGACAATGATGGGGTTGGCGCCTAGGCTTTCTAAGGCCTCATAAAGCGCGATGCTACCTACCGGACCATCGGTTTCAAAGGTGCCTACAACGGGAAAACCAGTGCCAATAAGTATGGTGGCAGAGGTGTCAGTTTTATCGCTGAGGCAGGCCTGCAGAATTTGTGCAGCCCGCAAACAGTAACCCACGTCTAAGGCAGGCTGAACTTGGGCCATACCACGGGGATTACGAGCCACTAAGGCATCTTCAATTTGTTGGCTCAGGTGTTGGTCGTTAAGCATAACTAATCCTTAGTGTGAAGCAGGGGAGTGGCATCAAACTTGAGTTGTGCCAAGGTATTGATGGTGTGCGCTTGGTACAGGTCGATAATTTCAAAGGTGATGGTATTGCCCGGTCTTAGTTGCGCTAAACATGATGTGTCGCGGGCTATTACCGAGCCTAATTTAGGGTAGCCACCAATGGTTTGTCGATCATTTAGCAAGACTATGGGTTGGCCGTCAGCCGGCACTTGAACCGCACCCAGGGCAATGCCTTCCGACAACATCTGTTGGCTGGGGCAGGCGATCGACGGCCCTTGCAAACGCATGCCCATACGGTCACTACGGTCGGTCACTTTATATTGACTGTGCTGTAAGCGGGCTTTAGTGGCGGCGTCAAACAGGTTGTGTTGGTAACCCAACACTAAGCGTAAATTGGCGGATTCAGCATATACGGGTTGGTGCTGAGGGGCCAAGCTTAGTCGGTCATGATGCTGTACAGTGGCACAGGGGAGTAGGTCGTTGGCTGCCAGTTTGAGGCCATTTAAACCACCTATTTTTTCTCGCATAACGGTTGCGCAACTGCCAAAGCTTTGTTCAATGTTAAAACCACCAGCCACGGCTACATAGGTGCGACAGCCTTGGCTGGAATATCCCAGCTTTACTTGATCACCCGCGACCACTTTGTGGCTGTGCCAAAGTGGTTTGTTAACCCCGTTGATGCTGAAGTCCAAGGCCGCGCCAGTAATACAAATATAACTGTCGGTTTGAGCTTGTAGTTGTAAACCACCAAAACTGACTTCAATGGCACAGGCGTTGGCGGCGTTATTTAGAATGCGGTTGGCCCAAGCAAAGGCTTCGCCGTCTAGTGGCCCGCTGCTGGTTAAACCAATTTCGTGTTGGCCAAAGCGGCCTAAATCTTGAAGTAAACTCAAGAGGCCGGGTTGAAGGACCTTAAAACTCATGTAATTGGCCCCCTAAAGTCACGTACTCTGCTTGATCTATAGGGTAAAACTGAATGCGGTCACCTACATTGACCGGCATGTGCGGCACTTGTTGTGGGTTAAACATGGGCGTGGGGCAGAGGCCAATGAGGTTCCAACCGCCTGGTGATGGGGCTGGATAAACGGCGGTCTGGCGGTCGGCAATAGCCACTGCGCCGGTCGGAACTTTGAGTCGAGGGGTGGCTAACCTTGGCGCTGCTAAGCGTTCGTCGACCTCACCTAAGTAGGCAAATCCGGGCGCAAAACCAATGGCGTAAACACGGTACTCGGTAGCACAATGCAAGTCGATGGTTTGCTCCACACTCAGCTTCGCGTTGGCGGCTAGCAGACTCAGCTCAGGGCCATATTCGGTACTATAAAACACCGGCAGCTTCACTAGTTTGCTGGTTTTTTGTTGGCCTGCTAATGGCCTTGATAAGGCGCTACGCAACTGCTGTTTGACCCATAAGTGATCGCAGCTGGCGCTGTTAAAAATTACCAGTAGTGATGCGTAAGACGGTACTAGGTCTAGCAGGTGGTGGCCTAGCTGATGTTTAATCTGGGCTGTAGTCGCGGCTATTTTAGCGCTAACCGTAGCACTAATAACGGTGCTATTGGGTTCGCAAAAATAAATGATGTAGCTGTTTTCACTGGCTATTTCAATGCTGTCTACGCGACTCATGTACACTAACCTGCCGTGTTGTTTTGTTGAATTAACTGGCGTATATCGGCAATGGCCGCAATGCCGGCATCGTTGTCACCGTGCACGCAAAGGCTGTCGACTTTAAGGTCTAATTGCGCCCCATTAGCGCTGGTAATGATGCCAGAATCTAACAACTGAGCAACTTGTACCATCATGGCGTCATGGCTAAGTACAGCACCACTTTTACTACGCGCCATGAGGCGGCCGTCATCTTCGTAGCGGCGGTCTGCAAAGGCCTCGAAGTACAATTCTAGCGACAGTGCTTGTGCTTCTTGTTCATGGGTTGCGGCCAAGGTAGTGGCTTGCAACATGAGTTTAAGGCTGCGGCCATGGCTTTGGTTGTATGTGCTCATCGCCTGCATTACCGCTTGGCGCACCTCCAGCTTCGTCATCATGTCGTTGTACAGAGCGCCGTGGGGTTTTACGTAAGCCAGCTGTAAACCTTGGCACCTGGCCATGCCATCCATGGCGGCGATTTGGTACTGCATAAACGCCATAATTTCGTCACTGGAACAATTCATGGAGCGGCGACCAAAACCGACTAAGTCGGGATAGGCCGGATGGGCACCAATCATCACCTTGTGTTGTTGAGCTAAAGTTAAGGTTTTTTGCATTACTAATGGGTCACCGGCGTGAAAGCCGCAAGCAATGTTGGCTTGATCAATATTGGCCATGGCTTTGGCATCTTGGCCCATGGTCCAGGAGCCGTAGCTTTCGCCTAAATCGCAGTTGAGTAACATGGCATTAACCTCGTTTATAAAATAGACAGTTTGCTGTTGTTTAGGTCAGTGACCAACATACAGCCTGGCGCATGGGTAATGCAAAAGTCTGGTTTAGCTTGCTCAACGGCGACTTGAGGAGTGACACCACATGCCCAGAATACGGGCACTTCGCCTGCGTTAATGGTGACCGAGTCACCAAAGTCAGGGGTAGCAATGTCATTGATGCCAATGGCAGCTGGGTCGCCAAAGTGGATGGGCGCGCCGTGAACAGAAGGGAATCGGCTGCAGATTTGTACCGCTCTAATGGCATCTGCCGGTTTGTAGGGCCGCATGCTCACCACCATGTTGCCAGCAAATGGACCGGCGGGTTGGCAGGCAATATTGGTGCGGTACATAGGGACGTTTACGCGCTCGCTTAAATTACGTACATCTAAACCATCTGCCAGTAGCGCTTCTTCAAAGGAAAATGAGCAGCCTAAGACAAAAGCGACCAAGTCGTCGCGCCAGAACTGCTCAATGTTATTGACCTGAGCTACGTTTTGGCCATTTTCAAACAGCTTGTATTGAGGAATGTCTGTGCGTAAATCGATATCTTGGCCTAAACTTTTCAGGCGGAAGTCCCCCGGGGACTCCGACATGCCAATAATGGGGCAGGGCTTGGGGTTGAGGTGACAAAATCTTAGAAAATCGTTGGCGTAGTCTTGCGGTAAAATACACAGATTGCCTTGTACAAAACCCGAACATAAGCCCGATGTATTGGTAGTCATGTTGCCGTTGCGAATTTTTTGGCGCAACTGATAGGGTGTAATGGTCATTGTGGCTTCACTATGGAATTAGATGAGGGCTATTTTGCAGCCCTAACGCACCGCTGTCTAATGAAATCTATTGCGCTTACTGATAAAAAAATCTGATCAGTTTATAAGAAAATCGATTCCATCTTTCATAATTGATAGTTTTTAGCGTGGTAACATACGCCTAGTCATACACAAGGAACTAATTGGCTTGCCGACGCTCTCAACCAAGAGCGCCAAATTAGGCTCAGGAGAAGGACGTGAAAATAACAAGGAATTGGTGGTTGGTGTTGGTCTGTGGCTTGGTTGTAGTGGCTCCAGTGTGGGCGGGTTTTGACAATCGCATCGAAGTATCAACGTGGCTTGCTGAAAACAGCGATCTGGGTTATGAAAAATCTGAGGTGGCCGCTTTTTTGGCTCAAACTAAGGCCAAGCCTAGCATTATCCCCATCATAAGGAACGCCCCGGAAAAAAAGTGGGTTTGGAGCCAATACGGCAAGCGTATGGTGAGCGACTCGCGTATCAAACGGGGCAAACAATTCGTTGTGGAAAATTCTGCACAGCTTGATCGGGTCACCCAAACAACGGGTGTTGATGGCGCCATTATTGCGGCCATTGCCGGTATTGAAAGTAACTACGGTGCTAATATGGGGCAGCATTTAACCCTGCGTGTGTTGGCCACTCTGGCGTTTGATTACCAGCGTCGCAGCGCTTTTTTTCAGCGTCAGTTGGCAGAGTTCTTTCGCCTTTGTTATAGCCAAGGCTTAGATCCGATCAAGGTTAAGGGCTCGTCGGCAGGTGCAGTGGGTATGGGGCAGTTTATCCCCACCAGTTATCGAGATTTTGCGGTTGATGGTGATGGCGACCAGCGCATAGATTTGTTTCACAGTAAGGCCGATAACATCGCCAGTATTGCTAACTATTTGTCTCGCCACCGATGGCAAGTGGGTGCGCCTTGGTTGCTGACTGTTAACACGGACGCAGTAAAGACCCACTGGGTAAGCGCAAAGGCCAACAATAAAGGGCTGGCACTTGAGGAATGGCAGCGCAGGGGTTTATCCTTATCTAACGCTGCCATGCAGTGGCCACAGCAAAGGTTTAATTTGTATGCCTTTTCAACCGCAGGTGAAGACGAATATCTGCTGGGAGGCGCTAACTTTTACGCCATAACTCGCTATAATCACTCGCTTTGGTATAGTCGAGCTGTGATGGACATTGCCCAAGCTATTGTTGCCCCTTAACCACCCATTCAAAAGGTTAGTTTCATGCTCTATCAGTTTCGTTTAGTCACCGCTGTGTTGGTGGTGTTGAGTTTGGCTGCTTGCTCCGGTACGGGTAGTCAGCCCACTGGGGCTTCCCATGCGGCGGTGGTGGCTGCTGCGAAAGCTAAAACCGAAAGTCGTTATGCCATTAAACAAGACGTCGGCCCGCAGCAACATAAAGACATGAGCAAAACACCCGACGCGGTGCCTAAAGTTGAGCCGCGTAGCCGAGGTGGCAACAAGAGTCGTTATGAGGTTTGGGGTAAGCAATATTCAGTGATGGCGACTAGTTTGGGTTTTACCCAGCGCGGTTTAGCCTCGTGGTACGGTCAAAAATTCCATGGACACTTAACCTCCAATGGAGAAACCTATGACATGTACGCCATGAGCGCGGCCCACAAATCCTTACCCTTACCAACCTATGCCCGCATCACTAATTTAGCCAATAATAAAGTGGTGATCGTCCGCGTTAATGACCGAGGACCGTTTCATGGTGACCGCGTTATTGATCTGTCTTATGCCGCGGCGAGTAAGCTGGATTACCGTAAAACTGGCGTTGCAGAGGTATTGGTCGAGGCGCTGGATCCTGCGCAGTGGACGCCCGCAATGGAGCGGTCTATCCGTCAGCAGCGCAATAGTAATAGCTATATGCCCGCTAAAGCTGTGGCCGTAAAAACCGCCACTATAGTGGCGCAACCGGTTAAGGAAATTCGCCAACAGCGCAACCGTGTGAGCGGCTATTATGTGCAGGTGGCCGCGGTTTCCAAAATTAGTGGTGGCTTGTTGCTGCGCAATACCCTGACCCAGCAGTTGCGCCGTAGTCATGTGTTTGTCGAGCAAGCGAGCGATAGGCCTAATTTATATCGGGTGTTGGTCGGACCCCTTGCCAATGATGGTGGCGCACTTGCCTTGGTTCAACAAATCGCACAACTAGGCCATGGACAAGGCGTAGTCATTAGACCTTAATAGGGTTGTTTTTTTGCAATAGTGAGATGGGCCAGCATGTGCTACAATTCGGGCCTTTAAAAATACCGTTAAATTTTTCAAATGCAGCACTCAATGTTGTTTTGAGCCAATGAACTAAGGTGGTTTGAGTATGGCGAATATTGTGGTTTCGGCCAGGTTATTAATGCTAAAGATGCAGGCCGCTACGGCTGCTGCTTTTGCGAGTGTGGCTTTGGTGGTGTTGATGGCTAGCCCTGTTTATGCAGCGCAAGCACTAGTACCTCAACCACCTCAGCTAGCGGCGAGTGCGTACATTCTAATTGACGCCGTCACTGGTAAGGTGATTGTGGAGCAAAATGCTGATCAAACATTGCCCCCAGCCAGCCTCACAAAAATGATGACAGCGTATATGTTGGCTTACGAAGTGGCTGCGGGTAATGTCAGTTTGACAGACCAGGTGCGCATCAGCGAAAAAGCATGGCGCACTAAAGGCTCACGCATGTTCATTCAGGAAGGCAAGTTTGTCTTGTTAGAAGACTTGATGCGCGGCATTATCATCCAGTCTGGTAATGATGCCAGTGTGGCGGTTGCCGAGCACTTAGCGGGCAGTGAAGAAGCCTTTGCTGATTTGATGAATCAACATGCCGTGCGTTTAGGTATGACGCAAACTCATTTCCGTAATGCCACGGGTCTTCCGGCCGAAGGTCACACTACTACGGCGCGAGATTTAGCTATTTTGGCTCGCGCCATCATTCGAGACTACCCAGAAGACTATAAAGTCTATTCGGAAAAAGAATTCACCTATAACAAAATCCGCCAGCCTAATCGCAATAAGTTATTGTGGCGAGACAGTACCGTAGACGGCCTCAAAACGGGCTACACCTCTGCGGCGGGTTATTGCTTAGTGGCTTCTGCCAAGAAAGACGGTCAGCGTTTAATCTCTGTTTTGTTGGGTGCTTCGGGCACCGAGTCTAGAGCCCAAGAATCGCAGAAATTGCTCACCTATGGCATGCGTTTCTTTGAAACACATCAACTATATGATGCTCAAGAAGTGGTGGCTCAAGCCCGTGTATGGGGCGGTGCAGAAGATCATGTAGAGCTATTGATTGAAGACGACCTAGCGGTGACCATTCCACGTGGTCAGGCTAAATACATCAAGGCTGAGATGACTATTAATAAAGGCATTGAAGCCCCTGTAAAGGCTGGTCAAAGCTTAGGTCGCTTGGAAATAAGGTTGGACGGTGAGTTGATTATCGAACGCCAGTTAGTCGCCAGTGCTGATGTCGATAAAGGTGGTTTTGTTAAGTCCATCAGCGACAGTGTAGCAAGAATGTTTAGCGATGAATAAGACCACCGATGCACCTAAAATTGAGTTCCCCTGTGCTAACTATAGTATGAAAATTGTGGGCCGTAAAACGCCAGATTATCAGGCTTGGGTGGTGCAGTGCGTACAGCAATTGGCGGCGGACCTAGACCTTAAGAAGGTGCAGGTAGTGGACAGCCGTAACGGCAACTTCCAGTCTATCCGTTTGGCTATTACGGCTCAAAGCGAAGCTCATTTACAGCAAATTCACCAAGCCTTGTTGGCCAGTGGTAAGGTGCAGCTTGTTCTCTGATGAGCAAAACTGCAGCACTACCAGTAGTCTGGTTATTCGACAGTTAGAGAGCCAAGACTACGCGCAAAGTTGGCAGGCAATGCAGGACTTCACCAACCAACGTAACGCTGCATCGATGGATGAAGTGTGGTTGTTGCAGCACCCTCCAGTGTTCACCCAAGGTCAAGCGGGTAAAGCAGCACATATATTGGATGCAGGGGTTATTCCTGTTGTGCAATCCGACCGAGGCGGGCAGGTCACCTACCATGGCCCCGGGCAATTAATGATGTATGTGTTGTTAGATTTAAAGCGCCTAGGTATTGGTGTTAGGCGCTTGGTTACCCTCTTGGAACAGGCCCTTATTGGCTGCTTAAACAATTTTGGTATTGATGCTCAGGCAGACCCTAAAGCGCCGGGGGTTTATGTGCATGGCAGTAAAATTGCTTCTTTGGGCCTTCGAGTTCGAAAAGGCTGCAGTTTCCATGGTTTGGCGCTCAATGTAGACATGGATTTAGCCCCCTTTGAGCGCATTAACCCCTGTGGTTACCCTGGCCTGAATATGGTGCAGATGAGTGACTTGGCAGACTTTACAGCTCATGGTTTTAATCTAGACCAAGTGGCGCGGGTGTTAAGCCAGAGTTTAGTCGAACAGTTGCATTACCAAACAGTTAATTATACCCAACACGCTTGGGTCCCAAATAACCCCAATATGGCAAGTGATTATGACCAAACCCTACAAAGCTGAAGCCGGCGTTAAGTTACGTGGCGCAGACAAAGTAGCACGTATCCCAATTAAAGTTATTCCTACGGAAAAAATGCCCCGTAAACCGGATTGGTTGCGGATTAAAGTAGTGAGCTCGCCGGAAGTTAACCGTATTAAGGCCAAATTGAGAGAACATAAGCTTGCCTCCGTGTGTGAAGAAGCGAATTGCCCCAACCTTGGTGAGTGTTTTAGCCAAGGTACCGCGACCTTTATGATTATGGGTGAGATTTGTACTCGCCGCTGCCCTTTTTGTGATGTTGCCCACGGCCGGCCTAACCCACTGTCGGTAGACGAGCCCAAAGAGTTGGCTACTGCAGTAGCCGATATGGCGTTAAAGTATGTGGTCGTGACATCGGTCGATAGAGATGATTTACGCGACGGTGGCGCACAACACTTCGCCGATTGTATTGCCGCTATTAATGAGCGTACCCCGGTCACCCAAGTAGAAGTGCTGGTGCCGGACTTTCGTGGACGTATGGACATTGCTCTAGATATTCTTCAGCAAACGCCGCCCCACGTGTTTAATCACAATTTGGAATCGATTCCTCGCCTGTACAAGAAGATTAGGCCCGGCTCCGATTACGCATGGTCGTTGCAGTTGTTAGAAAGATACAAACAGCGTTGTCCAGACGTGTTAACTAAGTCTGGCCTGATGCTGGGTTTGGGCGAAACCAATGAAGAAGTACTTCAAGTATTACAAGACTTAAGGGACCATGGGGTGGACATGTTAACCCTAGGGCAGTACCTGCAGCCGAGCCTTAATCACCTGCCAGTAGACCGCTTTGTGCCACCTGCTGAATTTGACGAATTGGGTAAGGCCGCAAAGGCTATGGGTTTTAAACACGTCGCCAGTGGCCCCCTTGTACGATCTTCTTATCATGCCGATTTACAAGCCAAGGGCGAAGTGATAACTTGAGTCGAATTATAAAAACAAGCTCGTATTGTCGCAAAGTGGATTAAAATTGAGGTGTAGTGGATGAGTGCGAGCCAACGTGTGCTTGTGGTCGATGACGACCTATTGAACCAAGAAGTTATCAGTGAGTTCTTAGCCATAGGTGACTATACTATTGATTTAGCTGATGACGGTCAGCAGGCTGTAGAGATGGTTGAAAGCAACGACTATGATTTAGTGCTCATGGATATCATGATGCCCCATATGGATGGCATTGAGGCCACTACCAAAATCAGAGTCTTGGCCGATCCCAGCAAAGCAAAAACACCAGTGATAGCTATCACTGCGCGTAACCCAGACACCGATCAAGCGATTTGGTTTGCCATTGGTGTGAACGACTTTGTTGGCAAACCGTTTTCCGAAGAAGAATTTATACAGGTGGTGAGCCCCTATATTTAATTAACGATAACAAGCGAAGAGGTAGTTGTGGCAATAGTACATTGGTTAGGCGCTGGGTTGTCCAGCGCACCCGGCATTGAACGGTTGATTAATAACGGTACCGAACTTTGGTTATGGAACCGAACTTTGAGCAAGGCTCAGGCGGTTATCGAACATTTAGAAGGCACTTGCCAGGCCCGCACTCTGGATTGGCAAGAGTTGGAAAATCATGTAAGCCAAGGTGACATTGTTGTGTCGATGCTGCCGGGCACCTTTCATGTGCAGGCGGCTGAATTGGCGTTAAGCAAAAAAGCACACTTTGTGTCGAGCAGTTATTTATCGCCGGCCATGCTGGAGTTAGATGAACGAGCACAAAAGTTAGGTCTATGTTTAGTCAACGAAGTGGGTTTAGACCCTGGTATTGATCATTTGTTGGCCTATGCCTTACTCAACGACTACCGAGATTCTGCCGCTTATGCCGCCAGTAATCGCATCGAATTTCGCTCCTTTTGTGGCGGTTTGCCAGCCGAAGAAAACGACTTCAAATACAAGTTTTCATGGTCACCTTTAGGGGTGCTTAACGCCCTGCGTACGACGGCCCAGTGGATAGATGACTCACAAGTGAAAACCTGCCCTAAACCCTGGCAAGCTGTGCGTGATTACACCATGCCTTTAAGTGAAAATTACAGTCCAACCTTTGAAGCTATCCCTAATCGGGACTCAGTGCCGTTTATGGCGCAATACGGCTTTGATCCACAATGGACAGTGGATACGTTTGTTCGCGGATCCCTGCGCTTACGAGGTTGGTCATCGGCATGGGAAGATGTATTTAGCTTAATCGCCTCAGGTGATAACGCCGACATTGAAGCGCAATTAGTCGCCAAGTCAGACGAGTTATGGCAACAACACGCCTTCAAAGACGGCGAACAAGATCGCGTGGTTTTGTATGTCGAACTGTTGGCCAAAGATGAAGACACCGGTGAAACCATTTGGCGAGAGAGTTATTCAATGGATGCCTTTGGCAGCGAGAAAGGCAGCGCTATGGCGCGTTTAGTCTCGACCACAGTGAGCCTCGCGGTAGATGCCGTATTGCAAGAGCGTATTGCAGCTGGGGTGAGTGCGGCGCCTAAAGAAATGGATTTGGTAAAAGATTGGTTGGTGTATTTGAATGGCAACCATGAGAATATCCAACACCTGAATCACATGGAGTAACCGCTATGCAAGCTAACCAAACCGCAATCGTGGTGGGCGCGGGTATGGTCGGCTTGTGTTGTGCTTATGCATTACACATGCGTGGCATCAAAGTGACCGTGGTTGATCGCGACATAGAGGGTGACAAAGCCTCCTATGGCAATGCCGGCGCTTTAGCCATTAGTGAGTGTGTGCCCCATAGCCTGCCGGGCCAAATCTGGTCCATCCCCAAATGGCTGTTAGACCCTATGGGGCCTTTGTCCCTACGGCCGGCACATATTCCTTCGTTTATGCCCTGGATGCTTTCTTACCTTGGCCATAGTCGCAAGCGTCAAGTGGCTCATATTGCAGACGCTTTACACGCCATCAATGAGCGGGTGAGTGCTGATTATGACCCGATGCTACACGCCATTGGTTATGCCGATAAAGTACACGATAAAGGCTGTATACGAGTATACGACAGCTATAAGAGCTTTAAAAAAAATGCGTTAGAATGGCGTATACGTAAACAGCATGGCCAAGATTACGAGTTGTTAGGCGAAGATGACTTGCGTCGTATGGCGCCAGCCATTGGCAAGGCCAAGCAGTTTGGTGTGTTCCAACCTCAATGGCGCATTATGGATGACCCGAAAGGTTTGGTGGGTTGCCTGAGGCACTGGTTGATAGCGCAGGGCGTTACTATGGTCAACACCAACGTTGATGCCTTGGAATGCGCCCAGAGTAGTGTGGTAGGCGTTACCACTAGCCAAGGCGTTATCAACGCCGACATGACCATAGTGGCTGCAGGAGCTTGGTCTAAGGCGCTCGCTAAACAAGTGGGGGAATCCTGTTTGCTCGAGTCGGAGCGCGGCTACAATACCACCTTACCTAACCCCAGTATTAGCTTAAAACACGAATTGCTATTTGCCGAACAAATGTTTGTGGCTTCGCCTTTGGCTATTGGACTGCGGGTCGGGGGGGCATCTGAATTTGCTGGCCTTAAGGCTGCGCCCAATTATAGACGAAGCGAAAGTTTGTTACGTTTAGCGAAGCGCTATTTGCCGGATCTTAATACCGAAGGCGGCACACAATGGATGGGTCATCGGCCGTCTACCCCGGACTCATTACCGGTATTAGGCCCGTCTGTTAAGTGGCAAGGTTTATGTTATGCCTTTGGCCATTCTCACTTAGGTATGACCCAAGCAGCTACTAGTGGGCAAATGTTAGCTGAAGCGTTAATGCAGCCTGAGTTAAACACGGATTTGAGTGCTTATAGTATTGGGCGGTTTAGCTAGCTAAACCAATGTCTGTGCCAGCTAGGCATAGGGTGAGTTGGCCTACTAAATCCCATACGTTAGCCGTGCCTACACCTTTGATACTCTGATCAATTTGTTGGCATTGGTGCAACATTTTAGCTAGGCTCTGGTTGTTGTGCTGTTGCGCTGCATGGCGCAAACAGGCTTTACGTTTTTCCCACACACGTTCTTGCCGTAACCCTGCTTCAATGCCCTGCTCATGGTTAATGAGTTTGTGCAGTAAACGAATTTCACGGCTTAACACCCACAGCATCGCCATGGCGTCGGTGCCTTCTTCTCGCAATCCATAAAGCATGGTTAAGCTACGCTCGGGGGAACCACCAAGTGCGGTGTCGACCAATTGAAAACTGCTGTATCGAGCATGACCACCTACATCGCTAGCGATATCGTCGGCGGTGATCTGTTTGTTGGGCCCTTGCAGAGTAAACTTCTCGAGCTCTTGGGCCGTGGCTAGTAGATTGCCTTCGGTGCGTTGCACCAGCAATTGGCTGGCATCGGGGGTAATGCTTAGGTTGAGAGATTGCGCCCGTTTCTGTACCCAGCGTGTCATTTGAGGCACTTCCAGCGGGTAGATAGGAATACATACCCCAGCTTTTTCTAGGGCTTTAAACCACTTGCCTTTTTGGCCGCTACCATCGATCTTGCCACTGCTAATGAGTATAAGGTTGTCTGGATTAGGCTCGGCCACCAGCTGTGCCAGCGCGGCGGAGCCTTCTTTTCCGGGCTTGCCGCTGGGCATGCGTATTTCAATGATCTTGCGGCTGGAAAATAATGACATGGCTTGATCAGCGGCGTTAATTTGTTGCCAATCAAAACGCCCCTCAACGTGAAATAAATCGCGCTCTAAAAACGCCTGCTGGCGCGCTTGTTGGCGAATAGCGTCACATATCTCTTGTTGCAACAATGGCTCGTCACCAAACACCAAATAGCAGGCGGCTAAACCTTGGTTTAAATGCTGCTCAAGTTGATCGGGTTTAATTCGCATGGCGGTTATTGTTGGCGGCTAAGCTGACGCATTACACGGCTAGCGAGTTGGCGGTACAGCAAATCCCAACTGTCGGCCTCGATGCGTTGGTTAACCGTTGCTTGGCCACCGCTCAAGTCAACATCTGTACTCACGGACAATGGCAAGCCTGAGATGTATGCTTGGTCGGCATTGTCAGCGGTTTGATACAGGTAGTGCGTGGTCAAAGTGTAGCGCCATACGGTAACGTCACCATTTTGATCCAAAATAAGCTCGGCGCGGTTTTGTAGTGTCTGAGTTAAGCTCAGTTGAGGTCGCAATAACGGCTGCGTATTGAGCGCCTCAACTGACTCAATCTCAACTTGTTGTTGCGCTAATAAGGCAGCCACTTGGGCGCTTAGCTGGGTGTCGTTAGAGTACAAACTTAGCGTAGCGGGGTAGGCCGCTTGGCTCTGTCCTTGCAGGTGAAAACCACAACTGCCCAGCAGTACACTAATACACACCAAGGCTAACTTAAAGGTTAGTTTAGAAATAAACTGAGAGGCTATGGTTTTCATTTATACGGCTCGCTTAGCTAACCACAATGTTAACTAGTTTGTTAGGCACAACAATGACCTTACGTACCGCTTTGTCGGTAATAAAGCTTTGCACTTTGTCGTCGGCCAAGGCCAACTGCTGAATGGTGTCGCGGTCGGTGTTGGCATCGATGCTAATTTTGCTACGCAACTTGCCGTTCACCTGAATCATCATATCGATATTGGATTTTACCAACGCCTGGGCATCTACCTCTGGCCATGGGGTTTGCAAAATATCATCGGTGCCTTCAAAGGCTTGCCATAGACTATGACACAGGTGCGGTGTAAATGGCGACAGTAACAATACAGATGTGCGTAGGCTCTCGGCGCGTACGGCTAAACCCTGCTCCGAACTATCATCAAACTTTGAGATGGCATTGCTGAGTTCCATAATGGCTGCAATGGCGGTGTTAAAGGTGTTGCGGCGATCGATATCGTCACTCACCTTTTCAATGGTCGCATGGGTTTTACGACGCATGTCCTGTTGCTTTTGGTTGAGCTTAGCCACATCTAAGGCCGGCGCAACTGGCCCAGCTAAGTGTTGCTGTACTTGTCTCCAGAAACGTTTAATAAACCGTTGTGAGCCTTCAAGGCCCGCGTCGGACCACTCCAATGACTGCTCAGGTGGCGCAGCAAACATGGTGAATAAGCGCACAGCATCTGCACCATACTGGTCAATCATGGTTTGTGGGTCGATGCCGTTGTTTTTCGACTTAGACATTTTACCCATGCCGTCGTACAGAACTGCTGAACCATCCGACTTTTTAATGGCGCCGGTAATGCGGCTCTTGTCGTCAATGATAGGGTCTACGTCTAGCGGTGAAATCCAATCCTGGCCGCCTTTGGCGTCTTCTTGGTAATATGTATGGGCTAGGACCATGCCTTGGCAAAGTAGCTTTTTAAAGGGTTCGTCAGAAGAGACTAAACCCATATCACGCATTAACTTATGGAAGAAGCGAGAGTAAAGTAGGTGCAAAATAGCATGCTCAATACCGCCAACGTATTGATCCACTGGGGCCCAATAATCAGCAGAACCTGGCGCTAACATGCTGTCATTGTGGTTAGCGCTAGTAAAACGCGCGTAATACCAAGACGACTCCATAAAGGTGTCGAAGGTGTCGGTTTCACGTTCGGCTGCGTCACCACACTTAGGGCAGCTGGTATTAATGAACGACGCCATCTTTTTAATAGGCGAACCACTGCCATCAAACTCAACATCGGTAGGCAATACCACAGGCAGCTGGTCTTCAGGCACGGGTACCGCGCCACAGGTGTTGCAGTTGATGACTGGAATAGGCGCTCCCCAATAACGTTGGCGTGAAACGCCCCAGTCGCGCAAGCGATAGTTCGTGGTTACTTTGCCCTTGCCTTGCTGATCTAGCTCGGCGGCAATGGAGTCAAAAGCCAGTTGAAATTCCATCTCGTCAAAGGCGCCAGAGTTAACTAACAAACCTTTGTCGGTATAGGCTGCTTTACTCACGTCCACTTCAATAGACTCGTCGGCGGGGCGAATCACTTGTTGGATGTTAAGGCCGTACTTAGTGGCAAATTCCCAGTCGCGCTGGTCGTGTCCGGGGACCGACATCACCGCACCTGAACCATAATCCATCAATACAAAGTTGGCAGTCCACACGGGTACAGGTTGGCCGGTAAGAGGGTGAATGGCGCTAAAGCCAGTGTCCATGCCTAACTTTTCCATGGTGGCCATATCCGCTTCGGCCACTTTCATGTTTTTGCAGCTATCGATGAACTCACCCATGGCTGGGTTGGTCAGTGCAGCCTTTAATGCCAACGGATGTTGTGGTGCAACCGCGACGTAAGTGACTCCCATTAAGGTATCTGGGCGCGTGGTAAAAACTTCTAAGGCACCGTATTCGGCTACTTCAAAACTCAACTCAACACCCTGAGAGCGGCCGATCCAATTACGCTGCATGGTACGTACTTGTTCGGGCCAATCGTCTAATTGGTCAAGGTCGTCAAGTAACTGGTCGGCGTAGTCGGTGATCTTAAGGAACCACTGTGGGATTTCTTTGCGCTCTACTAAAGCGCCAGAGCGCCAGCCGCGGCCGTCAATGACCTGCTCGTTAGCCAATACGGTTTGGTCAACGGGGTCCCAGTTAACCACGGCATTCTTTTTGTAAACCAAGCCTTTGTTGAGTAGCTTGGTAAAAAACCACTGTTCCCAGCGATAATAAGACGGTTCACAGGTAGCCAATTCTCGGCTCCAATCGTAACCAAAACCCATGCGCTTGAGCTGGTCGCGCATGTAGGCAATGTTCTCGTGAGTCCACTGGGCCGGTGGTACATTATTTTTCATAGCCGCATTCTCTGCGGGCAGGCCAAACGCATCCCAACCCATGGGTTGCAACACGTTTTTACCTTTCATGCGCTGGAAGCGAGAAATTACGTCGCCGATAGTGTAGTTACGCACATGGCCCATGTGTAGTCGTCCACTTGGGTATGGGAACATAGACAGGCAGTAGTACTTTTCTTGGTCTGGCTTGTCGGTGGCAACAAAGCTGTTGTTGTCTTCCCAAAATGCTTGAATCTGCGGTTCGATGTCTTGTGCGTAGTATTGTTCGTTCATGGCGGCCAGTGAATTAATGCTAGAAATAAAATCGGTCCACATAATACCATTAGAGCGGTGTTAACAGGTAGTTTAGGCGGCAAATAGTTGCTGGTTTTTTGAGACTTGAGTTAGCGTCATAAATTCAAATAAATGAATTTATTGTGATTAATCAAGCCTCAACGGTTGAATTAATATTTTACTGCCGTTACAATGCGCCTCCCTTCTACGGCACTCGCCGATTTTGTTTAGAAGGTATAGCGCGCCCGTAGCTCAGCTGGATAGAGTACTCGGCTACGAACCGAGCGGTCAGAGGTTCGAATCCTCTCGGGCGCGCCATTTTCTCCTTTATCAAGCCACACTGTCATCCTGACGCAGGTCAGGATCTCTGGATCGCCACGCTTACCTATACGCGTATCACTAAGGCACCCTAAGCACATAAGGTAACTGGGTTATATCCCAAGTAACAAAGTTCTGTCTATAATGCAGAACTTTAGTCAATGATGGGATCATTGCGTGACTTACCCTAACTTTAGTCAAAGCTCAAAGGTTCTTTTAGCAGCCGCAATGGTGTCTACCGTGCTTGGTTCTATCCATGCATTTTCTATCCTATTGGTGCCGCTTGAAACACTGTTTGTCGCCACGCGCTCCGCTGTCTCGCTCACGTATTCTCTTGCTTTGGTGTCGTTATCTATTGCCGTATTACTTGGCCATTTGTTTTATGGCAAGGTATCTCCAGCCACTTTTCTTATGGCCACGTGTTCGTTAGCTGCCGTAGGCGCCGTTGTTGCTGGCATGGCGAGTTCTCTTTGGGTTGTGTGGTTTGGTTACGGGGTTCTGTTTGGTGTAGCTAATGGGCTGGGTTACGGCTTTGGATTACAACTTGCTGCTCAGGCTTACCCAGGACGAGAAGGTTTTTCCATGGGTATTGTTACAGCGGCCTACGCTTTAGGGGCGGTCATCTCCCCCACTCTGTTTAATTTCATATTGGAAAGCCTTGATTTTAGCGCGGTAATGATCGCATTGGCGGTGGCGTTACTGGTCGTTGGCCTGTTAAGTCGAGTGATTCTCACGCGAGTTGGGGCAACATTTCGCACGGATCAACAGGGTGATGTAAGCACATCGGCTTCTCATCGTAGCCAACTGCTATTGTGGGTTGGCTACTTTGGCGGTGTATTGGCTGGCCTTATGGTGATTGGCCATTCTGCTGGGGTTGCAGCCTGGTTGCAGCCGGGGACTTCGCCTTGGATTGCGCCGATGGTGATTGCCTTTTGTAACCTGCTCGGCAGTTTAGTTGGCGGCCGTCTGGTGGATAAAATACGGCCGGGTGGGTTGTTGGCTGTGCTGGCCGTTATCACTACGGGCGCCCTTATTAGCTTGGTTATGTTTGGCAAAGAGGGTGGGCTATTTATTAGCTTAAGTGTCATTGGCTTTGCCTATGGTGGCACCATTGCTGCATACCCTGCGGCCATTGCAAAACTATTTCACGTTAAGGACATTGCTAAAATTTATGGCCGCGTATTTACCGCATGGGGATGCGCTGGGCTACTTGGGCCATGGCTCGCTGGTTTTCTTTTCGATCTCAGTACCGACTACCAATTGGCTTTATTGGCGGCGGCTTGTTTTGGTTTGGTTTCGATCCTAGCGATGATTCTATTGTCAGAGAGCCATCGACATAATTTTGATGCATAGATAAGCCCCATTTTAAATGCGTTGGGACATGAACATTGCTTGAGTTAGCATGGTCGAAGTCAATAAAATATACTCAAATTTCATAAAGTCAGAACAGTTTTTGTAGTAGATTTTAACGCCATTCGAGCGCATGCTATAGGTCCTTATTGTGTTGAAAGCCATTGCTGAGGAAGGTGTTATGAAATTGTTCAGAGCGGTTAAAAAAGCTGTTGAAGATAGGGACATTGATGCCCTAATGTCGTTGTATCACGAGGATTTTGAGTTTATTCGGCATCAGTCTGGTACTAGCTTGAACAAGGCTGAATACACGATACTTATGGAGGCCATGTTTGTAGATGAGCGTTTCAAAATGTTGATGCATCGTTGTATCTACGAAAATGACGATATCCTGGCTGAACATTCGGTAATACGATTTCAGGATGGATCACGGGAATCCTTGCTTAGCGTGCAGATGATTGAAGATGACCAAATTATTCGTCAAGAAACCGGCGCTTCGTTGATGAAGTGATCACCCTGGATGTTTGAGCCGTGGATCGCCACGCTGCGCTCGCGAAGACTGTGTCGGATGTCGTCCTGACGTAGGTCAGGATCTCTAGATTCCGGCCTACGCCGGAATGACGTTGGGTAGAGCCAGAATGACGCGAGGTAGCGCCGCAATGGCATTAAGTTACGCAGAAATGACGGTAGAGTTATAGCTCGAAACCCACCTGTAGACCTTCTAAGATGGCCTCTTCTGCGGTTCGGGGAGCGAGGCAGTCGCCGATGGTGTAAATAGGCGCTAGCCCTTCTAATGCGGGCGCCAATTGATCGGCGCGTTGATGACCAAGGCTGAGCACCAAGGTGTCGACTTGTTCAAACATGATGACTTCATCAGTGACGCTGTGTTGCATATAAACCGTGTCGTCGTCGCAGCCGAAAAGTCTGGCATAGGGTACTATGGACACTGCTAGGCGATGTAAGCGCCCGGCGCTTGTGTCGCGCACATAAGATTGTAACATTTCACCCGCACATAGGCCGTTCACTGCCAACGTCACTTTGCTGCCTTGCAGGGCGAGTTTTTCTGCAATACCCATACCAATCCAGTCGCCACGCCAGTCGGCAATAACCACAGACTTGCCTGCGTTAGTGCTATTGCCGGTGTGGTCTTGTAAAACTTGCCATGCGTCCAAAACTTGCATGGATCCATGGCGTTCAAAGTCGGGCCAGTATGGTGTTGCACCTGTTGCCATCACCACTGCATCCGGATTTTGTTGTTCCACTAACGCTTTGTCCACCGGAGTATTAAGGTGGATGTGGATATCCCATTGAGACAGTTCTTGAGTTAAGTTTTGAACCAAACCACCAAACTCGGATCGGCCAGGGATTAACTGCGCTAATAAAGCCTGGCCCCCCAGTTGTGCGCTGGCTTCATAAAGACTGACCTTGTGGCCACGCTGAGCCGCTGTGAGTGCGGCTTTCATGCCTGCCGGTCCGCCGCCAATCACCATAATGCGTTGAGCTTGGTGGGCAGTGGCTTTGTTGCTGAAGGTGAGTTCTCTGCCTGTTTCTGGGTGTTGAATACAAGAGATGGGTAGGCCTTTATGAAAGTGGCCGATGCAGGCCTGATTGCAGCCAATACAAGCGCGGATATTGTCGTAATCCGCCTGTTGCGCTTTGTTGGGCATGTTTGGGTCGCAGATTAGAGCGCGAGTCATGCCACATAAGTCGGCTTGGCCTGACGCGATGATGTGTTGTGCTTCTTGGGGCTGGTTAATACGCCCTGCCACCATCACTGGTATGTTGAGTTTTTGTTTGAAGTTAGCGGCTGCGCTGGCAAGGTAAGCATGTTCGGTGGTCATGGGCGGCACGATATGAATGGCGCCACCACTGGTATTTGAAGTGCCAGCGGTGATGCTTATGTAATCGAGCTGCTGTTCGAGTGCCAATGCGGCAGCTAATACTTGTTGGGTTTGTAGGCCGCTGGGGTCTTTTTCGTGCTCAGATAACCGTAGGCCTATCATAAAATCATGGCTGGTGCGGCGGCGCACCGCGGTTAGTATTTCGGTTAAAAAAAGAAGTTTGTTTTGGCCATATTTGTCGGTTCTTAAGTTGACGCTAGAGCTGAGAAATTGAGCTGGAAGATACCCATGGCTGGCAACAATTTCGACGCCGTCCAAACCCGCTTGGTACATGCGGCCTGCGGCATTGGCATACCCTTCAATCACTTCCTGTACTAAGGCTATGCTCATGGCTCTAGGCATTTGATGAAAACGTTCCGACGGTACTGCAGAGGCTGAGTAGGCGACGGCTTGTAGGCCGTCGGCGGTTTCCATGATTTCTCGGCCTGGGTGGAATAACTGACCTACAACACGTGTGCCGTAACCATGGCACGTCGTCGCTAAACGGCGGTAACCTTCTATACATCGGTCGTTCGTAGCCATTAATAAATGCGAGGTGTAACGGGCTGTTTCATGGACCCCAGACACTTGCAATACAATTAAGCCGCAGCCGCCTTTGGCCCTAGCTTCATGGTATGCAATGAGCGCCTCATTGACTAGGTTATCGGTAGGCAAGCAGGTGTCGTGGCCAGTGGACACAATGCGGTTTTTTAGCTGTGTATTACCTATGGTGATAGTAGAGAAGAGGCTTGGGTTAGTGTTCTGACTCATGGTTGCCGCTACTGTTGTGGGTTAATGATGGTAAGGATAGCCTGTTTCATGGTTTGGCTGTTGTTGTAATCAAGGGGGATAGCGTGGTGGCTGTTGCCGTGTTTGAGTACTAAACTAGGAAACCCTTGGTTAGATAGTTGCCGAGCCTGTGCTAACTGGCGCTGGAACTCTTGTTCAATGGCTGAGCTAGTGATGTCTTGTAGAAATTGATCTGGTTGCAGGTCAATGGTTTCTGCCACTGCTGTCAGTGCATCTAGGTTAGCGGGGTTTTTGGTTTGTAAATAATAGGCCTGTTGGATGGCCTCAATCATGGCTTGTTCAGAGCTTGGTTGTTGCGCTTTGGCGGCGAGTACGGCGCGGCATGCAGGGTAGGTGGCGCGCCTAGGTTGGGTGTTGCTGCTAGGGTTCCAAAATTCATAGTTAAATTGCGTGCCTGGTATGTGCTGCTGAATACGCTGCCATGTGGCGGCGAGGGACTGTTGCATACTTATGGGCATTGGTTGGTCTGTATCGGCGGCTAATCCACCTACCAGATAGGTGATCTCCACCCTACTGCTCAAGTGTTGTTGCAGTTGTTGCCATACCGGTCGAAACCCCCAACACCAACTGCACATGGGGTCGTGGATGTAATATAGGATGACATTATCAGTGGCCATGTTAGAGTCTCGTTTTATGCCTGTTGACTGTAGAAATAACTCAAAGGATCTATGACATGAAATATACGCCGCAACACGCCGCACCTCAAGACGCACCTGCAAGGCAGAATATCGCACCCGTGGTGTGTTACCCCAACGAGACCTTGCCCAGTTTTGATGCCAATTTCTATGATCAGGTGCGTGACGGTGCGCAACTAGTGGAATCGGTACTGGTGCCACCACGAGACGCAAAAACCTTTGTGGTGCCAGCGGGGCACTTATTTCGTATTGTCAGTGTGGACGGCTCTCAGGTGGGGGATCTTAACCTTTGGCACCAAAACAACCTTAATGAACGCTTTTACAGTGGTAAAACACGCGCTTTACATGGCACGCATGTAAGCCGGAGTGATCGTTTATGGAGTAGTTTTCCCTATTTGAGGCCTATGGCCACTATTACCAAAGACACGTTGGATTGGTATGGGTGGGACGAATTTGGCGGCAGCGTGCACGACGTGATTGGCACTCGCTGCGACCCCTATACCCATAAGCTGTTATCCAACGATGATTATCACTATTGTTGTCACTCTAACCTAACGCGGGCCCTCGCTGCGGCAAAAAGAATCTCCCTGCAAGAGGCGGAAAGCCACGTGCACGACGTGCTTAATGTGTTTATGTGCACCGGTTTTATGCCCGACACGCACCAGTACTTTATGAAGGCCAGTCCGGTAAGGCCGGGCGATTTTTTAGAGATGTTTGCAGAAATTGATTTGTTAGGTTGTTTGTCGGCCTGCCCCGGTGGCGACTGTAGTAGTGAGCACTCTAGTGATGGGGCGGCTTGTTACCCTTTATTGGTAGAAATCTATCAACCCCTTGATCAACGCTTAGAATTTTGGAGTTCTACCAAAAAAAACCAATATAATCAGGAACATGGCGTATAATGCTTGAGCTGGTGTGGTTTTTGCTGTGATAAACCGGCAAGTAAAGTGGATATCAATCGTTGTGTATTATGGTATACCAAAGTAAACTCTGTACGGCATCGACTTGTCAATCTGCGCCAAAAGGGCATTTTGCCCTAGGCGTTTGCCATACTGGCCTTGTGGTTGAGGCTGTGTTTTGTTATTTTTTACCACCGCTTAAAGATATACCCATCTAATTATAATAACGGAGTAGTAAATGAATAAGTTTGTTAAAGGTTTGGCCCTAGCTGGCGTTGCCACGGCCATGTCACAAGGCGCAGTTGCTGCCTGTGGCGATGTAACTATTGCAGAAATGAACTGGGCATCTGCCGAGTTTATGGCTAACGTAGACAAAATCATCCTCGAAGAAGGTTACGGTTGTAATGTAGAGCTAATTCCTGGTGCTACCATGACCACCTTCGCTTCTATGAATACTAAAGGCGTGCCTGATGTAGCTCCAGAATTATGGACTAACTCACTGACTGCACCATTGAGCGCTGCGCTTGCTGAAGGTACTTTGCATAAGCTTAACGGTATGCCAATCATTGGCGCTGGTGAAGGCTGGTTTGCACCTGGTTTCACTTTAGAAAACAACCCAGAGATTAAGACAGTTGTTGATCTAATTGAGCACCCTGAACTATTCCCACATCACGAAGATCCATCTAAAGGCGCTTTCTACGGTTGTCCTGCAGGCTGGGGTTGTCAGTTAACTAACAACAACTTGTTCCGTGCCTTCGATATGGAAGCTAAAGGTTGGTTGTTGGTTGATCCAGGTTCTGCCGCTGGTTTAGACGGCGCCATCGCTAAAGCTGCTGATCGTGGTAACAACTGGTTAGGCTATTACTGGTCACCTACCGCTTTGGCTGGTAAGTACGGTTTGGTTAAGTTGGATTGGGGCGTACCTTTCGGTGACAAAGATCACTGGGATAACTGCTTAACTCAAGCTGAGTGTGCGGATCCACAGCCTTCTTCGTGGAACTTCTCAGAAGTGAATACAATCGTTACCGATTCGTTCATGGAAAATAACGATCCTAAAGCGGCTGCTTACTTTGGTAAACGTGTATTCCCATCTGACGCCATGGGCGCAATGTTGGTATACATGGGTGACAACCAAGCCAGTGGTGGTGATGCTGCTATCGAATTCATGCTTGAGTATGAAGATGTTTGGACTGAGTGGGTTGGCGTTCAAGCTGCCAACTTGATCAAGAAATCCTTAAACTAAGTTAAGGGTTTAAGTAAAGGCCTACTAGCAACCTGCTAGTAGGCCTTTTTAATTTTAAAGGTGTAGGAATAATTGTGGAATTATTTGACGAATTTCCCTCTATGGGGCGAACAGGTTTGCGAGATCTGAAAAAAGGCATCGATTTTGCCTTTCGTGATTTTTCTCGTGAAAACGGCGAAGCGATCGAAAACTTTTTCGACCCTCTTATGCACTTTATGGTGTGGTTCGAGAAGTTATTACTTGCGACACCATGGCCTATTATGATTTTAGTATTTGCGGCCCTAGCATGGCTTGGTGCACGCAGTATTTGGGTTGTAGTGGGTACCGTAGCATCATTTTTGACCATCGGCTGGTTTGGCATGTGGGAAGATACCATGGCTACTGTGGCTATTATCTCGGTGGCAACGGCTTTGTGTATTGGCCTTGGTATTCCGCTAGGTATTCTTATGTCTAGGTCTAACCGCATGCAAGCGGTAGTGACGCCAGTATTAGACATTATGCAGACCATTCCCAGTTTTGTGTATTTGATTCCAGTAGTAATGTTATTAGGTATTGGTAAAGTACCTGGCCTTATTGCGGTATGTATTTACGCTGTCCCCCCTATTGTACGATTGACTAACTTGGGTATCCGGTTAGTTGACAAAGAAGTGCTAGAAGCGGCTGAAGCCTTTGGTTCTAGCTATCGACAAAAGTTATTTGAAGTTCAGATTCCGTTGGCTTTGCCCAACATCTTTGCTGGTGTAAACCAAACCATTATGATGGCCTTGGCCATGGTCGTTATCGCCTCTATGATCGGCGTTAAAGGTTTAGGTGTACCAGTATTACGTGCTGTATCTAACCAGTACCTCGCATTGGGTTTGATGAACGGTTTGGCAATTGTTGCCTTGGCCGTAATATTTGACCGAGTTTCACAAGAATACGGCAAACGGTTGCAGAAGCACCGTCAAGGAGGCCACGGTGCCTGATATTAAGGTTTCTATTAAGAATCTATATAAGATTTTTGGGCCTAAGGGCGAAAGTATGGTGCAAAAGGTTGAAGATGGGGCGACTAAAACCTCATTACAAGCCGACCATAAACACGTACTTGGTCTAAACAACGTTAACATTGACATCCCTGCACGCCGCATTCAGGTGATCATGGGTTTGTCGGGCTCTGGTAAGTCAACTTTGATTCGCCACCTCAACCGTTTGATCGAGCCGACCGCAGGTCAGGTATTGGTTGATGGCGAAGATGTATTAGCCATGTCAGACGCCGAGTTGCGTGACTTCCGTCGCAACAGAATGTCCATGGTATTTCAAAAGTTTGCTTTGTTGCCTCACCGTACGGTAATCGACAACGTCAGTTACGGCCTTAAGATTAAAGGCATTGACAAGGCGGAGATGCGAGAGCGTTCACAGAAGTGGATTGACCGAGTAGGTTTGTCTGGTTTTGAAGAAAACTACCCAGCCCAGTTGTCTGGCGGTATGCAGCAGCGCGTAGGTTTGGCTCGTGCTTTGGCTACCGATGCAGAAATTCTGCTGATGGACGAGGCCTTCTCGGCGTTGGATCCGTTGATTCGTAAGGACATGCAAGCCATCTTGTTGGACTTACAAGAAGAATTGCACAAAACCATTATCTTTATCACCCACGATTTAGATGAAGCCCTCAATATTGGTGACAACATTGTTATCTTGCGAGACGGCGCGGTTATTCAGCAAGGTTCACCACAAGAGATTGTGTTAGACCCTGCAGATGACTACGTACGTGACTTCATTAAAGACATTAACCGTGCCCGCGTATTGGACGTAAGCTCGGTCATGGAGGCTGGTTCATCGGATTCTGGTTTGTCTTTTGCCTCAGACACCATTTTAGAGAACGCAATGCCCGCTATGTCTAAAGCTGATGTTTCTAGCGCTAATGTCACCCGTGACGGTGAAGTCGTTGGTATGGTTACCCTGGCTGACATGATCGGTGGTATTGCCCGCCCTGAAAGTCATGAAGGTGACCAGGTTACCTATCGATAACAGGTTGGTTTGATCAAAAAGGGTGGCTTAGGTCGCCCTTTTTTGTGGGCGTACAAAAACCAAACAATTACATAATGGCAGAATTCGCTCGCATGGGGCATACCCTTAGTTGCAAAACACCATCACAGGCAGTGGTGTGAAATGTCGCTCGAGGGATTTGCGGTTATGAAGGCTCAAAAAAAACAGCAAACGGCACATTATAGAGTAAAGATAAAATTTGGCGTACAAGCCATCGCTATGTTGCTGTTGCCCATAGGGTTATTGTCTTTTTTTGCATGGCAATCCTTACAAACTACCAACAAAAATTTTGACGCCGAAATATCTCATTCCAATACCTTAGTGGCCGAACAAAAAGCCATTGCTGCGGAAGTTGAACAACAAATAGCCCATTTTGCAGAGCTAGAGTTTAGCCTCTATCAAATTGCCTTGGATATGCAAAACTTACTGCTAAGTAGGCAAAGGGATACTGCAGCGTTAACAGTCTCGGCGGCCATGGTTGGTGAAGATGTGAGCAAATTAGTAGGCCATGGCGCTCACTTTATCACTGCGTTAGAGCAACAAAACCTAGTTATCTCAGACCAAGCTGCAGCAACAGCGCAAGAGAGTACTTCAAAGAGTGAGTCGGAGCAGTTGCAGTTAAAGTTGTGGTTAGAAGCCCAGCACTTTCAACAACGGCTCAACCTGCTGATCAGGTTGTACGACAGTTATGCAGCATCGACGGCCATGACCTTAGGCTATTTGGACAACAAGTTGTTATTTAAGGCGAAAAACAATAATAAAGACGATACCGCAGGCCAGCTACAAGAATTTCATTTAGCCGTGGGCGCCATGAGTGATATTTTGCGAGACATTAGTCGCTTAATCAACTTAACCTTCGACGCTAACACGCAATTGTTAGCCGTCCAATCAACCCATGCGCGGAATCAATTTGAACAAAAGATATATCAATGGACTGGGGTGGGTACCTTTGTGGTGTTGTTATTTTTGAGTTTGTTAGTGTATCGGCGTTTGACCTTGCCCATGCGCCAACTGGCTTTTGCCATGAAAAAGGCCAGTCGCGGTGATTTAGACATTGTGGTTTCGGGGGCTACACGCAGGGATGAAATAGGCACTATTGCCCGTGCTTTTGCCTTGTTTGTGAAGGCCGCTCAAGAAAATGTATCTATACGCCAGCATGAGCGTGCCCTCGCCGACGAAAACTTAAGAATACGTATGGCCTTAAATAGTGTGCGCGGCTGTGTAATGATGGTTGATACAGAAGGACGTTTGGTTTACCTCAACCACGCACTAGTGAATAAATTTAAGGCCGAAGAAGCTAACTTTAAACAAGACTTACTGGCTTTTGATGCTGATCATTTAATCCACACTCAGCTTAGCGACCTTCTAACCGGAGAGGCGTATCAACCTCACAATGTATCAGCCTTGTCTGAAACCTATCGTTCCAACGTCGGTATTGCTGCACTCACTTTTGCCATTGAAATTAATCCGGTCATCAATGATGAGGGAGTGCGCCTAGGCAGTATTTTGGAGTGGGACGACTTAACCGAACAAATTGATGCCGAGCGACAGATAGAAACCCTCATTTCTAGGGCCTCGGATGGCGAACTGACAGCCCGTATAGACAGTACTTCCTTTGCTGGTTTCCAGTTGTTAGTCGCCACCAATATCAATCGTATGTTAGACACGGTTGTTGAACCCATTAATGAAACCCGACGGGTGTTGGAGGCCATGGCACAGGGTGATTTAACCGTTAACATGGAGGGGCATTACAAAGGCCAGTATGCGCAATTACAAACGTCTTTGACGGCCACCTTAAGTAAGTTTAACGAGACGGTAACCAAAATAAGAAGTGCAGGCGAAGAAATAAGCATGCGCTCTAAAGAAATATCCAACAGCAATATTAGTTTGAGCGAGTCCACCACCGAACAAGCCAGTAGCTTAGAAGAAACGGCAGCCAGCATGGAGCAAATGACGGCCACAGTGCGGCAAAACGCCGACAGCGCAGGGCAGGCCGATGACATTGCTCAAACCACCAGTGCTGCCGCTAGTGCCGGCGGTGCAGTGGCCGAACAAACGGCCAAAGCCATGCAAGAAATTAGTGACAGTAGTACTCAAATTGCTGAAATTGTGGGTGTGATTGATGATATTGCCTTCCAAACTAACTTGCTGGCGCTCAATGCGTCCGTCGAGGCGGCTAGAGCGGGTGAGCAAGGCCGAGGTTTTGCAGTGGTGGCTCAAGAAGTACGCAACTTGGCGCAACGCAGTGCCGAAGCAGCAAAAGACATTAAGCTGTTGATTGAAGACAGCGTAGACAAAATCCAAGGCGGTACCCACTTGGCGCAGAAGTCTGCTGTGTCGATGACCGAAATTGTTGAATCTATCGCGCAGGTGAGCGGTATCGTTACTGAAATAGCGGGTGCGAGCAAGGAGCAATCCACCGGCATCCTGCAAGTTAATCAGGCGATTGATCAAATGGACCGAGTTACGCAACAAAATGCAGCTCAGGTAGAAGAAACGGCTGCAGCCACCGATGTTATGAGTCAGCAATCTGCTGAAATGATGGGGTTGATGGAGTTTTTCCATACCCATTCCACATCGGTTAAACTTGACCCTGACTGATATATTAAAAAGTAATAACAAATATAATTTTAATTATTATTAGTTATAAGAGGAATGGGCTAATATAGGCATTAAATTTATCCGCAGCTAATGGCGGCCGCAGTTTATATGTCTATATTTGTACGAGTTCCTGAACTCACCTTATTAATTATTGTGTCACTTGTAGGTTTTGGCTTGGTGCCATTGCTTGTATCTTACCCGCCCGACCTTAGCCTTAGCTTAGCTGCACTTGTGGGGCTCACTTTAGGTTCTTTTCTACTGTCTCTGGTGATTGCCATCGTCGCCGTGGTGGCCGGTATCGGCGGTGGCGTCATTTTTACCCCCATTGTCTTGGGTTTCACTTCTATTGATACCTTGGTGGTGAGGGCCACTGGTTTGGTGGTGGCCATGTTCAGCGGTCTGATCTCTGCCGCGCCTTTACTTAAACGCGGTTTGGTGGATATTCGGTTGGTGTATGTCTGTGCTTTACCTACCATTATCGGGGGCGTGCTAGGCGCGATGGCGGCATTTCATTTAGCGGCGTCGATGGGTGCCAGCGCCGATGCTTTGGTGCGTTTATTGTTAGGTTTGTTGTTGCTGGGTGTGGCTTACGTATTCATCCGCGGCGGCGGTCGTAATGACTACCCCAAACCACAGCCAAGCACAGGCTTGGCAGCCATATTAAGTTTGGACATGAGCTATTACGAAAGTTCTTTAAATGGCCACGTTAGTTATAAGGTGCAACGTTTGGGCTGGGCTATTGGCTTATTTGTTTTGGTTGGATTTATTGGCGGCTTTTTTGGCTTAGGTGGCGGTTGGGCCATGGTGCCCGTTCTCAACCTTGTCATGGCTGTACCACTCAAAGCTGCAGCGGCCTCTAGCGGGGTGTTGTTGGCTATAGGCAACGCTGCGGCTATCTGGCCCTACATTGTGTACGGCGCCTTAGTACCCTTGCTGGTAGCGCCTTGGATGTTAGGCCAAGTCGCAGGCGGCATACTGGGCGCACATTTGTTAGCCCACGTTAAGGTGAGGGTTGTAAGGCGGCTGTTGATTGCGATGTTACTGCTCACTGCAATAAAATTAATTCACCGCGGCATAGCGGGTTTAACGGCGGTAGAGGTGGGGCTAATATTATGATGCAGGCTAATCAACACTATGACAGCGGCTTGGCTTATGGGGTCACCGTGTATTGGTGTACCATTGCTGGTGCCATTATTGTGCTCCTCGGTAGCGTACTGGCGTTGGGCTTAGGCTGGACAGTAACGCCAGTAGAGCAGCAGTTTACACGAGTCTTGCAAGGCCAGCCCTTAGCCTTGAATATGCAAACCATGTCGGCCGACGGTGTGATATTAATTGGCCTGACACTGGCTATTGTCAGTTTGGTGCCGGCGATAATGGTGAGTTTACCCAACCTCTGGCGCACGGGATATCGGTTGGTGGCGGTGTTTGGGGCGGCAAATGCGGTATTGATCGCAGCGGTGACTGCTTACGCTTTTTATTAGCCTAATTGGTCAATTTGCTCTTGGCTGTAGCCTAGTAAGTCGCGGTACACCACTTGGTTGGCCGAACCCATAGGTAAGCCTGGAAAACGCATTTTAGACTTTTTGTTAGCTGCAGAATTATCGCCCATTCGAAACGGCACATCTGGCATCTTGATAGTCACACCCGATGCTGGATCTTGCATGCTCACTATGCTGCCTCTTGCCTCGTAATGAGGGTCTTCGTCAATTTCTTTCATGGACATAATCGGCCCCGCAGTAATGCCTTCTTTACGGAACAGATCAAGGGCTTCTTGGTTGGTTTTTTCTAACATCCAAGCCTTGATAATGGCGTTTAGGGCCACCCGGCTGTCGGACTGTATGCGGTCGTTGTTAGTTTTAAAGCGTGGGTCACGGATCAATTCTGGTTGGCCCATGACTTCGGCTAAGCGTTCCCATGTTTTTTGGTTAGAGCAGGACATAGCTACCCATAAACCATCACTGGTTTGGTAGTTGTTTCTGGGTGCCGCAGCACGCAACTCGTTACCGATGGATTGTGGAATTTCGCCGGTCAGTTGATAACTAATAAATTCGCCACCTAAGTAGCCAAAAAGGGGCTCGTAAAGCGAGATATCCACCACTTGACCGCCACTTTCACCACGCTTGCTCTGGTGTAAGGCAAGGCTTACGGCGTAGGCGAGGTGAATGCCGGTGGTTAAATCTGCTAGTGCAATGGGTGGGCTGGTAGGGCCAGTGTCTTCGTAACCGTTAAGAAAAGAAAATCCACTGTAGGCTTCGGCTAAGGTGCCAAACCCAGGTTGATGGGCGTGAGGGCCTGTCATACCGTAGCCGGACACTTTACCAATCACTAAGCCGTGGTTTAGCTTAAGGAGTGAGTCGTGGTCCAGACCAAGACGATCCATGACCCCAAGGCGCATGTTTTCAATCAGCACATCGGCCGATTTAATCAGGTCCAAGAAGGCTTGTTTGCCGGCTTCAGACTTAAGATTAAGGGTGACGGGAAGTTTATTTCGACCAATATACGCATGGTAAGGTTCGATACCGGTTTCTGCATGAGTACCCCAGCCACGCAGCGCGTCTGGCGCCATTGGGTTTTCTATTTTAATGACTTCGGCACCCGCGTCACCTAATAATGCCGCACAATAGGGTGCAGCCACTACGCTAGACATATCAATGACACGCTTGCCCTCTAACGGGAAGCCTGTGAAGCACGATTGTTGTCGTTGCTGGGCGATAAAATCGTTGAGTTTTTGTTGTTCTGTTGCGCTCATAATGCGATCCACATAAGTTTATGCCCACAATTTGCACCATAGAATGGCATCCGTCAATGCCATAACCACAATCAATAGTGATATAACTAAAACCTTTTTTATGTTTCCTATCGGCTACCTTATTTAGTCTAGATTAATAATAAAATTAATAATAAAAACATACAGTTATGGTCTTGTTTTTAAAAATAGATAGGCATTTTCTATGCCTGTTTCTAATCCGATAATTATGCTGGCAATAAGGGAGAATATGTTTAAAAACCGGCCAATAGGAAATATTGGTGTATTTGCTGGCCAATATTTCCTAACTGGCTAGAATGTTATTTTTTGATGGCGGTGTAGGCATGGTGGCAAAATCTTTAACGTCAGGGTTGATGGCTGTGGATGGTAAACGACTGCTAGCCCACACGTTACATTGTGGATGAAACCAGTTGGCATCATCCAAAGTTCCCACCTTAATGTGCATCCGATCCGCTTTAGCGTCATTTTCGCCAAACAATTGGCTGCCGCAGTTTGAGCAAAAATGTTTGGTCATAGTGTGGCCAGAGTCGGCCTTATGACTGTAGGTTTTGGTCTCTCCTTGCCAGTTAAGACTTTCTGCCGGCACAAACACCAGGGCGGCAAAGGCACTACCGCAGTTTTTGCGGCAGTCATCGCAATGGCAGTGGGCTTGGAACAAAGGCACGGCAGTGGATTGGTATTTAACTTGGCCACATAAACAACTACCGCTCATGGTTTGTGTATTGGGCATAGAGGTTCACTCCTGTTCGTTGTTATAATAGTGGTTGACCTCGTTATCCTAGAAAGCCAGCCCATGAAATTTATAGTAAAGCTGTTCCCCGAAATTACCATCAAAAGCCGACCCGTAAGGAAACGATTTATTCAACGGTTACAATCTAACTTGCAGATCATCCTGCAACGAATTGAACCAAAGATCAAGGTACGCGGTTTGTGGGACCGAGTGGATATTGATTGCCCGCCAGAGGCAGATGCTCTGTATGACCAAATTGTCATGGCCTTGGGCGACACACCCGGCATCGCCCATGTGATTGAGGTACAAGAGTACCCGTTAGAAGACTTTGACCAAGTGTTGGATATCGTTAAACGGGTGTGGGCCGAGCGTTTGGCCGGAAAACGGTTTGTGGTTAGGGTTAAACGCTCGGGTCAGCATGACTTTACCTCAAATGATATGGAACGTTATTTGGGTGGCGGTTTGTTACAGCAGACCGATGCCCTTAAAGTAGACCTGCACACCCCCGAAGAAACCGTTAACTTAGAAGTGAAGGGTGACAAGGTGTTTGTGGTAGAACGGCGTATTCCCGGCATTGGTGGTTATCCGCAAGGCAGTCAAGAAGCCGTGGTATCGCTTATCTCGGGCGGCTTCGACTCTATTGTGGCCAGCTACCTGACCATGAAGCGCGGTGCAAAAACCCATTTTGTATTTTTCAATCTCGGCGGCGCGGCCCACGAGGCGGGCGTGAAGCAGGTGTCTTATTACTTGTGGAAAAAGTTCGGGTCTTCTGCACGGGTTAAATTTATCTCTGTACCCTTTGAAGAAGTAGTAGGCGAGATTTTGCAAAACGTCCATCATTCCCACATGGGAGTGGTGCTTAAACGTATGATGCTGCGGGCCGCAGAACGGGTGTCGGTTAAAGTAAAGGCCGAAGCCATGATCACCGGTGAGAGTATTGCCCAAGTCTCGAGCCAAACCTTAACCAACCTAGGTGTGATCGATCGTGTCACCGAGGGGTTAGTCTTGCGGCCATTGATCACCTATGACAAACAAGACATTATTGATTTAGCCACAAAAATTGGCGCCTACGAGTTTGCCGCCAGTATGCCAGAGTACTGTGGTGTGATTTCCGATCGGCCGACCGTTAAGGCGCAACTCAAACGCGTGGAAGAGGAAGAAGAGAACTTTAACTTTGACGTGTTAGAGCAGGCGCTAGAAAATGCCCGCGTCACTAACATCGACGCCGTTGCCGAAGAACTCAAACAACCGGGTCAATTAACGCCCAAACACGAGTTGCAAGCTAATGACGTGGTGGTTGATGTTCGTGCTGCAGGCGAGCAGCAAAAAAAGCCGCTTAATTTACCCGGTGTGGATATTTTAACGGTGCCGTTTTTCAAAATTAACAGTGAATTTGCTGATTTTGATCCCGCGCGCAATTACCTGCTTTATTGTGAAAAGGGTGTAATGAGTCAATTACACGCCTTGCATATCAAAGATCAGGGTTTTGAAAACGTAGGCGTGTATCGCCCTGCGGGGTGAACTGTTGGTTATATTGAGCATAAACGTCGTGATGTTGAATTTGTTTGACGTTTTTATAGCTGGCAGTAAAATCATTGAGTTTTATACTGGGTATTCTTGCGACTTTAGCCACAACTGGGTAAATTGTCTGATCAGAATCAAAGGCAGCCCTACCATGGCTGCATAAACGTGTCGTCACAAGCGACTAATAACTACCGGAGCTGCTACCGTGCCATCATCCGATTTAATGCTCGAAGGCCTAACCTTAATGGTTTTCGGCATGGGCTTTGTGTTTACTTTTCTTACACTTTTGGTTTTTGCCACCAAAACCATGTCTGCGACGGTGCTGCGCTTTGCACCGGCGCCAGTGATTGTCCCGCCTGTGCCAATGGCCAGCGTTTTGCCATCTCAACAGGTGGCCAACGATGCCCAACTTATGGCCGTGCTCAGTGCAGCGGTGCATCGCTATCGCGAAGACAAAGCATAAGAATTAACCAGTTTCTCATTTTTTGATTATTAGAACAGGCGTAAACCCATGACCGCTGTTAAACAACCCTTAGGTATTACTGATGTCGTCCTTCGAGACGGCCACCAATCGTTATTTGCCACGCGTATGCGTTTGGCCGATATGCTCCCTATTGCCGCCAAACTAGATGATATTGGTTATTGGTCGGTAGAAACATGGGGTGGTGCCACCTTTGATTCATGTATTCGCTACCTAGGTGAAGACCCATGGGAGCGCATTCGCACCCTTAAAGCAGCGATGCCAAAAACGCCGCAGCAGATGTTGTTCCGCGCACAAAATATTTTGGGTTATCGCCATTACGCCGATGACGTGGTGCGCAAGTTTGTAGAACGCGCAGCGGTTAACGGCGTTGATGTGTTTCGTGTGTTTGATGCCATGAATGATGCCCGTAACTTGTCCACTGCTATTGATGCGGTTAAGGCCACGGGTAAACACGCTCAAGGTACTATTTCTTATACCTTAAGCCCAGTACATAACATTGACTACTGGATCGACTTAGCCAAGAAAATTGAAGACCAAGGCGCCGATTCAATTTGTATTAAAGACATGGCAGGTTTGTTAAACCCATACACCGCCTTTGAATTGGTGAGTCGCCTTAAAGCTGAAACCAATATGCCAGTGCACATGCAGTGTCACGCAACCACTGGTTTGTCTACCGCGGCTATTTTGAAAGCTGCAGAAGCGGGTATCGACAATGTAGATACCTCTATTTCTTCTATGTCGATGACCTATGGTCATTCCCCTACTGAGTCGGTTGTTTCCATCTTTGAAGGCAGTGACCGCGACACCGGCCTAGACATTACTGCATTAGAAGAAGTTGCGGCTTATTTTCGTGAAGTGCGTAAAAAATATGCCCAGTGGGAAGGTTCTCTGCGCGGTGTGGATTCACGTATTTTAGTGGCGCAAGTGCCTGGTGGTATGTTGACCAATATGGAAAGCCAGCTTAAAGAGCAGGGCGCAGCCGACAAGTTAGATGAGGTACTGTTAGAAATTCCGCGGGTGAGAGAAGACCTAGGCTATATTCCCCTAGTGACACCGACCTCGCAAATTGTAGGTACTCAAGCGGTATTGAACGTGTTGACCGGTGAACGTTATAAAACCATCACCAAAGAAACCGCAGGTGTGCTTAAAGGCGAATATGGCGCAGCATTAGCGCCGTTTAACACTGAGCTGCAAACCCGTGTGCTTGATGGCGCAGAGCCGGTGACTTGTCGACCTGCCGATTTGCTGGAAGATGAGTTAGATAAGCTCACTGCTGAATTACGTGGATTAGCTCAAGAAAAGAATATTCAACTGGCCACTGGCGAGCGTGAAATTGACGATGTATTGACCTACGCCTTGTTCCCTCAAGTTGGACTTAAATTTCTCGAAAATCGCAATAATCCAGATGCCTTTGAACCAGTGCCTACTTTAGCCTCTGCACAAGCATCCACGGCACCAGCCGCTGCTGCGGGTTCTTCTAAGGTCTACACCATTGGTGTAAACGGCCAAAGTTACGTTGTCGAAGTGGAAGAGGGCGGTGATATTTCTGCCGTTGGTATGGCTCAAGTGGCCATGAGTGCCACCCCAGCTGCTGCTGCGGCGCCTTTGACAGGTGGCGAACCTGTGTCTGCACCACTCGCCGGTAACATTTGGAAAGTACATGCGGTGCCTGGCCAAGCGGTACAAGAAGGCGACGTATTGTTGATTCTTGAGGCCATGAAAATGGAAACAGAAATTCGTGCGCATAGTGCCGGTGTTATCGGCTCAGTTATGGTTAAAGAAGGCGACTCAGTATCTGTTGGTGATACTTTGTTGACCTTGGCATAGGGCGGACAAGCATGGACAAGTTACTCAATATTTGGCACACCTCTGGCCTGTACCAAATGCAGCCAGGCCAAGCGGTGATGATGGCCGTAGGCATGTTGCTGTTGTATCTGGCGATTAAACGAAACTTTGAACCACTATTGCTGATTCCTATCGGCTTTGGCGGTATTTTGGCCAATATCCCAGGCGCGGGTTTAGCTGAAGCCGGTGGCATACTGTATATGTTTTACAGTGTAGGTATTGAAACCGGCGCGTTCCCACTCATTATTTTTATGGGTGTAGGCGCAATGACCGACTTTGGTCCCTTATTGGCAAACCCAAAAACCTTATTCTTAGGTGCCGCAGCCCAGTTTGGTATTTTTGTGACTTTACTCGGTGCTGTGGGTCTTTCGGCCCTAGGCATTATGGACTTTAGCTTAGCTGATGCGGCAGCCATTGGTATAATTGGTGGCGCTGACGGCCCCACGTCTATCTATGTGGCCAGTAAGCTAGCCCCCGACCTGTTAGGTGCCATTGCGGTCGCTTCGTACTCATACATGGCCTTAGTGCCAATGATTCAGCCGCCCATCATGCGTGCCCTGACCACCGAAAAAGAACGCCAGATTAAAATGGTGCAACTACGGCCTGTAGGCAAAGTAGAGAAGGTGGTTTTCCCGCTGTTGCTACTGTTGTTGGTGGCCATTATGTTGCCCGACGCAGCACCGCTGTTGGGTATGTTTTGTTTTGGTAACTTGATGCGTGAATCGGGTGTGGTTGATCGTTTGTCTGACACCACGCAAAACGCACTCATTAACGTAGTGACGATCTTCTTAGGTTTAGCCGTGGGCTCTAAGTTGTCTGCCGACAAGTTCTTGGACTTCACCACCTTGGGTATTTTGTGCCTAGGTATGGTGGCCTTTGCGATTGGTACCGCTTCTGGCGTGATTATGGCTAAGGTCATGAATAAACTCACTGGCGGTGGCATCAACCCTTTGATTGGCTCCGCTGGCGTGTCTGCGGTGCCCATGGCAGCTCGTGTGTCTAACAAGGTGGGCTTAGAGGCTAATAACCAAAACTTCCTCCTAATGCATGCTATGGGGCCAAACGTGGCTGGAGTCATTGGCTCCGCCGTAGCGGCGGGTATTATGATTAACTATGTTAGTGGCGGTGGTTAAACGCATATGGGTAGACGCATAAGCGACAGCGATCCCAACGGCAAAAAGCCCTGTAAGTTTTGCCGCACCATGCGCGTGGTGGTGATGTTTGCCGTGGCCATGGTGATGCTCATGGCCTATGCCGACAAGTTACATTGGTTAGAGGATATTCCGTTTACTAACCTGTTTGGTTATTTAATAGCCGTGGCGTTTTTACTGGTGCTCGGCTATCGTTATTGGGATGAGTATTGGCGACCTAAACAGGACTCCAGTGCCCGTGATGCTAGGCGTAGTGAGCAGGAAAAGAAATTTGATGAGCTGGATGCCATTGAAGCTGAACGAGCCACCGAAGAAGCGTTAACTAATCACCTAGAGACTGAGCAACGGCCACTACCTGAGCCAGAAGTCGCAGCCACAATATCAAACGACCAAGAAGTTGTGCCGGAATCAGCCCCTGAACAATTGGATTTGCTGGGTTTTGAAGTTGAAAAACCCTCCAAATAGATGCTCTCTAGGCCCTATTTTTGAAGTTTGAGTTGATGGAGCTGTTTTATAGCTGGCACACCAAACGCCAACACCCATAGGGATGTGCTAAATAGTTTAGCGGGTGCCGTAAGATTTTTATTGGCCCACAGACCTTTAGATTCAAGGGTGTCCGCAAACGATAGGCTAATTAGTAAAAATACGCCAAAATAGGGGCCCATAGTTTGAGTTAGCACTGCCATGTTTAAGTTTTCATGGTTGCTTAAGGCAATAATGGCAAGCGGTATGAAGATATACATAAGCCAGCCAAGGCACAAGGTGAGGCTAAAACCAATGACGCCGGTCAGGCTAGACAGGGGCCGAAAATGACTCAGCCGTTGAAGGATTAACAGTAGGCCGTATACTAAAAAACCCGCTGCAGCACAGGCTAAGAAAAACGCCATCATGCCCAAAAATACTTGTAAATAAATAGGCAAGCTTTGCGACCAGTGGTTAAAAATGGAAAAAGTGTGTAACAATTGGTCCATGTTAATAAACTCCCTTAATACTTAAACCTAGCCAACGTAAATATCAGATAATTCGCCTAATTGTATGCAATGCAAGCATTTTTATGTCACTAGGGAAGCGAGCTTTCCCCGTGGGTGTCGGTTGTTTGCTATCAAATCACGCCAACTGCCCATGATCGAAATACTTCGTATTGATGGCCACGCCTGTCGTGGATATACGCCTAAGTCTGCGGCCAAAGTGACCAAAAAATGATCAGTCGCGTACTAGCATAAAACGAAAAGAGTCTATTTTAGCCTGTTTATTAAAGTAGTGACCGCGATAAAAGAACAACGACCAACCCATCGAACGTAACCAAAAGTTCGACTCACTGCTCCAGTATACTTCAGGCTCAATGCCAGGAAATGCGCGGGTATTAATGGACGGTGATTTGCAATCAGCTTCCACTAAGCTCGTCATTTCGTCTATTTCTGGTACCCGCCAATCGTTGTATCCCGCCACCTCTGCATTTGCGGCCCAAGTATGGGCTTCTTCAAACGGCAATAACAGTGCAGCGCCTTGGCATGCACCGTCTTGCCAGACTTGGCCTGCGCCACAACGATACCAAGTGAGGCCTGTTAACGGGTCTGCAATTAAGCCGTTGCCGACTTGTTGGTAATAACCGTCGGTTTGGTGTGTGGCAAAGTAGGCTTCGCATTTAGGGGCTTTATCTATGACGGCATGCACCAGAGTGCTGCAGCTCATAATGAGTAAAAAGGAAAAGATTTTCATAAAGCCACCTCATTCATGTTTGCTACTATCGACCCATTATAGCGTAACTTATTTTTTATTTTCTGATCACAAGTTTAGGTGTTTAGTGCAATTAGGGCTAAATAATTCTTTCACATGGTCGATAGTATAGGAAATCTATTATTTGTAGGCTCGTGTTTAGCTGTACAAGATTTAATTAGTTACAGCTGTTGGAGATAAGGCAGATGGATTTAGCAACGATAATTGGGTTTTTGCGTGCGTTCGGCATTGTCGCTGTGGGTATCCTTATGGGAATGTTCGTGAATGTACCGTCTTTGTTTATCGTGCTGCCCGAAGTCCTGATGTATGCCTATTGGTTTAAGGGAATGAGCCCGGGCGATGAAAAGTAGCCAGAGGCTATTAGTGGAGATCCAATATAAGGTTGACCTCACCCTCGGTGAGGCCACAAATTTTTTGAATACGCTCTCCACTTAGACCTTCTTTTGCCATGCGAATGGCATGCTCGTAGTTGCTTTGGCTAGGCACGTTTGAGGCTAGATTGGTATGGCCATTCGCTTGGTCTTTAAGTTGGTCTAACTGTTGGCTGTTGTTTTCAATGACGCCATAAATGTCTTGTAGCACTTGATTCATGCGTTGTTGTCGTTGGGCACCAATGAACTGCAGTTTTTCTAATTTATTGTAGTCTTCTTGCTGCTCTAACAGCTGTAAGCCTAAGTCGGCTAGCCTCTGTTGTATCTGTTGATTACCTTGGCGTTCCAGCGATAGGGCTATCAAACCAACGACTAATCCCAACATGACGACCACCGAGATGCTTAACATAATCATACTTTGTGGGTTGCTTACTAGGGTTTGAAAAAAGGTCATAAAATCACTCGGAGCAGTTTAAATGGGTCAATACTAACAGATAGGCCTTAATGAGGGTTCTGCCGATATTACTTCTAAAGGCGTTGCCGAAACTGTTATAGAGGTTAGTGCAGGTTACCGGGCTATTGAGCTCGAGCGTTTCAAAGGCTTTTGAGATCGAGTCTAATTTGGTGCGCATGAACACATCGCTGGTGCGATGTAGTGTGCCACAGGCTTCTAGCAAAACCAACAATTGTTGCCATTTAGCTTGTTGTTCGCTGGCTAGGTGGCGGCTAAAGTCTGGGTCATCGGGATCGAGATTGGTGTTTTGGCAAAATTGAGTGCGTAGGGCATCAAACAGCTGAATGGTCTGTACATCGTGTTGTTTACGCACTTGCAAGGCTTGAAAAGCCTCTAGGTCGCTTTCTTTGAGGTTCTTGAACTCCAGCTCCAAGGTGCTGTGCAGTTGCTGCGCGTCGGTGATGGCTTGATTGAGGTGACCATCAAATTCTTGTTGTAGTTGAGGCAGCAATGGTTGTTTACCCTTGGATTAATTTTTCTAAGCTGGTCATTTTTTCTGCAACACGTGCAACATCAATCGGAAACTCACCGTCTTCTAGGGCCTGCTTGATGCGATCAACTTTCTTTTGGTTAATGTCACTCACGTCTTTACTGGTTTGAGTTATGCGTAATAATGTTTGTGACTCCGGCGTAAATTTGGCTTGGTCCGCACCCTGAGTGGGAGATGCCTTAGCTTGAGCGTTATTGGTTTTATTGCCAGCAACACGTTGGTATTGATTATTGATATCGTTCAAATGGCACCTCTTGCCTTTTGTTCAACTACGGGGTAGCTATCGGCAGGTTGGCTGACAAGTTGTATTCTTTGTATCAGTACATGGCGCAGGAACTGTTTAGAGCTGCGTTAAAAAATGATGCCGAGACGATTCAAAATATTCAGTCCACGTTGAAAGATATTCGTGGTTCACGGAAAAATCCCGCTGGATATTCATTACATGCAGAAGGCCAGCTAGGGATGGATTGCTTCGCTTCGCTCGTAATGACGGAGTAGTTTTTTGCGTCATTCCGGCGTAGGCCGGAACCTCGGTGGCGTTGCATGGATCCCGAAGTTCGTCAGGATGACCGGGGGGCTTCAGGATGGCTGTGTGGAGGTAAGGATACACTCGGTTACAAACTGTTGGCCGGTTTTACTTGCGCCAAATTGATTATATCGGTATTTTGACCTACTCACTCCCAAGAGCCTCACCCATGTCCATTAGCGATTCCGTGCTGATTGGTAACTCAGCACCTATGCAGCAAGTCAAACGTTTGATCCAGCTGGTCGCTCGGTCGAATGCTTCGGTTTTAATCTTAGGCGAGTCGGGTACCGGCAAAGAGTTGGTTGCCCAAGCTATCCATCAAGAATCCCCCCGTAGTAACTTTGCCTATGTGCCAGTTAACTGTGGTGCCATTCCGGCTGAACTATTGGGAAGTGAATTATTTGGCCACGAAAAGGGCGCCTTTTCTGGGGCGTCTAGTGCGCACAAAGGCCGTTTTGAGCTGGCGGATCATGGAACGTTATTACTCAACGAAATTGGCGAAATGCCGCTCAGTATGCAAGTTAAACTACAGCGGGTGTTACAGGAGCATGTGATTGACCGGGTGGGCAGTGAAAAGCCTCGGGCCCTGGATGTACGTATTATTGCGGCTACCCACCAAAACTTGGCTGATAAAGTGGCCGGGCGTGACTTTCGCGAAGATTTGTATCATCAGCTCAACGCCTTCACCATTCAAATGCCCCCCTTGCGTGATCGTGGAGCAGACATTCTGTTGTTGTGGGATTATTTTTCCAAAGACCTATGTTTTGGTGATGAACCGTCGGTGTCGTTATCGGCAGCTGCAGCCCACGAGATAATGCAGCGTGAGTGGAAGGGCAATTGCCGCGAACTGCGTAATTTAGTGGAGCGTATGAGTCTTTTGCACCCCGGTGCCGAAATTAGCTTGCAACAAATTCAGCTCAGTTCCCATATACTGGTGTCGGATATGATAGCTATTGAGGGGCAAGATGAGCTTAGCCTTCAGCTTCAGACACCTGTGGTAGCCGTGCCTGAGGATACAGAGCAATTGGCCGATGTATTAGTCTCGGGTATCGACATTATCCAGGGCTGTGACCTAAAGCAACAGCTTATTGCTGTAGAAACGCGGCTTATTCAAAAGGCGCTCAATGCAACCTTTGGTAATGTGAGTAAGGCGTCGGATTTGCTCAGTGTCAAACGTACGACACTGATCGAAAAAATCAAAAAATACCAACTTCTAGAAACTGGTTAATTATGATGGCATCTCGTTGATCAAGCCTTTGTTGTTATTCAAAGTCACCTTAATAATCCTATGAATTCCTATAAAACGAATGCTTAGTGTTGTTTTATAAACATGCCATCGAAATTGTTTTTAAGTTTGTGAATAGTTGACCGCCTTGATCAGGCCCAATACAAACGGAAGCAATGATGCCCATTCTAATGCAACAGCCGCACTGCTAGACAGCCAGAACGCCGGTTTGGACATGTTGGCCAATTGTTCCGGCATGGCTGCCTTGCCGGCCCGCGACCTGAATGAGTTGGCGATGGTTTTGGGCCGTAGCCGTGCGTGAGTTGTTAGAAGCGAGCTTGCCCAGGTTACGAGAACAGTTAGAACAAAGTGGTTTGCAGTTGGCGGATGTGTCAGTAGATGGCGACAGGAAAGGTCAGCATCAAACTCAGGTAGAACAGCCAGATTGGCAGTTAAGCCAAGCTGGGGATACGTCGGCATTAAATGCCTCAGAACCAGCTGTTAAAACCTGTGCCGACGATGGTGGCTTAGACACCTTTGCATAAGAAGTGTCTAAGCGCCTCACAGGCAACTCATAGAATTACGTTAACAGAAGGAAATCAAGCCATGCCAGATGAAGAGGCAGTAGAAGGCGCAGAGAAGAAAAAAGGTGGTCTTGTTAAATTTCTGATATTTGTGATTATTGGTATTTTGCTGATTATCATCAGTATTGGAGCTACACTGTTTTTAACTGGGTTTTTCGATGCCAAGACGGTCACCGTGGATGAGGCCGGCAATGTGGTGTCCGAACTACAGACCGATGGCAGTGCGGATGGTGAAGCAGTTGACCCTAACGCGCCTAAGCCGTTAGCTAAGGTTGCTAAAGAGCAACCCGAAGGTCAAAAATTTGACCAGCTCTACAACGAAATGGAACGCAAGTTCACCGTTAACTTAACCGGCAGTAAGCAGTTTTGTCAGTTTACTATGGGCTTTATGACGCACTATGATCAACGGGTGGTAGATAATGTATACAAACATGAGCTAGCATTACGTTCGGCTATCATCATGGAGGTTTCTACCTATAGTAAAGACCAATTGTCTACGGCGACTGATAAACAAAAACTGGCCAACGTGATTAAGTCACGCATGAACCAAGTGCTGATCGGTAATGAAGACTTTGGTGGCATTGAAGAAGTGTTCTTTACCGAGTTTGTACTTCAGTAGTCTAGTTTTGTTAGGAGTGTCGGCAGCACCAGTGATAATGAACTGTGTATCGCCACTAGTTTACTAGACGGTTTTTAGTCTAATTCGCAATCTGCCGATATAACTATGGATACCGAAACGTTACAGGAGCGTAAGGATAAATCCTACCCCGTATTTTCCCTACCGGCTTGGGGTCGATTGAAATTTTAAGCTTACGAGCGATCAAGACACACAAGATACAGAAATTGCAGCAGCAGAGCCGGCTCTAGAATTAGAGGTGGTGTCGGTTGAGCAAGCCGAAGAGGAAGCAGCACAAACCTATGCTACGATGGACTCTGAACGATAAGAAATCGAGCAGCAGGTTGCAGACCAGTTAGCTGAAGTGCAGCCAGACCCTGAGCCCGTGGTTGAAGAATTAGAACCTGAACCTATCGTGCGACAAGCACCGCCAGTGCCGCGCCGCGCCCAGAAAACCTTAAAGATCGGTCACGTAAAGCCTCCGCTGAAGAGGATGCATTGTTGTTTGGCGACGAAGACGATGGTTTTATTGTGGTCGATGACCACGAGATTGACTCTGGCAGTCAGGTTTCAGCTGAGAAGTTAGCCAGTGCCTCAGATATTGAAGGCTTAACCGAAATAGTATTGGACGCGGCAGGCGCGGCTAACGAAGCCGCGCACTCTACTAACCAATTCATTCACATGTTGCTCGGCAGGGTCACCACCATCAATAAGATGACTAAGGATTTACGCAAAACTAACACCTATGTTTTAGGCTTAATTCTTACCTTAGGTGTGGTGGGTTTACTGAGCGGGGGGCATGCTTTATGTATTGCAGGGGGCGGTTAAAGACGCCACCGCCATTAGTATTGCGATGGGCACTAAGGTGATACAGTTTGAGCGCCAAATGGACCGCGTTAAAGTGGTTGAGTCGCAGTTGCTTGATGTGGCTGATGTGAATCACCAGTTAGGGCAACGGGTAGAACAGGTGATGCACCACTTGGGCAAAGTGGGTACCGAGGCACAGCAAGCCGCATCGCAGCAGTCGGTCGAAAACCAGTTGATGCTAGGTAGCGTTAACGAACAAATTGTGAGTAGTTTTGCTGACTTACAAAAGACCAGTAAGGCCCAGCAGGCCGTGCTGATGCAGTTGCAACAACGTATCAACGGTCTTGAATCTCAAATGAAGAAGATTCAAAATCAAGATTTGGTGGGCAAGATGCAGGCGCTGATAGCGTTAGAGCAAGAACGTTACTTCGATTTGGAACGAGCGAAATTGGCCCTTGAGCAAGCTCAGTTTGAGGCTCAGCAAAAAGCTGATGCACCGCCAGTGGAAGACACCTACATTACGTACGGAACTAAGTCCGAATAACGTGTATAGCCCACATAATTGCTTTGTTGAAAATGATTGTGTGGGTTAACTTGCTTTACGGGGGTATAATAAGGCCACTTATTTAGGCTGGTTACCCACGTCACCCAAGGACCCTTTTATGAGCATTATCCGCCAAGCAGACCTTATCGATAGCGTTGCAGATGCGCTGCAGTTTATTTCTTATTACCATCCTCTGGATTTTATTCACGCCGTACACGAAGCCTACTTGCGCGAAGAATCCCAAGCCGCCAAAGACGCCATGGCGCAAATTCTCATCAATTCACGTATGTGTGCTGAAGGTAAACGCCCGCTATGCCAAGACACAGGTATCGTTACCGTGTTTGTTGAGGTAGGTATGGATGTGCAATGGGATGCTGATCTGAGCTTAGACGAGATGATCAATGAAGGTGTACGACGGGCTTATTTACACCCAGACAATAAATTACGAGCCTCTATTCTTGCTGATCCGGCCGGTTCACGTACTAATACCAAAGACAATACCCCAGCGGTTATCCACACCTCCATTGTTAAAGGCAATAAGGTCGATGTGCAGGTTGCGGCTAAAGGTGGTGGCTCAGAAAACAAGAGCAAGATGGTAATGCTCAACCCTTCTGACAGCATTGTTGATTGGGTATTAAAGACTGTGCCGACTATGGGCGCTGGTTGGTGCCCGCCGGGGATGCTGGGTTTGGGTATCGGTGGTACGGCCGAGAAAGCCGCCTTGATGGCTAAAAAATCCCTTATGGGTCCAGTCGATATTCATGAACTCAAGGCTAGAGGTGCAAAAAATCGCGCCGAAGAGCTTCGTTTAGAGTTATTTGAAGGGGTGAATAACTTAGGTATTGGTGCTCAAGGCCTAGGTGGTTTAACTACGGTACTGGATATTAAGGTACTCGACTATCCTACCCATGCGGCCTCATTGCCCGTGTGTATGATCCCTAACTGTGCGGCCACCCGCCACGCTCACTTTGCGTTGGATGGTTCTGGCCCTAGCTTACAAACGCCACCGAGCTTAGATGATTACCCTGATATTGCCTGGGACGCAGGTTCTGGCGCACGTAAAGTCAACTTAGATACCGTAACGCCAGCAGACGTACTCACTTGGCAGTCGGGCGAAACGTTATTGTTGTCGGGTAAAATGCTTACCGGACGTGATGCAGCCCATAAAAAAATGGTTGATATGATGGCCCAAGGTGAAGCCTTGCCAGTAGATCTAAAAGGCCGTTTTATATATTACGTTGGGCCAGTAGACCCAGTGCGAGACGAAGCGGTTGGACCTGCGGGGCCAACTACCGCTACCCGTATGGATAAATTTACCGGCACTATGCTAGAAAAAACGGGTTTGTTAGGCATGATTGGTAAAGCCGAGCGTGGCCAAATAGCCATTGATGCCATTAAGCAGCACCAAGCGGTTTACCTTATGGCGGTGGGTGGTGCAGCTTATTTAGTATCCAAGGCGATTAAGAGTGCCAAAGTGGTGGCTTTTGCCGAAATGGGTATGGAAGCCATCTACGAATTTGACGTAGAAGATATGCCGGTCACGGTGGCGGTAGATGCGGGTGGTACTTCGGTGCATCAAACGGGTCCTGCGCAATGGTACGACATTATTCAAGCCCGTCAGCTGGATTAGCCTGCGGCCTTAGCGTGTGACTAACCCTTGGCTTTGCAAGTAGGGTAGCATGTGTGGCCTGGCTTCTTTAGTCACCGTTTTGATGATGTGTTGACTAAAGTTAAGCGACGACTTGCCCTGAGTGCGCTGTAAGTAATAGTCACTCAAGGTCTGGTTGTAGCCCGCTAGTGTATCTGTATCAATGGCTTGATATTGGTCTTGGTGTAGCACGCAAGCGATTGGCAAACGCGGTTTTGGACCCGGATTTTGGTCTGGGTACCCTAGACACATACCGAACACTGGATATACTTGCTCGGGCAAATTGAGCAGTTTTGACACTTCGCTTGGCTGATTTCTTAGGCCACCAATAAATACCCCACCTAAGCCTTCGCTTTGTGCTGCAAGCATCACATTTTGGGCAAATAAAGCAGTATCAACGGTGCCGATGAGGGTTTGTTCCACAAAGCCTGTAGGCATTGTTTGTTGCTCTAATTCACAAATTTTCTGGTTCCTGTGCAGGTCTGCACAAAAAACTAAGAACACAGCAGCGCTCTCCACGTAGGCTTGGCCTCCGGCCGCTTGGGCAAGGCTTGCTCTAGTGCTTGGGTTGTTCACTTGAATGACGCTAGTGACTTGCACAAAACTAGAGCTGGACGCGGCTTGGCCCGCGGCTATACACTTTTCGAGCAGTGCTTGAGGTACGACTTGAGCGGTGAATTTACGAATTGATTGGTGTGAGCGCAGGTGTTCAATAATATGATTTTGAGGCATGAGAATGTGGGTATCGATAGCTAAGATTGTCGATGTTAGCATAGCCATGGGGTAGAATGGTTACCTTAGTAAATTGTATGAAACTTTAATCCATGCCTCTGTCGGCCCCTAATATATCCATTGCCCCTGGTTTGGCCCGCGACTACGGTTTAGAACAAGCCTTAATGTTGGCGGTAGCCACTGAGCTAGTGGGCGCGTGGCAAGGCCGGGTTACCGTGCAGGAACAACGTTTGTATGCGCGGGCCCTGTGTTTAAGTCGTCAGCGACAAGCGCAGTTGTTAGCCCAGTTGGCTGCCTTAGGGTTGCTGCAAGTGCAGCCTGTAAGCCCTGGCATGGTGACGATTGAATTAAATCTTAACCCTATCAGTGCCAACCCTCCAACCTCTGATACCCACAGCCTTGTCGCTCAAGTAAACTATGGTCATGTGCCTCCTGCAGCACCGAAGTCGGCGGCGAGTGTGCCGTCGATGGGTGGCTGTGGCGGTTGGGGCCGCAACGACGGTGATGAGTTAACACGGTTGTTTGCCGCCAAAGAAGCCCAGCAACAACATTTATGTCAAATGGACTTAGAATGGCAACCGTCGGCAAATATTGTTAAGATTTTGTTACAACAGCATCAAATTAGTGAAGCTTTTGCCCTCGGCATTAAAGACGAGTTTGTAGTTTATTACATGGACAAAGGGCGTCGTGAAACACCCGGTGGCTGGGACCAAAAGTTTTTAAAGTGGGTTAAAAAAGAGCAGGTGCAACAACAAACGGCTCAGGCCCGAGCACAACGACAAACGCAACAACAGAGTCAAACATCCAATGAAGAAGTTAGATTCGCTGCTAAAGAGCGCCGACGACGTATTACTGCATCCGTCCTCGATATCAAAAATACCGACTGGTAAAGCCGCCACTCGGCCACTACCCCAGGCCGATCAAACCACGCGTGCCTTGGTGAATATGCTGTTTGCGCGGTTTATGACCATCTATGGCCACAAGTTTAAAAGCGTGTTTGACGATGACAAAGAAATTATTATTGCCAAACGAGAGTGGGCGTTAAGTTTGGTCGGCTATGGTGAAGATATTCTGGTACTGGCTATCGAACAGGCCAAACGGCAATACAGTTGGATGCCATCGATTGCTGAGTTTTTGCAACTAATGGATCAATGTCAGCAAGATTTTGGTTTGCTCGCCCCAGAACAGGCTTATGCAGAAGCGTGTCGCCATGCGTCGGCGCCGAGTCATCACGCTTGGAGCCACGCGGCGGTGTATCATGCGGGCCGAGCGACGGGCTGGTTTGAACTCAAAAGTTTACCTAGGCAAGCCACGCAACCACGTTTTAATCAACACTATAAGCTATTGTGCCAGCGGGTGTTGGCGGGTGAAAATTTAGACAGCGTTGAGCAGCCTGTGTTGGCTGCGCCTAACAATGACAATTTGTTTGCCCTCACTGAACAATGGGCGCAGGCCATGGGTTTAAGCCCAGAAGCGGGTCAAAGCGCCTTATACTTTTTACACCTGCCCCAAGGCAGCCCGTTGCGGCTTAGGTTGCAGCTTATCAGCGCAGAAAAACATTCTGTTTTGAATATTCCTACTAATGTCGAGCAATTACGTAAGCAGCTCGATTAATTGCTTCATTTTAGCCTGTATTGGTCGATAAGTAGACTACAGCACTTTTGTTAATGGACTTGATGTTAGCCGAGCACGAGTGCCCAGGAGGTTGTTTTGAAAGACTAAGTTAAAATGAGTGGTTTTAAAGACCTATATCAGTTCTTTATGACGGCCAAGGCGCGTAAGTTTTCTTTTTACATTAGTTTTGGTGATGCTGCGGATCAGACTTTGGCAGACTATCGTTTGCAAGAAGTGGTGTATAAGCCTGCAAAGATGAAAAAACCAAGCGGTAATGATGTCACTCTAGTATTGGAACCGCTGAGCCAGCCCGACTTTAAAGCCATTATTGAAACCAAAAATGTGCTTCGAGTTGAATTTTTTCATGAAGGCCGAGTGCATTATTTTGATGTAGAGGTGGGTTTTTTGAATTCATCGGACCTAGGTCTTGGCTTTAGTGCCAAGCTGCCAGAGCAGGTGAGTGTTAAGCAGCGACGTGACTTGTTGCGCTTGCCAGCCACCCGTGATGAACAAATTAACATGACCATTGGCGGCCAAAAGGTCGATGTGATTGATGTGTCTGGTGGTGGAGCGTCGGTGCACAGAGGTGTCATTGCGGCGAAGGCCGCAATCTTAGCTGGGTTGGTGGGATCCTGACCTTCGTCAGGATGAACTGTGCTTGCTGTCAAGTTTAGTAAGCACATTCAGCCCGGTAATCCTGGCCGCTCATGCCTACTGAAAATATCTGCCGAAGCAGCTTATGGGCAAGAGCTACACCTATTACTTTAGGTGGTTTTTCTGCAGTTTTCATTCGATCGTACATCGCTGCGCATGCAGGATTTGACCGTCTAGCTGTCCAAGAGCAGACATATAAACATTGTCGGGTTCGGCCTCTACTCGCCCTATTTATACCACCTCGGCCATGCACACTGGTTCCTGAACTATATGTCGTTGGGCTTACGCCAACGTAAGCCGCTAAAGCTTTATCACTTTCAAACTTGGTAAAGCCTTCAGTCACGACAATCATTTCGATTGTGGTCTTTTCCCCAACTGAAGGGATCGTTTGTAAACGCTCATACATCTCAGGGAAATGCTTTTTTACCGTGGCCCTTAAGTAGTTCTCACACTTCTTAGTCCGTGCTTTCACATACTTGCGAAAATCTTTTATCTCCCCAAGAACGAATTTACTGGGTACCGCATTGTGACGAACAGCTTCTTCTCTATTATTCGCCATCGTGCGCTCGCGAACCAAGTCATCTTCCCAGCTAAGCGCTTGTTTTAAATCATGAATAGCCTTGCTCGATGGTATCCATAAATCAGGCTCATGGGTTTCAGCATACTGTCGAATTAACACAGCATCAGCTTTGTCGATCTTCACTCGCTTAAACAGCATTTGCCCGAACCGTTTTATCACCACTGGGTTCACTACGCTTGTAGACAACCCGGCTTCGTAGCACTGCAGCGCCAACCGGCTGTGATAGACACCCGTCGCTTCCATGACCACATGCGCTTCTTTTGGCAATAACGCCAAAAAGCTATCGACATTTTCTTCGGTGTAGTCAAAACACCGATGAACTGGTTTGTCGTCAACAACCCATGACGCATCAAAGGTCAACTTACTTACATCAATTCCTACTTTCATCACTGGTCTCCTTTCGAGATTGGGAGACAGCACTTTGCACTTCCATCCATCCTTATCCGGGATCCAAGTCCCAATGAACTGTTCGGAATACACAAAGGCGGAGTAAGGCGACCAGCATCCTGAACTGTAATTAAACAAATAACACATTCGGCCTCTGTCCTTACTCCTGTCTCATAGACAATATCCTATTATCTGGAGACTAGTTCAAGCATAGGATGACAGCGCTGCAGGGCGATCTAAATATCGGCCAGTTGGCGCAAGTACTTAAACAATTTTTTGGCCGCAGATTTAGCTTTTTCTTCTTGGTTTAAGCTCTGAGCTTGTTTAGTGAGGTGAGACAGGTGCTGGCGGTCGGCCTGGGTATGCAACTGCATGATTTCTTCTAAGGTTTCGCTATTGCCAGCGATGAGACCATCACGCCAAGTTTCCAATTGGTGAAACGCACGGCGATGCTCATCGGTTCCCGAATCTAACACAGCTAACGCTTTAGCGATGGTTTCCGAATCTTCATCTCGCATCACTTTACCAATGTACTGCAAGTGCCGACGTTTGGCTTCGTTTTGGTTGATACGAGTGGATTCGTCGAGCGCCACCTTGAGGGTTTCGCTCATGGGGATGCGGGCGAGTTCAGACGGTTTAAGGTCTAATAATTTACCGCCCAATGTCTGTAATGCTTCCATCGCACGTTTTATCTGGGTACGGCTAAGCTCTTCTTCTTGAGGGGTGTTTTGTTGCAAGGCTTCCAGTTCAGCGGCAGCGATGCGGGCTTTAACTTTGCCCATAATAATTTCCTTACGCGTAAAATAATGTGGCGAGGCCTAAAAAGGCACAAAAACCGACCACATCTGTGATTGTTGTTAAGATTACACCGCCTGCTAAGGCCGGGTCTATATTCATGGCTTTTAGAATAATGGGTAACGAGGTGCCACATACGGCGGCGACAACTAAATTAATAATCATGGCGATGGCAATAATCAACCCTATGGTTGTATCGGTAAACCACCAGCTAGCAATGCTGGCTACCACCAAGGCCCACAATACACCGTTAATAGTGCCGACAATAATTTCTCGGTTAATGAGGTAGCCAATGTTGCTGCGTTCAACGTGGCCAAGTGCTTGACCTCGAATCACTAAGGTTAATGCTTGGCTGCCAGCAATACCTCCCATGCTCGCAACAATGGGCATAAGAATGGCCAACGCCACCACTTTCTCTATGGTGTCTTGGAACAAACCGATCATCATAGAGGCAAATAACGCTGTTAATAAATTGATGCCTAGCCACACTGCGCGTCGCTTGGAGGTTTTGAGTACGGGCGCAAAGGTGTCTTCGTCGTCGTCTAGGCCGGCCATACGCATGAGCGAATGGTCGGCTTCTTCTCGAATGACATCGACCACGTCATCAATGGTAATACGTCCTAACAAGCGACCTTCGTTATTAATTACAGGGGCAGAAACCCAATCGTGGCGCTCAAATAAATTAGCCACATCCATTTCATCAAGGTCGGCAGGAATCGCTTCACGCTCGGTATCCATAATGTCCGTCACCAAGGTGTGTGGATCGCTGACCAGCATGCTTGTCACGGGTAAGAGTCCAATGTAGCGATCTTTACGGGTCACAACAAATAGGTTGTCGGTCATTTCTGGCATGCGGTCATGACGGCGTAGGTAGCGCAATACGGCGTCGACCGTAAGGTCGGGGCGAATGCTCACCACGTCGGTATTCATGAGGCCACCGGCGGTATCTTCTGGGTAGGATAATACCTGCTCTAGACGGTCACGATCTTGTTGTCCCAAACGATCAAGCACCTCTTGCATGACCTTTTTAGGCAGCTGTTGCAAAATATCAGCAAAGTCGTCGGTGTCTAGGTTTACCGTGGCTTGAAGTAATTCGTCGGTGTTCATCTGATTGACGAATTCTGCTTGAATTTCGTCGCTCAAATGCTGTAACACTTCACCTTCGAGCTCGGGGTTAACCAAGTTCCACAATACTTCGCGCTCACGCGGTGGGGAAGATTCTAATAAATGCGCGGTTTGGGCTGGTTTTAGGGTGTGATTAAGCATATGGCGCGCTTGAATAAAAGCACCACTGTCTAGGGCGTCGTTGAGTTCCTTAAGACGGGATTCCATCTAACAATTACCCTTATTCGCCTTCGTCGAAAAAATTATTAACCAGTTGTGTAACATCGTCAAAGGCTTGTTGTGCCCCTTCGCCATTCACTTTCAGGTCTAATACAGTGCCTTGAGCAGCAGCGAGCAGCATCACCGACATGATGCTTTTGGCATCCACCATTTTTCCTTCGCTACCGATTTCAATCTGGCAAGCGTGTTTACCTGTGACGCCCACTAGTTTGGCGGCCGCACGGGCGTGTAAACCGAGTTTGTTGATGATGGTGATTTGTGCGTGGATCATACCTGTGGCCTTCAATCGAATGGCTCGTACTTTGCCAAAGTAAAGAGGCCACCGTGCTGGGCCTAAGCAGCCCCATAGCATACCGGTTTTGCGGTATTTATGCGATAGCGATCTGGTACATAGCCTCAGCGTTTGTGGCATTACGTAGCTGGTCGCGGAACTCGGCTTGGCCAAACTTGCCGGCTAAGGTGGCTAAGATTTGCAGGTGTTCATCGGTCGCCTCTAAGGGCACTAGCAGTACAAATAGTAGATCGACCGATTGTTGATCGATGGCATCAAAGTCGATTGGATTAGCGAGGCGTATCAAGGCACCGGTCACCTGATTACAGCTGGCTAGGCGGCAGTGGGGGATGGCAATGCCATCGCCAAAACCAGTGCTACCTAGTTTTTCGCGATTGATGAGCGCGTTAAATACGTGTTTGCCATCAAAGTTAGATATTTGCTGGGCTAGCCATTGGCTGACAGACTCTAGGCTGCGTTTTTTACTGCTGCAGTTTAAGTCGGCTAGGGTGCGTGCTGGGGTGAGAATGTCGCTGATGTTCATGATATGTGTCTTAGTTTAGCTTAGGCGTTTGCGTTCGTTAGAAGGAGGGATGTTCATGCTTTCACGGTATTTGGCAATAGTACGGCGTGCTACTTTGATGCCTTGTTGGTCGAGCATGTCGGTTAGTTTACTGTCGCTTAGAGGCTTGCGGGTAAGCTCGGCAGCAATGAGTTTTTTAATTAAAGCTCTGATGGCCGTAGAGGAACACTCGCCGCCGTTGGCAGTGGCGACATGGCTGGAAAAAAAGTACTTGAGCTCAAAGATACCACGTGGGGTATGCATGTATTTTTGGGTAGTAACACGGGAAATAGTGGACTCATGCATTTCCACGTGGTCAGCCACCTCGGCGAGCACCAAAGGTTTCATGGCTTCTTCGCCATATTCCAAGAAGCCTTGTTGGATTTCACAAATGCGGCCAGCCACTTTCAGTAGGGTATCGTTACGGCTCTCTAAGCTCTTAATAAACCAGCGGGCGTCTTGCAGGTGGCTTTTGATGTAGTTTTTGTCGGCGCTGTTGGCGCTGCTGCTCAAATCGACATATTGCTGATTAACGCGTATTTTTGGTGCTGAATCCGGGTTTAATTCCACGCGCCAAACATTGTTAACTTTGCGTACCATGACATCGGGAATCACGTATTCGGCTTGGCTTGAAGCGATGTTGGCGCCAGGCTCTGGTTGTAATTGAGTAATAAGAAGGATGATTTCTTGTAATTCAGTCTCTTTGTAACCAGAACGCCTGCGTAAGGTATTGTAGTCGTGGCTACCCAGTAAACCTAAGTGCTTATCAACCACATGAATGGCCCCGTCGCGCCAGGGGGTGTCAGTGGGTAGATGGCGTAATTGGATCAATAAACAATGCCTTAAATCCTCTGCACCGGCGCCTATGGGGTCAAACTGTTGGATCAAGGTGAGTACGGCTTGGGTTTCGCTATCGTCCACGCTGTGGGCGGTATCTTGCTGTTCGGTTTGTGCCAGGTTGCGGTTGATGCCTTGGGTGAGTTGGGGCACGCTTTGACTTAGGTAACCACGCTCGTCAATGGCATCAATGATGCTGGCACCAATAAATTGGTCAATGTCGCTGAGACGGCTTAAGTTGAGTTGCCACTCAAGATGCTCTTGCAAGCTGGGTTCGTGGCTATTATGAGCATCAAAATCAAACTCGTCCGAGGGCCCAGATGCAGGTGTGGTTGAACTTTGGTAAACGTCGTCCCAGGCACTATCGGTGGCTAATTCAACGGGGATTTGTTCGTTCCAATCGCTGTCTGCAACTTGCTCTTCAGCGAGGTGGTCTTCGCTATTCTGTTCAGCCGGTTGGTGGTCTTGCTGCTCCATGTCTTGTGGCAGACGTTCATCAACAATTACAGATTCTTGATCGTCTTCAAGTTCGAGCAGTGGGTTGTCGTCGAGGGCTTGTTGAATTTCTTGCTGTAAATCTAGGGTTGAAAGCTGTAGTAAGCGAATAGCTTGTTGCAACTGGGGTGTCATCGCCAGTTGCTGATTCATTTTAAGTTGTAGTGTTGCTTTCATAAATCTACGAACTACAGGCTAAAGTCATGGCCCAAGTATACCTCTTTTACTTGTTGATTAGCCAAGATATCCTGGCTGCTGCCATGGGCCAAAATATAACCCTCACTAACAATGTAGGCGAGGTCACAAATATCCAGTGTTTCGCGTACGTTATGGTCGGTGATCAGCACGCCAATGCCTTTGTTTCTGAGCTGTTCAATAATTTGTTTAATGTCTTTCACGGAAATAGGATCAACGCCCGCAAACGGTTCGTCGAGCAATATAAACTGAGGTTCGCTGGCTAGGGCACGCGCTATTTCCACGCGCCGCCGTTCGCCACCTGATAAGCTCATGCCTAGGTTATCGCGGATATGGTTAATATTAAACTCTTTGAGCAACAGTTCGAGCTTATCTAGACGCTGGTTTTTGGTTAGGTGTTTTTGGGTTTGCAAAATGGCAAGAATGTTTTGCGCCACGCTGAGTTTACGAAACACCGACGCTTCTTGGGGTAAATAACCAATGCCTTTACGAGCTCGGCCATGCATAGGCTGCTTGGAGATGTCTTCTTGGTTGATGAATACTTGGCCACGGTCGGCCTGCACTAGCCCCACGATCATGTAAAAACAGGTGGTTTTACCGGCACCGTTAGGCCCTAGTAGCCCGACTACCTGGCCTGCCTTAATGTGGATGCTAACGTCTTTGACGATAGCCCGCTTGCTATAAGACTTGGCTAAATTGCGGGCTTCTAAGGTGGCCAAAGGTGCACCCTTTGTGGTTGTAGTTGTTGGCATTTAGGTGGCCGTTACTTGGATTTGGGTAAGAAAATCATTTGTACTCGGCCGTTGTTACCGCCAGAGGCCTTCACATTATCATTAGGGATGTCAAAAATAATGCTTTCGCCACTAAAATGGTTGCCTTTTTGGATCAATTTAGCGTTACCCAATAGGGTCAATAGTTGGTCATCAATTTGGTAGTCGATACTCTGGCCCCAAGCTTCCATCAGGTCACGGGCTTCGCCTTCACTGAGTTGGCGCATGTAAGCTCGACCGTCATGTTTGCCCTCAGTGGCCAATATGGTTTGAATGCCATTGTCATCAAAGGTGATTTTTACCGTAGAGGCTTCAATCACCATAGTGCCCTGAGTGATAATGACATTGCCGCTGTAAATCGAAAAGCCTTTGCCTTCATTTAACTCTGCCGCATCAGCCGCTATCTGAATGGGTTGTTCGCGGTCGCTGTCCAAAGCAGCGACAGTGGAGCTGGCCAGCAGACTATAGGACAGAAGGATGGCGCTGGTGATGGACTTAATTAAATACATAGGGGGTGGCCTTGTTATTGTTTTTCAATTAAATGGGAGCCTGTCACTTGGCTCAAAAGTTGTAACCGCTGGTCACTGAGTGTGAGGCGCATGCCGGTGCCCGTCAAGTGGCTGTGTTGGGTGCTGAGCTGGACTAAACTATCTGATTCGGCGTAGTTGCTAGCGGGCAACAAACGTAAGCTCTGAGTCGATAGGCTTAGTGGGCGCTCTAAGTCTGGGCCATTAGTGACTAATACATCGCCGCTGAGGTTGATTTGTGCGCCTGAGTCAAGAATTAGGCCCTCATCGGCGCGGCCAAACCAGTTGCTACCCTGGCCGAGGTATATGTTAAATCGTGGTTGTATCATGTCGGTGCTATCAAACTCGCGGATGTGGCTAAATCGTTGGGCATGAATGCTGGACGATAATTGACCTTGAGTATCAAACTGTTGAATGGTGGCATTGGTCAAATAATAATCGGGAATCCAGCTCGCTTTAGAATCATTGTGTTGTTGCTCGGCTTGTTGCCACCACCATAAGCTTGTGGCCAAAACTGCCAATGCAACTAGGTTAAGGTAGAGCCAACGGCTACGTAAAATGTCTGACATTATGAGATTGTTGGCAGGTCAGTGTTGAGGTAGGGTTGCAGGGCCAATTGCCAGCTGCCTTGAGCTTGCATGATTAGGTCGCATACTTCCCTTACGGCGCCTTGGCCACCGCTACGCTGGGTAAGGTATTGGCAATGTGTGGCCAAACCGCTCGCTGCGTTGGGTACGGTAATACCTAAACCTACTTTAATAATGGCGGCTAAATCGGGCCAATCGTCACCCATGTAGGCCATCTGTGCCCAGCCAATCTGCATATGCTGGGTCAGCTCAAACAGAGCCAGTAGCTTGTCTTCTCTACCTTGCAGTACTAAATCAATGTCCAGTTGTGACGCTCTTTTGGCCACAATGTTTGACGTTCTACCAGTGATAATAGCGACTTTTACACCACTGGCTTGTAACATTTTAATGCCGTGGCCATCGAGGCTATTAAAGGCTTTGATCTCTTCGCCTTGATTATCAAAATACAGTTGTCCATCACTCAAAATGCCATCCACGTCGAGGGCTAATAATTGGATGGGTTGGGCGGCGGCCAAAATTTCAGGATCAATGGCTAGCGTCATGTTAAATGACTCCTGCTCTAAGTAAATCGTGCATATTAATGGCGCCTACGGGTTGATTGCGATCATTACAAACGATTAAGGCGTTGATTTTGTGTTGTTCCATTAATTGCAGTGCTTGGGCGGCCAGCATGTCAGCTTGTGCCCGCACAGGTTCAATGGTCATCAGTTCGCCGATGATACATTGGTGTAAATTTTGTTTTTGGTCGAGACTACGGCGTAAATCGCCATCGGTGTATATGCCTGCAAGTTGGCCCTGCTGGTCGACCACGGCGGTCATGCCCATGCCTTTTTGAGTCATTTCCATCAGGCCGTCTGCAAAACTCGTATCGACACTCACTTGAGGTAGGCTAGTGCCCGCATGCATGATGTCACTGACTTTGAGTAATAACTTTCGCCCCAGCGCTCCGCCAGGGTGAGAAAATGCAAAGTCGTTGGCGCTAAATCCACGGGCTTCAAGTAAAGCGATAGCAATGGCATCGCCCATCACTAAGGAGGCTGTGGTACTAGAGGTGGGCGCAAGATTGAGGGGGCAGGCTTCGGTGTGTACTTGTACGTTAAGGTGGTGATCTGCCGCCTTGGCTAAGGTCGATTGAGGCGCGCCGGTCATGGCGATAAGCGGTACACCTAGGCGTTTTAACATAGGCAATAAGGTAACGATTTCTGCTGTAGTGCCAGAGTAGGACAAAGCCAGCACCACGTCTTTTGAGGTGATCATGCCCATGTCGCCGTGGCTGGCTTCGCCTGGATGAACAAAAAATGCGGGGGTGCCGGTACTGGCAAGAGTGGCCGCGATTTTATTAGCAATGTGGCCAGATTTACCCATACCTAGCAGCACTACCCGAGCTGAACAGTCGAGCACTAATTGACAGGCCTGCTCAAAGGCATCATCAATGCGCTCCGCTAAGTCGGCGATGGCGGTTTGTTCTAGCTTGATGGTGCGTAAAGCAGATTGAGCAAAACACTCAGTCTGGGGTTGTTTCGGGCGTATAGCCGTGTCGTTGCTCAACAGCTCTCCTAACAAATTTGATCAGGTTATGACGCGTTAGTATAAAGTAAAAACATATACATAACATAGACTAAAAGCAGTAGGCTGCCCATGGGCCGGGTTATGGTTTGTGATTGCGAGCCACCACGTCGTGCCCAAAAACCCAGCACCAGAAGAAATAACGTCAATATCAGCATCAAACCGTAGTCGCGCCATACTGCATCGGCAGCGATGGTGACCGGGCTGATGAGAGCAGGAATAGCCATCACCCCAAGCAAATTAAAGATGTTAGAGCCGATGATGTTGCCAAGAGCAATACCATGTTGGCCCTTGCGGGCACTCATGACAGACGCCGCTAATTCGGGCAAGCTGGTGCCAATAGCAATGATAGTGAGACCAATGATTAGGTCGCTCACGCCCAGTGAAGTGGCTATGTATACGGCGCCGCCCACTAGAATTCGTGAACCCAGGGCCAATACCACTAAACCCACAACTAGCCAGATTATGCCGGCCTTAAAACTCAAATCGGCTAATGGCTCGGTCTGGTCGTCTGGATGGTCTTGTTGATAGCGTTTAAACAAATATAAACACACCACTAGACCAAGCAATAACAAGGTGCCATCAAACCGGTCTAGGTAATGGTCCATTAAGATGATACCTGCACCAATAGTCGCAACCGTTAAAATGGGCAATTCGGTACGTACTAAGTTGCCACGTACGGGCAGGGGGGATACCAGTGCTGTGGCACCTAGCACCAGAGCGATGTTGGCAATATTGGAGCCAATCGCATTGCCAATGGCAAGTCCTGGGGCGTTGTCTAATGCCGCCATAGTCGACACCAGCATCTCCGGTGCAGAGGTGCCAAAGGCAACAATGGTGAGGCCGATAAGCATGGGTGACATGCCTAAGTGGCCGGCCGTGGCCGCGGCGCCGTCTACAAAACGGTCGGCGCTCCAAATAAGTAGGCCAAGGCCAATAATGATTGCGGCAATTGCTAATAACATAGGTGTATTCTAGAAGCTCAAAAAACGAGCGGCAATGAAACCAAGACTGGCGCAAATTTGCAAGTTTCTTTGCACATCTGCTCGGCAATGCTAAACTTGGTGTTTATCCTTAATTGGCGCTTTGCTGGAAGTCGACATATGGCCGTAAATGGCATCATTGAGATACATAACCTGAGTTTTTTTCGCGGCAAGCGTGCGATTTTTAAAGACATTGATGTGTCTATTGCGGCCGGCAAAATTACCGCTATTATGGGCCCCAGTGGCACCGGCAAAACCACCTTGTTACGGTTAATCGGTGGTCAATTACAACCGCATCAAGGTGAAGTCCAACTGTTTGGCAAAAATATTGCTCAACTCAACCGCAGGCAACTCAACCAATTGCGTAGTCGCATGGGGGTGTTGTTTCAAAGTGGTGCCTTGTTTACCGACCTAACGGTATTTGAAAACGTGGCCTTTCCGTTACGTGAACACACGCAGTTAAATGACCAGCAATTACACGACCGAGTGCTGTTAAAACTAGAAGCAGTTGGCCTTAGGGGCGCTCGTGAGCTGATGCCATCGCACTTGTCAGGAGGTATGGCGCGGCGTGTTGCTTTGGCTCGCGCAGTGGCCTTGGAACCAGAAATAATACTCTATGACGAACCTTTTTCTGGCCAAGACCCTATTGCCATGGCGGTATTGCAGCGCTTAATTAAAGACCTCAACGACGAGATGCAACTCACTAGCGTGTTAGTATCTCACGATATTGCCGAGGCCTGCGCGATTGCTGACCGGGTCATCTTATTGGGTGAGGGGCGAGTGTTAGCCCATGATACTCCAGAGGCGCTTCAAACCAGTCCCGACCCTGCAGTGAGGCAGTTTATGCACGGCGAAGCTGACGGCGTGATTCCGTTTCACTTTCCGGCCCCACCTTTGGCTGCGGAGTTATTGTGCGACAATGCCAGCGTAGCAGATAAACAAGGAGGCTTGCTGTGATAAACCTTGTTGCGGCCTTGGGCGAGCAGTTGTTACAGCGGTTGGCGTTGATGGGGCAGGCCTTATTGATGTTGCTGCAGTCGCTAAAAGTATTGCCTGGCAAGCATGGGATTGCGCGATTGACTCAGCAGCTGTACGTGGTGGGCGTACAGTCATTAATTATTATGTTGGTGTCGGCTTTGTTTATTGGCATGGTGCTGGGTTTGCAAGGCTATACCTTATTATCGGCCTATGGCTCAGAGCAAGCGGTAGGGCAAATGGTGGCTTTAACCTTAGTGAGGGAATTGTCGCCAGTGGTGGCAGCCTTGTTGTTTGCTGGTCGCGCTGGATCTGCGCTAACAGCCGAAATTGGCTTAATGAAAGCGACAGAGCAATTGGCCAGTTTGGAAATGTTTGGGGTAGACCCATTACATCGTATTGTGGCACCAAGATTTTTGGCGGGTTTGATTTGTTTGCCCTTATTAGTCGCTATATTTAGTTTGGTAGGTATTTATGGTGGCTACATTGTGGCGGTGGATTGGCTAGGCGTGTACAGCGGGTCATACTGGGGCAACATGCAGCAGGCCGTAGATTTTGGTGAGGACGTCGTCAATGGCATGATAAAAGCCTTGGTTTTTGCGTTTGTGGTGAGCTGGATTGCTTTGTATCAGGGGTATTCATGTGTGCCGACCTCGCAAGGTATTAGCACTGCAACGACGCGCACAGTGGTGTACTCATCCTTAGCGATTTTGGGTTTTGATTTTATTTTAACAGCGCTAATGTTTGGAGGCGCGTAATGCACAAAAGATGGATAGAAATTAGTGTGGGGTTGATGCTGGTGGCTGGTGTAGTCGCCTTACTTAGTTTGGCGTTGCAAGTCAGTGGTGGCCATCTTACCCGCAGTGCCGACCGCTACCCCATTGCCGCCTTGTTTGAAAATGCGGCTGGCTTGGCGCCTAAGGCACAGGTTACCTTGGCAGGCGTCACCGTAGGCGAGGTGGTTGCCGTAGTGATTGACCCGCAGACGTTAATGGCCAAAGTACAAATGCAAATCAATGGTGAGGTTAATTATCTATCGATTGATTCCAGTGCCAGTATTTTGACCGCCGGCTTATTGGGCGAGAAGTATGTTGGCCTCACTGTGGGTGCAGAAGACGAGGTGTTAGTGGCAGGCGATATGATTGAAGACACACAGTCGGCGTTGGTGCTAGAAGAGCTGATTGGGCAATTTTTGCTCAATTTGGGCGATAGCAACTAAGTAGAACTATGGCAGTTTAATTCAATAAGTTACAAAGGATGTATCACATGTTTAACCAAGCTAAACGATTTTTGGTCACTGTGACGTTAGTGATGTCTGGCTTAGCCTATGCATTGCAAGCGCATGCCAATGACTCAGAATGGCTCGCTGCAAGTGAGGTGGTGAGCGACAGCACACACGCGATGATAGAGTTGCTGAAACATGAGCGAGAAGAAGCGATACGAAAAAGCGAAATTACAGGGACCCCAGTTGGTTTGGATGAACAGGCGCTGCTGGCTCAAATGGCCATTATTTTGGACCCTGTGGTGGATTTTGAAAGTATTGCAAAAGGGGTGATGGCCAAGTTTTACCGACGCGCGAGCGCCGAGCAAATTGAGGCGTTTAATGCTAGTTTTCGAACATCGTTATTGAACACCTACTCACGGGCAGTGGTGGCCTTTAAAATTAATAATTATGAAGTTCATCCTAATGTGAGTAGTAGCACTAAACCTGGACGGCAAAAGGTGTGGGTTAAAGTGTATGCCAATGGCGCAGCCTATAACATTACTTATGCTGTGAAATTACGCCCGCAGGGTTGGAAAGTTACCAACGTTACATTGGATGGTATTAACTTAGGTTTGGCATTTAGGCAACAGTTTGCAGCCGCTATGGCACAGAATAAGGGTAATATGGATGATGTTATTGCCTTTTGGCTTAATCCTGCCTAGATTCTGGCACCTAACGTTAGCGGTATAGGTGCCATGTTTGCTACAATTACGCCCCATTTAGCCCATGGAGAAGATCGTGGACTCAGCACAAGTAAAACACATTATTGAACAACAATTAAACGGCACTGAAGTGATACCTAGCGGCGAAGGCTGCAGTTTTCAGGTGACGGTAATTGGCGACCTTTTTGCGGGCCTAACGCCAGTGAAAAAACAACAACTGGTATACGGCTGTTTAACCGATCAAATTGCTGACGGTAGCATTCATGCCTTAGGTATTAAGGCTTATACCCCCGACCAATGGCAGCGTATCAACGCGCAATAATGCCAGCTTAGACTATAGACAACGGCACAATAAACCCTATGGACAAACTCAGTATTACTGGCGGTAAACGCCTTGATGGCGAAATTAGAATCTCTGGCGCAAAAAATTCGGCTTTGCCTATTTTGGCATCGACCTTGTTGGCACAAGAACCCGTAACCATTCGCAACTTACCTCATTTACACGATGTCACCACTATGATTGAGTTGTTGGGTCGTATGGGGGTGTCTTTGTTAGTGGGCGATAAGTTGAGTGTCGAGATTGACGCCACCACCTTAGAACACTGTGTTGCGCCTTACGATTTAGTAAAAACTATGCGCGCGTCGATCTTGGTATTAGGGCCCTTACTGTCTCGCTTTGGCGAAGCCGAAGTGTCGTTACCTGGCGGTTGTGCTATCGGCAGTCGCCCAGTGGATTTACATATCCGTGGACTAGAAGCCATGGGTGCTGACATTAGCGTAGAAGATGGTTACATACGAGCCAAGGCAGAACGTTTAAAAGGTGCGCATATCTTTTTTGACACGGTGACCGTGACCGGTACCGAAAACTTGCTGATGGCGGCGGTGTTGGCCGATGGCGAAACCGTATTGGATAACGCAGCACGGGAGCCTGAAGTAGTCGATTTGGCCCAATGTTTGATTGCTATGGGTGCACAAATTACCGGCCATGGTACTGATACCATACGTATTCAAGGTGTTGAAAAGCTACACGGCTGTACCTACGACGTGTTACCCGATCGGATTGAAACGGGCACCTATTTGGTGGCTGCAGCGGTAACGGGTGGACGTATTAAGGTGAAAGATACACGCCCCGATATTTTAGAAGCTGTGTTATCTAAATTGGAAGAGTCCGGTGCTGAAATTCACACCGGTGAAGATTGGATTAGTTTGGACATGCATGGCCGACGGCCTAAAGCCGTGAGCCTGAAAACCGCACCTTACCCTGCCTTCCCAACCGACATGCAAGCTCAGTTTTCGGCACTCAATGCCATTGCTACGGGTACCGGTCGTATTACTGAAACCATCTTTGAAAACCGCTTTATGCACATTGATGAAATGGCCCGTATGGGGGCGCAAGTGGTGGTTGAAGGTAATACCGTGATTCAGCAAGGTATCGAGCAGCTAAAGGCCGCGCCAGTGATGGCGACGGACCTGCGGGCCTCAGCGAGTTTGGTGATTGCCGCGTTGGTGGCCGACGGTGAAACCGTGATTGATCGTATTTACCATATCGATCGGGGTTATGACTGTATTGAAGAAAAAATGGGTGCTCTAGGCGCCATCATCAAACGCGTCGTCTAACATAGAGAACAAAACACTATGCCTAATAGTCTGACCATTGCATTGTCTAAAGGCCGCATTCTAAAAGAAACCTTGCCGTTGTTTGCCAGTGCCGGTATTGAACCCTTGGAAGACATCTATACCAGTCGTAAATTGGTATTTGAAACCACCCAGCCTGGGGTGCGGTTTCTAGTCATCCGTGCAACGGATGTGCCTACTTACGTGTCTTACGGTGCTGCCGATATGGGTGTGGCAGGTAAAGACGTGTTGTTGGAACACGGCGGTTCAGGTTTGTATGAACCGTTGGATTTACAGATTTCCAGATGTCGTTTAATGACCTGTGCCCCAGTAGGCGCAGCGCCTGCCGGTAAACGCCTGCGGGTAGCGTCTAAGTTTGTCAATATTACTAAGCGTTATTTTGCTGAGCAAGGTCAGCAAGTGGACATCATCAAGCTATACGGTGCCATGGAGTTGGCCCCTATCCTTGGATTGGCCGATCAAATTGTGGATATTGTCGATACCGGTAATACACTGCGGGCCAATGGCCTGGAACCGCTTAACGAAATTGCTGTGATTAGCAGCCGATTAGTGGTGGGCGAAGCGTCGATGAAGCTTAAACATGGCCGTATTGGTCCCTTAATTGAACAGCTTGCCAAGGCTGTTAACGCAGCCCAGGATTCTTAACATGCAGTGGCTTAACGTTAACCGCCTAGATACCCAACAGGTCAACTTTTCGGCCAAATTAAGCCAGTTATTGGCGTGGGAAAGTGTGTCGGATCAGCGGGTTCAAAAAACCGTGGCCGACATCATCGAACGGGTTAAAGCACAAGGCGACACGGCTTTACTGCAGTTCACTAATCAGCTGGACCGCACGCCGTTTAAAACCACCGCTGAATTAGAGATTCCACAGCATAAGCTGGATCAAGCCTTGGCTGCGATTAGTGACGAAGAGCGGCAAGCCTTGGAGCGAGCCACACAGCGTATTCGCGTTTATCATGAACACCAAAAGCAAGAATCATGGCGCTACGTCGAGGCCGATGGCACCTTACTTGGCCAGCAAGTGACAGCCATGGATCGGGTGGGTATTTATGTGCCCGGCGGTAAGGCCAGTTACCCGTCATCGGTGCTAATGAATGCAATTCCTGCCAAGGTGGCCGGTGTTAAAGAAATCATTATGACGGTGCCATTGCCTAATGGCCACGTTAATCCCTTGGTTTTGGCTGCCGCTGCCATCGCCGGTGTCGATCGGGTGTTTGCTATTGGCGGTGCCCAAGCGATTGCGGCCTTGGCCCATGGCACACAAATGGTGCCTAAAGTAGACAAGATTGTGGGCCCCGGTAATGTTTATGTGGCGACCGCTAAACGGGCCGTATTTGGTACCTGTGGCATTGATATGATTGCAGGTCCATCGGAGATTTTAGTGATCTGTGATGGCCAAACCGACCCCGATTGGGTGGCGATGGATTTGTTCTCGCAAGCCGAGCACGACGAGCAGGCGCAGTCGATATTATTGTGCCCAGATAAAGCCTATCTTGATCAGGTTGAGGCCAGCTTTAAAGCACTACTGCCTACCATGGAGCGCAGTAGCATTATCAAAACTTCCATCGAACAGCGCGGGGCCTTAATTCACGTTAAGGATATGCAAGAAGCCATTGATCTAGCCAATCGTATTGCCCCAGAACATTTGGAATTATCGGTCGAAGATCCTGAAGCCATGCTGCCCCACATTCGCCATGCCGGTGCCATTTTTATGGGCCGTCACACGGCTGAGGCCTTAGGTGATTATTGCGCCGGACCTAACCATGTGTTGCCCACTTCGGGTACTGCACGATTTTCTTCGCCCCTAGGTGTGTACGACTTTCAAAAACGCTCGTCGTTGATTATGTTTTCGCCTGAGGGTGCGAGTGAAATGGGTAAGGTGGCTTCGGTGCTGGCCCGCGGCGAAAGCCTAACAGCCCACGCCCGTTCTGCCGAATATCGCATCTTAGATCAAGACTAATAACCCACTTAAACGCTTGGTTTGGTCGCCACCAAGGTGGCGCGCAACGGCGCTGGGTGGCCTTCGGCTGACAAATTAGGGTCGTTGGGGTCTAAAAAGTCAGCTAAAGAGTGAAACGTCATCCATTCGGTGGCTCTTTGCTCGTCGGTGCTGGTTTGGTTAACGTCCACGGTGCGCACGTTTTTTAGGCCCAGCTTACGTAACATTACTTCTAGGGCCCCAGTGCTGGGTAAAAACCACACATTGGACATTTTTGCGTAGCGGCCTTCGGGCACTAAAATGGTATCAGCAGCGCCGGCTACCACTAAGGTTTCTAAGACTAACTCACCGCCTGGCCGCAAGTAGGACAATAGCTCCTGAATGTGGTCGATGGGGGATCTTCGGTGATATAACACACCTAAGCAGAATACCGTGTCAAAACAACCAAATGCAGGTAAGTGCTCGCTTCGCAACGGCAGTAGGTGAGCACCGTTGGCCGGTAATAGCCTTTGTGCGGCGTGAAATTGGTAAAGGAATATGCGCGTGGGGTCAATGCCAAGAGCAAGGCTGGCACCAGCTCCCAGCATGCGATATAAAAAGTAGCCGTTGCCGGTGCCAATGTCCAACACTTTGCGCCCTTCTAAGGGGCTAATGTGGGGGGCTATGCGTTGCCACTTCCAATCCGAGTGCCACTCAGTGTCAATGTCTACGCCGAGTAAATTCCAGGGTCCTTTGCGCCACGGCATAAATGCCTTTAGGTGCTCGGTGTAGGCTTGTGTGTCAATGACTAGGCTGGCGGGTTTGTTGACCGTAACGCTGTTGCTGGTAAAGCTGTATTGTGGGTCACTCAGTTGCGGCATGGCATTTAGCGCGGCATCCCATTCGGGGGTCCGGCCGTGTTTCTTTTGTTGGTAAAATTGCTCCAAAGCGATGCGTAGTTGCGGGTGAAAATCGGCCAATTTGGTGTGTTGGGTGTGTTCAAAAAAGGCTTCTAAATCAATGCCCATAGTGATATTTCTTCTAAGTGAGGTTATTTGAAGGCCAGTAAGGCGCAAAAATTAAAACATTGCATACATGTTTCTACACGGCTAAAGCCAGCATCCAGCAAACGTTGCCGATGTTGTTCCAAGGTATTAGGGATTAACACATTTTCTAAGGCAGCGCGCTTTTGGGCAATTTCTAAATCGCTATAACCCTGATAGCGTTTAAAATCGTGATACAAATCCACTTGTAGTTGTTGTTCTGCTGGATCGTCAAAACAGACTTTTTCGGCCAACAACAACACGCCGCCAGGGCGCATGCCAGCGGCAATATTGGCTAAGATACTCGGCCGTTCTTGGTCGGCAATAAACTGTAGGGTAAAGTTAAGAATCACCATCGAGGCGTTTTCTATGGGGGTGTCTTGTAGGTCTTGCTGCACAATTTCGTAACTGGCTTGGCTGTGGTCACGGGCCATATTGTGTTGGCAGCGGCTTACCATGGCGGCCGAGTTATCCACCCCAATCACGTGCGCTCCTGCCGGTAGGTTTTGGCGTAAGCGTAGGGTCATGGTGCCAAGCGAACAGCCTAGGTCGTAACAATTGCTTTGACTCTCTCCATAACGGGCGGCGAGCAAACCGATAACATCCAATAAAAAATGGTAACCAGGTACCGAGCGTTGGATCATGTTATCAAACACGTCTGCGACTTGAGCATTAAACTCAAACGGTGCGGGTGACTGTAGAGGAGCGGCAAAGATAGTGTCGCGTTGTTGGTTGGGGTCTTTTTGGGTCATGGTTTTAAGGGTGCTTAGTCATAAGGCAGTGGTTGTTATTGTGCGCTTGGGCGCGTGCCCAAGGTGGCAGTGGTTTGTATTGCTGCAGGCGTTGGTATGGTGGCTGCGGCTGGGATATAGGTGATGCTCAGAGTTGATCCGGGCGCTAAATTAGTGACGTAATCCAGCGATTGGTTCCAGTCAGTGATTAAGCGGCTGTCAAAGTGGGTGATGCGGTCACCGGGTTGCAAGCCAGCCTGGTGGGCTGGACTGTTGGCGTATATGCCGGTGAGCAAAATACCTTGTTTGGTCAGGTTTGGAGAGAATTCATGGGCGGCTTGGGAGGCAAGGTCGTATAGCGCTTTCGCCTCAAAGTCGATGCCTAGCCAGCCCCTTACTACTTGGCCGTGGGCAACGATATTGTTTAATACGTTAGCTGCAATGCTAATGGGTATGGCGAGGCCTAAGCCTTGGCTACGCAGGCTCGTTTGGCTGCTGTAGAAATGGGCGCTGTTAATGGCCACTAACTCGCCTTTGCTATTGACCAGCGCGCCGCCAGAATTGCCAGTGTTGATGGCGGCGTCGGTTTGAATGAAGTTTTCAAAGGTATTTAGCCCTAAACGATTGCGCCCAGTGCCGCTGATCAAACCCATAGATACGGACTGCCCCAAACCATGGGGGTTGCCAATGGCAAATACTAAGTCGCCTATACGCGCTGTGGTGTCAATGGCCGCGGTGGCGGCGACGAGTTGCTCAAGGTCAATTTTGATCACGGCTAGGTCGGTGGCGGCATCTGTGCCTACTACAGTTGCCGCTGTGCTACGGCCATCGCTAAGTTTTACTTGGATGCGGCTGGCTTGAGCAATAATATGGTGGTTGGTAAGGATGTAGCCATCCGGGCTCACAATAACCCCTGAGCCAAGGCCTATTTTATCAATATTATTGGCCAGCAGTTGGCCTTCAAGTAGGTTGGCGTAATGAGGGTCTTGAAATAACGCTGAGGATGCTGCGGGGGTATAGGTTTGACTGTAGATGCTAACCACCGATGGCATGGTGGCTTCAAGCATGTCGGCGTAGCTATGTGTTGCTGATGCATTATGGGCAGTGGTTGTTTGAGACCACAGCGGTATGCCGGTTTTTTGGCTCAACCATTGGGGTGCCGCGAAGATTAGTACGATGGCGACTAGTCCGCCGGCTAGGGCAAAACGGGATAAATATTTGATCAACGATAGAGCCATGGAATTAAGGTCGGTTGGTTGCCTTTTGCTGGGGTGTATAGTGTAAACTTAAGGCCAAATAAAGGCAAAAATACGCAGAGTAATAATGCATGGCAATACATACAGCCGACTTGTTGGACTATTTGGATGGCCTGCTTGCGCCTGGGCAATTTAAAGACTATGCACCCAACGGTCTTCAGGTAGAAGGTACAGGCACAGTGAGCCATTTGGTTGCGGGAGTCACCGCCAGCCAAGCACTGATTGATGCGGCCATCGAGCGCAATGCTGATGCTTTGCTGGTGCATCATGGCTATTTTTGGCGCAATGAATCTAGCCCATTGGTGGGTATTAAGAAAAACCGTATTAAAGCGCTGTTGGCCCATGATATTAACCTGATTGCCTATCACCTGCCATTAGATTGCCATGAGCAATTAGGTAACAATGCGCAGTTGGGTCAGCTCATGGGGTGGCAGTCTGACGCACATATGCAGTCTAGTGGTGTTACCGGATTGGGTCTGTGTGCGACATTACAGCAGGCGTGTAGCGGGCAGCAGATACAGCAACAATTGTCCCACGTGCTGGGTCGAGAGGCGCTCCATATTGATGCCTCTGGTACTGTGATTAAACGTATCGGATGGTGTACGGGTGGTGCTCAAGGCATGATTGAGCAAGCGGTTGAGTTGGGTTTAGATGCGTATGTGTCGGGCGAAATATCGGAGTCTACGGTGCATATCGCGCGTGAAAATGGCATCCACTATTTTGCTGCCGGCCATCATGCTACAGAACGTTATGGGGCTAAAGCGCTGGCGGCACATTTGCAGCAAGCGCTAGACATTACCTGTGAGTTTGTGGATATCGATAGCCCAGCATAAGTTATTGGCTTGGTGATACAGGGATATCGTAGGCAGGTGGCTGTGGATTTTCCGGTTTGTTTTTAAGCCCGTAACGCTCATCTAGGGTGCCGTGTTCGGTTTTGTCGGTGCTAGGCGCGTAATCCATGGGTGGACGAATGACGGCGGCAGGTTCTGCTTGGTGTTCGATGGCGGTCTCACTCGGGCTAGCAATGGTTTCGAGGCTGCTGGCCATGTCTGGGTCATCACATAGACTTTGCGCACCTTTGGCGAGTTGTTGGTGCACATTGCGATAGCTGTCGGTGAGCTGATTAACGGCAGCGGCAGTGTCGGCAAAGTGCAGGTTCACTTGCTCTTTGTATTCAGCCATTTCTGTGTGCGCAGCTTGTAGTTGTTCGCTGAGCTGAGTTTGGCGCTTAAGGTCGCTATTGTTGTTGCGGCCCAGCAAAAAACCGATGCCTAAACCGAGTAATAATAGTATTAGCCAAAAAAACCAATCGTTGCTGAGTAAATCCACCAATAGCTCCTTTTCATAAAGTGTCTCAGAAGCTAGTATTGTAATGTAAATATTCCATTAGTTCATCATGCACGTTAACAGTTTATGACCTCTCCTTTAGAAAAATACCAGCAACATCAAAAACAAGCGCATTTCTTGCCTGACGAAGCCCAAGTGGCGGCCATTAATCACCTGCAGCGCCTGTATTTGGATTTGTGCCAGCTGCAAGAGCAAAAACGGCCTCGTTTGCGGCGTAAATTTGGGGGCTTGCTGGGCAAGTCGTCAGCCGTGAAGAAAGCGCCGCAAGGTCTGTATTTTTGGGGTGGCGTGGGCCGTGGCAAAACCTATTTGATGGACGTGTTTTATGATTGTTTGCCGTTTGAAAATAAACATCGGACTCACTTTCACCGCTTTATGCGTCATGTGCATGAACGTTTGGTGGTACATAAAGGCATAAAAAACCCATTACTTAAGGTGGCTCAGGAGTTGGCGGCTGACGCGCAAGTGATTTGTTTTGATGAGTTTTTTGTTACCGACATCACCGATGCCATGATTTTGGCAGGTTTGTTGGGCACTTTGTTTGATCTTGGGGTAGTGCTGGTGGCCACCTCTAATATTGAACTGCGTAATTTGTATGAAAATGGATTGCAGCGCCAGCGTTTTTTGCCGGCCATTGCGCTGCTGGAGCAGCACACCACTGTGGTCAATGTGGACGGTGGTGTAGATTACCGACTGCGCACCTTAGAGCAGGCCGAGCTGTACCATTGGCCCTTAGATGACACGGCGGATGCCAGCTTAAGCGCAAGCTTTGAAGCTTTGGCGCCAGAGCAAGGGCATATAAAGGACGCGGGCAAGCTGACGATCAATAGTCGTTCGTTTGATTATGTGAGGCAGTGTGATGATATTGTGTGGATGACGTTCGAGCAGCTGTGTGTATTGCCTCGCTCGCAAAATGATTATTTGGAAATTGCCAGTGAGTATCACGCCTTGATTGTGAGTCGGGTGCCTCGCCTAGATCGCCATACCAGCGACCAGGCCAGGCGCTTCGTCAATTTAGTAGACGTGTGTTATGACGCCAACGTTAAAATGATACTATCGGCGCAGGTGTCTTTGTTGGACCTGTATGCCGGTGGCCAGCTGGATTTTGTGTTTCAGCGCACCTTAAGTCGCTTGCAAGAGATGCAGTCACACGAGTATTTAGCGCGCGCTCACGTGGCCAGCTAAAAACTTTTACATAAAGGCTTAACAAGTTGGCATTTTATCCTGTATAATTCGCCCTCGCAGTTTCTGTGTTGGCTTGAGCCTTAATTGGCTTTGGTTGTTTTGGGCTCAGGCTGCTAGTCACGTTATTGGTGACAGAGTGGTGAATTACCACGTGTTACGCAATAACCCAATAATTATAGGTAGGCCCAGTTAATAGGGCCATTAAATAGGTTATTCACATGAAAACCGTAAGTACTAAACCTGCTGACGTTACCCGCGACTGGTACGTTGTTGATGCAGAGGGCCTAACTTTAGGTCGTATGTCTACTGAAATCGCTCGTCGTCTACGCGGCAAACATAAGCCAGAATTCACTCCGCACGTGGACACTGGTGACTACATTGTTGTTGTTAACGCCGAAAAAGTTCGCGTAACTGGCAACAAAGCAAAAGACAAGATGTACTACCGTCACACTGGTTACCCAGGTGGTTTACGTTCTATGTCTTTCGAAAAAATGGTTGAGCACGCTCCAGAGCGCACCATTGAATTCGCTGTTAAAGGTATGTTGCCAAAAGGTCCTTTGGGCCGTGCTATGTACTCCAAGCTTAAAGTGTATGCTGGTACTGAGCATCCGCATCAAGCGCAACAACCACAAACATTGACCCTGTAAGGAGACGATCATGGCAGCTACTCAATATTATGGTACTGGTCGTCGTAAGACCTCTACCGCTCGTGTGTTCATGACTCCTGGCACTGGCGCTATCACTGTAAACAGCCGTACATTGGAAGTTTACTTTGGTCGTGAAACAGCCCGTATGATTGTTCGCCAACCACTAGAGTTGACAGAAACAGTTGAAAAGTTCGACCTTAACATTACCGTAGAAGGCGGTGGTGGTTTTGGTCAAGCTGGCGCGATTCGCCACGGCATTACCCGTGCATTGATGAACTTTGACGAAACCTTGCGTCCTAGTCTTCGTGCTGCTGGTTTTGTTACCCGTGACGCGCGTGAAGTTGAGCGTAAGAAGGTTGGCCTACGTAAAGCACGTAAGCGTCCTCAGTTCTCTAAGCGTTAAGCTTGCTGCGCCCTTTTTGGCGCGCTATAAAAAAAACCCAGCCATCGTGCTGGGTTTTTTATTGGGTATTCATAAAGCAAATGGCGTTTGTGGCCCTCGATTAAGCCTTTAACCTTGTCAATTTAGGGCCATTCCTTTACTATTGCTGACAATAATTTTACAGCTTAGCTGGAGATCAATTGAATGAGTAATGATGGCGTGAATAAGACTCGTCGTCGCATGCTAGTCGGCACATCCGTAGTTGTGGGTGCTGTTGGTGGTGTGGGCGCTGCAGTCCCTTTTGTAGCCTCCTGGAACCCGAGTGCACGAGCCAGAGCTGCTGGTGCACCGGTCAAGGCGGACATCAGTAAGTTAGAACCTGGTCAACAAATGATTGTTGAGTGGCGCGGCAAGCCTGTATGGATTGTACGCCGCAGCGCAGAAGCGTTAGCCAACTTGGAGTCCCTTAACGACAGTTTGGCCGACCCAAGTTCAGCTAAGTCTAAGCAGCCTGCTTATATTCCTAGCACCTCGGCACGCTCTTTACGCGATGAAGTGATGGTGATGGTGGGTATTTGTACTCACTTAGGTTGTTCACCTACTTATCGTCCTGAGATTGCGCCTGCTGACCTTGGTGCCGATTGGAAAGGCGGATTCTACTGCCCTTGTCATGGTTCCACATTCGATTTGTCTGGTCGTGTTTATAAGAGTAAGCCCGCCCCGATTAACTTAGAAATCCCGCCTCATTTTTACGAGAGTGACTTAGTCATTCGAATTGGCGAAGACGGAGGAAATGCGTAATGGCTGTCGGTAATCCTAATCGCCCCAAGGCAGACAGCGGCATCATTCGTTGGATTGATGATCGTTTTCCACTGACGCAAATGTGGCAAGACCACATGTCTAAATACTATGCCGCCAAAAACTTCAACGTTTGGTACGTATTTGGTGTGCTTTCTTTATTAGTGCTAGTTAACCAAATCCTTACGGGTGTCTGGCTAACTATGTCGTACGAACCTTCTGCAGAGGGAGCGTTTGCTTCTGTTGAATACATTATGCGTGATGTGGAGATGGGCTGGATTATCCGCTACATGCACTCATCAGGCGCTTCAGCCTTCTTTATTGTGGTTTATTTACACATGTTTAGGGGCTTGATGTATGGCTCTTACCAAAAGCCTCGCGAGTTGATTTGGCTGTTTGGTATGGCGATTTACCTGGCCTTGATGGCCGAAGGTTTCTTTGGTTACTTGCTTCCTTGGGGCCAAATGTCCTATTGGGGTGCGCAGGTTATCTTATCCTTAGCTGGTGCAATTCCAGTGGTAGGCGAAGATCTTGTGCAGTGGGTTCGAGGTGACTTTTTGATCTCGGGTATTACTCTCAACCGCTTCTTCTCTTTACACGTAATCGCTTTACCCATTGTTATTTTGGCGTTGGTTGTATTACACATTTTGGCGTTGCATGACGTTGGGTCTAGTAACCCAGATGGCATCGAAATTGACCAAAATAAAGATGAAAATGGTGTGCCTGTTGATGGTGTGGCTTTCTGGCCCTACCATGTCATTAAAGATTTAGTTGCGGTGGGTGTATTCTTAACCGTGTTCTGTTTAGTGATTTTCTTCTTCCCAGAAGGCGGTGGTTACTTTATTGAAAAACCTAACTATGAACCGGCGAACTCGCTTAAGACTCCTGAGCATATTGCGCCAGTGTGGTACTTCACGCCTTATTATTCGATGTTGCGTGCCATTACCTTCCCGTTATTTGGTTTGGATGCTAAGTTCTTGGGTGTAATTACCATGGGTGCCGCTATCGCCATCTTATTTGTCATGCCTTGGTTAGACCGTAGTCCGGTGAAGTCGATGCGTTACAAAGGTTGGATGAGTCGAGTTTGGTTGGCCATTTTTGTCGTGAGTTTTGTTATCTTGGGTTACTTAGGTACGGTTGCTGCTACGGAAGGTCGTACTCAGGTGGCTCAGTTATGTACCGCCTTGTACTTTGCTTACTTCCTTCTAATGCCGTTCTATACGCGTATGGAAGCAACCAAACCTGTTCCATCAAGGGTGGTCTAGTCATGAAAAAATTAATCTTATTAAGTTTAATGTTGATTATGCCCGCGTTTGCTCTAGCCAGCGCTGGTCCTAAGGTTGCACTGGATCATATACAAACTGATGCGGCTGATAAGGCGTCATTACAACGTGGTATGAAAACTTATGTGAACTATTGCTTAGGTTGCCATACCGCACAGTACCAGCGTTACATTCGTGCCGCAGAAGATTTGCACATGCCGGCTGCGCTAGTAGCTGAGCATTTGATCTTTAGTGATCAAAAAGTAGGTGAGCAAATGACCAACGCTATGGATTCAAAGCTTGCTGCTGATTGGTTTGGCGCACCGCCGCCTGATTTAACTAATGAAGTGAATCTACGTGGTGCGGATTGGGTATACACCTACTTGCGCAGTTTCTATGTAGATGACAGCCGTCCTTATGGTGTTAACAACGTTGTATTCCCAAGTGTAGGTATGCCTAACGTACTGTTAGAGCTACAGGGTGTGCAATCTAAGTCTTGTGCTCAAGTGCCTAAGCATGATGATCACGGTACAGCCGTTATCGATAGCCTTACGGGTAAAGCCCTGACGGTAGAGAGTTGTGAAGTGCTGACCGTTGCTGAAGGCACTGGCAGCATGAATCAAGCACAATTTGATGCCACGGTTTATGACTTGACTAACTTCATGTCTTATATGGCAAAGCCATACAAGTCAGATAGTCAGCGTATTGGTATGTGGGCTATTTTGTTTTGTTTGTTGATGACTGTAGTGTTCTACTTCCTGAAGAAGGAATTCTGGCGCGACGTCCACTAACACCAAACGTGGGGTATAATTACCCCGTCTTAGTCCATTTAAGCGCGACCGCTGTTGTTTATTAATAATAAACACGGCAGGTCGCGTATTCGTTTTCGGCGCATAGCGCTATCGTTTTATTATTGAGGTATATCTACATGGGTGTAGTCGCTAAACGCTCTTCCATGACGTTTTTTTCTGATTCAGCAAATCATTATAGCCACCGAGTGCGTATTGTATTGGCAGAAAAAGGTGTTACCGTTGACATTATTGATGTTGATGCAGAGCATAAGCCAGAGGACCTGGCTGATCTCAACCCTTATAACAGCTTACCAACCTTGGTGGACCGTGAGTTGGTGCTTTATGAAGCCAACGTGATGATGGAGTATCTAGACGAACGTTTTCCGCATCCGCCGCTGTTGCCTGTATACCCGGTTGCACGTGCTGAGAGCCGTTTGTATATGTATCGTATAGAGCGTGATTGGTGTCGTCTTGCTGACGTTATCATGACCTCTGAAGACGAAAGTGAGATTGTTGCTGCGCAAAAAGAATTGCGAGAAAGTCTCATCTCAACTGCGCCGATCTTCACTGAAAAAGACTTTTTCATGAGTGAAGATTTCACCTTGGTTGATTGCTGTATTGCACCTATTTTGTGGCGTTTGCCGCAGTTAGGTATTGACCTACCTGAAGAGCAAGCTGCACCGATGTTAGAATATATGGAACGAATCTTCGCTCGCGAAGGGTTTCAGGAAAGCTTGTCTGAGATTGAACACGAAATTCGTATGTAATTGAGATGGTCACATGATGACTCCAAGTCGCGCGTATCTACTACGTGCTTTGCATGAGTGGATATTAGACAATAACTCGACGCCACATATGGTGGTGGATGCCACCATATGTGGCGTGATGGTGCCGGAGCGATTTATTTCTGATGGCCAAATTGTACTCAATATCGCGCCTAGCGCAGTACAAAGCTTGAGCCTTGGTGATGACGCGGTGGAGTTTAATGCCCGCTTTGGCGGTGTGCCGATGCACGTGTATGTGCCTATCTTAGCGGTGATGGCTATTTACGCTAAGGAAAGTGGTGAGGGTATGGGTTTTGGTTTTGAGCCAGGCATACCCGACCCAGACAGTCCTGCACCAATACCTCCAGCACCAGATAAGCCTTCAGAGCCAGCCACGGTGTCGTCGATTAGCGCTCGGGCCAAGCGGCCAACGCTTAAAGTGGTTAAGTAAGCAGTATTGAGTGTTGCGCTGGAAACAAAAAAAAGGGCCGTTAGGCCCTTTTTTATTGGCTAGTTTTTGCTAGTCGATATATTCAAATACTTTAACAATACGCTGAATGCCACTGGCATTGGAAGCGACTCTTACGGCCCAGTCCCCTTCGGCTTGAGTGACTAAACCCATCAAGTAAACCACACCATTTTCTGTGACTACTTTAATGCGAGTAGCGGGGAAACCTGTTGCACCCACCATACGAGTTTTCACTTTGGTGGTGATCAGGGTGTCGTTGGTACGCACCACATAAGAAGATGGCCCGCTCACCAATAGCTCGTTGTGAACCTTGCGTACATTGCTCACCTTGCGTGCTTTGGCGCCGGCAATGATTTTGGTGTCTTCGCTAGGCACCTGGCCAATCAATAAGACGATGCCATTAACACTAATGGCGGCAACATGAGCCGTTTCTAACAGTGGAGTAGCCCGTAATATGGCATCGACGATGGTGGTTTCGATGAGTTGGTCATTATAAAGGGTGCCCAACGAGCGCGAACCTTTATTATCACTCACGGGTTTGTTGCTTAGCACTGGCGTACATGCGCTGGCCCATACTAGGCAGGCGCTTAAGGTAATGAGTTTAAGACTGTGTGTTAGCATTTATTAGTTGCTCCCAAAAAGTTGAAAATCAATTAAATCACATAAGCAGTGAATGGTGACTAATTGTAGTTGAATAATGTTGAGGTTGTGGTCGCTAGGTATACGAATAGCCACGTCATCAGGGTCAAGCAGGGCCGCCATATCACCCCCACTTTGGCCAGTAATAGAGATCACCTGCAAATCACGGTCATGGGCGGCTTGTATGGCCTGTACCAGGTTGCCGCAATTGCCTTGTTCTGACAGTACGATAAGGATATCACCTGCTTGGCCCAGGGCTGTGATCTGTTTTGCAAACACATCCTGAAAGCTGGAGTCCCGCGTTATGGCGCTGATGCTGGTGCTGTCGGCCGTTAAGTTAAACGCGGGTAGGCTGGGTCGTTCTTGTTCTAAGCGACTCAGCATTGCAGCACACATATGGTGGCCGTTAGCTGCATTGGCACCGTTACCGCAAACCAGCAATTTACCTTCCTGAATAAAGCACTGGTGCAGCATTTGTGCGGCAATAGCAATATCTTGAGGCAGGTGCTCAGCGCTATAAGCCGCACAGCCCATGTGTTCATGGAATTGGTTAATAACCCTTTCTTGCAGTTCCATTAATTTGTTAGTTCCTAGGTGCGGGTTGCAGCCGTAAGGCTTAACCCAGGGTGATAAAAGCGTTATCCAACCATTGTATCTGAACTTGCTTAGGTGAGCCATGGTCGCTTGGGGCTGGTCCGCTAATGGCGATTAAATCAAATCGACAATCAAGTTGGCTCAAGCGTGGATAGCGTTGTAAAAATACATTGGCGCTGTGGATTAGGTGGCGCTGTTTACGCGTGCTTAGACTGGCGATAGCACCCCCCATGGCCTGGCTGCGGCGATATTTAACCTCAACAAATGCCAATATACCCTGCTTATAGGCGACAATATCGAGTTCTCCGCCTTTGCAAAAAAAATTACGTGCCACCAAATTCCAACCACGTTGGTGCATGTGTTGCCATGCCAGGTCTTCGGCCCAGGCGCCAGTTTGCGTATGGTTCATGGCTGCTCTAGGTAGCGCGGTGCTGGTACGACTTTACCTTTGATAAATTGGGCCCAAGAATTTTGAAAAACGATACGACCTTGGCGGTTGATTTGTAATTGCCCGGTGACGCCATGTACTCGGCTATCGGTGTAGGCACGAAGCTGCTCTAGGCGTGGGAACAAACGGTAGGCGTCAACACCCAGTGCAAACAAACGTGTGTAGCGCATGCGCTCTGGCCATTTTGCGCTAATTTTTTGTTGGATGCTGGGTTTGTCCAGCAGCCATGGTAATTCAGTAAAAATGACCTTTTCTAGGTCGCGGTCGCGGTTGCTGGTAGTTGGGCCTTGATAGATATGGTGGCTGGCATACACCGGCAGGTTGGCGGCATAATGAAAGGCTAGAGTGGGCACCACTTGGCGGCCATCAGCGGGTAGCGCAAACAGCACTATAGCATCCACATCCTGGCGCCTGCGCGGCTCAAACTTAACTCGATTGCCGGTGCCAGCTAAAATACTTTTAAGGCTCTTGGCCCGGCTGTGGCTTTGGTCAATAAGCAGGGCTTTGGTAATGGCGTCGCTATGGTCTCCAGCGCCAGTGAAGCTTACCTGAGATGCAATATCACCGCCCAGGCGAGTCCATGTTTGGCTAAAGTACTGCGCAGCTCGTATAGCCCAAGGCTGATTTTGATGCAAAACGACGACTCGCTGATGGCCTTCACTCAAGCCACGGCGGGCCAATTGTTCGGCTTCATCTTCAACCGCAAAGCCGAATTGAACAAGATTGGTTTGAGGCTGGGTTAAGTCGCCATCAACGGCGATTAAAGTAGTCTCTAACGGGACATAGTTAAGGGCTAGTGTGGGTGTGCTTAGGCTACTTTGTCGGTGTAATTGAACCACTTTGTTTTTATCGAGTGGGCCAATAATTAGTTCAATTTGGTCTGTTTGCGCCATAGCGTAGAGTTGATCAAGGCTTTGCATGGTTGCGGTATCGTAGACTTTTACGTCTGGCACTGTCGCTTGTTCTGCAGCAGCTTGGAATCGTGCGGCCATAAAGCCATCAACAACGGCTTGGCCAATCTTGCCTAAGCGGCCCTGTAAAGGCAACGCCAAAGCGACTTTCTTGGGTTGTTGGGCGCTCAAATTGGCTAAGTTGGCCAATGACCCTGGTGGTTTTATGGCGGCAGGATGGTCGGGCCAGAATTGTAGCCATTGCTCTAGCGCCCGCAGTTGGCGGTCTAAGTCATGATGCTGTAACGGCACTAGAGCCAGTTCGTACCAAGCAATAGCAATGCTATCGGTGGCTGATTGGGTCAGTTGTTGCTTTAGCTGGTTTGAACTGAGTTGGGTGAGGGCGCTCCAAATACGCTCATTGTATTGCTTGCCGTCATCACTGTGGTTAAGTTGGCTAAGTTGAATTAGCGCTTTCGCTGCCCCTAAGGCTAAGCCATTTTGTTCATAGGCTCTGGCTTTTAAGGTTAGGCGTTGCTGCAAAATTAGAGGGTCTGTGGTTGGGCTAAGCAGTTGCGCTTGATGTAACCACACAATGGCGCCGAAGCTGTCGTCAAGTTTGAGCGCTGCGGCGGCTTGCGTGTCAAGGTAGCCACCGAGTAAGGCGGGGTCTAATAAATCTAACTCTATTTGGTTGAGTAACCTAGCACTGGCTTGAGCATAGTCAGTGGACAATAGTTCTTGTGCCATGCTCAACAGTAAGGCTTGTCGTTTAGCAACAGGGCTGTGGTAAATCTGTTGTATGCCCTGGTTAAGCTCGGCGGGTAACAAGAGACCGTCATCCTGCAACTCAATAACGTTTGCAGATATTGTTGCCGCAGGATCTGTAGTTACTGGCGTGGGAGTAAGTGGTTCGGGGCTCAGTAATATTTCTAAGTGTTCATCAATGGTCGCTGGAGCGACTGTGGCTATGGCGGTGGTGTTGCTTTGAATTTGGGCCTTGGCGACGGTAATGGTCTTTGATGATTGAGTGAGGTCAAGGTCAATGACTATAGCCTCTTTTGGGGCGTTTTTAGTGCCTGCCGGCTGAATGTTTTGATGTTGGCAGGCACTGAGCAAGGACAAGCCCAAGGCGATGCTTATAGTGCGAAATATGTAGGGGCGGTGTTTGGTCATACAACAATCTTAGTGGGGGTCATTTCGATTTATCTGAGCTGCTTTGGGTTACAATAGTCCCTTGCAGACGCCCTTAGTGGGACGTTTGTCTTAAGCCTAGCATAAATGCTCGGTCAAATAAGTTTTAAACAGACAATCAAGGTTTTAAAGGTATGACAGTAGCAGTGCTTTATGTGGTATCAACTCCCATCGGTAACCTTGATGATATGTCGCCTAGGGCCGTCAAAACCTTGCAGAACGTCGATTTAATCGCCGCCGAAGACACGCGCCATAGTGCCCGTTTGATGCAGCACTTTGCAATCACTACCCCGATGCTTGCCCTGCATGACCATAACGAACGTCACAAAGCACAAATGTTGGTACAAAAATTAGCTGATGGTAATGCCATTGCGCTTATTTCAGATGCTGGCACGCCGCTCATCTCTGACCCGGGCTATCACTTGGTATGTGCAGTTAGAGAGGCGGGCTTTCAAGTGGTGCCTGTAGTGGGCCCGTGCGCCTTGATTGCTGGCTTATCGGTATCGGGTTTGGCCACCGATCGGTTTAGTTTTTACGGCTTTTTACCGGCTAAGAGTAGTGGTAGAAAACAGCAGTTAGCGTTACTACGCGACGTGGGTCATACGCAAGTGTTGTATGAATCGCCACACCGTATTGTTGCGACGGTGGCGGATATCGTTAGTGTGATGGGTGCCGAACGGCAGTTGGTGTTGGCGCGTGAACTCACCAAAACCTTTGAAACCGTATACGGTGGCACCGCATTGGACGTGCAAGCTTGGTTGTTAGCCGACCATAATCAACAAAAAGGCGAATTTGTTGTGTTGATTGCGGGCGCCGAACCACAGGAGTTGGACGAGATTGGCGCTGAAGAAGAACGTATGCTGACCTTGCTCCTGGCTGAGTTGCCGATTAAAAAAGCCGCTGCTATTGCAGCAAGCCTTAGTGGCCACAAAAAGAAAGCCTTGTATGACCGCGCCTTGCAGTTGCAAGGCAAAGCATAAGACAGTTGCTTAATCACCTTAACCTCGGTATCCTGCGCGCGAGAAAGTCCGCCAGACAGTCGCTGCTAGTTTCCATTTCGGTGTGAAATTAGGGGAGGAAAGTCCGGGCTCCATAGGGCAAGGTGCCAGGTAACTCCTGGGCGGCGTGAGCCGACGGCCAGTGCAGCAGAGAGTAGACCGCCAACCCCGATTTATCGGGCGGTAAGGGTGAAAGGGTGTGGTAAGAGCGCACCGCGTACGTGGCAACACGTTACGGCATGGTAAACCCCACTTGGAGCAAGACCAAATAGGAACCCAATAGGTGCGGCCCGCACTGGGTTCGGGTAGGTCGCAAGAGGCCTGTGGCGACGCAGGTCCTAGATGAATGACTGTCCACGACAGAACCCGGCTTATGGTGCGGGCTTTCTCTCCTTTTTTTGAGTCAAAAAAATCGTGTTTTTGTGACTCTGTCGCTGCTCGTATTGGCTTTGCCAATGGCACGCACACCTTCTCGGTTATCCAAGCTTAGTCATCCTGAACTTGATTCAGGATCTGCAGCGGTTGCCTGAGATACCGGCCTGCGCCGGAAAGACGCTAGTCGTAGCCACTAGCTTGTGCACCAAAAGTGTCCGGTTCATACTCTTTCTTTTATAATGGCTAATCATGCATCAATGTCTATGTTCATCAAATGCCCTCAGTCTGCACGGTCGATCAATTGACTGAAATCATTGTTATGGATGGTTTTAGTGCGTCAGTGACACGGACACAGCGCAAACGTAGTGTAGGATTTCGGGTGGTCGATGGTAAGGTGTTTGTATTGGCACCTGAGTCTATTTCTAAGGCCGAGTTGCGTTTGATGTTGGCCGCTAAGCAGGAGTGGGTAAACGCTAAGCTGGTATCCCAGTCTGAGCGAGAACCGTTACCTGTGCGTCAGTACGTGAGCGGGGAACGGTTCGCCTATTTGGATGGCGAGTTGCGGTTAGACGTCAGGTCTGGCGCTTTTAAGGCCTGCGTGGTTGACTCACAGCACCTTATTGTAACCGTGCCTCAGGCTAAGCCTGGCTGGGTACGCAATGCCTTGGAGCGTTGGTACAAGCAGCAAGCCGAAGTTGATTTTAACAAACGAGCGGCACACTTTGCGCCTTTGGTAGGTGCTTGGCCTACAGCTATTCAAATTAAAACTTACCGCGCACGGTGGGGTAGTTGTAATAATCAAGGTGAGGTGCAATTTAATTGGAAGCTAATGATGGCCCCTAGCGCGGTAGTGGATAGTGTGGTGGTGCACGAACTTTGCCATTTGTTATACATGCATCACGGACCTGAGTTTTGGGCGCAGGTTAAGAGAGTGTTTCCCAGTTACCTAGATGCTAAGCAGTGGCTAAAAGAACAAGGCTATCAATTAACGCTGGATTGAAGTTATAGTCGATCGGTACTAAAATATCGACATTATTAAAAAAGTGTAGAAACCTATCCATGCCGCAAGAAAATTCCGCCGCCAAAGTATTACACCACCTTAAGCAAGACGTGCTGGCGGGTTATTTTGAGGCTGGGCAAAAGCTCAAAATGAGCCAGCTCAAGGAGCGTTATCAAGTGGGCGTTAACCCCTTGCGCGAAGCCCTTTCGCAGTTGGTGGTGATGCAGTTGGTACAAGTACAGGATCAGCGTGGTTATCGTGTGTGCCCTGTGTCGCAAGCAGAACTCCTCGATATTTACGACACTAGAGCGCGCATTGAATCGTTGTGTGTGGGTTTGGCGATTGAACGTGGAGATGATGCATGGGAGGCGGGTATTGTGGCGGCAGCCTATCGTTTACAGTCTAATGCTGCATTGTTGCAAGGCAACGGCGACCTGCAGGCGTGGGAGCAGTTGCATCAGCAGTTTCACCATGCCATTGTTATGGGTTGTGGGTCTGAAGAGTTATTAAGGGTGCGTTTGCACTTGTACGAAAAAGCCTCTCGTTATCGCAACTTGTGGTTGCAGCACAATGCCGGCCACGCCGCATTTGATGTCAATCAAATGGAGCATGAGCAATTAGTCGCCGCGGTTCTTGCTCGTGATGTCACCAGCTCGCAGGCGCTGGTGCAGAAACATATATTGGTGCCCAGCCGAGTCTTACAAAACCTGCTTGAGTAGTGTTTTAGCGCGCTTTAATCCATGCCTTCTTTTAACTTGCATTATGGCCAACATCTACCTACACTTGTAAGGTGGATAAAAGTGGGTAAATGTGGTGCTTATTCCCATTTTTTGGTGATTTTGTGCGTATTCTAGGTGGCGAAGATGTTTCGTGGTGCAGCAACAATTAGTATTGATGTTAAGGGTCGCATGGCTATGCCAGTGCGTTTCCGAGACATTTTTGCTGCCGAAACAGAACATCAAGCCAACCCTCAGTTAGTCGTCACTATTGATACCGAAGAACCCTGTTTGATGATTTATCCGTTAGCACAATGGAATCTTATTCAGGCTAAGTTGGAACAACTGCCTAGTTTTAATCCTGCCGCCCGGCGTATACAGCGTTTGCTGATTGGTCATGCTACCGATTTGGAACTTGATACCAATGGCCGTATTTTGCTGCCCGCGTTATTACGTGAATATGCGCAGCTAGATAAAAAAGCCATCCTGTTGGGTCAGGGTAAAAAAATTGAACTGTGGAGCGAGTCTATTTGGAGTGCTCGCCGCGAAACCTATTTACAGGCCAGCAGCAGCTCCGAAGAACTACCGGAACTGTTGCATCAGCTGTCCCTCTAAGGAGTGCGCCAAGCGGCGCTTATGGAACCCAAATGGTAGAAGAATTTAAACACAAGTCGGTCCTTTTAGACGAAGCGGTTGAGCTTTTGGTACATGAGCCTAACGGGCTATACATGGACGGCACCTTTGGCCGTGGTGGCCATAGTGGCTTGATTTTAAGCCATCTTGGCCCACAAGGTCGGTTGCAGGCATTTGACAAGGACCCCTTAGCCATCGCGCAAGCCAATACCATGATGGCCGCTGATGAGCGGCTGGCTATTGCGCAAACCTCCTTTGCCAATTTAGACCAAGTGGCGCAAGAACGCGGTGTGTTTGGCGGTGTGTCTGGTATTTTGCTTGATCTCGGTATGTCATCTCCCCAAATAGATGACGCAAGCCGAGGCTTTAGTTTTCAGAACGACGGCCCATTAGACATGCGCATGAACCCAGATGCGGGAGAATCAGCTGCTCAGTGGTTGGCGCGAGCCGAAGCAGAAGAGATTGCCGATGTGCTCTATCATTTTGGCGAAGAGCGTTTTTCCCGCCGCATGGCTCGTGCCATTGTAGAACAACGCCAAGTTAACCCCATCACCACCACCAAACAGCTTGCGAGTATCATCGCGGCAGCGAATCCTAAATGGGAGAAAGGCAAGAATCCTGCCACTCGAGCATTTCAGGGCATACGTATACATATCAACCAAGAACTGCGCGATTTAGAAGTTGGTCTTGATGCGGCATTGGAGGCGTTAGCGCCGGGTGGTCGTTTGGTGGTGATTAGTTTCCATTCCCTAGAAGACCGTATCGTCAAACGTTTTATGCGTGAACATGTTAAGGGTGACTCCCATATACCTCATGGCTTACCGGTGACTCAAGACCAGCTTAAGCGCAGGCTTAAGCTGGTGGGTAAAGCCCGTAAACCCAGTCCTCAAGAAATCGATGTTAATCCGCGTTCTCGTAGTGCCGTGATGCGTGTGGCAGAGAAGATTATATGAAGGACCTAAGTCAAAACTTTAACCTTTGGTTTAAGCGTGCCAGTCTACAAGCTGAACGGTATGCGATGATGTTGGGGTTTTTGCTTTTGACTATGTTAGTGATCACGGCACAAGCCGTGGTGTACGGCTCCTTTCAGGCGCGTGGTTACATCAACCACTTGCATCAACTGGAAAAGGACCGTAACGACATGCAAGTGGAATGGGGTCAGTTGCTGTTAGAGCAAAGTTCCTGGGGTTCTCATAGCCGTGTTGAAGCCACGGTGGTTGAACAGTTACAAATGTCCGTGCCGGCGGCGCAAAAAATTATTTTGGTAGGCCGTCCGTGAGTAGCACGCAATACCCGTGGCGTATGCGTATTGTGTGGCTATTTTTATTAGTTGCCGCCGCTGGTGTGGTATGGCGGCTAGTGCATCTTAATATCACCGAGCGCTCCTTTTTATTGCGTCAAGGTGATGCACGTATGGTGCGCGAAGTGCCCATACCGGCCCACCGAGGCATGATTTTAGATCGTCGAGGCGAACCGCTCGCGGTAAGCGCGCCCGTAGTCAGTTTGTGGGCCAACCCACAAGTGTTAGGCCAAAATTTAGACCAAGCCAAACAAGTTGCCACGGCCTTAGATTTGCCTGAAGAGGATTTTCTAGGACGTTTAGAGCGTCTTGAAAATAAAGAATTTATGTACCTCAAACGCCATGTAAATCCATCTGAAGCAGACGCTCTGTTAGATCATGGTTGGTTAGGTGTTCATGGTCGACGCGAATTCCATCGCTATTATCCAAGCGCAGAAGTAGCCACCCATTTGGTGGGGTTTAATAATGTGGATGATCAAGGTCAAGAAGGCCTAGAGCTTGGTTATGAGTCTTGGTTGCAGGGTACGTCGGGTGCAAAAATGGTGCAGAAAGACCGCACCGGCCGTACCGTAAAAGACCTCAAGCTGTTGGCCGCCGGGCAACCGGGTAAAGATTTGGTATTGAGTATTGATATGCGTATGCAATATGTCGCTTATCGAGAACTCAAAGCGGTGGTGCAGCAGCACCATGCTGCGTCGGGTTCGGCTGTAGTGCTGGATGTGGCCACGGGTGAAATATTGGCCATGGTTAATCAGCCTGCCTACAACCCGAATAACCGTGCCGTGATGAGCATTGATAGTTTGCGTAATCGTGCCATGACCGATGTGTTTGAGCCGGGTTCCACCATGAAGCCGGTCACCATTGCAGCCGCGCTCATGAGTGGTCAATACGATCCTGATTCACAAGTGGATACCAGTCCAGGTTTTATCAAAGTGAAGCGCAAAACCATTCGTGATCATCGAAATTATGGGGTTTTGGATATTACCGGCATCATTACTAAGTCGAGTAACGTTGGGGTAACTAAGCTGGCCTTGTCGCTGCCCGAAAATAGCATCAGAGACACCTTTTATAGTTTTGGTTTGGGCCAGTCGACGGGTACGGGGTTTCCGGGCGAAAGTGCCGGTATCCTACCTAGCTATGCCAAATGGAACCCGATTAATCTAGCCACCATGTCTTACGGCTATGGCATTGCTGTGACACCGTTGCAATTGGCTCAGGCTTACAGCGTGTTTGCCAGCTATGGCTTAAAGCGGCCCATATCAATGCTAAAGCAAGAGACTGTATTGGAAGCCGAGCGGGTGATGCCAGAGCGGGTAGCCAAGCAAGTGATCGCCATGTTGGAAACGGTGACTCAACCGGGCGGTACAGGCACTCGTGCTCAAGTGCCTTCGTACCGAGTGGCGGGCAAAACCGGTACCGTACACCGTATCTCTAAGCAAGGCGGATACGACGATGATCGCTACGCCGCTGTGTTTGCGGGCATGGCACCTGCATCCAAGCCGCGCTTAGTGTGTGTGGTGATTGTGGATGACCCCAAGGGTGAACAATATTACGGCGGCGAAGTAGCCGCACCGGTGTTTTCTCGTATTATGGCGGAAAGTTTACGCCTACTAAATGTGGCACCAGATAAACTGATGCCATTACAAGGTTAACAGTGAGGTTGGATGTGGATACCAAACGCTTACATGAACTGATGCCCCTGCCAGGGCTAGCCCAACAATGGGCCGACGTTTGTGTGCATGGCGTGTCATCAGATAGCCGACAGGTGCAACAGGGCGACCTGTTTATTACTTGTTTAGGGGAGCCAAAGCGGCAGCGCAGCTATATAGAGCAAGCGCAGGCAAATGGAGCCGTGGCGGTAGCTATTGATGACGCACAGGCGTTGTTACTGGACTCTTCTGACCTCACTGTGCCCATTATTGGGTTACCGAACCTGGCTTCAAGCCAGGGTATTATCGCCGCTAAGGTGAATGATTTTCCGAGCCAGAAGATGGCCTTAATAGGCATTACTGGTACCAATGGGAAAACCAGTTGTAGTCACTTTATTGCCGAATCTATTGCCCATTTGGGGTTAACTTGCGGGGTAATGGGTACCCTAGGCTACGGTTTATTACAAGCCATGCAGCAAGGCCCTAACACCACGCCTGATGCGGTCACTATGCAAAACCATTTAGGCGCTATGGCCGACGCCGGGGCAAATGCGTGCGCCATTGAAGTGTCGTCCCATGGTTTAGATCAAGGCCGCCTCAATGGCTGCCGTTTTGAAACCGCGGTGTTTACTAATTTAACCCAAGACCACCTAGATTATCACGGCAGCATGAAAGCCTACGGGTTAGCCAAGGCAAGGTTATTTAACTGGCCCAGTTTACGTCATGTGGTAATCAATTTTGATGATGATTTTGGTCGCGGTTTAGTCAATGAAGTAGCCCCCTCGGTTACCACCTATACCTACAGTGCCCAAGTGAGCGATGTGGAGTACGTTGACTTAGGTGTTTTATCGTTAGTGCAGCACAGTAAGGGCATCGAAGCCACAATTTCAACGCCTGTGGGAACTGGCGCATTAACGGTCGGTTTAATCGGCCGTTTTAACCTGAGTAATTTGTTAGCCACTTTAGCTGTGCTGTTGTTACATAAAATAGAGCTAGGGTCGGCGCTAAGTGCATTGAATAGATTAACTACGGTGTGTGGCCGCATGCAATTGATTGACAGCAAGGCCCGCAACACCAATGTCGCCCGAGCTATTGTGGACTACGCGCATACGCCAGACGCCTTAGAGCAAGCGTTGATGGCAGCTAAGGAACACCTGCCTAGTGGTAAATTATGGGTGGTTTTTGGTTGTGGCGGTGATCGCGACGTGTCTAAACGACCGAAGATGGCCGCTATCGCTGAACGCTGGGCGGATCATGTGATCGTTACTGATGATAACCCACGCACAGAGGCCAATACGCAAATTTTAGCGCATATCTGTAGTGGTTTTAAACGTATGGACAAAGTGGTTGTAGAAGCTGACCGAGGCCAAGCGATTGCCTTAGCTATGGCACAGGCAGAGGTGGATGATTTGGTATTAATTGCTGGCAAAGGCCATGAAACTTATCAACATATACAAGGTCATAAACATCACTTTAGTGATCATGAACAAGTGCTCAAAGCGGTTAATCGGGGAGCTGGCTCATGACTTCTTTTAGCTTGTCTAAGCTGAGCAAGCAGGTTGCAACAAGTCGTTTGACGGGAGACGCTCAGTTTAGCCGTGTGTCTACCGATACTCGAAGTTTACGAGCGGGTGATCTTTTTGTTGCCTTAATTGGCCCCAACTTCGACGGCCACGAATTTATTGCTCAAGCGCAAAGTCAGGGGGCTTGTGCCGCCTTGGTGAGTACGGAAATTGATACCGACTTGCCTCAGTGGGTGGTGCCCGATACACGTATCGCCTTAGCCCAGTTGGCAAGTGTTAAACGCCAGTCTTTGGATGGCCAATTTGTTGCAGTCACCGGTAGTAGTGGTAAAACCACGGTTAAGGAAATGCTGCAGCAGGTGTTGGCACAGGCAGGGCAGGTAGAAGTGACCCAGGGCAACCTCAATAATGATATTGGTGTGCCGCTTAGTTTGTGGGCAATGCACGACAATGTGGACTATCGAGTGCTTGAACTGGGCGCTAATCACCTTGGCGAAATAGCTTACACCAGCCGCATGGCCCAAGCCCATGTGGCCATCCTCAACAATGCACAAGAAGCTCATTTGGCTGGTTTTGGTGGTATTGGTGGGGTGGCAGCAGCTAAGGGCGAAATTATCTCTGGGCTTGGTGAAGCGGGTCAAGTGGTGTTGAATTATGACGATCACTACTTCCAGCAATGGCGGCAATTAGCGGGTGATCGGCGAGTGTGGAGCTTTAGCTTAGCCGACGCTAACGCCAGTGTCAGCGCCAGCCAAATTGAACTCAGTGCCAAGGGTAGTCAGTTTGTTTTACAGGTGGGGGGGCAGTCGCAACGCATTCATTTACACCTGCTAGGTCAACATAATGTTGCTAACGCCCTTGCTGCCGCCGCTGCTGCATTAGCCTTGGGCTTGTCGCTGGCACAAATTGCAGGGGGCTTGGCACAAGTCAGACCTTACCATGGCCGGCTCATGAGTCATCAATTGAGCCATAATCGCTGTGTTATTGATGATACCTATAATGCTAACCCGGGCTCAGTCAAAGCCGCCATCAGCGTATTGCAGCAACAGCCAGGTGAACGTTGTTTTATGCTCGGAGATCTTGGGGAGTTAGGCGAACAAGAAGTGGCACTGCACCAACGTATTGGCCAACAAGTGGCTGATGCAGGTATCGAATGGTTTTATGGTTTTGGGCCTTTGGCTCAGCACGCCATAGAAAATTACCGCAGCCACAGCCGTGGTTTTGGTAAGGCGTGTGAAAATAAAGAAAATCTAACCAGTTGCTTTACGCAACTGCCTAAATCTAACTTGAGCTGTTTGGTTAAAGGGTCTCGATCCAGCCATATGGAGCAGGTTGTTGAACAATTATTAAACGGTGGTAACTAACTTATGTTGTTATGGTTAGCTGATTATTTAGCCCAGTATTATAGCGCCTTTGGCGTATTTCATTACCTTACGATGCGCGCCATTATGGGCGTATTGACGGCGCTCTTTATCGCCATGGCGATTGGCCCGTACATGATAGAGCACTTGAAGGCTAAGCAAATTGGCCAGTCAATACGCGAAGATGGGCCGCAGAGCCATTTTGCCAAAGCCGGTACGCCAACCATGGGTGGGGCATTGATTCTGGTGGCGATTCTGATTAGTGCCTTATTGTGGGGCGATTTAACCAACCGATATATATGGGTCACCATTGCTGTAACAGGTGTATTTGGGGCCGTAGGTTGGGTCGATGATTACCGCAAAGTGGTCGAGAAAAACTCCCGTGGTTTGATCGCGCGATGGAAATATTTTTGGCAATCTGTAGGTGGCTTAGGCGCTGCTTTGTTTTTGTATTACAGCGCTCAGTCGCCCCAAGAGCTTGAACTCATCGTGCCCTTCTTTAAAACTGTAGGCATTAACATTGGCTTGCTGTATATCGTGTTAACTTATTTTGTCATTGTTGGCACCTCAAATGCGGTTAACTTAACCGATGGTTTGGATGGTTTGGCGATACTACCTACGGTGCTGATTGCCGGTGCCTTAGCCATATTTGCTTATTTAACCGGCCACTCAGTGTTTTCGGGCTATTTAAATATTCCCTATATCAGTGGCGCGGGTGAGCTGGTGGTATTTTGTGGCGCCATCGTTGGTGCGGGTATGGGGTTTTTGTGGTTTAACACCTACCCTGCACAAGTATTTATGGGCGATGTGGGTGCCTTGGCCTTAGGTGCTGCCTTAGGTGTAGTGGCTGTAATCGTTAGGCAAGAATTTGTATTGTTTATCATGGGTGGGGTTTTTGTCATGGAAACCGTGTCGGTGATTGTACAGGTGGCATCCTTCAAACTCACTGGCAAGCGGGTGTTTCGTATGGCGCCAATCCACCATCACTTTGAACTTAAAGGCTGGCCCGAACCGCGTATTATTGTGCGTTTTTGGATCATTACCGTGGTGTTGGTATTGATCGGCCTGGCCACATTAAAACTTAGATAAGTAACGGTACAAGAGATGCTGCAACCATGTCATTAATAACCAGCGACCGATTTAGCCTAATCATTGGTTTAGGGAAAACCGGCTTCGCCTGTGCCCAATACTTAGCGCAGCAGGGCCAACGCTTTCAGGTGGCCGACTCGAGGCAGACGCCGCCTTATTTGACCCAGCTGCAACAACAATGCCCAAACATAATAATTCATTTAGGTGAGTTTGAGGCGGCATTGTGTGTGGCTGCCAGCGAAATCATACTCAGTCCAGGAGTTTCCCGCCAAGAGCCTGCCCTACGTGCTGCGATAGCTGCTGGAGTCACAATACGTAGCGACATTGATGTGTTTGCCCAAGTCGCTCGTAAGGCCGGTGTGCCGATAGTGGCGATTACCGGTTCCAATGCTAAGAGCACGGTCACCAGCTTAGTGGGTCAAATGGCAGCAGAGGCTAACGTCAACGTGGCTGTGGGTGGCAATTTGGGTGACCCCGCCGTATCGTTACTTGATGACGCAGTAGAGTTGTACGTCATGGAGTTATCCAGTTTTCAGTTGGAATCGACCACGGCTCTGGGTGCCGATGTGGCTTGTGTATTAAACGTCAGCCCCGACCATATGGATCGATACCCCAATCTTATGGCCTACCATCAGGCCAAACATCGTGTATTTCAAGCCTGCAAATCTGCCGTGGTTAACGCAGACGATGCCCTTACTAACCCGTTGGTCGCCGATACGGTGAAACAAACTCGGTTTAGTTTAAACGACCCTGATGTAGGCCAGTTTGGGTTGCGCCAACATCACGGGGAAGCATGGTTGTGCCAAGGTCTGAAGACCTTATTACCGGTGGCGGAGATGGCTATGGTTGGCCGTCATAATGTGGCCAATGCGCTAGCTGCCTTGGCATTAGGCCAGGCTGTCGATCTTCCAATGGCCTCAATGTTGGCTACGCTGCGCCTATTTACCGGGCTGCGTCACCGGTGTGAACGAGTCGCGGAGCGGGGGCAGGTGGGTTATGTCAACGATTCAAAAGGCACTAATGTGGGCGCTACCGTAGCCGCTTTGGATGGCTTGGCAGGCACCATTGATGGAAAAATTATTTTAATTGCTGGCGGTGTTGGCAAAGGCGCAGATTTTTCTGATTTAGTTGCGCCGTTAGTGCAATGCGCGCGTGAAGTGATCTTAATGGGACAAGATGGTGGTTTGATAGCTGAAACCCTAGGCCAGCAGGTTCCCAATTTTATAGTCGACGACATGGCGCAGGCTGTAGCTTTGGCACAGACCCATGCCATAGCGGGCGACTTAGTATTGTTATCGCCGGCGTGTGCAAGTTTTGATGCTTATTCTGGTTTTGAGGCCAGAGGCGATGACTTTACCCAATTAGTGCAGGCCTTGTGATGAGTATTATGGCACAACAATGGCAACATATAACCGGCCACCGTTTAGATTTAGCCCTGTTGTTGCCCGCCATTGCCTTGGCCTTGATCGGTTACGTGATGATTACTTCGGCTTCGATGGATGTGGTAGCGGTTAAATTCAACGACCCCTTTTATCAAAGCAAACGCCAATTATTGTTTATGGTATTAGGTGTGGTCAGCTTAACGGTTTGTTTGATGATACCGGTTGATGTATGGCACAAACAAAGTCCGTGGTTATTGTTATTGGCGGTGCTGTTGTTGATTGCTGTGTTGATCCCAGGTCTAGGCCGTAGCGTTAACGGCAGCACACGGTGGATTCCTATTGGCCCATTGAGTTTGCAGCCTTCGGAATTTGCCAAGTTAGCAGTGGTCACCTTTATGGCGGGTTACTTGGTGCGTCGACAAGACGAAGTGCGGACTCAGTTTTCGGGTTTTCTTAAATCCTTAGTGGTCCTTGGTTTGTTTATTGTGTTGTTTTTATTGGAGCCCGATTTTGGCACCGTAGTGGTGATGATGGCCGCTGTTTTGGGTATGTTCTTTTTAGGCGGCATGCGCAAACTTCACATCGGCGCAGTGGTTGTGGCTGCGGGTGCGTTAGGTACCATGACCATTTTCGCCGCTGAATATCGTGTTAAACGCTTAATGACTTACTTAGATCCATGGGGCGACCCATTTGGTAGTGGGTATCAATTGACTCAGGCGCAAATTGCCTTTGGTCGGGGTGGTTGGTTTGGCGAAGGTTTGGGACAGAGTATGCAAAAATTGTTTTACTTGCCCGAAGCGCACACCGATTTTGTGTATTCTGTATTGGCGGAAGAGTGGGGAGCGCTGGGTGCGCTGGTGGTTGTGGCTCTGTATGGCCTGTTGATTGTAAGGGGTTTAAAGGTTGGTCAGAAGGCAGAAGCTTTGGGGCATCAATATTCAGCTTATTTGGCCTATGGGCTAGTTCTGCTGATTGCGACCCAAGCGATGATCAACATTGGTGTGAATTTGGGTTTGTTACCCACGAAAGGGTTAACTTTACCCTTTGTTAGTTATGGCGGCAGTAGCATGTTGGCTTGTGCAGCGAGTTTGGGCATATTGTTACGTATCTCGTTGGAAAACACCGTTGCACTAACACAGCCTTACCCACCTAGTGTAGACCAGCTGCAAGCGTCAACCAGACAAGATAATGGTACTCAAGACGCCGAACATTGGTTTGAAGATGAGCTGGATCACACCCAAGGAATGCCTAATGACCGTTAACAACACTACGCTGGGTAGTAAGCGATTATTGATCATGGCAGCGGGTACCGGCGGCCACGTGTATCCTGCTTTAGCCACAGCGGAAATAATGCAACAACAAGGCTGGCAGGTTGAGTGGTTAGGCACCGGCCGCGGCATCGAGTCGCGTTTGGTGCCAGCAGCAGGTTTAACATTACATTGTATTGATATTGTGGGTTTGCGTGGCAAGGGCCGGCTGTCTTTGTTGGCCGCGCCGTGGCGATTAGTTAAGTCGTTTGTACAGGCGTTTAGATTGCTTGGGAAATACCAGCCCCACTGTGTGCTGGGTATGGGCGGTTTTGTTGCAGGACCTGGTGGGTTAGCCAGTTGGGTGAAGTGTATTCCGTTAGTGTTACATGAGCAAAATGCGATCCCCGGCTTAACCAATCGTTTGCTACGACCTATTGCAACACGTACCTTACAGGCCTTTGAGGGCAGCTTCGCTACCGCCGATGCCACCACCGTGGGCAACCCCTTACGGTCCGATATCGGTGCAGAAAAAACCTCTCATCAAGGGTTGCATATATTGGTTGTGGGCGGCAGTTTAGGGGCGTTGGCGCTCAACCAAGTAGTGCCGCAAGCGCTGGCATTATTGCCAACGACTGACCGAGCAAAGGTGTGGCATCAAACAGGCTCTAAACATGTTTCTGCAACCCAACAAGGTTACAATGACCTTCAAGTGGAAGCGCGTGTAGATGCCTATATTGATGACATGGCACAGGCCTATGCTTGGGCAGACTTGGTCATATGCCGGGCAGGAGCCTTAACCGTAAGTGAGTTAGCAGGTGCAGGCATGGCGTCTATACTAGTGCCTTACCCCCATGCTGTAGATGACCACCAAACTGCCAACGCCAATATATTACAACGGGCGGGGGCGGCGGTGGTGATGCAACAAGCGCAACTTTCGGCTGTTAGCTTGAGTCAGATGATTGCGCAATTGCAGTCTGATACAGCCCAATTAAACACCATGGCACAGGCCGCTTTAACCTGTGCTCAGCCTAACGCTGGAAAGCAAGTGGCACAACATTGCATGGAGATTGCTCGTGGTTAAAATAACCCCACCTCATCAGTACAACATTCCTGAAATGCGCCGTATTAAGCGCATCCATTTTGTCGGCATTGGTGGTGTTGGCATGTGTGGAATTGCTGAAGTGCTGCTCAACCAAGGGTACCAAATTAGTGGTTCAGATCTAAAGCTGAGCCCCGTTACCGAGCGGTTAGCCGGCCAAGGAGCGAATATTTTTATCGGCCACCAAGAGTCCAACGTACGTGGCGCTCATGTGGTTGTAGTGTCTACTGCCGTAACTGAAACCAACCCAGAATTAATGGCCGCAAGAGCGCACCGCATCCCAGTGGTGCAGCGTGCCGAGATGCTGGCCGAATTGATGCGCTATCGCCACGGCATTGCGGTTGCAGGTACCCATGGTAAAACCACAACCACGTCACTAGTGGCCTCCATTTTGGCGGCCGGTGGCTTGGATCCAACCTTCGTTATTGGTGGTAAGTTAACCAGTGCGGGTACTAATGCCAAGTTAGGTGCGAGCACCTATTTGGTGGCCGAAGCCGATGAAAGTGACGCGTCATTTTTGCATTTGCAGCCGCTCACATCGATTGTCACCAATATTGATGCGGACCATATGTCCACCTATGAAGGTGACTTTAACCGCCTGAAAAAAACCTTTGTTGAGTTTTTGCATAACCTACCCTTCTACGGCTTAGCCATTGTTTGCGTAGATGATCCAGTGGTGTGGGAAATATTGCCACAGGTGAGTCGACCCCTAATGACCTATGGCTTTGATGACAACGCGGATATAAAAGCCATTAATTTAAAGCAGCAAGGCATGGTGACGTCGTTTACCGTGGTCAGACAAGGGCATCAAGATTTGGATATCGCGCTTAATATGCCCGGCAAACATAACGTGCAAAATGCTCTTGCAGCGATCGCAGTTGCCACAGACTTGGATGTGGAAGATGCCCATATTGTGACTGGATTGAATGAATTTGCAGGTGTAGGTCGGCGTTTTCAAGTGTTGGGAGATTACCCTGCAGCAAAGGGCAGTGCCACCTTGGTGGATGATTATGGCCATCACCCACGAGAGGTAGCGGCAACTATCGACGCCATTAGGGCAGGTTGGCCCGACCGTCGTTTAGTCATGGTTTACCAGCCCCATCGTTACTCACGTACGCGGGATTTGTACGAAGACTTTGTCGAAGTGTTGTCGCGCGTTGATGTACTCATCTTGCTGGATATTTACCCTGCAGGGGAGGAGCCTATTACGGGTGCAGACGGACGTAGTTTGTGCCGCAGTATTCGCTCTCGTGGTCAGGTCGACCCGATCTTTGTGGAGCGAGGCGCTGCCATTGCACCGGTGCTCGACGGTTTGTTGTTGGCCGATGACTTATTGCTTACTCAGGGTGCTGGCGATATAGGCCAGATATCCCGCGCTTTGTTGGACAAAATGCAGCACGGAGAAGGCTAAATGAAGAGCATGAATTTGGCGACTCGATGGGCTGATCTGTTGCACATACCTAAGGCTTGTGTTGCTGTTATTTACGGTGGCACCTCAGCGGAGCGAGAAATTTCTTTGATGAGTGGTCAGCAAGTGCTTGAACACTTGCTTGCCGCTGGTGTTAATGCTTTCGGTTTGGACTTAGGTGTTGATGGGCAAGATCAGGTGGCCCAGTTACAGCAGGCCCATATGGACGTGGCTTTTATTATTGTGCATGGCCGAGGTGGCGAAGATGGCACCTTGCAGGGTGTGCTCGAATTTATGGGCGTGCCATACACAGGCTGTGATGTGTTGTCGTCAAGTTTGGGCATGAATAAGCTGATGACCAAGTTAGTGTGGTTGGCTCAGGGTGTTAAAACGCCGCCTTACGAAGTGCTCAACGACTCGAGCAACTGGGCGGAAGTGGCCAAACGATTGGGTTTGCCGTTGGTGGTGAAGCCGGTACACGAAGGTTCCAGTTTAGGTATCAATATTGTCGATTCTGCCGCTGCTTTAGAGCGCGCTTATCGTGATGCAGCGCGTTATGACCGCGAAGTAATGGCAGAATTTTTTATTGACGGTGACGAATACTCAGTGCCTATCGTCAATGACTTGGCGTTACCGGCCATTCGCCTAGAAACCGACAATAGTTTTTATGACTTGCAGGCCAAATATTATTCCGACGAAACGCGTTATATGTTTGGCAACTCCATGACCGATGCCGAGCAACGAGCCATGCATGATGAGTGCCGTTATGCGTTCCAAGTATTGGGTTGTCGAGATTGGGGTCGCATCGATGTAATGCGTGATAAAGATGGCAATAATTGGTTGTTAGAGGTGAATACCAGCCCAGGTATGACGGGCCACAGCTTAGTGCCCATGGCAGCTGAGGCCGCGGGCCTCGATTTTGGCCAATTAACCGTGGTGCTATTGAACTTGGCGCTGGCAAGGTAATGGCTATTGCGCAGCAAGCTAGCCATAGCCATTGGGGTTGGGGTGCACGGACTTTGTTGCTAGTGGTGATGGTGGCAGCGTTGTTGCTGTTATGGCAAGCGTTGCAGCCTTGGTTGCAGCGGCCGTTACAGAAAATTGTGTTGCAAACCAATATCCCCGTGGTTCAGCGACTACTGGTTCAAGCGCAACTTGATGAGCATGTGAGTGATTCATTTTTTGGAGCTAACCTTAATCAAATTAAGGCTGAGGTGGAAGCTAACGCTTGGGTCCATAATGCAAAGGTCAGTCGTATATGGCCGAATCGGTTGATGGTAGAGGCCGAAAAACAAATCATGATGGCGCGCTGGGGCGGCGGCGGTTTTTTAAATCATCAAGGTGATCTAGTATCGGTAGATAGTCAATATATAGTGGCCGCAGAGCAGTTGCCTGTCTTATCTGGATCTAGCACCAGTGCATGGAATATGAGTCAGCTATTTAGGCAAATGAGTTGGCTTGTTGGGCGAGAAAACTTACGTATAGTCGAATTCAAACAAGCGCGCCGTGGTGCCATTCAGTTACAGCTTGATAATGGCATTGTGCTGGTGCTTGGGCGGCAAGAAATTATCCCCAGATTGCAACGTTTAATGAAGATTTACCACACCCAACTAGCTGCAGTCGCGGGGTCTGTGGAACGCATTGATGGCCGTTACCCCCATGGTATTTCGGTGGCTTGGAAAGTTGTGGATTGAGGTGGCGAACTGGCTGCTAGAAAGCGCCATAAAATGTGAATTATCCACCACTTGTATACTAAAGTGTGGGATAATTTAGTAATCTATAAATGGCTTTTTTTGCGATTTATATAAGGCTTAATAGAGGAACAGTTTAAGTGGTAGAAGCAACAGTGAAGCCGATGATCGTTGGCTTGGATATAGGCACCTCTAAAGTCGTGGCAATGGTCGCAGAATGGGGTGTTGACGAACAGTTGCAAGTGATTGGTATTGGTGCACAGGAATCGCGTGGTCTAAAGCGTGGAATTGTGGCTAATATCGAATCTACCGTAGTGTCTATTAAGCGCGCTATTGAAGAGGCTGAACTAATGGCCGACTGCAAGATAAACGCAGTCACTGTGGGTATTGGTGGCAACCATATTAACAGCATGAATTCTCATGGCATTGTAGCGATTCAGGCCGGCGAAGTGACCGACATAGATCTGGAAAGGGTCATCGATGCGGCTCGGGCTGTAGCCATTCCATCGGATCAAAAGATTTTACATATTCTCCCGCAAGAGTATGTCATCGATGGGCAAGAGGGGATTCAAGACCCTTTAGGCATGTCTGGCGTACGCCTTGAAGCCAAGGTGCACATTGTCACTTGTGCACTCAATGTGGCCCAAAATATAGAAAAATGTGTGACCCGTTGTGATTTGGTTCTGGACGATATCGTGCTTAACCCGTTGGCATCGAGTTATGCGGTACTTACCGACGATGAAAAAGAGTTAGGTGTGTGTTTGGTTGATATGGGTGGTGGCACCATTGATATTGCGGTGTTTACTGCCGGTGCTATTCGTCATACCAGCGTGATTCCTGTGGCTGGAGATCAAGTCACCAATGATATTGCTATGGCCTTGCGCACACCTACAGTTCATGCGGAAGACGTTAAAATTCGTTATGCCTGTGCACTGGCTCAGCTGACTGATTTGTCGGAAAGTATCAAAGTGCCCAGCGTAGGCGATCGTCCAGCACGTGATTTATCACGTCAGGCTTTGGCAGAAGTGGTGGAGCCGCGTTACGAAGAATTGTTTACCTTGGTGCAGGCTGAATTGCGGCGCAGCGGCTACGAAGATTTGATTGCCGCAGGTATGGTGTTGACTGGCGGCACAGCACAAATGGAAGGCGCGGTAGAGTTGGCCGAAGAAATATTCCATATGCCGGTGCGTTTGGCTAAGCCTCATAAGGCGCAGGGGCATAGCGGTTTGTTGGACAACCCAACTTATTCTACCTGTGTTGGGTTGCTCAATTACGCACAGCAGGCAGGGCCATCAACGGCACCTACGGCAACCTCCACTATGAGCTTTGGTGGTGGTCAGTGGTTGGTACAGGCAAAACGTTGGATTAAGAGTAATTTTTAACCAAGATGCTAGTGTGGTCTTGGCGGGTAAGTATTGTAAGGTCTGGTGGGTGATGGAATTCCCTTCCAGGAGAATAATAAATTAGAGCAGGAGCAAGGCGATGTACGAATTAGTCGATAACGTGCCGCAAAGTGCAGTCATTAAAGTGATTGGTGTTGGTGGCGGCGGTGGTAATGCGGTTAGCCACATGCTGTCCAGTGAGATTGATGGTGTGGATTTTATTTGCGCCAACACTGATGCTCAGGCACTTAAAGGCATGGAAGCACAATCTGTGGTACAGCTTGGCACTCAAATCACTAAAGGTTTGGGCGCGGGTGCTGACCCTAATGTGGGGCGTGAAGCGGCCATTGAAGATCGTGCACAAATAGAGAATATCCTGCAAGGCGCAGACATGGTCTTTATCACTGCGGGTATGGGTGGTGGCACCGGTACTGGCGCCGCACCAATCGTTGCCGAAGTGGCTCGTGAGATGGGTATTTTGACGGTTGCTGTCGTCACTAAGCCGTTTCCATTTGAAGGCCGTAAGCGTATGGCTATCGCCGAACAGGGGCTCAAGGAACTGGCTGAACATGTCGACTCGCTGATCACTATTCCTAATGAAAAATTATTGCCGGTATTGGGTAAAAATTGCAGTTTGTTAACTGCATTTAGCACTGCCAATGACGTGCTTTTAGGGGCGGTTCAGGGTATTGCCGACTTAATTATTCGTCCGGGTATGATCAACGTTGACTTTGCCGACGTACGTACCGTGATGTCCGAGATGGGCATGGCGATGATGGGCACTGGCGTGGCTAAAGGCGAAGAGCGCGCACGCGAAGCAGCCGAGGCCGCCGTACGTAGCCCATTGCTCGAAGATGTTGATTTACGAGGTGCTAAAGGCATTTTGGTAAATATTACCGCCGGATTAGACATGAATTTGGGCGAATTCTCAGAAGTAGGTAATACTATAGAAGAGTTTGCATCAGACAACGCTACCGTTGTGATTGGCACGGTTATCGATCCAGAAATGGCCGATGAACTGAAGGTGACCGTGGTTGCCACAGGTTTAGGTCACGGATATGCAGCGCAAATTGAACCAACGGTAAAAGCTGTGGTCAATAATAGTACAAGGCGTGCGTCGTTGGACCAAATGGAGTTGCCTACGGTGAAAGATTCGCTAATGGGTGATGTTGGTTTAAGCGACACAAAGATGGACGATTCAGGTAAAGCTGAATCTGCAGGCGGCGATATTGGCTATTTGGATATACCAGCATTTCTGCGGCGTCAGGCTGACTAAGTATAAAACCTTAGGCCTTGGCGCGTTATACCTGTACGGAGGGTAATTATGCCCTTGGAGACAGATTTTTGGTGCTACAATGCTCGGCTATCCCGAGTGCAGGGTCTAGGACATTATGGTCAAACAGCGTACATTAAAAAATATTATTAGAGCCACTGGTATTGGTATTCATACGGGTAAAAAAGTTTACCTCACTTTGAAGCCAGCGCCAGCGAACGTGGGCATTGTATTTTGCCGCACAGATCTCGAACCCGTAGTCTCCATCGCAGCGACAGCTGCCAATGTGGGCGACACCACCTTATCTACCAACTTAGTGCAGGACGGCGTACGTGTGTGTACGGTTGAGCACCTGCTGTCTGCGTTTGCCGGCTTAGGTATCGATAATGCTTATGTTGAGTTGAGTGGTGAAGAAGTGCCGATTATGGATGGCAGTGCCGCGCCGTTTATCTTTTTGTTGCAGTCAGCCGGTGTGGAAGAACAAAACGCAGCCAAAAAATTCATTCGTATTAAAAAAACCATCACGGTCACGCAAGATGACAAGTTGGCCTCATTGGAGCCGTACAACGGGTTCCAAGTTGGTTTTACTATTGATTTTGACCACCCTTTGTTTGAAAGCCGAAACTGCACTACCAGCTTAGACTTTTCCAGCACGTCTTATGTTAAGGAAGTGAGCCGAGCCCGCACCTTTGGTTTTATGAAAGATTTTGAGTATTTGCGCTCTAAAAACTTGGCTTTAGGTGGCAGTTTGGATAATGCCATTGCGGTGGATGATTATCGTGTGCTTAACGAAGACGGTTTACGCTACCAAGATGAGTTTGTTAAGCATAAAGTACTGGACGCCGTGGGGGACCTGTACTTATTGGGCCGTAGCCTAATCGGTAAATTTCAGGGTCACAAGTCTGGTCATGGTCTAAACCACATGTTGTTACGAGAGCTGTTATCCCAAGAAGATGCTTGGGAAGTGGTGACTTTTGATGATGAAGCCAATGCACCCATAGCCTATATGAATCCCTCTGCAGCCGCTGCCTAAGGATATAGAAATTAAAAGCCGGTGTTCTTTAGGAACTCCGGCTTTTCTACGTTTTAGGCCCTTGAAAAGTGGCCCAAGACCCCATAGTAATAGATGAGGCTTATAAGCCAACCACTCACCATAACGAGCGCCCCGGCGCCTATAATAAAGACATCACAATGGTTCAGATTTTAAAATCACTTTTTGGCAGTAAGAATGATCGCGAAGTTAAGCGATTGAATAAAATTGTTACTAAAGTCAACGCATTAGAAAACGGCGTACAGTCATTGACCGACGCCGCATTGGCCGCCAAACGCACTGAGTTTCATCAGCGTTATGAGGCCGGCGAATCCCTAGATGAGTTATTGCCAGAAGCCTTTGCTGTGTGTCGTGAAGCGTCCATTCGATTTATGGGTTTGCGCCATTTTGATGTGCAAATGATTGGTGGTATGGCATTGCATCAAGGCAAAGTAGCAGAAATGCGTACGGGTGAAGGTAAAACCTTAGTCGCGACCTTGACGGTATACCTTAATGCCATTCCCGCTCAAGGAGTACACGTGGTTACCGTGAATGACTATTTAGCGGAGCGTGATGCACAATGGATGCGGCCGTTGTACGAAGGTTTAGGCCTTTCAGTAGGTATTATATTGTCGGGCCAAGACAGTGCCACTAAACGAGTGGCATACGAGTGCGACGTAACCTATGGCACAAACAACGAATTTGGCTTTGATTATTTGCGCGATAATATGGCGTTTAGTGCTGCTGATAAAGTTCAGCGACCATTAAATTTTGCTATTGTCGACGAAGTTGACTCGATCCTTATTGACGAGGCGCGCACGCCACTGATTATTTCTGGGCCGGTTGAAGATAATACTCAAATGTATATTACCATCAACGCCTTGATCCCTCGTTTGGAAATTCAGCCAGACCTAGAAGAAGGTGTTGAGCCAAGTGGTCACTACACCTACGACGAATCTCATAAATCTATTGAGTTAACCGAACTGGGCCATCAGTTTGTAGAGGAATTATTGGTCGGTGCAGAATTGCTCAACGAAGGCGACAGCCTTTACTCAGCATCAAACCTGACCTTGTTGCATCATGTGCATGCAGGACTTAAGGCCCACGTGGTGTTTTCTTGCAACGTTGATTACATCGTACAGGATGATCAAATTGTAATCGTTGACGAACATACTGGTCGTACCATGCCAGGTCGGCGTTGGTCGGAAGGCATTCATCAGGCTATCGAAGCTAAAGAAAGTATTACTATTCAAAAAGAAAGCCAGACCATGGCTTCGACAACCTTTCAAAACTACTTCCGTTTGTATCAAACCTTATCGGGTATGACCGGCACGGCTGACACTGAAGCCTTTGAATTGCATCAAATTTATGACCTTGATGTGCTGGTTATACCGACCAATGTTGACGTCCAGCGAAAAGACATGAACGACTTGATTTATTTGACGATGGAGGAAAAATTCGCCGCCATTATTGAAGACATTAAGTTTTGTGTGGAGCAAAAACGGCCCGTGTTAGTGGGTACCGCATCGATTGAAATGTCGGAAATGGTGTCTCAGGCGCTAACCAAAGCAGACATAGCTCACAATGTTCTTAACGCTAAACAACACGAACGTGAAGCGACAATTATCGCCGAGGCCGGCCGACCAGGCGCCATTACTATTGCTACAAATATGGCAGGCCGTGGTACCGATATTGGTTTAGGTGGCAAGCTTGAAGTAGAGTTGGCTGCATTGGGTGAAGACGCCAGCGAAGCAGAGAGAACCGCAGCCACGGCCGACTGGCAACAGCGCCACGATGCGGTTTTGGCGGCCGGCGGTTTACACATTATCGGCACCGAACGTCATGAATCGCGCCGTATCGATAATCAATTGCGTGGTCGTGCAGGCCGTCAGGGTGATCCGGGTTCCTCACGCTTTTTCTTGTCTCTAGAAGATAACTTATTACGGATTTTTGCCCCTGAGCGCATTAAAGGCTTGATGCAAAAGTTGGGTATGGAACACGGCGAAGCGATTGAACACCGGATGGTTTCAAATGCGATAGAAAAGTCGCAACGCAAAGTGGAAGGCCGTAACTTTGATATGCGTAAACAGCTGCTCGAATATGATGACGTGGCTAATGACCAGCGTACGGTTGTGTATGATCAGCGCAACGAGTTGATGTCTACTGATGACATTGCTGACGTTATCACCAACGTACGTGCAGAAGTGGTGGACAGCTGTATCGATGGTTTTATTGTGCCCCAAAGCTTAGCCGAACAGTGGGACATTAGTGGTTTAGTAACCGAACTAGAAAAACAGTTTGGTATGGCTCTACCATTGCAGGATTGGCTAGATGCAGATGATCGGCTGGAAGAAGATGGTTTGCGGGAGAAGATTCAATCTGAATTAACCCAGCACTACCAAACAAAAACTGATGTTGTTGGCCCTGAAACAATCCGCGGTTTCGAAAAACAAGTCATGCTACAAGTGATTGATGCCCGCTGGAAAGAACACTTGGCGACCATGGATATGTTGCGTCAAGGTATTCACCTACGCGGCTACGCACAAAAGAATCCAAAACAGGAATATAAACGCGAATCCTTTGAGCTGTTCCAGCAATTATTATTTGCTATTAAAGAGGATGTGATTCGGATTTTAAGTCACGTGCAAGTAAGGTCGCCAGAAGAAGTGGAAGCCGAAGAACGGCTGAAGCGTGAACAAGCTCAAGCGGCGATGGAGTTCCAGCATGCTCAAGCACAAGCTCAGAGCGACGCCGAACAAGCTAAATCTGAACCAGCCGCTAAAAACCCAGCCGTGCCGTCGAGTAAGGTTGGCCGTAATGAGCCTTGCCCATGTGGCTCGGGGAAAAAATATAAGCAGTGTCACGGTAAACTGAGCTGAATACGACAAGCTACGTAGTAAGTGCCAAAGTAGAAAGGAAACAAACATGGCAGTTGGACCAACAATTGAAGTGCAGTACCACCCCATCGCAGGTCTGTGTTTAGGTACTGCACAGGCGGGTATTAAGAAACTAGATCGTAAAGATTTAGTGGTTATCCAGGCCCAAGCGGGTACGACCATGGCGGGTGTATTCACAGCCAATGCTTTTTGCGCGGCGCCGGTACACCTTTGTCGCCGCCATTTAGCTGCGGACCAGCCGTTAGCATTGGTGGTTAATACAGGTAATGCCAACGCCGGTACCGGAGCAGCAGGCGACGCCGATGCGTTGGCTACGTGTGCTGCGTTGGCACAAGAATTAGGTTTAGCAATCAGCCAAGTACTGCCTTTTTCCACCGGTGTTATTGGTGAAAAATTACCAGTAGAAAAAATCATCAAACACTTGCCAGAGGCAGTAAGTGCACTGGATTTAAACGGCTGGCAGGATGCAGCTTGGGGTATCCTCACCACCGACACCTGTCCTAAGGGTGCCAGTGTACAAATTCAGCACCAAGGCCAGACCATTAACCTCAGCGGTATCTCCAAAGGATCTGGCATGATTCGCCCTAATATGGCGACCATGCTGGCCTTTGTGGCCACCGACGCAACCTGTTCACAGGGGCTGATTCAACAACTGTTGGAGCAAAGCGTTAATCATAGCTTTAACCGAATCACCGTAGACGGTGATATGTCGACTAATGATTCCTGTATTTTAATGGCCACCGGTGCCAGTGACCTGTCACTCGATGATGATACCGAGTTAAAATGCAAGTTCAGCACTGCACTGGTTGAGTTAATGCAGCAACTGGCCCACGCCATAGTGCGAGACGGCGAAGGCGCAACCAAGTTTATTAGTGTAGAAGTGGCCGGTGGTGGCAATACAGAAGAATGTTTGCAAGTTGCCTACGCCATTGCTCATTCGCCACTCACAAAAACAGCCATGTTTGCTAGTGACGCTAACTGGGGGCGTATTTTAGCTGCCGTAGGCTATTCTGGAGTGCCTGATCTAGATGTGAATGCCTTAACCATTCATTTAGGTGACACCTTGTTGGTGGAGCAGGGCGGACGAGCCGAAAGCTACACCGAAGCAGCGGGTCAGCGGGTCATGGATGAGGAAGAAATTATCATTGCAGTGGATCTAAACAGAGGCACTGCAAAAGAAATCGTTTGGACCACCGATCTGTCTTACGATTACATTAAAATCAATGCCGATTACCGCAGTTGATGGTGGTACTCGGGTCATGAACCGGGTTGAGGTAGTGGCTGCCATCGTGGTTGATCGTCAACATCGTATTTTGATGGCGCAGCGTGCCGATTGGCAACACCAAGGTGGTAAGTGGGAATTTCCTGGTGGCAAAATCGAAGCCGGCGAAAACCACTTTCAAGCCTTAAGCCGGGAACTCAAGGAAGAGGTTGGCCTGCATATCGACGAGCAGGCCTGTGAGCTATTGCAGGCCGTGCATCACGACTATAGTGACAAACATGTGTCTTTGTATTTCTACCTAGTCAAAGGTTTTACCGGCACTGCAAAGGGCTTAGAAGGCCAGCCTACTTTGTGGGTGGATGCCAGTAGGTTAGCGCAACTCACTATTCCAGAGGCTAACCGGCCTATTGCCGAGGCTCTACTTCAAGCGTGGCCGACTCGTTAGACTCGGCATCTAGCAGTACTTCCTGCAATAATTCTTCGGCCTGTTCGGGTAACGAACTGGCGACCGCGTACATGACGTCATCTGCCATCTCTGGGACCGCTTCACTAATGCTGTCAACAATGTCTGAGGCTTGTTCTGGGTCGGCCTGAGCCATGGATTCCGCTACTTGAGCGGCGTCTTCGGGTAGCGCTTCGGCCACTACTGTGGCAATTTCTAGCAGGGCTTGATCTGGCGCTTCTAGAGCAACCGCTATGGCCAACTCTGCGCCTTCACCGACATAATCTTCATCGTCTTCACCGGCCAAAAAGGAATGCAATTCATCGTCTGGGCTGGCGGCGATGGTTTCGGCTACACCGGCGGCTACTTCCACACTGGCTTCAGGTACTTCTTGAATAATTGCCGCAGCCACTTCTACCCGTTGATCTGGCGCCGCTTCCGCAGCTAACACGGCAATCTCTGCCACTAACTCAGGCATGTCGTCGGCAATCTCTTGGCTGACAATAGCGGCAATTTCTGCGGCTTGTAATGGCGCTTGGTCCAACAATTTACTGGTGAGACGGCTTAGGGCTTTAAAGCTCGCTTGGGGCTCTAGTTTTTGTTGTTTGATTAAGTCACACATATAACGTGCCAAAGCAGCCCCCGATTGTGGCGCTGAGCCTGCAACGCTGGTAATGATGTCCAGCTTATCGTGTGGCAACTCGTCCGCTAGGGCAATGGCTAATGCTTCGGCACAGTCAGGGTAGTTATAGGCGGTGGCTTGGGCAATGTTAACGGCTTCGTCGGGTTGGTTAAGTGCCACGCTTACGGCAATTTCCACCACATCGTCTGGGTTTTCCTCGGCCAGAAGCAATACGGTTTCGGCAGCGATGCCGGTTTCATCAAGACTGTTGTATTCGGTGCGGGGATCAAGCTCTGTGGCCATAGGTGTCATACCCTGCACCACAAACGCTTCCTGTAAGGCGTCGGGAACTGCGGAACGAATACTCATGCGATACATGACAAAAGCCACTAACACTAAGCTAGCGACGATGAGATAACCAAATAATGCTTCGGCACCCACGTGCTTCATCACCAGAGATGCGGTGTAAGGGCCAATAGCGCCACCGGCGGCATAGGCGAGTATGAGTTTGCCACTGGCGGCCACCATCTCTGTGGGTTTTAGGCGGTCAAACGCATCGGCTAAGGCGATAGGATAAACGCAGGCTAACGCACCGCTTAAAATCACGGCGCAAACAATAGTGATGAGCATCTCGCCTTGATTCGCCATAATGGGTAAAATCATGGCCGCTAAACAGGCCACCAATAGGGTCATGACTAACACTGTACGTCGATCAAAGGTGTCGGCTAATTTACCTATGGGGAACTGTAATAAGAAACCGCCCACCATGGTGGCACTCATAAAGGTGGCTATTTGGCTTTTGTCCATACCCACGTCAGCGCCATACACACTACTCATGTTGTAAAAGGCACCTAAACAAATGCCAGAGATCATGATACCCACAACGCCTAGTGGCGAAGTGCGATAGAGCGTCTTTAGCGGCATCGCTTCGGGTTCATTAATACGCGGGCCGCCGGAACGACTCATAAGCACCGGAATCATACACAGGCAAAATAACATGGCAACGTAGATGTAGAGAATGGGGTCTTGAGGCTCGGCAAAATTAAGCATGAGTTGGCCTAACGCTAAACCAAAATAAGTAACGAACTGGTAACTGCCAAATACCGTGGCTCGGTTTTCGCTGGTCGAGCTTTCGCTAAGCCAAGTTTCCATGGTCATAAAGAAGGTGGCGTTGGTAAAGCCTATGAGTACCCGCAGCACGCCCCATACTAGGGGTACAGACCAGATGCTATGGAGTAAGGCACACATGGTGGCAACAGATGCGCAGGCGGCAAAAATACGAATGTGCCCCACCCGGCTAATCAAATGGCGGCCGTACAAAGAACCTAACAGCATACCCACAAAATACAGCGACATAACCAAACCAATGGCATCGGTATCTTGTCCGTCCAAGCGCATGCTCATGGGGATAATGATGAACAATAAGCCGTTGCCCATAAGTAATAATGTACAGCTCAGGTACAGGGGCAAAAATTGATTCAGTGCGCGCATGGTAGGGTTAACTCTCAGCTTATGGTTGGCTTCGCAGTGATTGACTGATTTAGGCGCAAATTATAGCAAATTATAGCGTTGGTCAATGAGTAAATGAAAACACCGCTTCTGGGTTAGATTTAAGCGCTAAGTTTGCGACAGTTGTAGGCATAAAAAAAGCTGCTCTTAATCGCCCGCTGGCGCTTGAATAGCATGCTTATGATCGGCTACATATGCGGCCAAGGGGGTGAGTAATAAATCAAGATGAATTACTCAATGACACAAAATCTGATAGAGCGGTTGGCTAATTTGCTGGGCAGTGAGGCTCGCCAGCAGGCATACCAAAAGCATTACAGAGTTACATAAGAAAGGTTATGTTGAAAAACATAAAGACGCTGATGATGGGCGTATTCAGCACTTAAAATTGAGCCCTCAGTGATGTTATCAAACTACCTCAATAAGTTGGCTTCTGAGGATGTTGAAGCCGTTGATCTGCCGAGAGTTTGACAACCCATAAAATGCAGCCTTTACGAAGGCTTTGTTTTAGTGATGCACACGAGTTCATCACTAAAACAAAGTGTTGAGCTAGTTACTAGTCTTCGTAGGCTTCCATCGGCGGGCAAGAGCACACTAAGTTACGGTCGCCGTACACGTTATCGATGCGGTTAACCGTAGGCCAGAACTTTGCATCTAGAGTGGCTGCTGATGGGAATGCCGCCACGGTACGAGAATAACCTCGATTCCAGCCGTGGCTGGCTAAGTCTGTTTGCGTGTGAGGGGCCATTTTCAGTGGGTTGTGCTTCGGGCTCCATTCGCCGGCTTCGATCTTGGCAATTTCTCCACGGATGCTGGCCATGGCGTCACAGAAGCGATCAATCTCACGCTTTGGTTCTGATTCAGTTGGTTCAATCATTAAGGTGCCGGCCACAGGGAAGGACATGGTGGGTGCATGGAACCCATAGTCCATCAAACGTTTTGCAATGTCTTCTTCGCTGATGCCCGTGGTTTCTTTTAATGGGCGAATATCAATAATACATTCGTGGGCGACCCGATCATTGCGGCCTTGATACAAAATAGGGAAGTGCTCACTTAGGCGGGAGGCCATATAGTTAGCGTTAACAATGGCCTGGGCGGTGGATTGTTGCAAGCCTTCATAACCTAACAAATTAATATAGGCCCATGAGATAGGTAGAATAGAACCACTACCATAGGGCGCTGCCGACACCGCGTCGTTACCATTGTCGTCGCCGTGTACAGGCACTACCGGATGGTTAGGTAAGAAAGGTGCAAGGTGGGATTTTACACCAATAGGCCCCATACCCGGGCCGCCGCCGCCATGTGGAATAGCAAAGGTTTTGTGTAGGTTAAGGTGAGATACGTCTGAACCAATAAGGCCTGGTTTGCTGATGCCTACCTGAGCGTTCATGTTGGCGCCGTCCATATAGACTTGGCCGCCATTGGTGTGAATGATTTCGCAGATTTCAACAATGCTTTCTTCGTATACACCATGGGTTGATGGGTAGGTAATCATTAAACAAGATAACTGATCGGCATGTTGTTCTGCTTTAGCACGTAACTCTTCAACGTCGACGTTACCTAAGTCATCACACCCGACTACCACCACTTTCATGTCCACCATAGCGGCACTGGCAGGGTTGGTGCCGTGGGATGAGCTAGGGATGATACAAATATTACGATGACCTTGGCCGAGACTGGCTTGGTATTTGCGGATCGCAATTAAACCGGCGTACTCACCTTGAGCACCAGAGTTGGGCTGCATGGAGACGCGATCGTAACCAGTGATCTCTACCAGTTGCGCTTCTAAGGAGCGAATTAATGCCATGTAGCCTTGGGTTTGCTCAACTGGAGCAAATGGATGCATGTGGGCAAATTCTGGCCAAGTAACGGCTGCCATTTGTGCGGTGGCATTGAGTTTCATGGTGCACGAACCCAGAGGGATCATACCGTGCACCAAGGAGAAGTCTTTGTTTTCCAGCTTTTTCAAATAGCGCAACATGTCAGTTTCGCTATGGTGACTGTTAAATACGGGGTGTTCTAGAATAGCGTCTTGGCGCAACAAGTCTGGCGCCATACCCATATTAATGCTGTTGCACAGCTGGTCGGTTGCGGTGAGGTCAAAGTCGACCTGGGCACCAGCAAAAATGTTGAGTAGGCTTTGTACATGGCCGACTTGAGTGGTTTCATCAAGGCTGATGCCAAGCTCGTCATCACCTACTTTACGCAGGTTGAAACCCGCATCAAGGGCGCGTTGATAAATAGCTTGTTGTTGGCCGTTAGTGATCAGGGTCAGGGTATCAAAGAAACGTTGGTTGCTCGCGGGGAAACCTAAGGTGTCTAGCTGCGCGGCCAAAATGGCGGTTAAGCGCTGGATACGGCTGGCGATGGTGCGTAGGCCAGCAGGGCCGTGATACACGGCGTAAAAGGATGACATGTTGGCCAATAGGGCCTGGGCCGTACAAATGTTTGAGTTGGCCTTTTCGCGACGGATATGTTGCTCGCGCGTTTGCATGGCCATACGTAGTGCGGGTTTGCCTTTAGTATCGACGGACACACCGATAATACGCCCAGGAATAGAGCGCTTGTATTTGTCTTTGCTGGCAAAGAAGGCGGCATGGGGACCGCCAAAACCGAGCGGCACACCAAAGCGCTGGCTCGAACCAAATACGACGTCGGCACCCAGTTCGCCCGGGGATTTTAATAACACTAAGCTCATAATGTCTGCGCCTACTGCCACCAGTGCCTTTTGCTCATGAGCGGCATCGATAATGCTTTTTAGGTCGCAAATGTCGCCGTTACTGCCGGGGTATTGCACCATAACGCCAAACACGTCGTGCTGACTTAAGTCCGTAGCTGGATTGCCGGTAACAATGTCAAAGCCGAAGTATTCGGCACGAGTACGCATCACCGAAAGGTTTTGTGGATGCGTATTTTCATCGACAAAGAAGGTCACGCTCTTCTTTTTATTTGCGCGCTTGCAGAGTGCCATGGCTTCGGCCCCTGCGGTGGCTTCATCGAGCAACGAGGCGTTGGCTAATTCCATACCTGTTAGGTCCATAACCATTTGCTGATAATTGAGTAGCGCTTCTAAACGGCCTTGCGCAATTTCTGGTTGGTAAGGCGTGTAGGCCGTATACCAGGCAGGGTTTTCCATTACATTACGTAAAATAACATTGGGCACCAAGGTGTTGCTGTAGCCCATACCGATACAAGACACATTAACAGTGTTTTGGCTAGCCATGGCTTTAAGTTGAGCTAGCGTGTCTACTTCCGACTGTGACTGTGGCAAATTAAGTGGTTGGTCTAGGCGGATGCTGTCAGGCACCGTTTGATCCAATAATTCGTCGATACTCGCCACGTTTAGATGGCTCAGCATGGCCGAATTGTCGGTCGAGCTAGGGCCTATGTGGCGCTTAATAAAATCGTTGGTTTGTAACAAATCTACAATGGGGGTGTTTACGGACATTGGGTATCCTCACTTGGAGCGATGAATAACGGACAAAGCCCGTACAAGACGGGCTTTGTGTAATAGGAGTCAGGCGCTTAGTCTTCGCTGGCGACTAAATCGGAATATGCTTGAGCATTAAGTAGTCCACTTAGGTCAGCGTCTTGTGCCAATTTGAGCTTCATTACCCAGCCCTCAACGTACGGATCTTCGTTGACGGTTTCTGGTGCATCTTCTAAGGCTTCGTTAAAGGAGATAATCTCACCAGCTACAGGCGCATAGGAATCTGATGCCGCTTTTACCGATTCAATCACGGTGTATTCTTCACCAGCGTCGAGTTGACGGCCAATGTCGGCAGCTTCAATAAATACTACATCGCCAAGTAGCTCTTGGGCGTGGTGGGTGATGCCCACGGTGACAGTGCCATCCGCATTGTCTGCAAGCCATTCGTGAGATTCGGTGTAATACAATTCAGCAGGAATATTGCTCATGGTTGGGGGTTCCTGTAGTGGTTAATAATGAAGTAGAAGAACATCTAAGAACATTCTGATCTTGACTGGCGGCTAGGATATCATTTTGGTTCATTTCAATCAACAAATTAGCCAATAGGAAATATTATCTCCCAAAGTTTATTGCAATGCCTTGTCTCTTGTTAATTGCATGACGCCCTATGTTGCTCGTGGTAGCATAGCTTTAGACTGTTCAACCTACATCGTTAACGAGATACTCATGTCCAAAGAACAACCTGATATGCCTGAATTGAAAATTGAATCGGGTTCTGGCTTACAAACTAACGTAGAGCCGCTACAGTTAGGTAAGCGTTTACGGGAAATTCGTCAGAGTTTGAGTTTGACGCTGGAGGAGGCGAGCCAAAAAACAGGTCTAGCCAGGTCAACCTTGTCGAAAATAGAGAATGAACAAATCTCACCTACCTTTACGGCAGTGCAGAAGTTGGCTAATGGTTTGCAAATAGATATACCGCAACTCTTCGCAAAGCCCCGTAGGGCGATGGCTTCAGGGCGACGGGTGCTGACTAAGGCGGGCGAGGGTACACCCCATCCTACCAGTACCTATGAACACGAATTGCTATCAACTGATTTGGCACGCAAAAAAATGGTGCCCTTTAAAACTCGTGTTAGGGCCCGAAGCTTTGATGATTTTTGCGACTGGGTGCGGCACGAGGGCGAAGAGTTTTTGCTGGTATTAGAAGGCGAATTAGCCTTGTACACCGAGTTTTACGAACCAGTGCCTATGGTGGCGGGCGATAGCATGTACTACGATGCCAATATGGGCCACGCGTTGGTGAGCTTAAGTGAAGAAGATGCTCTGGTATTGTGGATAGTGGCTCGATAGCGCCGCTGAGTGAGATGGAATTTGCCCGCCAATGGGCTTTATTCGACGTTCAGCGAGGTTTATTGAAAGAAAATTTGTTTCCTATAGGAAACCTGCTTATAATTGCCGCTGTTTACACTATCTAGTGTTTTGATAACTATAGCAGCGAGCAGCCCCATGTCTGAAACCTTGTTAACTACCCCTTTTTATTCCATGCACCTAGAAGCGGGAGCCAAGATGGTTCCTTTCGCTGGGTTCGATATGCCTGTGCAGTATGCCATGGGCGTTAAGCAGGAGCATTTACATTGTCGCGCCGCTGCCGGTCTGTTCGACGTGTCTCATATGGGTCAGGTGAGTATTACAGGGCCTTCTATGGAAGCCGTAGCACTGGCTTTAGAAAGCCTGATTCCGGCAGACTACCTCAACTTAGCCGCTGGCCGTCAGCGGTATGGTTTCTTTACTAACGACAAGGGTGGCATTTTGGACGATTTGATGGTCACTAATGCTGGAGATCATTTTTTTGTGATAGTGAATGCTGCGTGTAAGGCGCAAGACATTGCCCATATGCAGTCTCATTTTGGCGATGATATTAAGCTAGACGTATTGGACGACCGTGCCTTGCTCGCTTTACAGGGGCCCAAAGCGGCAGAAGTGCTGGCCAGACTAGCTCCAGAGGTTATGGATATGCGCTTTATGGATGCGCGCCCCGTGGCTATTTTAGGTCACCCTTGTTTTATTGGCCGAGCAGGTTATACCGGTGAAGACGGCTTCGAAATTTCCGTGGCTAATGACCGTGCAGAGGCATTGGCATCTGCCTTGTTAGCGTTTGATGAAGTTGAGTGGATTGGTTTAGGCGCGCGTGATTCATTGCGCTTGGAAGCCGGTTTATGCCTCTATGGTCACGACCTCAACACCGACACTACACCGGTTTCGGCTAATCTGGTTTGGGGCATGCAAAAGAGCCGCCGTGCCGGTGGTGATCGTGCAGCGGGGTTCCCAGGCGCAGATATCGTTTTGGCCGAAATTGCTAATGGGCCGGCACAGCGTCGTGTGGGTTTGTTGCCAGAAGGCAAGGCGCCCGTCAGAGAAGGTGCGTCGTTAGTGCTGGCCGATGGCAGTGTGATTGGTACAGTCACCTCCGGCGGATTTGGACCGAGCCTTGGTGCTCCTTTAGCCATGGGTTATGTGGACAGCGAACACGCTGTTGTAGATGCCCAAGTTTTTGCCTTAGTTCGAGGCAAGCAATTGCCTTGCAGAGTGTGTAAAATGCCTTTTGTAGAACAAACCTATCACCGGTAGTTGATTTGCTGGTGTTTTAACTAAGGAGCCCAGTGTGGCCTATCAACCCGACCAAACTCAAACCTTGCTTTGGCATGATTATGAAACCTTTGGTCTGGATCCACGTTGGGATCGTCCCTCACAGTTTGCCGCCATTCGTACCGACCTAGAGTTTAATCCCATTGGCGAACCCATGATGTGGTATTGTCGCCCAGCAGACGATTACCTGCCTTCTGCGGCAGCCTGCCTGGTGACGGGTGTTACGCCCCAAAAAGCCCTCGAAGAAGGCTTGCCCGAAGTTGAATTCATGGCACGTATTAACGCCGAAATGAGTCAGCCGGGAACCTGCAGTTTGGGTTACAACAGCCTTCGCTTTGACGACGAATTCACTCGCTTTGGTTTATATCGCAACTTGTTTGACGCCTATGCCCGGGAATGGCAGGGTGGCAATAGCCGCTGGGACTTGATTGATTTAGTCCGCACAGCCTCCGCCATTCGCCCAGAAGGCATTAATTGGCCGCGTAATGAAAATGATGAGTTGGTGCTAAAGTTAGACCAACTGGCGCCGGCCAATGGCATTGAACATACCAATGCCCATGACGCCTTGGCCGACGTACGGGCCACCATTGAATTGGCGCGGGTGGTTAAAAAGGCGCAGCCGAGATTGTTTAATTACGTGTTTCAGCTGAAGCATAAAGCCCAAGTGTGGGGTCAGCTAGACTTACAGATGCGCAAACCAATATTACATGTATCAGGTATGTATGGCCGTAAGCAAGGTTACTTGTCGCTGGTGGGCGCATTTGCCAAACACCCTAGCAATAACAACGGGGTGTTGGTGTTTGACTTACGTCAAGATCCGCGTCAGTGGCAGGGCTATTCGGTGGAGCAATTGCAAGAGCTCATGTTTAGCCGTAAAGACCAGTTGCCTGCAGATGCGGTGAGACCAGCAGTCAAAGAAATTCATGTCAATCGCTGCCCTGTAGTGGCGCCATTACAAACCTTGGGCGATGAGCAGGCCCAGCAGTTTGGTATCGACAAGAGCCGCTGCCAAGCACACCTGAATTACTTGCAAGAGGATGATAGTTTACGACAAGCCTTGCTAGAAGCGTTTGGCAATCGACCGGAATTCCCCCCAGTAGACCCAGATGCGGGTTTGTATGGTGGTGGATTTTTTAGTGATCACGACCGCAAGCTAATGCAAAAAGTACACCAGCAAAATCCTGAAACTTGGAATGATGCCGAGTTTAGTTTTAAAGATAGTCGCCTAGAAGCCATGTTGTTCCGCCTCAAGGCCCGCAACTACCCCGACCAGTTAACCACCGACGAAATGCAAGCGTGGGAAGCATTTAGGTCCGAACGTTTACTGGATGCAACGGCGTCTGGCGCGCGCACCTTCGATGTTTTTGCCAACGAACTCAATGCCTTAGGTCAAAGTACCACCGACTCACAGAGTATTGCTATTCTTGAAGAGCTGCATATGTATGCAGAGTCAATTTATCCCATGAGTTAAAATATGACCTGGTTGGGATTGTTTTTATACAGTGCTCTAGCAGCAACCTTGTTGCCGGGGGGCTCGGAAATTCTATTTGTGGGTTTGTTGGTAGCTGAGCCAGAACAAGGCGTGTGGTTATGGATGATTGCCAGTGCCGGCAATACGCTCGGCGCTTTGATCACCTTTGCAATGGGTGGCTTACTAGCGCGTTGGCATGTTAAAGATGTGCCTAAATGGCCTTGGTTACGTTTTTTTTCATTATCGACCAAGGCCGTTGATCAGTTACATCGCCATGGCCCCTGGCTGTTGTTGTTAAGCTGGGTACCGTTGATTGGCGATGGTTTTTGTTTGGCGGCGGGTTACTTGGGTTGGTCCAAGGTGCGTAGCTTAGGGCTCATTCTGCTGGGAAAATCTGCCCGCTATGGTGTGTTATGGTGCTTAGTGGCTTAGATAGCGGGCTGATCTCTTAAAAATACCCACTGTTTTTCATCGCTTTGTTGTTCGCTGTAATAGTAGCCCGCTGTGGCAAAGTCTTTTATGCGCTCCACCTCTGTAATTTGATTTTCAATGATGTATTTGGTCATCATTCCACGGGCTTTTTTAGCAAAAAAACTAATGATTTTGTAGTTGCCATTTTTGTAATCTTTAAACACCGGGGTAATGAGTTTGCCGCTGAGTTGTTTGGCTTTCACCGCTTTAAAGTATTCGTTTGACGCTAGGTTGACCAGTACGGGGTTAGTTTGTTGTGCTAGCAGCTGGTTGAGTCCATCAGTAAGTTTGTTGCCCCAATAGGCGTATAAGTCTTTACCCGCAGGGTTGGGCAGCTTAGTGCCCATTTCTAGGCGGTACGCCTGAATCAAATCCATAGGCCGTAATAAGCCATATAGACCAGACAGTATGCGTAGGTGCTGTTGGCTAAACTGCAGCTGTTCGTATGTCAGGGTGTCGGCTTCTAACCCTGTATAGACGTCGCCTTTAAATGCCATCACTGCAGGTTTAGCGTTGTTGGGGGTGAAAGGTGTTTGCCAACTGCCAAAACGAGCGGTATTGAGTGCTGATAGTTTGTCGCTAAGGCCCATAAGCTGGGCTATTTCGTGGCTTGCCATGGGCGCAAGTAGGTCAATCAGTCCTTGGGATTCTGTTAAGTAATCACTGTGGCTGGCCAACTGAGTGGTGACAGGCGTTTCAAAATCTAATGTTTTGGCAGGAGAGAGGACAATCAGCATAGGTGAATTCGGTGTGTCTGGAGTGAAATATAAGCCTGTTGATACTAGGTAAACTCAGGGCTAAATACAAGCAAAACAAGAAAAGGCGAAAGGCACAGGTGTTATAGATAAATTAGTAGTTGCTGTTGTTGTGCTTGTGCTTGTGTATATCGGGTATCTGTATTAGTCTCTGTGCTTCTAGAATGCTAGCATCCTGCCAATAGTTTTCTAGGAGTGGAAATGTGGTTTGAACAAATTCAACGTATTGCAGAATTAGCCCGCAGGCGTTATCGCGATGGCCAGTTATTGGTGATTGCCGTAGACGGTTGTGGTGGTGCCGGCAAAACCACCTTATGCCAAACCTTAGCGCTGCAGGTGCAGCTATGGGCGCCTGCCCAACTGCTCAAGCTTGATGATTTTTATCAACCTTTGTCTCAATCACAGCATGCTCAGCTCAATGGCGCGGCAGCACAAAGTGCTTATTTTGATTTGGCCACCTATCGGCAAACCTTGTTACAACCGTTGCTACAAGGTGCAAGTGTTAGCTATCAACCTCATCACTGGTTAGATGGCGCTGATGAGGCCAGCACTGTGTTGCAGCCTCAAGGCGTGATGATTATCGATGGTGTCTATGCGTTTAGCCGCGCAGTGCGGGATTTAGTAGATATATCGGTATTTGTTGATGCGCCGCTAAAGCTGCGCACGCAGCGACTGTTAGATAGGCCACAACCTTGTGCCGATTGGGTGCCACATTGGCAACGCACCGAAGCCTGGCACCACCAACATGAAGACACGCTTACTGCGGTGGATTTTGTGTTAAAAGGTAGCCAATAATAAAGCCTTATTGAATATCCAGATTGGGTAGCGATTTAATCAGCTCATCCACCGCTTTCACTTGGCTCAAAAATGCTTCTAACTGCGATAACGGCAGTGCGCAGGGGCCGTCACATTTAGCTTTTGACGGCTCTGGATGAGCCTCCAAAAATAATCCCGCGATACCTTGAGACATGCCAGCCAACGCAAGTTGTGTGACTTGGGCGCGCCGGCCACCGGCTGCATCCGCCTGGCCGCCAGGGATTTGTAATGCATGGGTCACGTCAAATAACAACGGCTGACCAAATTTTTTCATGGTGCCAAAACCAAGCATGTCCACCACTAGGTTGTTATAGCCAAAGCTACTGCCGCGTTCGCATAACATGAGTTTGTCGTTACCGGCTTCCTTAAACTTGGTAATGATGTGGCCCATCTCGTTGGCCGTTAAAAACTGCGCCTTTTTGATATTAATGACCGCCTGGGTCTTGGCCATGGCGACCACTAAGTCAGTTTGTCGAGACAAAAAAGCAGGTAGCTGGATGATGTCGGCAACTTCCGCAGCGGCTTGTGCTTGGTGAGGTTCGTGTACGTCGGTGATGATAGGTACATTGTAGGTTGACTTCACCTTGGCTAAAATTTGTAAGCCTTTGTCTAATCCCGGGCCACGGAAAGAATTCACCGAAGATCGGTTGGCCTTGTCGAAGGAGGCTTTAAATACGTAGGGTATACCCAGTTTTTTTGCCGTCGCCACGTAGTGATCTGCAATTTCCATTGCCAGGTCTTCAGACTCAAGCACGTTCATGCCGCCAAATAGTGTGAAAGGCAAATCATTGCCTACAGTTAAGTCCCCAATAGGGAGTGCGATTTGAGTCATGGGCCAAAATCCTTGAGTGGCGTTGGTGTGTTAAAACCATTGTAACAGCCTGTGAAATTCAATCCCATTGTTAATAACCTCGGTGTCAAAATGTGAGTTACAAAAAGACTACAATTGATAATTTTCGGCAATGCCGCAGCAGCTGTGGGCTGACGCATTGTCAATGCCCAAGCAGCATCAATTTGGCCTGTAAATGGCTTGCTTTTTGTAGTGCTGATGTCTATATTTGGTGTCGTATTTTGCAGTTAGGCACAATATATAGTGATTTTGAGGTTTGTGGTCCCTATTTTTATTTGGGCTAATTAGGCCCTGCAATATACCAAAAACCGTTGTGTGTAAAGTCAAAACCCAATGGTGATGTGAGATAAATGAACAATAGGATGAACAAATCCATGCAAGATTTGATGGTTACTAAGCGTAACGGCCGACAAGAAAAAATCGATCTAGAAAAAATCCACCGGGTTATCGACTGGGCTGCAGAAGGCTTAGATAATGTGTCGGTTTCTCAGGTAGAAATAAAATCCTCGATCCAGTTTTTTGACGGTATTCGTACGGCTGATATTCATGAAACTATTATCAAGTCAGCAGCAGATTTGATCTCTGAAGACACCCCAGACTACCAGTATCTGGCGGCTCACTTAGCGATATTCCACCTGCGCAAGCGTGCATTTGGTTGCTTCGAACCCCCTCACTTGGGTCAACACGTCAAGCAGATGGTGGCCCTAGAGCGCTACGACAGTGATCTCATACGAGACTATAGCGACGCTGAGTTTGAACAGCTTAACCAGTACATTGACCATCAGCGCGACATGAGTTTTAGTTATGCTGCTGTTAAACAGATGGAAGGCAAGTATTTGGTGCAAAACCGCGTGACTGGCCAAATTCACGAAAGCCCACAGATTTTATACATGTTGGTGGGCGCTTGTTTGTTCTCCAACTATGCAAAAGATACACGCTTGGATTACGTAAAACGTTTTTACGACGCCGTTTCTTTGTTCAAATTGTCGCTACCCACACCTATTATGGCCGGTGTGCGCACACCTACACGTCAGTTTAGCTCCTGTGTATTAATCGAGTGTGGTGATTCGTTAGACTCGATCAACGCCACCTCGTCGGCCATTATTAAGTACGTTAGTCAGCGCGCGGGTATTGGTATTAACGCCGGCCGCTTACGCGCATTAGGCAGCCCCATCCGTGGTGGCGAAGCCTTCCATACGGGCATGATTCCGTTTATTAAACACTTCCAAACGGCCGTTAAAAGCTGTTCTCAAGGTGGTGTGCGCGGCGGCGCAGCCACCTTGTTCTACCCCATTTGGCATTTAGAAGTAGAGTCGTTGTTGGTGTTGAAGAACAACCGTGGGGTAGAAGAAAACCGCGCACGACACATGGACTATGGTGTGCAGTTTAACCGTTTGATGTACACCCGCTTGATTAAGGCTGGCAACATCACCTTGTTTAGCCCGTCTGACGTGCCCGGTCTTTATGATGCCTTCTTTGCCGATCAAGATGAGTTTGAGCGTTTGTACGTTATTTACGAAGCCGATGACAGCATTCGAAAGCGCACTGTTAAAGCGGTGGATTTGTTTGGTAAGTTTGCACAAGAACGGGCACAGACGGGGCGTATTTATCTGCAAAACGTGGACCATTGTAATACCCGTAGCGCCTTTGACCCTAAAAAAGCACCCATCCGCCAGAGTAATTTGTGTTTAGAAATTGCCTTGCCAACCGCACCACTTAATAGCATCGATGATGCTAGTGGCGAGATTGCCTTGTGTACTTTGTCGGCCTTTAACTTGGGCGCCTTAGACAGCTTAGACGAGCTGGAAAATCTGTCTGACCTGATTGTTCGGGCCCTAGACAGCTTGCTAGATTACCAAGAGTACCCAGTGCCAGCGGCCTATGAGGCCAGTATGAAGCGCCGTACCTTAGGTGTAGGCGTAACTAACTTCGCTTACTATTTGGCTAAAAATGGAGCTCGCTATTCAGACGGTTCAGGTAATGCCTTAACCCACCGCACCTTTGAAGCGGTGCAGTATTATTTGCTCCAAGCGTCTAGCCGTTTGGCTGCAGAGCAGGGTGCTTGCCCTGCTTTTGGCGACACCTTCTATGCCCAAGGCATTATGCCCATCGACACCTATAAAAAGGACGTGGATAAATTCTGCGACCAAGCTTTGTTGCTAGATTGGGACGCCTTGCGTCAACAAATTAAGGCCCACGGTCTGCGGAACAGTACGTTAACAGCACTGATGCCTTGCGAGACATCCAGTCAAATCACCAACAGCACCAATGGCATTGAACCGCCACGGGGTTACGTCAGTGTTAAAGCCAGTAAAGACGGTATCTTAAAGCAAGTGGTGCCCGAGTTTAAACGCCTACGTGATGCCTATGAATTGCTTTGGAGTATTCCTAACAACGAAGGTTACTTACAGCTTGTTGGGGTTATGCAAAAGTTTGTTGATCAGGCGATATCCGCTAATACTAATTATGACCCAGCACGTTTTGAAAAAGACAAAGTGCCGATGAAACTGTTATTAAAAGACCTGCTAACCGCGTATAAATACGGCGTTAAAACTCTCTATTACCACAACACCCGCGACGGTGCGAGTGATGAGCAAGATGATGGTTGTGATGGCGGCGCCTGCAAGCTGTAATCAGCGACTTAATTTAAAGCATACGCATTAACCCAATTTAGACACGAGAATAGCATGGCTTATTCCACCTTCAACAAGGTAAAAAACGACGCCCTCAAAGAGCCCATGTTCTTTGGCCAAAACGTTAACGTTGCGCGCTACGACCAGCAAAAGCATGCTATCTTCGAAAAGCTCATTGAAAAACAACTGTCGTTCTTTTGGCGCCCCGAAGAAGTAGACCTTTCTACCGATAGAAAGGACTTCATGGCGATGGCCGATCACGAACGGCACATCTTTTTGAGTAACCTCAAATACCAAACCTTACTCGACAGTGTGCAAGGTCGCTCGCCTAACGTGGCCTTTTTGCCCGTGGTGTCGTTACCCGAATTGGAAACTTGGTTAGAGACTTGGTCCTTTAGCGAAACCGTACATAGTCGTAGCTATACCCACATTATTCGCAACGTGGTAGCTGATCCAAGTGTGCTATTTGACGACATCGTTGATAACCCAGAGATAGTTAAACGTGCCGAAACGGTGACGCGTTATTATGATGCCTTGATCGAAATGTGCAGCCAGTACAGCCTGTTTGGTGAAGGTACACACCAGCTTAATGGTGTAGAGGTGGTGGTGAGTATGACCGCACTAAAGCGCCAACTTTACCTCACCATTGCTTCTGTTAACGTGTTAGAAGCGGTGCGTTTTTACGTTAGTTTTGCGTGTAGCTTTGCCTTTGCCGAACGCGCCATTATGGAAGGCAACGCTAAAGTGATTAAGCTCATTGCCCGCGACGAAGCCTTGCACCTTGCCGGCACCCAGCACATGCTCAATCTTATGGCCAACGGTCAGGATGATCCTGAAATGGTGGCGATTGCAGCCGACTGCCAAGCTGAGGTGATAGAAATATTCCGTGAAGCTGCAGAGCAAGAACGGGAGTGGGCTAAATACCTGTTTAAAGACGGCTCCATGATCGGCCTTAATGCAGAGATTTTGAGTGACTACGTAGATTACATCACCAACGTGCGTATGCGCGCTCTAGGGCTGGATGAGCTGTTTGCAACCCGTACCAACCCACTGCCATGGATGAACGCCTGGTTGGTGAGTGATAACGTGCAGGTTGCACCACAGGAAGCAGAGATCAGTTCCTACCTCGTAGGCGCTATTGATAGCGACATGGATGACGCCGACTTTGATGATTTTGATCTGTAATGAACGCCACGGTCACAATTAACGAAGCACAAAGCTTTGCTTATGGTGACGAGTTTTCCTTGCTCGACAGTATGGAAGAGCATCAAATTCCCATTACCTATAATTGTCGTGGGGGTTATTGTGGCCGCTGTAAGGTGCAGCTTACTAAAGGCAAAGTAAGCTGGGTTCAGGATAGTTTGGTGCCGCTTGATGAGGGCGAAATATTGGTGTGTTGCTGTGTGCCAGATGGCTCAATAAGTTTGGCCATCTAACTACACAATGCTGGCTTTAACGATTAACGCGTGCCTGTTTCAAGGTGTCGGCAATCAAAAATGCCAACTCTAAAGCTTGGTCTGCATTCAAGCGTGGATCGCAGGCGGTATGGTAACGGTCGGCAAGACCTTCGGCAGTAATATCATGGGCACCGCCCATACACTCTGTGACGTTCTGGCCGGTCATTTCAAAATGTACTCCGCCGGCATAGGTGCCTTCGGCAGCGTGTACGTCAAAGAAACTCTTCACTTCGCGTAACACATCCTTTACCTGGCGGGTTTTGTAACCGGTATGGGTCTTAATGGTGTTGCCGTGCATAGGGTCACTGCTCCACAGCACGTTACGACCCTCTTTTTCTACCGCCCTAATGAGCTCGGGCAAGTGCTGCTCAACATTGTCGGCACCCATGCGGGCAATGATGTTAATACGGCCGGCTTCATTATCAGGGTTAAGTATATCTATCAGGCGCAACATGTCGTCAGCCTTCATGGTAGGCCCTGCTTTAAACCCGAGTGGGTTCTTTACACCACGCAAAAATTCAACGTGAGCACCATCCACCTGCCGGGTACGGTCACCAATCCACAACATATGTGCAGAACAATCGTACCAGTCATTGGTGAGGCTGTCTTGACGCGTTAGCGCTTGCTCGTAGTTAAGGAGCAGGGCTTCGTGAGACGTATATAGACTAGTTTTGTGTAGCTGGGGCGCATTTTCTGCATTTAGACCACAGGCACTCATAAAGCTCAACGAGCGATCTATTTGGTCGGCCAAGTCTTCATAACGTGTGCCCAAAGGGCTAGAGCGTACAAAGTCTTGGTTCCACTGATGCACTTTATTAAGGTCGGCAAAACCACCTTGAGCAAAGGCGCGTAATAAATTGAGTGTGGCTGCGGACTGATTGTACGCTTGCATTAAACGCTCAGGATCCGGTACCCGGGCAGCACTGGTAAAATCGGTACTGTTAACAATGTCACCACGGTAGCTAGGCAACTCAATACCATCAAAGGTTTCGGTGTCTGCCGAGCGAGGTTTAGCAAATTGGCCCGCCATACGGCCCACTTTAACCACTGGGCAACTGCCAGCAAAGGTGAGGACTACCGCCATTTGTAACATGACTTTAAACGTATCGCGGATATTGGTGGCATTAAATTCTGCAAAGCTCTCGGCGCAGTCACCGCCTTGTAATAGAAAGGCTTGGCCATTAGTCACTTGGGCTAACTGTTGTTTTAGGGCTCTTGCTTCACCGGCAAAAACCAAAGGTGGCACGCCACCGAGTTGCTGCTCAACCCGTGCTACTGCTTGTGTATCTGTGTAATTAGGTTGTTGTAATATCGGGAATTCGCGCCAGCTGCTGGGAGACCAAGGTTTCATTAAAAGGGCCAGTAAAAGAGAGGGTTAGGTGGGGCCTTTAATAAGGCCAAGATAAGAGCTAATTTATATCACGCATGTGCATCGGGTTCAATGCGCTAGGAGGTATCGCTGCGGTTTTTCCTGTTACGTAATAATTTATAGGCAATAAGTAATTACGTTAACATTTGTTTACTTTTGTTTACTTTTGTTTACAAATGACTATAGTATGTAACCATTAGGTAAATTAACCTGTCTGATTGTAAGTTGGTTGGGGCGGTTGGCCCTGGCGGTTGGCCCTTAGATAAATGGCATTTTTTAGCTGCTAGTAAAGGACTCACGAGTGGATTTTAATCAAACTACACATGTATTGATCGTTGAAGATGACGAACGCTTAGCAGAGCTTACCCGAGAGTATTTGGTCAGCAATGGCCTAACGGTAAGCGTGGAACACAATGGCACAGTGGCAGTTGGACGTATTAAGGCCGAGCAACCCGACTTGGTTATCCTCGACTTGATGTTACCAGGAGAAGATGGGTTAGGCATTTGTCGCCTGGTGCGGCCCGAATACTCTGGCCCCATTATTATGCTCACTGCCCGCACCGATGAGCTAGATCAAGTGGTTGGTTTAGAAGTGGGTGCAGATGATTACATCTGTAAGCCCGTGCAACCTAGGCTCTTGTTGGCTCGAATTAGCGCCATGCTGCGCCGCGTGAATAAAACTTCAAACGATGCGGCAGCGTCGGACGCATTGCGTAACACCGACAACGCGAGACACAGTTTTGGCGAATTAGTCATAGACAACGCCATGCGTGAGGTGTGGTTGGGAGAACAGGACATTGAGCTCACTAGCGCAGAGTTTGACTTGCTATGGCTTCTGGCCAGCAATGCCGGCCGCGTATTAAGTCGCGAAGAAATATTCTCGGCTTTGCGAGGTATTTCTTACGATGGTCAAGACCGCTCAATCGATGTGCGAGTGTCACGTATACGACCCAAAATTGGTGATGATCCCGAATACCCCAGGCGTATTAAAACGGTGCGTAGTCGGGGTTATTTATTTGTTAAAGAGAATTAAATGGAGCTGCCTGTAGACCCTATGAACTTAGGCCGTATGGAAAAACAAATGGCTCTACAGCAAGAGCTAATGGCGGCTATTTCTCACGAAATTAGAACCCCTGTGTCGCGCTTGAGTTTTGCCTTGCAACTACTCAAAGACGGTTTGGAGAAAGAACCTCAGTTGGTGCGCCAGCAGCAATTGTTGGAATCTTGCGATGATATGGTAGACGACATTGGCGAGATCAATGATCTCGTGGCAGAGGTGATGACCTATATTCACCTCGAAGATGGCGGCCCCCGCATTATCTTTCAACAGGTGGAGGTTACGTCTGTATTGGACAACTTGCGCAGTCAATACGCCGACTTGCACCCTCATCTACAAATCAGCCTCACCCCGGGGTTACTGACTCAGGTGATCGACGTGGAACCCGTGCAACTACGTAGGGCTTGCCAAAATTTAGTAGGCAATGCGGTGAAGTATGCGCATACCAAAATACATTTGGGTTATCGTTTGGAGGGTGAGTTTTGTGTATTGTTAGTTGAGGATGATGGTGAGGGTATCCCCGAAGCGGAATACGGGCGTATTTTTTCGCCTTTTACCCGCTTAGATGAAAGCCGCAACCGCAGTGCCGGTGGTTTTGGCCTTGGGCTGTCAATCGTCCGGCGTATTGCCTATTGGCATGGCGGTCGAGCCATTGCTGGCAGAAGCGAGGCCCTAGGCGGTGCCAACATGATGATTAGGTTACCTATTCATCAACCTACAGACAGTCTTCCGGTGCCTTCAATGGCGCACCTTGCTGATCAACCTGCTTAACCCCTACCAGGGTGGCTGCAGAGGTTTCTCGGGCCGTGGTTAAGAAGTCCATCATGTACTTGGCTTTGGCTTGATCTCTTCTCACCGCCGCATAAAGTGTGCACCAAATGCCTGTTTTAGACATGCTTTTTGCGGTCACGTAGCCGCGGCTTGTATACTCATCTAACGCCCAGTTGGGCAAGGCGCATACACCACGCCCACTCGCGACTAGTTGCATCATCATAACTGTAAGTTCAGCATGGCGAATGGCGGCCGGTTCCACGTCTGCAGGATCTAAAAACTGCACAAAAACATCCAGCATATCTTTGTCTACGGGATAACAAATAAGTGTTTGATCAGCTAGGTCGCCGGCTTCTAAATAGTCCTTTTGGGTAAGCGGGTGCTGGTTGCTCACCGCGAGCACCGATTCATAACTAAACAATGGCACGTAACTAATACCCGCCAACGGTTTTGGGTTAGCGGTGATCACTAGGTCCAGTTCGCCACTGCGCAAGGCTGGCAAGGGCGCAAAGTTGAAACCGCTGGCTAAATCGAGCTCCACTTCGGGCCAATCTGCGCGATACCGGTCTAGGCTTGGCATTAGCCATTGAAAACAACTGTGGCATTCGATGGCAATGTTAAGTCGGCCCACGGCGCCCGCCGCCAAGCGCGTGATTTCTCGTTCTGTATTGCGAATTTGCGGCAAAATATCTTCTGCTAGGCGCAGTAGGCGTTGCCCTGCTGTGGTAAATTCAACAGGTTTGGTTTTGCGCACAAACAACTCTAAACCGAGCTTGTGTTCAAGGTCTTTAATTTGGTGTGATAGCGCCGATTGAGTTAAAAAAACCCGTTCTGCAGCCTCAACTAAGCTACCAGTATCTCGTAATGCGGTGAGGGTTCTTAAGTGCCTAAGTTCGATCATATAAAGGGTTCTGTTGGATATCCTAGGTTAAGCGTCGATGTTAGGGTTAAGTAGCAAAAATTCCATCAATGCTTTTTGTGCATGTAAACGATTTTCTGCTTCGTCGTATACCACGCTACGTGGGTCGTTAAACATATCGTGGCTAATCTCTAAACCACGATAGGCAGGTAAGCAGTGCATGAATAGGGCGTCATCTGCGGCTAAATCCATCAGCTCAGGGTTGACCTGGTAGTTGGCAAAAGCCAGCTCGCGGGCTTTTTTCTCGTCTTCTTGGCCCATAGATGCCCACGTGTCGGTGACTACAAGGTGACTGCCTTGCACGGCCGTTTTTGGGTCGCTAATAATTTGAATGCGCTGCGCATTGTCTTTGACGAGTTGCGGGTTAGGTGCATACCCGCTAGGGCAGCAGATGTTCAAGTTAAAATCAAACTGGCGCGCAGCGTTAATATAGGAGTGGCACATGTTATTGCCGTCACCAATCCAAGTCACCGTTTTGCCACTGATACAGCCTCGATGTTCAACAAAGGTTTGTATGTCTGCCAATAACTGGCAAGGGTGGTAATCATCGGTTAGGGCGTTGATGATAGGCACTTTGGAATGACGAGCAAACTCTTCCACTTGGGCATGGTCAAAGGTTCGAATCATAATGATGTCGACCATGCTGGAAATGACTCGGGCACTGTCTTCTATAGGCTCCCCACGGCCCAATTGGGTGTCTCGTGAAGAAAGGAAAAGTGCATGCCCACCGAGTTGCGCCATGCCAGCTTCAAATGACACCCGAGTACGGGTAGACGATTTTTCGAAAATCATGCCCAATACTTGGTTTCGAAATGGTTCGTACAAAGTGTTTGAATTGCGTATTTGTTTAAGCGCGATGGCACGCTGAATCACCCAGTCGAGTTCATTAGATGTTAAGTCGAGTAAGGTCAAAAAGTGACGTGGGGCAGGATTGGGCATGGAAAAAGGCCGCCTAAAGCGAGAATGATAGGGGCATTGGCCTTGGCATGCAAATTTAAAGCCAAATAACGCCTATAAATCGCGTCAATTATGCGTCTAGTCAAATCAAATAAGGCATAAATAATAACTGACTAAATTGGTAGGATATGGGTATAATTGCGGCATTAAATTTGATGCCCATTAAATCGAGAAGATAATTATGGATACTATAGACACAATTAAACAACAAATTGAAAGCAATGACATTTTGTTGTACATGAAAGGTACCCCAAAGTTCCCTCAGTGCGGCTTTTCCTCACAAACAGTACAGAATCTTATGAACTGTGGTGAGCGCTTTGCATTTGTTAATATTTTGGAGCATCCGGATATTCGTGCTGAGTTGCCAAAGTATGCTAACTGGCCCACCTTTCCTCAGTTGTGGATTAACGGCGAACTCGTTGGCGGCTGTGACATTATTACCGAATTGGCTCAAACCGGCGAATTGGCCGAATTGGTTAGCGCGGCAGCCCCTGCTGAAGCTGACACTGAATAATTCAAACTAACCACTGATTTTTAAAGGAACAACTATGAGCGTATTAGTCGGCAAACAAGCCCCAGATTTCACAGTGCCAGCGGTTTTAGGTGACGGTACTATCGTTGATGATTTTAACCTTTCTGAAAACATTAAAGGCAAATATGGTTTAGTGTTTTTCTACCCACTCGACTTCACTTTTGTTTGTCCATCTGAGTTGATCGCCCTTGATCACCGCATGGATGAATTCAAGGCCCGTGGTGTTGAAGTGATTGGTGTTTCAATCGACTCTCACTTCACCCATAACGCATGGCGTAACACGGCCATCAACGATGGCGGCATTGGCCCTGTGAAGTATACTCTAGCGGCCGACATGGCCCATGACATCTGTCGTGCCTACGACGTTGAATTGGCCGACGGCAGTGTAGCTTACCGTGGTGCCTTCATCATTGATCGCGATGGTATGGTACGTTCACAAATTGTTAACGACCTGCCGTTAGGCCGTAACATGGACGAATTGCTACGTTTGGTAGACGCGCTTCAATTCCACGAAGAGCACGGAGAAGTTTGCCCTGCTGGTTGGAACAAAGGTGATTCAGGCATGAAAGATTCGCCTGCAGGTGTTGCGTCTTACCTTAGTGAGAATGCCGACAAGCTGTAATTTGCAGCATAAGAAAAACCCCGATTTAGTGTTTTGCTAGCCGGGGTTTTTTTATGCAATGTCAATTACTCGCCTCATCGTCATTGCATAACGTTTTGGGGCTGGTTAAAATTGTCCATCAACCTTTCCTTTCCGTTTATAAGGCACCATCAATGGCCTCATCTTCTGTTACCGCCAAGCCCAAAGTGACTCAAGCCCCGGTTCCCATGCGCTTTGTTGGGCCGTTAAAGATTTCGGCCCAAGTAGGGCAATATTCCGAAGGCTGGCAAGCAAAGGTATCCGTGCCGTTAGCTACCTATGAAATCCCACTGTGGCATTCTGTAGGTCGTGGCGCTCGGTTGTCGACATTATGTGCCGATGGCATTAAAACCACGTTGATTGATGAGCGTATGACACGCTCGATTTTACTTGAGGCAGATGATGCCAGCAAAGCGTTAGCAGCGTGGCAGTCGATACAAAATCGGCAGCATGAAATGCAAACCATCGTGGCGCAAACTAGCCGCTTTGCTAAACTCATCGACATGAACATGCAAATTGTCGCCAACTTGCTGTACCTTCGGTTAGAGTTTAAAACGGGTGATGCTTCCGGTCACAATATGGTGACCCAAGCTGCCGATAAACTGATGGAATGGGTGTTAGTACAATATCCAGAGCTTAATTATAGTTCCATTTCTGGCAATTACTGCAGTGATAAAAAAGCCACCGCCGTCAACGGCATTTTGGGACGTGGCAAATATGTAGTGGCCGAACTCACCGTTCCACGTGATTTATGTGAGCGTAAGCTACTGACAACGCCTGAGAAAGTGGTTGATCTTAACATTAAGAAAAACTTGCTCGGCACCTTAATGGCCGGGGGTTTGAGAAGTGCCAATGCCCATTTTGCGAATATGTTATTAGGCTTTTATTTGGCTACGGGTCAAGACGCCGCCAACATTATCGAAGGCTCTCAAGGTATGGTGCATGCCGAAGTGAGAGACGGGGATCTGTATTTTTCCTGCACCTTGCCTAACCTCATTGTGGGCACCGTTGGTAATGGCAAAGGTTTAGATTTTGTTACCGATAACTTAGCTAAGTTAGGTTGTGCTGCGGACGCTGAAGCGGGCGCTAATGCCCGCCGCCTGGCACAAATATGCGCGGCCACAGTCTTGTGTGGCGAGTTATCCTTATTGGCCGCCCAAACAAACCCTGGCGAGCTAATGCAAGCCCACGTTAAACTCGAGCGTAATGCCAAATGAACGACCAAACCAATCGCCGTAAACGCGAACACATTCAAGTGATTGAAGCCGATGCCGCTGTAGAGCGCAATGGACGATTTTTTGATGCCATACAATTGCAGCATCGCGCAATGCCAGAAATTAATTTGGCCGACGTTGATCCTAGTATTGAAGTGATGGGTAAACGCCTGAGTTTTCCGTTGCTGATTTCGTCCATGACCGGCGGCGATGATGAGTTAGTCTCTAAGGTCAATCAACACTTGGCTGAGGCTGCGCAAATTACCGGCGTGGCCATGGGTGTGGGTTCGCAGCGGGTGATGTTAGAAGATAAAAAGGCACGCGCCAGTTTTGACTTACGCAAGTTTGCTCCCGATGCGCTATTGTTTGCCAATATGGGAGCGATTCAGCTTAATAACGGTATGGCTGCTGCTCAGCTTCAGCAAGCCATTGATGTGTTGTCGGCAGATGCGATTTTCTTGCACCTCAACCCGTTACAGGAAGCAGTACAACCCGAAGGGGATACTAACTTTGCCAATTTGGCACAAGCGATTGGTCATGCCCAATCGGCTCTAGATGTACCCGTAGTGCTTAAAGAAGTAGGTGCTGGCTTAAGCGTAGCAGACATCGAGCTAGGTTTGCGTCATGGAATTCGTTGGTTTGACGTGGCAGGACGTGGCGGCACTTCATGGGCGCGTATTGAACAACAGCGACGCACAGATGAGCATACGCTAGGCTTTACCTTGCAAGACTGGGGTATTCCCACACCATTGGCGCTGAAAAATGCACGCCCGTATATGGAGCAAGGTCAATTCATTGCCAGTGGCGGCCTGCGCAATGGGCTAGACCTGGTAAAAAGTGTTATCATGGGCGGCTGTTTAGGCGGCGTTGCTAAACCACTATTAGCGCCAGCAATGGAATCAACTCAAGCGGTTGTAAATACCATTGAGGCCTTGAAAAAAGAGTTTGTCACCGCCATGTTTTTATTGTCTGCTAATAAGGTAGATGATCTGCGTTTAAATGATACGTTAGTGCTCAGTGAAGACTGGTAATTGGTATACACCACACTGAGTTTGTACAGGGAAGATTGAGAAGTTATATGTCCGTTGGTATTGATGATATAAGTTTTTACACCGCGAACTTTAGCCTAGATTTGCAAGAGTTAGCGGCCAACAATGGTTCTGATGCCGCCAAGTATACAGTTGGTATTGGTCAGGAGCGTATGAGTGTGCCCGGCGCAGACGAAGACGTAGTCACTATGGCGGCTAACGCTTGTGTGCCCCTGCTAGAAGGCATGGTGCAGCGTGGTGAAGATGCCAATGCAATTAATACCATTTTGTTTGCCACGGAAACCGGTATAGACCAATCTAAGGCTGCTGGTGTGTATTTGCATTCGTTGCTTAAACTCAACCCACGCTGTCGTGTGGTCGAGCTAAAACAGGCCTGTTACAGCGCCACCGCGGCATTGCAATTAGCTACCGCGTGGGTAGCGCGCAAACCAAAAGAAAAAGTATTGGTCGTGGCGTCCGACATCGCCCGTTATGACCGTCAAACCCCCGGTGAAGCCACCCAAGGTTGTGGCGCCGTGGCTATGATCGTTAGCGCTAACCCTCGGTTGGTGATTTTGGATCCTGAAACTGGCATTCACACCGAAGACGTAATGGATTTTTGGCGCCCTAACTATCGCTCTACAGCATTAGTTGACGGTAAGTATTCAACCAAAGTGTATTTACGTTGTGTGAGGTCTGCATGGCAGGATTTTCAGCAACAAAGCGACCTACAATTTGGTGACTTCGATTATTTTTGTTATCACTTGCCGTTTTCTCGTATGGCGCAAAAAGCCCATAACCATTTAGCTAACGGCAATGCCCACGAGCTCAGCGCTCAAGCGTTAGAAGACCAAATTTCCTCTAGCCTCATCTATAATCGCATTACCGGTAATAGCTACACGGCGGCGATGTATATAGGTTTGATTTCGTTGCTAGACAATACCGCCTTAGATCTTACAGGCAAACGTGTAGGCTTCTTCAGTTATGGCTCAGGCAGTGTCGGAGAGTTTTTCACTGGTACCTTGGTGGCGGGTTACCAAGACATGCTGCATCAACAATCGCACCAACACATGTTAGCGTCACGCAAGCCGCTTAATTACACTGATTACCAACAAATGTATGCCTTTGAAGTGCCCACAGATGGTGGCGATCATGCCTTTGCTGAACAAACCAATGGCAAGTTCCGCTTAGCGGGCATTAGCCAGCACAAGCGTCTCTACGAGGTGCGATGACCTCGCCCCAGCACCTAACTTCGCCAACGGCTCGGTCTTGTATCACCAAGGTTCGAGTCCCAGGTAAGGTGATTCTTAGCGGCGAACATGCCGTGGTCTACGGCACTAAAGCCCTCGCCTGTGCTATTCAAAACTATGCCTACGCCCATGTGCAAGACACCGCTAACGCTGGGTTTCGGCTTACCATTGCCGACTTTTCAATTGATCAGCACTACACACCACAGCAGTTGCAACAGTTAGCACTGGCAACACAGGCACGGCATCAAAAATTTTTTCAAAGTCGATTGCCCTTGGGGCACGTTGTAGCTAATCCAGCTGATTTTTTTGCTGCTGCGTTAGGCGCAAGTGGGGCGCTAGACCTGATTAAACCAAATCATGGCCTGCACATCGACTTAACCACTGATCTCGTCGTTGGCGGCGGTATGGGTTCGTCAGCGGCCTTGGTAGCGGCTATGCTAGCGGCAGTGTTCAAACATCTGGGCGAGCCGCTGTCCCAACAAGTATTAATTGCTAAAACCACCCAAAGTGAACATTGGCAGCATGGCCAATCGTCTGGCTTGGACCCTTTTGTCTGTATCATTGGGGGCTTGCAAGAGTATCAGTTAGGCCAAGGGCAGAGTCATCATATAGGTGGTATCAGCCGCAGTTATTTAGTCTCGACGGGCCGGCCACAAAGTTCGACCGGCGAGTGTGTGGAGGTGGTAAAAAAGCGTGCCGTGCCGGCTAGTGTATGGCAGCAGTTTGCTCAGGTGGAGGCGATGATGTTGCAGGCCTTGGAACAAGGATCTACCTCCGAGCTTAATAGCGCAGTCATGCAAAACCAGCGCTTGCTTGACAGTATTGGTGTGGTGCCTGCGTCTGTTTCTGCATTTATTCAGCAAGTGGAACAACGAGGTGGCGCCGCTAAAATTTGTGGAGCGGGTAGTATTTCAGGTAATCAAGGCGGTTTAGTGTGGGTGGTGGGTATCGAGTCTGAGCTGATGGTAGCACTTAGTCAGAGCAGTGGTTACACATACACACCCATGGTGCCAGACCTTAAGGGGGTGCAGGACATTGAGTAATGTAGCTGCTCGACAAGCCGCTGTTACTTCGGCCCCCGCCAATACCATGCTGATGGGTGAACATGCCGTGTTGTTTGGCTACCCAGCGCTGGTTTGCGCCTTGCAGCAAAGAATCTACGTGCAAGCCGCTCGTCGAACCGATGGTTTATTGGTGATCGAGTCTCAGTTAGGCCATTACCAAGCACCCATGAGTTCGCCAACGGCCGACCAGCGCTTAGAGTTTGTACTCCACGCCATTGCCATTTCCCTGCCGGCAGTTGGCGGTCTGACTATTACCATTGTTTCGGATTTTGGCCACACTCTAGGGTTAGGGTCGTCTGCCGCTGTTAGTGTTGCCACCATAGCGGCCTTGTCTTTGTTACAACAATCCGTGTTGGAACCGCTCACCATTATGCATCAGGCCATTGCGGTCGTGCGCAGTGTTCAGGGCCGCGGTTCCGGTGCAGATGTGGCTGCTTCTACGCTGGGCGGTATCGTCGAATATACCGCCAACCCAATTAGTGCTCAACCAGTGGCATTGCCTGAGAGCGCCTGGCAGTATGCCCCCGACATGTGTTTGGTGTACTGTGGCTATAAAGCGCCAACTCCAGCAGTGATTGCGCAGGTGGCCTTAGCAGCCGCTAAACAGCCGCAGTTGTTCGCAGACCTATATGCGCAAATGGGGGCCTGCGTCAGTGCCTCAATGGTGGCTTTGTCACAGCACGATTGGCCGCAATTTGGCACTCACGTGAATCAGTATCAAAGCCTCATGCGCGAGCTGGGTGTCAGTGATGATGCTATTGAAAAAATATTAAGCCTAGGGGCGCAGCAAGCGCCAGCGGTAGGTCAATTTGCCGGCAAAATATCAGGTTCTGGTTTAGGTGACTGTGTACTGTTACTAGGTACAACCGGGATTAGTGACTGGGCCGAAACCCAAATGGCTTTGAAATTAGAACCTCAGGGCGTGCGAGCAGAAACCTGTTTGCCCAACCTTCACAACAGGTAGAAAAACAATGAGCCAAACCAATGCTGATGCTGTATGTGCCTGGGTAGACCAGGTACTGGGTCACCACAAGCATAACTCGCCCGCAGCACAGGCCAGCGCTTACGCACCTAGCAATATTGCCCTGAGTAAATATTGGGGCAAGCGGGAAACAACGTTTAATCTGCCCATTACCGGCTCTCTGTCTATATCATTGGCAGAACACGGCACAAGAACTGGGCTTTCGGTAGTTGATGCACCTCAGCATGAGGTGATACTTAACGGCGCCCAGGTTGATGCCAGCAGTAGTTTTGCTGTGAAGGTTTGCCAGTGGTTAGACCGGGTATTGCCCGCTGATTTAAAACTACGCATTGATACCCATAATACAGTGCCCACGGCAGCCGGTTTAGCGTCGTCGGCCAGTGGTTTTGCTGCCCTAACACTCGCCACTAACACACTCATGGGCTGGCAGTTACCAGAACACCAGTTGTCTGCCCTTGCACGGTTAGGCAGTGGCAGCGCCAGCCGTTCCTTGTGGCATGGCTTTGCCAAATGGCAAGCCGGTGAGTTAGAAGATGGCAGTGACAGTATAGCCTTTCCCCTGACACAACAATGGCCACAACTTAGAGTAGGCTTATTAACCATCTCAAGCCAAACCAAAGCTGTGTCTTCCCGTGAGGGCATGGCCAGAACCATAGCTACCTCCGCGCTTTACAAACAATGGCCCCAGCAAGCGCAAACAGACCTTGCCACCATAGAAGCCGCCATTACAGAAGGCGACTTCCAGACCATGGCCAGCACCGCAGAACACAATGCCATGAGTATGCACGCCACCATGGCAGCAGCATGGCCACCATTGGTGTATTGGCAGCCAGAGTCGTTAACTCAAATGCAAAAGGTTTGGCAACTACGCCAACAGGGCTTGCCCATCTACCTAACCATGGACGCCGGTCCCAACCTTAAGTTGTTGTTTGAATCTCAACATCAATCTGATGTTCAAGCTGCTTTTCCTGACGTACAAGTCATCTCTCCATTCGCCTAAACCAGCTATGCTTTTGGGAGAAGGTGGTGTTGACACGGTGTTCAGCGACGCTGCTAAAAATATGCCTAATTTTCTTTCGAGCGCCGAACAACTGTATAATAACTTTATGCGCTTAGTTGATGCCTAGTCGAGGCACAATTGAAGCGGACCGTTACTCATTGGAGACCCATATGTCGGCCATAGCCAATACTTCTAAGCCGCCGTATTACGCGGTTGTATTTACCTCCACCAGAACTGAGGACGACCTTGGTTATGACCAAGCTGCCAACAGGATGGTTGAGCTGGCAGAGGATCAACCTGGTTTTTTAGGTATTGAATCAGCTAGGGAAGATGGCTCACACAGGTTAGGTATTACCGTCTCCTATTGGTCTGACCTAGATGCCATCAAACAATGGAAGGCCAATGTAGAACATGTACAAGCCCAACGCATGGGTCGTGAGGCGTGGTATCAGTCGTTTAAAGTGCGAATCTGTAAGGTAGAACGTGAGTATGGGATGTAGGCTAGGCGGGTATCGGTTTGTTATCTAAAAAACATAGGAAAACACAAAGCCAGTAACGATGGCCATGCTCAGCACTACCAATACAAAGGTCACGATCATCTGGGCCTTAAACAACGAACGTAGCAAAATTAGTTCGGGTATGCTGGCCCCAGCACTGCCGATCACAAATGCCATAACCGCTCCTATACCCATACCTTTGGCAACAAAGGCTGCAGCGAGGGGGATCATGACGATGGCGCGGGTGTACAGAGGTATACCAATAACGGCAGCGAAAGGAATGGCTAACGGATTGTCGCTGCCCGCGTAGCTAGTGATAAAGTCCGTAGGTACAAAACCATGGATAATGGCACCCAAGGACACGCCTACTAACAGGTATGGAAATGCCTGTTTAAAGTCTTGCCACACTTCTATCCAGAGCTTTTTCCACTTGTTAGTGACGGCACTTGAACAACAACCAGAGCTTCCGTCAGGGGTTTCATCTGAAACAATAATGTATTTTTCAAAGCCTAGTTTTTCCAGTGTGATACCCGCCAATATGGATATGCCCATAGACATGGCAAAGTAGATGGCGGCGATTTTTATGCTAAAGGTCACGGCAAATAAAACGATTAAAATAGGGTTGAGAAGTGGGCTAGAGAAAAGGAACACCATCATCGGCCCAAAACCCGCATTAGCTCTGATTAAACCTTTTAAAAATGGAATGGTAGAGCAGGAGCAAAAAGGCGTAATAGCGCCCATTAGCGCAGCGATTACATAGCCTTTACCGTGTTTTGAACTCAGTACGTTGCGTATCTTCGAAGGCGGTATATATAGCTGCAACACACCTACCAGATAACTAATGGCTATAAACAGTAAGGTGAGTTCTACCAACAAATAGGTAAACATAGACAATACGTCTAGCAGTGAATTCTGTGTTATTGCTGACATGGCGAAATCTATTTATATTTCTAGAATAATAGAAATATAAGCAATTGTATGATGAGGGTCAATATATTTCTGTTATCATGGAAATATGCAAATCATACACGCCGCAAACGCCTTTAAAGAACTAGGCCACCCCACACGCTTGAGTATCTTTACCCTCCTGGTTAAAGCCGGCCATGACGGACTGCCTGTAGGGCGGTTACAGGAAAATCTACAAGTGCCAAACTCAACCTTGTCCCACCACATCGCTAAGCTCACCTCAGTGGGTCTGGTCAAACAAGAGCGAGAAGGGCGGGTGCTTAACTGTATAGCTCAGTACACCAACCTCAATGCCCTCATCGATTTTTTACAAGATGAGTGCTGTAGTGATGCTGTGGTCGAATAGACAAAATAGGAATCTGTTAACCATGCAAGGTTTTGTATTGTCTCGTCATAGCCAAGATACGAAGCAGGGGATCAACCTCACGTATTGGCTAGTGACTAACGATGGGCCCGTTTGTTTAAGGCAAACGCAGCAAGAGTGCGTTTGTTTTTTACCCTTATCTCAGCACACCCATGCCCAAAAATTGATGCAATCTATGGGCTTGTCTCAGGCTATTTGGCGGTTTGAGCCCATCGCGCTTAAAACCTTTCAACAAGAGCAGGCCGTTGCTCTTTATATGACTAACCATAAGCTATTTCAGCAGGCTTGTTCAGTCTTGCGTGAGGCTGGCATTAGCCTTATGGAACAGGACATTCAACCCCAAGAACGGTACTTAATGGAGCGTTTTATTAGCGCCAGTTTGATGGCGGATGCTAAACTGTTAAACGGCGAATTGACCGACGTTCGTGTTAAATCGAGTGATTTTGTGCCCTATATTAAGGCCATTTCTTTAGATATTGAAACCACCATGGATGGCAAAACCATTCATAGTATTGCGGTATACGGCAAACAAGGCGACACACCGGTAGAGCGGGTGTGGTTACACTGGCCTAAGGGGATGGATAACGATGTTGTTGCATCGGTGCCGGACTATACCTATATGTGCAGTAATGAAAGGCAACTGTTGAAGCAGTTTAGCCAATGGTTACAAGAGTATGATCCCGACGCGATTATTGGCTGGGCAGTGGTGCAGTTTGATTTTCAAATTTTGTGCGCTCGAGCGCGTGAACTCGGTGTGCGTTTACGCTTAGGCCGTGGCGGTGAAGAAATTCGTTGGCGGGAGGGTCAAGGTAATCGCCCAGCCAAATTGTATATGCCGGGTCGTGTGGCCTTGGACGGCATTGAGGTGATGCGTTCGGCGACTTGGCAGTTTGAGTCTTTTTCATTAGAAAATGTAGCCCAACAATTATTAGGCCGTGGCAAAGACATTACTAAATCCCAAGATCGAGGCGAAGAAATCCAACGTATGTACAGGCAAGATCCTGACTCGTTGGTAAGGTATAACCTAGAAGATTGCCGTTTGGTGTGGGATATTTTTATCAAGGCCGATTTGATGGCGTTTCTGATTGAACGTGCACGGCTTACGGGCCTACCGATGGATCGTGTGGGTGGCTCGTCCCAAGCCTTCGACCATTTGTATTTGCCGCGTTTACATCGGCAAGGGTACGTGGCGCCCGCGTTTGCCTCGGGTCAGGCTGGCGAAAGCCCGGGCGGCTTTGTTATGGATTCTAAGCCGGGTTTGTATCGTAATGTATTGGTGCTGGATTTTAAAAGCCTGTACCCGAGTATCATCCGTAGCTTCAAAATTGACCCGCTGGGGCTGATCCAAGGTTTGCAAGAGGCTGATGCCATTAGGGGTTATAAAGGCGCTCAATTCAGCCGTACACAAACGGTATTGCCCGACATTATTAGCGATTTATGGGCCGCTCGTGATGTGGCCAAAGCCAATAATAATACACCCTTGTCGACTTCTATAAAGATTGTAATGAACTCCTGCTACGGGGTGTTAGGTTCGAGTGTGTGTCGTTTTTATGATCAGCGCTTGGCGAGCTCTATCACTATGCGTGGCCATTCTGTATTGAATCAAACAAAAGACCTTATTCAGCAACAGGGTATGAAAGTGATCTATGGTGATACCGATTCTGTGTTTGTATGGCTGGGAGACGAAACCCTGGAGCTAGAACAGGTACAAGCCCAAGGCAATGCGCTGGCGCAGTCGCTCAATGATTGGTGGACGCGTCATTTAACAGAAGAGTTTGGCTTGAAAAGCCACCTTGAAATAGAATTTGAAACCTATTTTAGTCGTTTTATAATGCCCACTGTTAGAGGCCAAGAAACTGGTAGTAAGAAACGCTATGCGGGCGTTACCGTTGCTCCAGATGGCACAGAAAAGTTGCTATTTAAAGGTTTGGAACAAGTGCGCACCGACTGGACTAAGCTAGCGCGGGAGTTACAGGCGCAGTTGTATCAGCGTATTTTTAATGATGAACCTTACCTCGATTTGATTAAACCTTTATTGGAGCAGGTAAGAACTGGCCAGCTAGATCATAAACTCGTGTACCGGAAACGATTGCGCAGGCCCTTGGTGGAGTACTTGAAGAATGTGCCGCCCCATGTGCAGGCGGCGCGCAAAGCCGAAACCTGGCGCTTAAACAACAACTTGCCGTCGGCCTACGCTAAGGGTGGCTGGATAGAATATGTAATTACTCTCACAGGCCCACAACCGTTAGAAATTGGACCTGTTAACTATGACTACGAGCATTACATTGAACGCCAAATAGAGCCGGTGGTGGATGGTATTTTACCGTTTTTAAACGATAGTTTTGCCAATATTACTGAGCGACAATTGGGTTTGTTTTAGGCACTAAACTAAAAAAATCACCAACCGTTTGGGCCCATGGGCACCCATGCGTAGGGTTTGTTCTAGGTCTGCGCTGCGTGATGGGCCGGTGATAAAGTTGACCGTGCGTGGAATGCCGCCGTTACGTATCCAATCCCACGCGTCTTCGTAACCAGCAACGATGTTGTCTTTGTGCAGTACAGCGCAATGGATGTCTGGGAATAGGTTTAGCGTGGTGGGGCTATTTGGGCTTGATCTAAGTACCAAAGTGCCGGTTTCCGCAACCCCGCAAAGGCTGTTGGTGAGGCTAATTGAGTCGCCTTTGGTGGATGCTCGCATGTCTGTGTTGATGCTTGCAGCGGCCCAGTTTAATGCTACAAGGTCAGGTTCGTTCGCTAGCACCAACGGTTGTTGGGTTAAATTTGAATCTTGCATGAGCTGGCTCATGGCTTGTGGTAGTTCCTCTAAATTAGCGAGGTTAACGATTTCTGTAGCCACTTCTAGAGCCATGGCTTTAAAGTCATCTAGGGCTGTTTGGCCGGTGACTTTAGCTCTAGCAGGCTGTGTGGTGCGCTTTCTTGACTTCAGCTCTTGTGATAAATGCGCTTGTTGTTGCTCATTCAAAGGGCCGCGTTTGAGGCCGCTGCGAATGCGGCCGAGAATTTGTTGTCTTGCAGTGCTCATGGCTGTTGCTCCTTGTTTTTCTCGCTCCATTGCTGCATGAAGGTTTTGCCTTCGGGTGCAGGAAGATCGCGCCATATGGTCCAGCCGCGAGCTAGGGGTAGGCTAGATATACGGTTTTTTTGACCAGACCAAAGCTTCATCATGGGTATAGCGATGCGGGTCATGGCATGGTAAAGCCATGGGCGTTGAGCCAATGCCGCCCAAATTTGAATGCCATAACGACTGGCAGCAGGGCCTTGGCCCTTATCAAATTGCCGCTCACGCCACGTTCGCATGAGGCTCGGCAGCGGAATACGGACTGGGCAAACGGCCTCGCACTTGCCACAAAAAGTAGATGCGTTGGGTAGGTGGCCCGCTTGCTCAATGCCAATCATCTTGGGGGTGAGCACCGCACCCATAGGGCCCGGATAGACCCAACCGTAGGCATGGCCACCAATTTGGCTATACACAGGGCAATGGTTCATACAGGCGCTACAGCGAATACAGCGCAGCATGTCTTGTTGCTCGTCGCCCACCATGGAACTGCGGCCATTATCCACTAGCACCACGTGGAACTGTTCTGGGCCATCTTGGTCGCCGGCTTGTTTTGGACCGCTCGATAAGGTGTTGTAAACGGCACTTTCTTGGCCCGTGGCCGAACGCGACAATAAGCGCATAAATAGGCTTAAGTCTTCCAGTGTAGGCACGCATTTTTCGATGCTGGTGACTACAATGTGCACCTTGGGTAAGGTTTGCGTCAGGTCACCATTACCTTCGTTGGTGACGATCATGGTGCTACCGGTTTCGGCCACAAAAAAGTTAGCACCGGTGATGCCTACGTCCGCGGCAACAAAGTGATCACGCATGATGTCACGGGCTTCCTGCATGAGTTCTGCAGGGTCTTCTTTGCGTGGCAATTTGTGTTTTTCGGCGAATATGTCACTTACTTGCGGTAAGTTGAGGTGAATGGCAGGCGCGATAATGTGGCTGGGGTGGTCGCCGCGTAATTGTAAAATATATTCGCCTAAGTCAGTTTCAACCGGGGTAACACTGTGTCTTTCTAGGAACTCATTGAGGTTGATTTCTTCGGTCACCATGGACTTACCTTTGGTAACCGTCTTCGCGTCGACACTGCGGCAGATGTCTAGAATGGTTTGGCAGGCATCATCTGCATTTTGGGCCCAATGAACATGGCCGCCATTGTCTTGCACTTTGGACTCGAAGGTTTCTAGGTAATAGTCGAGGTTCTCAATGACGTTGTTTTTGATTTCTACGGCTTGGTCACGCATGGCGTCAAATTCGGGCATACGGGCCATGGCTTTTTTGCGTTTGCCGGGAAAACCTGCTTTAAGGTTGGTTAAGGCTTTTTGTAAGCCAGCATCTTCTAATGCTGATTTGGAACGGGCAATAAAGTCGGGGCTGTTAATATCCATGAGTGTTATGCCTCGTACGCTAGGTCGATGGTGGCCGACCTTAGCGGGGTATGGCTGGCTTCGCCCAGGGCTGGTTGTTCTAATAAATCTGCCAGTAATTCCACAATATGCCGCGTTTGTAGGTCGCTGCCTTGGCGTTTGAGTTTACCGGCCATATTCATTAAGCACCCTAGGTCACCGCCTACCAGTATTTGCGCTTTACTAGATTGCGCATGGGCTACTTTGTTTTCTACCATGCGGTTGGAGATGTCGGGGTATTTAATACAAAAGGTACCGCCAAAACCACAACAGGTATCGGCTTCGGGCATTTCTTTGAGTTGAATATTAGGCATCTGCGCCAACAGCTTTCTGGGTTGCTGGTGGATGCCGAGTTCGCGTAAGCCGGCGCAGGAATCGTGGTAAGTGATTTGCGCCTTGGTGTTGTTTGGGGCGAGTTCAAACGCCATCACATCAACTAAAAAGCTAGTTATTTCATAGGCTTGTTGCGCCAATGCTTGGGTAGATAGGTAGTCTTTGCTGCCTTCTTGAAACAGGTCTGGGTACTGGTGCAGCATGCCAATACAAGAACCCGATGGTCCCACAACGTAGTCGTAACCTGTTAACGCAGCCATGGTTTGTTGAGCAATAAGGCGGGTATTGTTACGGTCGCCGCTGTTAAATGCGGGTTGGCCGCAGCACGTCTGCGCCTTAGGCACGTGTACTTCACAACCCGCAGCCTCTAGTAGCTTTATTGTGGCGAAGGCCACACTTGGTCGCATAGAGTCTGCCAAGCAGGTGACAAACAAAGCCACTTTGGGTTTGGTTATCGTATTTGCCGTGGGCTGTAAGTAGGGAGAAATTGACATAAATTACCTGTTGCCTGATACCGAGTAGATCGTACATTGCAATTGGTGGGTGACGATACAATGACTTAAGGCATTATGCCCCTGCAAGGAATTTGTCTCTAGTAGGTTGGGGATGTATGGGTTAAAGTGATCTGACCATCAATCAAAGAGCATGTTATGAATCGAGTCGAGCAAGTCAGTGGGGTCATAGAGCAGGATATTCGTCAGTGTAAGTGGTTGCCTAGTGATAAGTTGCCGGGGCAGCTGGCATTAATGCGCCGTTTTGAAGTGTCGCGCACCTGTTTGCGAGAGGCCATTACAGTGCTTGAGGCTAAGGGGCTGGTGACCAGTCGGCATGGTTCTGGTTGCTATGTGAACAACTTATTTGAGGGTCAGTTTGCCAGCGCTTTTTTAGGTTCTGCGTCGGGTGTGGAATTAGATTCGGCGGCACTGCAGTTGGCAGTGATGGAAATGCGGCTGGTGTTGGAGAGTGAGGCGGCAAAATATGTGTGTGAGCGGGCAACGGATGCACAGCTAGCGTGTATTGATGCCGAATATCAAACCATGCATAAGCGTAAAGGCAGTCCCTTGCAGCGAGCCAAGGCCGATTTGCAGTTTCATATGCTCATTGCTCAGTCGAGTCACAATCTGATTGTGGTGTCTTTAAGTCAGTTACTTTATACCCAGTTTTTTAATGCCATCTACGGCACTTTGGCACGTACGTTAAACGCCCCAGAGCAATGGGAGGCTCGTGTGAGGGAACAGCATCAGGCGATTTGCCACGCCATTATGCGTCGCGACGGGGCCGCGGCACAACAGGCTGCAAGTAAACATATAAGGTACTCAATGTCGCTACTCAAGGAGCAGGCTTGATGTGGCTAAAACTTGTTGTTAGGGGCTAATAAGTGTAAAATACGTGACTCATTTTTGTCACCCCAAGTGGCCTTTGGTAGGGGCCACCACTGAGCAAGGAAAATCCATGCCTGTAATTACTCTTCCAGACGGTAGTCAACGTGTTTTTGACGCCCCTGTTTCTGTCCACGATGTGGCCTTTGATATTGGTCCAGGCCTTGCTAAAGCCGCAGTGGCTGGCAAAATCGACGGCGAGCTAGTCGATACGGGTTACACTATTACAGAAGATACAGCCCTTGCTATTGTTACCTCCCGTGACGAAGAAGGCCTAGAGGTTGTTCGTCATTCTTGCGCCCATATGATGGCTCAAGCAGTACAAGACGAATTCCCCGGTGCTCAGGTGACCATTGGCCCTGTGATCGAAGATGGTTTTTTCTACGACTTTGCCTACGAACGCCCTTTTACCCCAGAAGATTTAATTAAGATTGAAGCCCGTATGAAAGCTTTGGTAAAACAGAATCTTAAGGTAGAGCGTCGTATTATGAGCCGTCCAGCCGCGGTGGAGTTTTTCAAAGACTTAGGCGAAGACTACAAAGTAGAAATTATCGACAGCATTCCTGGTGACGAAGACTTGTCTTTTTATAGCCAAGGTGGTTTTACCGATTTGTGCCGCGGCCCACATGTGCCTTCTACAGGTCACATTAAGTCGTTTAAGCTGATGAAGGTTGCCGGTGCCTATTGGCGTGGCGATTCAAATAATGCCATGCTAACCCGTGTGTACGGCACAGCTTGGGCCGATAAGAAAGACCTTAAAGCCTATTTGCACCGCTTAGAAGAAGCCGAAAAGCGTGATCATCGTAAGTTAGGCAAAAAACTAGATTTATTTCATACCCAAGAAGAAGCGCCTGGTATGGTGTTTTGGCACCCCAATGGTTGGACTATTTATCAGGTGGTTGAGCGTTATATGCGCGAGCGCCAGATTGAAGGTGGCTATCAAGAAGTAAAGACGCCACAGGTTGTAGACCGTAGCCTGTGGGAGCGCTCTGGCCACTGGGACAAGTTCTCTGCCATGATGTTTACCACAGCATCAGAAAGCCGTGAATATGCGGTTAAACCAATGAACTGCCCGTGCCACATCCAGATTTTTAACCAAGGCCTAAAGAGCTACAAAGAGCTGCCTATTCGTATGGCAGAGTTTGGCTCTTGTCACCGCAATGAGCCTTCGGGCACTTTGCATGGCATTATGCGTGTGCGTAGCTTTACCCAAGACGACGGTCATATATTCTGTTCTGAAAGTCAGATGCAGGATGAAGTGGCGCGTTTTATCGACTTCTTGTACGACGTATACAAAGACTTTGGTTTTGATGATGTTATCTTAAAGTTGTCTACTCGCCCAGAAGAGCGTGTGGGTGAAGATGATGTTTGGGATCGCGCCGAAGCTGCGTTGGAAGAAGCTTTAAATGCCAAGCAATTGCCATTTGAAATTTTACCAGGCGAAGGCGCTTTTTACGGCCCTAAGATCGAGTTTTCGTTGAAGGATTGCCTTGGCCGAGTTTGGCAGTGTGGCACCATTCAGGTCGACTTTTCTATGCCGGGTCGCCTTGATGCTCAGTTTGTTAACGAAGCCGGTGATCGTGAAGTTCCGGTGATGCTTCACCGTGCAACTTTAGGTTCATTTGAGCGTTTCTTGGGCATTTTGATCGAAAACTTTGCCGGTGCCATGCCACCTTGGTTAGCCCCAAAACAAGTGTCGATTTTGAATATTACCGATAAACAGGCACCTTTTTGCAAAGAAGTTGAAGAAAACTTGACAAAAATGGGCTTTAGAGCCGCTGCGGACTTGAGAAACGAAAAGGTAGGCTTTAAAATCCGCGAGCATACAATTCTTAAAGTTCCTTACCTGCTAGTTATTGGCGATAAGGAAGTTGAAACTCAAACGGTTACTGTACGTACTCGTACTGGTGAAGATTTGGGTAATATGAGCCTAGAAGCTTTCGAAACTTTGCTTAATGCAGACATCGCTAAGCTCGGCCGCACTGAAGCGTAAGTTAACGCTTCAAATTTTGAATTAACGGAGATACCGAAATTAAACGGGAATACAATAAGGGCAAAGCAAAACGCCCAACAATTAACGAACATATTGAAGCGACTGAATGTCGTCTCATCGGTGCCGACGGCGAACAAGTTGGCATTGTTTCTGTTGCTGAAGCACTGCAAATGGCAGAAGCTGCCAAACTGGATTTAGTTCAGATTGCAGCTGACGCCGAGCCGGTGGTCTGTAAGATCATGGACTACGGCAAGCAAGTGTTTGAAGTTAAAAAACAGAAAGCAGCTGCTAAAAAGAAGCAAAAGCAGACGCAAGTGAAAGAAATCAAGTTCCGACCAGGAACTGATGTAGGAGATTATCAGGTAAAACTACGCAACCTGATCCGTTTCCTAGAGAATGGTGACAAGACGAAAGTAACCTTGCGTTACCGTGGTCGTGAGATGGCACACCAAGAATTGGGTATGGAACTACTCAAGCGTGTAGAGGTCGATTTGGCTGAATACGCTGGAGTAGAGCAATACCCGAAGATGGAAGGCCGTCAATTGACTATGGTTTTGGCACCAAAGAAAAGAAAGTAACTGCCTTCACTATTAGTGAACAGTTGCAATCGGGAGACCGGTTAAGAGTTTAGGTTCTTAATTGCGTCTTCATTAACAATCAACGAATGCGTGGAGTAAATGTAATGCCTAAGATGAAATCTTGCAGCGGTGCTGCAAAACGATTCAAGAAAACTGCTAACGGCTTTAAACACCGTCAGTCCTTCACCAGTCATATTTTGACTAAAAAGAGTACCAAGCGTAAGCGTCATTTACGTGGCACTCTGCAGATTAGTTCTGCGGATAAGCCATTAGTAAAGCGCATGTTGCCGTACATCTAAATAGTCACTGGTAAGGAGAAAGTATAATGTCTCGCGTAAAACGTGGTGTCCAAGCACACCGTCGTCATAAGAAGATCCTCAAGCAAGCCAAGGGTTATTACGGTGCACGTAGCCGTATCTTCCGTGTTGCTAAACAAGCTGTAATCAAAGCTGGCCAATATGCCTACCGCGACCGTCGTCAACGTAAGCGTCAGTTCCGTGCTCTATGGATTGCCCGTATTAACGCCGGTGCGCGTATGAACGGTTTATCCTACAGCCGTTTGATTTCAGGTTTGAAGAAATCTTCAATCGAGATCGACCGTAAAGTATTGGCTGATTTAGCCATTCACGACAAAGCGGTATTTACAGCGATCGTAGAGAAAGCTAAAGCGGCACTCGCTTAAGTTGGATCTGGATAACCAAACCTCGGTTTGGCTAATCTAAGTTCGCAATCCCATTGGGATGCCAACAGGGGAAGAGTGCAAACTCTTCCCCTGTTCTATTTATACCGGAGAATAATATGCAACACCTCAAGCAACTGGTCACCGACGGCTTAGACGCCGTGGCTCAAGCGGCAGACGAATCAGCCCTTGATCAAGTTCGGGTTCAGTACTTAGGTAAAAAAGGCGAGTTAACCGCACAGCTTAAGAGTTTAGGTAAATTGTCGGCCGAAGAAAGGCCTGCCGCTGGCGCCAAGATCAACGAAGCCAAGCAACAAGTACAAGATGCCATTAACATTAAGCGCACTATGATGGTGGCTAACGCCCTCAGTAAACAGCTCGCATTAGAAAGCATTGATGTCACATTACCGGGTCGTGGTCAGGCTACAGGTGGTTTACATCCTGTTACCATGACGATGGAGCGGATTCAAAATTTCTTCGCTCAAATTGGCTTTTCTGTGGCCCAAGGTCCAGAAATCGAAGACGACTATCATAACTTCGAAGCCCTAAATATTCCTGCCCATCACCCAGCACGTGCCATGCACGATACCTTCTATTTTGGTGATGGCACCTTATTACGTACCCACACATCAGGCGTACAAGTAAGAACCATGGAAAAGCAACAACCGCCGATTCGCATTATTTGCCCGGGGCGCGTGTACCGTTGTGATTCTGATCAAACCCACTCACCTATGTTTCACCAGATCGAAGGTTTGTTAGTGGATGACAACATTAGTTTTGCAGACCTAAAAGGCATTTTGCATAACTTTCTAAACGTGTTTTTTGAGCGTGACTTGCAAGTGCGTTTTCGTCCATCTTACTTCCCTTTTACCGAGCCTTCTATTGAAGTAGATATCGGTTATCAAGGCGAAGACGGTGAGCAAAAGTGGCTAGAAGTCTTAGGCTGCGGCATGGTGCATCCCAAGGTATTTGAACATTCAGGCATCGACCCAGAAGCCTATACCGGTTTTGCCTTTGGCATGGGCGTTGAGCGCCTAGCGATGTTGCGCTACGGGGTAAAAGATTTACGTATGTTCTTTGAAAACGACTTACGCTTTTTGGCCCAATTTAGTTAACCTGAATTCAACGCACGAGATATAGACATGAAATTTAGTGAACAATGGCTGCGCGAATGGGTTAACCCTGCAATCAGCAGCGACGAATTGGTTGCCCAGATCACCTTAGCCGGTTTAGAAGTAGACGACATTGAAGCCGCCGGTGGCGAATTCAGTGGCGTAATTGTTGGCGAGATTGTGAGTGCAGAGCAGCACCCGGATGCCGACAAATTACGTGTTTGTCAGGTCAGTGATGGCACTACAGAAACACAAGTCGTGTGTGGGGCGCCTAATGCCCGAGTAGGTATTAAGGTAGCATTTGCTACCGTGGGCGCCGTGTTGCCGGGTAACTTCAAAATCAAAAAGGCCAAATTACGCCAGCAAGAATCTTTTGGTATGTTGTGCTCTGGCGCTGAACTAGAAATTAGCGAAGAAAACGATGGCATTATGGAGTTGGCAGTTGATGCGCCAGTAGGCACAGACATTCGTGACTACCTTAATCTCAACGACCAAATAATTGATGTGGATTTAACACCTAACCGCGGCGACTGTTTAAGTATTGCGGGTTTAGCCCGTGAAGTGGGTGTGTTGAATTCGGTTGATGTACAAGGCCCGGAACTAAAAGAACTGGCGCCACAAATTGAAGATGTGTTCCCCGTTAAAGTAAGCGCACCAGAGCATTGTCCGCGTTTCTTGGGCCGAGTGCTTAACAACATCAACCTTAACACCGCTTCGCCTTTGTGGTTGCAAGAAAAATTACGCCGCTGTGGCGTACGTAGCATTGACCCAGTGGTTGATGTGACTAACTACATTTTGTTAGAAATGGGCCAGCCTATGCATGCCTATGACCTCAACAAGCTCAACGGTTCTGTCATTGTACGTATGGCTAGTCAAGGTGAAAACTTAATCTTGCTTGATGGTCAAAAAATTGAGCTAGACCAAGAGACACTAGTTATTGCCGACAACGAAGGCGTGTTAGGCCTAGCCGGAATTATGGGTGGTGCAGATACCGGTGTGGGCAGTGGCACGACCAACGTGTTCTTAGAAGCTGCTTTCTTTAACCCCATTAGTATTGCCGGCAAAGCCCGCAATTATGGTTTACACACCGATGCGTCTCACCGTTTTGAGCGCGGCGTAGACTATGACCTACAACGCAAGGCCATGGATCGCGCTACGTTGTTGCTACAGAGTATTGTGGGTGGCGAAGCAGGGCCTATTGTTGAACAGGTGTCAGCAGATCACTTGCCAACGGAGTCACAGGTAAGCTTACGTAAAGCTCGCCTAGAAGCCTTGTTAGCCTACAAAATCGACGATGCGCAAGTATTAGATATTCTTACCCGTCTGGGTTTAACCTTAGTTGCCTCAGACGACGCTTCATGGACCTTCAATGCCCCGTCTTGGCGCTTTGATATGGCCATTGAAGCGGATTTAATTGAAGAAGTGGCCCGTGTTTACGGCTACAACAATTTACCAAGCACTAACCCTGTGGCAAGCATGGAAATTCCGGCTAACGCCGAAGTGCAACGGCCATTGTCCATCTTGCGCCGCCATATGGTGAGCCGTGGGTACCAAGAAGCGATTACTTACAGCATGGTTGAACCCGGTTTATTAGCTAAGTTTGACGACCAAAACAAACCGGTGGAGTTAGTGAACCCTATTTCTGCCGACATGGCGGTGATGCGTACTACCCTGTGGCCTGGTTTGGTCAAGGCGTTGCAACACAACCAAAACCGTCAACAATCGCGTATCCGTTTGTTTGAAACGGGCCAGCGCTTTATTCCCAGTGACCAAGGTTTACAACAGCAGGATGTGTTTGCTGGTTTGATTTACGGTTCTCGCAACCCAGAAAGCTGGCACGGCAAAGCTGAAAACGTTGATTACTTCGACATTAAAGGTGATTTGGAAACTTTGTTGGCCATTGGCAGCCAAGAATTTTCCTTTGTGGCAACCAAGCATCTAGCCCTTCATCCAGGCCAAAGTGCTGCCATTCAACTTGACGGCGCAGTGGTGGGTTTTGTGGGCGCAATGCACCCGGGCCTAGCTAAAGACCTAGGCCTACAAGGGCCTGTGTTTATGTTTGAAGTGGATTTGGCCGCTATTAGCCTTGGTGTACTACCGGCCTACCAAACCTTGTCTAAGTTCCCAGAAATGCGCCGTGACTTGGCCATCGTCTTGGATCAAAAGACTAGCGTGGCCGAGGTGACTAGTGTTATTGAAGCTAGTGCAGGAAAATGGCTTAATGCGGTGCGTTTATTTGATGTGTATCAGGGCCAAGGTATTGAAAATGGACAAAAAAGTCTAGCTTTGGGCTTGACGTGGCAGCACCCAGAGCGCACTCTTACGGATGATGAAGTAAACCAGTGGGTTGAGCAGGTGGTAACACACCTCGCTGAAAACGCCGGTGCAAGCCTTAGAGGCTAATAATAATAAACAAAAGGCGAGGACCCAAGCATGGGATCACTGACCAAAGCCGATATGGCAGAACGTCTCAGTAGTGAACAGCAGCTTAGTAAACGCGACGCAAAAGACATGGTAGAGGCCTTTTTTGAAGAGGTCTCCTCCAGTCTTATTAATAACGAACAGGTTAAGTTGTCAGGTTTTGGCAACTTTGACTTGCGTGACAAACGCTCACGCCCCGGACGCAATCCAAAAACGGGCGAAGAAGTAGCTATTTCTGCGCGCCGGGTGGTCACCTTTAGGCCAGGTCAAAAACTCAAAGATCGGGTTGAAACAGAAAATTAGTTGATTTGAATGATCGAGTCAAAGACTTGATTTAATTCTAAATTTCACTTCATTCGCTGCCCATATTGCTTCCAAAACCACCGCGATTCAAGTAATATACGCCCTCTTCTAGGTTCTCATCGAACCGCATTGGAAGTTAGTCGGGGCGTAGCGCAGTTTGGTAGCGCACCTGCCTGGGGGGCAGGGGGTCGTAGGTTCAAATCCTGCCGTCCCGACCATTTATTTCCTTTTTATCAAATGCTTACTAATTTGGCTCATCTATCTTCCCAGAATCTATAGCGGTATTTTGGTCAGTTTGGCCCCGCCTGTTTTTGACAATATACTTAACAAGTTAAATTAATTTTGTAGAATGCTAGCTTTGCTAGTCAATAATTATTAACATGTTATCTATTATTGTGGTTAAGGCTAGGCCAATATTCCGTGCCTTGCTACTAGTTCACTATAGAGGGCGAGACATTATGAGCTTGTATCAGACTCAAAAACTGTTATATCAACTCAATAAAGACGTGCAGATGCAAGCATCATTTTTGGCCGATCATGAAGCCATAATGAACAACTTCAAGCTCACCCAAGAAGAGCATGATGCTTTAGTCAACAAAGATATCGGCCTGCTGTATATTTTGGGTGTTAATGGCCAGATATTGATGCACTTCGCCGCCATGTGTGGCTTAGCTTGGCCAGAATATATTCAAGCCATGCGCGATGCGTTAGCGATTCACGGCAACGTTAGAACTGGATTATATGTAACCACAGATGGTAAGGGGGCTGTATGAGCTTAGTTTTTGCAGGAGTGTGCAGCCATGCACCAGGAATTACCGGTCGCGCCCATATGGCAGATCCAGATGACAAAGAGACCCTCTACAGTGCCTTTGATGACATGCGTGAAGCCCTAGAGGCCAGTAAGCCAGACGCCTTAATTGTTATCGCGGCGGAGCATTTTGCTAACTTTTTCATGAACAATATGCCAGCCTACTGTATTGGTGCGGCCGATGAGTATGAAGGGCCTATTGAAGACCCTAAATGGTTAGGCATTGAGCGACGTCTGATTCCGGGTAATCCCGAGTTGTCCAAACGCATCATTGCCAAAGTGATGAAAGATGTGGATGTGGCTTATGCAGAGGAGTGGAAGTTTGACCATGGCATCAGTGTGCCGTTGCATTTTCTTACGCCTGAGTATGAGTTAGATATTATTCCCGTAAACATCAACTGCCAAGGCCCGCCTTTGTCGCCGCTACACCGTGCTTGGGCCTTTGGTCAGGCCTTACGTAAGGCCTGTGACGAGGTGCCCGAGCGCATTGCCATAGTCGCTACGGGTGGTATTTCACATTGGCCTGCCACACCTGATTCGGGCAAGATCAATGAAGCCTGGGATAAAGAGTTTTTGCAGCGTTGGTGTGCGGGTGACAAGGACGCATTACTGAGTTATACAGACGAAGAAACGTGGCAGGATGCGGGCCAGGGTGGCTTTGAAATTCGCGCCTTTATCGCCATTTCTGGCGCAACTATTGGTAGCCAAGCAAAAGTTCACTACTACCGTCCTATCCCCATTTTTGCGGTAGGTTGTACCACTGGCTGGGTTGACCTCTGACATAACCCTTCGGGGTTGTTTTTGGCTGGTGCTTAAGCAATAACCTAGTTGAGCTGATTAGGCTCATCCGCTACAATTTGTGTTCTTTGTTCAGGTGTTTTTGTTTTGGCCCAGCTCTATTTCTATTACTCTTCGATGAATGCCGGTAAATCGACGGCATTATTGCAATCAGCATACAATTATCAAGAACGTGGCATGCATCCGTATATATTATCGGCGGCGTTAGATGACCGCTATGGTATTGGCAAAGTGACGTCGCGTATTGGCTTAGCAGCCGACGCTCAATTGTTTAGCAGTAAAGATGACCTGTTTGGTATTCTAGACAACCAAAATCACCAGCAATCCATCGACTGTGTTCTCATCGACGAAAGTCAGTTCTTAAGCAAACAGCAAGTTAAGCAACTCACGCAGGTGGTAGACCATCTCAATATTCCCATATTGTGTTACGGCATTCGCACCGATTTTAGAGGTGAGTTATTTCCTGGCAGCCAGTATTTGTTGGCTTGGGCTGATAAGTTGGTAGAGCTTAAAACCGTGTGCCATTGTGGTCGTAAAGCCACCATGGTGGTACGTACCGATGAGCATGGCACGGTGATTAAAGATGGTGAGCAAGTGGTAATTGGTGGTAATGATAGATACCAGTCACTTTGCCGTCGCCACTTTAGCGAACAAATGTGGGCTAATTAACTCTTATTGGCCAGCACATAGTCTTTTAACGCTTGGTCTATGCGTGTTTGTCAGCCTTTTCCCGTCTCGCGAAAATAACCTATCACTTCTGGCGATAGTCGAATACTGATGCGCTCTTTGGTTATTTCTGCCTTCGGGCGTCCAGCAGGGCGCATGCGTGTACACTCTTCGTCTGTTATTTCACGAGAATCTGGATCGGCTGCAATGCCCGCATTGATTTTTGCGTCTTCTGCATCGCTAGGAAGGTAGACTTTACGACCCGCTTTAGGAGTTACGTCCATAGGTTTTCACCTCTCTTTTGTTTGCCTTGCGCAGGATAATGATCCTGCACCGTTCACCTCTAGTAGTATATAACGCAATTGATTAAATAGAGCTATACCTGCGGAATATTCCAGTGGTATGTTATTGCTTTGCTAAGGCGCGATCGACCTGCGGTTTTCTGGGAGCAACAACCGATGATGAATAACCTTGATTTCACCCACCAAATTGAAGAATGGAGCCATTTTTTCATACCTCTTGCAGACGGTAGTCGATTAGCCGCTAGGGCTTGGTTGCCGACCGATGCTATGTCCTCTCCGGTACCCGCGATTTTAGAATATATCCCTTATCGAAAACGTGATGGCACGGCTATTCGTGATGAACAAATGCACCCTTATTGGGCTGGTTTTGGTTATGCCGCCGTGCGCGTTGATATGCGTGGTTGTGGCGAATCTACAGGCCTCATGTTGGATGAGTACTTGCAGCAAGAACTCGACGACGCTGTTGAAGTGATTGAGTGGCTTGCTGAGCAGCCTTGGTGCAGTGGTAGCGTGGGCATGATGGGTAAGTCTTGGGGTGGATTTAATAGCCTACAAGTGGCAGCCATGGCACCACCTGCATTAAAGTCTATTGTTACCGTTTGCTCCACTGACGACCGTTATGCCGATGACATACATTACCGTGGCGGCGCGTTATTGTTAGAAAACTTCAGCTGGGCATCTACTATGGCTTGCTACATGGCCAAAGCACCAGATCCTCTATTATTACCGGATACTTGGCGTGAGCAATGGCTAGATCGGTTGGAAAATATGCCTTTTTTGGCCAAAAAGTGGCTGCAGCATGGCCACAAGGATGACTACTGGAAGCACGGGTCCGTTAACGAAAATTATGATGCCATTAAAGCCGCAGTGTATTGTATGGGAGGCTGGGGTGACTCCTATTCAGAGGCTATCCCACGTATGATGCAGGGGCTTAGTTGCCCTAAAAAAGCCATGATAGGGCCCTGGGCTCACAAGTACCCCAACTACGCTTCACCAAAACCAGAAATGGACTTTTTAGGCGAAGCCAAACGTTGGTGGGACTATTGGCTTAAAGGCATAGACAACGGCATTATGTCGGAGCCTACCATTGCCGCATACATACAAGACGGTGTTCCACCTCAGTCCGCATACGATGAAAGACCGGGCATTTGGGTGGAAGCTAATCAATGGCCCATGCAGTCCACAACCATGCAGTGGAGTTTAAGTGCGTCTGGCCAACTTATTCACACGGGCTCTAGTGGACAAATAATGGTGAATAGCCCGCTCACTACAGGTGCAGCAAGTGGTGAGTTTTGTGTAATTTGGTGTGGCCCAGACTTTGCCACGGAGCAACGCCAAGACGACGCCAATAGCCTTTGTTTTGATACCCAACCTTTAGCGGCAGCGGTTTCTATATTAGGTGGCGCTGTGTTTAAGGCAAGGGTTACCAGCGACCAAGATTGTGGCCAGATGATCTTGCGGTTATGCGATGTGGCGCCCGACGGCAGCAGCACCCGCATCACTTATGGCGTACTTAATTTAGCCATGCGCGCGGGCTTAGACGACCCCCAGCCAGTGATTGCAGGCCAAGTCATGGACGTGACCATTAAGTTGGATGATGTGGGCTACGAACTGCCCCAAGGTCACAAATTACGCTTAGCCGTATCCACGGCCTATTTTCCATTATTGTGGCCAACACCTAGAAAAGCTAATTTGAGTTTGGACTTAAGTAGCGCGCAGTTAACTGTTTCTCTCCATGATCGCTCGGGGTTATTAAACCGCGATTTAGGCAAGGGTTATGTTTGTCCGGTTAATGAAATTGCTCAACTTCGGCCAGAAAAACACACACGGTCGACTCAGATTAATGCGGCTAATGGCCAATACACCACGGTGATTGATGACGACTTTGGTGAGTTTACCTTTGTTGAGCATAACCTCACCGTAGGCGAAGTGTGCCATGAGCAACATTCGATATTGCCCCATGACCCACACTCGGCCACGAGTTTGTGCCAGTGGAGTTCACGACAAGCAAGGCCCGGCTGGGAAATCGAAGTGTATACCAGTCTGAAGGTGACCTGCGATGCCGATTATTTTTATCTTGATGCCAGTTTAGAGGCTCTAGAAAACGGCCAGCAAGTACACCTAAAACAGTGGCAGGAAACAGTGCCGAGAAAGTTTGTATGAGTCTATTAGATACACAGGTGCAGGCCTTCGTGGATCAAAGTTTAAGTTATTACCCAATCAATGCCACCGATTCGAGTGTGGATCAACAAAGGCGCTGGTATAACGCCCTGTGTAAAGGTTTTGCCACGCCTTTAGCTCCAGGCATAACGGCAAAAGATGACGCCGTACTCGCCAAGGGCGGTTATTCTGTGCCGGTTAGGCGTTATCAGCACCAGGCCCAAGAGTCTAATCGTGATGATGACGTGCTGATTGTATTTATGCATGGTGGTGGTTTTGTGGTGGGTGGGTTAGACAGCCATCATGACATTTGTGGTGAGTTGGCGCACCAGACCGGCTTAAATTTAGTGTCGGTGGATTATCGTTTGGCACCAGAGCACCAATACCCTGCCGATATTAATGATTGCCTTACGGTGGTAGATCAGGCGTTAGAGGCCGGCAGCAAAGTGATTCTGGTTGGCGACAGTGCTGGCGGGTTGTTGGGTGGTTGCGTAGCGAATGCTCGCAAGTCGTTTGTAGGCACTGCGTTGTTAGGCCAAGTGTTGATCTACCCGGCGTTAAGCAGCGGCATAGATGCGCCGTCCATGACCGAACACGCGCATGCGCCGTTACTCACCAAAGCGGATATGGATTATTATTTACCCATTCGTGTGACTGGTGATATAAGCCAAATTCCATACCAAGATGACCACTATATGCCTATGCACACATCAGACTTTAGTGGTTTGCCGCCGACCCATTTGTTCCCTGCAGGCGTAGACCCACTGCGAGATGATTGCGAGCTCTATGCGCAGGCTTTACGTAGTGCTAGTGTTGCCGTAACCAACCACGTGGACGTAGGTCAAGGCTTAGTGCATGGCCATTTGCGGGCGCGCAATATGAGTGAGAAAGCGGCGGCCAGTTTTGCTGCAATATGTGCGGCTGTGAAAGAGTTGGCTCAGTGAAGCAGCCAGCAATCTACGACTATATTATTATTGGAGCGGGGTCGGCCGGCTGCGTGTTAGCCAACCGGCTCAGTGCCAACCCTAAGCATAAGGTATTGTTGTTAGAAGCCGGTCCAAGTGACAGGCGTTTTTATATTCAAATGCCTATTGGCTATGGCAAAACGTTTTACCAGCCTAAAGTTAACTGGATGTACCAAAGTGAAGCCAGCGAAGGGCTCAACGGGCGCGCTAGCTATTGGCCAAGGGGTAAAACGCTAGGCGGCTCTAGCTCGATTAACGCCATGGTTTATGTGCGTGGTAATGCCGCAGACTTCGATGACTGGCGTGATGCAGGTAACAAAGGCTGGGGTTACCAAGATCTACTGCCCTACTTTAAAGGTATGGAGTCTTGGCAACAGGGAGCCGATGACTATCGGGGCGGCGATGGCCCACTCAATGTGGCCGACGTGGCCGGTAAATTGCACCCCTTGTGTAAGCCGTTTGTGGCGGCAGCTCAGGCCTGTGGCATTGATTATAATGCGGATTATAACCGCGCGGTACAGGACGGAGTGGGTCACTACCAACTCACGACCCACCAAGGCCAGCGTATGTCGTCTGCGCGGGCTTATTTAAAACCCGTGCTAAACCGGCCTAATCTAACGGTCGTTTGTAATGCCCTAGTTCAGCGTATCGTATTTGCTAATAAACGTGCCGTAGCAGTGGAGTACCGGCATAAAAACAAAAACTATGAAGTTACGGCTCATAGAGAAGTGATTTTAAGTGCAGGTGCTGTCAATTCACCCCAGTTGTTACAGTTGTCAGGTGTTGGCCCAGGGCAAGTGTTAAGCGATGCAGGTGTGGCACAAGTCCACGAAAGCCCAGCTGTGGGTCAGCATTTACAAGATCACTTAGGTCATAGTTACTTTTATCGGGCTAATCAACCCACATTAAACCAACAGTTACGCCCCTGGTGGGGCAAATTCCTGCACGGCATGCGTTATGTGTTAACTCGAGGTGGCCCGTTGAGCCTCAGCGTGAATCAGGCGGGTGGTTTTGTACGCACTCGTGAAGGTTTGGACCGGCCCAACATCCAACTGTATTTTTCTCCGGTGAGTTACACTAAAGCGCCGTTAGGCGAACGACCGATGATGAACCCAGATCCGTTTCCCGCCTATTTGTTAGGCGTGTCAAACTGCCGTGTTAAGTCTGAAGGGCAGATTAATATTGTGTCCAACAGCCCTAGTGATGCACCCAAAATTGAACCCAATTACCTTGCCCATGATGACGAAGTGCAAGACTTGTTGGAGGGTGTTAAGCTGATTCGCAAGTTGGCGCAAACCGCACAGTTACAGGCTATTACTTTGGACGAAATGCGCCCAGGCATGGATTGCAAAACCGACGAGCAATTAATACAAGATATCCGTAATAACGCTGATACGGTATTTCACCCGTGTGGGACTTGTCGTATGGGTCCAGACCCTCAGGACAACGTGGTGGATAGTCGGCTAAAAGTGCATGGCTTAACTGGTTTGAGGGTAGTGGATGCCGCTATTTTTCCAAATGTGTTGTGTGGCAATATCAACGCAGCGACTATCATGGTGGCTGAAAAGGCGGCGCATCTGATTTTGTCTGAACTCGAGTAAGTGTCCATGAAAATTATCAGCATAGAAACCTTTACTAATGAATACGTAGGCTTGCTGCGATTGCGCACGGACACAGGTGAAGAGGGCTGGGGGCAAACCTGCACCTACAATGCCGATATCACTGCTCAAGTGGTGCACAGGCAAGTGGCACCCCATGTATTGGGTTGTGATGCTGGCGATATTGAGGCCTTAAACCACCAAGTGTTAGAGCGTGAGCACAAGTTTCCTGGCACTTATCTATACCGTGCTCTTTGCGGGTTAGACACCGCATTGTGGGATATCCACGCAAAACGTGCTGGCAAAAGCGTATGTCAGTTGTTAGGAGGTAATGCAAAGTCAGTGCCTGTTTATGCATCGAGTATGCAGCGTGAAATATCGCCAGAAGCCGAAGCCGAACGCTTTTTGGCCCTCAAACAAAAATTTGGTTACCACTCCTTCAAGTTTCGTGTTGGTAAAGAATGTGGGCACGACATAGATCAGTGGCCCGGCCGAACCGAGGCTATTGTTAAGCGGGTACGCGAACAGTTAGGTGATGATGTAACACTGTTAGTCGATGCTAACAGTGCCTACACACCAGCAAAAGCTATTGAAGTGGGGCGTATGTTACAAGACTATGGTGTCAGTCATTTCGAGGAACCTTGCCCGTATTGGCAACCGGACTGGACGCGGAAAGTTAAAGACGCTCTCGACATTGACGTAAGTGGTGGAGAACAAGATAACGACCTGCGTATTTGGCGGCACATGTTAGACACACAAGTGGTGGACATCCTACAGCCGGACGTGTGCTACATGGGGGGTGTCACTCGCACCTTAGAGGTGGCCCGTATGGCCGAAAAGGCTAATATGCCGGTTACCCTCCACTGTGCCAACCTGTCTTTAGTCACCTTGTTTTCGGCCCATATCATGGGTGCTATACCTAATGCCGGTAAGTACCTAGAATATTCTATAGAAGGCTTGGATTATTACCCGTGGCAGGCAAATTTATTTAAACCCAATTTCGACATTCAAAATGGTGAGTTAATCATGCCCCACAAGCCGGGTTGGGGTATTGAGGTGGATGCCGAATGGCTGGCTCTAGCAGACCATAAAGTGAGCTATAGTGGTGACCGGTTTTAATTCGCAGCCTTCGCAATGACAGGTGCTAACCAGCGCGTTTTTCCTGCAGTTGAGTTAACCAGTCCGGGTTCATCTCTGGCACGGATGACAACAACAGCTCAGTATAAGCTGGGTAGGGGGGCTGGAAGATTTCTTGTTTATCACCTTGCTCCACTACTTTGCCTTGAAACATCACCACCACCTGATCGGCAATGGCGCGCACCGTAGCTATGTCGTGGGTTATAAATATATAGGTAATGCCTAGTTCTTCTTGTAGGCGTAAGAGCAGTTTAAGAATGCCTTCCTGGACGATTTGGTCCAAAGCCGAAGTCACTTCATCACAAATGATTAATTCTGGTTCTGCAGCTAAGGCCCGCGCAATACAAATACGTTGCTTTTGCCCACCAGACAATTCGCTAGGGTAACGGTCCAAAAAGCTCTCGTCTAATTCAATCAGATGCAATAATTCCATCACCTTTTTATCTTGAGCCTGACCCGTTAAACCTAAATAAAAGTTCAGTGGCCTGCCAATAATGTCGCGTACCGTATGCCGTGGATTCATGGCTGTGTCTGCCATTTGGTAGATCATTTGAATCGATTGTAACTGTGACTTGGTGCGATTTTTTAACGCCGCTGGTAGGGGCTGGCCATTAAATACAATGTCGCCCGTTAGGGGGGGAAGCAAGCCCGTGATGGCCCTTGCAGTAGTGGACTTTCCAGAACCTGATTCACCCACAATGGCAATGGTTTGGCCCCGTGGGACCTTAATGTTAACGTCGTTCAACACTTTAACACTTTTGCCATAGCTGGCGTCCACGTGGTTGATCTCTAGGATGCTGTCGACTTGCGGTTGTGGTGGTTTCTCTATGGAACGCACGGCCCAAAGGGATTGGGTGTAGGCTTGTTTAGGTTCCGACATCATGTCTCGCGTGGGCGCATCTTCAACAGTCTCACCATAACGTAGGACCTTAATGCTATCTGCCATTTGCGCAACCACGGCTAAGTCGTGAGTGATGTAAATGGCCGCCGTGTTGTATTTTTCTACAATGGCGCGCATGGCCGTGAGTACTTCCACTTGAGTGGTGACGTCCAGCGCTGTGGTGGGCTCATCAAAAATGATCAGGTCCGGCCGTGATGACATGGCCATGGCTGTCATCACCCGTTGTAACTGACCGCCAGACACTTGGTGTGGGTAACGTTCACCAATGGAGTCTGGGTCGGGTAGTTGTAAGTCTGTGTACAACTGCACGGCATCTTGTTTGGCTGTGGTTTGGTCGGCAATGCCGTGGGATACAGTGGCTTCTATGGTTTGATTGATGAGCCGGTGGGCGGGGTTAAACGACGCTGCGGCGGATTGTGCTACATAAGCAATACGGGAACCGTGTAAGGTCCTTAGCTCTGCGTTGTTTAGTTTTAGCAAATCAATGCCATCAAACTCGATTGAACCGCCCACAAATTTGCAACCAGGCCGGGCGAATCCCATGGCCGCTAGGCCAAGGGTCGATTTGCCAGCGCCAGATTCACCAATCAGACCGAGGATTTCACCGCGCCTGAGGGTGATGTCTACGCCCTTAATAATTTGGTGCCAGCGGTCATCACTGAAGCCATCGATGCGCACATCACGCATGGTGAGTATAACGTCATTAGTGCTCATCGCGCAGTCCACTTGTTTGATGTAAAAACCAATCCACTACAAAGTTGACGGCTACCGTTAATAAAGCAATAGCCGCAGCAGGGATCATGGGAGTTAAGGCGGCGGTTAAGTCGTATTCGGCAAATTGAATGAGCCCCGCATTTTCTCGTACCATCGAGCCCCAGTCGGCTGTGGGCGGTTGAATGCCTAAACCTAAGAAAGAAAGCGCAGCAATGGTTAAGAATACAAAGCAAAATCGCAAACCAAACTCCGCTACCAAAGGCGGCATGATGTTGGGCAGAATTTCTCGGCGCATAATCCAGACTAAACCTTCGCCACGAAGTTTAGCCGCTTCCACGTAGTCCATGACCACTACATTAAGAGCCACAGCACGAGTCAGCCGGAACACACGTGTGGCGTCCAATACTGCAATGATACAGATCAAGTTAAACGCGCTAGAGCCAAAAATAGACAGCAACATCAGTGCAAAGATAAGGCTGGGTATTGCCATGAGCACATCAACAAAACGGCTTAATACTTGATCTAACCAGTTGCGGCTAATGGCGGCCATTAGCCCTAAACTGCCTCCAATTAAAAACGCTAAAAAGGTGGTGGCCACAGCAATACCAATGGTATTGCGAGCGCCATAAATGAGCCGGCTAAATACGTCGCGGCCGAGGGCGTCGGTGCCTAAGCGAAACTCATCACTCCAAGGCGCATAAGCCATAGGAAAAACTTCTGCCTGGCCATGGGGAGCCAATAATGGCGCGAAAAAAGCCACAAACAAATACAAAAAAATAACCAACATGCCAAACCAAGCCGTTGGTGGCGCCGTTTTTAATGTGCGCCAAAGGTTTTGCACAAAGGTTCTTCGTGCTTTCACCATGGTGACTTCGTTGGCTGCGGAATAACCCCCGTTGGGTGTGGTTGGTGTATTCATCGTGGATGTAACAACCTTGGGTTAGTGATGATGGAAATAACGTCGGCAAATAAATTGAGTAATATGTAAGTGCCTGCAAAAATCAGTGCGCAGCCTTGGACTACGGGAATGTCTCGGCTCGACACCGCATCTACCATAAGCTGACCAAGGCCTGGGTAAACAAATACCACCTCCACCACTACCACACCAACCACCAAATAAGCCAAGTTGAAGGCGATCACGTTAACGATAGGAGCCCAAGCGTTAGGTAGGGCATGGTGTAAAATAACCTTAGCTTTAGAAGTACCTTTGAGCTGTGCCATTTCAATATAGGGACTGGCTAATAAGTTAATGATGGCTGCTCTGGTCATGCGCATCATGTGTGCAACAATCACTAAGGTGAGGGCCAAGGCGGGTAATGAAGAACGGTATATTTTCTCTAAAAATGGCGTGGCATCGGAGATGTTGGCTAACGAAGGAAAGACTTTAAAATAAGTAGAAAATACCAAGATCAATATATAAGCCACAAAAAACTCAGGAAAAGAAATGGTAGTGAGGGTGACTGAGTTAACCACCCGATCGTAAATGGAATTGCGATACAAGGCAGCGGTAATGCCTAAGGCTAATGCCAGTGGTACGGCGATTAGGGCAGTCATGGATGCTAAAAATATAGTGTTGGCGAGGCGTGGTTGGATAAGCTCCCAAACGTCCCGTGAACGGTCAACCCCAGATGAATTTCGTCCTGAAAAAGAAGTGCCTAAGTCGCCACTAATCACATTACCAACCCAGCTTATGTACCGCTCTATGGGCGGTTTATCTAAGCCGAGCTCGCGGCGAAAGGCTTCTACGGTTTCTGGCAGGGCGGCTTGACCGAGCACGGCTTGGCCAAAGTCGCCGGGTAAAAATTCTAACGAACTGAAAATGATGATAGACACCACAAACAAGGTGAGCAGGCCTAACCCTAGGCGCTGAATAACAGTGGTGAGAATGGGATGCACGTGAATCATTACTCCGTGAACGAGGTTAAATATAAACACTAGAGCTCCATACTAAATCCAGCACATAGTGAATGGCAAGGGCAAAAAAAGGGGGTTTGTTTATTTTTGAATATTCGTTCAAAATAAGTTCAAATGATTAACATGAGCATTGTTTTGTGTTAGCTTGTTGGTTCATGTCATTTGTATGTTGCGAATTATCGACTTCCAAGTTGTTGGAAACCACCGGTTAACTTTTGAACTCAGCGTATACTGTTTAGTTAGTTATTTAATTGGAGAATAAAAACAATGTCTAAAATTTACACCGATCATCTTAAAAACCCACTGACGACCGATATGAATCGCCGTCAGTTTGTAACCACCAGCCTAGCCGCTGGTATCGTATTGCCTACTGCAATGGCAATGGCCGGCAACGCAGTGGCAAGCACACCAAAAAAAGGCGGTAAGTTTCGCCTAGGTATGGGCCACGGTTCCACCACGGACTCTCTGGATCCAGGCACCATTGAAAACGGCATGGGACAGAATGTACTTTTTGCTTACGCAAACCACCTTACAGAAGTAGGCAAAGAAGGCCAGTTGATCCCTGAACTAGCAGCCGAGTACGGAGCTTCTGCCGATGCTAAAACATGGACCTTTAAACTTCGCCAAGGGGTAACCTTCCACGACGGTAAGGCCCTAACGCCCGCTGATGTTATTGCTTCTTTTCGTTTCCATATGGGCGAAGACACCAAATCTGCCGGTAAATCCTTATTGGCAGATGTGACGGATATTAGCGCTAACGGCAATGACGTAGTGTTTACTCTGGGTAATGCAAACGCCGACTTCGCGTTTATAGTGAGTGATTATCACTTCCCAATTTTACCTGTGCGTGATGGTCAATTAGATTGGGCCTCTGGTATCGGTACCGGTGGTTATATCATGGACAGCTACGAGCCAGGTGTACGTGCTAAGTTCTACCGTAACCCGAATTATTGGAAACAAGATGCAGCACATTTTGATGAAATAGAGCTGTTGGTATTACTCGACACGGTAGCCCGCCAAAATGCCATTATGAATGGTGATGTGGACGCTATTGGCCGAGTTGACCCAAAGACCGTGCATTTGTTAGCACGTAACCCTAACTTGGATATTTTAGAAACCACAGGCACTTTGCATTACACCTTCCCAATGCGAGTAGACGCGGCACCGTTTGATAATTACGATTTCCGCATGGCATGTAAATTGTCGGTAGACCGTGAAGAATTAGTGCTAAAAATCCTGTCTGGTCATGGTGCCATTGGTAACGACCATCCAATCTCTACCGCCAACCCGTATCACAATAGCGAATTGGCACAGCGGGCTTATGACCCAGATAAAGCCGCTTATCACCTTAAAAAAGCCGGCTACGATGGTTCTAAAGTACAATTGTCAGCTTCTGACGCCGCTTTTGCTGGCGCCGTAGATGCTGCATTGTTGATTAAAGAATCCGCCGCAAAAGGGGGCCTTAATATCGAAGTGGTACGCGAACCCAAAGATGGTTACTGGTCTAACGTGTGGAATAAGAAACCTTGGTCTGCGTGTTACTGGGGTGGCCGTCCAACGGAAGATTGGATGTTTACAGCAGCCTATATGGCCGATGGTAAATGGAACGACACGGCATGGCGTACTGGCGCTGCAGCGGATCGTTTTAATAAGCTTGTGATTATGGGCCGAGCCGAAGTTAATTTGGCTAGACGTCGCGAAATCTACTACGAGTGTCAAGCCTTAGTGAATGATGACGGCGGTGCTCTGATTCCTATGTTTGCCAATAACGTCCATGCCTTAAGCAAGAAACTCGCCCATGGTGATGTGGCTGCTAACTGGGAACTAGACGGTGGTAAAGCGGCTGAACGCTGGTGGTTCGCTTAACTGACAATGATGTGAAGTAAAACAAAAAAAGGGTGCTTTAAACAGCACCCTTTTTTTATACATACCTTTATAGCAGCGATTTAGTAATTTATTGGCCCTTCCAAACTGGATCGCGTTTTTCAGTAAAGGCACGAGCGCCTTCCATGTTGTCTTCACTGTCGTAGAGCTTATCTATGGTGGCAAACTGGCGCTTGGTGATCCAGTTCATGGCGTCTTGAAACTTCATTGATTCGGCTTCTCGTACCACTTCTTTGATGGCTGCGTAGACTAGAGGCGGCCCACTGGCAAGTTTTTGGGCCACTTCTTGGACTCGGGCAGCCAATTGATCTTGCGGCAAGACTTCGTTCACCAAACCCCAACGGTGGGCTTCTTCTGCATCAATCCACCGGCCGGTAAATAACATTTCCATGGCCACATGGTGGGGAATGCGTTTAGGCAATTTGATGCTGGCGGCATCGGCTACTGTGCCGGAGTTGATTTCTGGCAAGGCAAAGGACGATGAATCGGTGCAGTAAATAAGGTCAGCTGATAATGCCAGCTCAAACCCACCACCACAGGCTATGCCACTGACTTGGGCTATGACGGGTTTATTTAAATCACGTAATTCTTGAATACCACCAAACCCCCCCACGCCGTAATCACCGTCTACCTCGTCACCACCAGCGGCGGCTTTTAAATCCCAGCCGGCACAAAAAAAGCGATCGCCAGCAGTTTTTATAATGGCCACGCGCATAGCCGGATCATCGCGAAACTCTTTAAAGGCTTGGCCTAAAAGGCGACTGGTGGTTAGGTCGATGGCGTTGGCTTTGGGGCGATTAAGCTCAACTTCAAAAATGGCACCGTTACGAGTGATGTTAACGACGGAATCGGTCATAACTAAAATCCTTGTGATAATTTAGGGCCAGTATATCGGTTGCCACAGTACCTGATTGACTTAAAGCGAAGCTTTATTTTGATTTATTGCAGGCGGCCATAGAAAGTCATACGCGCCGATTCGGACAGCTCTACATTGGGCTCCGAATTATAGGCCAACACCACCAACATGCGGGTGGTATCACCCTCGGTTGGGGTAACGCGGTGGAGGGCATCTCTGCCCCTAAATAGTACTAAATCACCTGCATTAACAGCAAGATTTTGGCCTTTTATATCGCCATTGAGTACCTGCTGAACGCCCTCGTAATTCATGTCGCCTTGGTTTGAGTCGCGAAGTTTAGTTACATATTCAAATTGTCCACCTGCCGTTGGGCTCTGAACTAACAAAGTGATAGCAAATGATGAGTTGTCAAAGTGCCAGCCTAACTCTTGGCCTTCGCTGGCATAATGTAAATTGATTGAAGACAGCGAGTCGGCATAGGGGTGCAGTTGTTGTTCATTTAATACAAAGGCCAAAAACGACTTCAGGTCATCTGCATCATAGAGTGTACGTAAGGCAGAGTGAGGGCCGATTTGGTCGTCAGTAATGCAGCCCTTAGACGACTGCACCCATTGATTGTGGGTGTGATCATCGCCAAGCGCCGAGTCCTTCGGTGTCAAGTATACGTTGTGGCCAGATTTGGTATAAAAAGCGAGGTGCTGATTATCCTTGCCCTCCGTAACAACAGCCTTAAGCGCTTCTGGTAATAAGAAATTTTTCATCACCAACACCCCTGCAATATTGAGCTGTGCTAAACATTTTTGTCGATAGCCTGTGCTGTTGAGTGGGTGGTCTAACGAGTTAATGATTTGATTGAGGTACATGTATTGCTCCTGAAATGATCTAGCGCAAGGTTAAGCCATTAGGCTAGCGGAACACAAATGACTTGAATAACGATATTTATTTAAGTTATCGTTAAATAATTCTTATAGATAAAAGGGCTTGATTTAATGCAGTATCCGTCTTTGCCACCTATGAAAAGTTTGTTGGCGTTTGAGGCCGCGGTCAAACGCGGCAATCTTACCTTGGCAGCAGCGGATCTATATGTGACTCCTGCAGCGGTGAGCCAACAAGTGCGCCGTTTAGAACAGCACATTGGATTTGAGCTGTTTCTGCGGTCTAAGTCTGGTGTGGAGTTAACTCTATTAGGTAGCCAATTTAACGAATATGTAATAACTGCCTTAGCGACTCTAAGAAATGCGCAGCAAATTAACCAGCCCGCTGACAATAAGAATCAAATTATTATCACCGCATTACCGTCTTTTGCGTCTAAGTGGCTCATGCCGAAAGTATTGACCTGGATGGACCGAAATCCAAATATCCAAATTACGGTACAGGCACAAGATGAATCGGAGCACTTTAACCAGAGCTCAGCGCATATGTGTATTAGTTTTGGTATCGATAGCAAAACATTAGACAATTCCATTGAGTTATTTACCGACCACGTGTCATTAGTATTGAGCCCACAGTTGTTAGAGGGGTTGACCGACCCAAGTAATAATAATGAAATTGCAGAATTGCCGATGATTGACGTTGACTGGGGTCATGCGGGTGCGTTTCTACCCTCTTGGGGAGAATGGCTAGCTGCGGCTGGTTTGAGCCCCAGCGTGGTGACCAATGGGCCGAAATTTAACCTTTCAAGTATGGCAATTGACGCTGCCGTATCAGGCAAAGGGGTTTTGTTAGGGCAGCGGTCGTTAATTCAGGCCGAACTGGATGCAGGCAACCTCATCGCCCCTTTTGAGACTAAATTACCGTTAAAAAAATCTTATTATCTGGTGTACCCACAACACACCTTAAAACATCAAAATGCGATGGCGTTTATTGACTGGCTAGTGGTACAGGAATAACGTGCCTTGTTATTGGCTCTCATACCCTGCAAATTGAGACGACAGATCGGTTACCTTTTGCATGTGAGCCATAGCCACATCCCCCAGTTCATTGATGACATCGTCGACTAACAAATTGTTTAATACACTCATCGCACCTTTAGACCTAAATACTAACCCTGTATTGGTGGTGACGCTCAATACATTGTCGCTTAGTTCTCTTGCCCAGTGACAGAATTCATCGCAAATTACCAATAAATTAATTTTTTCGGCAATCGCTTTTTTGGGCCGGGTGCGGGTATTGGTGTACGTAAAGAAGATACGCAATTGCGTGATCAGCTTAGTCACGCCATTAGTACCATTCTTGAAAATGGCACCTATGACAAAATAAGCAATAAGTGGTTTGGCTTTAGTGTTTACGGTGGCTAATCGCCACCTGTAGATGCGGGCTAAATATAGGTGATGAGAATGCCTGCCCACGCATCCCCAGTGCAATAGCAGTGGCTTATTGCACTGGGGTCAAGCTGCATTAAATGCTGTTCTTCTAGTTCTTGCAAAGGCTGACCGTCGAGCGCAAAGGAAGTCTCGCCCTGTACATTGAAGAGCAAAAAAACATCACCATTTAAGGCGGTTTGTTGTTGGTTTTGTTGCTGGCTCGTGACTAGGGTAGCAATACAATTTTGCCGTTTAGTCATGAGGTTAAAGTCACGAATAGGACCGTTATGGAGCTCGGCATTAACCAGGTCTTCGCCTTTAAAATGCGCCACATCTAGCTGCTTCTCAAGAGGCCAACTTTGGCCCTGGTCGTCGGATAACGTTATGCCGTTGCCACTTACCAAAATCAAACACCGATCGTAGCCAGAAAAGTCGGAGAAGGCGCCGTCTTGAGTGACGTCAGCCATGCTAAGGCGCCATGTAAAGGAATCATCTGGTTGATGTTTGAGTAGTTCAATGGTGGAGCCTAAGCCGTTACGCCAAGGCATGGTAATAAAGTCGTTTGGCGTATGGATAGTGACGTTACTTGTATCAGTGCTCACGTCATTTCTCCGGCCACGGCGCGGTGTTTTACCAACTGGCCCCCTAGCCAATAACAAAGCTCTGCTGGTTTGTTAATGTCCCAACATACAAAATCGGCAGCAAAGCCTTGTTTAAGCTGACCATGAGAGTCGCCCAACCCTAAGGCTTTTGCGCCGTGGATGGTGACGCCTTGTAAGGCTTCCAGAGGTGTTAAACCGAATAAGGTGCAGGCCATGCTCATCATTAACCGCAATGATAATACTGGGGCAGACCCTGGGTTTGAATCACTCGCAACGGCCATGGCGACGCCTAATTCACGTAAGCGGGCAATAGGCGGTAATTTAGTTTCTTTTAAACAAAAAAATGCACCGGGTAATATCACTGCCACAGTGCCTGCTTTAGCCATAGCCACAGCGTCTGCGTCGCTTAGGTATTCTAAGTGGTCACTCGATAAGGCGTTGTATTTGGCGGCAAGGCCAGAGCCGCCTAAATCGGACAGCTGTTCGGCGTGTAATTTCACGGGCAAGCCAAGGCGTTGCGCAGTTTGAAATACGCGCTCAATTTGGTCTACAGAAAAGGCGATGCCTTCACAGAAACCATCTACTGAGTCAGCGAGCCCTGCTTGAGCAATTGAGGGCAGTATACGCTCACATACGAGGTCGATGTATGCATCTGCTTGGCCTTTGTACTCAGGTGGCAGCGCGTGGGCAGCCAAGCAAGTTGTGCGCACGGTTACTGGCAGCGCGTTGCCTAACTGCCGTGCCACTGACAGCATTTTGGTTTCTGAGGCTAAGTCTAAACCGTACCCCGATTTAATCTCTACACAAGTAACCCCGTCATTCATTAATGCACTCAGACGCTTTTTGGCGCTGGCGAATAATTCAGCTTCGGAGGCTTTGCGCGTGTCGGTAACGGTAGACACAATGCCGCCACCTGCTTTAGCTATGGCTTCGTAGCTTGCACCCTGCAAACGCATTTCGTATTCGGCGGCTCGGTCTCCACCAAATACCAGGTGAGTATGGCAGTCAATGAGGCCAGGCGTCACCCAGCCACCACCTAAGTGGGTTGTTGGTGCATCATGGGCTGGCAGGTCAATGGCTTTACCAATCCAAATAATTTTGCCCTTGGCCACAGCCATAGCGGCGTCTTCGATAATGCCGTAGCCATTGCTGTCTGTCACGTCAGTAGCAGCCATTGTGGCTGCGTGAAAGCCGTGATAAACCTGCTCAAATGATGGCTGTACCATATTAACTCCTCGTTTAAAGCGTGTGCTGCGCTAGCCTAAGCTGGGTAACGTGTGCGCAGGCATCATGTCATTATGGCAAGCCGTGGCCAACAAGTCGTTGGCACTAGCGATGTCGGTGGCAAAATAACGATCTTTGTCGTAAAACGCGACTTGAGCTCGCAAACCCGATCGCGCCTGTTCTAGTAATGGGCTGGAGAGCAGGCCAGTACGGAAATCTAAACCCTGAACCGCTGACAACAATTCTACTGCTAAAATGCCCCGCGTATTTTCGCTCATGTCGCGTAAACGTCTGGCGGCAAAGGTGGCCATGGATACATGATCTTCTTGGTTGGCCGACGTTGGCAAGCTGTCTACGCTAGCTGGGTGGGCAAAGGTTTTGTTTTCACTCGCCAAAGCAGCAGCGGTCACCTGTGCAATCATGAAACCAGAATTCACACCGCCATTATTAACTAAAAATGGGGGTAATTGGCTTAAGGCCGAATCAATGAGCAAGGCCATGCGACGCTCAGAAAGGCTGCCTATTTCGGCAATAGCGATAGCAAGATTGTCTGCCACCATGGCCACCGGTTCGGCATGGAAGTTACCACCAGAAATAATATCGCCTTGGTCGGCAAATACCAACGGATTGTCTGATACTGCATTAGACTCGATAGCGAGCACCTTTGACGCATGGCGAATTTGGTCTAAACAGGCACCCATAACCTGCGGTTGACAGCGCAATGAGTAGGGGTCTTGTACCTTGTGGCAGCCATCATGAGACGCGCCTATTTCACTGGTGTCGGTCAATAAGTGACGATAAGCGGCGGCGGTGTCTATTTGACCTTGATGGCCACGTACTTCATGGATACGTGCATCAAATGGGCTACGACTGCCCAGTGCAGCTTCCACAGACAGGGCTCCACATACGGTGGCCGATGCCCACAAATCTTCGGCATGGAAGAGTCCCTGTAGTGCAAATGCAGTAGACGCTTGAGTGCCGTTTAATAGTGCAAGGCCTTCTTTGGGGGCCAAAGTAACTGGGTTTAAACCCGCAATTTTAAGGGCAGCCTGACCCGAGATGATTTCTCCACGATAACGGGCTTGGCCTTCGCCTAATAATACCGCACTCATGTGCGCTAGAGGTGCTAAATCGCCCGATGCGCCCACTGAGCCTTTTTCTGGAATACAGGGGAATACTTCAGTATTGATTAAGGTCATCAACGCTTCGATCACGCTTAAGCGAATGCCCGAAAAGCCACGGGATAAGCTATTTACTTTAAGCACCATCATCAGCCGTACAGTGGCATCTTCCATAAATTTACCAATGCCTGCCGCATGTGATAAAACAATAGAGCGTTGCAGCTCTTCTAAATCTTCTACTTCTATGCGGGTGTTGGCCAGCAAGCCAAAGCCGGTGTTAATACCGTATACCGTGCGGTCTTCGGCGATCATTTGGTTGACCAAATCTTGGCTTTTGTTAATGGCGGGAGCGGCACTAGCGGCAAGGCTTACACGAATGTTGCTGCGAGCAACTTGGCGAAGTTGGTTTAAGTTAACCTGACCGGGTTGGATTTCAAGTGTATACATAGTGTGTCTCAGTGGTTGCTTGGTTATGGCTAAAGAGGGTTAATCATTGGCAGGTTTAAACCCTGTTCTTGGGCACAGTTAATGGCAATGTCGTAGCCGGCGTCTGCATGGCGCATCACGCCGGTGGCAGGGTCGTTATGTAATACGCGGGCAATACGCTCGGCGGCTTCGTCTGTACCGTCACATACAATCACCATACCCGAATGTTGAGAGAAACCCATGCCCACACCGCCGCCATGGTGTAACGACACCCAAGTAGCTCCAGAGGCGGTATTTAACATGGCGTTAAGTAACGGCCAGTCGGATACCGCATCGGAACCATCCTGCATACCTTCGGTTTCGCGGTTAGGGCTGGCCACCGAACCTGAATCTAAATGGTCACGGCCAATGACAATAGGGGCTTTGAGTTCGCCACTACGCACCATTTCATTAAAGGCTAAGCCTAACTTGGCGCGCTGGCCAAGGCCTACCCAACAGATACGTGCTGGCAACCCTTGGAATTGAATGCGAGCGCGAGCCATGTCGAGCCAGTTGTGTAAATGGGCGTCGTCCGCAATAAGCTCTTTAACCTTGGCATCGGTACGGTAAATGTCTTCTTTGTCGCCAGACAAAGCCACCCAACGGAACGGGCCAACGCCACGGCAAAAGAGCGGGCGAATGTAGGCCGGTACAAAACCTGGGAAATCAAAGGCATTAGTTACGCCTTCTTCCAGTGCAACTTGGCGTATGTTGTTGCCGTAGTCTACGGTTGGAATACCCTGCTCGTGGAACGCAAGCATGGCCCGAACGTGAACTGCCATGGAGGCTTTGGCCGCTGCCGTTGTAGCCGCAGGGTTAGACGCAGCTTGCTCGCGGTAGGTGTCCCAATCCATACCTTGGGGTAGGTAGCCATTGAGTGGATCGTGAGCCGAGGTTTGATCTGTGACTAGGTCGGGTTTTACGCCGCGTTTAACCAGTTCTGGCAATATGTCTGCGGCGTTGCCATGTAAGCCAATGGATTTAGCTTCTCCGGTTTTGGTGTAGTGTGCGATACGAGCAAGGGCGTCGTCGATGTTGTCTGCTTGTTCGTCTAAATAGCGCGTTTGTAAACGGAAGTCGATACGGCTTTGTTGGCATTCAATATTGAGTGAACAGGCGCCTGCAAGGCTCGCTGCCAAAGGTTGAGCGCCACCCATGCCGCCTAAACCTGCCGTTAATATCCAACGGCCCGTAAGGCTGCCGCCAAAATGCTGTCGACCTGCTTCTACAAAAGTTTCGTAGGTGCCTTGAACAATGCCTTGGCTACCTATGTAAATCCAGCTGCCTGCTGTCATTTGGCCGTACATGGCAAGGCCTTTGGCGTCTAGCTCGTTAAAGTGATTCCAAGTGGCCCAGTGTGGCACAAGGTTAGAGTTGGCAATGAGTACACGAGGTGCATGGCTGTGGGTTTTGAATACGCCCACGGGTTTGCCCGACTGTACTAACAAGGTTTCGTCTTCTTCAAGGTCGGTAAGCGACGCTACTATCTGGTCGTAACTTTCCCAGTCGCGCGCTGCACGGCCTATGCCACCGTATACCACAAGCTCATTGGGGTTCTCTGCCACTTCTGGGTCGAGGTTGTTCATGAGCATACGTAACGGCGCTTCGGTCATCCAGCTTTTGGTGCTGATTTTAGTGCCCGTAGGGGCGGTAATAGTGCCAACGCGGGTGCGGCGAGCGGCGAGTTCTGCAGGGCTTAACATGGTTGTCTCCAAAAAACACATAGCTTACATGTATATACAAGATGTATACAATACGCCTATTTTGGAGTTGAAGCAAGCATGTGCTGGCTCAAAAAACGTGCTTAAGGCCTGCCAAAATGGCCAAAAAGATGAAACAGGTGGCCTGGGGACAGGAGCCGTGCGCTGGTTACAATTTGTTGGTTGGACCAAGTGCGGCGTTTAATCTGTAAGCAGGCTTGGTGTATGTTAATAGCCAGCTTGGTAGCTTCGTATTGGTTAGGCGTAACTGCTTCAACCAAATGTTCACCTTCGGTAATCGGCGCCACACGATTTAAGTAGGCGTAAGGCGTGAGTTTAGTGAAATCTTGTTGGCTATAATCTGGAGCTAAACTGGCGTTTACAATGCGCTCTTCTAGTTGAATGGGTTGGTCATTTTCAAAGTGAATGAGCTCGGACTTGTAAATGATCTCACCAGTGCGCAATCCAAGCCGTAATGCTTGGTCAGTGTTTGCTTTAACTTCTTGTAGTATAACAATTTCAACTTTATGAATGTGTCCGCGGTCGGTAATTTCTTGGGCAATATTATGCACCTCAAATAGTGCTGAGTGGGCTTTTTTTGGGGCTACAAAGGTGCCTACGCCTTGCTGACGGTGTAAAATGCCATCGGCTGTCAGTTCACGCAGAGCACGGTTTACCGTCATGCGGCTAACGCCTATCGCTTGTACTATTTCGGCTTCAGAGGGCAAGCGTTGTTCTGCTACCCAAATACCGTTATTTACATTATCGGTAATGGCACTTTTTAAACGCGCGTATATCGGTGCATTGGTGCTGGGTAAAGCATCAAGCAAGGCATCTAACAGGTTTTGAGTTGTTGCAGACAAAGGAGTGTTCACGAAGGTTCCTAATGGTTTAACCGGCATTGGCGACTGGGCGTGTATTGAGTATACCGCCTTGACTTGACTATTCCAATTCCTGTATTGTATATACAAGTTGAAAATATAAGCTATGCGAGCGCACTATTATGAATCAAACCTATTTTGCTAAACAGGCATTAATTGCTTCCTCTTGGGAAGAAAATGTCAGAATCGCTGTTGTTGATGGTGTTGTTGAGCAGATTACAAGTAATCAAACCAGTGACGGCTGTGTAGTGCTTAATGGCCCTGTGCTGCCCGGTATGGTGAACTTGCATTCACATGCATTTCAGCGCGCGATGGCTGGTTTGGCAGAAGTTTGTTTAGACCCAAAAGACAGTTTTTGGAGCTGGCGCGATCTTATGTATGGGCTAGTGGCTAAATTGAACCCAGAGCAAGTGGGGCAAATTGCCACCTATCTCTATATAGAGATGCTCAAAGCCGGTTATACCCAAGTGGCGGAGTTTCATTATTTGCACCACCAACAAAGTGGCCAAGCTTACGACAACCCAGCAGAAATGGCCTTGCAAGTACGCCAAGCCGCAGTAGATACGGGTATAGGTCAAACCTTATTGCCGGTACTCTATAGTCACTCAGGCTTTGGTGGCCGAGCGCCCAACCCAGGCCAAGCGCGTTTTATTCATGACCTAGATGCGTACCTGCTCCTGCAAGAGCGGTTGGGTCAAAACATGAATGCTCTGACTCATAATCAAGGCCTGTGTTTCCATTCACTACGTGCCGTTACCAAATCGCAAATGGAGACTGCCTTAACGAGCTTGCCACAAGACTGGCCGGTCCATATTCATATTGCCGAGCAAATGAAAGAAGTCAACGACTGCGTGGCATGGAGTGGCCAGCGCCCAGTAGAGTGGTTGGCTAATGAAGTGGGTTTTGATGCCCGCTGGTGTTTGATTCACGCCACCCATGTCAATGCACAAGAAGTGCAGACTATTGCCAAAAGCCAAGCTGTGGTTGGATTGTGCCCCAGTACCGAAGCTAACTTAGGCGACGGCATTTTCCCTATCACCGATTTAGTGGCTCAAGGAGGCCGTTTAGGTATAGGTTCCGACAGCCACGTGTGTGTTTCGGTGGCGGAAGAGTTACGTTTGTTAGAATACGGCCAACGCCTACGCGACCAACAGCGTAACCGTGTTTATAGTGGCGAACAACCGAGTGTAGGAGACTTTATCTACCACGCCAGCGTCAGCGGCGGCAATGCAGCCTGTAATATAAAGGCAGGTTTACACGTGGGCGCACGGGCCGATTTCATTACTCTAGATACAAGCCATCCGTTGTTAGCAGCGGCCAAGCCCGAGCAACTCATCAACCGCTGGACCTTTGGCATTAACCACAATCCAGTGAAAGACGTGTTTGTGGCAGGGGAGCAGGTGGTGAGTGCAGGTTGTCATAAGCTAGAAAGTAACGCCTCTAGCGGGCTAATAACAAGCCTTCGCCAATTGTTGGATTGAGCTTCGCATAAGGTACTGCCAATGGCCTTATTTAGGTGTCTAAAGGCACACTAAAGTTTTCTCGACCTTGATAGATGATGGACGTTTCAAAACGTGTAATCACCGCTCGGTGGGTGAAGTGTTGGTAGGCTAAGTCTCGCAAATGTGTCATATCTAGAGCGATGACCTGCACCATTAGATCGTATCGCCCAGTGATTAAAAAGGACGCTTGCACTTCGGGAATCATGTGCATCTCATCCAGCAATAGATCAATGGTTTGCTGCTCGTGCTTGGAGATACCAATCATAAATGCGTTGAGCAAGAAAGTGGCCCACGGTCAGGTAGCCGCTAACTAGGAACTTGATGGTCGCAAGTCGGCCGAGCGTTGGTGCTTTAATAGAAGAAAAACAAGGCTGTTTTTCCATTGCCCAAAGGGTAATTCGAGACTCAAACTATCAAGTAAGTTCGCAACTTACGCAGATATTTTGGATCGACGGACAAATAGAGCGGGAACGACTATTTGACCACCGGATCAATAGTTAAAGGGCACCTTAGGGTGCCTTTTTTTTGTGCGTAAGAAACTTAGGCCTGTCCTGAGGCCGTGCTCCTTTCTAATTTTGCAATCTCTCCTGTACCAGTGAAGTAACCCCTTTGGGTTATTTAGTCGCCGCGTTATTCGTTGCATTATGGCTACTAACAACTGTAATCACTATACGAGAGTCCTTCAATGAAGCAAGATCCAGCCTATTGGAATGAACTGAAAAATAACCTGTCATTGCCCTGTCAGGCCTTCATTGATGGTGCACTTGTGGGTGCCAGCGATGGTGCTACCTACGACTGTATCAATCCTGCCGATGGGCAGGTAATGACTAGTATGGCGGCGTGCACCAGCGCTGACGTTGATGGTGCAGTGTTGGCTGCCAAACGTAGTTTTGCGGCGGGGGTATGGTCTAACCTTGCGCCTAGCGAACGTAAAGGCATTATGAAAAAATTGGCGGCCTTGATCCTGCAAAATACCGAAGAATTGGCTTTGTTAGAGTCCATGAATGTGGGCAAACCTGTACAAGATGCCATGGCGATTGATATTCCAGGTTCAGCCGCTTGTTTTGAGTGGTATGCCGAAGCTATCGACAAACTCTACGGCGAAGTGGCTCCAACTGATCGTCACAATGTGGCTACCATAACCCGTGAACCTGTAGGCGTTGTAGCGGCGGTGGTGCCGTGGAATTTTCCCCTCGATATTGCCGCTTGGAAGTTAGCCCCAGCCTTAATAAGTGGTAACTCAGTAGTATTAAAACCCGCTGAACAATCGCCTTTTACGGCGCTGCGTTTAGCTCAGTTAGCTCAACAAGCAGGTGTGCCCGACGGCGTGCTTAATGTGGTCACCGGTATAGGTGAAGTGGTGGGTAAAGCTCTGGGTTTACATGCAGATGTTGATTGCCTTGCCTTTACTGGCTCTACCGAAGTGGGAAAGTTGTTTATGGGTTATTCGGCCCAGTCCAATATGAAACAAGTCTGGCCAGAGACTGGTGGCAAGAGCCCCAACCTTATCTTTGCGGATTGCGACTTAGATGCCGCAGTGGAAAGCGCGGCTATGGGTATATTCTTTAACCAAGGCGAGGTGTGTTCGGCTAACTCACGTATCTTGGTCGAGTCCAGTATTAAGCAAGAATTTGTTGCCAAGTTCTTGCTTAAGGCACAATCAATGAAGGTGGGCGATCCCCTCGAAGCGAGCACACAAATAGGCCCACTGATCGATCAAAAGCATGCAAATAATGTACGCCAACGTATTGCCCGTGGTGTGGCCGAGGGTGCTGACTTGATCTTGGATGGTGTAGGTAATCAAGGCGATGCTTATGTGTACCCGACTGTGTTTGATAATGTCACCAATCACATGAGTATTGCCCAAGAGGAAGTGTTTGGTCCGGTGGCGGCAATTATAAGCTTTGATGACGAAGCACAGGCCATTGCCTTGGCTAACGACAGCGTTTATGGCTTAGCTGCTTCTGTGTGGACCCTCAATATCAACCGTGCCCACCGTGTGGCACAAGCTCTACGAGCCGGTACTGTGTCGGTGAATACCATGGATGCGCTGGACTTCAGCACGCCTTTTGGTGGCTATAAACAATCGGGCTTTGGGCGTGATTTATCGCTGCATGCCTTGCATAAATTCACCCAATTGAAGACCACCTGGATCAAACTCAACTAAGCTTAGATCAACAGGGCAGCTAACCCCCTAGGGTTATAGGGTTGTTAGCTAGTCTGTTGCATTATAAGACCTGCTGTTCCGTTGACACAATGAAGCGGTGTATTACACCTAGTTAAAATAATAATAATTGTATGGGAGTCTGATGTTACCTGTTCAGAATCAAGTTGCTGTTAACGTACGTGACCTTGTCAAACAGTTTGGTGATTTCACCGCTTTAAGGAATGTGTCTCTAGCCATAAAAGACAATGAGTTTTTTACCTTGCTGGGCCCTTCTGGGTGTGGAAAAACCACCTTGTTAAGGACTATTGCTGGATTTGAACATCAGGATGAGGGTGAGATTTTACTCTTTGGCGATTCTATAGCGGGCCTTCCAGCTAACCAGCGACCGGTTAATACGGTGTTCCAAAACTATGCTTTGTTCCCCCATATGAGTGTTTTAGAGAACGTCATGTTTGGTTTGGAAATGCTGGGTAGCTCCAAGGCTGAAGCACGCCCCCTTGCTCATGAGATGCTGGAACTTGTGCGGCTAGGTGAGTTTGCACACCGCAAACCCGCTCAATTATCGGGTGGTCAAGCGCAGCGGGTGGCCTTGGCTCGTGCTTTAGCACCTAAACCAAAGGTGCTTTTGTTGGACGAACCTTTGTCGGCCTTGGACTTGAAGCTACGAAAGGCTATGCAACTGGAACTCAAAGCCTTGCAGCGTGAAACTGGAATCACCTTCATTTTTGTTACCCACGATCAGGAAGAAGCGCTTACTATGTCCGACCGCATTGCAGTAATGTCGGCGGGTGAAATACAGCAATTAGGCTCGCCTAAAGATATATACGAACACCCTGACAATGTTTTTGTAGCGGGTTTTATTGGTGAGACAAACCTTTTACCAGTAAGTGTGGATGAGATTACTAATGGCCATGCACATTGTCACTTGGGCGGCGGCCATAAGGTCATCTGCAGCGCAGTAGAAGGCGTGGCTGTAGGCAATGACGTACATATTTCTGTGCGCCCTGAACGCTTGCGTATGTCGGCACAGCCGAGTGACCAGCAAAGCTTGCCTGGTACGGTGGTAGAGACCGTTTACGTGGGCTCCGATGTGCAGTCCTATGTGCAGCTCAATGAAGGCCCTTTATTAACCATTAGGACCCAAAATTCAGCATTGGGAAAGCAGGCCATTTTTGCCTTAGGTACACAAACTTATGTGACCATGGAGACAGGTGCGGCACGCCTGTTGCAAGATTAATGGAACATAGTAAAGGCGCGGCCGGAGCCGTTACTGATACCTACGCTAAAGAGCGGGTATGGTTACTGATGCCAACTTGGTTGATGCTGAGTATCTTAGTGGTTATCCCTGTACTCATCATGCTGGTTTACTCTTTTTTAACTAAAGAGTTTCGTGGTGGTGTTATATGGGAGTTTACTTTTGCAGCTTACGATCAATTTTTCTTCGATCGTGGGTTGTTTGGGGATGAGCCTGTCAAAATTGAGTGGACCTACATTAGTATCTACTGGCGCTCCATTTGGCAAGCGGGCCTGGCTACCGTGTTGAGCTTGTTGTTAGGCTTTCCCACGGCTTACTACATCGCAACTAGACCTCAGAACAGCCGAGCGGTATGGGTATTCCTCATTACTATTCCTTACTGGGTTAACCTGCTTATTCGCACGGTGTCGATGAAGTTTCTGTTGCGCGAAAACGGTCCATTAAATGATTTTTTGTTAATGATAGAAGTGATCGATGAACCTTTGCGCTTGATCAACACGGCCCTGGCGGTTCAGTTAGGTCTGTTTTATAGCTATTTGCCGTTTATGGTATTGCCCATTTATGCCTCCATAGAACGTTATAATTTTACCCTCAGTGAAGCCGCTTCTGACCTGTACGCCACTAAATTCGCCACCCTAACTCGGGTTATATTACCGAGCATCAAGCCGGGAGTTATCGCCGGTTGTATATTGGTATTTGTACCTTCTTTGGGTGCATTTTTGGCACCCGATCTATTGGGTGGTGCAAAGAACTTTATGATTGGTTCCTTGATCGAAGAGCAATTCAAAGGTAGTGCCGGCAACTGGCCATTTGGTGCCGCGGCATCAATGATCTTGCTAAGCATGGTGTTGATATTACTCATGGTGTTCTCGCGGCAGCAGAAAAAAGCGCAACCACAGGGGGGACAATAGTATTAATACTTCAACTGATATCCGTACCTACCGTGGTTTTCGTGTCATCACCCTGTTGTGCTTGGTGATTCTGTACGCGCCCTTGGTCATCGTTACTATTTATAGCTTTAACGACTCAAAATCTATCATTACTTGGCAAGGTTTTTCACTGCGTTGGTACTTCGATATGTTTACCGGGCCGGAGTCTGCCAAATTTAAAGTCGCGGCTTCGAACTCCTTCATAATTGCCATAGTGTCGGCCACTGTGGCCACAACTATCGCTACCCTTGCGGCGACAGCTATTGTGCGGGGTGGTGCGGCTAGGTATCGCACCGCGTCTTTAGGTTTGCTTAGTTTGCCTTTGATGGTGCCGGAAATTGTTACCGCCGTAGCCACTTTGATTTTCTTCAATACGATTGGTTTTAGTCGTGGTTTGACAACTATTATATTGGCCCACATTGTGTTTTGTATCCCCTTTGCTTACCTGCCTATTGCGGCCCGAATGCAGGGTATTGAAGACACCTATGAACAAGCGGCAATGGATTTGTATGCCACTAAGCGGCAAACCTTCACGCGTATCCTGCTACCTCTGATGATGCCCGGTATTATCTCCGGATATCTACTGGCGTTTATTGTTTCGCTGGATGACTTCATCATTACCAACTTTGTCAAAGGTGCGGGGGTAGAAACCCTACCCACGGCTATTTTTGGCGCTGTAAAAATGGGTATTAAACCCAATATCATGGCCATTTCCACTGCGCTACTTCTCGTGTCTGTGGTGTTCGTAACCATCAGCTATTTTGTAGCTAAAGCTGATAATAAAAATAAATAACTAAAAACCTGGAGTATATAATGAGAAAATTTCTGAAAACCCTATCTGCCGCTGCTGTTCTATCATTAACAGCACAAACCGCATTAGCTCAAGAAGAAGTGGTGGTTTACCACTGGTTTGAATACCTACCGCAGTCGGTGATCGATAAGTTTACTGAAGAAACCGGTATCGCCGTCGTAATGGACACCTATGACTCTAACGAATCTATGTTGGCAAACTTGAAAGCCGGTGCCATGGGCACTTATGACGTTGCAGTACCTGGCGACTATATGGTGGAAATTATGGCTGGCTCAGGCATGGTAGGCTCCATTGCAGAGGGTGAATTGGCCAATAAGGGTAACATTCAAGACATGTGGATGGATGTGCCGTTTGACCAAGGACGCACCTACTCTATTCCTTACCAGTGGGGTTCTACCTCCTTCTCTGTAAACAAAGACGTGCACCCAGGTAACGTGCACAACACCAACTTGATATTTAATCCACCAGCATCGCTTTCGGGCAAAATCAATATGCTTGATTCCCAAGGAGAGGTGATGGCTTTAGCAGCCCTACACATGGATATTCCTCAGTGTAGCACTGACCGCGACCAGCTCAAGGCACTTAACGCCATGCTGTTAGATGCTAAGCAACACTGGGCTTCCTTCAACTCGGATACCACCAAAGACTTATTAGTATCAGGCGATGCCGCAGTCAGTATGATTTGGAATGGCTACAGCGCTAAAGCCCGTTCGGAAGGTGCAAATATTGAATACGCCTACCCAGACCAAGGCTACTTAGTATGGATGGATAATGTGGTGTTGTTAAAAGATGCGCCTAACCGTGCAAACGCACTTAAGTTTATGGACTTCTTGTTAGTGCCTGAGAACATTGCTCTAGTTACTAACTATGCCCAATATTCTGCTGGTGTCGACGGTGTTACACCTTTGTTAGATGAAGCGTTGCGTACCTCTCCCGAGTCTAATCCTCGCGCAGGTATAAAGGCTGAGTTTGTTCAAGTGTGTGACCAAGCAACTCAATCTGTTTATGACCAAATTTGGACTAACTTAAGAAAATAACAGGGTAATAAACGGAGGGGCATTAATGGTGCTGTTTGTATATGGACCCTCCAGCCCTTTGTGTATAAACGCAGAGAGCCGATGGCAACGCCTGCCATCGGCTCTCTGCGGGCATTAATGTTCTACTAGGTACCATATTACATCAGGGTCAAGTCGAACCGCGCAAAAGCGCAACATCAATTTGTTAATTAACACGCAGCATATAGCGGCTATAACGAGGAGCGTTAACTATGTCTGACCTATCACGTCATACGCAGAAAATTTGGCAACAAGATAAAGATCACAATATTCACCCCTGGACAGACTTCTCTACCTTTAAAGAGTCGGGCTCTATGATTTTGTCGGACAGTGATAACGTGAGTGTGTCTGACAGTGAAGGCAACACCTTTTTGGATGGTATCGCCGGCTTATGGTGCGTGAACATTGGTTATGCTCGGGAAGAAATGGCTCAGGCTATCGCCGATCAAATTACTAAAATCCCCTATTTTTCTAGTTTTGGCCATCATACTACAGAGCCTGCAGCAGCTTTGGCGGCTAAAATTGCCGAGTTAGCGCCAGGCAATCTTAATCATGTTTTTTTTGGTTGTGGTGGCTCCGTAGCGAATGATACAGCGGTGAGAATTATTCACTTCTACTTCAATCAGTTAGGAAAACCCAATAAGAAAAAACTCATTTCCCGAGTGGATGGTTACCACGGTAGCACTTACATGGCGATGTCTCTCACCGGGGTGGCTTTTGACCATGACGGCTTTGATATTGACCGCGAAATGGTACATCACATTGCTTGCCCTAACCCATATCGTCGCCCAGAGGGCATGAGTGTGGAAGACTTCTGTGACGCTAAAGTGCAAGAGCTTGAAGACAAAATTTTAGAACTAGGCCCCGACAATGTGGCCGCCTTTTTTGCGGAACCCATTATGGGCGCTGGTGGCGTTATTGTGCCACCCGAAGGCTATCATAAGCGCACTTTAGACGTTTGCCATAAGTATGGACTCTTGTACGTATCTGATGAGGTAGTGACTGCCTTTGGCCGATTGGGACACATGTTCGCATCGGAAGCTGAATTTGGCATAGTGCCAGACATCATTACTTGCGCTAAGGGTCTTACTTCTGGGTACCTGCCATTAGGTGCTACAGTTTTATCCGATGATATCTACGAGGTGATTAGTGTGCCTCAGTCTGACGGTGCCCTGTTCACTCACGGATTCACCTATTCCGGACACCCAGTGTGCTGTGCGGCAGGTCTGAAAAACATTGAGATAATGGAGCGTGAAAACCTTTGTGATCAGGTGATGGATGTAGGAGCCTACTTTGAAGCACAAGTAAGGGGCTTAGGTGACCTGGAAATTGTCGGTAATGTACGTGGGCGCAAATTCATGATGTGTATCGAAAACGTGGCAGACAAGAAGACTAAAGAGTTGATTAATGCAGACGCCAGTGTGGGCAATCGCATCGCTGATCATTGCCAAGCCCGAGGTTTGATTGTGCGGCCTTTGGCACACATGAATGTGTTATCTCCACCTTTGACCTTGACCCGTGAAAATGTTGATTTTCTAGTGCAAACCTTACGCCAAAGCATTGAAGCTACCACCGCTGATTTGCGTGCTGACGGTTACCTTTAGGCTACTGAGTTAAGGCAATCGCACCAATAGGTGTGAAAGCCGGGCGAATAGCTCGGCTTGGCTGCCTACCTGTAGTTTACGGTACAAATGTTTACGGTGAACTTTTACCGTGTCTAAGGCGATATTTAACACTAAGCCTGCAGACAAACTGGAATGCCCCTTTAGTACCAGTGCAGCCACTTCAGACTCGCGTCTAGTGAGAGCGCAAACGTTAGGCATGTCTTCTATATGCTTTTGTAGTCGGTCCTCAAGTGGCTGATGCTTTTCGGGCTTGATTTTAGGTCTGTTTTTAACCTGTGTTTCACCGTAGCCTTTAATTAAGCTACACAACACAAGTTCAATGTCCTTAAGGAAATTAACTTCCACACGGCTAAATCGGCCCAGACTTTGGTTGCGGCCTATGGACAAGTGTATGTGGTCGCCAGTGTCGAGTTGGGTGACGAGCCCTATTTCATCCACCATAGAACTTCCGCGGTAGTACTTTTGGTAGTATTCACTGTGGAAAAAACGGTCTGGGGCAAGGTCTCGCAACTGGTAGCTGCCTGGCCGATATGGGGCAGAGGATATTTGGTAAAAGGGGTCTAGCTGGTAGGTGTGGGTGAGGTAATGTTCCTCATAATGGCTGTTTAGCCGTGTATTGGGTAACCAACTATAGAGACTTATAGGTTTACTGTGCGGTGGATAAGTCACCAAAATCATATTGCTAAAAGGTAATTGAGAGCGTAATAAAAGGCGTAACAAGCGAGGAAATTTTGAGCTAGGGGTAGCCGTCATTAACATTGCCGTAGCTCTGGATAACCAGCGTAAGTCGTGACGAGCCATAAAACTAACCCTTTAAATAGCAATATTGTTTTAAAGTCTATCATACAAGGGGTATAAGTGAAGACCTCTATCCACTTAAGGCTCAAAATTTATCTGCACAATTACAGGTCTATTACCAATACTCCATCAGCTTTTACTGCTCTCGATTGGCACATAATCATTTGCGTTTGACGCTGTTTGTTCGACAAAACAAAAACCACGGTGCTCTACGTCTCCTGAGACAATGCCGCATTTTCCCTATCACCGACTTAGTGGCTCAAGGAGGCCGTTTAGGTATAGGTTCCGACAGCCACGTGTGTGTTGTCATAAGCTAGAAAGTAACGCCTCTAGCGGGCTAATAACAAGCCTTCGCCAATTGTTGGATTGAGCTTCGCATAAGGTACTGCCAATGGCCTTATTTAGGTGTCTAAAGGCACACTAAAGTTTTCTCGACCTTGATAGATGATGGACGTTTCAAAACGTGTAATCACCGCTCGGTGGGTGAAGTGTTGGTAGGCTAAGTCTCGCAAATGTGTCATATCTAGAGCGATGACCTGCACCATTAGATCGTATCGCCCAGTGATTAAAAAGGACGCTTGCACTTCGGGAATCATGTGCATCTCATCCAGCAATAGATCAATGGTTTGCTGCTCGTGCTTGGAGATACCAATCATAAAAAAAGCGCTGATCGTAAAGCCAATTTTTTCACTGTCTAGGTGGGCTTTAGCGGTCTTAATGACGCCGCTTGTCCACAGTCGCTTTAGTCGTTCGTGGCAACTTGATTGGGCCAAATTGACGGCTGACGCAAGTTGTTTGTTGGACAATCGAGCATCCTTCTGTAGCAGATCCAACAACTTGAAATCTATTCGGTCAAATTCATATTTTTTCATTACATTCCAATAATAATTCGTTTGAATCGTGATAATCATATTATATATACTGATTAAATAATTAAAAGCGGAATTTAAATCGTTATGTTATTCAATCCGACGGATCGTGATAAGTTAAAATATCGGCAACAAGGTTACCTTATAATCGATGAAATACTGCCTCTTACGCAACTAACCCAATTGCATCAAGCATTTGATGAGGTATTTACCGGTACCTTTGAAACGGGTGTTACGCCTGACGAAGTAAACTGGCAGCAGGGCACTGGAGACCCAAGCCTGACGCGTCAAGTGTGTAATGGATGGAAGGCAAATAGGCGCATTGCGCAGGTTGTGTTAAGTGAGTCCTTGGGTCGTAATGTGGCACAGTTGGCCGGTTGGCCAGGCATCCGAATTATGATCGACAACATGCTTTGGAAGCCACCCGGCGCGCGGTCCCTTGGATATCATCAAGATAGCGCCTATTTGTCATGGTTTAGCCCGAGTGACCTGATATCCTGTTGGATTGCCCTTGACGAGACGTCTGAAGCTGGAGGCACATTGGAGTTTGTGACCCGTTCGCACGAGTGGACACAAGGGTCACCTGAGGGTGAGTTTCATGGGCCAGATAACTACCGCCAGCCAATGCAGAAAGCTGCGCTAAAACAAGGTGTTGAACCTCAAGTTGAGTACGTAGAAGTTAAAGCAGGTGGAGGTTCTGTACATCATGGTTGGACCTGGCATGGTTCTGGAGCTAACCACTCTGCTTCACCACGGCGAGCTTTGGTTCTCCACTTGATGCGCCATGATGCAGAATATAACCCCGCAAAGTTTGAGCAGGGCATAGGTCCTACCTACAGCCGTTATAAGCACTTGGCCGATAATCAGTTAGATGAGAATTATTTTCCGATTCTGTGGCACGAGGATGGCAGCAGAACCAGCGCCCTAGATGACTACTTAAAACCTTTGGAGGCAGTGTGATGAAAACCGTCAAAGATGGCTGCTTAACACTGATTTGCGCAACTCTAGATGCCATGCCTCTGTTTAGTACTGATGCTCAGGGCCATCGCTTCGGATATGAACCCGAGGTGGCCAAAATGCTAGCCCAGCAGTTGGGATTGGAGCTGAATTGGCTATTTGAGCGTTGGTCTGAATTTGAGCCGGCATTGTTGGCTAATCGAGCAGATGCGATATGGTGCGGTTGCGCCGTCACTACTGCTAGGGAAGAAAGGTTACTCTTTTCCAGACCCTACGCAGCTTTTGACGAGTCCGTATTAGTAGGTGGCGACTCAAACATCTCCAGCCCGTTAGACCTGTTAGGCTTAAAAGTGGCGGCCATCGAGGATAGTACTAATATGGCATTAGCTAAAACATGGTCGGGGTGTCGGCCAATTGCATTTACGGGCCAGTCAGATGATGTTTTTGCCGATATGATTGATGCTTTAGAGCAGGGCGAAGTTGATGCAGTAGTGGATGACGAGCCAGCATTTGGAGCGCTTCTGGCAGACGCTCGCTTTAGGCTTGCGTTCACGGTTAGTAGTGCTAATTTGTGGGGTGCGGCAATGCAGAAACACCAAGTTGAATTAAAATCGTCTATTGATGGCGCTTTGAGCAGCCTAGTTGCGGATGGTTCGTTGTCACAAGTTTGGTGCCACCATCTGGCGCACATTACATATCCTAAGCATTGTTTGGTTTAATCATCAGCCAACATTGAGAATCTATGCCCGTTACGGGCCAACGTACAGTCTGTTGGTGATAAATAAGATCCTGCTAGTGTGACCTGATATAATGGCGTTAGCCGAAGATTTAATTCGTTATGCTCCTTAGGCTTGAATAAAAACAATACGCCCTTTACAGCTGATAAACTAATCTTGCCCTATATTGGAAACTCCCTGTAGCTCCAGCGTGCAGGTTTCAATATTAGGTTTGGCTAGGTGTGAGAGAACAGGTATTGGCCACTGTTCAGATTTGAAGTGCAGCCATTGCTTCTCAAGCTGGCCAGTTACCGAAGCTGCAGATTTCAGCGCTGCTACACGTGATTGGGTTTTTAGGCTGAATACAACGCGAGTGCTGGCATACTGCGCTAAAACATCGTTGGGATTCGTCTGTTGTAGTAAAAAATGCCATTTCTTTGAAGGAGATATTCGGCGCCAATGTAACACATTTTGGCTTACACCTGTCTTAAGCAGCGGCAACATGAGATACGTAAAGTGAAACAGCGCTTGTAATTATTGCATAACAAACATAGTGTTATGTGTGTTTGTGCCCCACGGAAAGTGGGCAAAACATAGAATTCGTGGCGTCCCAGAGAG
>JAPYOS010000004.1:279802-281039 GCA_029938085.1 Oceanospirillaceae bacterium | reverse complement strand
TCCCAACAAATGCTGCGCCGGAATGACACGACGTCATCCTGACGAAGGTCAGGATCTATCCCAACAAATGCTCTAGGTTCTTTATAGCGGCTTTACTGGCTGCGCTCAAGGGCATTACTGGTAAGCGGGTCTCTTCACTACACAAACCTAATAAAGACGCAGCGTATTTAACGCCTGCTGGGCTAGGCTCAGAGAACATCACCGCATGTAAAGGCGCCAACTCGTCATGGATGCGCATGGCTTCTTTATAGTCACCGTTGAGACAGGCTGTTTGCATGGCTGAACAACGGCTCGGCGCAACGTTGGCGGTGACCGAAATACAGCCGTCTCCACCCGAAACGTTATAAGCTACGGCAGTCATGTCTTCACCCGACAAATAGGCAAAATCGTCACCCAGTGCCATGCGTTCTAAACTAATACGGGCAATGTCACCGGTCGCGTCTTTAACACCCACAACATTGGGTAAAGCGGCAAGTTTGGCCATGGTTTCTGGCTCAATATCAACAATGGCTCGTGGCGGGATGTTGTAAATCACCATGGGGATGTCTACACCTTGGGCAATATATTCAAAGTGAGCATAAAGGCCGTCTTGGTTGGGGCGGTTGTAGTAACCTGCCACACACAAAATAGCATCCGCGCCTAAATCTTTAGCGTGGCGTGCATAGGCTAAGGCTTCCACAGGGTTGTTAGAGCCAGCGCCTGCAATCACTGGTACACGGCCGTTCGCTTCTTCCACTACGATTTCTACAACCCGTTTGTGTTCTGCTTCAGACAAAGTAGGAGATTCACCTGTGGTTCCCACAGGCACAAGTCCATGGGTGCCTTTCTCAAGCTGCCAGTTAACGATGCGGCGCAGGGCAGCCTCGTCTAATTTGCCGTTTGAAAAAGGGGTAACTAAAGCGACGTATGAACCACTAAACATTGGGGTCTCTCCTAAGACTAGATGGCGCTAATTTTAAACCGTTAGGGGTGTGTCAACAAGCCTCTAATAGCGGTTATTTAATCAAATCTTCAGTTGGAAAATTCTCAAATACAGGAACTCCTGGCTGGTAACGAAATGATTTACGTCCCAATGGGGAATGCAGCTTCCGAGATGGAACACCTTAAAAGGTGGGCGCTTCGGCCTCGTAACTGGCGTTCTGCACTAAACCACTTTATGATTGTTTTTGATGAACGATTGTCTGATCACGTCTAACTAAGGCACATGCACAGCGTTATTTATAGGATTGAGTCAACT
>JAPYOS010000004.1:0-279702 GCA_029938085.1 Oceanospirillaceae bacterium | reverse complement strand
TAACTTAACTTAACTTAACTTAACTTAACTTAACTTAACTTAACTTAACTTAACTTAACTACAAGGAATACTACTTTGAAAACGCTTATCCCTGTAATCGCACTAACCTTGTCTTTCAACGCTTTCGCTACGACTCACAACGAGTTGGTTTGTGAAGACTTTATCTTCGACAACGCTGATACCAGTGTAGAAATGGCGGAGATCAATGCTGCGCAAAATGCTGAGTATAAGGCGCTTGCAATCAGGGTGTTGATGAACCCTAACAACCGAGCTACCGCATTTAAGCTTGCTGCTACCTTAGGTATCACACTTAACCAATATGATATTGATGCTTCAGCACAGGCAGTAGTCGATGCGATTCCTTCCCTAGGGTATTACTACACTACTGACGCAGCTGAGTTAGCATTGATTGAAGAGTTAACAAGTCCCGTGTTTGATATCGTAATGAAATACCAAACTGAATCTCAGTCTATCACTGCAGCAGCGAATGCTAAAGCTCGTGACAAGGCCGTTGAGTTAGGGATCTGTGAAGGTGATATTGCCTTAGAAGACGACTTCTCATAATCACAACGATGTGACAATGGCCTGGTACCTTAACGCCGTCAGTTGTTGTGCCCCACTTGTAGCTTGATCCCTGCGTACGCCCCTGTGCAGGGGTTGGGAACCCTAGCTATACTTTAGTATTAAAAGGTGAGAATATATTGTTAACAATCTGGCTAATTACGCTGGATTGCCTTGTTGTACAACTATAATAATTAACTAGGAGTGTTCTCATGAGCGCAACAGATTCTCAAGATTCAGAATTAATCTATGAATTAGATGACAATCCACCGATGGGTGAAAAATTCTTCGCAGCATTACAGCATGTATTAGCCAGCTTTGTGGGTATTATTACCCCAACACTAATTATTGGCGGTGTTTTAGGGCTAGGTTCAGAAATTCCTTACCTTATTAGTATGGCGCTTATGGTGTCTGGTGTAGGTACGATTATTCAGGCCAAAAAACCAATGAACATTGGTGCTGGTATGATTTGTGTGCAAGGTACCAGCTTTGCGTTCTTAAGCTCGGTACTAGCTGCAGGCTTTATTGCCAAAGCTCAAGGCGGTGGCCCTGATGAAATTTTAGCCATGATTATGGGTGTGTGTTTCTTAGGTGCCTTTATCGAAATTGGTTTAAGCCAAGTGTTACCTCAGTTACGGAAGGTGATTACGCCTCTCGTTACAGGTACGGTCATTACTATCATCGGTGTGAGCCTGGTTAAAGTGGGCATGATCGACCTAGCTGGTGGTAAGTGGTTGATGGACAATAAACCTGAATTTTGGGGTTCGATGTCTAATTTGTTCCTCGGCTTCTTGGTAATGATTTCTATTATCATACTAAACCGCTCTAGCAATCAGTGGCTGCGTTTGTCCTCCATTGTAATTGGTTTAGTGATCGGTTTTGTGGTGGCTTTGATGATGGGTAAGGTCAACACAGGTGCGGTATTTGCAGTAGAAAGTGCAATCAGTATTCCAATACCATTTAAGTATGGTTTTGATTTTGACTTTATTGCTTTCATTCCAGTGGCGTTGATTTATGTCATTACAGCCATTGAGTCTTCCGGTGACATCACAGCTAACTGCATGATCTCTAAGCAAGAATTAAAGGGCGATGGCTACATTAATCGCATTAAGAACGGTGTCTTGGGCGACGGTGTAAACTCAGCAATTGCTGCAGTGTTTAACACATTCCCTAACACAACCTTTAGCCAAAACAACGGTGTGATCCAATTAACGGGTATTGCTAGTCGTCATGTGGGTGTTTGGGTTGGTATTATCTTAGTGGTTATGGGTCTGTTCCCACACATTGGTTCTTTGTTGCGTGCGATGCCTAACTCTGTGCTGGGTGGTGCTACCATCATTATGTTTAGTACAGTGGCTATTGCCGGTATTAAGATACTCTCTACCGTAAACATGAATCGACGCAATATGTTGATTCTCGCTGTGTCTTTTGGCATGGGTCTTGGTGTGTTATTAGTGCCAGAAATTGTGTCTACGTTAAGTAGCAACATTGGCGGTCAGGCAGGTAAATTGGTGCAAAGCATCTTTAGTTCTGCCATTACCACGGGTGGCCTAACGGTGATTCTTTTGAGTGCCATTATGGGCGAATCTCAGGAAGACTAAAGGACTATTAAAGCGACCATTGGTCGCCTTTAAAGGGGTAGCATAGTTACCCCTTTTGTGTTTTCAGCACTGTTTGAGCAACTGGTTAAACGTAAAGGGAATTGTGAATATGCGGATGAACCTCGCCATTGACGAAGAAATCGCCCAATCTATTATTAATGATGTGATGGAGCAGCGTCTCGCACCCGGTACTCGATTAAGTGAGAAGCGCCTGTGCGACACCTTCAGTACCAGCAGAATGTATGCCCGACGTGCTTTGTTAACCTTGGCCAATCGCCATGTGGTAGAACTGACCGCTAACAAGGGTGCTCGTATCCGCAAACCTACCTTACAACAAGCCAAGCATTTATTTGCCGCCCGCAGAGCTATTGAGCCGGTCATCATAACGGCGCTTATTGGGCAGCGTACCCAGGCTCACATCATCGCCCTGGAGGCGCATCTTCAGGTCGAACAACAAGCTTACCTGGACAATCAACGCCATGACTTGATTCGCTTATCGGGCGAATTTCACCTGTTATTGGCTAGCATGCAAAGCAATGCACTGTTGGCGGATTTTATGCAGACGTTGATTACCGAATCTAGCCTCATTACCGGCATGTATGGTCAGCAGAGTTTCGCCAATTGTCCGCCCCATGAACATCGAGATTTAGTGGCTGCCATTGTGGCTAAAGATGAGGCGACCGCCTTGACGCTGATGGCTCAACATTTGCACCACATTGAAGCGGATTTGGCGCTCAACGCCAAGTAGTAACAAGGTCCGAAAATGGCCAACTTTTCCAACCCAATGGCGGTGCGACAGTCCATACGTCTGCATCAGGCCAAACGCCTGCTGGATGACACGCAATTGCCAATGACCCAGGTGAGTCGTTTGAGTGGCTACAGCAGTCAGCGACGTTTTAACGCTCATATGCTTGCCAGTTACGGTCGCTCGCCCTACGATTGGCATGCGTTGCTGGCGTTCTTGGCCACGCGCATGATTCCCGGCGTCGAAGTGATTGAGGATGGAGAATACCGTCGTAGTATTCGCTTAGGTGAGCAATATGGTTTGTTACGTGTGCGGCAAGACAAAATCAACCATCAGCTGATTTGTAGTGTAAGCCATGCGCCTGAGAGTGAATTGTTATCTCTCACAGAAAAATTACGTAACATGTTTGATCTGTATGCAGATCCTATCGAAATTAGTCATGTGTTGGGTCAAGAACCACGCTTAAAGCAGAGCCTAGTTAAACACCCGGGGTTACGCATCGTAGGCTGTTGGGATGGGTTTGAAACCTGTATTAGAGCCATTGTTGGGCAACAAATATCCGTTGCAGGAGCCATTACCATTGTTGGTCGGTTGGTAGCGCGTTATGGTGTTGAATGTGATCTTGGCGCTGGTATTAGTCACGCGTTTCCGAGTTCTCAAAAGCTTGCTGCCGAGCTTGAGTTAGAGCATTTGGCGATGCCCAGAGCCCGCGCTCAAGCTATTTTGAATCTATGTCAGGCTCATGCCTCGGGTACCATTGATTTTGATATTATGAGTTCGACTGAGCTAATGCATGAACTGCAAAATATTAAGGGTATAGGGCCGTGGACGGCGTCTTATGTGGCATTAAGGGCCATGCATGAGCCAGACATCATGCCGATGCAAGACTTGGTATTGCAAAAGATGTTAGTGCCGGGCGAGCGCCTAACGGCTAAGCAGTTAGGTGTTAGGTCTGAGGTATGGCGGCCATGGCGAGCTTATGCCACACTGCATTTGTGGCAGCTGGCCAATGAAAAATAAAAAGGGGACACACGTGCAACTTGAATACACTTATATGGACTCTCCGGTAGGCCAGTTATTACTAGCAGGTGACGGTGAGGTATTGCATTATTTAAGTTTTCCAACGGGCAAAATGGCCATGCAGCCAGCCTATGATTGGTATTTACACCGAGCCGCATTTAAACAGGCACGTCATCAGATTGATGACTATTTTGCAGGTCAGCTTAAACAGTTCGATTTAGCTTTAGCGCCTCAAGGCACGGCGTTTCAAATGCAGGTGTTAGGCGCGTTACAAAACATTCCTTATGGCCAAATGCGTAGCTATAAAGACATCGCTCAGGCTATTGATCGGCCTAAAGCGATGCGCGCTGTGGGTGCTGCCAATGGTCGCAATCCGATTCCATTAATTATTCCATGCCACCGCGTTGTGGGTGCCAATGGCAGCCTTACGGGGTTTGGAGGTGGGGTTGAAACTAAGGCGTTCCTACTGCGTTTAGAGGGTGCAATAAGCTAAGAGTTGTCAGTTGGGCTCGAAATGACAGCACGCTAGCGTTTAGCGCGCAGTCTGATTAAACAACACCTTGCGGGAGTCTTCATCGGTAATGCTCTTTCTGCGCTCTGCACCTAACGCCTCTCCCCTAGCAGCGGCGGGCCGAGCGTGTATGGCCTCTAACCAACGTTTAAGGTGGGGAAATTGATCTATATCCTGCCCTTGGCGCTCATGCGAGAGCGCCCAAGGCCAACAGGCCATATCTGCAATACTATAATCTCCAGCAATGAATTCCCGGTCCACCAGTTGGTGGTTTAATACGCCATAGAGGCGGTTGCATTCGTCGGTATAGCGCTTAATTGCGTAGGGCACTTGTTCTGGGGCATATTGGCGAAAATGATGAGACTGGCCTGCCATAGGCCCAAGGCCACCCATCTGCCAGAACAACCATTGGTTGATATCCTGCTGTTGGCGCAGGTCATCAGCGTAAAATTGGCCATATTTTTGCGCCAAATAAAGCAATATAGCACCCGACTCAAACAGGCTAACCGGCGTACCCCCATCAGCTGGATCGTGGTCAACTATTGCAGGCATACGGTTATTAGGGGCAATGGCTAAAAACTCAGGCTTAAATTGATCACCTTTGCCAATATCCACCCACTTAACTTGGTAATCCACGCCGAGTTCTTCAAGCATAATAGAGATTTTTTTGCCGTTGGGTGTAGGCCAATAATAAAGATCGATCATATAGGTTGCTCCGCCGTTATGGGTCAATTATAACCTTTTGATAACCGCTTGTGCACAGGCTATTACTGTGCCGCCCTTTGGTTCTGTCGGTTATAAATGTATATACCGGTGAGGGTGATGGAGCTCCCCACTAATTGCCATAAAGTTAAGCTTTCACCTAATAACAGGTAACCGAAGGTAAGCGTGAATACTGGCTGTAACAATACAAAACCTGCTAACCGGCTCATGCCGTGTCGGTGAATGAGTCCATACCAAAGGCTGTAAGACAGCAGTGAAGAACAGAACACCACGTAGGTTAAGGATAATAAGGTTTTGGTGGTGAATTGCGGCAGCATAGGTGCGGCGTCGGGTTGCAATAAAAAGGCAATCAAGCACAAGGGCGCGGTAATAATAGCGATCCAAAATTGTATGGACAATACAGGCAGTTCTTTAAGTTTGCGTATTTGTATATTGCCCACGGCCCACATAAAGGTGCTCAAAACCACGATTAATATACCCCACTGCAATTCACTTTGGCCCATCAGTAAGGTAGGTAACATGGCCCCTAAGGTGGCGGTAATGATCGCCGCGCTTTGTAAGAACGTAAGGCGTTCGTTAAGGAATAGGTGGCTCAGTAAGGCTGAGAAGGGTGCACCGAGCAAGAAGCACACACTAGCGATGACACCGGGAATGATGGAAATGCCTACGGCTAACAAGTAAAAGTGGCCCAAGCCCATGACTAAGGCAATGGGTAATAAAGGACGGATTTGCTGGCGAGAAATTTTTACAAAGGGTAATAACACTAGGGCCAGTAACAAGAACCGAGCGGCCGTGAACAGTAGGGGGTCCATGTCGGAGAGGGCGATTTTCATGCCCACAATGTTAAAGCCCCAAATCGCGGCTACAAAGGTTGCCCCAAGGGCAGGTTTTGCTAACCAATCAATGTGTTGCATGCGTGTGTCCGTGGCTAAATTCAAGCGCCATTATGCCCCATAGAAGTATGGGTAACTAGCTAAGGCGTGCCTAGTGGCGGTAACTGATTATTCAAAGGTCTATTGGCTTGACTGGGTTTTAACACTATTGATTTCGGTGATGAGTTGGTTGGCCCAGCTGCCTACTATGGGAATGAATTCGAGTTGTCCTAAAACCATAACGAGTAGGTAGACCACAATGGTTGCGCCTATTACTGAACCAAGCCCGAAGGCCACACCACTGAGCAACTGAGCCCAAAGCGCTGACCATATAGAACTCTGCACGTGAGAAAATCGATGGGTTAAAAGGCGTTCTAGCAAATGGCTAAGGCGTTCTTGTTGGCGTTTTGGTGGTGTCTGTTTGGCTGGCATTGTCAGTTTCTATATTGAATGATGGCTTAGTGGTAAGCATAGCACCCTTAGTATAAAACTGGCGGGCAAACAATTGGCAGGCATAAAAAAGCCCCGCTATTGCGAGGCTCTTTGGTTTGGTTAAGTCTTACCGAGTAAGACTTATGACCAAGGGAACGGGCTGCTAGACACAGGGTGTAGCTTGCCTTCTTCGTAGCGACCTAAACGGAATGGCTCAAGCAAACGGTTGCTTTGGCCAGTAGCGATTTCGTTGGCTACCAATTTACCTACGCCCAACATCTTGTAGCCGTGGTTCGAGTCAGCAATGAAATAAGCATTCTGGTGGAACACGTCGAAGATTGGGAATGAGTCAGGCGTGAAACAACCGATGCCACCGCTTGGCTCATCCTTGTACTTAACCATGGTGCCTTCAAAACGCTTCTGACAATGAGCTAGTGCAGAGACCCACATGTGAGCAAATTCTGGGCCAACCACAAAGTCTGGAGAATCTGGACCGTATGGATCTACAGCCACTTCGTCTGGGTTACGCTTAACTGGGAATGGTGCAGCACCACCTTGAACGCCACCAAAGTGGAAGTCAGGCTTGTAGTAGATGCCCCACATTTCGTCAGTGACTAAGCTGCCATCTTCACAGGAGTAAAGAGGCGCATTAGAGTCAACGTGGATTACAGGAGGCATGTTGCCTTCGTTGTCTACTTGAAGCTTAGGATCCACACCTAATGTGCCTTCCTGTAGTGACCAGTAGATCCACATTGGGATGTCCGTGTGAACCACGTCGTCTGCACCTTTGATGCTAACTGTCTTAGGAAGGTCAAGCATTTCCCAGAAGCCTTTAGCCCATGGGCCAGCGCCGATCACTACGTAATCACAAGCGATGTTGCCTTTGTCTGTTTCAACGTGAGTAACACAACCTTCGTTGCGAGTGAAACCGGTAACAGTTACGCCGCTGATAATACGAATGTTTTCGTTTTCTACTTTAGATGCCAAACCGTACATGGCTTTGGTGTTGTTGGCGTAGCCACCCTTAGATTCGTGAAGAACCGAAGTGATGCCTTGTGCTTGCCAATCGTGGAAAATGCCTTTCATGTACTTAGTACAATCAGCTTCGCCTTCAATGAACGTAGAAGGATAGTCAATAGCCTTTTGCTGTTCAAAGATCGTTGCAACGTCAGCGTGCATTGATTCAGGGCTGATCTGCATGTAACCCACTGGGTGGTATGAGTAGGCTTCCATGTCTGATTCCCAAACTTCTACAGAATGAGCCATCAATTCACGCATGGCAGGTTGGAAGTAGTTGTTACGAACTACGCCACATGCAATACCAGTTGCGCCAGCAGCAATGCCGTTCTTATCAAGGATGATAATGTCGCGACCGTCACCTTTGCCGCTAGCTTTTAGCTCAAGGGCAAGGTGATAAGCAGTACTTAGACCGTGAATACCTGCGCCTACGATGACGTAGGGAGAAGAAGAAGGAAAGGCCATAAAGGACTCCGTTTGGGTTATGTTTATTATTCAACTGACAGCCATGATGCGCTTTCAGGTTGAAATAAAAACCACATAAGACGACTTTTAACGAGACAAATCCGACAATAGGCGATAATCTATCAAGAATACGACGCGCGGTGGCATACACTAGGCTGTGCGTAATTAATTAAATGGTTAGAAAATGCAACGATTTGGCTTCTTTTTAGTGCCTGGGTTTTCCATGTTGTCTTTGGCAGCAGCGTTAGAACCTTTGCGTATGGCGAACGCTCAAGCCGGCGATGAACTCTATCAGTGGGAGTTTTTGAGCTGGACCGGTGACGCTGTTGGGGCGAGTAACCATATGCTTACGGCACCCACTATAGGTTTGGATCAGGTTAAAGAACTGGACGTGTTGTTGGTGGTAGCGGGGATTAACGTGGCTTCCTATGGCGATGACAAGTTGTTTGGATGGCTGCGGCAGGCTGCGAGACAGGTTGAGCTATTTGGGTCGACCTCTACAGGCTCCTTATTGCTGGCTAAAGCCAAGCTATTGCGCCACAAAACCTGCACCATTCATTGGGAATATGTTGACAGTTTTCGAGAGCAGTTTCCAGACGTTTGGATGAGTGGCGAGTTATACGAATTCGACGGCAATTTATTTACCTGTTCTGGCGGTTCTGCTGGTTTGGATATGATGTTACAAATCATTGCTGACCAGCACGGCCATGAATTGGCACTGCTAGTCGCAGAGCAGTATATGCACCCTCATATTAGACCACCACATCAAGATCAGCGTATGCGATTGCAGTCACGCCTAAATATCAACAACCCACGTTTGATTAAGGCCATTGATATTATGCGCCAAAATCTAGAAGTGCCACTCACTTGCCAGCAGCTTGCCGATGCGTCAAATATGTCGGCCCGGCAAATGGAGCGTTTATTTAAACAACATTTACAGCAAAGCCCCGGTCAGTATTATTTGCATTTACGGCTAGAAAAAACCCAGCAATTACTACGTCAGTCGAGCCTGTCTGTACTGCAAGTGGCCACCGCCTGCGGCTTTAGTTCTACGTCTTATTTGGCGCGTTGTTATCAAAAAAAGTATGACTGTTCTCCACGCCAAGAAAGGGCACGTAATAGCAATCGATAAATGTTTCAAATACTTGTTATATACCAAGTTATATCACCCGTTCGAGCTGGTTTTAGTAAAGTCAAAGTCGTATAATCAGCATCGTTAAAGTACCCTCATTTTTTTGTTTTCTATTGTTAATTATTGTTCATAGGAGTTCTATTACTCATGTTTGAGTCGCTGCGCGCTGTGCCTGCTGATCCCATTCTTAATTTGTCGGTGTTGTTCCGCCAAGATACCAACCCCAACAAAGTTGATTTGGGTGTGGGTGTGTACAAAGATGAGACCGGACATACAGCTATTATGGAAGCCGTAGCACGGGCAGAAGAACGCCTGTTAACAGAAGAAGACACCAAAGCTTACGTAGGTATGGCGGGCTCTAAACGCTTTTGTGAGTTACTTGCTCAAGTGACTTTGGGTGCCGATCATGCGGTACTGGCCGACCAGCGTATTGCTGTGGCTCAAACACCAGGTGGTAGCGGTGCCTTGCGCGTGTTAGGCGAATTTATTAACGTCGCATCACCTAATGCCACGGTGTGGCTAGGCAACCCAACGTGGGCTAACCATCATGCGGTAATGCAAAGCGCTGGCTTTACGGTAAAAGAGTATCCCTATTACAATCGGGCCACCAAAACTGTTGACTTTGATGCCATGGTGAATAGCTTACAAGATCAGGCTCAAGCCGGCGATGTGGTGTTACTACATGGCTGCTGCCACAACCCATCGGGTGCAGATTTATCCTTAGATCAGTGGCAGGCAGTTACAGATTTAGTGCTAGCCAAAGGCTTAATACCTTACGTTGATATTGCCTATCAAGGTTTGGGAGAAGGCATGGATGAAGATGCTGCAGGATTGCGCCTTATGGCTAACGCTGTGCCAGAAATGGTAATTGCCAGTTCTTGCTCGAAAAACTTTGGTTTGTACCGCGAGCGTACCGGCACAGCCATGATTATTGCGGCCAATGCCCAACAAGCCAGCTTGGCTCAAGGCCAAATGAACAGCGTTATTCGTGCTAACTATTCAATGCCGCCTTCACATGGCGCATTGGTGGTAGAAACGATTCTCGCCGACCCAAAACTTAAACAAATGTGGCGTGATGAACTTAAAACCATGCGCAAGCGCATCAAAGATCTGCGTAGCCAGTTAGTTGATGCCATTAAAGCAGAAGGCGTAAGCCAAGACTTTAGCTTTATTGAACGCCAAACGGGCATGTTCTCCTTTTTGGGTGTGAGTGCCGAGCAAGTGGATAAGTTGGTGAATGAACACAGTGTATATTTGGTTGGCTCTAGTCGTATCAACTTGGCTGGTCTTAACCAGCGCAACATTGCATACGTGGCTAAGTCGATCGCCGCTGTACTTTGAATACCCCTTATCAAAGCTACGGCAAACAAGGCGCACCTGCCGTTTTGTTTGCCCATGCTAACGGTTTTCCCCCTGGCACTTATAGCGCCTTGTTTGCCGAGCTAGGTCAAGACCACGCTATTTATGCACCTCATTTACGCCCCTTGTGGCACCCTCTAGAAGAATACCAAGCACAGGCCAAAACTAGCGCCGTTTGGCAGCGTATGGCGCACGACCTAAACGATTTTATTGAACACCATCAGTTAGCCCCAGTCACCTTTATTGGACATTCGATGGGTGCTAACGTGGGTGTATTAGCCGCGCAACTAAAACCCCATCTTTATCGTCAATTAGTGTTGATTGAGCCGGTATTTTTACGCCGTACTTTAACCCGTGTTTTACGTTTTTTGCCATCACTACTCACTCGAAAAGTGCCTATTGTCGCCACCGCTATGGGGCGCCCTGATCGATGGGAGAGTTTACAGCAAGCGTTTGATTTTCATCGACCCAAACGTGTTTTTGCCAAACTGACTGACGCAATACTGTGGCATTACATCAATGCTGCCGTGGTGGTAGATGGCAATGGCTTTAAGTTGTTCTATGATAAGTATTGGGAAGCCATCATGTATGGCACGGTGCCCACCATGTGGCGCGTCCTCAAACACTGCAAGGTGCCTATTAGTGTACTGCGTGGTGAACACTCTGATACCGTGGACGACTTGGCCTGGAAGCGTTGGCAGGCATTGAGTCCCCAACCGGGTTTGCGGCAGCACACCCGTGGTGTTAACTTTGATGGCGCGGGTCACTTGTTGCCGCTGGAGCAGCCGCAAAAGGTGGCACAACAAATAAGGCACTGTTTGCTGCCTGATTAAGGAATGACTATGGCCGGAGCAAGTTTGTTGGCATTGTTGGATGACATTGCTGCGTTATTGGACGATATTGCTGTTTTATCTAAAGTTGCGGCTAAAAAAACCGCAGGTGTACTAGGTGATGATTTAGCCGTTAATGCCGAGCAAGTGTCTGGCGTACGCGCCGAACGAGAATTGCCGGTGGTTTGGGCCGTGGCTAAAGGTTCGTTACTCAATAAGGTGATTTTGGTGCCGCTGGCGTTGCTCATGAGTTTGTATGCGCCTTGGCTTATTACCCCCGTGCTGATGTTAGGTGGCACTTACCTTTGTTTCGAAGGCGCCGAAAAGCTACACGAATGGCTAGCTCATCACCCTAAAAATACTACATCCTCAGACCGTGTAAATCAGTTGCGTCTGTCCAAAGACGATTTGTTAGCCTTGGAACGGACCAAAATTAAAGGTGCAATCCGTACCGACTTTGTGTTGTCTGCAGAAATTGTAGTCATTATTTTGGGTTCTGTGGCCCATACCTCGTTTGCTAATCAAGTGATTATTGTTTCTAGCTTATCCTTACTCTTTACCCTTGGCGTGTATGGCTTGGTAGCTGCCATTGTAAAGATGGACGATGTGGGTTTGTATTTGCTCGAAGGCGAAGCCACGGGCAGCAGCAACCGTTTTAGTGTGTGGCTTGGCCATGGTTTGGTGAATGCTGCACCACCGTTGATGAAAACCTTGTCAGTGGTGGGGACCTTGGCCATGTTCCTTGTGGGTGGTGGCATATTGGCCCACGGTTGGCCTTGGTTGCATCATTGGATAGAGCCGTTAACAACTTGGTGGACTCAGTTAGCCAATATGGGTGTAGGTTTGGTGGCAGGCGCGCTGGTGCTGGCTATTATTACGCTACTAAAGACCATGCGACCTGCAAGCTAAGGATGGCCTTTAAAGCGCGTGCCTGTTGTTCTACGCCGTTGGTACACAATATCATGGCGGCTGCAAAATAGGCTTCTAACAAGGCATACATGGCCGGGTCTATTGGTCCATGGTGGCTGATGTAAGACTGACGTAAGGCCGTATGCCAGTTAATGGCCTTATACGGCTGCATCTGCTCGTCTTGCCAATCTATAGCAAAACTAAAGTCAGCATGGGTGTTGCCCATGCCTTCTACACGTATGTGCCCACGGCGCATCGCTGGCAATTCACCACTGGCATAAGACTCATATTTAGCGAGATCAAATAGTGGGTGCCCAGCGCTCATGCCAGCCACCGATACTGGATCAATAAGCACCAACTGTGTGGGCCAGTGGGGGTGTTCTGAGGTTTGCGGTAGCAGAATGTTTTCTAAAAATAAATCACCATGCAAACGCACTTGGGGCTCGGCATCTAAGCTATGAACCAAGGTTTTCTGTTGTATGAGGCTGGAGGTGTTGGTAGCCAAGTCTCGACAACGCTGGCCATTAATACACATAGACGGTGTGGTTAAGCACTGTAGCTGGTCATGGTCGTTAAGGGTTTGGGCTGCCTGTTGTAAGGTAGAAACTACGTTTTCTGCAAGGCTAGAAAGGCTCAGGTATGGGGTGTGTAGCTGGCCAAATACACGTTTACCTAGGTGAGCTTGAAACTCATTGCTTTGTTGCTGATTGAAGGTTTGCTTCCGCACCAGTTGCGCAACATCCACGTGGTCAGTCATATAGGCCATGTCGTAACCGGGGGCAGGCTGTTGCCACGACGCGATTAAGCGTGGAAATAAATCCAGCAAGTGGGGCTCTAGCTCTTGTAAGTATATGGCTTCGGCGCGCAGGTTATCTTGTCCCCAAGGGCCCGAAGATTCATGGCCTTTAGATTGCTTGCGCACCCGCAGGCTCGAATCGGCCATACGAATAATTTCAGTTCTATCCCAATAACCGTTTCGTAGCAGAGTTTCAATGGCGGCAAGGGTGGGGCGGTTAGAGGTGCTCATAGTCGCTCGGCTAGTGGTTGAACTGTAATTGGCTAAGGCGTTTGTAGAGCTTAGACGACTCAAGCAGTTGCTGATGAGTGCCTTGCGCCTCTAAGCGACCTTCATTAAAAAGCATTATGCGATCGGCATGCATCACCGTGGCTAAACGATGGGCAATAATCAGTGTGGTACGGCCTTGCATCAACTCCTGCAGAGCGGATTGCACTTTTTGCTCGCTGTCGGCGTCTAGGGCGCTGGTGGCTTCGTCGAGCAATAAAATGGATGGGTCCTTAAGCATGGCACGCGCAATAGCTATACGTTGCCGCTGGCCACCGGACAAGCGTACCCCTTGTTCGCCTAGGTAGCTGTCATAACCTTCCGGTAAACGGTCAATAAATTCACTAGCGTAGGCTTTATGAGCCGCTGCTACCACTTTGTCTTGGCTGGCACTGGGGTCGCCATAACGAATATTATGAGCCACGTCAGCGCTAAATAGGGTCGGTTGTTGTGGTACTAAACCTAAATGGCTACGTAAATCTGTGGGGTTGAGGTGAGTGAGTTGATGTCCAGCTATACTAATGTGGCCTTGTTTAGGGTCGTAAAAGCGTTGCAGTAATTCAAATAAGGTGCTTTTGCCCGCGCCGGAAGGCCCAACGATGGCCACTGTTTCTCCGGCTTTAACTTCAAAACTAACATCGTCTAGCGCTACTTGGTCGGGTCGTGATGGGTAGCTAAAGCTGACCTCATCAAACGCCAGTGCCAAGGCGCCGTCGGGCAGGGGTTGCGCTTGTTGTGGGCTACTAATGTCGGCTTCTTCGGCCAACAATTCTAATAAGCGTTCGGTGGCGCCGGCGGCTCGTTGAAGCTCGCCATACACTTCCGAAATAGTAGCCACAGCCATGGCCACCATCAAGGCGTAAAATACAAACGCCGCCAATTCACCGGAACTAATGGCGCCACTGGCCACGTCCTGAGCGCCTACCCAAATCATGCTAGAAAGGCCAGTGAAGACTAAGGCCATGGCTACTACAATGAGTATGGAGCGTTGCAATATGCGTTTTTTGGCAACGTTAAAGGCTTTTTCTACTTCTGCGCCAAAAGCTTTGGTTTCTTCTTTTTCGCGGGTAAAACTCTGTACTATTTTAATGTTTTGTACAATTTCGCCGGCATAGGTGCCAATATTGGCCACGCGGTCTTGGCTCAAACGGGATAATTTTCGCACCCTGCGCCCGTACCACATCATGGGAAAGATCACTAATGGCACGCTGGTTAATACAATGAGGGCTAATTTGTGGTTGGTAATTAACATCATCACTAAACCACCCACAAAAGTGAGGCTGTTGCGTAAAGCCATGGAAATGGAGGAACCAATAATGGATTGTAACAAGGTGGTGTCGGTGGTGAGGCGGGCGTTAATCTCGCCGCTACGATTGACTTCAAAGTAATAAGGATCAAGGGTGAGTAGGTGGTTAAATACGGCCAGCCGAACGTCGTTGCTCACGCGTTCGCCGAGCCACGAAACTAAATAAAAGCGCGTGAAAGTACCGGCCGCCATCAATACTGTAATCACCGCTAGCACCATCATGGCTTGGTTTAAGCGACTTGGGTCCGAAGAATCAAAACCTTGGTCAATGAGTAAACGAATACCTTGGCCCAGCGCTAGCGACACGCCCGCAGTGACGATAAGGGCTAACATAGCGCCAAACACCATTTTTTTATACGGCGTAATAAAGGGTAATAAGCGTAGAAGTAAACGAAGGTCTTGTTTATTTGGCGGCGTTTTTTGGCTATCGGTGTCGTTGTTCATAGTCTTCTCTTTGCAGGATCTATAGCAGTATATAGGGAGTAAATAGTCGTTTTCAATTGGCACAATCAGGGTTCATAGTCTAACTTTTAATGAATTCACGGTTTTGTGGGTTAATAAAATAATTAATAACGGAGATTAGACTATGGGCTTTATTGTATTTTTGTTGATTGGAGCACTTGCAGGTTGGTTGGCGGGTAAGCTTATGGGCAGTAGCATGAGCCTCATTGCTAATGTTGTAGTCGGCATTATAGGCGCTTATATCGGTGGTTTTTTGTTTACCTTTCTAAGTATCAGCACCGGCGGGTTTATTGGCGCAGTGATCACTGCTACAGTCGGAGCGGCCTTGCTACTCTATGTTGTTGGCCGATTCAAAAAGGGTTAGTGGAATACCGGCGCCGAATTTAACCCTGCTAATAACTCGGCGTCACTATTTATACGTGCAATTTATTGGTTTTTAGACTAGTTTAGCACCCTCTTATGTCACTTTGGTTTGGCGCCATCGTTAGCACTATCACCGTCCTTGAGATCCGCGCACCTGAGCGTAAAGCCCTATGACCCGTTCACTTTCATTGTTGAATTTATCTCAACCCAACCCCACACGTTTATTGCGCCTCATGACCTTTGCCATGCCCTTTAGTTTTGGTGTGTGGATGGCCCTTTTCAATAATTTTGCCATAGAGCAGGGCGGCTTAAACGGCGCCCACATCGGGGTGTTGCAGTCGTGGAGAGAAGTGCCGGGCTTTTTGGCCTTTGGCGTAGTGTTTTTATTGCTAATTATTGCCGAGCAAAGATTGGCGATTTGGTCCTTGCTTATGTTAGGAGTGGGCACCGCCCTCACCGGATTTTTGCCTACTTTTACGGGTTTGTTAATCACCACCATGCTCATGTCGATAGGCTTTCATTATTACGAAACGGTAAAACAATCTTTGGCGTTGCAGTGGTTTAGCTTAGAAGAAGCACCGGTGCAGTTGGGACGGTTAATGGCCATAGGTTCGGCTGCTTCGTTGTTGGCCTACGCTTGGGTTTGGCTGGCATTACAAGTGTTTATGTTGCCTGTGATATGGGTCTATGTGTTTGGTGGTGGCGTGACGGTAAGCTTGGCTTTAGTGGCCTTGTTAACCTTTCCTCCCTATCAATCCAAAGTGCAACAAACCAAAAAATTAGTGCTTAGAAAACGCTACAGTTTGTACTACGCCTTGGTGTTTATGGGCGGTGCTCGCCGCCAGATATTCGTCGTGTTTGCGGCCTTGTTAATGGTGCAGCGCTTTAACTTTGGAGCTGACGAAATTGCTTTGATGTTTTTGGGTAATGGTTTGCTGAGCATGTGGTTAGCACCCAAAATTGGCGCCTTAGTGTCCCGCTGGGGAGAGCGACGGGCACTCACCTTGGAGTACATGGGTTTAGTGCTGGTGTTTTTAGCCTATGGCTTTGTTGACTGGGCACCGTTGGCGGTGGCTTTGTATATGTTTGACCATGTGTTATTTGCCATGGCTATAGCCCAAAAGACCTACTTTCAAAAAATAGCAGATCCTGCCGACATTGCGTCCACTGCGGGCGTGTCGTTTACTATTAATCACATTGCGGCCGTTGTGCTACCCGCTATTATGGGTGTGTTGTGGCTGGTATCGCCCATGGCGGTGTTTATGTTGGGCGCCGCCATGGCGTGTGTGTCCTTGGTGCTTGCTCGATGGGTGCCGTCTCATCCAGTGCCAGGCCAAGAATGGCGCAGCCCGCTGAGCTAACTACATTGGTCTGGGTGGGCCTTCTCAAATGCAGGTTGTTGGTTGCACCAGTCAACACGCTGTTGGATGGTTGGATAGGGCGTCATGTCGATAGCAAAACGATGGGCATTGAATACTTGGGGCACGAGTACTGTGTCGAGAAGGTTGGCGGTGTTGGAGAGTAAAGATTCGCTTAACTGTACTTCTAGGGCGGCAAAAGTTAACTTAATCCAGTGGTGGTACCAAGCCATTTTTTCTGTGTTATCGTGACCAAGTTCAGTAACAAGGTAGTTAAGCACGCGTAAGTTATTGAGTGGGTGGGTGTCGGCTACAATGGCGTAGCTTTGTGCTCTAAGTTGCGCTTTCTCTATAGGGTTAGAGGGTAATAACGGGTGTAGCGGGTAGGTTTCCTCAAGCCACTCGATAATGGCTAAGGATTGGCTAATCACCTGGTCACCCACCACTAGGCTTGGCACTAGACCCTGCGGGTTAGTGGCAAGGTAAAAGTGACTGGTTTGGTCTTTTGCCAGTAAGTCAACTTTTACCGATTGGTAATCGATATCCTTTAAGTTGAGGGCGATACGCACACGGTAAGCGGCGGAAGATTTTGGGTAATCATATAGTGTGATAGATTTAGACATATTGATTTAGCTTGCTGCGAAGAGGTTATGTATCTATGCTAGCAGACACTGTTACTTATGCAACTAATCTGACTTTTTAATGACTCAATCAGCACCCAAAAGCCCGCCTAACACTCGTCTAAACTTAGATCGATTTTTGCCTTATCGACTGAATCGTTTAGCTCACAATGTGGGGTCATCGCTAGCGACTATATACGCAGACGCCTATGGTATAAATCGCTCTCAATGGCGGGTGATGGCCTTGTTGGGTCAGCATGAACGGCTGACTGCTAAACAAATCTGTGCCATGACCTACATGGACAAGGTGAAGGTTTCCCGTGCCGTAAGTGGGCTAGTGGACCTCGAACACTTACAAACCACACCAGACAAGAACGACAAACGTGCCGTGCTATTAAGCTTTTCGCCCCAAGGCCGGTGCTTGTTTGAAGACATGGTGCCAAAAGTTCAAAGGTGGGAAGACGATTTCTTAAGTAAGTTAAGTAAAGATGAAGTAGCGCAGTTAGCTCACATTATTGATAAATTGGACCCTAGCCATGAGCATTGAATTTAACGCCGAAGAAAAAGCAGACCTCATTGGTCGTTTACAAGACTATTGTGATACTGAGTTAGACCGAGCGCTCGGCAGTTTTGAAGCTCAGTTTATGCTCGATTTCATCAGTGAAACCATGGGTCCGTTTTTCTATAATCGTGGTATTTATGATGCCCAAGCCATACTGCAACAGCAGTTGGAGCAAGTGGGCGAGTCGATTTATGAGTTAGAACAAGTACCCAAAAAACCTGGGTGAGCCTTGTCATTCTGATGTGCCAAACCATTATCCAGACGTGCCAAAGCGTCATCCTGACGAAGGTCAGGATCTCACTGTGTTGGAGTAGATTTCGGCCTACGCCTACGCCGGAAAGACAGGACCGTTGCGCTAGACAGGATTGGGCCAGTGGGCCGCAATCTCACTAAACAGTGGGTCTTTGATGTTGAGATGATTAAGCTGCTGCTGGGTATTGTTAAAATACTCAATGTTGCTGCCGCGACCACCGTGGGCTTGAGCAATCATTTGCGCGCATTGAGCTGGGTCATAATCAACAAATTGTTCATGTTGTTGATCTGCCACAAAGGTGATGGCATTCACTACGCCGTTACCTGTGACTACTTGGCACATATGGGGCCGGTAGAACATGGTCACCATTTCCCTTAGCCAAAGGTTTTTAAAATCTGTTTCTTTAGTGTCACCTGCAATCCGAAATGCCAGACCCTCACAATCACCACCTTCACGCAGGGACAATACCAAACCTGGGTGTTCTACGGTGCCTCGGTGCACCGTTGATAGTAGATTAAAACCTCTTTTTAGACCAAGTACTTTGCCTTGTTGGGTGTCCACTACTTGCATTTCTGGATTCCACATTAAAGAACCATAGGCGAATATCCATAGTTCGTTGGGTAGTGGAAACGCTGTTAAATAGTCATCTAGTGCTGAGAGTATTTGGTGTTGTGGGTAAGCTGACATGGTCGGTTTTGTACATCCTATACGTATAAAGGCCCGCGTCCAAAAAGGAGGCGAGCCTTATGCTGTCATATCAAAGGCTTGTTGCCAAGCCTAACCATAGAACGACTGAGTCGGGTGGTAACCCTAGTTGGTTTAAACACTGTCTGCGGGTGGCGTTGGTGTGAGATCCAACTAAAGGGGCACGGTCATGCCAGTCTTGGTACGATTCATCACCACCGAGGTGTGAAAACGCTTGACGTTGGCATCGTCAAAAAACAACCGGTGGGTGAGTTTCTCAAAGTCTTCGATGCTTTTTGCCAACGCGACCAGCGCAAAGTCGGCTTCTCCAGTAATGTAGTAACATTGCTGAACTTGGGGTTCTGCCGTGACCTTTTTACGAAACGAGTCTAATTGGTGGGCTTTCTCTTGTTCCAACTCAACCAAAATGAGAAACGTCATGTCATATCCCACGGCCTCTTGGGAAATGACGGCAGTTTCTTGCTGGATGATGCCAGTGGACTTAAAGTGTTTTACTCGGCGTTGGATGGTGGCCACAGACAAGCCCGTTTCATTGGCTATAGACTCGAGTTTTTCACGCGAATTTTTCTGCAATAAACGTAATATTGTACGATCACTTTGATCCAAACTTTTCATATGTTTCCTATTCGTCTCGGTAAATACCTGCTTGCTCAATGCTGGGTAAATTGGCCCACATGAGTATATTGCCTTGGTCACCTCATAGTCATGCTAAGTTGCGATAAAAATATTCATTTTTGTAGCTAATATTGACCAATCTAAGACAACCAATCCTGATAACCTATGGGCTTCGCGATATTTGGCTGGTATCCGGCATTTGATTTGTGCCAATATGCGGGCTGAATCTTTATAGAAATTATTATTATGTCACTCACCCTATCTACACCTTTTGTACGCTTGATGCCTTTTATATTTGTGTGGGTGTGGAGTACGGGGTTTTTAGTCGCAAAGTTGGGCCGACCTTTTGCCGAGCCCTTCACTTTGCTGAGTTACCGCTTCGCTTTGGCCTTGGTGGTGTTATGGCTCATTACTAAGTTTATGGCTAGCCGGTGGCCCTCCACATGGCGTTTAGCTGTGCATTGCATGGTTGTGGGCTTGTTGCTCCATGGTGTATATCTAGGGGGCATTTTTCAAGCCATATCCATGGGTATGCCCGCGGGCCTGAGTGCCATGGTTATTGGCTTGCAGCCTCTAACGATGGCTTTGTTTGCTGGGCTTATGTTGGGCGAAACAGTGAGTAAGCGTCAGTGGCTTGGTTTGGTCATGGGTTTAGCTGGGCTTTATCTAGTGTTAGGTGAGCAGTTTGCGCTAGATGCAGGCAGCATATTTAATGGTTTTTCTGGTTGGGCCCCCGTGCTTGTTGGTGGCGCTTTAATAGGCATTTCGTTTGGTACCTTATATCAAAAGAAATACTGTCACGGTGTCGACCATCTAACCTCAATATGGCTTCAGTATGCCGCTGCTTTGGTGTTTAGTTTGGTTATTGCGTTTACTTTTGAAACTCGCAAGGTCGATTGGCAGTGGCAATTTATAGTCAGCCTGACTTGGCAGGTATTGGCGTTATCGATTGGCGCCGTGTTGTTGTTAATGATCATGATGCGTCAAGGCGCAGCCACTAAGGTCGGTAGTTTGTTTTACTTGGTACCGCCAGCGGTGGCGTTACAAGCGTGGTTTTTATTTGGAGAAGCGATTGGTTGGCAGGGGTTAGCAGGTATTGCCCTTATTGCTACCGGAGTGGCTCAGGCCGTTTGGCCTAAAACTTAATTTTTTGGAGTTGTATTTATGTCCATCACTCACCCAGGCCGTTTGGACTGCTTTCATAACCCCTTGGCTGACAAACAGTTGGCTTATGGCGCTGCGCGTCAAGACATTTTGAGTGTGGCTCGAGCAGATAACGCATTGAGCACCATCTCTAGCTGGCCGAATTACCAGGCTACGGCGTTACAACAACTGGATACCATGGCCGCGTCGGCCAATATCGCTAAGGTATATTATAAAGACGAAAGTACTCGATTTGGGCTAAAAAGTTTTAAGGCCTTGGGCGGCGCTTACGCCGTAACGCGTTTTTTACAGCAACATTTAGCCCAACTCAATGGCGTAGAACCAACCATGGAAGAGTTGCTCTCTGGTCAGTTTAAGGCGCAATTACAAGACGTAGTAGTGAGTTGTGCTACCGATGGCAATCATGGACGGTCTGTGGCATGGGGCGCGCAAATGTTTGGTTGTCAATGCATTATTTATATTCACCGTGACGTGTCCCCAGGCCGTCAGGCAGCGATGGAGGCCTACGCGGCCCAGGTGATTCGCATTACGGGCAATTACGACGACTCTGTTAAGCAAGCAGCCAGTGATGCCAAGCAGCATGGTCGGGTTATTATTTCTGATACTAGTTACCCGGGTTACACAGAAATTCCAGCTAACGTTGCCTTAGGTTACACGGTAATGTTGGCAGAAATTGTGCAGCAACTAAAAGGTGATGTGCCTACCCACGTTTTTGTACAGGCAGGCGTGGGTGGATTAGCGGCCGCCGTGTGTGGCTATTTTTGGGATTTATGGGGTCAGCAACGGCCGCGGTTTGTGATTGTAGAACCAGAGCAAGCCAACTGTTTACAAGAAAGTGCTAAAGCGGGTGAGTTACGGGTGGTCGAAGGTGACCTAGACACGTTAATGGCGGGTCTTGCTTGTGGCGAAGTGTCACAAATTGCCTGGCAAATTTTGGCCCAAGGGGCAGACGATTTTATTACCTTAAGTGAAGATGCGATTGCACCGAGTATGATTTCATTGCAACAACATAGCCCAAGTATAGAAGCCGGTGAATCTGCGGTAGCAGGGCTTGCCGCCGCGTTGGTGGCTGCAGGCAACAACCAATGGCGCTCAGACTTAGGTTTGGATGAGCAAAGCCGAGTATTGGTACTAGGTACCGAAGGCGCAACGGACCCAGAGCTGTATCAAAGCTTGGTGTTTGGTATCAGCTCATGAGCCAATATCAACTTAGCCAAATCCCACAGCGAGACTTTGTGCTGGCAGAATTTGAGCAGCGCATGGCGCGCGCACAAACCATGATGCGTGAACAACAGCTAGATGCCGTGTTGTTAACCACAGAAACCAACGTGCGCTATTTTTCCGGTTATTTCACCCAGTTTTGGCAAAGCCCTACGCGGCCTTGGTTTTTACTTCTGCCTGCCACCGGTAAACCTATTGCCGTTATTCCAACCATCGGTGTGGTGGGTATGAGCAATACCTGGGTGGACGATGTGCGTACTTGGCCGTCGCCATTTCCAGCAGACGATGGCGTGAGTTTACTTAATCAAACCTTAGCTGAGCTGCCCAAGCGATTTGGTCGCTTAGGTATGACCTTGGGTCGAGAAACACACCTACGCATGCCCCAAAGTCAGGTGCAATCTTTGTATGCATCAAGTGGTTTTGAGCTGGTGGATGTTAGCCGTGAGGTATTGCATTTGCGCAGTATTAAATCCACTGCAGAAATAGACCGTGCGGCTCACGTGTGTGGTATTGCCTCCAAGGCCTTTGCTCAACTACCTAGTTTTGCACGCGTCGGCATGACCGAGCGTGAAGTGGTGGCCGAATTTAGAATGGAGTTGTTGCGCCAAGGTGCCGACCATTCGCCGTTTATCGTGTCTTCATCCGGTGCCGATGGTTATGATGACATCATCATGGGGCCTACAGACCGGGTGATTGATGAGGGCAATCTATTAATCATCGATACCGGCACCGTATGGCAAGGTTACTTTTGTGATTTTGATCGCAACTGGAGTTTTGGCGATTGCTCTCAAGCCACTAAAGACGCGTATACCACAGTGTATGATGCCACTGAAGCAGGCTTTGCTGCCGCGAAGCCCGGTAATACCACCAGTGACCTTTACCGCGCTATGTGGCCCATCATGCATGCAGGTGGCGCATTAGGGAATGATGTGGGGCGCTTAGGTCATGGTTTAGGCTCAGACCTTACCGAATGGCCGTCAAATACCGCCACCGACGACACCGTGTTGGAAGTGGGTATGGTCATGACGTTGGAGCCGGGTATGTCTTACGCCAATGGCAAAGGCGAGGTTAAACAAATGGTCCACGAAGAGAATATTGTGATCACCGAAGACGGCGCACAGTGGTTGTCTACTCGGGCTGCCGCGCAGTTGCCAATATTGTAACCCGCTACTTTAGTTGTCCTGCCATAACGCGTTAAGCCAGCCCTCTAACACAGGGTTGGTGCGTTTGCTACGTCGAGTGACCACGCCATAACTGGTGGTGAAATGAAAATGCCCTGGGGCAATGGCGCGTAATTTATCCTGCTGGATCCATTGAGTGGCGTAGTGGGTGGGTAAATAACCAATATAACAACCGGTGAGTATTAAAAACGCTACGCCTTCACGGTCGGTTGCGGTAGAGCTGGTTTTGAGTTGTTGGTAGTGCTGTCGAGTGTCTGCTGTTTGTGCGTAGGCAGGGGCCACGGCATCATGCTCAGGCACTTGTTCAATGGTCTGATGTTTTTCTGCGTGGTTAAATAACGGGTGTTGAAAACTGCAATACAGGCGCGACTCCTCTTCGTATAACGGCTGAAAGTCTAGCTCTGGCAAACGCCGTACTTCTGGAATGACACCAACCTGCAAGCGCCCATCTAACACGGCTTTCTCAATGTTGTGTGGCGCCATCATACTAATGTTAATGGTCACATCAGACCCTTGTTGTTTTAGTTGCCGCAAGGCGTTGGTAATGCGCATGTGGGGCAGAGTCACGAGGTTGTCGGCGATGCCGATGTTGAGTTCGCCTTGTAACTGGTCGTGCAGGGCGTTAACTTGGGTTCGAAATCCTTCAATGGAAGCGAATAATTGCAAAATGGCTTGATACACTTCTTGGCCTGCTTCGGACACCGAAAACCCGGCTCTACCACGCTGACAAAGGCGTAGGCCTATGCGCGTTTCTAGATCGCCCATGGCCATGCTGATGGCTGCGCGGCTGATGTTAAGTTCGACCTCTGCAGCGGCAAATCCGCCTGCTTCGACGATGACTTTGAAAATGCGCAATAAACGCAAATCTATGTCAGACACGCGGCTTAAACCCAGTTTTTTTACCATGTTTTATCCTACCTAATTAGGTATTTATTTAGTTAACTAATTGGTTATTTAAAAGTAAATAACTTAATATTTAACTGTTCTAAATGCAAGCTTAAACTGGCGGTATTGATAATGATGGAGTTAGCACATGAGTTTTGAATCTCTTACCGGTGGCCTAAGCCGCGAACAGCTCGAAGCCCACTGGATGCCGTTTACGGCCAACCGCCAGTTTAAAGACAACCCGCGCATGATTGTATCGGCCGAACAAAGCCATTACATCACTGCGGATGGTCGCCGTATTTACGATGGTTTGTCGGGCCTTTGGTGTTGCGGTTTTGGCCACAACCGCCCAGAAATTACTGAAGCTGTGCATAAACAAATGCAATCAATGGACTACTCACCAGCATTTCAGTTTGGCCATCCCAAAGCCTTTGAACTGGCTGACCGAGTGGCTAAAATGGCCCCAGAAGGTTTGGACTATGTGTTTTTTACCAACTCAGGTTCGGAGTCTGCCGACACCTCATTAAAAATGGCACGGGCGTACTGGCGTCAAAACGGCCAGCCTAGCAAAACCAAGTTGATTGGTCGCAGCAAGGGTTATCACGGTGTTAACTACGGCGGCATTAGTGTGGGTGGCATCGCTGGTAACCGCAAATTGTATGGTGATGGCGTAGATGCAGCCCATTTGGCCCACACCTTGTTACCACAAAACGCTTTTACTAAAGGTCTGCCTGAACATGGCGCCGAGCTGGCAGATGATTTGTTGGAACAAATTGCCTTGTATGATGCTTCTAACATTGCCGCCGTGATTGTAGAGCCGTTTGCGGGCTCTGCTGGCGTAGTGGTGCCACCACAGGGTTATTTGCAACGCTTGCGCAAGATTTGTGATGATCACAACATATTGTTGATTTTTGATGAAGTGATTACCGGTTTTGGCCGCGCTGGCGCCGCCTTTGGTGCTGATGCTTTTGGTGTGGTACCCGATATTATGAACCTTGCCAAAGGCTTGACTAACGGCGCTATACCCATGGGCGCTGTGGTTGCTAAGAGTGAAATTTACCAAACCTTTATGGCAGCCGGTGGTCCTGAGTATATGGTGGAATTTCCCCATGGTTATACCTATTCAGCGCATCCTGTGGCCTGTGCTGCAGCTTTGGCAGCGATGGATATCTTCGAAAATGATCAAATGGCACAGCGTGCGGCCGACTTAGCGCCACACTTTGAAGATGCTATTCATAGTTTAAAAGGCTTGAATTACGTCAGCGATATCCGTAACTATGGCTTAGCAGGCGCGTTAACCATTGAAGCCTATCCAGGTGAACCCGCACGGCGGCCCTATGAAATTGCCATGAAAGCCTGGGATTTGGGTTTTTATGTGCGCTATGGCGGTGATACCATTCAGTTAGGGCCAAACTTTGTGGCTGAAAAAGAAGACATCACGCGTTTAGTGAATGCCTTAGGTGACGCTATTCAGAGCTTAGATTAAGCCACACAGTTAGCTAGTTAATCAATGGTACAGCCAGCGGAGTCTGGGGCACCATAACCTATAGAACACCCAACCAAGCTCGTAAACGGGCAATGAGGAATGAACATGCAAGTTGTAGGACATTTTATTAACGGCGCCATGGTTGCCGATACAGACCGCGTACAAGACGTATTTAACCCAGCCACTGGTGGCGTTATTCGTCAAGTGGCTCTAGCCAGTAAAGCTACGGTAGAAGACGCTATCGCAGCGGCGCAAGAAGCTTACCCAGCTTGGCGTAACACGCCACCACAAAAACGCGCAAAGATCATGTTCCGTTTTAAGCAATTGTTAGAAGACAATGCGGACAAAATTTGTGCAGCCTTAACCAACGAACACGGCAAAGTATTAGACGATGCCCAAGGTGAATTGATTCGTGGTATTGAAGTGGTTGAGTTTGCCTGTGGCGCGCCTACTTTGTTAAAAGGCGAGCATAGCAAAAATGTAGGCCCAGCCATCGATAGCTGGTCTGAGTTCCAACCCTTAGGCGTTGTGGCTGGTATTACCCCATTTAACTTCCCTGCGATGGTGCCAATGTGGATGTTCCCCATGGCCATTATTTGCGGTAATACGTTTGTATTAAAGCCATCTGAACGCGACCCAAGTGCACCTATGCTTATTGGTCAGCTGCTTAAAGAAGCAGGTTTGCCTGATGGCGTATTTAACATTGTCAACGGCGACAAGCTTGCTGTAGACACTATTTTAGAAGACCAGCGCGTACAAGCGGTAAGCTTTGTTGGTTCTACGCCTATTGCCGAATACATCTATGCCACTGGCACGGCCAACGGCAAGCGTGTACAAGCCCTAGGCGGCGCTAAGAACCACGGTATTATCATGCCTGATGCAGACATGGATAACGCCGTAACTGCCCTCATGGGAGCTGCATACGGTTCTTGTGGCGAACGTTGCATGGCGATCTCGGTTGCGGTTTGTGTAGGCGATAAAGCTGCAGACGAACTAGTGGCTAAGCTTAAGCCCCAAGTAGAAGCTCTAAAAGTGGGCAACGGCACAGACGTTAGTAACGAAATGGGTCCTCTTATTACTCAAGCGTCCCTAGATCGCGTGCGTAGTTTGGTAACTCAGGGTGTGACTGAAGGCGCTGAACTTGTAGTGGATGGCCGCGACTTAGTGGTTGATGGCCACGAAGATGGCTTCTTTGTTGGCGGTTGCTTGTTTGATAGAGTGACTAAGGACATGGTGGTTTACAAAGAAGAAATCTTTGGCCCAGTATTGTGTGTTGTGCGCGTAGATACTATGCAAGAAGCCATGCAATTAATTGATGATCATGAATTTGGTAACGGTACCTGTATCTTTACCCGTGACGGCGAAGCAGCACGTTATTTCTCCGACAACATTAAAGTGGGTATGGTAGGTATCAACGTACCTTTACCTGTGCCAGTGGCTTACCACAGCTTTGGTGGTTGGAAGCGTTCTTTATTTGGTGATTTGGGTGTACATGGCCCAGATGCAATTCGTTTCTACACTCGTCGCAAGACAGTCACTCAGCGTTGGCCAGCAGGTGGCATTCGTGAAGGCAAGCAGTTCGCCTTCAAGTAAACTCAGCGCTTCAAAAAAGCCCAGCTTATGCTGGGCTTTTTTGTTTATTGAGCCAACTTAAGCGACCCAGTTCTCTAGCCGTAACGCTTCCACGCGTTCAAACTCTCGTATGTTGTTGGTTACCAAAGTTAGCCCCTCACTACGTGCGTGGCCCGCTATATGCAGGTCGTTGACACCGATAGTGGTGCCTTTGAGTTCAAGGTGAGCGCGTATATCGCCATAATGGGAGGCCGCTTTTGCAGCATATGGCAAAATCTCTAAGCGACTGACAAAGTCTTCTAAGTGGCGTAAATTGTTGTCGATTTGTGTACTTTTTCGTACGCCATGTGTCAGTTCAGCATAGGTAATAGAGCTGATGCATAATTGACCCGCCAAACGATTAAATGTGGTTAAGGCCGACTGTGGCCGCCGTTTAATAACATAAATAACAATGTTAGTGTCGAGCATGTAGCCCAGCATCAGAAGGGTTCACGGTCTGCTTGAAACTGGTCTGCTCGTGTAGACATAAAATCTTCACTTACGCCGTCGCTCGCATTAAAGAAGCTATCCCAAGTTTGGTCAACGGGTGATAAAATTCGTTCATTGCCCACTACGCGCACATTGACTTTGTTTACCTGGTCTGGAAAACGGGTGGCAGCAGGCAGGCGCACAGCTTGCGTACGGTTGTTGATGTAAACAGATCCTATATCCACAATGAAGTCCTCTCTATTATCCAACTATATACCTATTGTATATAGCAATGCCAAAAAAGCAAATTTAGTCAGTGCTATAGGGCATACGGATTACCGTTTTTAGTTTTTCTGGTGCCGTGCGGCGAGGGTCGCTAAGGTAAATCTCGTGGTGTTTACCAGCCAATTGATGACCTTGCGCTAAAATGGCGGCATGTAAGCGCTCTACTGTAGGGCCTTCTTGGTCGTAAGGGCCTAGGTGTTGAATTTGGGCGCACTGGCCCTCGGTATAGTTATCTAAACGGCATAAATGAAGTGATGTGGGGTCTTTTTTAGCCGCGAGTTGTTGTTTGGCTTGTGCAAAGTCTGCTTGGCTCACTCTAGGCGGCTGTAAAATCATTAAGGTCCAATGCCATTCATCATATCGTTGTTCGGCAAAAGCGCTGGGGTCTTTGGCCCAAAACAACGCTTCTAATGGCATCACTACGCTGTCGAACGGCTCGGCGGCCTGTTTTAGCATAAATTTAAGGGTGTAAGCCATGCCATATAAGGTTTCTATGGCCGCGCCGAAGGTGGTCTGATCATTGGGGTTGCCTTGGCCATCGACCATCAGGTACTGCATGCTTGGGATGTCTACAAAACTGACTTGTTTAGGGCTCACTTTGTAAAAGCTAGACAACTCTTTTTTATAGTCAATTTTACGTAAGGTGGCTTTATTCATGGTTATGCCTTAAATTTTGTCGAGGTTTACTTTAAAATCATACGCTAATCATTAATTACATGCAGGCGATTTAAGTCATGGGTTTATTATCGAGTATCAAAGAATTTCTATTTCGGCCGATTGAAGAGGGTGATGATAACAAAGGTTCTAAAACCAGCCAGCATCACGAGCATAAAGGGTTTAGTATAGAAACTCAGCCGCTAAAGGAAGGCAGCAGCTTCCGAGTGCAGGGTTGGATACGTAAAAATGGTCAAGAGCATCACTTTATCCGTGCCGATCAATCCTACAGTGCCGATGGTGGCCATGAGTTGAGCTTATTTAAAGCCAAACAATGTATCGACCAAATGGGCGAGAACATCTTTAAGTAATGGCCTTTGACGAAGGGCTCGCTCAACGGGTGAGGGAACTGTTGGAAGATCACCCCTACGCCAGTGAAAAGAAAATGTTTGGTGGTTTAGGGTTTATGATTTCCGGCAACATGTGTGTCGGGGTTATGGGTGATGGCATGGTAGTGAGAGTGGGGCCACCCAATTATGCGGATGCCTTGTCACAGCCTTATGCCCAAGAGTTCGATTTTACCGGCAAACCCATGAACGGCTGGGTGATGATAGCGGCTGAAGGTTTGGCCGAAGATAAAGACTTAGCCTCTTGGCTCGCGTGTGGCGAACAGTTTGCCAGCGCTCTTATGCCTAAGGCTTAGCTATAAGACGTTTAACCCTCTTGTTTGACAAACACTGCCATGTGGTATTGGTGCTGAGCCGCTTCATAGCCACCGTGGGATGAGCTAACTAGGTTGGGCGGGGTATGCGGACACGCAAGTCTTGCTATGCAGCCGCTTTGGGCGCAGCCCGAATTGGGATTCTGAGCCACGTAAGTACGACACCCCGTAACATCGTAACCTGCACTACTAAATGCTCCTACCGGGCAGCTAGTCATGCAGGGTTGCGCGCAATCTGTGCAAGGGCGAGGGGCTGGTGGGGGTGGGTTATGGGCGTGATGTTCTAAGGTTTTGGTGTTAACTATGAGACCAAAACGATAGGCATGCCACAAACCGTGTTGCCGGTGAAAATGCAGGCCCAGTGGGCTCGGGGCGCTGTCGCCGTTGGTTTGCGCCCAGGTTAAAAATGGATGATAAGGCGGGCCAGTGAAAGGGAATAGAGCGCTGCCCTGAAGTGTGGTGGCTAATTTTTGGCCTAACCGTTGGCTCCAGCGGTTGATAGGATCGGGTTGTTGATCTAAGTACTCTTGGCTTTGCTTAAAAACGGGCCAAAACCCCCTTGCACCGTGGCCAACAAGTATCAGCGTGTGGCCTTGCGGTACCGACACATGCTTGTCGATAAGGCTCAAAATACACAAACCCTGTTGTGCTAGTTGAGCCTTTAGCAAAGGCAGATTCACAAGTTAGCCACTGACTGTGAGTTCTAGTGCCGGTTTGCCGGTGGCAATGGCACAAATTTTAGCTTCTACAAACAATTCACCATCCAGTTCTGATATCACGTGTTTATTGTCGTGGCGAATGCGCACCTCGACGTCGGTGGCACCGGCAGATAACGCTAATTGATTAGCTTGTACGCGTACTATATCTTCGGCCTGGGTAAAGGCCTGTTGTAAGTCGGTGACGTCAAACGGCGTTTCGCCATGGAAAATTCGGAAGATACCTTGTGTAGGCTGAGTGATGATGATTTCTGAACGTTGTACTACGCTGCCCATAACGGCACCAATGGCATTAGCGACATGGCCATACTGTGGTAATTTGAGTTCTAAGTTAAGATTTTTGGCCACTTGTGGGTAATAGGTGGCTGCCGGTGCACCCACGGCTACTAATGGGTGGCTTTGCGCGAAGTTAATACCAAACAGCGCATCCTTATCGTCTTTATTGCCGTTTTTCAGGATCAGTTTGCCCATTAAGGTCGCCAAATGTTTAGAACGCGCTTCGTTGAGTAAGTTTTCTTGGTGTAAACCGGCCTCGAGTAAGGTCTGGCAAATGGCATCATTCATCAGCGTAAATACCCGTTCAGCCGGTTCTTTAGCATTGCCTTTTTCCCATGAACCTAAACCATACAAATGGCGCATTTGGCGGGCCCAAATCTGTGCCGCCAAGTTTGCGCCTTCTACACTCCAATGGTCACTGTTACCTAGAACGTGGGCGGCATCTGACGGTGTGAAACCAGAATAGATGGCCATGCCTTTACGTTCGAGTCGAGCCATTGCTTTAGCGAGGTCTTGGTCCTTAAATACCAGAGTCTCCATTTCCACCGGGCCGTGTTCCAGCATTTCCCACGCTTGATGTTCGATGGGTGTGAGCTGGCTGAGTAGGGCTTGGTTACGTTCTAAGCGGGTAACAAAACGGTTATGGCGCGGTGTTGGGGTATCGTCTAAGTGGGCTTGCATGCGGGTTAAAATGTGCGGATATTGTTGCGCTAACAAACTCATAGGTACTACACGGCGAGGGCCTAAGGCAATACTGCCGCCATAAAAGCGTACTTCGCTGTCACCCCCTAAACCAATAGAATACACCTTTACAGTTTCTACCATCGGTTGCCAATCGCCTACGCGGGCACCTTCACTGGCCAACTCGGGCTGACCATCGGTGACGATGGCAATGTCTGTGGTGGTGCCACCCATGTCGGCAATAATCGCGTTACGGCTGCCAGATAAGGCACAGGCGCCAATCACACTGGCTGCAGGGCCAGATAAAATGGTAGTGACAGGATGCACCAAGGCGGTTTCGGCATTAACAATAGAACCGTCGCCTTTAACAATCATTAACGGCGCCTGAATATTCAGGCCCGATAGAATGTCTTGTACCGCTTGAATGAGGTCTTGAATAAACGGAATCATGCGGGCGTTAAGGGTAGCCGTAAGCGCTCGCCTTGGCGCGCCCAAACTGGTGGCTAACTCGTGACCACAGGTGACGGGCATATGGGTTAATTCGGTGACTAAATTTTGTAATTGAATTTCGTGGCTCGGATTGCGTACACCAAATTGTGCCGACACAGAAAAGGCAGATACTTTGTCTTTGTTGGCTAAGATGGCCTGCTTGGCGCCCTCTAAGTCTAGCGGTTTAACTTGTCGCCCCGAGGCGTCGTGGCCACCGGCAAGGCGGATAATCATGGTGTCGTCAATAATTTCGCCTAAACCACTCTTTTTTACCTGGGTCTCGCTCAAACCTGCCACTAAGGCACACACCGGTGCGCCGTTGCCTTCAACCACAGCGTTGGTGGTGAGGGTGGTAGATAACGATACCATTTCTATATCGTTGAGAAATTCAGTCGCCACTTTATTAATGGATTCGCCAATACCAATGGCTAAATTATGGCGCGTGGTGAGGCTTTTTACTGCCGCTAACACTTCATTGTTTTCATTAATAATGACGGCATCTGTGTAGGTGCCTCCAGTGTCGATGCCTAAGCGTAGGGACATGGGCTGTAAACTCTCAAAAATGATTATTATGGGCGGCATTTTGCCTTGCGTAAAAGACTAACGCAAGCGTATTTGATATGCCCCAGATGGGGCGGCATGATTGAGTTTAAACACGTCACTGCTGGCTGCGATATAGACATGGTTATTAGCCTTGTATTAGGACAAGCGATGACCTTTAATAGTATCAATAAGTTTTGCAGCATCACCCAACATAAAGGAATTACACATGAGCAAGGTGGCATTTATTGGTTTAGGCGTTATGGGTTATCCCATGGCTGGGCATCTCGCGTCACAAGGTCACGAAATATACGTGTATAACCGCAGTATGGCTAAAGCCGAAGCGTGGCAGTCTCAATACCCAGGACGCACCGGAATCACTCCTTGTGAGGCGGCCTTAGAAGCCGACGTGGTATTTGTTTGTGTGGGTAACGACGACGATTTACGGAGTGTGGTATATGGTGATCATGGTGTGTTGGCGGGTATGTCGGCAGGATCAGTGCTGGTCGACCACACCACGGCGTCGGCTCAAGTGGCCCGAGAAATTGCCATAATCGCCGCTCAACAAGGCGTTGGGTTTGTTGATGCACCGGTTTCTGGTGGCCAGGCTGGCGCAGAAAATGGCGCATTAGCCATTATGTGCGGCGGCAGCAGTGAGGACTTTGATCGCGCCGAACCGGTGATGCAAGCCTACGCTAAAACCATTACCCACCTTGGACCCGTAGGCAATGGCCAGCTAACAAAAATGGTCAATCAAATATGTATCGCTGGCTTGGTTCAAGGGTTATCAGAAGGCGTGGCGTTTGCGATTAATGCAGGCCTTGATGCCAAGCAAGCTTTGGGGGCGATTGGCGCCGGCGCCGCGGGCTCATGGCAAATGGCTAACCGTGGTGAAACCATGGTGGATGATGAATTTGAGTTTGGTTTCGCGGTTGACTGGATGCGTAAGGACTTAAGCATTTGTTTAGCAGAAGCCCAAGATAATGGTTCGGAATTGCCCGTCACAGCATTGGTAGACGGTTTCTACGAACAAGTGCAGGCTCATGGTGGACACCGTTGGGATACCTCCAGTTTGCTGCGCCGCCTGCCACGCAAAGACAAATCCTAGACTAGTAGGCGGTTCATAAAGCGAGGATGGGTCCTAACATAGGAAATAAGTTTCTTAATGTTATCGAGAAGTGACCTATGCTGCTTGCTGGTGAACCGTTCAAAAGGCGACATTTAAGTCGCGTTGCGAGACAGTTGGGGGCTTGAAACTGTTTGCTTTGGCACGAACTTAAAATCATTATTTTGTCTTTAGGAATAGTTTAAGCAATTGATTTATATGTAAAATTCTTATTTTATAAGCGAATGTTTCCGATAGTTAGGAAATATAGCTGATCAAATCCTCTGGACCACGCTGGCATGCGCCCAGTTTAGGCAATTGACCTTGTTTCCTAACTGTCGTTATAGTGGGCCCAGTTTCTATTACGCCTATTCCAATTAAAAGTACAAGTACAAGGTAATGCTATGAGTCATACTAACCACCAACCTGTTAAAACCCGCTTGCAACGTAGTGAACTGGCTGTGCCAGGTTCTAACCCCAGCATGATCGAAAAAGCCGCCGACAGTGCTGCCGACTATGTGTTTTTGGATTTAGAAGATGCCGTAGCACCGTCGGACAAAATTGTTGCCCGTAAAAATATCATCGAAGCCCTTAATGACATCGACTGGAAAGCCAAAGGCAAAACCATTTGTATTCGCATTAACGGCCTAGATACACATTATATGTACCGTGATGTAGTCGAGATTTTGGAACAAGCTGGCCAGCATCTTGATACCATTTTGGTACCAAAAGTAGGTGTTCCGGCCGACTTATACATGGTTGAAGCCATGTGTAACCAAATTGAACAAGCCAAAGGCTTTACCCATAAAATTGGTTTAGAAGCGTTGATTGAAACGGCGTTAGGTATGGCCAATGTAGAAGCTATTGCCCAAGCTAGCCCGCGTTTAGAAGCCATGCACTTTGGTGTAGCCGACTATGCTGCAAGTAACCGTGCGCGTACTGTTGTTATCGGTGGTTTAAACCCCGATTACCCAGGTGACCAGTGGCATGCGGCGCTTTCGCGTATGACTGTGGCTTGTCGTGCGTATGGCCTACGTGCTATCGACGGCCCATTTGGTGATTTTAGTGATCCAGATTCGTACATCTTAGCGGCTAAGCGCGCAGCAGCGCTTGGCTTAGAAGGTAAGTGGGCCATCCACCCATCTCAAATTGCTTTGGCCAACGATGTGTTCTCTCCACCAGCAGCTGAGCTTGCTCGTGCTAAAGGCATTTTGGCGGCATTGGAAGAAGCCCATGCTAAAGGTCTTGGTGCTGCGCAACTAGACGGCAAGATGATTGATGCTGCTTCTGCACGTATGGCTGAGAACGTAGTAAACGTGGCTAATATTATTGCTGCTAAAGGCTAAAGCTTTAGCTCACCACTGAAGTAGAAAAGGGCACCTATGTATGAGTTGTTTTAATGCGCAACCTGGAGACTGGCGGCATATACAACACTTCTATACTTCGCCTTTTTACCTGGTTTGTTATCCTTTGGCGCTTATGTCCCTTGGGCGAGGTATTTAATGGCGGAGCGAGGAAGCGTTAGATGCGTTGCGACATGACCTAATGGCTTTTTCAACTCTCTGTTAGGCAATCGAGCCAAGCTGTAAGGTGTTACCACTACGCCACCAATATAGCTCAAAAGAACTCTATTTGGCGGCGCAGGAAAACCTTGAAGGAGAAGTAAAGCGCGAGTGAAAGGCTAATATTTAGCCAAAATAGGTCGATAGGTTGTGGTACCAGAGTTGTTACCTAGGCCCGCGTATGTCAGTTGAAGAGCTTGATGAACTACTGCCCCTTGCCATGCGTGGAGAGGTAGGCAATGCATGGTTATCAACCCATATGTGGTTGAGTTACCATGGCAGCATTCAGGCCGTTAAATTGGTGACCGAAAGTAACATGACCGCGCCGCCTAGAGTGCAGCATCACGCCCATCATGATTATCAAGTATTGCAAGGCTAGAATACTATTGCCTACATACAGTGTGTAACAGTGACTATGGGCGCGGCTTAAGGTAAAGTGGGCGGCTTTTGAGCGCTACCATGCACGTATCATTCGCTATGTACAATCAAGCCCCCCTGTTGCCACTTTGGCAGGCGTGGTGGCAGGCCGTGATACCATATATGCATGCAGCTGGGGTCTCTAAGTTGCCTGAGCAGCTCAGCTGGCCAGAAGATTATATGGCCCATTGGCGTCATCCAGAGCTGTTGTTGAGCCAAGTCTGTGCCTTGCCGCTGGTGGACCAGCTTAAAGGCCAGGTTCAATATGTGGCGAGCCCCGAATTTTCTACCAGCTTACAGCGCGGTAGTGACTACTGTAGCTTGTTATTAGTGGCCGATGGGTCTGCTGTGGAACAATTAAGTGATCTGCGCCACGCCAGAGTTGCCATTAACGACACTGACTCGCAATCAGGCTATGGCATTGTAAACCATAGTTTGATGCAAACCGGCGTTGCGATAGACCAGTTGGTGGCGAGTTGTGCGATCTCGGGTTCACATTTGCAAAGCATACGCTGGTTGCAGCAAGGCAAAGTTGATTTGGTGGCCATCGACTGCATTACCTATCATTTTGTCTGTCAGCACCAACCTCAGTTGGTGGCCGGATTACGCAGCATTGGTACCACACAATCCACCCTTGGCCATGCATGGGTGACCGGCATGCAAACCGACACTGCAACCATTGCCCAGTTACGTACCGGCCTATCCAGAGCCATGCAGGCGCCAGAACTAGCGGGCTTGCAATCTGAGCTGGGCTTAACCGGTATGCAAGTGTTACCAGAATCGGCTCTGGAAGCCACCGCCTTGATGCAGAAGCAAACCCTTGCTGCGGGGTACGACATTAGTCAGCGGCCGCGCCTACACATTACTCCTTAGGGGGCGCTTCGCCACCGTACACCAGCCACTGGTGGGATAGCCAATAGTAATTTTTTTGACCCCAAATAGGCGCGGTGCAATTGTAACGATTGCGACCTTTGCCCATGGGATTGTCGGCTGCAATATTAAAATTGAGTTTGTCTGACCATATTGGTTTTTTGGCACTGCCAGCAATGAAGCAAGATAGCTGTTGGCGCACCCCCAGTCGTTGTGCCTGTGTCAAATTGACGGTGAGTAATGGTTGTTGGTTTTGACCGTGATCCGTACGTATTACCGGTTCTGCAAAGGCGGCATAATCGGCCGGAAACGGCTGTGAAGCGAGTTTGGTTTTTAGCGTCTTTAAGTTGCTATAACGGCCCGCCGCTGGAAAACGGGGTAGGGCTTGCCAATCGGAAAAGGCAGCCACGCCACCAGACTGTTGGCCGAAGGCGGTATAACCACGCTCTTTAAGGGCCTGCTTAAGGACATTGTTGTATTCACCAAATGGGTAGGCCAGCCACTTGGGTGTAGGGCCTAGCTCTTCTACCAAACGCTGTTGTGCATGGTCAATGTTAGCTAAAGTCGCACTGAGCCAAACGTCATCATACTCTGGTTTGCGCACTAGGTAGGCGTGGTCGCGGGTGTGGTTAGCAAGGCTGCCTTTATGGTGCTTTAAATCCCGCAGCATGTCCCATGTCATTGCGTGGCGGTTATGCTGGTCTACAGGATCCGTATTTACGAACACGGTAAAGGGATAATCGTACTTTTTGAGTAACGGTAAACCTTGCTCATAGATGTCTCGCCAGGCGTCATCAAAGGTAATAACCACAGACTTACTGGGCAAGGGCTGGGCCGTTTGTACAGCTTTCAGCGCGTCACCCAAGGCGACAACATGATATTCGTTGTCTTTAAGGTACTGCAAATGTCCCTCAAATTCTTCTGCCGACAATGATGTGGAGCGCGGCGCTGTGCTGCTAATGTGATGATACAGCAGAATGTTAAAGCTATCGGCACTATGGCTTATGGTACTCAGACCCAAGTTGGTGACCAATGTGGTGGCTAATAATAGGCGTAATAAAGTCATTAGACTCCTTTGCTTAGGCAAGCATAAGATTGAAAAAATGCCAACAAAGGCATTGCGACTTGTTTTCGACGCTCAATGACGTCGGCGTTGGCGGCCGCGAAACTTGTGGTAAACCAGCGTCCCACCAAAGCATCAAGTAAGGGTTCGGCGTCTTGCAGAGACACTTGCAGGTGTTGCCGTAATGCTAAGTTACTAATTCGGTAATCACATAAGGCGTGCATTTATTTTGTGTCATTGGTGTTCGGCTTGTCGGGGAACTTGTCGCTGCATAATTCCCCACCAGCGCCCCAGTTTGATTTGGCAACGTCTCGAATCATGATTTGCACAGCCGCTGGGCTGCCACCGGCCACCTCGCAGAAGGTGTCGGTTAGGGCGCGGACCAGCTCTCGTTTTTGGTCGACAGTGCGGCCTTCAAACATTTCTACGGTAATTAGAGGCATAAAATTTCCTTAAGCTATATTGAGTTGTGAAGAATTAGGTATGACCTGTTTTGCCATATGCTCCATGGCAGCTAGGGCATCACTTTGGCTGCGACCTACGTTAAGGTTACAAATGACCTCGTCGATACCAAGGTCGGCGTACACAGCTAGTTTTTCCATCGTTTGTGGCCTACGCAAAGCTTCAATGCAGCCATTATGCACAATGCCTAGGCCACCATAAACATTATCAAAACGTTTAAAGTATTCATAGGCCAAAGCTAAAGTTTGACGTGCGTCTTGCTTGTCTTTAAATAATTGCTGACCACCAATGCTGGGGTCTGGCAAATAACTGGATAAAAAGTGGTTGAATTCCATGGTCGGTGTCGTTAGCGGTTTTAGTGGCCCATTCTAGTGCTAGACTAAAGTACTAGGCAAGCAGTTTTAGTTGGGCTAAAGTGGTGCCCCTTTCATGGCTGTTTAAATATGGATCTGTCACTATGCCATCGACCTCTAACCGCCCACTAGTGGGCATTCTACTCATGCTCACTGCCATGTTGATGGTGCCGGTACTGGACTTGTTTGCCAAGTTATTGTCAACCGATTACCCCGTATTACAAGTCACTTGGGCGCGGTTTGTTTTTCATGGTTTGTGGTTGTTGCCTATACTGATGTGGAAAGGCACAGTGTGGTGGCGTTTGCCGCAGCAACCGGGGTATCAGTTTTTACGTAGCTTAATGCTGACCGTTACTACCTTGGCGTTCTTTTTGGCCATTAGAGACAACCCCATTCCGACCTCATTAACTCTATTGTTTGTGTCGCCTCTCATAGTGGCTGTGATTGCACCCTTTTGGTTAGGTGAATCATTCGATTGGCCTAGAGGTGTTGCAGTGGTGTGTGGGTTTGTAGGTGTTATGGTGGTGCTTAGGCCGAGTTCAGACGCCTTTAACCCCAGTGTATTGTGGGCCCTAGTGGCAGGTGTGGGTTACGCCTTTTACATTATGTTCACGCGGCGCTTGCGTGCCACCGGCGAACCCCTGCTAACGTTGTTCTATACTGCCATAGGCGGCATACTGGTGCTGACACCCTTTGTAGCGAGTGTATGGCAAACCCCCGATTTAACGGCCGTGGCCATGATGGCCAGTATGGGGTTGTTTGCCGCCATAGGGCATTACTTGATTATAATGGCCTGCGAGTACGCCACGGCATCTCAATTGAGCCCGTTTAACTATTTTGAAATTGTTGCTGCCACCGGCATTAGCTACCTGGTGTTTGGTTTTTTCCCAGATGCGTACGTGTGGCTAGGTATTGCTATTATTTGTTTAAGTGGCGCGTATGTTTCTTGGCGTGAACTTAAACTGAGCCGTAAAGCCCGAGCCGCCCATGATGGCCGCATTGACGTTATTTAGTACTACTTAGAGGAGTACCCGTGAGATTGTGGACCACTCAGGCCATTGCTGCCATTAACGCCGATTATCAGCGCTCGGCCGATAGTCATTTGATTAAGTTAGATATGCCAGGTTTTGATCAAATTGATCTGTATTTAAAGGACGAAAGCACACATCCAACGGGTAGTCTAAAACATAGATTAGCGCGCTCACTGTTTTTGTACGCCTTATGTAATGGCAAAATAACCTCAACCACCACCGTAGTAGAAGCCTCTTCGGGCAGTACCGCTGTCTCTAGGCATATTTAGCACGTCTAGTGGGGGTGCCTTTTGTGGCGGTAATGCCGCGTTCTACGTCAGCGCAAAAAATCGCTCAAATCGAACGTTTTGGTGGCCGTTGTCATTATGTGGACAGTGCCACTCAAATGCATGATGTAGCGGTGGCTCTGACGGCCGAGCATAACGGCTATTTTATGGATCAGTTTATGTACGCCGAACGTGCGACGGACTGGCGGGGCAATAACAACATTGCAGAAAGTATTTTTAATCAAATGGCCAGTGAAACGCACCCTGTTCCTTATACCCTTGTAATGAGTGCAGGTACCGGTGGTACCTCGGCCACCTTGGGACGACATACACTTACACTCGTCATGCCGGCGTAGGCCGGCATCTCAGGACGTGGTGCTTCAATCGAGCGTGGGTAGCATGTCTTTTAAATCAAACGGCGTTGCTTGATAAACACAGTAGTTAAGCCAGTTGCTAAAAAACAGATGCCCATGGCTGCGCCATGTTGCCCTTGGCGTGGCGGTGACGTCATCGTTGGGAAAATAGTTAATCGGTAACATGGGGTTCAAGCCTGCGGCTTGGTCTCGATGATACTCGTCGGCCAAGGTGTGGGCGCCGTATTCTGGGTGACCGGTAATATACACCTGGCGGCGGTCTTCACTGGTCATCAAGTAAGCGCCGGAGGCGTCGGATTGGGCTAACACAGTGAGGTCGGTGTTGGCTTGGATGTAGTCTACTGGGAAGTCTGCCGTACGTGATTGTGGCGCCAAAAAGTGATCGTCAAATCCACGGGTGAGGGCGTCATGCCCCGGGTTAACGTTTTGGCGATAGATGCCCGATAGTTTTTGTGAACGGGTTTGTTTGGGTAAACCATATAAAGACTTGAGCCCAGCTTGTGCGGCCCAGCATAAAAATAAGGTTGAGGTCACGTGGGTGCGCGACCATTGAATGATTTCATCCACTTGGGGCCAATAAACAACATCTTCAAAGGCCACTAAACCTAAGGGTGCACCGGTAATAATTAGGCCGTCGTAATTGTGCTGTTTGATCTGCTCAAAATTACGGTAGAAACTATTCAAGTGTTTAGACGGGGTATTCTTGCTGGTACGGTTGTCGATACGCAACAGTTCAATGTCTACTTGCAGCGGCGAGTTAGACAATAAGCGCATAATCTGGTTTTCGGTTTCGATCTTTTTGGGCATCAGGTTGAGGATGATAACCTTGAGCGGGCGAATATCTTGCTTTAATGCCTGTGTTTCCGTCATTACAAACACGTTTTCCTGTTGCAATACACTGGTGGCAGGCAGGGCGTCTGGAATACGGATTGGCATGGGAGTCTCTATCTAATTAATCAAACAATGTGTAAGTGTAGTAGGTTATCTGGCTGTGTGTTAAGTGTCTAGAAATAAACCTGCTTTAACGGCAAAATAGAGATTTTTGTGTCAAAAGGTGACTTTTTATAATTGGATGTCGCAAATAGGGTTTGATATAGAGTATTACTAGCGGATATACTCGGCTCTTCGCTGCGGCACATATGCCGTACGACGACCGGCAGTAGTTTCGTTCTACCAATTAGCTTACGACTACACCGGGTTACTTCAACGTTTGTTGAAAGTGACCCATGCCATAATATAAATATAAAATTCCTAGAGGAATACGTTAATGCAAAACACATTTAAAAAGACACTTCTTGCTACTGCAGCTGCATCGTTAATCGCCGGCGCCGCTCAGGCAGACATTAAAGTTGGTGTTATCTTAGGCTTTACTGGTCCAATCGAATCTTTGACTCCAGCAATGGCAGACAGCGCTGAGTTGGCTTTCAACGAAGCGTCTAACTCTGGCTTGCTACTTGGTGGCGAAAGCATTACTTCTGTACGTGGTGACTCTACTTGTGTAGACGCTGCTGCTGCTACCGCTGCTGCAGAACGTTTGGTTAACTCCGACAACGTTGTAGCCATCATGGGTGCTGACTGTTCCGGTGTTACCGGTGCCATCGCCAAGAACGTAGGCGCGCCAAACGGTGTTGCTATGATCTCTCCATCGGCTACTTCTCCAGGTCTTTCTAGCATCGACGACAACGGCGTATTCTTCCGTACTGCTCCTTCTGACGCACGTCAGGGTGTTGTATTGGCAGACATCGTTTTGGGTCGTGGTATTGACACTGTAGCGCTCACTTATGAAAATGGTGACTATGGTAAAGGCTTAGCAGACGCATTTGCTACTGCATACCGTGCCGCTGGTGGTACCATCACTATGGAAGCCGCACACGAAAATGGCAAAGCAGACTACTCTGCTGAAGTTGGCGCTTTGTCTGCTTCTGGCGCATCTGAGTTGGTGGTTCTTGGTTATATTGACCAAGGCGGCCGTGGCATCATTCAAGCCTCTTTGGATTCTGGCGCATTTGATCGATTTATTCTTGGAGACGGCATGATCGGCGATTCTCTGCTAGACGTAGACGGCGGCATTGAAGGTACCTTTGGTACACTGCCTGGTTCTGAGTCTGAAGGCGCTGCAATGTTTAACGACGTAGCTGCTGCTGCTGGGTTTGACGGATCTCTTCCATACGCTGCACAATCCTATGACGCTGGCGCATTGTTAGCTCTTGCTATACAAGCTGCTGGTTCTGCTGACCGTGCGGGCATTGTTGCTAACATCAGCAACGTGGCTAACGCTCCTGGCGTAATCATCCTTCCTGGCGAATTGGCTAAAGGTCTACAGATCTTGGCAGACGGCGGGCAGGTTAACTACGAAGGTGCTACTAACGTAGAATTTGATGAGAACGGTGACCCTGCTGGATCTTATAAAGAGCAAGAAGTATCTGGTGGTGCACTCACTACTGTTAAGGTTCACTAAGCACTAGCTTAAAGCCTTAAAAAAGCCCGCCTTAGATTACTCTAAGGCGGGCTTTTTGGTTTTAAATAGGGTCAATTATTATGTGTGAAAATCTGCAGCCTATGCTGTCGATCATTTATCAAGATGCGGAGTTAGTGGCTATAAATAAACCCAGCGGTTTATTGGTGCACCGCAGTCCCATAGACAAGCGTGAAACCAGGTTTGCAGTCCAAGAATTGCGCAATCAACTTGGGCAGCACGTGTACCCTCTGCATCGGTTAGATAAACCGACTTCTGGAGTTTTGCTATTTGCGCTATCTAGAGAAGCCGCAAGTTTTTATGGCCAGCAGTTTCAACAGCATCGGATTCAAAAAACCTACTTAGCCTTAGTGCGGGGTTACGGGCCTAAGCACATGTCTATTGATCATGCGTTAAAAGATGAGGCCGATGATTATGCAGGGGTTAAAGGTGATGGCGAAGCTAAAGCCGCCTTGACCCATGTGGAGTGTATACAGGAGTTTGAAATCCCGTTGACTGTGGACCGCTATGAGACCACGCGTTTATCGTTAATGCAGTGTCAGCCTGTAAGCGGGCGCAAGCATCAACTCAGGCGCCATTTAAAGCATATAGGCCACCCGATCGTGGGTGATTCTCGTCATGGCAAGGGTTTGTTGAATCGTGCTTGTGAGGGTTATTTTGGCGTGGGACGTTTGTGGTTGGCGTGTACACAAATGATCCTGACACAAAAGGATGGCAGCTTATTGGTGATTGATGCGCCGTTAGCCGAAGACTTTACTGGGGTGTTGGGGCAGTTAGACCCTGAATTAAGTTCAGGGTGACATTGTTCGAAAAGAAGGGTTTTGACCTAGTCGTGCTAGGTTCGTAAAAATATAGCTAAGTCATACCGGCGAATGCCGGTATCTGTCTAAGGCCCTGACTTTCGTCAGGGCGACGGTAACCTACGGTGGTGACTGGCGCTTACACAGAGTGTAAGCGGGTTTCTTCTGGAATAATGCCTTTAGGCATAAAGCGCATGGTGAGTAGCAAGGTGAGACCCATAATGAACAAGCGTAAGTGGGGCGCACTCTTAAGGAGATGGTTACGCAAGTCGCTGGCTTGATCCATGCCCATGGTCACTAAATCCATAAAGGCCATGGACAAAGGTTCGGCTTCTATCCACATAAACCAGATAAAGAAGCCGCCGAATACCGCACCTAGGTTATTACCACTGCCACCGATAACGACCATTAGCCAGATCAAGAAAGTAAAGCGTAATGGTTGGTATGCGGTAGGAATAAACATGCCATCTATGGTTACCAACATGGCACCAGCGATACCAACTACCGCACTGCCCAATACGAACACTTGTAAGTGCTGGCGTACAACGTTTTTACCCATGGCGTTTGCAGCTTCTTCGTTGTCACGAATAGCACGCATCATTCGGCCCCAAGGTGAATTAAGGGCTTTAATGCTGAGCATTAAAATGGCGATCAATACCACCGTGAATAGGCCTGTGTAACACAACTTCACAAATACACTGGAACCTTGGATAATCAGTTGCTTCAGGGCAGTCACCCGTTCTACGTCACTTAACAGAGCTAACCGTCCGCTAAACATGGATTCGATCATGTCCATAAACCAAGGGCTGGTTTGAAGGTCTAGTTCGTAGGGCACCGGACGTCGGTCTAGTCCCGATACGTTCTTCACGCCACGTGCGATCCAATCTTCGTTTTTAAGCACTGCAATGATGATTTCGGAAATACCCAAGGTAGCGATGGCCAAATAGTCAGACCGTAAACCTAAAGTAATTTTACCAATCACCCAAGCCACGCCTGCTGCCATTATTCCGCCTACAACCCAAGAGAAGATGATGGGTAAACCTAAACCGCCTAAAAAGCCCATGGTGGCTGGGTTAACGTTTTCAATGGCCAGTACTGAAGGCTCGTAAAAATGGTTGATGGTAAAATAAGCGCCTATAAATAAAACCGACAGGGCAGCTTTTCGTGGCCAGCCACTGGTCATGTTGCGGTGTACTAATATCGCCAGCACGATGGTGATGACTACTAGAATGAAGCTGACCACCATGCCTTGGCCACCTACCGACCAAGCTTCAAGTACAGGTGCTTCGGAGATAAGTACCGCGGCCACGCCTCCTAGAGCAGTAAAACCCATAACGCCTAAGTTAAGCAGCCCAGCATAACCCCACTGAATGTTAACACCTAAAGACATAATGGCAGAAATAAGGCATAGGTTAATAATGGCCAGAGCAAACGGCCAAGACTGGCCCATACCCACGGCAATGAGAAGTAACGCCATCAAAGAAAAAGCTAAGGGCGCGCGATTTTGTTGACTCAATAGTGCATTCATTAGATCGATTGCCCCTTAAAGATACCTGTTGGACGCATTAACAGCACCACCACAAGGATGATAAAGGACACGGCAAACTTATAATCGGTGGATAAGAACTGCATCAGGCCAGAAGGTTCTAACGATTCAGGCATTAGGTAGATGAAGAATTTTTTGTAAGCGTAGGTGACAATGACTTCTGAGAAGGCAATCACAAAACCACCCACCACGGCGCCTATAGGGCTGCCTATACCTCCTACAATAGCCGCCGCAAACATTGGCAGCAGTAGCATAAAGTAGGTAAACGGTTTAAAGCTCTTGTCTAGGCCATACAAAGTACCAGCAGTTGTGGCTAGGGCCGCAACAATGATCCAAGTGATGAGTACGACTCGGTCTGGGTTGATGCCAGACAGTAGGGCTAAGTCTTCGTTGTCAGAAAACGCTCGCATGGCTTTGCCGGTACGGGTTTTTTGCAAAAAGTAGAACAAAGCTGCTACGGCAATAATCGCCACAGTTAACGTCAGTACTTGGGTAGATTTTAGTGCCAAGCCTTCGCTTAAACCGGTGAACTCTTTAAATTCACGGGGGCGAAAAATGAACTTAGTGCCGTCCATAAAGCGTTGGTCACTTGGCCCAATGATGAAGCGCACGATGGCGTTTGTCATAAACATTACACCAGTGGAGACGATCACAAAGATCACTGGCGCGCTTTTTTTAACCCTGTAAAACTTATACACGGTTTTATCAAACATTAAACTCAGGCCTATGGCACATAAAATGCCAAAGGGCAGGGCCAGCAATGCCGTAGGTAATGGGCCAAAGCTTATGCCCATGGATTGAAATCCCCAGGTTATTAGAATCACTGACATGGTGCCAAATGCCATTAAGTCGCCGTGGGCAAAGTTGGAAAAACGCAGGATGCTATAAACTAAAGTTACGCCCAGCGCACCTAGTGCGAGTTGGGCACCATAAGAAATGGCAGGAACTAGCACAAAGTTTGAAAATAATACAATGGCGTTTAAAATATCTACAAATTCTGGCATTAGATTAACCCCCCAAGAAGGTGCGACGCACCACAGGATCAGCCAGTAGTTCTTCACCACTGCCCGTATGTTTGTTAGCGCCTGAAACCAGTACATAACCTTTGTCGGCAATGTTTAGGGCTTGGGCGGCGTTTTGTTCAACCATTAACACGGCAATGCCCTGTTGTTTTACTTCTAAGATACGGTCAAACAATTCGTCCATTACAATCGGCGACACACCTGCGGTAGGCTCATCCAGCATGAGTACGCTTGGCTGAGTCATCATGGCGCGGCCTACAGCAACTTGCTGACGCTGACCACCGGAAAGTTCGCCCGCATTTTGGCGACGCTTCTCTTTTAAAATAGGGAACAGGTCGTAGATTTGCTCCATAGTGCCAGTAATGTCGTCGTTGCGTAGAAAGGCACCCATTTCTAGATTTTCTTCTACCGTCATGCCCGCAAACACGTTATGGGTCTGAGGTACAAAGGCAATGCCTTGGCCTACGCGGTCTTGGGGAGACATGTGAGTAATGTCTTTGCCACCTAGGGTTACGCTGCCTTCGCGTAGGTCTAGCATGCCTAATAAGGCTTTCATGGCGGTGGACTTGCCTGCACCGTTGGGGCCAACAATCACGGCCACTTCACCTTTGTCTACCGACAAAGAACAGCCATTAAGGATGTCTGCGCCGCCGTAGCCACCGCGCAACTGATCTGCAATTAGATAGCTCATGCTTTAGCCTCCGGCTTGTTTTTAAGGCCAGTGCCTAAGTAAGCTTCAATGACGGCCTCGTTGGCAATTACTTCTGCCGCTGTGCCTTGGGCTAATACTGCGCCTTCGGCCATGACGATTACGGGGTCACACAAACGGCCAATAAAGTCCATGTCGTGTTCAATCATACAAAAGGTATAACCCTTTTCTTGGTTCAAACGGACGATGGCTTCTCCAATTTCACGTAATAGGGAGCGGTTAACGCCAGCGCCTACTTCGTCTAGCAATACCACTTTGGCATCGACCATCATGGTGCGGCCTAGTTCAAGTAGCTTCTTTTGGCCGCCAGAAAGATTGCCAGCAAGCTCTTGAGCCACATGACCTAAGTTAAGGAAGTCGATCACTTCCATGGCCTTTTCGCGTACCTTGTTTTCTTGTTCTCGCACCATAGAGGGGCGGAACCAAGCGTCCATGAGGTTTTCCCCTGCTTGCTGCGAAGGTACCATCATTAAGTTTTCTAGCACCGTTAAGGTGCCAAACTCATGGGCGATTTGGAAAGTGCGTAGCAATCCCTTATGAAATAATTCATAGGGGGGTACGCCGGTGACATCTTCACCATCAAGGTAAATGTGCCCCGATGTTGGTGCTAAGTTACCAGCAATCATGTTAAAAAGAGTGGTTTTACCAGCCCCGTTAGGGCCGATGAGTCCAGTGATGGAGCCTTTGGCGATTTCGATGGAGGCGTTATTGACGGCATGTACGCCACCAAAACGTTTACTCACTGATTCGACTTTGATCATGTGTGATCCCGTTGTCTGCAGAGTGTCTAGGTTGGGCCTTTAAGCAGGTAAGCGAATAGGCCAACACGTATCGTTATTTTAATTATGGTTAGTTGCAACAAAACCGGCGCAAGGGACGGCTTCATATTGGCGTGATTATACGGATTAACTATAGACAGGAAAAGCAGGTATTGCCGAAAAAAAGCCTGAATGACAAAATAACGATAGTTGGCGTCGCACAGGCACAGTTTATGGACGAAAGTTGAACCTTTGTTGATAGGTTTTTACGCCACTTCATAGCTGACGTTGGCAAGTGTCTGGCCTCAGGCAGGAGTAATACCAGTGGTTAGGGGCCTAACGTTGGTGATAATATAGCGCCTTAAGAGTGATGTGAAGCAAATTATGAATACCCAAAAAGCGGCTCAAAAAGCCGTAGTTATAGTGGCCGTTTTGGCCTGGTGCGGTGTCTTATTACAATTGTATATTTCTTTGTCTAACGCAGTGCTAGACGGCAGGGGTGTGATTAATGGTTTAGTGAGGTATTTTGCTTACTTCACCATATTGACTAATATATTTGTGGCCTTGGTGGCTACCGTGCCATGCCTTTTTAGGCAGTCAAAATTGGGTCAATGGTTTTCAACACCGGTGGTGATGGGGTGTGCGGTAACGGCGATATTATTTGTTGGCTTGGCCTATCACGTTTTATTACGCCATGTTTGGCACCCCGAAGGGTTACAACTGGTTGCGGATTACTTATTGCACTATATTACGCCGGTTAGTTTGGTGCTGTTTTGGATCGTGTTCCCGCCTCGACTGCCCTTACATAAGTTGGACCCCATACGCTGGACTATATACCCGCTGGGGTATTTTGTGTATGTGTTAATTCGGGGTTTACTGGGCGACACTTACCCCTATTATTTTATCAATGTTTCACAAATCGGCTACAGTCAAACCATCATCAATGCCTTGGCACTGTGTATGGTCTACCTGATATTGGGTGGTTTACTATTTTCGCTAACAAAATATAGACAGGCACAACAATTATGAGTAATGACCAACCCCGTAACCCGCTACACGGCGTAAAACTTGAGCAAGTTGTAACCGACCTAGTGGACACATTTGGCTGGGAAACGCTTGCAGAACAGGTCAATATCAACTGTTTTCGTTCTAACCCTACGGTTAAGTCTAGCCTCAAATTTTTGCGTAAAACCCAATGGGCTAGAGATAAAGTAGAGTCGTTGTATGTGTATGCCATTATCCGTGGCAAACCCCTTAAACCTCAGTTTAATACGTCCTCTCGAGCACCTGCCGAGCCGTCAGTTGCAGCAACGCCAAAGCCGAGTGCAGTCAACAGCCATATATGGAAAACGCCCAGTTAGTTGTTTGAGCTAACGTCTGTTAGCTCATCGCCAAATTGTAAACAATGATCTAACAAGCGCTGTATGTCTTTATATTGCGTTTCATCATTGGCCAGTATGAGTCTAATGCCAGTTTTACCTTGGTATTTGGCGTAATCAACATAGGCACACCCTTGGGCTTGCATGTGTTTACACACAGCAATATTGAGCTCTCTCAGCTGTGTTTCGGTCATGGTTGTGGCTGGACGGTATTGAAATAACACGTTGAGGTACACTGCTGGGCCAATCATGTGCAAGCGATCAGAGGTGTTGATGGCGTCTACACAGTGTTGCTTTAATTCCTGCAAGCGGTTTACCTTGTCTTCAAAACCGTTGCTGCCAACGGCTTTCCAGCTTAACCACACTTTTAATGCATCCGCTCTACGGCCACATTGAATGGACTTCTGGCCCAAATTATAGGCCGCGTTTTCATCACTATGGAATAAATAATCACCACCACCACCACCGCAGGCTTGTTCTAACATGCCTTGATGGCGGGTTAAAATAACCGCCGCTGTGATCGGTACATTCATCAGTTTGTGGGCATCCCATGCAAAAGAATCTGCGAGTTCACTGCCTTTGAGTAAGTGGCGATGCTGTTGAGAAAATAACACCGGAGCGCCCCAAGCACCGTCGATATGTAACCAAATATCATGTTGGTCGGCAATGGCCCGGCATTCTCTCACAGGGTCAAACGCACCCAATACCGTCGTGCCTGCCGTGAGACCAATAAAAAACGGCAGATGGCCCTGCTCAAGACTGGTCTTGATGGCGATGGCGAGTGCTTTAGGACAGAGCCTACCTTGCGCGTCTGACGCTACGGCAATGAGGTTGTCGGTGCCTATACCGAGTAAGTTGGCGGCTTTTTGGGCCGAATAATGGGCTTGATCTGACACAAAGGCCACTAAGATTTGGCCTGTTAAGCCTTTGGCTTTTATGTCTGGCACGGCTCGATGACGTGCCATCATCATAGCAATTAGGTTGGCTTGGCTGCCGCCGGATACCATGACGCCATCGCCGCTTTGTAGGTGTGAAGTAAACCCGACCAAGCGGTTCCATTGTTCAATGAGTTCCAGCTCCATAAGGGTTGCCACCGGGCTCACCTGAAAGGTATGCATGTTGGCATTGCCTAAACTTGCCACCCAGTCGCCCAGCAACGCCGGGTTGTTGCGGCCAGAATAAAGCAACTTAAAGAAATCCACCTGTGCACTGTCAGGCTGAAACCTCAAATACTGCCCCGCAGCTTGTTTTAAGTCTTCTAGTTCTGCGCCGTCTGCGCCTAAGCTGACATCGATCATCTGTTGCAATTGTGAAGCCTGCATAGGCTCACTTACAGAGCGGTTTTGTTGGCAGTGTTGCAATGCAAGTTGTTGGAATAGGTCGAGGTATTGTTGCACTGAAAGTCCTTTATAAAAGTAAAGATCGTTGAAGGGTTAGGGCGTTTGTGGTACTTTTCCGCAATACATACCCGTCCTCATATTTAGGTTTCCGCATGACTTCATTAACCACTTCATCCGACAGTAACGCGCTACCGAGCTTTGAAAAGCACGGCAAAGTGTCGGTTTGGTGTTCTACGCTCAGTTACGACACCATACCCGATAGTTATTTTGAAGAAGATGATCAAGGCCTAGATGCCTGGGCACAAAATTTTAACATCAGCCAATACGACCATGAAAACATGGAGACCAATGGTGTGGCAAGTGGCACGGCATTGGTTAAACGTATTATTGAAGACTGCTCCTATTCAAGTGGCTATGGTGACGGTATTATTCACAAAATAAACAAGATGGGGCACTCAGAGGTGAGCTGGATTATCTTGTTATTTGATTTTGAATACCGCAATAAAATCACCAAAATTCATGAGGACGACTATGTGCAATACGTAGGCTCGTTTGTATACGACATGGATGCCATTACCCTTGCAGAGCAAGACCAACTTGAAGCAGAGCGAGAAGAAAAGCTGCGCGCAGAAGCCCAGATGGCATTAGATATTGCCGCTGCAGCCGCACTAGAAGCCGCACCGGACCCTCAACCTGTTGTACCCGAAGCGCCTAAGGTTGCACCAAAAAGCAATAATCCTTGGCTTAAATAACAGTCATTCTGACGACTAAAACTGTCATTCTGACGCATACAACTGTTATTCTGACGAAGGTCAGAATCTAGATACCGGCCTACGCCGGTAAGACGAAAAATCTACGCCGGTAAGACGAGAAGCCTACGCTAGTAGGACGCTTAGGCCGGCGTAATGGAGTTTCTTTTCTGATGAGCCAAAATATATAAGAACTCAAGCAGAATGGTGGCGCCGGCGAGCGCCGTGATGTCGGCATGATCATACGCTGGGTTCACTTCCACCAGATCAAAACCAACGATATTAACGTCTTTTAAACCACGGATAATTTTTAACGCTTTGTCGGTGGTTAACCCGCCAACCACTGGGGTACCGGTGCCGGGTGCGTAGGCTGGGTCTAAACAGTCGATATCAAAGGTTAAATATACTGGCAGGTCGCCCACTCTTTTTATAATCGAAGCAACGATGTCATCAGCACTCATGTCATTTGCAGTAGCTGCGTCAATGACTTTGAATTCATGGTCTTCTGGCCTATACTCAGTGCGGATACCCACCTGTATAGAATGGTCAGCATCTATTAAACCTTGTTTAGGGGCGTGATAAAACATGCTGCCATGGTCAATCTCGGTATCGTTAGGGTAGGTGTCTGTGTGGGCATCAAAGTGCACTAAAGCCATTTTTCCGTAGTGTTTGGCGTGGGCTTTGATCAAGGGTAAGGCCACATAATGGTCGCCACCAATGCTTAACATACGCGTGCCAGAAGAAATAATAGCCTGGGCATGCTGTTCAATTTCTCGGTTCAAGTCATCTGGGCTACCGGGGATAAAATCCAAATCTCCATAATCGGCCACCTTTAGGTATTTAAAGGCGTCAAAAGACCAGGGCCAGCGCCTGCCTTCCCAACCCACGTTGCTGCTCGCTTGGCGTACGGCCGTTGGGCCAGAACGCGTGCCGGCACGGCCTGTAGTCGCAAGGTCAAAAGGCAAGCCTACTATGGCAGCATCAAAACCTTGGCTCATGTCTCGTGTCAGTGGGCGCGCCAAAAAGCTAAACTGGTTGGCGTACATAGATACGATTACGGGATCACCGATGAGTTTGTTTTTGGCCATGGCGCAGCGGTCTCTAATTAAATGTGTTCGGAATAATGCACAATATGGCTAATCGAAGGGCACAATGCAAGGCTTTGATTGGGTCGGAGGTAACAACAGCTGATGCATGGCATTAAAACCGATCGACTGAGTAATTTGGCGGTAATTTTGGCCTATATATAAATATAATTAATGATCTTATTTAAACTATTTATTTTACTAATGCTTATATAAAACCTAAAATGCCCCCGTTCCTGTACCGCCTAGGCCATGTTCTAGGGGTCAATATATTAATCACTATATGTGTAACCAATAGGTGAATGCCATGCAAAAATTTAGCCCAACCAACATGCCTCGTACCATCGAAATTCCGAATGGCCAAAAAGTGGTTGCCACTTTTTCTAAGCAAGAACTAAGCAACCGTCTGGCTAAATTACGTGCTCATATGGCGTCAGCCAATGTGGATGCCGTGGTAATGACCTCTTACCACAACATTAACTACTTCTCAGATTTCGTTTATTGTCGTTTTGGTCGTGACTACGGCCTAGTGGTAACCCAAGACAACTACACCACTGTAACTGCTAACATCGACGGTGGCCAGCCATTCCGTCGTAACCAGTTAGGCGACAACGTGGTTTACACCGATTGGCAGAAAGGCAACTTCTTTGTTGCTCTTAAGAACCTAATTAAGCCAGGCAGCCGCATTGCTGTTGAATACGATCATATGCCTTTGGCGACCATGGACATCATGAAGCAAACCTTCCCAACGTCTGAGTTTGCTGACATTGGTGTGCCAACCATGCAAATGCGCATGATCAAGTCTGCCGAAGAGATTGAAGTCATCAAGCATGGTTCGCGTATTGGCGACATCGGCGGTGCAGCCATTCGTGATGCCATTGCTGTAGGCGTGCCTGAGTACGAAGTGGCCTTGGCCGGTACTCAAGCGATGATCCGCGAAATTGCTAAGACTTTCCCAGACGGAGAGTTGATGGACACTTGGGTCTGGTTCCAGTCTGGTATGAACACTGACGGTGCTCACAACCCAGTAACTAGCCGCAAGATTGAAGCTGGCGACATCTTAAGCCTTAACTGCTTCCCAATGATTGCTGGTTACTACACGGCGCTTGAGCGTACTTTGTTCTCTGAGTACGCCAGCGACCGTCATCTAGAATTGTGGGAAATCAACTGTAAGGTTCATCGTCGTGGTCTAGAGTTGGTTAAGCCAGGTGTTAAGTGCAGCGATGTAGCCCACGAATTGAACGAAATCTTTGCCGAGCACGACGTGCTACAGCATCGCACCTTTGGTTACGGCCACTCGTTCGGTACGTTGAGCCACTACTACGGCCGTGAAGCGGGTCTTGAGTTCCGTGAAGACGTAGACACAGTGCTTGAACCGGGCATGGTCGTTTCAATCGAGCCAATGATCATGTTGCCAGAAGGCATGGCTGGTGCCGGTGGGTACCGCGAGCACGATATCCTTGTTGTTGGTGAAGAAGGCGCGGAGAACATCACTAAGTTCCCATTCGGCCCAGAGCACAACATCATTAAGGGTTAATGATAGGCTCTATCAAGCCATAAACAAAAAGCCAGCTTCTTGTGTTACATAGAGCTGGCTTTTTTGTGGCTGCCATAAAAGGTAGTGGAGTGTTAGAATTAGGCTGATATTTTTTTAGTTGGATACAAACATGATCAAAAACATTGCCCTCGGCCTGCTTATTATTAGCGGTGGATTAATGCTGGTTGAAAGAGCCACTATGTTGGTGTCGGACGGGCTGGCTAAAGGCTATTGTGGCGACCGGTATCTACAACTAGTCGATGGTGTGATGGGTAGGGCGTCCTGTGGTTTTGGGTGGGATATTTACCTCACCATTGTGCTGTTTAGTACCATGTTTATTGGCATGTTTTTGTTCTTGTTTGGCCAAGGCAAAGGGCCTGATCAAGAGTAGGGGTTTATAACCTCTTTTCTAGCATTGCCACGTTGATTTTTTTACCAAACTTGCTTCCCACCTCATTAAGCAGACCTACTTGTTCAAAACCTAGCTTTTTATGTAACCCAATAGACACATCGTTAGGTAGGGCGATGACGGCATACAAGCGGTGCAGTCCAGCGTGAGCTAAGTTTGTCAGCAGTTTGCCGTATAAGGCCGTGCCTACACCTGTGGTTTGTAGCTGGTGGTGAGCATATATAGTTACTTCTGCAGCGCTATCGTAGGCTGCTTTAGCGCGAAATTGACCTGTATACACAAATGCCTGAATCTGTTCATCTACTTCTGCAACCCACAGTTGGTAGCGGGTGCCATTAAATTGAGCAAACCAGGCTAAGCGCTTTTGAGCTGACCAAGGCTCTATATCAAAAGTAATGTGGGTGTGCTGCACATAATGATTGTAAATGTTATTGATGCTGGCCAAGTCGGCCTCTATTGCAGGTCGTATTAATAGGTTGCTCATGGGTTGTCCAAGGTTAAACTTTTGCTGCTAAAGCGCGCGCAGCGGCACCGTGTTGTTGTAACAAAGGCCCTACATCTAAGCCTTCAATTACACCGTATTTAACGCGCCATTGGCCGCCTACCATCACATGTTCAGCCTTGTGGGCACCACATAGTAATAGTGCTGCTAATGGGTCGTGGCTGCCGCTAAAGCGCATTTCATCAAGTTTAAATAGTGCAATGTCTGCTTGTTTTCCGACTTCTAATGAACCGATGTCAGGCCGGCCTAACATCTTGGCGCTGCCTTGGGTGGCCCAACGATAGGCGTCAAAATGGCTGACTTGGGCACCGTACTTTAGGCGTTGCAAATACAAGGCTTGGCGTACTTCTTGGATCATATTGGAGCCGTCGTTAGATGCGGACCCATCAACACCTAAACCCACGGGGCAGCCTGCGGCTTCTAGCTCTTGTACAGGCGCCATGCCAGAGGCCAGCATCATATTAGATGTAGGGCAGTGGCAAATGCCCGTGCCAGCGGCACCTAAACGTTGGATTTCATCTTGATTAAAATGGATGCCATGGGCCAACCAAGTTTGCGGGCCAAGCCAGCCTACGCTGTCCAGGTAATCGACCGTGCGCAAACCAAAACGTTGTAAACAAAAGTTTTCTTCGTCAATAGTCTCGGCCAAATGGGTGTGTAACATGACATTGTGTTGTGCCGCTAGGGTGGCGGAATTACGCATTAACTCAGGAGTGACTGAAAATGGAGAGCAGGGGGCTAAGGCCACTTGTAACATACTGCCTTCGTTAGCGTCGTGGTATCGTTGAATCACCCGTTCGCTGTCGGCCAAAATGGTGTCTTCTTGCTGTACCGTACTTTGTGGTGGTAAACCGCCGTCATCTACGCCTAAGCTCATGGAACCTCGGGTCATAGTCATGCGTATGCCAATGCTTGCTGCAGCTTCGGCTTGAATGTCCATGGCTCCAGTTAAGGCTTGTGGAAACAAGTAATGGTGGTCGGCTGCGGTGGTGCAGCCAGACAACAAAAGCTCGGCCAAGGCTAAGCGTGTGGCTTGGTAGAGCATGTCGGGCTCTAGGCCTGCCCATACGGGATAAAGGCTAGTGAGCCAGCCAAATAGTGGTTTGTTGAGGGCCTGGGGTAAAGCGCGGGTGAGTGTTTGGTAAAAATGGTGATGGCCGTTGATTAATCCGGGTAATAGCACTAACTCGCTGCAGTCCATGACCGCATCATAGTCATAACTGGGTTGTTGCCCTTGGGCCACTAACTCAAGAATTTTTTGATCCTTAATGACCACACCACCAGCCGCGCCATCAGCCAATATTGCGAGGGGATTTTTTAGCCACGTTACCGATGGTGAAGTCATAAAGCAGAGGGTCTCAAAGGAATCTAAAAACGATTGAACTGCTTGGATTGTATCAATTAGCTGATCGTTTAGACAGGTTTTGGTGTTGTGAAGGAGCCACATGGCAACGGCGCTGGGTCTTGTCCCTTAATCCTTGCTCTAGATCAATAAGGCTGGGCTTTAATTCATTTATGCTACTGCTCAAAGTGAATGTATTTAGAGGAGTATCAGCATGTTTGGATTAGATTCCTACAGTTTATCTGTGTTGTGGCCCAGCTTGTTCGGTGTGGTATTGATTACTGTGGCAATGGTCTGGGGTAGTGTCAAAATGGTTCAACTGACCATGCAGGAACCCAAACCAAATTCGAGTGACGTCTGTACTGATTAAGTAGCTCAATATGACTGCTTAGTTTTTTTACTACTCCACCAAATCGTCAATAACAGTGCCCCTAAAACAGGTAGGCTCATTAAGTTAATGGTGGCCCAGCTGGTGGCAGTTAGTAGCCACCCCGCAGTCAAAGATGCAATGGCTTGAAAACCAAACACCATAAATTCATTAAATGCCTGGGCGCGGTACTTTTCGTGATCTTTATAGCTAGTGATTAATAGCGCTGTGCTACTCACGAATAAGAAGTTCCAGCCTACTCCCAACGCTACAAGGCTAACCCAATAACCTGCTACCGTTTGGTCAATTTGGCTTACGCCTATACATATCATTAGTGCAAAAATCCCCACCACCATGATTGTTCTATGACCCAAGCGTCTAATAAGTTTGCCTACGAATAAAGACGGAAAAAACATGCCGACGATATGCCACTGAATCACTATGCCTGTATCGTCAATGCTATGGCCGTCCATCACATGCATGCTCACTGGTGTGGCTGTCATAAGAAATACCATTAAGGCATAGGACACGGTTGCTGCGAACACCGCTAAAACAAAATTTGGTTGTTGCGCTAGTTGTCTAATGGTTCGACCCTGAACTTTACCTACTTCGATGGTGTTAGGCGGTGGCTTCATCCACAAAAGGATTATGGCGGGTGCAAAAACCATGAGCGCCAGTGCAATATAAGATCCTACAAAGGTGTGTAATGGCACCCAGTCGCGAGCATAATTGACTACATTTGGGCCTAAAAAGGCGCCAGCGATGCCAGATAGTAATATCGCTGATATGGCTTGAGGTGCAATTTCTATTGCCACGCTTTCGGCTGCCGCAAAACGGTAATGTTGTACAAAAGCATAACTCATTCCTAGGCCTACGCTGGCTATACAGTAGAGCCAAAATAAACTGTACCAAATAGCTACGGCCCCGACTAGCGAAGCAATTGCAGCCACAATAGCTGCGCCAATAAAACCAAATTTCCGGCCTTTTTTACTCATCAAAACAGCAGCAGGTATAGTGCCTAGGGCAGTACCCACTACCATGGCGGCTACAGGAAAAGTGGCCCAGCCAATTGATGGCGCGATAAGCGCTCCAATGATACCGCCTAAAAAAAATGTTACGGAGGCTCCGGAGAAAGAAAATACATGCGATAACGACAATAGCCACACGTTTCGAGAGAGAGGCAAGGTAGGCATTTTATAAGACTTTAGTATATATTAGAAGTCGCTATAATAACTGATCTACTTAACTGAGGATAGGCTATATTTGCCTTAGTTGTCCTTGCTGTAGGCCCGGCTGCAAGGTAAGTTTAAAACAATAATATTGATTAATGAGCAATGCTACTATGGGCCGTATTTTAGATGCCGCGGGCGTCGGATTTACAATAACCACCCAAGCTAAAGTTAGCTTGGCAGTAGCCACACAAACGGGCACAATGGCCGCCAAGCACAACAGTTTAGGTTATTGTTCCCATGCAGTTATTCGCCCACCGTGGTATCAGTGATTTAGCCCCCGAAAACTCCATGGCCGCGTTTGAGTTGGCGTTAGCTTACGGCGCGGATGGCATTGAGCTGGATGTACGTTTAATGTCTGGCCAAGTGGTAGTGATGCATGACGCGAGCGTCGATCGCACGACTAACGGGGCGGGTCTTGTTGCCAACCTCAACGCACACCAATGGGCTCAGCTCGACGCTGGTGATGGTAATCCACCCCCAACATTGAGGCAGGTTCTGGAGTTTGTTGCTGGACGTTGTGAGGTGAATATCGAGCTTAAGTCAGGTGATTTAGTGCCTCATGTTGAAGCTGAGATAAGTTATGCTATAGCTAAGCTCGGTTTTGAGTTAGGCCAGTTTTGCGTATCGGCCTTTGACCACCGTTTGTTAATTCCACTCAAACACTATTTACCGTTACTCAATATTGCTCCTTTAATTTCCTCCTGCCCAGTAAAATTGGCCTTTTTTGCTGTCGATATGAATGCACAGGCGCTGCATAGTCACACGGAAATCACAGGTCAAGCATTGGTGGATGACGCTCATGCAAGAGGGCTTAAAGTTCGTGTTTATACAGTGAAGGAAGCGCAAGATCTTGAGCGGCTAAAGCGGTTGGGGGTTGATGCGGTGTTTGTGAATGACGTTGCGTGGGCTAGGTCTGTGTTGAGTTCCCAGGCGTAGAATAGGAACTCACAGGAAGCGTTATCAGGTTATGGCGCTTTCTTTTTCATGTGGCTCCACCAAATGACCACCAACAGTAACGCCAATAGCGGTAAGCTCATCAGATTGATGGTTTTCCAGCTGGTGGCGCTTAACAACCAACCCGCAGATAGCGCTGCAATAGCCTGAAACCCAAATACCAAGAAGTCGTTAAAGGCTTGCGCACGGTATTTTTCGGCTTCTTTATAGCTGGTGATTAACAGCGCTGTGCCGCTTACAAATAGGAAGTTCCAACCCACTCCAAGCATCACTAAACTCACCCAATAGCCCGCAAATGCTTGACTAATTTGCCCCACAATAATGCAGATAATCATGGCGGCGATACCCAATGACATAATAGTACGATGGCCGTAGTAACGGATTAACTTACCAACAAACAACGAAGGTAAAAACATACCCACAATGTGCCATTGAATGACTACCCCAGTGTCATGAATGCTGTGGCCGTCCATAACATGCATGCTTACAGGTGTTGCTGTCATTAGGAAACTCATGAGAGCGTAAGAGGTAGCAGCTGCCATAACCGCTAAGATAAAGTCGGGTTGCATCGCCAGCGCTTTAACTGACCGGCCTTTGGGCTCGTGTAGGTCTGGTCTTTGTTCTGGTACGCGTAGCTGCGACAATATAAAAGCAGGCATAATTACCATTAACGAAAGCGCAATGTAAGACCCTACAAAGGCATGCTCTGGAAACAAGTCTTTGGCGTAGTTGGCGACATTGGGCCCCAAAAAGGCGCCAGCAATGCCAGCTAACAAAATCGCAGAAATAGCATTTGGCGCAACCTCACTCGGCACGCTTTCGGCTGCGGCAAAGCGGTATTGCTGCACAAACGCCATACTCACACCTAAACACAAACAGGCTAAGCAGTAGACCCAAAATAGCTCGTTCCAGATGGCTAGCGCACCCAGTAATGCCGATGTTGCGGCTAAAACCGAGGCGCCCATAAAACCAAAGCGACGGCCCATTTTGCTCATCAATATGGCGGCAGGTATGGTGCCAGAGGCGGTGCCTACAATCATTGCGGCTACAGGTAAGGTTGCAAGAACTAAAGAAGGTGCCAACAGAGATCCGACAATACCACCCAAAAATATGGTGACATTAGCGCCAGTGAAGGCGAATACTTGGGCTAAACAAAGTAGCCATACGTTGCGAGTAAAAGATGAAAATGGCATATTAAACAATCTTACTATATTCAATGGGCGGCCATGTTAACTGATCTAAGCTGTTGGAACTAGGTGATATTTAACCAACACCTACTTGCTAGGTGTAAATAGGCGTGGTAGTTTTAAACGTATGTTTAAAACAATATTAGTGACTAATGACCAATTCTACTATTGATCGTATTTTAGATGCTGCCGAAGTTGAATTTGCTGCCCACGGTTTTGTGGAAACGTCCCTGCGTACCATAACCACTAAAGCCAAAGTTAACTTGGCGGCGGTTAATTATCATTTTGGGTCTAAAAAGGGCCTTATTCAAGCGGTAACAGACCGTTTTCTAAGGCCCTTAACGCAGCATTTACACAATCAGCTTTCAGCGTATGAAAAGCAACCCGTGCAGGAACCCAGTAAGCAACAAGAACTGCAGGTATTGTTTACAATTTTGGCACATTCTTGCCAGCATGTAGCACAAAAAAACCACCACAGTCTGGCGGTGTTCGCTCGTCTAATCAATATGGCGTATAGCCAATCTCAAGGTCACCTGCGAAAACACCTTACCCACCAATACGGCGCCTCGTTTTTATATTTTATGAAATTGTTACGCCAGTACATGCCTGCGATGACCAATGAACAGTTTTTTTGGCGTTTTCATTATCTGTTAGGGACCTTAGTATTTGCCCTATCAAGCAGTGAGGCGTTGTTAGCCATCTGTGAAAGAGAATACGATGAGAGTCGTCGAATTGACCAAATTATGTCGGACCTGGTGTTAGTTTTAGCCAGTGCTGCGCAAGCGCCTATGATCGGAGATCAACCATCGTGAACACCTTAGATTCAATGCTTACAAGTGTAGGGATAAGTACCTTTCAATCGTTACTTTTGAGCAAGATTTTTTTGCTTGTGTTAGGTGTGTTGTTGTTCAATTTTGTAGTACGTCAGTTGTTTACTCGGCTAGCGGTACAGTTGGCAAAAACTGAGAACGAATGGGACGATGCCTTACTCGATGCCGCCAGAAAACCACTCGCTTGGGGCGTATGGGTGATTGGTTTGGCATGGGTAGTGACTACGGTTAGCCATGCCTTCGACACGGATACGCTGATCTTTGTCGGTAGTTTAAGAGACACCTTGTTGATTGTGTTAATGGCTTGGTTTTTAGTGCGCTTAATTAATGTGGTTGTGGCCATGTTGGCACGCCCTGGCAAACACCGTGATGCGTGGGATAAAACCACAGTTGAGGCTATGGGTAAGCTGGTTAAAGCGGCGGTGTTAATTACCGCCATCTTGGCGTTGATGCAGCATTTTGGTTTTTCTATCTCAGGCGTGCTTGCGTTTGGTGGTGTGGGCGGTATTGCCATTGGTTTTGCGGCCAAGGATCTACTCTCCAATTTTTTTGGTGGCCTCATGATTTACATGGACCGCCAGTTTTCGGTGGGTGATTGGATCCGTTCGCCAGACAAAGAAATAGAGGGCACGGTGGAATATATTGGTTGGCGCATTACTCGTATTCGTACCTTTGATATGCGTCCTCTGTATGTGCCCAATGCCACTTTCACCAATATTTCTGTAGAAAATCCTTCGCGTATGCAAAATCGCCGTTTCTACGAAACCTTTGGTTTACGTTATGAGGATCAAGACAAGGTGGCGGCCATCACTCAAGACGTGAAGGCAATGCTGTTGTTACACGCTGCCATTGATACGCAGCAGACGCTGATGGTGAATGTGAATACCTTTAATGCCCATAGTGTTGATTTTTTTGTTTATAGCTTCACAAAAACCACCAAGTGGACTGAGTTTCACGAAATTAAACAAGAGCTGTTAGCTTTGATCGGCAAAATCGTCGCACAACATGGCGCCGACTTTGCCTTTCCTACACAAACCATACACATGCACACTAGTATGCCGCCACAGGTTGACGAAAAGTCATGAGCGCACAACATTATATTTTTGGCTACGGCAGCTTAATTAGTAGTTCTAGTCGGCGTATTACCGGTATTGCTGGCCACTCTGTGGCCGTGAGGGTTGTCGGCCTGGAGCGTACTTGGGTGGGATGGCAGGACACTGGCATGCGCGCCGTAGCGGCGTGGCCTAAATCACAAGCCTCCTGTAATGGGGTGTTGTTTCAGGTGCCGGAGTCGGAGTTGGAGAAGTTTGATGAGCGCGAAACTCATTATGTTCGAGCGCAACTTGAGCACGACCAAATAGACTATCTAGACGGCGCTGATAAGCTTAACCCTAGCAGCGTGGTGTGGGTTTATCTGTATGCTCACCAAGGCAATCACTTAAATGATGCGCCCATTGTGCAGTCCTATTTGGATGTGATTGTGTTGGGTTGTCAGGAAATTAGCACTAGGTTTGCCAGCGAATTTATAGAAAATACCCAAAATTGGGAGCATTGGCATGACGACCGTCATGACCCCATCTACCCACGGGCACAAGACCACAACCAAAGTCAGCAAATAGATCAGCTGTTGGCACAATTAGTACCGCTAGCATTTACTCAGCGGGTGCGGGCTTCGTAAGATCTACCAGTACAGTGGTGGGTTCAAGCTCAGATTCGACGATGGGCTCTGCCGGCGTAAAAGGAATTATTTTCACCAGTAGGATCAACTTTGGGTGGTCTAGGTAATGTAATTCGTTACTGCGCATTTTGCGCCGTTGAATCAAACTAAAGCGGGTTTTAATCACCGGTACTAAACTCTGACCTGCGCTGAGTAAACTGTGTTTGGTAAGGTCGCTGCTGGTCACAGAAGGGAATTGGTTGAGGTGAATGTTGCTATGGATATGTAAATATCGGCCTTTACTAAAACCTAAGCTACCTTCGAGTTGCTGGTGTCCACCCCAAGCGTAACCGCCTTTGATATCAATCCAGTTAATGCGTTTGTTAGCATCGAGCACTTGGCGCCAGCTTTGGTGATTTAACACCTGAAGTTCTCCCTTGTTTGAGAGTTTTCTGGCTTCAGCGTTGAGTATTTTTTGGTCGGCGGGTAAGTTTATAAATTCGGTGTTTTCCAACAGGTCGCGGTCGCCAAGTTGGGGGTCAAAATTAGATAAGCTACGCCCGGCGGGCCATTTGGCTGCAACCGGTGGAACATCAAAGTTTTCGAGGTGTGTTGTTGCCTCAGTACGCTGCGCAATGATGACCTCAATTTGATACCAAGTCTTATCATCAGCCGCAAAAACAAAGCTGCTGCCGGTGCACATGAACAGTGTGATAAAGGTTGATATTACGGCCTTGGCGGCGTGGTGTTTAGGCATTATTTACTCAATTGTTTTATCAAATCTTCCATGCGTTGGAATCGGGTCTCGGTTTTTTCCATGGATAGGCTAAAGCGTAAACTAGAACCCCCTTCAAAGCGAAAGTGTTTGGGTTGCGTTTGAACCAGCTTCACCAAGGTCATGGTATCAACTTGGGTATTGCTACCAAACTCGATACGACCACTGCCGGCTGATGCTTCTATTCGGGTTACACCAATGGCCTGAGCTTTTAATTTTAGACGATTTTGACGGAAAAGGTTTTTTATTTGTTCCGGTAACAAACCAAACCGATCGATCATTTCTACTTGCAGCTCTTTTAATGCTGCATTATGTTCGGCATTAGCAATGCGCTGGTACATCACTAAACGATTGTGTACATCAGGCAAGTAGGTGTCAGGAATCAAGGCAGGCAGGTGTAAATTAACTTCGGCGCCGCGCGATAGCGGTTGATCTAAGTTAGGCGTTTCGCCGCGTTTCATCGCCTCAACCGTTTCATTAAGCATGTCCATATAAAGGCTAAAACCAATGCCCTGCATTTGGCCGCTTTGTTCTTCGCCTAATAATTCACCAGCACCACGAATCTCTAAATCATGACTCGCTAAGGTGAAGCCAGCACCTAAGTCTGCGGTGGCCTCAATGGCTTCTAGGCGTTTGTTGGCATCTTTGCTCAACAGCTTCGGGTGAGGAGTCATCAGGTAAGCGTAGGCTTGGTGATGGGAGCGCCCAACTCGACCCCTCAGTTGATGTAATTGAGCTAATCCAAACTTGTCGGCCCGTTCGATGATAATGGTGTTGGCCGTAGGAATGTCGATGCCCGTTTCTATGATGGTGGAACACACCAAGACATTAGAACGTTTGTGGTAAAAATCGCCCATCACTTGTTCTAGCTGGCGTTCACGCATTTGGCCATGGGCCACGCTGACTCGCGCTTCAGGCACTAGCTCGCGTAATTTATCGGCACTGTTTTCTATGGTTTTGACTTCGTTGTGCAAATAATACACCTGACCACCACGCAGTAGCTCTCGTAAAATGGCCTCTTTAACCATTTTTGTGTCATCTTGGCGCACAAAGGTTTTGATAGAAATACGTTTAGCAGGGGGAGTGGCAATAATCGACAGGTCGCGCATGCCTGCCATGGACATATTTAAGGTGCGAGGAATCGGGGTTGCGGTAAGGGTGAGAATGTCGACCTCGGAGCGCAGTTTTTTAAACGACTCTTTTTGCTGCACACCAAAGCGGTGTTCTTCGTCAATAATCAATAAACCCAAACGCTTGAATTTTAGCTTGCCCTGCAATATTTTATGGGTGCCCACCAAAATATCCATCTTGCCATCTTCCGCTTGAGCCATGGTTTTATTTTGTTCAGCGGTGGTTTGAAAACGTGACATTACCGCAACGTTAACCGGCCAGTTGGCAAACCGGTCGCGCAAAGTCTCGTAGTGCTGTTGGGCGAGTAGGGTGGTGGGCACCAATAGAGCCACCTGCTTGCCACCGTTAACGGCCATAAAAGCGGCGCGCATAGCGACTTCGGTTTTACCAAAGCCTACGTCGCCACACACAAGCCGGTCCATAGGCTGGTCGGCCATCATGTCGCGCAGCACTATTTTAATGGCTTGTTCTTGGTCTGGTGTCTCTTCAAACGGGAAGGCGTCACAAAAGGCTTGGTAACTGTCGTCGGGTTTGGGGAAGGCATAGCCATCACGGGCTTCGCGTAAGGCGTAAATGTGAAGTAATTCTGCAGCCGTGTCTTTGATTTTTTCGGCGGCTTTACGCTTGGCTTTGGTCCATTGCTCGCCACCTAACTTATGTAAGGGTGCATTTTCGCCGCCGGAGTACCGTGACAATAGTTCAATGCCAGACACAGGCACATAAAGGGTGGCTTCATTGGCATAAAGTAATACCAAAAATTCGGCGTCTTGGCCGTCTATGCTTAAGCTCTGCAAACCGTTATAACGGCCTACACCATGGTCTTGGTGAACTACGGCATTACCTATGTTGAGTTCGGCAAGGTCGTGAATGGCGGTGTTGGGGTTTTCTGTGGCTTTGTCTCGGCGTCTACGTTGCAGTACTTTTTGGCCGAATAGCTGGGCTTCACAGATCACCAATAATTTGTGTTCAGGCAGGTTCATACCTTGTTCTAAAGGTGCAACACAAATGGCGAATTCATGGTCTTGGGTAATGAAATCGGGCCAATTTTCTACGTCTTTAGGGGCTTGAGGTAAGCCTTTAAACAGTTCTATTAAGGCTTCTTTGCGTCCGGCAGATTCGGCGCATATCAACACCTTTTGGTGTGATCCTTCTAGTGCCGTTTGTAAGGCGATCAGAGGTTTTGCAAGTTGACTGTTGATCGCCACTTGCGGGTTTTGTGCACCGCTTAAATTATACTGGCCTTTGTTGGCATCTGGGTCAGCAAGGGCACCGCTTTGCAAGTCGATATTAGGAAACTGTTTGAGGCCGTAAAACATTTCGTCGGTGTACAAGAACAACTGCTTCGGCTCAAGCAGTGGCCGTTCAATGTCGTGACCATAATCTTCAAAGCGGGCATCGATGTCTTGCCAAAAGTGGTGAGCTTGGGCCTCGATATCGCCTTGTTTAATGATTAATGCTGTGGCGGGCAAATAATCCAACAAGGTCGACATGCTGTTAAAAAACAGCGGAATGTAATATTCAATACCCGCCGGAGCAAATCCTTGGCTCACATCTTGATATACGGGGCAGGCTTTGGGGTCTAAATCAAACTGGCTGGTGAAGCTTTGCCTAAAATGACTTATGGCGGCTTCGGTTAGGGGGAATTCTCTTGCAGGCAATAAATTGAATTCGGTGATTAAGGCTGTGGTTCGCTGGGTGTCGGCATCAAAATAACGCAAGCTCTCAATTTCGTCGTCAAACAACTCTATGCGCAGTGGCGCATGGCTACCCATAGGATACAGGTCAATCAGACCGCCACGTAAGGCGTATTCGCCGGCTTGAGACACGGTTTCGGTGAGTAGGTAACCGGCTTGGTCTAAGCGTTGGCGAAACTGGGTTTGTGGTAAATCTTGCCCTGTAGTTAACGTAAAGCTATTACCCGCAAGGTAGTTCATGGGAGGCAAACGGTGTAATAGCGTAGCCACAGGGACAATGACCACGCCCTGCTGCAAGTGGGTGATCTGATTAAGGGTGCTTATACGTTCTGAAACGATGTCGGGGTGAGCCGAAAAGCTGTCGTAAGGTAAGATTTCCCAATCGGGCAAAGTCAGGCAGTTGAGGCCTGTGCCGGCTAAGAAAAAATCGAGCTCTAGTCGCAGTTTGAGTGCCGCGTCAGTGTCTTTGACTAAGGCGAGTACAGGGCCTTGATGTTGTTGTGCCGTATTTGCGATGGCAAGGGCAGATGCTGCGCCATGGGTTTGGCCCCAGGTAGACTTGTGACCTATGTTGGACGGTATAGAGGCGGTTTTGACTAACACGCAAGGTTCCTGTGTGGCTATAAAGACAGTTAAATTAAGCCCGGTTATTCTAGTGCTTTATTGCGCCACTTGCACTGTTTGCTGTACTTTTATGTTACTTGTCTAGTGGGTATTATTGGTTTGGATGATGCAGGATATAAGCTAAACTAAGTTTGCGTATAGTAGCTATATCTACGATAATATGTGCACCCCATATGGGTAAGTAAAAGGTTAAACACCTGAACCGCAACCAAGCCGTTTTTATACGGTGAACAAAGGGACTCACTGTGAGCCAAGAACAAGTGTTTTCAGACTGGAAAGATAAAGAAGCGTTAGCCGAAGCCATGATCCCCATGATTGGCAAAATCTACCGCGAAGATAACGTCGAAGTGTCCGTATTTGGCCGCTCCGTGGTTAATCGTTCTGTGATTAGTATTCTTAAGTCCCATCGTGCTGCGCGCATGTTGGAGCACACCAAGCTTTCTGTACATGAAACCTTCCCCGTAGTCGAAGTGCTGCAGGGCCTTGAGTTATCAAACGTACATGTAGATATTGGTAAGTTGGCGATTGGTTTCCGTGATCACGGTGCTGGTCAAACCTTACAGGCCTATGTTGCTGCAGCTTTAGTGGGCGCGGTAAATAAAGACAGTGCTAAAACACAGGCTGATGTAGTGCTTTACGGTTTTGGCCGTATTGGCCGTTTGTTAGCCCGTTTGTTAATTGACAAAACTGGTGGTGGTCAGAGCTTGCGTTTACGTGCCATTGTTGTGCGTAAAGGTGGTGATAACGACCTCGCTAAGCGTGCTAGCTTGTTGCGACGCGATTCTGTACATGGCACGTTTCAAGGCACCATTACTGTAGATGAAGAGCAAAATGCACTCATTGCTAACGGTAACGTCATTAAAGTGATTTACGCCAGCTCACCTGACTCTATTGATTACACTGATTACGGTATCAGCAACGCTGTTGTGATTGATAATACCGGTAAGTGGCGTGACGAAGATGGTTTGTCTTTGCATTTGCGTGCCAACGGTGTGGCTAAAGTGATGTTGACTGCCCCAGGTAAAGGTATCAAAAACATCGTTATGGGTGTTAACCAGAAAGATATCGAAGATACAGATACTATTTTGTCTGCCGCTTCTTGTACCACCAACGCTATCACGCCTATTTTGAAAGCGCTTAACGATAAGTACGGTGTGGAAAACGGTCACGTTGAAACAGTGCATGCTTACACTAACGATCAAAACTTAATTGATAACTATCATAAAGGTGATCGTCGTGGCCGTGCCGCGGGCTTGAACATGGTGCTTACTGAAACCGGTGCGGCTAAGGCCGTGTCTAAGGCCTTGCCAGAGCTTGAGGGTAAACTTACGGGTAACTCTATTCGTGTGCCTACGCCTAACGTATCGATGGCGATTCTTAACCTTAACCTTGACACCGAAGTTGAGCGTGAAGAGCTTAATGACTATTTGCGTCACATGGCGTTGCATTCCGACTTGCAAAAGCAAATTGACTACACGGACTCACCAGAAGCGGTATCTAGTGACTTTGTAGGTTCTCGTGCTGCTGGTGTAGTGGATGGCCTAGCTACTATTGCAACGGGCAAGAAGAGCTGCGTAGTTTATATCTGGTATGACAATGAATTTGGTTATTCTTGTCAGGTGATTCGTATGCTACAGCATGTAACAAAGACATCGTTACCGGCCTTTCCTGTAGAGGACTGAGATTCCGGCCTACGCCGGAATGACGAATAGTTATAAAAAGGTTGCCCTAAGGCAGCCTTTTTTCGTTTTAGGTGGATTAAGCCTTTAGTATGGTAGAAAAAATTTGTAAATTTTCGTACAATAAGCCGGCTTTTTTTATGGGTTTTAGTTGTGCGTCACCTTGGGTTTCGCTGTAAATACTAAAGCCAACCAATAACTCTCAATTGGATACGACTTATGATCAAGATCAGACGCGGTCTGGATCTGCCATTGTCAGGCGCACCGCAGCAGAATATCGAAGATGCTGTAGCGGTAAGCCAAGTGGCTGTGATCGGTGCTGACTATGTGGGCATGAAGCCTACTATGACAGTCAGAGTAGGTGACCGAGTGAAGCTCGGCCAAGTGTTGTTTTCTGACAAGAAAACCCCTGGTGTTCACTTTACAGCGCCTGCCGCTGGTGTGGTAAGTGCAATTAATCGTGGCGCACAACGTGTGTTGCAATCGGTTGTTATCGACATCGACGGTGATGATGCTGTTGAATTTGCAAGCTGTGCTGCTACCGATTTGGCTAGCCTAACGGCTGAGCAAGTGGCGCAAAATCTACAAGCCTCTGGTTTGTGGGCTGCACTACGCACTCGTCCATTTAGCAAGATTCCTGCGATTGATAGCAAGCCTAACTCTATTTTTGTTACTGCTATCGACACACACCCATTAGCTGCCGACCCTGCGCCCATCATTGCAGCAGAGCAAGACGCTTTTGCGCAAGGCTTACAACTGTTAACCAAGCTAACAGACGGTGTTGTGTTTGTTTGTGCTGCCGCTGACACACAAGTGCCAGAGGTTGCCGGTACCCAAGTTGAGCGTTTTGAAGGTGTACACCCAGCAGGTCTAGCCTCTACACACATCCACATGCTGGACCCTGTGAGTGCCACTAAAACAGTTTGGGCTATTGGTTACCAAGACGTCATCGCCTTTGCGAAACTATTTGCTACTGGTAAATTACCTACTGAGCGCGTTATTGCATTGGCTGGCCCGATGGTCACCAAGCCGCGTTTGTTGCGCACCCGTTTGGGCGCTTCAACGGTGCAGCTTATCGCTGGCGAAACTCAGCAAGGTGAATTTGAGAACAGAGTTATTTCTGGTTCTGCCTTAGGTGGTAACATTGCCGCTGGTGCTTCTGCGTTTTTAGGTCGTTACAACAACCAAATCACCGTCCTTGAAGAAGGCAAAAAGCGTGAATTTATGGGTTGGGCGGTTGCAGGTAGCAACAAGCATTCATTGTTGAATATTTATAGCTCAGCCTTGAACCGTGCAAAGAAAATGGCTTTAACTACAACCACCAACGGCTCACCACGTGCCATGGTGCCTGTAGGTGCATTTGAAAATTTAATGCCGTTAGATATCCTACCTACTCAGCTACTTCGTAGTTTAGTGGTTGGTGACATCGTTAATGCTCAGGAATTGGGTTGCTTAGAGCTTGAAGAAGCTGACTTAGCGTTAATGACCTACGCCTGTGCTGGCAAGTACGAGTATGGCGCAATATTACGTGACGTATTAACTCGTATAGAGAAGGAGTGCTAAGCATGAGTTTACGTAGCATTTTAGATTCAATGGAGCCCCACTTCCATAAAGGTGGCAAGTACGAAAATTTCTACGCGTTGTACGAAGCGGCAGATACCATTTTCTACACCCCAGGTTATGTGACTAAGTCGGGCGCCCATGTGCGTGACGGCATTGACCTTAAGCGTATGATGATCACGGTGTGGTTGTGTACTTTCCCGGCTATTTTCTTTGGTATGTATAACTTGGGTTTCCAAGCTAACTCTGCCATGGACGTTATGGGTGTTGCTCAAGCTGAAGGTTGGCGTGGTGCTTTGGTTAGCCTAATTGCAGGCGCTGATGCTGCAAGCATTTGGGACAACCTCATTTTAGGTGCGGCTTACTGGCTACCTGTGTATTTGGTTGTTTTTGTTGTCGGTGGTTTTTGGGAAGTGTTGTTTGCCGCCGTACGTGGCCACGAAGTCAACGAAGGTTTCTTTGTAACTTCTGTGTTGTTCGCTTTAATCCTTCCACCAGACGTGCCTTTATGGCAAGCCGCCATGGGTATTACCTTTGGTATTGTGGTCGGTAAAGAAGTGTTTGGCGGTACAGGCATGAACTTCTTAAACCCAGCACTTACTGGCCGAGCCTTCTTGTTCTTTGCCTACCCAGCACAAATGTCTGGCGACGCGGTATGGACTGCGGTAGATGGTTTCTCCGGTGCTACAGCACTAGGCCTAGCCAACATCGGTGGTGTAGCTGCCTTAGCTGACGCTGGCATTACTTGGGCAGACGCCTTTATTGGTAACCTACAAGGTTCGGTTGGCGAAGTTTCAACCTTAGCCATCTTTGCTGGTGGTGCAGTATTGCTTTGGACTCGTATCGCTGCATGGCGCATTGTTGCTGGTGTAATGGTCGGTATGATTGCCATGAGTTTGTTGCTTAACTTCATTGGTTCAGACACTAACCCGCTATTTGCTTTGCCATTCTACTGGCATCTAGTGTTGGGTGGTTTTGCCTTTGGTATGATATTTATGGCCACAGACCCTGTGTCTGCGTCTATGACCAATACCGGCAAATGGTACTTTGGTGCCTTGATCGGCCTCATGGTGGTATTGATTCGTGTTCTTAACCCAGCCTTCCCAGAAGGCATGATGTTGGCGATTTTGTTTGCCAACTTGTTCGCGCCTTTGATTGACTATTATGTCACCGAAGCAAACATTAAGCGGAGGGTTGCACGTAATGTCTAATTCTAAAGATTCCGTCTCACGTACAGTGTTGGTGGCCTTGGTTCTTTGTGTGGTTTGTTCTGTCATCGTTTCGGCTGCGGCCGTAGGTTTACGCGATAAGCAAGTTGCCAATGCCCTTAACGAAAAGAAAATGAACATTCTTGCCGCAGCTGGCATTGAAATGGTTGATGGCGACTTGGAAGCTGCTTTTGCTACGATTACGCCTAAGCTAGTTGATATGCGTACTGGCCAGTTTAGTACTGACCATGATGCGGCAACTTACGACATGCGTAAGGCGGCTAAAGACCCTGCTCAAGCACGGGCTTTAACTGGCGATCAAGACATTGCCAGTATTCGCAAGCAGTCTTTATACAGCACGGTTTACCTAGTTGAAGGCGAGCAGGGTATCGAACGTATTATCTTGCCAGTTCATGGTTATGGTTTGTGGTCTACACTCTACGGCTTTATTGCCCTAGAAGGCGACTTAAACACCGTGGTTGGTTTGGGCTTTTACGAACATGCCGAAACACCTGGGCTGGGTGGCGAAGTGGACAATCCTAAGTGGAAGGCGCTTTGGCCTGGTAAGAAAGTCTATGCGCAAGGTTCTAACGTTCCAGCCATCGGTTTAATCAAAGGCAATGCACCTGCAGGCGATCTACATAAAATAGACGGCTTAGCCGGCGCAACGTTAACCAGTAACGGCGTTACCAACCTAGTTAAATTTTGGTTGGGCGAGAATGGTTTTGCACCTTTCTTAACCAAGCTTAAAGCAGGGGAGGCATAATCATGTCTAAAACAAGAGAGATTTTGTTAAGTCCAATCTTTACAAATAACCCAATTGCATTGCAAATTTTGGGTGTTTGTTCTGCCTTAGCGGTAACCAGCAGTTTAAACGTCACTATTGTTATGTGTATCGCGCTAACAGTGGTAACGGCGTTTTCTAACTTCTTTATTGCCCTGATTCGTAACCAAGTGCCTAGCAGCATCCGTATCATCGTGCAGATGATCATCATTGCATCTTTGGTTATTGTGGTAGATCAGGTACTTAAGGCTTATGCCTATGAAGTAAGCAAGCAGCTTTCGGTATTTGTTGGTCTAATTATTACTAACTGTATCGTTATGGGCCGTGCAGAAGCATTTGCTATGCAAAACCCACCGATTCCTTCCTTCTTCGACGGTATCGGCAACGGCTTAGGCTACTCAGTTGTATTGTTGTTTGTGGCTACGGTACGTGAATTGACAGGCTCTGGCAGCTTGTTCGGTTTTGAAATCCTACCATTGGTAACCAATGGCGGTTGGTACTACTCCAACGGCCTAATGTTGCTACCTCCAAGCGCCTTCTTTGTCATTGGCGGTTTCATTTGGTTACTTCGTAATTCGAAGATCGACCAAGTTGAGCCCGTTGAATACAAACTTGCTTCGCACACTAAATAGGATCTGAAACAATGATTGAAGATTATCTAAGCCTATTTGTTAAAGCCGTATTCGTAGAGAACATGGCGTTGGCATTCTTTTTGGGCATGTGTACTTTCTTGGCTATTTCCAAGAAAGTTAAAACAGCCATTGGCCTTGGTGTAGCGGTAATTGCCGTATTAACCATCACTGTTCCAGTGAACAACTTAATCTACACCTACTTGCTAGCCGACGGCGCCCTTGCATGGGCAGGTATGCCAGACGTTAACCTAAGCTTCTTAGGTTTAATCTCTTACATTGGCGTTATTGCTGCCATTGTACAGATTATGGAAATGTTGCTAGACAAGTATATGCCAGCTTTGTACAACGCCTTGGGCGTGTTCTTGCCATTGATTACAGTGAACTGTGCCATCATGGGCGCGGCATTGTTTATGGTAGAGCGCGATTACAACTTTGGTGAATCGGTGGTTTACGGCATGGGCGCAGGCGTAGGTTGGGCATTAGCCATCGCTACTCTTGCAGGCATTCGTGAAAAGCTAAAATACTCAGACGTACCTGCAGGCCTACGTGGTCTTGGTATTACCTTTGTGACAGTAGGTTTGATGTCACTTGGTTTTATGTCTTTCTCTGGCATTCAGCTGTAAAGCACACTACACAAGGTATTGATGTATGAATAATGAAATTACCCTCGGTGTATTAATGTTTACCGCAGTGGTTCTCTCTTTGGTGGCGATCATCATGATTGCTCGCGCCCAATTAGTGAGTTCTGGTGCTGTTACCATTTCTATCAACGATGATCCAGAAAAAGCCATTACGGTTCCAGCTGGCGGCAAGTTACTACAAACTCTTTCCGAGCAAGGCATCTTTTTAGCCTCAGCTTGTGGTGGTGGTGGTACCTGTGCTCAGTGTCGTTGTGTTGTTAAAGACGGCGGCGGCTCTATGTTAGCCACTGAAGAGAGCCACTTCACTATGCGCGAAGCCAAAGACGGCTGGCGCTTGTCCTGTCAGGTTGCTGTAAAGCAAGACATGAACATTGAAGTTGAAGAAGACGTATTTGGTGTCAAGCAATGGGAATGTACCGTTGAGTCTAACCCTAACGTGGCGACCTTCATTAAAGAATTGACGCTAAAATTGCCTGAAGGCGAGAACGTCGATTTCCGCGCAGGTGGTTATGTACAGCTAGAGTGTCCTCCTCATTCAATCGATTACAAAACCTTCGACATTGACGAAGAGTACCGTGGCGATTGGGATAAGTTTGACGTTTGGCAGCACAAGTCTGTGGTTGATGAAACTACAGTGCGTGCCTACTCTATGGCCAACTACCCAGAAGAACGCGGCGTAGTGAAGTTTAATATTCGTATTGCTTCGCCACCTCCGGGCAGCAGCGGTATTCCACCAGGTATTATGTCGTCTTACGTGTTTGACATGAAACCGGGCGATAAGATTAAAGTGTATGGCCCATTTGGCGAGTTCTTTGCTAAAGACACCGACGCAGAAATGGTCTTTATTGGTGGTGGTGCAGGCATGGCGCCTATGCGTTCACACATATTCGACCAGCTTAAGCGCTTAAACTCTACCCGCAAGATCTCTTTCTGGTACGGTGCGCGTAGCATGCGTGAAGCCTTCTACGGCGAAGAGTACGATGCTCTAGCGGCAGAAAACGACAACTTCAACTGGCACTTAGCCCTTTCTGATCCTCAACCAGAGGACAACTGGGACGGCCTTACCGGTTTTATTCACAACGTATTGTTTGAAAACTACCTTAAAGACCACGACGCGCCAGAAGATTGTGAGTTCTACATGTGTGGACCTCCAATGATGAACGCAGCTGTTGTGCAAATGTTGAAAGACCTTGGTGTGGAAGACGAAAACATCTTACTCGATGATTTTGGCGGATAACCCAAAGCTCTTGGCAACACTTTTGCAAAAAACCAGCCTAGCCATAGGGTGCGCATTGATGCTCACCTTGTTGCTGGGCTGTTCTGTGTCTGAAGAAGCAAAAATAGATGCGGTTACCGGCCTTGCTATGGGCACCAGCTACACTGTTAAGTGGGTGGCCAAGGATGGTGTTGATCATGCAGCCATCGCTATTGGCGCCAAAGCTGAGTTAGCTCGAATAGAAGCCAGCATGTCGACCTATATGGATTCTTCTGACCTCAGCGGTTTTAATGGCGCAGCCGTGGACGAATGGCATCCGGTGCCCCAAGCCATGGCAGATCTAGTGAGCCGCTCTATTGATATCAGTCGCCAGACAGGCGGTGCCTTTGATGTCACCGTTGGACCTTTGGTCGACCTGTGGGGTTTTGGGCCGGACCCTGTGCCGGAGCATATTCCTAGCGACTTGGCGTTGGAAGCGCTACGCCCAGTGATTGGTTATCAGCACTTGCAAGTGCAGCATCAACCGGCCGCCTTGCTTAAAACTGCAGCCAGTTCTATTGACCTGTCTGCCATTGCAAAAGGTTATGGTGTTGACGCCATTGCGGCTTGGCTAGAATCCAACGATGTGATGGATTATTTGGTGGAAGTGGGGGGTGAATTACGAGCCCACGGACGTAAGCCAGATGGCAGTATTTGGCGTATTGCTATTGAAACGCCCGCTGCGGATGCTCGTCAGGTATATCAAGTGGTGCAGGTGAAGGACATGGCAGTGGCTACGTCCGGTAATTACCGCAATTATTACGAGCAGCATGGGGTGCGGTATTCACATACCCTAGATCCATCGAGTTTGCGGCCTGTGACCCATAAGTTGGCGTCTGTTACTGTGGTCGATGCCAGCGCTGCTACTGCCGACGCGCTAGCCACCGCGCTGATGGTTATGGGTGGAAAACAAGGTTTGGCATGGGCAGAGCTGCATCACGTGCCAGCATACTTTATAATGAAACAATCTGAAGGCTTTGTGGCGCAATCAAGCACAGGCTTTGATACTTATTTGGAGAATTAAATGGAAACCATGATATTAACCTTTGTGGGTTTGCTCATCATTGTTGCGGGTATGGCTGTGGGTGTGTTGATGGGCGGCAAGCCCATTGCGGGTTCCTGCGGTGGGATGACTGCGTTGGGTATGGATGTGGCCTGTGACGTGTGTAAAGGCGACCCAGAAGTGTGCGAAACTGAACAGCAAAAGGCTATCAAAGAAGATAAGCTGGCCGAAGAAATATCCTATGATGCGACGCGTTAACAATTATTAAGTGAACCGATCAAATAAAAACAGTAGTAGTGAAGAGAGACAAAGATGGCAGATTATAATTACGATTTGGTGGTTATTGGTACCGGCCCCGCTGGCGAAGCCGCAGCGATCAACGCAGCAAAGTTAGGCCGCAAAGTCGCAGTGGTTGAAATGCGTGATCAGGTGGGTGGTGCTTGTGCTCATAAAGGCACCATACCGTCTAAGGCGTTACGTCATTCGGTTAAACAAATCGTAGAGTTTAATACCAACCCGATGTTCCGGGTGATTGGTGAGCCAAAAAACTTCTCTTTTCCTCAAGTTTTAAAAACTGCCAGCGAAGTCATCGCTAAACAAGTGATGTTGCACACGCAGTTTTATGCCCGTAACCGGGTTGATATATTTTTTGGCCGTGCCCATTTTGTCGATCGTAATCATATTGAGGTATTAGGCAACGAAACCATCGAAAATCTCTATTTTGATCAGGCCGTAATTGCCACAGGTTCTAGCCCCTACGAACCGGTTGATGTCGATTTTACCCACGAGCGCATTTATACCAGCGACACCGTACTTAACTTGGAGCACACGCCGCGCACGTTAATTATTTATGGTGCAGGTGTGATTGGTTCGGAGTACGCCTCTATTTTTGCTGGTTTAGGCGTTAAAGTAGATTTGGTTGATAACCGCGCTAACTTGCTAGAATTTCTCGACGTAGAAATCTCCGACTCCCTAAGTTACCACCTTAGAAACAATGGTGTACGTATCCGCCACAACGAAACCTATAAAAGTGTTTCGGCGGATGACTCCTCTGTGTCTATGGAGCTGGAATCGGGTAAACGCCTCCGTGCCGACATGTTATTGTTCTGTAACGGCCGCTCAGGTAACACTAAAGATTTGGGCCTAGAAAATATTGGCTTAGAGGCCAATGGTCGTGGTCAATTGCACATCGATAAGCGTTACCAAACAGGCGTCGAAGGCATTTATGCCGCCGGCGACGTGGTTGGTTGGCCAAGCCTCGCTTCTGCTGCCTACGACCAAGGCCGTTCTGCAGCTACTGACTTGCTTGACTTGCCGGGTTTTCGCTTTGTAGATGACGTGCCGACGGGTATCTTTACCATTCCAGAAATCAGCTCTTTGGGCAAAACCGAAGAGCAATTAACCGAAGAAAAAGTACCTTACGAAGTCGGTCAGGCCTTCTTTAAAGACTTAGCACGGGCCCAGATTAGTGGTGAGGTGGTAGGCATGTTGAAGATTTTATTCCATCGAGAAACATACCAAATTTTGGGTATCCACTGTTTTGGCGACAGGGCTTCAGAAATCATTCATATCGGCCAAGCCATTATGAACCAAAAAGGTGAGGCGAATACTATTGAGTATTTTGTAAACAATACCTTTAACTTTCCCACCATGGCAGAAGCCTATCGGGTGGCCGCTCAACTGGGCTTAAACCGCGCTCGTCAGGTTAATAAATAGTCCTATGTTTCAGTCGATTGCCTTGACCGTAGGTTTAAGATACACCCGCGCACAAAGGCAAAACCACTTTATTTCCTTCATTTCCCTAATTTCTATGCTGGGATTAGTGTTAGGCGTCACCGTGCTTATTTTAGTACTGTCGGTAATGAACGGTTTTGATCGTGAGTTGCGGCAACGTATTTTAGGCATGGTGCCCCATGCAACCGTACAAACTGCCGAGCCGATAATGCACTGGCAGGAGCCTGCGGCGTTAGCCTTACAAGTTGAAGGCGTAGTAGGGGCCGCACCATTCGTGCATAGCCAAGGTATGTTTAATAACCGCGGCCGAGTGCAGCCGGTGTTGTTGCACGGCATAGAGCCTGCCGCAGAAGCCCAAGTATCCATTCTACCTAATCACATGGTGGCAGGCTCGGTGGGCGACCTCAAAGCGGGTGAATTTAACATTCTAATGGGCGACCTATTGGCACGTCAGTTGAGTGCCCGTATTGGCGACAAAGTGACTTTGTTTTTGCCAGAGGCCTCGTTAACTGTTGCCGGAATTGTGCCGCGTTTAAAGCGCTTTACCTTGGTCGGTATCTTTAAAGTGGGTGCTGAATTGGATGCCAATTTAGCCATAATGCACATTAACGATGCCAGCCGCCTAAAACGCTTGGGTGGTGGGGTAGAAGGGCTGAGGCTAAAATTAGATGACTTGTTCAAAGCACCTCAAATTGCTCAAAAAGTCGCCTTCGAATTACCCGGCCAATACTGGACTAACGATTGGACTCGCACCCATGGCAGTTTGTTTCAGGCCATTCAACTTGAGCGCCGTATGTTGGGTTTGTTGCTGATGCTGGTGATCGCTGTGGCGGCCTTTAATATAGTGTCTACCTTGGTTATGTTGGTAGTAGAAAAACAGGCCGATATTGCCATATTACGTACCTTAGGCGCCAGCCAGCGTGATGTGATGGGCATCTTTATCGTGCAGGGCAGCGTCATTGGTGTGTTGGGCACCTTGGTAGGCACCTTGTTAGGTGTGGTGTTGGCGCTCAATATTACCGCCATCGTCGATTGGGCCGAACAGACCTTTGGTTTTAAGGTGTTGAGTGCGGATGTTTATTTTATTAGTTATTTTCCTTCCCATGTATTGCTTGAAGATGTGCTAGTTATTAGCCTTAGCTCGTTTGTATTGTGTGTGTTGGCAACCTTGTATCCTGCCTGGAAGGCCTCTCGAGTTGAGCCTGCAGAGGTCTTGCGTCATGAGTAATTGGGTGTTGAAGGCTCAGGGCTTAACTAAGTCTTTTCAAGACGGTGAACGCCAAGTTGATGTATTAAACGGCCTTAGCTGCGAGTTAGAAGCGGCGCAGAGTATGGCTATTATTGGGAGTTCTGGCTCGGGTAAAAGTACTTTGCTGCAACTGTTGGCGGGTTTGGACCAACCCGATGCAGGGCAGGTTTGGGTGGCAGGGCAATGTTTGTCAGACCTCAATGTTAACCAAGGTGCCAAGTTACGTAACCAGCACCTAGGTTTTGTATTTCAATTCCACCACTTGTTGGCGGAATTTAGTGCCTTAGAAAATGTGATGCTGCCTCACATTATGGCCGGCAACAAGCCTGCCATAGCGCGTGCTCAGGCTGCAGAAACGTTGGATTTGGTAGGTTTATCCGACAGGATCAGTCATCGGCCCGGTGCATTGTCCGGTGGCGAACGTCAGCGGGTAGCGATTGCCCGTGCACTTATTAATCAACCGGCTTGTCTGTTAATGGATGAACCCACCGGTAATTTAGATCAACATAACGCAGCTCAAATTTTAGTTTTGTTACAGCAATTGCAACAAGACTTGGGCACCGCGTTTATCGCAGTGACCCACGATTTAGTACTGGCCAATAAACTGGATCACCAATTGAGGCTGGTAGACGGCGTGTTAGTTAACTAACGTTTTCGTCTTAGCCAATTGCGCCTAACCTGCCAAGTCCACAGTAACTGTACTGTAAAAAAAGTCACCAATGCCAAAATTAGACCACCGGCTAAGGAACCCGCATACAGCGGTTTCCAGAGGTGGTGAAATTGTTGCCAAAACCATCCCGCAGACCATTCAAAATTGAGTTGATACACCGGCGTTTGTAGCAACCAACTGCCAAACTTGTAGTTGGCATAGAACATAGGTGCCATGGTAATAGGATTGCTCACCCATACCAAGGCCACTGATAGGGGAATGTTGGCTCCCCATGCTAGGGCAATCAAGGCCGCAAGTAACATTTGTAAGGGTATGGGAATCATGCAGCAAAATAAGCCAATGGCACAGCCTTTAGCCACACTCGTGCGCTTAAAACCCCACAGTTGTGTATTGTGGAGAAATCCGTTTAACCAACTCAGCGATTGATATTGGCTGAGTTTTTTCGGATCTGGGCTAATGCGTTTAAAAAACTTACGCGGCATGGTCTAACCTTAGTAATGATGAAGGTGTGGTGGGTTGCTAAATACTCCGACGTTTACGCCTTAATTATGCGCTTATCCATGGGTTAAGCCAAGGTTTAGTGATCTCAAGGAAGAGTCATTATGTATATCAATGGTTTGTTTTTGTTATTGTTTTGGTGTTTAGGTTGGTCTGCAATTAGTTTTAACGTGGGCGTGGCTTTGGTGATGTTGCTGGGTGTAGGTGTTATGGCCTACAAAAGCCATCAAAAGCTGATATTTAGCGCGTTATTGCTATTTTTAGTGGCATCGATGGGGCAGTATCAGCGGCTTAATAGTCAGCTGCCTTTCATGTGGGTAGGCAAAGATCTGGCGGTCACAGGGTGTGTGACTGATTTGCGCAGCAACGCCACTGGGCTCAGCATTAAATTGAATGCGGATACGTTACCCGGAACCATTAAAGTCACTAGTTATCGCTACACGGCTGCCGCACAACCTCAGTGGCCGACCTTAACTCCAAAACCCAAGACAAGCGCATTAATTGGTCGTCAAGTGTCCCTGTTAGTGCGTTTAAAAACGGCTAGAAATTATGCTAATCCTTCGAGCTTTGATTATCATCGTTGGAGTCAAGTGAAGGGGCAGTATGACTCGGGTTATGTCAAACAATGGACCAGTACGGGAGCGCCTTGTGTCAGTTGGCAATGGCCTTTGTGGCAATTAGGTAAGTTGCGTTTTGATTTGTGGCAGGCGCTACAATCACTGCCTATTTCGCCCACGGCAATGGCCCTGTGGGGTGGTTTGATATTGGGCCAATCCGAAGCCTTGTCGTCTAGCCAGTGGCGGGTATTGGCCGCTACGGGTACAACCCACCTGTTGGTCATTTCTGGTCTGCATGTGGGTTTAGTGGCGCTCATGGCAATGGCCTTGGTACGTCTGTTGTTGATGCCATTGGGATCCTCGGGCGCCGCTGCTCTGCGCACTCAGGCTTGGGTGGGCGTGATGGCAGCGCTAACGTTCGCGTTGTTGAGTGGGTTCGGTTTGCCGGCTCAGCGCGCAGTGATTATGCTGTTGGGGTTGATGTGGGGGCAATTGTGGGGCCTACAGTTAAGTTTTGGCCAGCGGCTCTTCATTGCGTTTGCCATAACGCTTGGTTTTCAACCTTCCAGTGCGGCCAGTTTGGGTTTATGGCTATCGTATACGGCAGTGCTTGCATTGGGGCTGGTTTGGTACCGTGCTGGAGCGTCACAGTGGTGGCGTAAAGGTTTGCAGTTACTGGCGGCGCAAGCTGCACTGTCGGTTCTAGTGTTGCCGGTTATTGCCTTAGTTACGGGACAAGTGAGCTTGGTCGCGCCGCTGATCAATTTGTTGTTGGTGCCATTGTTCAGTGTGGTGGTTATTCCATTGCTGATGCTGGTAAGTTTAGTCGCTTTAGTGGTGACTTTGCCAACGCCGGTATTAGTGTGGGTAGATAGCAGCCTAAGCTTGATTTGGCGGGTTTTGAGTGACCTTGCACAATGGCCTTGGGCTCAAGTGTCAATGCATCAAGCGCCAGCAGGTATTTGGGTGGGGTTAATGCTGGTGGCCGCTGCAAGTTTAATGGCTCGGCGTTGGCTGGGTGGCTTAACGTGGCTGTTTTTAGGGTTGTTTCTACTGGCTAATATTGTCTATTGGCAGCCACAACTCGGGCCTGCTGATAAGCGCTCAAATGGTGTCAAATTGACCTTGTTCGATGTGGGTCAAGGCTTAAGTGTGTGGCTGCAAAACGGTGACCAACATCTAATTTATGATTTGGGGAACCGGTATCGAAGTGGCTTTAACTTAGTTGACGCCGTGGTGTTGCCAGAACTTAGTAGGGTGGGAGTCAATAAGTTGCACACTGTGGTGGTCGGGCATTGGGACCGAGATCATAGTGGCGGCTTAGAGACGCTACTGGCGCAAATGCCGGTACAACATTTGATGCTGCCTACGGCAATTAATAGCCAACGCGAAGCGCCGCTAGAGCTTAGTACAACCACAGTTAAACGTTGCCGTACCAGCAAGTGGCAAACATGGAGTGAAGATCCCGCAGTGCCGATACAATGGCGTCAAATTGCTTTGGCAGAAGCTGGCCTAAGCGGAAATAATGCCTCTTGTATTGTATTGCTCAGTATTTATGGGCGTCAAATTATGATTGCCGGAGACATTGAATCTAGGGCAGAGGCGCAGTTATTGCGGCAATATGTCGATGATCTAGCCAGTGACATTCTTATTGCGCCACACCATGGTAGCAATAGTTCGTCGACGGCAGCGTTTTTACAGCGCGTAGCGCCTTCGTACGTGCTCATTTCTGCCGGTCTACGCAATGCCTTTGGCCACCCGCGTAAGCTGGTTACGCGTCGTTATTGGCAGCTTGGAAGTCATTGGTATAACACGGCTCAACATGGGCAGGTGGTGGTGACCTTTGAACCTGATGGAGACTATAAAGTGCAGCCCTTTTTGCCCTGAGTTATAATAACCTCATATTGATACAACATACGGTCTGCTGATTTGACAATGGTGCCTAAGTGACACAAATAATACTCAACGCATGGTATAGGGGCGCATGGTGGTTAAGCCTATTTTACCCCTTAGAATGGGTCTACTTAAGGTTGCGAAATATACACCTGAGACGCCAGGCCAGTCCCTCTAATAACCCTATACCGCTGCTGGTTGTGGGCAATATAACTTTAGGGGGCACGGGTAAAACTCCGTTAGTAGTGGCCTTGGTGGCGGCGCTAAAACAGCAGGGCCTAAGGCCTGCAATTATTAGCCGAGGTTACGGTGGTCGTATCGGTGCTGGGCCACACTGCGTTACAGCAGAAGATAAGCCAGAGCAGGTCGGTGACGAACCCACCTTGTTAGCTCAGCTTACCGGCGTGCCAGTGGTGGTGGGGTGGGATCGTAAAGCCGGATTAACCTGGCTGGCCGAGCAAGGCCAATATGACCTAGTGATTAGTGACGACGGTTTGCAGCACAGTGCTATAAAAGGTGACGTTGAGTGGTGTTTGATAGACGGTGCTCGAGGTCTGGGCAATGGTCATTGTTTGCCTGCGGGCCCATTGCGGGAGCCGTTTACTCGCTTGCACCAAGTTGACCAAGTATTAATCACTGGCGAGTTGCAACCTCAGGTGAAGCAACAATTACAGCAGGTATTGGTAGAGCAAGATTACTGCCTATTACGGCCCCAGCTAGACCAACTCAGGCGTGTGGCAGATGATCAAGTGGCTGCTTGGCCCACTGTTGATACGCCGTTAAATGCGATTGCCGCAATAGGGCACCCACAACGCTTTTTTAATGACCTAAGGGCCAAAGGCTATAGTGTAGAGGGGCAAGGCTTTGCAGACCATCATCAGTTTAAGCCCCAAGATTTGCCCCTTGGTGAGCTTATCATGACTGCTAAAGATGCAGTAAAATGTAAACCAATGGCAGAACAGCAAAATCAACCTTGGCTCTACGCTACACAAAGGTTAACCTTACCAGAGTCGCTGGTAACAAGGCTAATTCAACAACTCGATTTAAGTGCTAAGCGGTAACCGCTAACGCTACAAAAAAGGAACCCCATGGATAAGAAACTACTCGAAGTACTGGCCTGCCCAGTGAGTCACGGCCAATTGTTTTACAACCAGGCAAGCAATGAGTTGTTTTGTCCTGCTAGCGGTTTGGCTTACCCCATTGATGCGGGTATTCCAGTGCTGTTAGAAGCTCAAGCTCGGCCCATGACCGAAGCCGAGAAACAAGTTTAATGGCGTTTTCGGTCATTATTCCGGCGCGCTACCAGTCGAGCCGCTTACCCGGTAAACCCTTGATGGATATTGCCGGTACCAGCATGCTACAGCGGGTTTACCAACAGGCGTGCAAGAGTGATGCGCAGAAGGTCTATATCGCCACGGATCACAGTGACATTTTGGCCCACGCCAACGATTTTTGTGATCACGTTGTGATGACTTCTAAAATCCACCCTACAGGTACGGATCGGCTGCAAGAAGTGGTGCAAACACTGGCTTTACCTGATGCACACATTATTGTTAACGTGCAGGGCGACGAACCGCTCATTCCTCCGCAGTTAATCAACCAAGTGGCGGCTAATTTGGCGCAGCACCCCCAAGCCGCTATTGCCACCTTAGCCGAGCCCATCACTGACCCCAAACAAGTGTTTGATCCCAATGCTGTCAAATTAGTGCGTAATCTAGCCAACATGGCCATGTATTTCTCGAGAGCACCACTACCATGGGACAGAAATTGGCAAGGCGATACGCCAAATGGGACTCAACGACTTGCAGCAGGCGAGGTTTACCTGCGTCATATCGGGTTATATGCCTACCGAGTTGGATTGTTACACCGATATGTTACTTGGCCGCAGGCGGTTAATGAGGCGTTAGAAAGCTTAGAACAACTCAGAGCCCTGCATCACGGCGAATTGATCCATGTTGATGTGGCGCCGAGTGGTATGCCTGCAGGGGTTGATACATTAGAAGATTTAGAAAACATGCGTGCTTTTTTAGCCAATGACGAAAGTCTTGCTAACCTATGATTAAGCCGCAAAAAAATGTCAGCCTGAAAACCTACAACACATTGGGTATTGATGTGCAGGCGGCATTTTTTACTGTGATAAAAGACCTGCAAGACCTGCATTATGCACGAGACTTTTGTCGCTTGCAGGCGTGTTCGTGGTTATTAATAGGGGGTGGAAGCAACCTAGTACTGACGCAAAATTTTGCCGGGTTAGTGATGGTGATGGCCATGTCAAAACTTGATTGGACATCACACACTGATGGTCTAGAGGTATGTGCAGAAAGTGGCTGTGAGTGGGATGAGTTGGTGGCAGCATCGGTCAAACGAGGCGCCAGCGGTTTAGAAAACTTGTCGTTGATTCCTGGGCAAGTGGGCGCCGCACCAATACAAAACATTGGTGCCTATGGGGTCGAGGTTAAACAGTGCCTGCGTTGGGTCGATGTGTTCGACTTTAATACCGGAGCCTGTTTTAAACTGACTGCAGAGGCCTGCGAACTTGGTTATCGCGACAGTATCTTTAAACGTCATCCGCATTGGGTTGTGACGCGGGTAAACTTTCAATTGGGTCACCACGCCTTAACAAAAGATAATCCAGCACAACTGGGGTACGGTATTATTGCTCAAACTATTGAGTCGATGACCGGCGAGCCGGCTGTGGGCGCCACTGTTCAGCAGATACGTGATGCTGTGATTCACATCCGTCAATCAAAGTTGCCCGATCCTAAGCATATCCCTAATGTAGGAAGTTTTTTCAAAAACCCTATTGTTAGCGCCAAACAAACAGCAAAAATTCAGCAGCAGTGGCCCGATTTGGTGGCTTACAAACTGGATGATGGCCGCTTTAAGCTAGCCGCAGGTTGGTTAATTGATCAGTTAGGTTGGAGGGGTTATAGCCAAGACGGCGTGGGTGTACATCAATTACAGGCGCTGGTTTTGGTGGCAACGGGTACCGCAGTGACAGGTGATGAAGTGTTGGCTTTAGCTCAGCGTATTCAGGCTGATGTATTCGCAACGTTTGATGTGGTGTTGGAAATAGAACCTCGGCTGTTTAACAGCCGAGGTGAGTTTTGGCTTAGTTAGCCTTGCTTGGCTGCAGCTTGTTCTGCTTCGGCCTTAGCGCGACGACGCTTTTCACGTGGATCGTTGTGAGCACGCTTAGGTTCTGAGCTGACTGTATCAGCGGCTGGGGTATCTGCTACCACTGCCTCAACTACAGGCGCATCTACCTCAACGGGTGCAGCGGCCACTTCCACTGGCGCTTCGGCTTTCACGTCCACTTCTGGTGCGGCTTCCACTACAGCAGGCGCTTCGGCTTTCACGTCCACTTCTGGTGCGGCTTCCACTACAGCAGGTGCTTCGGCTTTCACTTCCACTTCTGGTGCGGCTTCCACTACGGCAGGTGCTTCGGCTTTCACTTCTGCAGGAGCTTCGGTCTTCACTTCCACTTCTGCTGCGGTTGCAACCGTATCAGTTGCTTCGGTGGTTACTTTAGCTTCTCTAGGCTTGCGTTCACGTGGCTTACGTTGGCGTGGCTTCTTTGCTGTAGTTTCAACTGTTGCTTCAGTGGCTACTGGGGCAACTAATACTTCCTCTACAGCAACATCTTGAGTTACTTCAGGTGCTTGATCAGTTTGCTCTACGCGTGGCTTAGGATTGCTGCGTTTGCCCGTGCGGTCACGACGACGCTTTTGATCACGGGTACGGTTAGCGGTAGATTCATAAGCTTCTTCTGGTACTACAGCAGCTTGAACTTCTATATCCACTTCGGCCGGTTTCACATCGCGTGGCTTATTGCGATTTTCTTGACGACGGTTGTTACGTTTGTCGTCAGGGCGATCATTTTTACGTTCTTGTGTGCGGCCTTCATTGCGAGAAGCATTGCGTGAGTCATCGCGTTTTTCGTTGCGCACATCGTTACGCGAATCATTAGATGATGCGTCACGCTTTTCGTTACGAGAATCATTACGACGATTACCGTTACGACCACGACGACGATCGTCGTTTTGATTGCGGCGCTGGCCACCATTGCGAGAGTCTTTACGTGCGTCACTGCGAGAATCAACGATTTTAGCAGGGGCAGTTGTATCAGCCTTGGTTTTGTTGGCAGAATTGCTACTAAACAAACGGCCTAAAGAACGCATAATGCGAGTCGCCAGACCTTCTGATTTGGTTTCAGCAACTGGGACTGGCTTAGCCTTAGCCTCAATAGGGGCTGCCGCTTGTGGCGCTGGTTTAGCTGGCTGGATGCTCTCTACAGCAGGCTTTTCCATGTCGATAGGCGTTTTAGCATCAAATTCTTTGGCGTCAAAGTGATGCTGGACTAGGTCGATTTCGTAGCTGGTCTCACCGGCTTGTGCAGCGTCACTATCGTCCCTTAGGCGGCTCACTTCAAAGTGCGGGGTATCCATTTGTGGGTTAGGAATAATCACCACACGTACGTTGGCAGTTTTTTCTACTTCCAAAATTTCAGCACGCTTTTCGTTGAGCAGGTAAGTTGCCATATTAACTGGCAATACTGCACGAATCTCAGCGGAACGGTCTTTGTTGGCTTCTTCGTTAATTAAACGAATGATCGACAGTGCTAATGATGCCACGTCGCGGATGCTGCCCTGGCCACTACAGCGAGGACACACAATGCCGGATGTTTCACCTAATGAAGGGCGTAAGCGTTGGCGTGACATTTCCATCAAACCAAAACGCGAAATGCGTCCTACTTGTACGCGGGCTCGGTCTAGCTTGAGGCTATCGCGTAACTTGTTTTCAACGGCACGTTGGTTGCGCATCGGTCCCATGTCGATAAAGTCGATTACTACCAAGCCACCCATGTCACGCAAGCGTAACTGGCGAGCCACTTCTTCAGCGGCCTCTAGGTTGGTGTTAAGCGCCGTTTCTTCAATGTCACTGCCTTTGGTGGCACGGGCTGAGTTGATGTCGATGGACACAAGGGCTTCTGTGGGGTCGATAACAATCGCGCCACCAGAAGGCAAGGTTACTTCGCGTTGAAACGCGGTTTCGATTTGTGATTCGATCTGAAAGCGGTTGAATAACGGAATTTCTTGATCGTAAAACTTGATCTTATTTTCGTAGCTAGGCATAACCTGCTGCACGAAGCTTAATACGTCTTGATATACCTTAGGTTCGTCGATCAATACTTCGCCAATGTCTTGGCGTAGGTAATCGCGCATGGCGCGAATGATAACGTTGCTTTCTTGGTAGATTAAGAAGGGTGCAGCTTTTTTGTCAGAGGCAGCGGCAATCGATTCCCACAGCTGCTGAAGGTAATCTAGGTCCCACTGAATTTCTTCGGCGCTACGGCCAATGCCAGCAGTACGGACGATAACGCCAGAGTCTGCAGGTACTGTGAGTTGATTCATTACGTCGCGCAATTGTGAGCGTTCTTCGCCCTCAATTCGACGTGAAATGCCGCCAGCACGGGGGTTGTTTGGCATCAATACCAAATAACGACCCGCTAAGCTGATGAATGTGGTTAAGGCAGCGCCTTTGTTGCCACGTTCTTCTTTATCCACTTGAACAACAATTTCCTGACCTTCTTTAACCAGTTCGCGGATGCTTGAGCGACTGCTTTGTGATGGGTCTTTAAAGTATTGTTTGGAGATTTCTTTAAGCGGTAAAAAGCCGTGACGTTCTGAGCCGTAATCTACAAACGCAGCTTCTAGGCTAGGTTCAACACGGGTGATACGGCCACGGTAAATGTTGGCCTTTTTTTGTTCACGGGCGCCAGATTCAATATCTAGGTCGTACATACGCTGGCCATCGACCAGTGCAACGCGCAACTCTTCTGGATGAGTTGCATTAATGAGCATTCTTTTCATGGTTTTCAATGTCTTGAAACCCATTTACCCTACGGCAATTAATATGTTTACGGGCGTACTAGGGCTATATGAGCCCTGACGGTGCAGGAAACCGCTACCTTCTCGGATAAATATGCGCTGCACAGCAGGGCATATTATGTTATTGGTCTGTTAGATAGGCAATTGCATACATAGGCTAACCAATGGGTTAGCTCACCAGCAGTATCTCACTTAAACGAGAAACCCTGTTTATTCTATGTTTGTCTGCGCTTGCACTAAGCGTTACTTTTGTTGCTTCAGACCGGTCCATGGGTAGGGTACATCTACACCTAAACACCAAGCATAAATTAATTCGCCGTAACTGGGTAAAACGGGTGGTTTTACTTTAAATAACTTGGGAAACCCGAGTTACAGCCTATTTTATTTGGATTTTGCGGAGCTATTTAATGAGCTTTGTTTAAACGGCAAAATCAACGGGCTGGGTTTGTCAGACCCCACCAAAATATTGTGTGACTGAAATTGTGTTAGTTTCAGTGGCCGCTATGTTACCATTCACATCCATCACTCGCAATTAATAACATCATCAGTTCTTCATTTATGCCACAAAAACCGACTTCTGCGCCTCCACTCACGGCTACTGCCGTTAAATTTGTCACTATTGACGATGATCGGGCCGGCCAGCGTATTGATAATTTCCTTATTACCCAACTCAAGGGTGCCCCTAAAAGCTTGATCTACCGCATTGTGAGAAAAGGTGAGGTGCGGGTTAATAAAGGCCGCATCAAACCGGATTATAAGCTTAAAGATGGCGATATAGTGCGCGTGCCGCCGGTAAAACTTCCCGAACCTAATGCGCCAGCAGCTGTGAGTAAAGGTTTAGAAAAACAGCTTCGAAATGCAATTTTGTACGAGAGCCCGGGCTTGATTATTGTTAATAAACCTCACGGTTTAGCTGTACATGGCGGTAGCGGTATTAATCTTGGATTGATCGAAAGCTTGCGTCAACTGTATCCAAATGAAAGGGCTTTAGAATTAGTGCATCGCTTAGATAGGGATACTTCGGGGTGTATTATGGTGGCAAAAAAACGCTCTACCTTAAGAGCCATTCACGCTCAGTTGCGCGAAGGTGGCATCGATAAGGTGTATCACGCATTGGTGATTGGAGGCTGGCCTAAAGGTTGTCAAAAGGTTGATGCACCGTTGCTTAAAAATGTTGTGCAATCTGGTGAGCGTATGGTGCGCGTTGATCAACAAGGTAAGCGTTGTATTACCCGCTATCGAATATTACAAACCCTGGGCCAATTTACTTTGGTTGAAGCTAAACCGATCACTGGCCGGACCCATCAAATTCGAGTCCATTGTCAGCATATGGGCCATCCTATTGTCGGTGATCCTAAGTACGGCATTGATGAAACCAACCAGCAGCAACGTAAAGTAGGATTAAACCGTTTATTCTTACATGCGGCTCAATTGCGTTTGGTGGACCCTAGCACCGACAAAAAAATTGATGTGCGTGCACCACTAGACCAGCGCTTACAGGCAGCAGTTGAACGTTTGAGCAGTTGAAGCCGATCACCTATATTGCGACCAATGCCCAGCTGGTGTTCGGTTGTTGGTTTGGTTAAGCTGACGTTTTAATCTCTTGTGATGAGTCAGTATATGTACGACACAGATCTTGCAAAAAATCAGGCTAACTTCCAAAGCTTGTCTCCGTTATCCTTACTTAAGCGTGCCGCCGAAGTTTATCCTACCCGTACGGCTCAAGTTTATGGCGACCTTCGACGCACCTGGCTACAAACCTACCAGCGTTGCAGTGCAATTACTGCGGCACTGCAGCAACGTGGTGTAGGTTTGGGTGACACTGTGTCTGTAGTGGCTCATAACGGCCCCGAACTATTTGAAAGTCACTACAGTGTGCCCATGGCCGGTGCAGTACTGAACGCCATCAATACCCGTTTAGACGCGGCCACCATTGCCTTTATTTTTGATCATGCCGAAACCAAACTGGTGATGGTAGATCGCGAATTTTCTCAGGTGGTCGCCGAGGCACTTACCTTGTGTCGTGGCCGTCCAATGGTTATTGATATTGATGATCCTACCTTTACTGGCGGCCAACTTATTGGTACTGCGACCTACGAAGACCTAGTGCTGGAGGGCGACGAGTGCGCGACCTGGCATATGCCCGAAGATGAGTGGCAGGCGATTAGCCTCAATTACACCTCTGGCACGACCGGCAATCCTAAGGGTGTGGTTTACCATCATCGAGGGGCCTACCTTACAGCCATGAACATGGCCTTATCTTGGGATATGCCCAAATTCCCTACGTTTATGACCGTGGTGCCTATGTTCCACTGTAACGGTTGGTGTTTTCCTTGGACTACGGCGCTATTGGCGGGCACTAATGTGTTTATTCGCCACCTCAGGCCAGAAATCATGTTGCAGCTCATCAAGCAAGAAAAGGTGAGCCATTTTGGCGGTGCACCGATTGTGCTTAATATGATCAATAATGCCGAGCCGCAGCACAAACAAGGTATTAATCACCAGGTGAAGGTGATGACTGCGGGTGCTGCGCCGCCAGCAGCCGTGATTCAGGCCATGCAAGATTTAGGTTTTGATGTAACCCATGTTTATGGCCTTACCGAAACCTTTGGTGCCTGTGTAATTTGCGAGTGGCAGGAAGATCGCTGGGGTCATTTATCTGGTCCAGAGCAGGCTGCGGTTAAGGCGCGCCAAGGGGTGAGGGGTCCGAATCAGGAAGACCACGTGGTGATGAATACTGACACCATGACGCCGGTGCCTAAAGATGGAGACACCATTGGTGAAATTTGTTTGCGCGGCAATATGGTAATGAAGGGGTATTTAAAAAATCCAACGGCTACGGTCGAAGCCTTTGAGGGCGGTTGGTTTCGCTCCGGTGATTTAGCCGTGTGGCACGAAGACGGCTATATGGAAATTAAAGACCGCGCTAAAGACATTATCATTTCCGGTGGTGAAAATATTTCCTCTATCGAGATAGAAGGGGTGTTGTATCAGCACCCAGCCGTGCTTGAGGCGGCTGTGGTGGCTAGGCCCGATGAGAAATGGGGCGAAACGCCATGTGTTTTTGTTGAGCTAAAAGAGGGTGCAAATGCTACCGAAGAGGAACTCATACAGCATTGCAAAAATAATATGGCGCGGTTTAAGGTGCCTAAACATGTGGTGTTTGGCGCTTTACCTAAAACAGCCACGGGCAAAATACAAAAATACGTATTGCGGAAGATGGTTCCAGCCTAACAAAACTGGCATTTTTTATTGCTATTGTGCACCGACAAGGTAAACTTTTAGCCTTAGTTAATGGTTCTACACAATGCCGGTGCAACCCTGTGTCGGTATGATTTTATTTGGAGATTTGTTACCACCATGGATGATCGTATCGATACAGCTACAATCCACAAGCTTGCTAGTGAACTGATGTTTGCCGGTCAAAAAGTGAGCATACAAGTGATTGCTGATCAGTTGCAGATCGACGCTTCTGACGAATTAGGTGATCAGCTCAAACATTGGTGGATGGAGCAAGAGAGTAAGGTTGCTTTTCGTACCAGTATTGCCCCAAATAACAGGCCCGATGTGCCCGAAACAGTGTATCAGTCTGTACAGTTGATTTGGGAAAATGCCGTTAAAGACGCACGTTTAGAACTTGAGTTAACGGCTAAAAACGATAAGGTCAGTTCTGAGGCAGGTGTTGCTTTAGAAGATGAGCTGTATTTGTCTAAATCCCAACTGCAGTCGTTAGAAGATTCAAATCAACGCCTACGCACGCAAATCAGCGAACATACCCATAACGTTAAAAACTTAGAAGCCGAGCGCGCCATGTTACGTAGTAACTTGCAAGCTACGGAAACTAACCTAAGCAGTATGGAGTATAAGGTTGTAGAATATAAAGGCGAGATGGAACGCGCCCAAGCCAGTAGCGAAGAAGCCAAAAAACAACTCGATAATCGTATGCGCGAAGAAGTTGCGCGCCACCAAGAAACGATTAGTAAGGTCGAGAGTAAAGTGAGCTACTATCGCCATCAATTGGATAAACTGCGTGACGAGTGGGGCAAGAAAGAAACCGCTTTTAACGCCCAAGTACAAGACTTGCAAGGCGAGGTGGCTCGTACGTCTGTGACTTCGGACACGCAATTTAGCCAAATTCGTAGCCAAGACGAGGAGTTACGTAAATACCGTGGCGAAATCACCAATCAATCTCGTAACATGTCAAAGTCGACCACAGCTGCATTAGCCTCGTCCAATCGCCTCAAGCGATTAGAAGATGAGTTGCAGCAGCGGGAATTTGATATTAAGGAGCTTAAAAAGCGCACCATCGTCGACAAGTCCGATACCGCTCGGCGCGAGACCGATTTACGTACTTTGCTTAAATCTCGCGATAACGAAAATTCGGAAGTGACTACTAAGCTTAATGAATTGCAACGTACCTTGATCGCTAGAGAAGAAGAGATTAGACGTCTAACGGCTAAACTCTAAAGTTAACTTAATCTCGCTTATCAACCATCATCGACGCGCTGCCGTCAGCCACCAGTTTATCATTAACAAAACACTGGGTTTTGAGGCTGACGCGTCTGCGTCGTTGGTCAATCTCTTCAACCGTGACTGTGGCGACCACCGTGTCGTTAATATACACCGGTGCCCGAAACTTAATTTGTTGGTCTAGGTAAATACATCCAGGCCCCGGCAACTGAGTGCCTAAAACTGTAGAAATTAACCCGGCGCTAAGCATGCCATGGGCAATGCGAGCTTTAAACATTGTGGTTGCAGCGTAGGCCTCGTCTAAGTGAACAGGATTGGTGTCGCCGGTTACTGCCGCAAAGGTGTTGATGTCTTCACTGCTAATGGTTTTTTCATAACTCGACGTCATGCCAATAGTTAAATCTTCTAAATAATAGCCGTGTTGTGACACTGTGTTGCTCCTTGTGTGGTGAGGATGTTTAACGAGTTCTATTGGGAACCCATGGGTCAGCATGATAGGCATAATTTCACCTAGGTACAATTGTTAGGCTAAAATTAGCTTAAATTGACATAGATAGACGTCTAACTCACATTCACATACACGAGCCAATATTATGAGCGATTACCAAGCACCCTTAGAAGATATGAACTTTGTTGTCAATCGCTTGCTGGATTTGCCTAACTTCGCCGCGGCTATTGGTAATGAAGATGCCAGTGAAGACTTATTGCAGGCAGTATTGTCAGAAGCCGACAAGTTGGCCAGCCAAGTGTGGTCGCCGATCAATTTTTCCGGAGATCAACAGGGTGTTAAATTAACTCCTGAAGGCGTGCAACCTGCAGACGGCTTTAAAAATGCTTATCAGGAGTATGCTCAAGGCGGATGGAGTAGTTTGTACTTTGATGAACAATACGGTGGCCAGGGTCTGCCGTTTAGTTTCTCTATGCCTGTAGCCGAAATGATGAACGCGGCCAACATGTCGCTGGGGCTGTGCCCCATGCTCACCGCAGGTGCAACCGAAGCCATAGTCGCCCACGGTAGTGAGGCTCTAAAGGACATCTATTTGCCCAAAATGATTAGTGGCGAATGGACAGGTACCATGAACCTCACCGAGCCTCATGCAGGCACGGATCTAGCGGTCATCAAATCCACAGCCACGCCAGATGGCGATCATTTTCGTATTAAAGGCCAGAAGATCTTTATTACTTGGGGTGATCATGACATGACGGATAATATTATCCATCTTGTACTCGCAAAATTACCCGATGCACCCGACGGTGTTAAGGGTATTTCGTTATTTTTAGTGCCCAAGTTTTTGGTCAATGCCGACGGCAGTTTGGGCGAGCGTAATGACGCCTATGCCATCAACGTTGAACATAAGATGGGTATTCACGCTAGTCCGACTTGTGTAATGAGCTACGGTGACAACGAAGGGGCGATTGGTTACCTTGTTGGCCAACCCCATCAAGGTTTAGCAGCCATGTTTACCATGATGAATAACGAGCGTTTGGTGGTAGGGCTTCAAGGTGTCGGATTATCGGATCGTGCCTATCAAGGCGCTGTAGAATACGCACGTGAGCGAGTTCAATGTGCTGCACCGGGTACCAGAGAGCGTGGTGCCATCATTCATCACCCTGATGTACGCCGTATGTTAATGACCATGCGAAGCCTTACTGAAGCTGGCCGAGCAGTGGCTTACGCTACCGCGACACAGATCGACTTAAGTCACAAAGCAAAAACGCCAGAAGCCCGAGGTCTAGCTAATAAGCGTGTTGGTTTGCTAACGCCTATCGCTAAAGGTTGGTGTACAGAAGCGTCGCAAGAGGTGACTTCTTTGGGTGTTCAAATTCACGGCGGTATGGGTTTTATCGAAGAAACAGGTGCCGCTCAACACCAGCGTGATGCGCGTATTTTAACCATCTATGAAGGCACCACAGGCATTCAAGCCTTGGACTTAGTGGGCCGTAAAACCTTGTTTGATCAAGGTGCTGCCATGGCAGACCTAGTACAGCAAATGCGCGATGACCTGGCTAAGCATGGTCATGCGGTTAGTCAAACACAGCAACATAACATGGCCGAAGCGATTAACGGCTTAGAGTCGTGTTACCAACTGTTGTTAGAGCAAGCACCGGATGATGTTATGTTTGCGGGTTCGGTAAGCTACGACTTGTTGATGTTAAGTGGCTACGTGTGTGGCGCCTGGCAAATGGTTCGTAGTGCTGATTTGGTAGCGAGCGAAGACAATCAACGCTTTAAAACCAATAAGTTGGCTACGGCGGCCTATTACCTAGATCACATCTTGCCACGCTTTGAGTTTCACCATCGTTCGATTGTAGCGGGTAGTGACAGCGTGATGGCTATTGCTGCTGACGATATGTAACACGTCATCCGACCTCCAAAACGTCATCCTTACGAAGGTCAGGATCTCAGGAGCCCCGATAAGATTCCGGCCTACGCCGGAATGACGTGGGGCCTACGCCGGGATGGCCTCAACGACCATCGTCGAACCAAATATTCTTGAAGTCCACCCAGCCTAAGCAGTTGAGTTGTAAACCCTGAACACGGTCGCCATAATGCATTTGCTGTTGGTGGTGGTACAAAGGCAAGAGAATCAACTCTTGCTGCAGGTGAATGTCCATCTTTCTAAAGGCCTGCATACGCAAGTAGGTACTGGGTAAGGCTAAAGCGGAAGCGATTTTTTCGTCGATGCAATTACGTTGAACGGGCCCCATGCAGTGCCTTAGGGAGCGTTGGGTCGCAAACCATTCATACAGCGCCATTTCTATATTGGTGTTAAGGGCTTCGCCAGATAACACCAAGTCGGCATCGAGCCAGTTGTTAGGATCTTCAAATAAGTGGTACTCTAGTACTTTTAGCTCTACCTCTATGTCAAAGCCTGCAAGATTTTTTTGAATCCACTGGGCATCGACAATATGTGTGGCGTAAGTATAGAGCTTGAGTGGCTTGGGTAAGCGCATGGGCATGCGCGGCCGCACTTGGAACATTAATTTCTGGGTGTCATCTTCCCACTCAGGTAACAATCGTTGGGCTGCAGACGCTCGCTCATCGCCCAGTTCATCCACCATGGCTTGGCCATCCACCATAGAGCGAATACACCGGCGAATACGTAAATCCTGAATCGGCGAGTTGGTGTTTTCTACGTTAAACAATAAATATTGGTAACCCACCTCTAAGTTGGAGTTACGCTGCATGCTGAGGTAATGATTGTGGCTAGTATTGGCGAAATAAATATCTGATGTGCCTTCCAATGCAGCAGCTTCATCGGTAAATAATAAAATTTCCACCCGGTCTAACAAAGGCCGTTGTTGAAAATATTCATCGTTGGCAATCAACTCTAATTGAAAATCGTTACTGTTGCCTACTTTAAACGGCCCGGTACCGATGGGGTTTTTATAAAAATTGTGTTGGTGCATTAACTCATGAGGCTGAATAACGCTGGTTTGGTTGCTCAGTAAATGTAAAAATAAATTGTCTTTCTGGGCTAAGCCTACTTCAACACAGTAAGACGTTCGGCACGTAACTTGGTTAATGTGTCGATATAGGTATTGGTATGGGCCGCTATAATCTCGTAGGTGCTCAAGAGTTGCTTTGACATCGTCGGCAATCAAAGGTCGGCCATGGTGGAAGCAGATACCAGGTCTTAGGAAGAAGGTCCATTGGGTGCCCTCGTTGTTGGAGCGCCAACTGTGGGCTAAGTGGGGTACGATATCCTTCGTTGCATCATCAAATCGAACGAGGCAATCCATGATTTGTTGAATCATGTGGATCTCGGTAATGCGCGCCGCTGCAGCTGGGTTTAATTGGGCGATACTTCGCGGGTAGGGGATGCGCAAGGTTTGGTTTTTATGCCCCTGAAAACCCAACTGTGTTTTTAAATAATCAAACAATGCAGTTTTTTCTGAGCCGCTATTCAACATGCCAAAGGCATCTTCTAATTGACCATTGTTGGCAGTTTGAATAGCCAGTTGGACGGTCAGGTGTGACTCTTTGGCGAGTAGACTTAAACGCGACTTTTTGCCCCGCCCACGGCTAGGCACCCATACTAACCAGTCTTGTGCGCTCATCTTTTCAAGTACCAAGTTCACATTTCTGCGTGTGCAACACAAGGCATCGGCCAGCTCATCAACGGTAGTTAGCACTTCGGTTTGTTGTTGGAAGTGGTTGCTAAGTCTTTGATATTGAGCAATTAAATTGTTAGATACGGCGGAGCTGTTCATAAGGTGTAATCTGTCTTATTAAAACATGCAATTATTAGACATAAAGTTTACATTTATTTTCTTGTTTTTGCATTGCATACTTTTTTGCAATCAGAACACAGGGATTGGACTGAGTCAGGTCGCGCGGGGAGCGTGTCTAATAATAATGAACTGACCTTTGGAGGTTATCTATAATGAACAAAACCAAACTGCTACAAAGCATGTTACTGGCCAGCGCAGTAGCGGCTACTAGCTTTGCTCCACAAGTTTTAGCGGCCAACGTACCTGCCGGTACTCAACTTGCCGACGTACAAGAATTTGTACGTGACAACGGTGCTGAGCCCGGCTCACTTGACCCACAAAAAATTGAAGGCGTTCCAGGTGCTAACTTGGCACGTGACCTATTTGAAGGTTTGATGAACCAAGGCCGTAATGGCGAAGAGTTGCCTGGTGTTGCTACGGGTTATACGACCAATGACGACAACACGGTATATACCTTTAACTTACGTGACAACGCTAAGTGGTCGAATGGTGACACAGTCACTGCTCACGACTTTGTATTTGCTTGGCAGCGTGCAGTAGATCCTGCTACTGGCTCTCCTTATTCATGGTTCATCGAAATTCCGGGCATTACTAATGCTAGTGCCATTATCGCTGGCGACAAAGATTCAAGCGAACTAGGTGTGCGCGCCGTAGACGACTTTACCTTTGAAGTTAGCCTAGACGGCCCTGTAGCTTTCTTCGCCAAGATGGTTGCTCACACCACTATGTTCCCAGTGCACCAAGCCACTGTTGAAGCTCATGGCGACAGCTGGACTAAGCCAGCAAACATCGTTACTAACGGTGCATATAGCCTTAGCGAATGGCGTGTCAACGAGCGTATGGTCATGACTCGTAACACTAATTACTGGAATGACGCAGAAACTATTATCAACAAGGTAACTCATTTACCAATTGAAGCGGCTAGCGCTTCACTTGCTCGTTACCGTTCCGGTGAGCTGGATGTAGGTTCTTTCCCTACAGAACAAATTAAGCCACTACGTGCTGAAATGGGTGATGAAATCTATATCACACCTAAGCTATGTACTTACTACTACATCATGAACGTAGAAAAGGCACCGTTTAACGACGTACGTGTACGTAAAGCGCTTTCTTATGCCATTGACCGTGACATCATTACTGAGCACATCACGGCTACTGGCCAGTTGCCTGCTTACGCGTTAACGCCAGATATTATCCACAACTTCTCACCTAAGGCACCTGCCTACGCGAGCATGACTCAGGCTGAGCGTAATGAAGCTGCCGCTGCACTGTTAGCAGAAGCAGGCTACAGCGACTCAAATCCTCTAGAAATGAACTTGTTGTATAACACGTCTGAAGGCCATAAGAAGATTGCTATTGCGATTTCACAAATGTGGAAGCAAGCAATGCCGGTTTCAACTACCTTGGAAAACCAAGAGTGGAAGACATACCTAAGCACACGTAACGAAGGCAACTTCAGTATTGCTCGTGCCGGCTGGTGTGGCGATTACAACGAAGCGTCAACCTTCTTAGACCTTTTAGGTAGCGGCGACAACGATGGTAACTACGTTAACCAAGAATACATCGACTTGATGAAGTCAGCCAAGACCATGGCTGATCCGTCTGCTAACTACAACCGTGCAGAAGAGATATTGGCAGAAGAAATGCCTATCATCCCGATCTATCAGTACACCGGTGTTAAGTTAATCAAGCCTCGTGTTGGTGGTTTTGCGTACGATAACCCAGAAGGTAACTTCTATACTCGTGACGTATTTATTAAAGCTGACTAACCTTTAGTAATGACCATAACCGCCCAGTCGTTGTTTTTCTGGGCGGTTTTTAATTTTAATCCCATGACTTTTTATAGCAGAATTTATGGGTTTGCAATTAGTTTATAACCAATATTTTCCAGCAGGCTCGGACACTATCCATGCTTAATTTTATATTTCGCCGTTTTTTACAGGCTATACCCACACTCCTTGTGTTAACCATTCTTACCTTTGCATTAATGTATATGGCACCGGGTAGTCCATTTTTAACCGAAAAAGGCATGCCTGACGAAGTGTTGGCTAATATCAACGCCAAGTATCATTTGGACCTGCCCGTTTGGGAACAGTATTTAATTTACCTCGGTAACTTACTGCAGGGCGACTTAGGTCCGTCTTTTCGATATTTAGATTTTAGTGTTAATGACTTGGTGTGGCCAAGTTTAGCCGTGTCTGCCACCATCGGGGGTTGGTCGTTACTGATTGCTGTAATCCTAGGCATTACTATGGGTATGGTGGCCGCCTTACATCATAATAAGTGGCTGGATTACACCCTCATGACAACCGCCATGGCGGGCATTGTATTGCCTACTTTTGTCATGGCGCCATTGTTGGTGTTGTTACTGTCTTATAAAGTCAAGTGGCTGCCGGCAGGTGGTTGGCACAACGGTGATTGGCAGTATTTGGTATTGCCGGTATTCGCCATGGCGACCCACCTCATCGCTCAAATCGCCCGTATAACGCGTGGTAGCTTAATTGAAGTGATGAGTAGTAACTTTATTCGTACGGCACAAGCCAAAGGCCTGCCTTACCGCACCATCATTTTACGCCACGCATTTAAACCCATGATGCTACCCGTGGTGTCTTATCTTGGACCCTTGTTTGTGGGTGTGCTCACCGGGTCCGTCATTATTGACGTGTTTTTCGGCACCGGTGGTATCGGCCAGCACTTCGTGAACGGCGCCATCAACCGAGATTATTCCATGGTGATGGGTGTAACCGTACTGGTGGGTGTGATGTACATCGCTTTTAACGCAGTTACCGACATCATTTACGCATACATCGATCCAAAGATCCGTTACTAAAGGCTGCTACATATTATGTTTTTCAAACACAAAGAAGTGGCTCAAGAATTAGCCCAGCAGCTGGAGTCAGGTGTTGGCGCCATAGAAGGCCGTAGCCTTTGGCAGGACGCAAAACGTCGTTTTTTCCGTAACAAAGCCGCTGTAATGAGCTTGTTTATCATCGGTCTAATTATTCTATTTTCTATCTTTGGTAGCCAGTTTGCCCACTATAGTTATGAAGAAATTGATTGGTTTGCCTTGTCTGATCCCGTCGCATTGGGCCGGCCTTCGATAGAAACAGGCCATTATTTTGGTACTGACAAACTAGGCAGAGATTTATACGCTCGTACAGTTCAGGGCAGTCAGATTTCCTTGATGGTGGGTATTTTAAGTAGCTTAGTGGCTATCATCATTGGCACTTTGTACGGCGCGGCGTCCGGTTTCATCGGTGGCCGTGTTGATATGGTGATGATGCGTATTGTTGAAATACTGTCGGCCTTGCCGTTTATGTTTATGGTGATTATGTTGATGGTGATGTTTGGTCGCCAAATTATTCTCATTTTTGTGGCCATTGGCGCGGTTTCGTGGCTCGATATGGCGCGTATAGTGCGGGGCCAAACCCTTAGCATTAAAAACAAAGAGTATATTGAGGCAGCTCACGCCTGTGGGGTAAGCCAATGGCGTATTGTTGTGCGCCATGTGGTACCTAACGTTATGGGTATTGTGTTGGTGTACGCTTCATTGATGATTCCTGGCATGATTATGTTCGAATCCTTTATCAGCTTTTTGGGGTTAGGTGTACAAGAACCAGAAACGAGCTGGGGTGCATTGATCTCTGAAGGCGTAGTAACCATGGAGTTTGCCCTGTGGCAATTGGCTTTTCCGCTTACCTTTTTGGTTATTACCTTGTTTTGCTTTAACTTTGTAGGCGATGGCTTGCGTGACGCTTTAGACCCTAAGGAAAGATAATGAGTTTGTTACAAGTCGACGGACTAAACGTTAGTTTTGATACTCCAGATGGCCAGGTGACTGCCGTTAAGAATTTGAGTTTTTCTGTAAATACCAAAGAAACCTTGGGTATTGTGGGTGAGTCTGGATCGGGTAAATCCCAAACTGCGTTTGCATTGATGGGGTTACTTGCCAAAAATGGCCACGCCACTGGTAGTGCCAAGTTTAATGGTTTAGAACTGATTGGCATGCCAGAAGCCGAACTTAACAAAGTACGTGCGCAACAGATAGCCATGATCTTTCAAGACCCAATGACCTCGCTCAACCCATATTTAAAAGTGGGCCAGCAGCTCAATGAAGTGCTTATTCATCATAAAGGTATGGACAAGAAGAGCGCTACCGCGCACTCCATTCGTATGCTCGACGCAGTCAAAATGCCGGAAGCGGCCAAACGTATGAACATGTACCCCCATGAGTTTTCTGGGGGTATGCGCCAGCGTGTGATGATTGCCATGGCGTTGCTGTGTGACCCTAAGTTACTGATTGCTGACGAACCCACCACCGCCTTAGATGTGACCGTACAAGCGCAAATAATGACCTTGTTAGACGAACTCAAACAAGACTTTGATACAGCTATTGTGATGATTACTCACGACTTGGGTGTAGTTGCAGGTGTGTGTGACAACGTCATGGTGATGTACGCTGGCCAAACCATGGAATACGGTACTACCGAAGAAATTTTTTACCAACCAAGCCATCCATATACGGGTGGTTTGTTAGAGTCTGTGCCTCGTTTAGACACGGATAGCCTAATCTTGGCGACCATACCCGGCAACCCTCCCAACCTTATGCAACTGCCTCCCGGTTGTCCGTTTCAAGATCGGTGTGGCCAAGCTACAGCGCCATGCTTTAGCTCTATGCCAGAGCTAGTGTCATTTTCTAATACCCGTCAACGTGCCTGTCATGCGGCCATTGCAAGTGTAGGTGCACCATGAGTACAGCCACTCAAACAAAACAAAAAATCTTAACCGTAAGGGATTTGCGGGTGTATTTTGATATTCGCGAAGAAGGTGCTTGGCCTTGGCAAAAGCCGCTGACTCTAAAGGCCGTGGATGGCATTGATTTGGATATTTATGCGGGCGAAACCCTAGGTGTAGTGGGTGAGTCTGGATGCGGAAAATCGACCCTAGCCCGTGCGCTTATAGGTATGTTGCCTGCCCGTACAGGCAGTGTTGTGTGGATGGGGCAAGACCTGACCAAAATGCATAAGAAGGACTTGCGCTCAAAAAGGCAAGAGCTACAAATGATCTTTCAAGATCCATTAGCGTCGCTAAATCCACGTATGACCATTGGCGATATTATTGCTGAGCCACTCACTACATTTCATCCGCAACTCACTAAAACCCAAGTTAAAGAACAAGTGCAGGGCATGATGCAGCGCGTAGGTTTGCTACCTAACCTGATTAACCGTTACCCACATGAGTTCTCTGGCGGCCAGTGTCAGCGTATTGGTATTGCCCGAGCCCTAATCCTTAAGCCTAAGCTAGTGATCTGTGACGAGCCTGTATCGGCCCTAGATGTGTCTATTCAAGCACAGGTGATTAACTTACTTAAAGAGTTACAAGAAGAAATGGGTTTGGCGTTGGTATTTATAGCCCACGACCTAAGTGTCGTAAGGCATATCAGTGATCGTGTCATGGTGATGTACCTTGGCCACGCGGTAGAACTAGCAGACGCTCAGGAGCTGTATACCAACCCGAAACACCCTTACACCAAAGCCTTGATGTCGGCGGTGCCGATTCCAGACCCGAAAATTGAGCGCAATAAGAAAATTCAGTTATTACATGGTGACTTACCGTCTCCCATTAATCCACCCAGTGGTTGTGTGTTCCGCACCCGTTGCCCAGAAGTGCAGGCCCACTGTGCTGATAAAAGCCCTACGCTAGACGCCATTGAAGGTCGCCAACATGAAGTTTCATGTCATATGGTCTAGCTTACCAAGCAGCGGTGTCTTCTTGAGCCTAGCCGAGGAATCTAAGATCTTTCGGTTAGGTTCAAGATGAAAAGCTGTGGTGCGCTCGGCTTTCTTACTCTTCAGTGTTTTCCTTTTCCCTCAAACCATCACGATAAATAGCCTTTCCTAACGCACCCATCATCAACACCACGATGACCGCAAACGGCAGGGCGCCGATGATGATGGCGTTTTGTAAGGCACTAAATATAGGGATTGGCTTCTGCGCCAGAATTACCTGCTACAAGCAGTACACCAATAACCGCAGTTAATATTACACCCCAAATAATGCGGTGCTTAATGAGTGATTGATGCAGGCAGGCTAGCGATAAAGTCAGCCAGCGACTGGGGGCCGTAAGCTGTAAACGACATGGAAACAAAGTGAATCACATAGTCGGCTAAACCTTGAATAAAGGTGCTCATGGCAAAAGCGAACGAACCAAAGAAGATAAAGGTGCCTAGCAGAATTAGTGACAAAACCAAGTTAGGGTTGGAGAGGTACTTAATACCACGGCCAACGCCAGACACGGCAGGCAATATGGACATGCCCATAATCACAATTAAAGCCGCAACAAGGCCAACGGTGCTTGGTTTAGGCGCGTCTGCAGTTCCCATCATTAGCCATTCCATTGCTGTAACAGCATAAATGCCTTCAACAAACTGACTGACACCAAAACCTATAGTGACCGAAACACCTAAAATGGTGGCAATAACTGCAATCGCATCAACAATGTTACCTAGTGCACCATTGGTAGATGCGCCAAATAGATGCGTCAGGGCAGAGCGGATGGTGAGGGGCATGTCACGAGTGTAGGCATAATAAGCCAGTGATAAACCAGTCACTACATAAATAGCCCAAGCGTGGAAACCATAGTGCAAAAAAGTGTATCGATAAGCCGACTCAACGGCGTCGGCGCTGTTAGCGGCAACGGTGCCGTCCAAAATAACCGGGTTAGATCCTAACAAACCAAGCGGTTCTGCCGTAGCAAACACCATAAGGCCCACCCCTAAACCCGCCCCAAACATCATGGAGAACCATGAGAAGTTGGAGAACTCCGGCACCGTATCCACACCGCCTAACTTGCGTCGACCCGCCGAGGGGATTATCGCCAAAGCAAACAGGAAGAAGGCAAACAGCCCCACGGCGATAACGTAAAAGGTATTGAAGGTATTTAACATCGATCCGTTCCAAGCGGATAATATTGTGTTGGCATTTCCAGGCCAGATCAAGGCCCACAAAACTAACGCTGACATCAGAACTTTACTGGAGACCGAAATAGGCACACTGTAGCCTTGGTAAAATCCACTTGGAGATTTATTAATCTTCAGTTCGGTAAATGGGGGTTTTATGCTCAAGATACACCTCTATATTTATTTGTTGTTGAGAGATGTGCGCTTAATACAAAGGAGAATTCAATAAGGCACTTATCAAGCATAGTCGTGATTTGTGTATTGGCTTTATTTCTCAGGCATAAAAAAGCCCAGCGTATGGCTGGGCTTTTTTGGATTGCTTCGTCGCTGCGCTTCTCGCAATGGCGAGGCTGTTTATAGCGCTTTGTCTAGTTCTGGTACAGCTTCAAACAAATCTGCAACTAAACCGTAGTCAGCCACTTGGAAGATAGGCGCTTCTGAGTCCTTGTTGATAGCAACAATAGTCTTAGAATCCTTCATGCCGGCCAAATGCTGGATAGCACCAGAGATACCAACAGCAATGTATAGGTCAGGGGCAATAACCTTGCCCGTTTGGCCTACCTGGTAGTCGTTAGGCACAAAGCCTGCGTCTACTGCGGCGCGAGATGCACCCACGGCAGCACCTAGTTTGTCGGCAATACTATCTAGCATGTGGAAGTTTTCACCATTTTGCATGCCACGACCACCAGAGATAACAATGGATGCAGAAGTCAGCTCAACACGCTCAGATTCCGATGCTGCTAAACCTACAAAACGAGATAAACCAGAATCAGCAGCTACGGCAACAGCTTCAACAGCGGCAGAGCCACCAGTTTCAGCAGCAGCGTCAAACTTAGTGGTACGCACAGTGATCAGCTTAATGCTGTCGCTAGACTGCACTTTAGCCATGGCGTTACCGGCGTACACTGGGCGTACAAAGGTATCAGCAGAAATCACTTCGCTAATTTCAGAAATTTGACTCATGTCTAACAACGCCGCAGCGCGAGGCATGAAGTTCTTGCCAAAGGTAGTTGCAGCGGTCAGTACGTGAGTGTAGTTGCCTGCAAGTGATACCACAAGGTTGGCAACGTTCTCGGCTAGCTGGCCTTCTAGGCTAGCATCGTCGGCTAGTAGTACGCGGTTTACGCCGGCGACTTGGGCTGCAGCTTGTGCTGCCGCAGCGCAGCCATTGCCTGCAATCAGTAGATCAATGTCGCCACCAATTTGTTGGGCAGCAGTGACCGTGTTTAAGGTAGCGCCAACTAGGCTGGCGTTATCATGTTCTGCAATAACTAAAATGCTCATAGTAGCTCCTTAAATAACCTTGGCTTCGTTACGTAATTTTTCAACTAACTCGGCAACACTTTCAACGATCACACCCGCTGCGCGAGCCGGTGGCTCCATCACTTCGATGGTGGTCATACGGTTGGCAGTGTCTAAGCCTAAGTCGGCAAGGTCCATTTTTTCTAATGGTTTACGCTTGGCTTTCATGACGTTAGGTAGTGACGCGTAACGTGGCTCGTTTAAACGTAGGTCTACGGAAACAACTGCGGGCATATTAACGTTGATGGTTTCTAACCCTGAGTCTACTTCGCGAGTCACTTGAGCTGTGCCGTCGGCCAGTTCTAACTTGGACGCAAAGGTGGCTTGTGGCCAACCTAAAAGGGCAGATAACATCTGGCCGGTTTGGTTGCAGTCATCATCGATGGCTTGTTTACCAACTAATACCAAGTCTGGGCTTTCTTTTTCGACGATGGCTTTAAATACTTTAGCAATGGCTAAAGGCTCTAATACGTCTTCGGTGAGAACAAGGATGGCACGGTCTGCACCTAAAGCTAGGGCATTACGTAGTGTCTCTTCCGATTTGGCAGCGCCAATGGATAACGCCACAACTTCTTCAACTGTACCGGCTTCACGTAAACGAATGGCTTCTTCCACTGCGTTTTCGTCAAACGGGTTCATGGTCATCTTGGCATTGGTTAGGTCGATACCTGATTTGTCTGCCTTAACACGGGCCTTGACCTGAGGGTCTAGAACGCGTTTTACGCCAACTAAAACTTTCATGGACATGATCTCACTTAGATAAAATAACTGGTGCTAGCGTTTGCTAACACCATTAAAAGCAGGCAGTTTAAACCTGCGTACCCAGAAGTCAACGCTGCTGGGTATAAAAAATCTGGCCCAAGGTAAATAAATGCCTTAGGCCATCACGGGTGGTCATTATTACGCTAACTGGTTACGCGCGCAATTTGACATTTGTCGGGTCGAAAGGTGACTCTTCGACCACAGTTGCTTTGTACATTTCGCCTAAAATCTCAATTTCAAGCTCGGTGCCAATCACTTCAAGGCCAGTTTTAACCATGCCAAGGGCTAGAGACTTCTGTATGCGCCAACCGTAGCCGCCAGATGTGGTACGGCCAACTAATTCGCCGTCTTTGTAGATGGCTTCTGAACCACGGGCATCGGCATCGGTCACACCGTGCACTTCGATGGTAGCGAAAGCGTTTTCTGCACCGCGCTCCTCCCAAGCTGCCAAGGCGTCTTTACCAATAAAGTCGCCTTCTTTGTCCAAACGTACAAAACGGCCTAGGGCAGATTCCATAGCTGAGTATTCGATAGACATTTCACGAGGAATCAAACGGTAAGACTTCTCTAACCGCATACAATCCATAGCGCGAATACCAAATGGTTTGATATCGAATTCTGCACCGGCCTTCATTAACTGGTCAAAGATGTAGTTTTGCATCTCGATAGGGTGGTGTAATTCCCAACCTAGCTCACCCACAAAGTTGACTCGTAGGGCTTCTGCCGTACCGTATCCAACGTTGATCTTCTTGCCCGTTAACCACTTGAAGCTGTCGTTAGACAGATCGGTGTCGGTAAGCTTTTGTAATACGTCGCGTGACCGAGGGCCAGCCAATACCAGTACGCCGGTGTTGGTGGTTACGCGTGTTACGTCTACGCTACCATCGGTAGGCTTAAGCTTAAACAAGTAGTCGTGGTCGTGGGTTTCAAAGGCACCGGCAGACACGAGGTAGTAGCTTTGTGGACCAGTCTTATAAACCGTGTATTCAGAACGTACACCGCCACTTTGAGTCAACATGTGTACCAACGAGATACGGCCAATGGTCTTCGGCATTTTGTTAGCAAAAATGTATTCTAACCACGCTTCTGCGCCTGGGCCTTTAACAATGGCTTTAGCGAAGGCAGACATGTCTAACAGGCCTACTTTTTCGGTTACATGCTTACATTCATTACCTACAAACTCATGGTAGTTAGAACGACGGAACGAATTCTTTTCTACAATTGGGCCACCATCAAGAGGCTCAGAGAAGTTTTGGTTCCAAAGCACTTGGTCAACATCGTCGGTTGCTAGCTCTTCTGCAGTTAGAGAGTAGTCTTTAGTTGGCATGAACCAGTTAGGACGCTCCCAACCATAAACACTACCAAATACTGCACCTAACTCTTTCATACGGTCGTAGCAAGGTGTGGTTTTTAGTGGACGCGCCGCTTCACGCTCTTCGTCAGGGTAGTGGGTGGTAAATACGTTGGCGTATGCTTCTTCGTTTTTCTCTTTCAAGTAACCGCGAGTGGCGTATGGGCCAAAGCGACGTGGGTCTACGCCCATCATGTCTACGGTAGGTTCGCCGTCAATCATCCACTCAGCTAACTGCCAGCCAGCGCCGCCAGCTGCAGTAATACCAAAGGAGTGGCCTTCGTTGAGCCAGAAGTTCTTAAGGCCAGGCGCAGGTCCTACAATGGGGTTGCCGTCTGGCGTGTAAGCAATGGCACCGTTGTAAACTTCTTTAACGCCGACTTCGGCAAAGGCAGGCACACGGTTCATGCAGAATTCGATGTGGGGCATTAAACGATCCAACTCTTCGTTGAATAATTCGTACTCACAGTCGTCGGCAGGGCCGTCAACATAAACGCAAGGTGCGCCTTTTTCGTAGGGGCCTAACAATAAGCCGCCCGCTTCTTCACGCAAGTAGTAACCGCCGTCTGATTCGCGTAGGACGCCCATCTCTGGAAGTCCTTGTTTTTTACGCTCTAGAATTTCTGGGTGTGGCTCAGTCACAATGAACTGGTGCTCAACAGGAATTACTGGAATATCTAGGCCAACCATTTCGCCGGTCTTACGGGCAAAACTACCAGTACAAGACACCACGTGATCACAAGCGATGTCACCTTTGTCGGTTTTAACGATCCAAGTTTGGTCCACTTGCTGCTCAATAGCGGTTACGCTAGTAAAGCGGTAAATTTCAGCACCCATGTCGCGGGCACCCTTACAAAGGGCTTGGGTTAGGTCAGCTGGTTGAATATAGCCGTCGTCTGGATGTTGGATAGCGCCCAACAATCCTTCGGTGTTACATAGCGGCCATACTTCTTTAACCTGCTCAGGCGTCAGGAAGTTGGTTTCTACACCTACGGTCTTAGCCACACCGGCGTAGTACTTGTATTCGTCCATGCGGTATTCGCAGTTAGCTAAACGAATGTTAGATACCACAGAGAAACCGACGCTCATGCCCGTTTCTTTTTCCAACTCATGGTAAAAGTCCACTGAGTACTGGTGCAACTTACCTACCGAGTAACTCATGTTAAAGAGCGGTAGCAAACCAGCTGCGTGCCATGTTGAACCAGAGGTTAATTCTTTACGTTCGACCATGACAACGTCGGTCCAACCTTTTTTGGCCAAATGGTACAAAGTACCAGCGCCGACAACACCACCGCCAATAACGACGACTTTAGCAGAAGATTTCATATGTGTTTGCTCCCGAAGAGTAGGGTAGGAAAATAATCGAGCAAATTTTACCCACGAGGTATTAGCCTCACTTGTCAAAAAGCGACTCACAGTAACGAAGCACGAGACCTGTTACCCAAAGTATTCGCTTTAGTGCAAAAAAATGCACCGATTTGGCCTCTGCATACTGGATTAAGGCAGGGGCATTGCCATAAGTGCAACTAATGTAAGTAATAAGCGGCCATCGACTTGAAGACTACAGTTTGTCGACTAACATTACTAATAACGGCGGTTAAAAAGGCCGATATAAACCCGTTGTGAAACCCGGTAGATATAGGCAAAAGGTGACTTATGCACTCGTTATACCCATGGCAATCTCAAGTATTGCTCAGCTACAGCCTAGAAGACGAGGTGGACATGAACCAAAGTGGTGGCCACGAATTTAAATTAGCCTGTCGGTATGAATATCAACAAAGCTATTTAAGGGCTCAGTTTTGGTACCAGGCCTCGGCCCGTAAAGGCCACCGTCAGGGCCAGAATAACCTTGCTGTTACCTATGCCTTGGGCAGAGTCGAACAAGCGTCGCCGATAGATGCACTTAATTGGCTGTTAAAGTCTGCCGAGCAGGGGGATCAGTTAGCCAAGCGCAACTTAACCTGCCTACGCATTGATTCTCAAAGTCTGTCTAATCAACGTTTTGTGATCTAACCGTTATAACGGCTCAATAGGGGGGTTAACATCAGCGAATAGGGCTGTGTATAATGGCGCTTTCATTTGTCATAATAGATCTACTCAATGCAAGCCAAACAACGTGTGCTTACGGGCATTACTACCACTGGAACACCTCATCTCGGTAATTATCTCGGCGCGCTAAAACCCGCTGTCAACTCGAGTCAACAAAGTGATGTCGACAGTTTTTATTTTCTGGCTGATTACCACGCCCTTATTAAGTGCCAGGATCCGCAAACGGTACACCGTTCGGGCCGCGAAATAGCCGCTATTTGGTTGGCGCTGGGGCTAGACACCAACAACGCCACTTTTTATCGCCAATCCGATATTCCAGAAATACCTCAGCTAGCGTGGTTTTTAACCTGCATGACGGCCAAAGGCATGATGAACCGCGCCCATGCGTATAAAGGTTCTGTAGATGAAAATCAGCGCCAAGGCCATACCGATTTAGATCAAGGTATTAGTATGGGCTTGTACAGTTACCCCATTCTAATGGCCGCAGACATCTTAATGTTTAATGCGCACCAGATTCCGGTGGGTAAAGATCAAATTCAGCACATCGAGATGTGCCGAGACATCGCCATGCGCTTTAACCATACCTATGGCGAGCACTTTGTATTGCCCGAAGCCATGGTTGACGAAGGTGATGCCAAGGTGCTGTCCGGTTTAGATGGGCGCAAAATGAGCAAAAGCTACGGTAATATCATTCCATTGTTTGCACCCACCGATGAATTGCGTAAGTTGATTATGCAAATTACCACCAATAGCCTACAACCCGGTGAAGCTAAAGATCCTGCAACCTGTACCTTGTTTGAAATATATAGTGCTTTTGCTAGCGCAGAAGAAACTCAAGCCGTACGTATGGAGTACGCCAATGGCATCGGTTGGGGGGAGATGAAAAACAAACTGTTTGATTATCTCGACGCATACTTATCGCCCGCTCGTGGCCGCTATAATCAAATTATTGCTGACCCAGGTTATGTCGAAGCCGAATTACAAAAAGGCGCGCTAAAGGCGCGTGCCCAGAGCGAACCGTTTATGCATAAGTTACGTTCTGCTGTAGGCATTATGTCGTTAGCGAGCGACATTGATATTAAGGCAAACACGGGCAAAGCAAAAAAAGAGCTATCTACCGAAGCGCAAGCCAAAGCTGATGCCGGCAAAGCCAAAGCCTTGGCTATTGCCAAGCAAAGAGCCGACCAAGAAGCTCAGCAGTTAGCGCAATATGTAGATCAGTTGATGGTACAGATTACTGCCAGCGAAGATGCTCAAGTCGCAGGCGAAGAGGCCGTTGAAGGTTTGCAACTGCAGATACAAAACGCCACCAAAAAAACACGCAAAGGTTTGCAGAAAACCCTGCAGTTACTTCAGCAGCGCTTGTCGCTTAGTTAATACAAGGAAACGCTTTTGGCCAAGCATATTGTTATAGTCGAAGATGATACCGATCAGCGGGATAACTATCAGTTTGCCCTAGAACAGCGTGGTTATCGGGTAACGGCTTATGCGGGAAAAGACGTCGCCGAAGCGGGCTTGAAGTTGGAACGTCCAGATTTGGTTATTCTGGACATCATCATGGATGATAATATTGATGCAGGTTTTCAACTTTGCAGTGCCTTGCTAAAAATCCACCCCGACCTACCGGTGCTATTTTTAACCGAGCGAGTGGGCGAAATTGATCGTATTTTAGGGCTACGTATGGGCGCGTGGGATTATCAACCCAAACCCGTATCCCTCGATTTTTTGGCTGAAAAAGTGGCTACCTTGGTCAGGTTGAGTGATATCAGAGGCGTAGCGGCCGAGGCAGATGACCAAAGTACGCGAGACATCGGTCATTTACAGTTGTTAGAAGAAAGTCGTCAAGCCAAGTGGCGGGGCGATGAAATAAACGGCTTAACCTTAACTGAGTTTCGTATGATTGAGGCGTTGACCCGTAGGCCCGGGCACATTCTTACCTATGACACACTGGCTCAAGCCACCCACCAACATTACGTTTCTAATAACACCATCAGTACTCATATTCGTAATATCAAACGCAAAATTAAACACCTTGATGCCGATTTTGATGCCATCCGTTCGGAATATGGCTTAGGTTATCGCTGGTCGGAAAACTAATGCCATTATCCACACCGTCGCGCTTACGGTTTCGATTTAATACCCAGTTTTTGGTCTTTGCCTTAGTGTTGGTGAGTATTCCTTGGTTATCGTATCGGTTTGTTGCCGAATCTCGTGTGTTTATGCTCGAGGGCCAAACTCAGGCCCAAGAACAATTAGCTCGCGGTATTGTGACCTTGTTTCAGGGCCGCGACGATTTGTTAGCCGAATTGCCTTATTTAGAAAGCCAACAGGTGGTGTTTAGTCATCCTCTAACTGGCCCAGCGAGTGTTGACGGTTATACCGGCGAATGGCTTGATTTTCAGCTGTTTGCCAATCATTTTGGCGCCGGTGAAGACAGCGAAGACGGTTATAGCCTGTTGTTGGGTGAAAAGGACGATCGAATCTTTGGTCTGGTGCGCATCCAAGATGATAAAACCGTGTTAAGAACGAAAGGCACACCCAGGCTCGACTTAAGCGACCACCTGCGGCTCACCTTGCCAGATCGTAATGGTAATGAACGGCGCTTGGTGATTGTGGCCACCAATCCTGGGGCCATGGAAGTTTGGTATGTAAAAGAAGATTGGGCGACGCCTCAATATCGCAGCCCTTCCTCGTCGTTCATCATCCAAGCGGTGATGCGGTCTTTGGTGGATGGGTATTTGGTTGAATTTGCCTTGCCACGTTACTTTTTAAACCAGCGTCAAGAGTTTGGTCTGGCGGTGGCCGATGTGGATTCTGACGATGGCACTATGCGCCATCTAAAAACCTTAGTAGGGTCAGATACGACGATAGAGAGCCATTTCAACTTGTTGGCAATGAGAGCTCCTGAGGCCAACAAAATATTGTCGAGCCTGAGCAGCGCTGACTCTCAAATCATCATCTACGACAACCATTTGCAGGTTCGTGCTAGTGTTGGGCAAGTGAGCCCGCCAGCACCAGAGAAAGTCAAACCCAAAGATGTCTTCGAACGGGTGCAAGCATGGCTCAACCGTGGCCTCGATTGGTTTATTGCGATTCCTGCCTACCTTAATCCAGTTCAAGCGGCTAGCCAAGAGCGTGATTTGTTAAATCAAGCCTTGGATAAAAAGTTTGCTAGTGGGCGTTGGCATAAAGGCCCAACCGAGCAAGTGTTTGCTGTAGCTGCACCTATAGTGGATGAAGAAGGCGAGTTGTTAGGGGTAGTGCTAATTAAGCAATCCACGGCGAAGATTTTGGCTTTGCAGCGCCAGGCCATGGAAAATATTGCCTTATTAAGCTTGTCCACCATGCTCGTCATATTGATGCTGCTACTGTTGTTTTCTTGGCGCCAAGCCATGCGTATTCGCCGCTTGGGTAAAGAGGCTCAGTTGCTGGTCGATCCAGACGGCAGGCTACGTACAGATAGACTGTACAGTGACGTTAAGGCCGGCGATGAGATCGGTGACCTGGCACGCAGTTTTTCTGGGGTAGTGGCGCGCTTGCATGAGCACCAACAATTTATCAGCACCATGCCGCGTACCTTGCGGCACGAAGTTAATAACCCGTTAAACGCCACCATGACGTCGTTAGAAAACTTGCAGCTACACGGCGTTGCAGAAGGTCAGCAGCGTTATATAGATAGTGCTCAGCGAGGCCTGGTGAAGATTAGTGCTATTGTAGAAAAATTAGCCGATGCCGCCAATTTAGAAGAAGCCCTGCGTGAGGATGAGTTGGAACCCTTAGACCTGTTTCATTTGGTGCAGACCTACGTCAGTCATCAAAACCCTAGCCAGCAAGGTGAAGCCGAAAACGTTATTTTTGAGGCTTCCAGAGAAACCTTAACCGTGGCCGGTGTGGATTATCGTATCGAGCAGCTGCTCGATAAATTAACCGATAATGCCCGAGACTTTAGAGAAGTGGGCAGTGCCATTATTGTGCGCCTGTACCAGCAGGACTATGACTGTTATCTTGAAGTTGAAAATGTAGGGCCACAAATTCCGCCTGAACTGTTGGCGGGCATGTTTAATTCCATGGTGTCTGCGCGCACAGCAGGAGCGGGCCACGCTCACTTTGGATTAGGCTTGTATATTGTGCGTTTGATCAGCCAGTTCCACGGCGGTAGTGTGTCGGCCCACAACTTAGATAATCCAAGTGGCGTGTTATTTAGAATTAAACTACCGGTGTTGTTAGTGTAATGGAGGAGTTAGTGACAGTAAAGGTTAAAGCTAACCTGGCCGCCCGCGCACTCATGTTATTGGTGCGTGGCTACCAGTACCTGTTGAGCCCATTATTAGGCAGTAATTGCCGTTACTACCCGAGTTGTTCAAGTTACACCTTAGAGGCTATTCAGCTACATGGCGCGATCAAAGGTGGTGCAATGGGTGCTTGGCGTATTTTACGCTGCAACCCATTGAGTCGTGGTGGCTACGAACCTGTACCCGGTAGCTGTGAGCACGCCAAATGGCGTGCCGGTGACGACGAATCCCATTGATGGCTTAGTCCAACCCTGCGAAGGGGAACTCATCGTCTTCTGCTTGCCATCCACCCAGTTGCTTCCAGCGATTGACAATCGTGCAAAATAGCTCGGCCGTCTTTTCTGCGTCGTAGCGCGCGCTGTGAGCGTCTTCATTGCTAAAACGTATGTCCGCCGCCGCACAAGCCTTTGCAAGTACCGTTTGGCCATAAGCAAGACCGGCTAAGGTGGCGGTATCAAAACACGAAAACGGGTGGAACGGATTGCGTTTTTGGTGGCAGCGTTGGGCTGCGGCATTGATAAAGTTTAAATCAAAGGTGGCATTATGGCCTACCAATATTGCTCGTTTGCATTGGCTCGCTTTGAGCGCTTTGCGAATCGGCCTGAATAGCAAGTCTAGGGCTTCCTGCTCAGTGACTGCACCCCGCTCTGGGTCATTAGGGTCAATACCCGTGAACTCCAGCGCAGCGGCTTCTAAATTAGCGCCTTCAAAGGGGTGGATGTGGCAGTCGATGGTTTCTTTGGCATACAACAGGCCATCTTCATCCATGTCTATAATCACTGCTGCCGCCTCTAGCAAGGCGTCGGTGTGACTGTTAAAACCTGCTGTTTCTACATCGATAATAATTGGCAGGTAGCCGCGAAAACGATCTTTAATCATGTTTTAGTTACGCCTGTAATTGCCAGTTAAGGGTTTGGCCAGCACCTAAGGGAATAATAACGTCTGCGCCATAAGTGAGGCTTTCTGGGACCTGCCAGGAATTACGCAATAAAGTTATGGTGTCGGTATTGCGGGCCAAACCATAAAAGTCTGCACCATTAAAGCTGGCAAAGGCTTCAAGCTTATCCAGTGCATCTATGGCTTCAAAGGCTTGGGCGTAGAGTTCGATGGCGGCGGGTGAGGAATAACAACCTGCGCACCCACAAGCGCTTTCCTTGGCGCCTTGGGCGTGGGGTGCCGAGTCTGTGCCTAAAAAGAATTTGTTATTGCCGCTGGCAACCATGTCCTGCAATGCTTGTTGGTGGGTATTGCGCTTGAGTACAGGTAAACAATATAAGTGCGGTTTTACGCCACCAACTAATAGGTCATTGCGGTTATACAGTAAATGCTGTGGCGTAATGGTTGCGCCTACGCGTTCGCTGGCTTGGGCCACAAATTGCGCGGCCTCACTAGTGGTAATGTGCTCGAATACACATTTTAAGCGTGGAAAGCGGTCTAGCAGCGGTGCAAGTTGTTGATCGATAAAGCCCTTTTCTCGGTCAAAAATATCGACATCTTGGTGCGTCACTTCACCATGTACCAACAAAGGCATACCTAGCTCTTGCAGCATTTCAATGGCGGGGTAGATGTGTTCAATGTTAGTTACCCCGGCTGCAGAGTTGGTGGTGGCGCCTGCTGGGTAGAGCTTAACGGCTTTGACAATGCCTGAATCGTAGCCCCGCTGGATCTCTTGCGCACTGGTGTTGTCAGTTAAATAGAGTGTCATAAGGGGGGTTAGGCGAGTGCCCTGTGCATCTAATCGTGCCTTGTAGTCAATGGCCATGGCTGTGGTGACTACGGGGGGTGTTAAATTGGGCATAATCACTGCCCGACTAAATTGGCGAGCCGTGTCGCTCACGGTGCGTGTTAACACTGGCCCATCGCGTAGGTGTAGGTGCCAGTCGTCTGGGCGAGTGAGGGTTAATGCTTGCATGGTTTAATCTCGGGCTTAAAGCGCCAATGGGTTTAGGTCAAAAACTAGGCGTATTTTAACAGGAGTAAGGTTAATAAAATACTCAAAATTAATTAAAAACTGGCCCTAGATGCTGTGCTGTGCGTGGCTTCGATGTATACTTGCGCTACATGTTTGTTGAATAATTATGGCACAGGGAACCCACATCAAATGTCGGACATTAAAAAGGTAGTATTAGCCTATTCTGGCGGTTTAGACACATCTGTAATCGTTAAATGGTTGCAAGAAACCTACGCCTGCGAAGTGGTCACGTTTACCGCAGACTTAGGTCAAGGCGAAGAAGTTGAGCCAGCACGGGCGAAAGCCGAAGCCTTAGGTGTAAAAGAAATTTATATTGAAGACCTGCGCGAAGAGTTTGTACGCGATTTTGTATTCCCTATGTTCAGAGCCAACGCGGTGTATGAAGGTGAATACTTGTTGGGCACTTCTATAGCTCGGCCTTTGATTGCCAAGCGATTGATTGAAATTGCTAATCAAACCGGCGCCGATGCGATCTCTCATGGCGCTACGGGTAAAGGCAACGATCAGGTGCGTTTTGAATTGGGCGCTTATGCCCTTAAGCCGGGTGTGGAAGTTATCGCTCCATGGCGTGAGTGGGACCTGACGTCTCGCGAAAGCTTGATGGATTATTGTGCCAAACACGAAATTCCAGTTGATTTCAAAAACAAGAAGTCGTCACCTTATTCGATGGACGCCAACTTGCTGCATATTTCTTACGAAAGTGGCATGTTAGAAGACCCGTGGCATGCTTCGGAAGAAGATATGTGGCGTTGGAGCGTATCACCAGAAGCAGCACCAGATGAAGCCACTTACATCGAACTGGACTACGAAAAGGGTGATATTACCGCTATAAATGGTGAGGCCATGAGTCCTGCCACTATCTTAACGGAACTCAACCGTGTTGCCGGTGCTAACGGTATTGGCCGTTTGGATATTGTAGAAAACCGTTATGTGGGTATGAAGGCCCGCGGTTGTTACGAAACGCCGGGTGGCACCATCATGCTTAAGGCTCATCGTGCTATTGAATCCATTACCTTGGATAGAGAAGCCGCTCACCTTAAAGATGAAATCATGCCGCGTTACGCTAAACTTGTGTACAACGGCTACTGGTGGTCTGAAGAGCGTCAAATGCTACAGGCATTGATTAACCGCTCACAACAGTACGTTAACGGTACCGTCAAACTAAAGCTCTATAAAGGCAATGTAGACGTAATCGGGCGTAAGTCTGAAGATAGCCTATTTGATGCTGCCATGGCGACCATGGAAGATGATGCCGGTGCATACGATCAACAAGATGCCGCTGGATTTATTAAGCTTAATTCTCTACGTATGCGTATAGAAGCCAGCAAAGGCCGTGATCTATTAAAGTAATATAGCCACGCGCATGACGTTAAAAAGCCAAGCATTGCTTGGCTTTTTGCTGTTTAAAGGCAAATAAGCAAAAGATCCATTGTTTCTCCATTGTTGGTGCGATGTTTATCCATCTTCCCAGTCTTTAATAGACAGTGATGATAACAAGGAGCTACCAATGCAGTGTTTCATTCCCTTTTCAGAGGAAGTAATAGAGCAACACCCTGACCTTATGGCCAGCGGCTTGGTGCCTTTCCGCGAAGAATATTTACACTACACTATGGAATTCGAGGTCGTATCACCAGAGCATGTAGCGCGTCTGGACACTACGGGCTTCTCAAATAATAGAAAAGGCGATCAAAAAGTAAGAGCTCTATAGAATGAGTGAGCTTTTTAATTAAGCGTTGGTCTTAGTTAACATCATGTGAAAATCCGTGCCCTATACAGGCAACCGCTTCCCCTTCGGTCGGCCTGTATAGGGCATTTTTTTGCCTTTTTTTTGGTTAGCGAGCAGGGCGCTTGCTAGGTCCCTTGTTCCAAGGGTTTTGTTTAGCGGGTTGGCCGTCGCGAGCAGGCGACTTAGGTGCATTGCGTTGGTTCGACTTAGATAGGGCCGACTTGACCTGTGGTTTTCTTTGTCTAGGCGCCTGCGCAGACGGCTCTTGATTACGTAACTTTGGCTTTTTCGGTTTTTTGTTTTTGAGTTCGCGTAGGCCCCGTGATGGTGGCACTTCGTGGGTAGGGATAAAGCCGTCGATGTATTCACGATCAATGTGCTGTTGGGTCAGATGCTCAATGGATTCTAGAAATTCAATTTCGTCGGCACACACCAACGAAACCGCTTGGCCAGTTTGATTGGCGCGGCCGGTACGGCCAATGCGGTGCACGTAATCTTCGGCAATGTTGGGTAGATCATAATTCACCACTTGCGGTAATTGATCGATGTCCAAGCCTCGAGCGGCGATGTCGGTTGCCACCAATACTTTAACTTCGCCGGCCTTAAACTGTGCTAACGCACGAGTTCTGGCGCCTTGGCTTTTGTTGCCATGGATGGCATCGGCACTAATGCCGCCCCCGACAAGCCACTTTGCGAGCTTGTTGCAACCGTGTTTAGTGCGGCAAAAGACCAATACCTGTGACCACTGGTTGCTGACAATCAATTCTTGTAATAATGCCGGCTTTTGCTTTTTGTCTACTGGGCACATCCACTGCTTTACCGTAGGTGCGGTGGTGTTAGCAGGGCTGACGCTAATTTCAACGGGGTTATTCATTAAACCTTTGGCCAGGCCACGGATTTGGTCAGCAAAGGTGGCAGAGAACATGAGGTTTTGACGATCTTTCGGTAAAAACGACATGATGCGTTTTAAATCATGGATAAAACCCATGTCTAACATACGGTCGGCTTCATCCAGAATAAGTACTTCCAGTTGATTAAACTTCACGGCTTTTTGCTGATACAGGTCTAATAGGCGACCCGGGGTGGCCACCAATACATCGGCACCACGACGCAAGCGCATCATTTGTGGGTTGATTTTTACACCACCAAAAACCACTGTAGAGGTTAGCGGTAAATCGGCACCATAGGTGGATACACTTTCGGCAACTTGAGCTGCTAGTTCGCGGGTCGGTGTAAGCACTAGTGCGCGTACTTGGTTGGCCTGAGCGCGCTGGCCTTTAGCGAGTTGCTGCAACAACGGCAGGGTAAATGCGGCCGTCTTGCCGGTACCCGTTTGGGCTGCCGCCATAACATCATTACCCGCCAAAATAGCAGGGATGGCTTTTTCTTGAATTGGGCTTGGAACGGTATAACCTTTACTCTCAATCGCGGTTAATAAGCGTGGTTCAAGACCAAGTTCGGCAAATGACATGGGGTATCTCTGTAATAGGGGTATTTAGGCGCGAAAGGATACAGGAAAAGGGCCGAAAACGCCATGCTTAAAGGCCTCTCTAGCATCACTGACAAAGTGATAGAAGCGCAGTGCATATACCGTTAACCTGAATCGCCACTAGTTTCCTAGACGCCTTTTAGTTAGATAAACTAAACTCTAACAAGGCAAAGCAAAACGCCACACAGGGCGTGGCTGGACTCGCTAACGCTCGCCTTTGTTTGGGTCGTTAGCCGTTAAAAGGATTATTAAGGTAACATGTGCATTTTCGTTGCTAAGCTCACACGATATTCATCTAGTCATTCTGGGTTTAGTTTCCAAACGGTATTAAAAAGGTTTTGACATGGTTTCTACAGCGCACGCACTTCACATATTGGTTAAGCACAAAGAAATTGCGGAAGATATTATTAAGCAGTTAGGTAAAGGAGCTAAGTTTCAAACGTTAGCTAAAAAGTATTCGTCATGTCCATCGGGTAAAAAGGGTGGTGATTTAGGCGAGTTTAGACAAGGTCAAATGGTTCCTAAGTTTGATAAAGTTGTATTTAGCGGTGCAGTACAAGAACCTCACTTAGTTAAAACTAAATTTGGTTGGCATGTGATTAAAGTGCTTTACCGGACATGATTTACAACTAAAGACCTAATAGGCGCTTAGACTAATCGAGAATGGGCAATAAGCTCTCATTGAGTTAAACTCTAACTTAAGCCAATAACCCGTGATAGAACCTTCTCACTATGTCGAGCAAGCAGTTTCTTGAAGACCCTGCAGTCAATTTTGTAAATTTCTTAAATGTCTTAGATGATGTTGGTTTTGAGGGCGAAATTAGCCCCCATCAAGCCGATCGTATCATTGCCTCTACAGACAACAGCGTGTATCAGCTTTTGCCCCAAGGGGTGCTTTACCCAAAGCATGAAGAAGACCTACAGGCTATCTTTAAACTGGCCGCCCAGTCCCGCTTTAAATCCATTTACTTTGCACCCCGTGGTGGCGGTACAGGCACTAATGGCCAGTCTTTAACCGATGGTCTGGTGGTGGACTGTTCTAAACACCTAACGTCGATTATTGATATCGACCTTGAAGCGGGTTGGGTTAAAGTTCAAGCGGGTGTGATTCGTGACCAACTCAATGACTTTTTGCGGCCCCATGGGATGTTCTTTGCACCTACTTTGTCCACTAGTAACCGTGCCACCCTAGGTGGAATGGCCAATACTGATGCCTGTGGTCAGGGCTCACGTATTTATGGCCGCACGAGTAATCATGTAGTGAGCCTTAACCTGATACTGGCGGACGGCCAACAGGTGACAACCAAAGCCATGACACCTCAAGGGCTGCAGCAACAGATTGACAAAGGTGGCCCGGTTGCACAGTTATATCGCCAAGTGAATGATTTGGTAGAGCAAAAACAAGACGCCATCAGCGCACGTTTTCCAAAACTTAATCGGTTTATGACGGGTTATAACTTGGCCCACATTAAGACCGACAATGGTTTTGATTTGAGTCGGCTTATTTGTGGCTCCGAAGGCACCTTGGCGGTCGTCTCTGAGCTGACCTTGAAACTTACGCCCATACCGCTGGCTAAGCAATTATTGGTGCTCGGTTATGATTCTTTTGATGGGGCGTTGCGTGATGCTACCCAGTTGGTGCTACAAAACCCAGATGCCATTGAAACCATAGATGACACTATTCTAACCATGGCCCAGGACGATGTGATTTGGCATCAGGTTGAGGATTACATCGCCTTCCCAGGTGCGGCACCGGTTGCGGCCATTAACTTAGTTGAGTTTGGTGGTATGGATGCCGACCAGCTAGAACAAAAAATGGATGCTGTGTGCGCTGAGCTTACTCAGTTAGGTATGCGCTACTGCCGTGTGTCGGACCCTAAAGGCATGGCCAGTTTATGGGAATTACGTAAGAAAGGTGTAGGGTTATTGGGCAACTTGCCGGGTAAACGACGCCCCATAGCGTTTGTGGAAGACACAGCAGTACCGCCAGAAAATCTGGCTGACTACATTGGTGAGTTTAGGCAGCTATTGGACGGCATGGGGGTTTCCTATGGCATGTTTGGCCATGTGGATGCGGGTTGTTTACATGTACGCCCAGCGTTGAACATGCGCGACCCTGAGGATGCTTTAAAACTAAAGGTGATCTCTGATGCGGTGCAGGCCTTGGTGCAAAAGTATGACGGCGTCATGTGGGGCGAACATGGCAAAGGTTTTCGCAGTGAGTATACCCAAGAGACTATTGGTGCAGACCTGTATGAGGATATGCGGCGTATAAAGGCTTGGTTTGACCCCCACAATCAGCTTAACCCCGGTAAGATTTGTACCCCAGCGTCGGCTGATGCTGAGTTGGTGAAGGTTAATGACCCACGCACTCGCGGTGCGGCAGATCGTCAGCTAGGCGAATTGGTGGTTGAGCAATGGCAGCCCGTCGTTGCATGCAATGGCAATGGTGCGTGTTTTAATTACCAGCCACAGGCGGCCATGTGCCCGTCGTATAAAGCCACTAAGGATCGTGTGCAGTCGCCCAAGGGTAGGGCGAGCTTGTTGCGTGAATGGCTACGACAAGAAGCCACGGGCGGTGCCGACCCAGCGTTAGAGACTCAGGTGTACCAATCATTACAAAGTTGCTTGGCTTGCAAGGCGTGTACTACGGCTTGCCCGATCAAGGTGGACATACCGACTTATCGAAGCCGTTTCTTACAGCGCTATTTTGCCAAACGCAGGCGGCCACTGTCGGACTACGCGGTCTCATTGGTGGAACCTTTGGCTATGGTGACCAGCAAGGCCGCCAGATTAAGTAACTGGGGCATGCAGCTAAGGGCTAGCCGTTGGTTAATAAAAAACCTGTTTGGCATGGTCAACTTACCGAAAATACACCCGTATAAATTATCCAAATTGACGGCTATTGATGGCGTAGAAGCGTGGCACCCGCACAAGTTCGAAAATTTGTCTGACGCACAAAAGCGCCGATCTGTGGTCATAGTGCAGGATGTGTTCAGCAGTTGTTATGACTTGCCTCAAGTGCAGGGTATCGTGTCGTGTTTGGTGAAAATGGGTTTTACCCCCATAGTGATGCCACTTAAGGCATCGGCCAAACCGCTTTACGTTAAGGGTTTTCTCACGGCCTTTGAAAAACAAGCGGCAGCGGTGACCCAGCAGCTACAGCAGGTGCAGCAACAAGGTTTAACGTTGGTGGCAGTAGACCCCAGCGTAGGCCTAACCTTTGGTGATGAATATCGTCAAATATTGGGGCCAGAAGCGGTACCCGACGTATTGTTGTTGCAGCAGTGGTTACATCAAGTGGAGGGGTTAATTAACCTACCTACTGTATCGGTTGCACCAGAGATGGCGCCAACGTTGCTTGGACACTGCAGTGAAACAGCGTTGGTGGTGCAAGGTACTGCACAATGGGTCGGCTTGTTTGCTAAATTTGGCATTGCCTTAAACACACCGGCCACGGGCTGTTGTGGTATGGCAGGCACCTTTGGGCACGAACAAAAACATCAAACGTTAGCCGCTAAACTCTATACCATGAGTTGGCAGCAGCCAGTTAATGCAGCCCAAGGTGCCGTGCTGGCTACCGGCTATTCTTGCCGTAGCCAAATAGCCCTACGTTCGGATCAACAACCGCTGCACCCGTTAAACTACCTTAATCGTTGCCTAGAAGAAGCTCAGGGTTCAAGGTTAGATTAAAGTCCACGGCATGGCCCTCTTTAAAGTTGGGGTTGCTGCCCACTAGGTGAGTGGTTAGGGATAACCCTTGGTCCTCGTTGCGACTCAATTTCGCAGTCAGTTGTTGGTAATTAAAGTGGCTTAATATTTCATGTAAATAGGCTGTTTTTGGGTCCGTTTCAGCAGTATCGGCTGGCGCTAAACTCAGTAATCCCATTTGGCTGCTTACTAGATCTCCTTGCGCTAAAGTCCACGCTCGACTTGCGTTAGAGCGCAGGTCGAGGTGCATGGTGAGGTTGCCAGACACCTTGCCTGTGGCCGAAAGGCCTGGACTGTTAGCTAAACTGAGCAATTGATTGAGCTGTAGGTTTTGGAGGCTCAGGTCCAACTTATTAAGGCTTTGGTGATTAATCTTGCTGTTGCTGGCGAGTAGCCGGCCGCCTAGCCACTGAGCGTCAAATTTTTCTATTTGGTAATCCGGCTTAGCCCACCCAGTGGTCGTTAGCTCTACGTGAGGTTGCAGAAGTTTAAGGTTAGCGGTTGGCCCCCAAGCCAAGGTTTTTGCCCGCAACGAATGCTGCCCTTGAATGCGGTCGTCATCGGCCTTATCGCTGTCATACTCAAACAAGCTGTAACCCGAAAAGCCAGCCACTTGAATGCTGTTATGGCGACCACTTACGGCGTCATAATCTATCCGTTGCAGCGCCTGAGTCTGGTCATTGCCCCATTGCCAATCGCCGCGATAATCAACGGTGCCTGAGGTAACGCCAAGGGTGAGTGGTAAAGGTAGAGGTAACAGCTCATCAATGCTGCCAAGTTGGGGTAGCAAGGGCGCTAGTTCAATGGCCTTGGCTTGGGCTAGTAACTGGTGATTAGCTGCGTTGGCCTGCCACGTGTATTGGCCGTCAACGGCCGGTATATAAGGCGGAAGCTGGGCATAAAAGTTGACGGTTAGCTGACCTTCTAACCAGTTAAAGTCACCTTGGCTCACCGCATGAAAGGCGGGCCAGTTGGCTATTTTTATGGCCGTAGGTTGTAGCTCAAACTGTCCTTGCGTGGGCCTATTAGTCAATAATGAAGAACCTTTGCTTACGTTTATTGTAAGGCCTTGGCTGGGGATAGATTCAGGTTTTAACTGCAAGTCTATGTCTGACCAGGTCCAATAATCCTGCTGCGGTTGATAGGTCAGAGTCAGAGGTTTACCATTGGATAAGTTGAGTTTGTCACTCGCGAACAGTTGGATAGAACCGGCCTGGCGGCGACTCTCTACCTGCGTGGCCGACACCTTGGAATGCGGCTGCATGATAAATTGCCATTGTTTTGGATCAAAGCTAAAGTCGACTTCGCTCAATAATTGCAACTGCCGCAAATCGATGGGAAGTTGCGTCATCCATGGGTTTTCGTCGGCTTGAGCAAGGTAATATCCACTCAAATTGGCATTGCCTTGCCATTGTCCTAAGGACTGTAGTTTAAGCTGCGATAGCTGGCCAAATAACTGGTATACAGAATGGGTATTTTCTAAGGTGGCGTTAATATTGCCGTTTAGCTCAATGGCCGGTGCTGTGGCGAGCAGGCCTGTTGCCTCTATAAAAGTAATTGCCACCGGGCTGTCGGCATTGAGGGTTAGTTTAGCTTGCTGCAGCAACAAGGATTGGTACAAGTTTGGGTCTATGTTGGTATTGTTCCAATTGGGCATTATTCTTAGCTGACTGCCTTCGTTAAGTCGCCACTGTGGTTTGGCCGAGGCTGAAAATATGTGCGTAAAGCTGGCATCTAAATCAAGTTCTTTGGCCATGGGGCTGCTGGCTTGAAATTGTATCTGAGTTTGTAATTCGCCCTCTGCTGCTGCGGATATGTGGCTTAAGTCGGCCGTCTCGTATGAGTCAATGGGTAAGTTAAGTTGCCAGTGGCTGGTGAGGCGGCCAGTATTGATGGTTAGCTCGCCTAGGGCGCTCGGCCACCAGCGACCTAACAAGGTTTGGCTAAAGGGCAGGTTGATGGCAGCCTGGCCTTGCCAGCTATATTGTGTACCCTGATGCTTAACGGACGAGGTTATTTTAGCCACGGGCGAGGTGCTGCTCTGGGTAAATAGTTTGGCTTCCACCTGATCGTTATGACCTAACGCAGCGTCGATGTAGGTATCAATTTGGGTCTCGTTAGAGATGCGCGCGAGCAGTTTTAGGCTGTCGTCATGGTGGCTAAGGTTGCCAGCCAACTGCACCTGTTTTTGTGAGTTAGATACATTCAGAACAAGCTTCTCAATGCTGAATTTTGGCCAAAATGGCAGCCATTGACTGGGTATAAGCGCTAAGGCTGGAATTTGGTTTTGGCTGTTAGTTTCGGTCTCTAATTCAATGTGTGCAGTTTGTACTTCCATCGTCGGCCACTGTTGGGCTTTTAGAGACTGCCAAGAGTAATTTAATTCTAGGTTAGTTAAGGCTGCCTGGTAGGCGAGGGTTGGTTGTGCCTGATGCCAGCTGAAGTCATCAATGTGCCAACTTTTGTGGCTGGGATAACCGACCTTGAGTTCTAGGCTCTGCCAATTCATAGGTTGTAGATAGAGCGCTAGGGCGGTGGGCACCCACAGCGGAATTGCGGCGTAACCGATGGTGGCAATAAGCACTAAGGGTAGTAATAGGTAACGGAGTAAAAACCTTAACATACGGGGGTATCAGAACTTTTGGTTATTATATTTTGAGCTAAGTATGGTCCAGTTTAAAACAAATGCCAAGTGCTGGCTTAATCCATGTCACAGGTTTTGTTTTTGAATTCACAAAGGTCTTCAATGAGGCAAGAGCCACAGCGTGGTTTGCGGGCTATACACACGTACCGACCATGCAGAATTATCCAGTGGTGGGCATCTAGTAGATAGGCTTTGGGTACAAATTTAAGCAGTTTACGCTCGACTTCTATCACGTCTTTACCGGGGGCAACTCGGGTGCGGTTTGACCAACGGAAAATATGCGTATCCACGGCCATAGCAATTTGTCGAAAGGCAGTGTTAAGCACTACATTGGCAGTTTTTCGGCCTACACCAGGCAGTGCTTCTAGGGCCTCGCGTTGATCTGGTACCTGTCCCTGATGTAAGTCCACCAACATTTGTGCCGCCATGATGACGTTTTTAGCTTTGCTGTTGTACAGACCAATGGTTTTAATGTGTTGTTTAAGCTGGTCTAAGCCTAAGTCGAGCATGGCTTGAGGTGAATTAGCCACCCTAAACAACTGTTTTGTGGCCTTATTAACGCTCACATCGGTAGCTTGCGCCGACAGCGCTACAGCCACCAACAGCTCATAGTGGTTGCTGTAATTAAGCTCGGTCACTGGGTTGGGGTTGTCATCCCGTAAGCGTGCAAAAATCTGTTCTCGTTTGTCCTTGTTCATGTGAGCAAACGTTAAGCTATGGTGCCGGTCACTCGAACACGTTTACTGCCTGCGTCGATGTGTGGTTGTAGCGTGAGGTTTTTGTTGGTCTGGTATTGGTCATAGGTGTTCTTTGCCGCAATGATTAACCCCATACCTACAAAAGCGCCCGGCGGTAACACGGCAAAGAGGAAGCCGCGGTAGTCATCAATAATTACCCAGGTCCAATTTTGGGCCATTGGGCCTAACAACAAGTGCATGTCGGCAAAGAGTGTGCCTTGGCCCAGTAACTCGCGCATGGCACCTAGCAACACTAATACGGCGGCAAAACCCAGGCCCATGCTCAAACCATCCAAGACCGCTAAGTGCGGTGGATTTTTGCGAGCATAGGCATCAGCGCGCCCTAAAATGGCACAGTTAGTCACAATCAAGGGTATAAATATGCCCAAGATTTGATATAACTCATAGGTCAGTGCCTGCATGGTCAGTTCGGCGATGGTCACCAACGCAGCAATGATCATCACGAACACGGGTAAACGAATATCATCGGCCACTTTATTACGGATCAGGGAAACTAAAAGATTGGAGCCCACCAATACCATCAAGGTCGCAAAACCCAGCCCCAAGGCGTTGACGACGCTGCCGGTGACGGCCAATAGTGGACACAGGCCCAACAGTTGAACCAAGGCAGGGTTGTTATTCCACAGGCCGTCCATTACCAGTTTAGATTGATCTTCTTTCATGCTTTAATCCGCTTGTGTGTTTGGGTAAAAGGAGGATTGTTGTTGCTCATGATAACGCAGGCTTTTATGTACGGCGGAGACGACGGCACGTGGGGTGATGGTGGCACCAGTAAAGACATCAAATAGGCCGCCGTCTTTAGTCACTGCCCACTCATCAGGGCTGGTGTTGGTTAAAGAATGGCCAATAAACTCATCGATCCAAGCTGATTTTTTACGCTCAACTTTATCACCAAGCCCCGGTGTTTCTTTGTGCTCTAATACTCTTACACCTTGGATAACACCGTCACGGCTTAGACCAACAAGCATTGAGATGTCGCCGCTGTAGCCATCTTTGGCCACCACAGGCAGCACTATACCTTGGGCTACATCATTTTTAATGGCGGCGTAACCGAGGCTGTGTTCAACGAGGTTAAGCTGGTCTGCGTGGGCTAGGGTAATTGGTGACTCTAATAAACTTTGATCATACAGTGAGGGCGACATTACGGCCTCTAATGCGCGTGCTTTGGCAGCCGCTTTATTGGCTGCAATGGCATCACTACCGGCCACGTAGGTAAGGCTAATGGCGGCGGCGGTGATAATCGCAAACACGCCCAAACTGAGTGCGCCATTGCGAATCGAGGCGCCAAGGCTGGTGGGCGTATTAGCGCTCATTATCTTTGTTTCCTTGGTGGCCATAGGCTTTAGGTTGAGTATAGGTGTCAATTAATGGCGCGGCTAGGTTCATCAGTAAAATGGCAAACGCAAAGGCGTCTGGGTAGGCACCGTAACTACGAATGATAAACACCAGCAGGCCCACACCAGCGCCAAAAATCAACTTACCTTTACGGCTCGTGGCACTTGTGACCGGATCGGTGACGATAAAGAAGGCTGCAAGCATGGTGGCGCCGCTAAACAAGTGTTGGCTTGCGGAGGGGTAAAGGTCCGGCTCTCCCATGTGGAACAGGCCAGCGCATAGGCCTAGGCTAGCGAGCATTGCCACGGGTGCATGCCAAGTGAATATGCGTAACGCCAACAAACCCAAACCACCCACTAGGTAGGCTGCGTTAATCCATGCGCTGGCACTTAGGCCGAGGCCGAGTACGGGGTTGGTGGCCGCTAATTCGCCTAAGGTCAGGCCTTTGGTGTGGCGCATAAGGTCCAATGGTGTGGCTTGAGTGTAGCCGTCAATGCCACCGCTCAGGGTCTCTGTCCAAAACCACTGCCACTGTTGAGCTAGATTTAACGTGTTTTCGGTACCGGCCCATTGTGTCATAGATACAGGGAAGGCGATCAAGCACAGGGCATATCCCACCATGGCTGGGTTAAAGGGATTGTTGCCCAAGCCACCATAGAGGTGTTTAGCAAATACGATGGCAAACAATACCGCAACTAATGTAAGCCACCAAGGGCTAAAAGGGGGTAATGCAAGGGCCAGTAAAAAGGCCGTCACTAAGGCGCTGCCGTCACTAATGAAGGGTTTAATGGGGCGTTTTCTTAGCCACAGCACCAGTGCTTCAAAGGTCACTGCCAGTGCACAAGCCCAAATCAAGTTGATAACAGTGCCATAACCAAACCAATAACTTTGTGCCAGCAGGCCTGGTACAGTGGCCAGTAACACCCACATCATTAAGCGCGAGGTGCGGTTTAAACTGTGGTGGTGGGGCGACGATAGGTTGAGTAACGCCATAATCAGGATTCCTGGGTCTGTTGCTGTAACGCAGTGGACTTGTGCTGGTACGTTTCCAAGGCTTGGTTGGCAGTAGCATGGGCGGTTTTAGCAATGACTATTTGAGCTTCTATTGCCGCAGCGTCTTCGGCGGTGGCTAAGGATTTCTCAAGCTTTCGCACCACCGCACCGGCTTTAGCGGCGGTGACTTGCAATTGTTTTTCGTGTTCAGGGTCTAAGCCTAATTTGGTTTCGTAGGCGCTAAGCGCCGCTTTGGCCGCATCGGCTTTAAGCGTTAGTTGATCCACGGTGGTTTGCAAACTTTCCACTTGCTCATGGCCAGAGGCCAGCGCATCGGTAAGGGCTTTGCTAGACTTCTTAAGTTTGGTCCGAGTGATGGCTGCGGCTGTTTTTAATGCTTTGTAAGCATCTTCTGGCGGCTCTGCTGTGAAGCTTGTCGCTGCTGCTTGTTTTTGTTGGTTAACGCGGGCCAGTGCGGCGGCAATGGGATCCTCAGCATCGGGATTGGCTGCACGTTTGGCTGCTTGGGCTGCAGCGGCGGCAACGGCTCTGGCTTTGCGCTTCTCTTCTTTAGCCAACTTTTCATCGATAAGGCGCTGTTCGCGGGTTTCAAACCGCAAACGTGCATGTTCGGCTAATTGAGTTTCTGCGTGCAGCGTTTTAACACGACCTTTTGCGAAGCGATAATATTGAACTAATGGAATCTGGCTCGGGCATACCCACGCGCAAGCGCCACATTCAATACAATCTGCAAGGTTGTGGCTTTGGGCTTTGTCGAATTCTTCGGCTTTAGCAAACCAAAATAACTGTTGGGGCAACAACTCGGCCGGACACACAACCTCACATTGGCCGCAACGTATACACGCGTGATGGTCGGCGACTGGGGCCAACTCTAATTCAGACGATGCCAATATGCAGTTAGTGCTTTTAACTACCGACACTTGATGGTCAGTTAAGGTAAAGCCCATCATGGGTCCACCCATCACTAAACGAGATGTAGCGGCTAAATCAACCTCGGCAAAGGCCATTAAATCGCTGACTTGAGTGCCAATAAGCACTTGATAATTGCCCGCTTTAGCGGCGGCTTTGCCGGTTACCGTTGTTACACGGCTAATCAGTGGTTGGCCTAAAAGGACTGCGTCGGCAATGGCTTTGGCGGTGCCTACGTTGTGACACACTAAACCTAAATCAGCGGGAATACCGCCGTGGGGGACTTGCTGGCCGGTAAGGATTTGAATCAGTTGTTTTTCGCCACCCGATGGGTATTTGGTAGGAATAACGGCCACTGCAATGCCGTCTATGCCGGTAAGCGCTTGGCTTAGAATAGCAATGGCTTCGGCCTTATTATCTTCGATACCAATGATGCAGGCGGGTTGATCGAGTAATTGCCTAATGATCTGAATGCCGGCGATAATTTGCTCGCTATATTCCCGTATTAAACGGTCGTCGGCGGTAATGTATGGCTCACACTCGGCCGCATTAATGATCAGAGTATTGATCTTGCTTTTGGCTTGCAATTTAACGGCACTCGGAAAACCGGCGCCGCCCATGCCGGTGATGCCTGCACTACGAATACATTGTAATAGTTTGCCTTTATGCACACTCAGTGGATCGATGCCTGCATGATCAACCCATTGGTCTTGGCCATCAGTGTCGATGACAATACAAAGGTCCATTAGCGCTGATGGGTGAGGTAGCGTGCGCTCCTCAATAGCGGTGATGATGCCGGAACTCGGTGCGTGTAGGTTGGCGCTCACAAAGCCCTGGGCGCTGGCAATGAGTTGGCCTTTAAGGACCTTGGTGCCGACCTCTATCAGACATTTTGCGGGTGCACCTATATGCTGGTTTAGCGGCAATACCAGTTGCTTTGGCACTGGCATAGGCACAATCGCAGATTGGTTTGATTGCAACTTGTTTTCTGGCGGATGCACTCCACCATGAAATGGCCATACTCTACCCATGAGATACGTCTCCTTGAGGTGCCGCATGGTGGGCATGGTTAGACGTGGCAATAATGTCTGTTGGTGGTTGCCAATGCCAGCTTGCCGGTGTCACCTCGATGGGCAGCATATCAATGCAGTCCACAGGGCAGGGCTCAACACACAAGTCACAACCGGTACACTCGTCTACAATAACAGTATGCATTTGTTTAGCGGCACCGAGTATAGCGTCTACGGGGCATGCCTGAATGCACTTGGTACAACCAATACATTCATCTTCACGGATGTAAGCAATGGTACGAACGGCTTCGGTGCCATGTTCGGCGTCCAGAGGGATGGCTTCAACATCCAGTAAGTCTGCTAGCGCTTTAATAGTGCTTTCGCCACCCGGTGGACAATGGTTGATGGCTTCTCCGTTGGCAATGGCCTCGGCATAGGGGCGGCAGCCGGGGTGGCCACACTGGCCGCATTGAGTTTGCGGTAGTAGGTTGTCTATTTGATCAACAATAGGGTCGCCATCGACCTTAAAGCGAATAGCCGCGAAACCTAAGATGGCACCAAAAACTAGGGCCAGTAGAGCTAGCACCATAATAGCGAAATAAAGGCTTTGCATTTAAATTGCCACCAGACCGGTAAAACCCATAAAGGCAAGTGACATAATGCCCGCGCTAATCATGGCGATAGCTGCGCCTTTAAAAGGTGCTGGTACATCGGCCACAGTAATGCGTTCGCGCATGGCGGCGAATAAAATCAGCACCAGAGAGAAACCCGCAGCCGCACCAAAACCATAAAGAATCGATTCGATGAAGCCATTGGACTTCTTGATATTCAGTAACGCCACGCCCAATACTGCGCAGTTGGTAGTGATCAGTGGTAAAAATATGCCTAACACCTTGTGTAATAAAGGGCTGGTTTTATGCGCCACCATTTCGGTAAATTGCACAACAAAGGCAATCACCAAAATGAAGCTAATGGTTTGTAAAAACTCAAGTCCAAGGGGTTCGAGTAAATAGGTGTAGGTAAGGTAGCTACATAAAGACGCTAAGGTAAGCACAAACGTGGTGGCAAGAGACATCCCCATCGCGGTTTCCAGCTTGGACGAAACACCCATAAACGGGCACAGGCCTAAAAACTGAACTAAGACGAAGTTGTTCACCAAAACTGTGCTAACAAGGATAAGTAAATATTCTACCATTTGGCTTTATAATCCATAGTGTTGGGGCGTCATAAATGATGGTGTTAATTTGGTTAATTAGATGGCTTATTTTATTGCACATAGTGTAACGTAAAACCAGTCCCAAAATATGTTTCTAGGAGACTCATTTAGTCGAATTTTATATTCGTTATAGGTATAAGTAAATCAGTTTTTAGTCTTTTGTGTTATAAGCATGTTACTGTATGATGACCTTAAAATAAGCAAACCGCTTGATCAGGATCAAATCATGTACGCTTACAACCAATACGATCAAGCCCTTGTTGATCAGCGCGTAGATCAATATCGCGACCAAACTCGCCGTTACTTGGCTGGTGAAATACCCGAAGATGAATTTCGCATTTTACGGCTGATGAATGGCCTATACATTCAGCGGCTTGCACCCATGTTACGTGTCGCTATTCCATATGGGTTGATGAAGAGCGAGCAGCTTAGAACCATGGCCGAAATATCTCGGGTTTATGACAAAGGCTACGGTCACTTTACCACGCGCCAGAACATGCAGTTCAACTGGCCAACATTAGAGTCGGTGCCTGACATTTTGGCAGACTTGGCCAAAGTGCAAATGCATGCCATTCAAACCAGTGGTGCCTGTATTCGTAACACTACCACAGACCCTTTTGCCGGCGTGAGTGCAGACGAAATTGAAGACACCCGCCCATGGTGTGAGTTGATTCGCCAGTGGAGCAGTCTGCACCCAGAGTTTGCCTACTTACCGCGTAAGTTTAAAATAGCGGTTTCTGGTTCTGCCAGTGACCGTGCCGCGTCGCAGGTACATGACGTTGGTTTACACCTATACCGCAATGATGCCGGTGAGGTGGGTTTTGAAGTGTTAGTGGGTGGTGGCCTAGGCCGTACGCCAGTCATTGGTAAAACCGTCAAAAAGTTCCTTGAACCTCAAGAGCTACTGTCCTATTTAGAAGCCGTGTTACGAGTGTATAACCTCAATGGACGCCGCGACAACAAATATAAAGCCCGTATTAAAATATTGGTGAATGCCCTAGGTGTAGATACCTTTGGTGAAATGGTTGAAGCTGAATGGGAACAGCTAAAGGGCGGCGAATTACGCCTACCTTGGAGCGAAATTGATCGTGTTAAAGGCTTCTTTACTGGCCCAGACTACCTAGCGGTAGAGCATGCCCAAAACGACTTAGCTGATGCGTTTGCACAACACCCACAGTTTGCCACTTGGTATCGCCAAAATACCCGTGACCATAAGCAAGATGGGTATCGTATTGTTGTGGTGGCTCTTAAAAATCAGTTACAGGCGCCAGGTGACGTGAGCCACCAACAGATGGACGGTATGGCGGCCTTAGCTGATGAATTCAGCTTTGGTGAGTTACGTTCTACCCATGATCAAAACTTAGTATTAGCCGACGTAGCACAAAGGGATCTACTTGCACTTTGGTCTAAGTTACAAGACATTGATTTAGCCCGCGCCAACGTGGGTACTTTAACCGACATGATTAATTGCCCGGGGTTAGATTTTTGTAGTTTGGCAAATGCCGAGACCTTGGTGTTGTCACGCCAAATTAATGAAACCTTTGATGACATGGACTACCAATATGACATTGGTGACATTCAACTTAAAATTTCTGGCTGTATCAATGCGTGTGGTCACCATCATGTAGGTCACATTGGTGTATTAGGTGTGGAGAAGGGGGGTAAGCAGGTATACCAGTTTACCCTTGGCGGTTCTGCAAACGAGGACGCTAGCTTAGGTAAAACCCTTGGCCGTTCCATTGAGCAGGATCAGGTAGTGGTGGTTATTGGCCAAATTTTAGACGTGTACGTAGAGCTACGCCAAACCGATGAAACATTTTTACAACTTGTGCGCCGCGTAGGTTTTGCACCATTTAAGGAGCGTGTATATGGCACTCATCAAAGATCAGCAGCTTAGTTTAGAGCACGCCGCAACCCCAGAGCTGAGGTTTGCCGATTGGTTAAGTGACGGGTCAAATAACGCTGACGCAGTGCTTGCTAATGGTGACGACGACTTACCGAGTCTGTTTACCAACGCCAGCAAGTTGTCTATGATTGCGCTAGAGTTTGATACTTTTGCCGATGGCCGTGGTTTCAGCATGGCGCGCATGTTGCGCAGAGCAGGTTTTCAAGGTGAAATTCGTGCGGTAGGTGATGTGGCCATGGATCGAATCGACTTTATGCAACGTGTAGGATTTAACGCCTTTGAATTGCGTGACGATCAAGATGTCACGCAGGTGTTATCTAAGTTTGGCGAAGTCACGGTGCATTTTCAGCCCAGCGCAGATGGCAATGGCCCAGCCTACATGGCATAGCTGTATAAAATTAACACATTAAAAAAGCGCTTTAGGGTAACCTAGAGCGCTTTTTTGCCATATAAGTTAAGCACTTATACAGGAGAAACGTTTTCCGCTTGCAAGCCTTTTTCACCTTCGGTGACCGAAAAGGTAACTTGCTGACCTTGTTCTAGACTCTTGTAGCCTTCTTTAACGATAGCGCTAAAATGAACAAATACGTCGGCGCCATTCGGCTGTTCTAAAAAGCCAAAGCCTTTAGTGTCGTTAAAAAACTTTACGGTACCGGTGATTACTTCTGACATGGAAATTCCTTGCTGTGATAACTTAATTACTTAAATGAGTTTGAAGAGCTTTGCCATTCAAAAAGTAGCACACTTAATGCCGCGCCATATTAACTTTAATCACTATATGGGTCAATCTCAAAAGCATTGCATTATGCTTTAAGGATGAACTAATATGCGGCTTCTAGCCCGATTGACTGATCCCTATTGTTATGACATTTGAATTTGCTTTAGCCTATTTTGTTGCAGTGTTTATATTTTCTATTACCCCAGGTCCTGGTATTTTTGCACTCATTGCTCGAGCCTTAAAACAGGGCAGTAGGGCGTGTTGGGGTTTGGCTTTAGGCATGACCATGAGTGACATTATTTATCTGTTGTTGGTGGTCTGGGGGCTGGCTTATATCGCTAATCAATATCAAGTGGTGTTCCTATTGATCCGTTGGGGCGGTGCTGCCTACCTGTTTTACTTAGCGTGGCATATGTGGCGCGCGCCAATTGAATTGGACACCTCGCCGTCTGAGGCGCCGCGCTCTAGGCGAGCTAACTTTTTGGTGAGTTATGCGGAAGGGATGTTGATCTCTGGCACTAACCCTAAAGTCATGCTCTTCTACATTGCTTTTTTACCGACCTTCATTGATTTAACTCAATTGACTAACGAGGGCATAATATTGGTGGTGAGCTTGAATTTTGTGGCTTTAATGCTGGGTTTAATGTTGGTGGCTTATGGTGCCAGTAGAGCCCGGAAGTTATTTCGCCAGCCAAAATCGGTTAAAGTCATGAACCGTATTACCGCCGTATTAATGAGTTCTGCAGGGGCAGTGATTTTAAGCCGTTAACTGGCCGATTGTTCTAGCCCTGCATGTAGGTACTCGTATAAACGTTTGGTGGCATCCGACTGGTTGTTTCGATCATGCTTAAATACCAGCTTAACATGACCTAATTGTGGGCAATCATGTAATTCCATGTGGCTATGTAAGCCTTGTGGGACTGTGCTTCGGGCTAAGGCACTTACACCCAAACCAGCCTCAATAGCCGCCTGAATTCCTAATAAACTTGATGAGCTGTAGGCGATACGCCAAGCAATGCCTGCGGCGTTAAGTTTGTTGATTATTTGTTTGCGGTAACGGCAGCCCGTTGGGTAAACCACCAGCGGAATAGGCTGGTTTTCAGGCCACTCAAAATGACTGTTAGTGACCCAAACAATGGTTTCGTGAAATTCGTCACCCGACTGAGTCTGTGGGTGACTGTCGTCTAAGCTATCGGTGGCGAGCACTAAGTCGTAACGCCCTTGCTGAAAATCTTGCAATAACTTAACACTAAGGTCGCAATTAACCTCTAATGCCACGTCGGGGTGGGTTTGTCCAAACTGGCTTAATAGTCGAGGTAAAAACGACACCTCAAAGTCGTTAGGAATGCCCAAGCGAACTTGGCCAGAAACTTGGCTCTTGGATAGCCGCGCCACTGCAGTGTCGTTTAAATCTAATATGCGTTGGGCAAAATCCAACAGTATTTCGCCATCTTCGGTGACTTGCAAACCATTGTTACGCTGGAATAAGCAGCAATTAAGTAGCTCTTCTAGGCGCTTTACCTGCAGGCTAATGGCAGGTTGTGAGCGCCCGAGCACGTCGCCGGCTTGAGTAAAACCACCCAAGTTGACGATAGTGATAAACGTACGTAGGAGTTCTGTGGGAATGTTTTTCATGGTTTAAGTATAAGCTATGTTTATAAAACGGTAAATTACATTAACGACTGTTATGTGTTGAGGACAATCCTGAAGGTGGTTGAGGTTTAGCTTTGGCTTGAAATAGAGCATACTCCAAGGACTAAACAAATGAGATTTGATCATGCCTCTAGCAACAAAAAACCTCCCGCCACTCAACGCTTTAGTGGCCTTTGATGCTGTAGCGACTAGCCTTAGTTTTACCCGAGCGGCGGCTAAGTTGTTTGTCACCCAAGGTGCTGTGAGTCGGCAAATACGTTTATTGGAAGATAATTTGGGCGTCACCTTGTTTGATCGAAAACAGCGCCAAATTTGTTTAACCCATGCGGGGCGCGATTATCATCAGCAGATTAGTGGTGCACTGGCGCAGATTAGTTTAGCCACCCAAGCGTTACAGAACCCGGTGGTAGACACTCAGATCACCATCGCGGCCAGCCATGCGGTTGCCTCGTTGTGGCTGATGCCACGTATTTCTGACTATTCACGGGTTTACCCGGACGTTGATATCCGGTTGTTGGTGGCCGACAGTATGTCCGAAGCTGACGTGACTGATTACGATTGTAGTATCGGGTTTAGTCACTCTGAGCCTGCAGGGGTTAGAGTGGAGAAGCTATTTAACGAACGCGTGTTTGTGGTGTCTAGCCCCGAATTTTTGGCCCAGCATCAAGGCCTTACTCCCGCGCAGTTGTTAGCCACGCGTCAGTTGGTATTAGATAACCCAACGACGGGTTGGTTTAACTGGCGCGAGTGGTTTTTGGGCTTGGATATGGACCCAGTGACGCCTCAGCATAAGGTGACTTTTAGCCACTACAATATGCTGATACAAGCCGCCCAACAGGGTCAAGGCGTTGCCCTAGCGTGGGATTATTTGCTCGATGATTACTTGGCAACAGGGAGTTTGGTTAAGGCCTTTGACGAGACCTTAGAAACCCAAGCAGGTTTTTATTTAACCACCTCTGAGAAAGGTAGTAAAAAAGCAGTGTTGGCTCAGTTTTGTTCTTGGTTGATTGATAACTCATGACTATAAGTCATGTGTTTGGTGATAATTAATCGTTTGTTTCTAGCCCTGCAATACGCCAAAGTAAGCCCCGTCTTTGATCCACATCATTTTTGGGATTTCCCTATGAGCGCCTTTAACCGTATTCCTTTAAGTACCTTAGAATCAGCTACCTTGCCTATTGAAGAGGCGAGTGGGTTACCTAACCCTTTATACAATGACCCTGAAATGTTAGCCGAAGAACGCGATCGCGTATTAGGTAAGACTTGGTCGGGCGTGGGTTTTGCGGGTGACTTGCCGCAACCGGGTTATGTGAAGCCGGTCTCGTTTATGGGTTTGCCGCTGGTGATTATGCGCGATACTACCGATGTGATTCGTGTTTTCCATAATGTTTGTAGCCATCGGGGCATGATCCTTATTAATGAAGAAGGCCCTATAACAGGCAGTATTCGGTGCCCGTACCATTCTTGGACTTACGACCTCACCGGTGAGCTTAAAGGTACACCTCACATTGGTGGTGTGGGAGTGCATAAATTAGATGGCTTTGCCTGTGAAAAACACGGCATGAAGGAAATTCGTAGTGCCGTGTGGTTTGACGTGGTGTTTATCAACTTAGATGGACAGGCAGACGCCTTTGCTGAGTTTATTGCACCGGTGGTGGCGCGTTGGCAGCCATACTTAGGCGACACTGGGTACGGCCGTATGCGCCGAGAGGTCGGTAACGGCGGGCAAATGACCCTAGACGTGGCGTGCAACTGGAAGTTGGCGGTAGAAAACTACTGCGAAAGCTATCATCTGCCGTGGATACACCCCAACCTCAATCGTATTTCACGTATCCAAGATCATTATCACATCATGTTTGCCAATGAATTTGCCGGCCAAGGTACTATGGTATATAACCTGGCGGAAACAGCAGGCACAGGTTTACCCGTGTTTCCTGAGTGGGATGAAGAACGCATGAAAGAAGGTGAATACATTACGGTGTTCCCTAATGTGCTGTTGGGCATTCAAGCAGACCATACCTTTGCCATTGTATTGGAACCCGTGACTAACGGCCGTACGCTGGAGCATTTAAGGTTGATGTATGTGGGCGATACTGCCATTGAACCACAATACCAAGGCTGCCGAGATGCCACCTTAGCATCTTGGAAAGAAGTGTTTGGCGAAGATGTCGGAGTGGTCGAAGGTATGCAAAAAGGCCGAGTTTCCCCCGGTTTTAATGGTGGCAAGTTTTCACCGGTACTCGACAATCCAACCCATTATTTTCATAGTTGGGCCGCTAAGCGCTTGTTAGCCAGCGTCACAGTTTAATAAGGAAACTAGATATTATGAGCGATACTCATTTAGGTTTAACCCATTGGAATAACTATATTGATGGCGAGTGGGTCGACAGCGATCAGTTGATTGAGGTGGAAAACCCTGCGACAGGTGAAGTGGTGGGTACCATTGCTGAAGCAACGCCTGAGCAAGTGGATTTGGCGGTGACAGCAGCCAGACGATCGCATACAGCGCGTTCGCTTACTAGTATAACCCCCTACGAACGTATGCAGATGTTACACCGTGTGGCGGCAGAAATACGTGCTTTGGCCGAGCAAGGTGGTGAGCTCCTGTGTTTGGAAAATGGCAAACCCTTGAGTCAGGCGCAGTGGGAATTTGAAGAAGCTGCGCGTTACTTTGAATACTACGCCGGTATGGCTGATAAAATTGAAGGCAAGTCGATTCCTTTAGGCGATGGTTTGGTGGACTTTACAGTTTATGAACCGTTTGGGGTTTCTGCACAGATCATTCCGTGGAACTTCCCGGTCTCACTCGTGGCCCGTTCCCTTGCGCCAGCACTGGCCGCGGGTAATGCCGTGGTGATTAAATCGCCAGAGCTTACCCCCTTGGCAGTGGCCTTGTTGGCTCAAGCCATGCACAAGGCTAATGTGCCCGCAGGCGTAGTTAATATCATTTGTGGCTACGGGCACACTACCGGTGCGGCTTTGGTGTGCCATAGTGGCATTGATCAGATTGTATTCACAGGCTCTGTGCCCACAGGTCAAGCAATACTGCGGGCGGCTACCGAACATGTGGTGCCTAGCGTGATGGAACTGGGGGGCAAATCGGCAGGTATCGTATTTGCAGATGCCGACTTAGATCAAGTCTTGTCTAGTGCCGAAGTGGGTAACCTGTATAACTCAGGTCAGGTTTGTTCTGCCATGTCGCGGCTCATTGTGCATGAGGACATTAAGCAAGAATTAACCCAAAAGTTAATTGCCTGTTTTGGCGCCAAAGTGATTGGTGCCGGTATTGACGAGTCTGACGTCACCCCAATTTTAACGGCCAATCAGTTGGCCAAAATTGACGCCATGTGTGAGCACGCCGTTAACCAGGGTGGCCAGTGTTTGTTAGGTGGTAAATCGTTGGATCGGGCAGGGTACTTTATGCCGCCCACCATCATCGAAGCGGCACACGATTCTGATATTGCCCAGCAAGAGGTGTTTGGGCCAGTGTTGGTGCTTATGAGTTTTACTACAGAGCAGCAAGCCTACGACTTGGCCAATGGCACTGAGTTTGGTTTAGTCGCGGGCGTCTTTACCCAAAACATTAACTTGGCGCTACGGGCCAGTAATGCACTAGTGGCGGGCCAAGTGTTTGTTAATGAATGGTTTGCCGGTGGCATTAGCACCCCCTTTGGTGGGGTAGGGAAATCTGGATTTGGGCGTGAAAAAGGCCAAGAAGCTTTGTATAATTATGTCCGTACAAAAAACATTGCCATCCGTCTAAAACCATAGAGTAATTTACATGTCGCCTACTACCTCGCCAGTGCCCTTCAAAAAGTGGCTGTGTATCATTTGTGGCTTCATTTATGACGAGGCGGTGGGGTGGCCCCACGACGGCATTGAAGCGGGTACTCGATGGGAAGACGTGCCGAGCGATTGGTTATGCCCAGATTGCTTAGTGGGTAAAGAAGATTTTGAAATGATAGAGGTGCCCGCCGCACCCATCCTGTCTGGATCTAATGCTACGGCTGCCGCCATTGTACAGGGCGCTTCAGAACAGCCTTCAGGCCCAATCGTTATTGTTGGTTCTGGTTATGCGGGGTATAACCTTGCCGAAGCGGTTAGAAAGTTAGACTCACAAGTAAACATTGTAGTGCTCACCCAAGACGAAGGTAAGCACTATTCAAAACCTGCTTTGTCTACGGGTTTAAACATGCAGCAAAGTGCGCACGACCTAGTGGTGGAATTGCCGTTAGATCGCGCTAATCGTCTAAATATCCGTATTGTCACGCACTGTACGGTGCAGCGCATAGATGTGCCAGCTAAACAGCTTTTCACTAGTCTGGGCCAGCAACCATACGGTCAACTGGTGTTAGCCCAAGGTGCTCACCCCATTCAGTTGCCCTTAGCAGGCAATGCCAGCGCAGACGTGATTAGTGTAAATGACCTACAGGACTACCAACGTTATAGAGATTTGCTGGCTGGAAAAGATCGCGTATTGTTAATTGGTAACGGGCTCATTGGCTGTGAATTTGCCAATGATCTAGCCTCCGTGGGTAAACAAGTGAATCTAGTAGGGCTAACTGCTTGGCCTATGGATCGTTTGTTACCACAAGCTCTAGGCCAGCGCTTGCAAGACTCTTTGTCAGCTATTGGTGTCCATTGGTGGTTAGACAACAGCGTTGCATCGATTAACTTTATTGACAGTAATAACACTGACGCCGGTTATGCGGTCACCCTTAAAAGCGGCGATGTATTGGAAGCTGATGTGATTGTGTCGGCGGTGGGCCTACAAGCGCGTACCAAACTTGCCATCAACAATGGCATCACCTGTGGTGTAGGTATCAAAACCGACAGCCGGTTAATGACCAATATACCTCATGTGTACGCCTTGGGTGATTGTGTTGAGTTTGATGGTCAGTTGCAGCCTTTTATTGCGCCTATCTACTGGGGTATTCAAGCCCTATCGCAAACCCTCACGGGTCTATCTACCGAAGTCAGCTACCCACAAATGACCGTAGTGGTAAAAACACCTGCTTGCCCAATCACGCTGTTGCCGCCCAAACAGCAAGCGGGGGAATGGCACTTAGACGCTGATGAGCAAGGTATGGTGGCGCGCTTTAAGAACCCAGCGGGCCAAGTGTGTGGCTTTGTATTACAAGGCGATCGGGTCGATCAACGCAAACAATTGTTAGAACAAACCCTGCATAACTAAATGCGGGTTATTCTGTTAGAATAGGCGCCTTATTTATTATTGAGGCCATCGCCATGTCTGATTTGAACACCCCGCACAATCGCGTTGTTTGGTTTGACATTCCGGTGGCCGATTTAGATCGAGCTATTAGCTTTTATGAACGGGTGCTAGCGATAGAAGTGGACAAACAATCGTTTGACGGCTTTGAGTTTGCAACCTTGGCCCACGCCGAAGGTAATGGTGGCTGTTTGGTGCCTAATGCCGATGGTGTGAGCGCCACCCAAGGCCCACTGATTTATTTAAACGTTGACGGTCGCCTCGAAGAAGCGGTGGCCCTAGTGGAAGATCAGGGTGGTAGTGTCACCCAATCGATTCATCAAATTGGCCCTTATGGTCAACGTGCCGTGATTTTAGATTGTGAAGGTAACCGTTTGGCCTTGCATTCAAGTCTTTCTATGTAGCTAGCTGTTCACCTCTATAGCTAAGCCCCGCCCCAAAAATTGATACGAGAATTCCTTTGTCACAATACGACTTTGCCAGTTTAGGCTTAAATACCGCTTTAGTAGATAACCTTGCAAGCCTTGGTTATACCGAAATGACGCCTGTTCAAGCCCAAGGCTTACCGCCTATATTGGCTAACAAAGATGTCATCGCTAAAGCCAAAACTGGCTCTGGTAAAACCGCCACTTTCGCCCTAGGTTTACTCAATAAACTCCAAGTAAAACGCTTTCGGGTGCAAACCTTAGTGTTATGCCCAACCCGCGAATTGGCGGACCAGGTGTCGGTGGAAATACGCAAACTCGCCCGTGGTATTCATAACATTAAGGTGCTCACCTTGTGTGGCGGCATGGCGTTCGGGCCTCAGGTAGGTTCCTTAGAACATGGCGCTCATATCATCGTGGGTACGCCGGGCCGCGTTGAAGAACACTTGCGTAAGGCTAACCTCAACCTAGATAACCTAACAACCTTGGTGTTGGATGAAGCCGATAGAATGTTGGATATGGGTTTTCAGGAAGCCTTGGACAACATTATTAGTTACATGCCTGATGAGCGTCAAACCTTGTTGTTTAGCGCCACATACCCATCCAAGATTGAGAAGATTGCACAGCGTATTATGCGCTCTCCAGTGATGGTTGAAGTACAGGACAGCCATTCCAATCAGTCCATTGTACAAACGCTTTATCAGGTCGATAGTGACGACAGCCGCACTGAGGCAGTGCGGTTATTGTTACAAGCACATCAACCAGAAACCACGCTGATTTTTTGCAATACCAAAATTGAAACTGACCAAGTAGCTAACGAGTTGCGGGCGGTAGGTTACGAAGCCTTGGCCTTACATGGCGATTTAGAGCAGAAGCAGCGGGACCAAACGTTAGTGCGCTTTGCTAACCGTAGTGCATCCGTGTTGGTGGCGACCGATGTAGCTGCCCGTGGTTTAGACATAGATGCCTTAGATTTAGTAATTAACTACCAAGTGGCACGCGAGTTAGAAGTTCACACACACCGTATTGGCCGTACGGGCCGTGCTGGTGCTCAGGGTATTGCCTGTACCTTGCATACACAAAAAGAAAACCACAAAATTGGTTTGCTCGAAGACTATTTAAAACAAAAGCTCGAGCGCGATGACTTGCCACCGATCGCATTGTTACGTCAACCCGCATTTTACCCGCCTATGGTCACCATTCAAATTGGTGGTGGTAAGAAGCAAAAGGTAAGGGCGGGTGATATTGTGGGTGCCTTAACGGGCGAGGGCGGTATCCCGGGCAGCGAGATCGGTAAAATTCAAGTGGGTGATCAGTGGGCCTACGTGGCTGTGGCCCAAGAACATGGTAAAGTCGCGTTTAATCGTCTTAGTGAAGGTAAGATTAAGGGTCGCAACTTTAAGGTTAGACGCTTACGCGGTTAGCATTAACCAGTTTAAACTCACAACAACTAACAAGAAGAAACACTTACAGGAAGCACCATGTCATTGACTTTACTATTACGTATAAACAGCGCTTCATGCTTAATTTTAGGCGCTCTAATGTTGCTACAAACCGATGCCGTAAATGCCTTAATTGGCACTCACAAAACCATGCTTATTCACTCTGTGGGCATCATTTTAGTGGTCAACGGAGCCTTGTCGTTAGTGGCTTCTCTGCGTGATCAGATTCAAACCCATGAAGTGTTGTTTTTTGTGATGGGTGACTATGGCTGGACCTTGCTCACTGTTGTACTAATCAGTGCCGGCTGGGTCATTATTGACCCCGTAGGTATCAGGGTGGCCTTTGTTATTGCTATGTACACCGCCGCCATGGGTGCTTTGCAGTTTAGACACTACAAAGCACTCAAAGGGCGGGCGTAACGTATACTAACGGTTTAGGCGCTTTTCTATTTGACGCTTTTCCCACTCAGGGCTAAACAGCTTAAACAACCCCAAGGCGGTAACGCCGTGGATGCTGAGGCCTAAACCCCAGCCTAGGGTAGGCCAAATAGCCCACAAGTATTCACTTGATGTTATCCAATTGATGATCCACAGAAAGGGGATCACAACTGCATACACTAATGCGTGTTGATAAAAGTCTTTCAGGTCCTCTACCTCGCGCATGGCGCGCTGTTCTGCTCGAGTCACTTCTAATGGGCTCATGCTTGCCTCCTTTGTTGGTTGTGTATCAAAGCAGGCTATTAAATCATTAGCATCCACTTCAAAGACCGCCGCGAGGCATTTAGCTGATTCTTCACTAGGCACCTGGCCTTTTTCCAGTCGTTGTATAGTACGAATACTCAAGCCACTATATTCAGCCAATTGCTGTTGTGACCAACTGCGTTCTAAACGTAATTTGCGAATAATCATAATTAATGTCCTTGCTTTGGTGAGGCAAGATTAGCTAAAAAACCCAGCATATCACACGCCATGGCGTGACTGTCATGTGACAATCTAACCATTTCAGTAGTTTACGTTGGCTTGTTGATTTCATGTTAAACTCTGAGCCATAAATTTAGCCTGTTTTAAAACGAGATTTTCTATGTCTGCATTACCCCAGTGCCCCAAATGTAACTCCGAATACACCTATGAAGATGGTACCCAATACGTGTGCCCAGAGTGTGCCCATGAGTGGGCAATGGATGGTTCTGATGAAGAGTCAGACGAGAAAGTAATACGTGACAGCAACGGTAACATCTTACAAAACGGCGACACCGTTACCGTTATTAAAGACTTAAAGGTCAAAGGTTCTTCCTTAGTAGTGAAGGTTGGCACTAGAGTAAAGGGTATTCGTCTGGTTGATGGAGACCATGATATCGACTGTAAAATTCCAGGCGTGGGCGCAATGAAGCTTAAGTCTCAGTTTGTTAAAAAATAGCACCAGTTCGGCCTTTGTGAGCCAAGCGAAGCAATCCAAAGACGCGGCGTCTAGGATGCCACTAGCGCCCACCTAGAGCGATGCTTTGTGTAAGATGGAATTTATTAGCGTTTGATAAGGTAAACCTTCTTTCATGGCTTTTACCTTAAGTCTTGAAAGGTCTGAGTTGGGTACGCGTAAGGAAATGCGCGTGCGTTCTTCGTTAATTGTTGCACGCGCGGCATTTTTTAACTCCTGCAAACGTGGACCGTCTAAAAAGCTAGGCCCTGTCTCTGGCAGAAGCTCTAAGGCTTCCACAAGAGCACGTTCCTCATCGTCAATAAAATATCCGATTTGTGGTTCTTTGATCATGAGTTTGGCTCCTTGATGTACAATTGAGTATATTTCCTACTAGGGAATATGGTTTTAAAAAAAATGCGTGTGTCATCCTCTACATAAGGCACAACGTAAGCATAGTTGTTGATGTTTAATATTAACAACCGTTGGTGTTTATAATGCGTACTTGGGTGAGGTACATCATCAAGAAGTCTGCCGTCTTCGATCGCTACGACACATTCTTCAAAAGTAACTTTACCTCTATCGACATCTAGCGCCAGTAGATTTGCTTTGTCGATATCCCACACAATTCTTTTCATAAGCTATTGTATGCACAGTGTCCGCACAAATGCAAAGAAATAGGGCGGTGGTTACCAAGCTAAGTTCGCGATATTACTGTCTTGCAAGGTATAAAACCCGAACGCTAAATCTGTATTAATCACTTGTTTGAACAGACGTTGTGCCGACACCAATGGCTCAACGTCTGCGCTACCCACACCCATTTTGGAAATAAGCTTTCCTGGATGGATGGCATAGAAGGCAGGACCTGTATCCGCAAACTCTTCCGCTAGACAACAAAGCGTCATATTGAGCGCGGCTTTAGCAATTCGATAAGCATAGGAGCAACCAGCGTTAGACACGGTGGAGTCGGCGGCCATGCCTACAGACCCTCGGCGTGATGAGATGGCAATGACTTTATTACACTGACTGGCCGAATGACTTTGCATGAGCGCTTGAGTGAGGCTAAAGAAATAGTTTACGTTAGCATCAATAGACTGGGTAATTGCTGGTGAAGATTCCTTTTGCAAACTGGAGCCTTTAGATCCTACACCCGCACAGTGAATAAAGACCGTTATCTGGTGGGTGTTGAGCCATGCTTTATAGGCTTGTTGGTGTTGTTCGTAACTGTTGGCAGCTATTACAAAATAGTCTTTGATTAAACCTGCTTGTTTCTGTTGGTCTAATTTATCTTCGTCTCTGCCAAGGGCAAGAACCGTTTGCTTGTGAGCAGCGGCGGTTTTAATAATCGCTTGGCCATAAATGCCCATCGCGCCACTGATTAGTATAGATATTTTTGTACACGCTCCTTGAATCTTTGTTTGCTCTTTCCTGAGCCTTGATTGGGCTTTTGTAAAATTACGTGGATGGTTGCAACAACTCTACCTCTGGCATGGGGCCCAAGTCTATAATGAGTTCGCCGATCTTGTTGGTGGGTATGGTTAAGGCAAGGGTGAGGTCATTGGCGTAACTACGCTCTTTAACTTCTGCATCATGCTTTTGGCACAAGCGTTCAACTCGGCCGCTCTGATCATAAGGGCATGTTAAGGTGATCTGACTAAGTTCGCGTTTGAGGGTGGTGGGGCAAGCCTCCACCACTAGCTTAGCGGCATCTGAGTAGGCTTTGACTAGGCCACCGGTACCGAGTTTGGTGCCGCCAAAATAACGACACACCACCACGCTTACTTCACCGATGCCACAATGACTGAGTACTTGTAGCATGGGCTTACCGGCGGTACCGGAAGGTTCACCAGCATCACTCAAACCATAATGGGTGCTGTCCTTCGGAGCTGCAGCCACCACAGCCCAACAATGGTGGCTGGCATCTGGGTATTTTCTGCGCATGTCGTTGAGATGCACATCACACTCACTACGGCCATCCGTATGGCGTAAGTTGGCGATGAACTGGCTGTTTTTGATCACCAGCGTGAGTTCAAGGTCTTCGCCTTGTAGGTTTGGAATTGGATAGCTCAAAATTGGTTTTGCATCATTTCTTGTAATAGTCTTAAAAATTTTCAAAATACGCTAGGTTGCTGGTCGACAGCTGTTACAAGCAGGTACAATACCGCTAAGTTTCATAGACATGCAATTGAATTAATGGCTCAAGATCAGCAACAACAAGGTTTCGACGGCGTCGAGCGATTATATGGTGTAGAAGACTACACTGCTATACGCAAGGCCCATATTTGTGTGGTGGGTATAGGCGGTGTGGGCACGTGGGTAGCCGAGGCATTAGCGCGTTCCGGTGTGGGCCAAATCACCTTGATTGATATGGATGACGTGGCAGAATCTAACATCAATCGCCAATTGGTGGCGTTACTGTCTACTGTGGATCACGCCAAAATTGACGTAATGGCTGCACGTATTAACGACATTAATCCCCACTGTAAAGTTAACCTAATTGAAGAATTTGTTGGTGAGAGCAACTTACAAGCCTGTTTAGATCAAGGTTATGATTATGTGATCGACGCCTGCGACTCGATTAAGGCTAAGGCGATGATGGTGTCTTGGTGCAAGCGTCGTCGCCTACCTATTATCGTTATCGGTGGTGCCGGTGGGCAGCGAGATCCAAGCCAGGTTAAGATTGTGGATCTAGCCATGACACGGGTAGACCCGTTAGCTGCAAAACTAAGGTCTGTTCTACGCAGCCAGTACGGCTTTAGCAAAAACCTCAAGAGCCGCTTTCGTATTGACTGCGTTTGCTCCAGCGAGCAGCTACATTATCCACAGCCGGATGGCAGCGTAGATTGGGCCAAAAGTGCTAATGTGGCCGGCGCTAAGATGGACTGTAGTCGTGGTTTTGGGGCTGTTAGTTTTGTCACTGGCACCTTTGCATTTATTGCTGTGGCCCGTGTATTAGATAAAATAATCGCCAAACAAAAACGTCTTAAAGGTCAACCATAAGGCGCTGCCATTGCCAACGACCATTTAGGTTTGTTGGGCGCGGCGTGTGTCTACTTGCGCTAAACACGCCAATTTTTCCTCTTTACCCATAATCATCCAATTACGCACTTCATCTTGGCTACGATAGCAGCCCTTGCACACCAACTCGTCCTTTTTAAACAGACAAACCTGTACGCACGGCGAGGGGATTGAGTGGTCAATATTGCGGTTTGGGCGGGGTCGTCTACGCATAGTCGATGTCTAGTGAGTGGGTGAGTTCATGAGCCGGTTATTATGGCCCTACACGGGCGCGCAGGAAAGACCTGTGTGATAGAATGCGACCTGATTTTTGGCTTTAGGTTAATTTGTCTATGTTGGGTCGTCTTGGATTTATGTGGGGAAGTGTTGGCGTGGTTGGTATGCTACTGGCCTCTGTGGTACGTTTGTCCAACATCGCCTTAGAGTTTTTCCTGTATCCAGTGCATATCTGGCACTGGCTGGCTTTGCTACTGTGGATTGTATTTATGGCATACACCGAAGGCTATAAAGGCTTCCAAAAAGCCTTCTCTCCTCGCGTTGCAGCGCGCCTGATTTGGCTTCAACAAAATCCAAAACCTTGGTTGGTCCTGCTGGCGCCGTTATATGCCATGGGATTTATTTATGCCTCTAAAAAACGCATTATAATTTCTTATGGCATTCTAACGATGGTGGCTGTGTTTATTATGATAGCCATTAACCTTCCGCAACCTTGGCGCCCTATCATGGATGCAGGGGTGGTGATTGGATTGTTGTGGGGCGCTACGGCCACTGGTTGGCACATTTTGTTGGCCATGCGCGCGGGCACCAGCATGGTTAATCCTGAATTGCCTCGTTCGGCGTATCGCCATGTTTAGGTGCAAAGCATGAAGGCTGTTGTCTGGATGTTAGGTGCGATCGCGTCTTTTTGCCTGATGGCGATCGCCGCTCGAGAACTCGACGGCGTCATCGATAAGTTTGAGCTATTGGCTATTCGAAGCTTAGTCGGTGTGGTGTTGTTAGTCATCATTATGAACGTCATTAAACGTCCTACATTAATGTTTAGTCAGCGTACCAAAGCTCATTTTTGGCGCAATTTTTTCCACTTTATTGGCCAGTTTAGCTGGCTAGTGGGTATTGGCATGTTACCCTTGGCACAAGTGTTTGCCATTGAATTTACCGTGCCCCTGTGGGTATTGATTATTGCCGCCATTTTTTTACGTGAGCGTATTACCGCGCGTAAGCTGGCATCGGTTGGTTTGGGTTTAATTGGTGTTGCCGTTATTGTTAAACCAAGCCCTCAATTACTGGACCCTGGCGCTGTCATCATGCTGGTTGCGGCTTTGTGTTTTGCCATTACCTTTATTCTCAATAAATCCTTATTATCTACTGAACACCCACTGACGATTGTATTTTATATGACCCTGATTCAGCTGCCGTTAGGTGCGCTGATGGCGGGTGCAGATTGGACCATGCCAGAACCCTGGATGTGGCCATGGGTGATGGCCATTGCCTTGACTGGCTTGTCTGCACACTACTGTGTGTCTAAGTCGATGCAGCTGGCGGAAGTGAGTGTGGTCATGAGTCTAGATTTTTTACGCCTGCCTATAGTCGCCACCATTGGCATGGTGCTGTATGGCGAAACGCTGGACGTGGCGGTCCTCTTTGGTGGTGCCATCATGCTAGCGGCCAACTTGGTTAACCACTGGAAACCTAAAAAGCAGGTGGCTTAGAAAGCAGGGCACTTACCACCTGTAATCGCCCGTGTTCTATATTTGCTAGTACATTGGCACTCATGGCACCAGCCCCCGGCCCAAGGGCTAGGGGAGGCGTAAAGGGTGGTTTGGGTTTGGCTTTGCGGGCCTCACGAATCCAGTTCAAGGCCGATGCAGTATTGTCTTCCAATTGGGTGACAGCAAACCCAACCGCAATGGCCTTATCAACAAATTGCGACCACTCTAATAAATGACTTTCGGAAATATTGCTAGCCCAAGGTGTTGGGTAGTCAATACAATTGGGGTTGATGTTGGGTTGTAGCATTACCTCGTGCAACAGCAATTGTCCACCGTCGTTGAGCACCTTAAAGATGCCCTCTAATAAAGCGAATTTATCGTCAATGTTCATGCTGGCGTGTTGGCTGATAACAAAATCAAAACTGTCAGATGTAAATGGTAAATGTAAGCTGTTGGCCACTACAAAGTGGCAGTCTGGCACCGTGTCTAGACTTTGGTTAAGCAGTGTGGCACAGCGAATGTAATCATCATTCAGGTCTAAACCTGTCATCGAACAGCCTTTGTGCAAGGCTAAATAGCGGCTAGTGCCGCCTAATCCACAACCAATGTCTAAACCCCGCTTGCTGGTGCTGGAAAGCCACGTTAATAACTCGTGGGTGGATTCAATACCACCCACGTGCAGTTGGTCGATACCTGCAAAGTCTTGAGCCTGCCACTGCTTTGATTTGGGTAGAAGCAGTGGTTGCAGAGTCGAATACATCGGCGTCATATTGTTGTTAAGGCGGGTAGATTTACAAACAAATCCAGTGCTTCTGGGTTAGCCAGCGCATCTTTGTTTTTAACCTCTTCACCGTGGATCACTTTACGTACCGCTAATTCAACGATTTTACCGCTAATAGTGCGCGGAATAGCAGCCACTTGAATGACTAGGGCTGGGACGTGTCTTGGGGTGGTGTTAGCACGTATCTGTTGTTTAATGCGCTTTGTTAAATCATCGGTAAGCTCAACGCCGTCCCGCAGCACCACAAACAATACCACGCGCACGTCGTCCTGCCAGTTTTGGCCGATAACAATACTTTCTAACACGGCTTCAACGGTTTCTACCTGGCGGTATATTTCTGCGGTGCCAATACGTACGCCACCCGGGTTCAATACCGCGTCTGAACGACCATGGATGATGATGCCACCATGTGAGGTGATTTCGCCATAATCGCCGTGGGCCCAGATGTTATCAAACTGATTAAAGTAGGCGTCTTGGTACTTTTGGTTGTTGGTGTCGTGCCAAAAATAGATGGGCATCGACGGAAAACTTGTTGCACAGACCAACTCGCCTTTGGTTTCTTGTACCGGCTCGCCATCATCATTAAATATTTGTACATCCATACCCAACCCAGCGCATTGCAACTCGCCGCGGTATACCGGCAGGATAGGGCAGCCTAGGGCAAAACAAGAGATGATGTCGGTGCCGCCAGAAATGGAGGATAGCTGAACATCATTTTTGATGTGTTGGTAAACGTAATCAAAACTTTCGTGGGCTAGGGGCGAACCCGTAGACAGGATGGTTTTTAGGTGACTTAAATCATGGCTCTTGATCGGTTGTACGCCACTCTTTTCTAGGGCAGCGATGTATTTGGCACTGGTACCAAAAATGGTTACTTTCTCATTTTGCGCCATGTCCATCATAATGCTGCGTGTTTTAAAGGGCGAGCCATCGTATAACACTACGCTGCAGCCTATGGCCAAGCCGCTTACCAGCCAGTTCCACATCATCCAGCCACAGGTGGTGTAATAAAATAACACGTCGTCACGACTAACGTCGGTGTGCATCATGAGTTCTTTGTTGTGCTGCAATAAGGTACCACCCACACTGTGTACAATACACTTGGGCACACCAGTGGTGCCAGATGAGTACATGATGTATAACGGATCGTTAAAGCTGCACTCAAAAAAGTCAATGTGTGTCGCTTGGGCATCCACAAAATCTGCTAGGTGAATGGCTTTATTGGGCGCCGCGGCGTTGAGTTCGCTAAGGTCGGCTCGGGTGGTAATGTGGTCACACACCACAATGGCTTCAATGCTTTCTAGTTGAGCAGCAATGCCAGCCACTGAGGTTAACGAATTGAGGGTTTTACCATTGTAGAAGTAACCATCTGTGGTGAACAGAATACGGGGTTTAATTTGGCCAAAGCGGTCTAAAACGCCGTTGATGCCAAAATCGGGTGAACAAGAACTCCACACGGCACCTAAGCTGCTGGCAGCGAGCATGGCCACTACAGTATCGATAACGTTGGGCATAAAACCAGCTATTCGGTCACCCGGCTGTATATCAAAGCGTTTGAGGCCTGCGGTTAACTGCGCTACGCGCACGTATAATTGGGCGTAGCTTATCTGCTGGCGGTCACCATTTTCGCCACAAAAAACCAGAGCAGTGTGATCATCTTGGTGTTTTAAAAGGTTTTCTGCAAAGTTTAGTTTTGCCTGCGGGAACCATTGTGCGCCGGGCATCTTGTCGCCATCAATTACACTAACCTCACCCTTGTTGCTAGCCACAATGCCAGCCGTGTCCCACATGTCATTCCAAAACACCTCGTTGTGCTTAACGCTCCATGCATGCAATTGGGCATAAGAGTTGAGACTAAGGCCGTGTTTAGCATTAGTGGCCTGCATAAATTGCCAAATGTTAGTGGCTTCAATACGGGCTTGGCTGGGTTGCCATAGGGCGGTAGTTGCCGAAGGTGTCATGGGTATTCCTTTGTGTGTCACTTGATCTATTACCACGCTAACTAAGCGCGATGCTCGTCTTGGAGCCGTTTTGACGGCCTAACAAGTGGCTAATGTCATTGCCTACGTTAACTAAGCGATCTAATTGTACCCCAGTGTCTATATTAAGGCCGTGTAATAAGTAAACTAAATCCTCGGTAGCCAGGTTACCACTGGCGCCTTGTGCGTAGGGGCAGCCACCTAGGCCTGCAACCGAACTGTCAAAGGTGCTAACGCCAGCTTGTAGCAGCGCCATGACATTAGCCAAGGCTTGGCCATAGGTGTCGTGGCAGTGGCCGGCCAGCTGTGACACGGGCACGTATTGAACTACGGCTGCTAACATGTCTAACATTCGGGCTGGAGTCGCAGTGCCAATAGTGTCACCGAGTGAAATCTCATGGCAACCCATTTGCAACAGCTGATCCGATACTTGGGCCACTACTTGAGGGCTAACAGCGCCTTCATAAGGGCAATCGACCACTACAGAAACATACCCTCTTACCTTAATGCCAGCGGCCAATGCAGCTTTGGCTACGGGCTCAAAACGCGCTAAACCCTCACTAATAGAACAATTAGTGTTGCGTTGGCTAAAACTTTGGCTGGCGGCGCCAAACACAGCAACCTCATCAACACCCGCTTCGAGCGCGCGCTCCAAACCTTGCAAGTTAGGGGTGAGGGCACTATAAGATACATGGGAAAGTCGGGTGATTTGTTGCAGTACCTGAGCACTGTTAGCCATTTGTGGCACCCATTTAGGGTGGACAAATGCAGCGGCCTCTATGTGGCGTAATCCTGCTGCAGCCAGGCGATCAATCAAATTGGCTTTGATGTTAGCGCTTAACATCGGACCGGCTTCATTTTGTAAGCCGTCGCGGGGGCCCACTTCTACTATTTTAACGTGTTTAGGTAACGACAATAAGGCCATGATTATTGCTCTTCTACATTGATGGGCTGCAGGTGAAGTAACTGGACATCGGCGCTAACTAAGTCGCCCACGTTAAAGTATATCTCGTCAACGGTGCCATCGGTAGGCGCGGTAATGGTGTGTTCCATCTTCATGGCTTCCACCAACATCAGGGCATCTCCTGCGGCAACGACCTGGCCAGCGCTCACCATACAGGCAATTAGGCTACCATTCATGGGCGCACATATACTGCCGGAATCGGCTTCGTTGCTAATACTATAGTCGTCTACAGAAGGGGATAGTAAGGAGACCTCCGCCCTGCCATTATGAGTAAACAGGGTGACACAATCACCATGGCGGTAATAACCGGCCTTCACTTGTTGTTGTGGGGTTTGTAATAACACCTGATCTTGGGTCACTGTGCCGGCCGTGGTTGGATCAATGCATAGCCTATGGTCTTCACCCAAATAATTAACATTAAAGGTAATTTGCTGTGTTTGGTTGAGGCGCATGGCGGTTAACTGGGAAAACTGTTGTTGTGGTGTTTGTGCCAATACCAATCCGGCCATTGCCAATACCTGATGTTGATCCTGTGGGCTAGGGCTCAGGAGCAATTCTTGGTGCTGTTCAATAATCCCCGTGTGTAACTTGGCCTGAGCAAAGTCGTCAAGGGTCGCCAAGCGCCGTAAGAAGTCGATGTTCGTGGCAATGCCTTGTAGGTGGTATTGCTGTAGCGCGAGATCTAATTTGGCTAAGGCTTGGGTGCGGTCCTCAGCCCAAACAATCAACTTTGCAATCATCGGGTCATAAAACGGGCTAATGGCGTCGCTTTCTAATACCCCAGTATCAATACGAATGTGTTGATCGGTTGGAGGCTGACGCAAGTGGTTTATGGTGCCGGTAGATGGTTGAAAGTCTTGCAGAGGGTCTTCTGCATAAATGCGTGCTTCAAAGGCATGACCTTGGAGCTTGATTTGTGCCTGTAGCAGCGGCATAGGCTGGCCTGCGGCTACTTTAAGTTGCCAGGCCACAAGGTCAACACCGGTAACCATCTCCGTCACAGGGTGCTCTACTTGAAGACGAGTGTTCATCTCCATAAAGTAGTAGCTGCCGTCGCTATCTAGCAAAAACTCCACGGTGCCTGCGCCCACATAATCTATGGCTTGGGCGGCTTGCACGGCGGTCGTACCCATTAGTTTGCGTAAGTCGTCTGATAAACCCGGTGCTGGGGCTTCTTCAATCACTTTTTGGTGGCGTCGTTGGGCGGAACAGTCGCGGTCACCCAGGTAAACACCGTTGCCATGGCGGTCACAAAATACTTGTACCTCAACGTGGCGTGGTGCCACCAGGTATTTTTCGATCAACACATCACTGTTGCCAAAGCTGGCCAAACCTTCACGGCGCGCACCAGCAAGGTGAGTAAGGAAGTCGCCACTGGCGTCGACCACACGCATGCCTTTTCCGCCACCACCGGCGACGGCTTTGATTAATAATGGGTAACCCATTTGGTCGGCTTCGCGTTGTAGTAAGGCATCGTCTTGGTCGGCACCGTGGTAGCCGGGTACGAGTGGAATGTTGGCTGCCGTCATGATGATTTTGGCTGCGCTTTTACTGCCCATTTGTTCAATGGCGGGCACGTCTGGGCCAATAAATACGATATTTTGAGCCTGACAGGCCGCCACGAATTCGGCGTTTTCCGACAAAAATCCGTAGCCTGGGTGCACACAATCGGCCTTGGCCTCTAGTGCTATGGCGAGGATTTTATCGGCTCGTAAGTAACTTTCTGCGGCTGGAGCGGGCCCAAGGTACCAGGCTTCGTCGGCTTGTTTTACGTGTAGTGCGTCGGCGTCGGCATCGGAGTAAACGGCAATAGTGCGCATGCCCATGGCTTTTGCGCTAAGGATTACACGGCACGCAATTTCGCCGCGGTTGGCGATAAGAACAGATTTCAACATAACTATTTCCTGGTTTTCTTAGGTGCGCCAAGGGGCCGCTGTTTTATCTAAAAAGGCCTTAAGACCCGCTTGTCCGTTGGTGCTAACACGAATAGATGCAATCGCTTCAGTGGTGCTTTCTTGAGTGCTGGCTAAGTTTTCCTTAGCAAGGGGTGAGGCAGTGTTAAATTGGGCCAGTAACGTCTTTATCTGCGCTACGGCCTCTGGGCTATTGCCTAGAGTTTGTTTAATCCAGTCTAATTTGGCTTGTTGTAGCTGCTCTAAACTAACCACTTGATGCACTAAGCCGTAGCTTGTGGCTTGGGTGGCGTTAAATACTGCGGCGCTTGTCATTAAATGGCGGCTTAATGAGGGGCCTACTTTATTCAGTACAAAGGGGCTAATCACGGCCGGAATCAAACCTATGCGTACTTCGCTTAAGCAGAAGCTAGCTTGGTCTTGGCAAATAACGCTATCACAACACGCCATAAGGCCCACTGCGCCACCAAAGGCCGCTCCGTTGACTAGCGCCAAGGTGGGTTTAGGGAAGCTGTCCAACAACACCATCAACTGCGCTAGTTGGTTGGCATCGGCTAAGTTTTGAGCTTTGTCATAGTCCGCCATGCGCTGCATCCATGCCAAATCTGCGCCCGCGGAAAAACTCTTGCCGGTACCGGTGATGATTAACGCACGCAAGTGGGATTGTGTGGCTAAGCTTTGTAGGTGTGTGATTAATTGGGCAATGATGTGATCATCAAAGGCGTTGTGTTTTTCGGGCCGGTTGAGGGTGAGGGTGGCAATACCTTGCTCACTCACGGTGCATAACACGTGGCTGTTGAGGGTAGCGGTGTTTGATGTCATGGGGTTTGCTCCTGTTACAGTTACATGCGGAACACGCCAAAGCGTGTTTCTTGTGCCGGTTTATTAAGGGCAGTCGCCAAAGCCATGCTCAATACGTTGCGTGTGTCTTTGGGGTCGATAATGCCGTCATCCCATAGGCGTGCGCTGGCGTAATAAGGGTGACCTTGATGTTCGTATTGTTCTAATACCGGGTCGCGCATGGCCTTTTCGTCTTCGACAGTAAAGTTTTCGCCGCGTGCAGCCAGCTGGTCGCGTTTTACTTGGGTGAGTACACCAGCCGCTTGTTCGCCGCCCATCACCGAGATACGGCTGTTGGGCCACATCCACATAAAGTTGGGTTCAAAGGCGCGCCCACACATGCCATAGTTGCCAGCGCCGTAGCTGCCACCAATGATAACGGTGAACTTAGGCACTTTGGCGCAGGCGACCGCTGTCACCATTTTAGCACCGTGCTTGGCAATGCCTTCGGCTTCGTATTTTTTACCCACCATAAAGCCAGTGATGTTTTGTAGGAACACCAACGGGATCTGGCGTTGGCAACACAGCTCAATGAAATGTGCTCCTTTTTGCGCTGATTCGGAGAATAAAACCCCATTATTGGCGACGATGCCTACCGGATAGCCATCAATATGTGAAAATCCACAGACTAACGTGGTGCCATACAGGGCTTTAAATTCGTCAAATTGTGAGTCATCAACCACCCGCGCTATAACGTCACGAACATCAAATGGTTTACGTAAATCTGTGCCTACAACACCGTACAGTTCTTCTGCGGGGTAGCGTGGAAGCGCTGCGTCTTTACGTAGCAGTGTATTACCGGCAGGTTTAGGGCAATTAGCAATACATTGACGGGCAATGAGTAAGGCGTGTTGGTCTGATTCGGCGTAATGATCGGCCACGCCAGACGTGCGGCAATGGGTATCTGCTCCACCGAGTTCTTCAGCGCTCACTTCTTCGCCAGTGGCGGCTTTAACCAACGGCGGGCCAGCCAAAAAGATAGTGCCTTGTTGCTTAACGATGATGGATTCATCGGCCATGGCAGGTACATAAGCACCGCCTGCGGTACAAGACCCCATAACCACGGCAATTTGCGGAATGCCTTGGGAAGACATGGTGGCTTGATTGTAAAAAATACGGCCAAAATGTAATTTATCAGGAAATACTTCGTCCTGCTGGGGTAGGTTGGCGCCGCCAGAATCGACTAAGTAAATACAGGGTAAGTTGTTTTGCAGGGCAATATCTTGTGCACGAAGGTGTTTCTTTACCGTTAACGGAAAGTAGGTGCCGCCCTTAACCGTGGCGTCGTTGGCTATGATCATGCAGTGACGGCCATTTACTAGGCCTACACCACATATGATGCCTGCGCTTGGTACCGGCACATCATAAACCTCATAGGCTGCAAGTTGCGACACTTCCAAAAATGGTGAACCCACATCGATTAACTGGTCAATGCGGTCGCGGGGCAGCAATTTACCACGGCCCAGGTGCTTAGCTTGGTACTTTTCGCCCCCACCCAGCTTTAGTTGTGCCACTTGGCTGCGTAAATCGTCTACCAAGGCCTGCATGGCACTCGACCTGGCTTTAAAGTCGGCGCTTTGGCTGTTGATTGAATTGATTAAAGTGCCCATGTTAGTGGCTCTCGTTAAACAGTTCGCGGCCAATGAGCATGCGGCGTATCTCTGAGGTGCCGGCGCCAATTTCATAGAGCTTGGCATCGCGTAATAAACGCCCTGTTGGGCATTCATTGGTATAACCGGTTCCGCCTAATAGCTGGATGGCATCTAACGCCATTTTGGTGGCTAACTCAGCAGAGTATAAAATAGCGCCAGCCGAATCTTTACGCGTAGTTTCACCGCGGTCACAAGATTTAGCGACGTTATAAACATAAGATTTTGCAGCGTTCATTTGCGTGTACATGTCGGCTAACTTGCCTTGTACTAGCTGAAATTCGCCAATCGCTTGACCAAATTGCTTACGCTCGTGCACGTAGGGTACGACCACGTCCATACAGGCTTGCATGATGCCCAGTGGGCCACCAGATAATACTACGCGTTCATAATCTAGGCCGCTCATGAGTACTCTCACGCCACCATTTAATTGCCCTAAAATATTGGCAGCGGGCACTTCACAATCAATGAATACCAATTCGCATGTGTTGGAACCACGCATGCCAAGCTTATCTAATTTCTGGGCACGGCTAAACCCGGGATAATCACGCTCAACGATAAAAGCGGTGATGCCTTTTGCGCCCGCACTTGGGTCGGTTTTGGCATAGATTACGTAGGTGTTGGCATCGGGACCATTGGTAATCCACATCTTATTTCCGTTAAGGATATAGTTGTCGCCTTTAAGCTCGGCTTTTAGCTGCATGCTCACAACATCAGAACCGGCACCTGGCTCACTCATGGCAAGGGCACCCACATGATCGCCACTGATCAGTTTAGGTAAATAGGTGTCTTTTTGCTCATCGGTACCGTGTCGATGGATTTGGTTAACGCAAAGGTTAGAGTGGGCGCCATAGCTTAATCCAATAGAAGCAGACGCCCGGCTGATCTCTTCCATGGCCACAGCATGTTCCAAATAACCCATGCCAGCACCGCCGTATTTCTCGTCGCAAGTAATGCCCAGCAGACCCATATCACCCATTTTTTTCCATAACTGCATGGGGAACTCATTATTGACATCTGTCGATTCTGCCAAGGGTGCGATTTCAGCAGCGGCAAATTGATTTACTTGCTCGCGCAACATGTCATTGGTTTCACTAAGGTCAAAGTTAAGGCTTGTGTAAGTGCTGATCATGATTGTTTCTCCAGTAGGTCAATGTTGGATAGGCCGCTTTTGCAACGTTGCTCAGCGGCGTCTAGTTCGTTTTGAAGGGCGCTAATGTCCTCCACTTGCTGTAGTAGGGCGGCTTTTCGGGCCTGGATCTTTTCTATAAATACCAGCAACTGTTGATCGTTGTTGGTGGATGATGAGTCGTATAAGTCGAGTATTTGGCTGATTTCAGCCAGCGCTAAACCCAGACGTTTGCCACGTAAAATAAGTTTTAGCCAGGTACGGTCGTGACTTGAGTAAATGCGCTTTAGTCCTTCGCGTTCGGGTGCGAGTAAACCTTTATCTTCGTAAAAACGAATGCTGCGCGTGGTAATGCCAAATTCCTTCGACAATTCGCTAATAGTGTAGGTGGCTGGCTGCATGGATAATGACTTATAATTAATAGTGGACAATAATTCAATTGCTACATATTTTGGTTGACGTTAACGTAAAGGTCAAGCAAAATGTTCGATAAATCTAAAGTGCCTTTATTGGAGTCAGTACAAATGAGTCAAGCCGTAGAAAAAAATGTGTATATTGTTGCCGGTAGTCGTACTCCGATGGGCGGCCTAGACGGCAGCCTCGCCAGCCAAAAAGCCCCTCAATTGGGCGCTGTGGCGATCACTGGCGCCCTGGCTCGTGCCAAGGTGAGTGTTGAACAGGTAGATGAAGTGTATATGGGTTGTGTATTGGCTGCCGGCCAAGGCCAAGCGCCGGCCCGCCAAGCTGCCTTAGGTGCGGGGCTGCCAATGAGCGTGCCTTGCACAACCGTTAATAAAATGTGTGGTTCTGGCATGCAAACCACCATCATGGGTTACAACGCTATAAAAGCAGGTTCAGCACAAGTTATGGTTTGTGGTGGTATGGAAAGCATGACTAACGCGCCTTATTTGTTGCCAAAAGTACGCCAAGGCATGCGTATGGGGCACGGCCAAATGTTAGATCATATGTTTTTTGACGGTTTAGAAGATGCGTATAAAGGTGGCCTGATGGGCAGCTTTGCCCAAGGCACTGCGGACGATTATGGTTTAAGCCGCGAAGCCATGGATAAATTTGCCATTGGGTCTTTGTCCAAGGCCAACGCGGCAATCGCTAACGGCGATTTAGACGGCGAAATAACGCCGGTAGACATTGTCAGCCGTAAAGGCACGACAACCGTTGCAGTAGACGAGCAGCCAGGCCAAGCCCGCATTGATAAAATTCCGCAGTTACGTGCCGCTTTTAAAAAGGACGGCACCATCACTGCAGCCAACGCAAGCTCTATTTCTGATGGTGCTTCGGCCTTGGTATTGGCGAGTAGCGAAGCCGTAGAACAACAAGGGTTAACTCCCAGTGCCCGCATCATGGGCGTGCAGAGCTTTGCCCGTGAACCCAGCGAATTTACCATTGCGCCTATTGGCGCCATCGAAGGGTTGCTTACCAAGCTGGGTTGGCAGGTGGCTGATGTCGACCTATTTGAAATTAACGAAGCCTTTGCTATGGTCACTATGTTGGCTATTTCTGAACTTGGTTTGGACGCTAACAAAGTTAACATTTATGGTGGCGCTTGTGCACAAGGTCACCCTATCGGGTCTACCGGTTCGCGCATTATCCTTACTTTGATGACGGCGTTAAAAAATAAAGGTTTAAAGCGTGGCGTAGCCGCTTTGTGTATTGGTGGTGGCGAAGCGACTGCCGTAGCCATTGAGTTAGTGTAGACGATCGATGAGGTCGTCATCCTGACGCAGGTCAGGATCTCAGGAATCTCGCTAAGATTCTGGCCTGCGCCGGAATGACTAGCTGTAAATTTTATTAGGAACTAACATGAACTTTGATTTAAACGAAGACCAAACTGCGTACATAGAGCTAGCTCAACAGTTCTCTGCTAATGAACTAGCGCCTAATGCAGCGCAATGGGATGCCGAAGCCATTTTTCCTATTGCCACCCTAAAACAGGCTGGAGAGCTGGGTTTTTGTGGTCTTTATAGCGACCCAGAAATCGGTGGTTTGGGGTTAAGTCGGCTAGATTCGTCACTCATTTTTGAGCAATTAGCCATGGGTTGCACCACCACCACCGCCATGCTAACTATTCACAATATGGCCACTTGGATGGTGTCGGACTATGCCAATGCTGCCACCAAAGCCAAGTATGGAGAGCAACTCACCAGTGGTGAATTGCTCGCCTCATACTGTTTAACCGAACCTAATGCCGGCTCAGACGCCGCCTCGTTAACCACTAAAGCCGTAAAAGACGGCGACGTTTATGTAATGACAGGCAGTAAGGTGTTTATCTCTGGCGCTGGAGAAACAGACGTTTTAGTGGTTATGGCGCGTACCGGCGAGCCAGGTGCTAAAGGGGTGTCGGCCTTTGTGGTTGATGCTAACGCCGAGGGTATTTCTTACGGTCGTAGAGAAGACAAAATGGGCTGGAATGCCCAGCCTACACGGATGGTGAACTTTGACCAAGTTAGAGTGCCAGCATCCAACTTATTAGGCAATGAAGGCGATGGCTTTACCATTGCCATGAAGGGCCTTGACGGTGGCCGCATAAACATCGCTACGGTGGGTTTAGGTACAGCTCAACAAGCCATGAACGATGCTTTAGCCTACGTTAACGACCGCAAACAGTTTGGTAAATCCATTGCTGCCTTTCAAGGTATGCAATTTAAACTGGCCGATATGAATACCGAAATGGTGGCTGCTCGGCAAATGGTGCGACTAGCAGCCTTCAAGCTGGATAACAAAGACCCTGATGCGTCCACTTATTGTGCCATGGCCAAGCGCTTTGTAACCGATGTAGGTTACCAAGTGTGCGACGAAGCACTGCAGTGTTTTGGTGGTAATGGTTACATTAAAGAGTTCCCTATGGAGCGCTACTTACGCGATTCCCGCGTGCACCGTATCTTAGAGGGCACTAACGAAATAATGCGCGTTATCATTGCCCGCCGCATCCTACTGGCCGACAGCCAAGCTATTTTATAAAGGACTATTCCATGAATCCAGCAATTCCCTATACCATAGAAGGTCACGTTGCGGTGATCACCATGAACAACCCGCCAGCGAATACGTGGACGCGGGATAGCTTAGATGCTTTGGCCGACTTGATTAAACAGTTTAATGCCAATAAAGACATCTATAGCTTGGTGATTACCGGTCAGGGTGACAAGTTCTTTTCTGCAGGCGCAGATTTGAAATTGTTTGCAGCCGGTGACAAGCAAGTGGCGGCGGACATGTCCACCGCCTTTGGTCGTGCTTTTGAAGTGCTGAGTCAGTTTAGAGGTTTAAGTATTGCTGCCATTAACGGTTATGCTATGGGTGGCGGACTAGAAGTGGCCTTGGCCTGTGATTTGAGAATCGCAGAGTCGCAAGCATTAATGGCCTTGCCAGAGGCGGCAGTAGGCCTTTTGCCTTGTGCTGGTGGTACTCAAAACCTAGCTTGGCTAGTGGGTGAAGGTTGGGCAAAACGTATGATTTTGTGTGGTGAGCGTGTAGATGCCCAAAAGGCGCTGGACATCGGTCTAGTTGAAGCAGTGACAGAACCTGGTCAAGGCCTAGCCGAAGCCATGCTGTGGGCTCAAAAATCAGAACGTCAAAGCCCTACCAGTATTGCAGCCTGCAAACGCTTGATTCAAACCGCTCGTAAGGAGCCAATGTTTGCTGGCATGGGTTATGAGCGCGATGAGTTTATCGACTTGTTTGACACCAATGATCAAACTGAAGGTGTGCAGGCGTTTTTAGAAAAACGTAAGCCCGTTTGGACCAATAGCTAATGACTTCACAATTAACCACACCACCGGCATTGCTAATAAAGCAGCACCTGACTACCGCAGGTCAGCAACTTATTGAAGTCACGCTAAATACGCCCAAGTCGCTCAATGCACTCAATGAAGACATGATTGTAGGCTTGCTAGAGCACTTGCCCAAGTGGGAAGCCGACCCTCAGGTAATGGCGATTATCATGCGTGGTGCTGGCGATCGGGCATTTTGTGCGGGTGGCGATATTCGCCAGTTATATGCCGCCATGGCCGCCGGGCAAGAAGCCAAGGGGCAACAATTTTTTGATGCCGAATACACTTTAGATTTGATGTTGCACGAAATGCACACACCTGTGTTGGTGTGGGGCAATGGCTACGTAATGGGCGGTGGCATGGGTCTGTTGCAAGGCGCGAGCATACGTATTGGCACACCGTCTAGCCGTTTGGCGATGCCAGAAGTTAGTATTGGGTTATTTCCAGATGTTGCAGCTAGCTACTTTTTGCGCCAGTTGAAAGATGGGTTAGGGCTGTTCTTGGGCCTGACAGGTGCCATGGTTAATGCCACAGATGCCTTAGATGTGGGTTTGTTAGACGTTATTGTGGCAGAGGATGACTATGCCCGTTTACTGGCACAGTTACAAAGCCTTCCACTTCAACAACCGTCCGAGCAAGCTCAAACCATCCACCAAGTGGTGCAACACATGACACTTGCGGAAGGCGCGCCAGAATCGGATTTAGCAGATCACCGGCAAGCTCTCATGCAAGCCTTAGGGCACGAGAATTTAGTGCAAGTGGTTGAAGCCATAAGCCAACTTAAAGGTCGCAGCAAGTGGTTGGATAAAGCCATTGGCGCCATGGAACGTGGTTCTCCAACCAGCGCGCACCTGTGTTTTAGGCAGTTTAACAGCAATGTGCCGAGTGTGAAGGCAGCCTTGTTACAAGAATACATTTTGGGTGTTAATGGCACGCGTAAGGGAGAATTCCAAGAAGGTATTCGCGCCTTATTGATCGACAAAGATCAAAAGCCTCAGTGGCGCTATAGCAGTGTAGAGCAGGTGCCTGAAGCCTGGATTAATAGTTTTTACAGTCATGAAAATATTATTAACGCTAGCTTTGAATGAGCGTTAGTAACAAATACAAAGGACAATAAGTATGACCAATATCGCATTTATAGGGTTAGGTAATATGGGTGGGCCCATGGCGGCCAACTTGGTTAAGGCGGGCCATCAAGTGACTGCGTTTGATTTAGTACAAGCGTCATTGGATGAGTTTGTGAGTGCCGGTGGGCAAGCCGCAGCATCTGCCTTGGCTGCCATTGCTGGTGTGGATATTGTCATTAGCATGCTGCCTGCAGGCAAACATGTGGCCGGGCTTTATCTAGGCAATGGAGCCGATCAATTGGGCCTGTTAGATAACCTACCCAAAGGGTCTTTGGTTATCGACTCTAGTACTATCGACGTTGAAACAGCCCGTAAAGTGGGGCTTGCAGCCGCTCAACGAGGCATCGACTTTGTTGATGCGCCTGTGTCTGGTGGCACTGCAGGCGCCAAGGCAGGTACCTTAAGCTTTATCGTAGGTGGCGAGCAAAGCTGTTTTGAACGGGCCCAGCCAGTGCTCGAAGCTATGGGCAAGAACATCTTTCATGCGGGCGACGCAGGCGCCGGACAAATTGCTAAGATGTGTAATAACATGCTCTTGAGTGTGTTGATGGCAGGTACCGCAGAAGCCCTGCAAATGGGCGTAGAAAATGGCTTAGACCCTAAGGTCTTGTCTGATATTATGGTCAAGAGCTCTGGCCGTAACTGGGCCTTAGAGATCTATAACCCAGTACCGGGTGTAATGGATGGCACTCCAGCAAGCAATAATTATCAAGGCGGCTTTATGGTCGACTTAATGAACAAAGACTTAGGTTTGGCCCTTGGTGCCGCCCAATCTTCAAATTCTAACGTGCCTATGGGGCAGCAAGCGTCACAGCTATTTAAAGCCCACGGTGATGCCGGCCACGGCGGTTTAGATTTTTCTAGTATTTATCAACACTACTCAAATAATAAGGTTTAACTCCATGCAAGTAGAAGGCAAAGTATTCGTAATTACCGGTGCAGCACGTGGCTTAGGCCTCGCCATTGGTCAGCTAATTGCCAGCAAGGGTGGTATTTGCGCGCTGGTCGACTTAGATCAAGCTGCTGTGACTGCAGCAGCGGCCACCTGTGGTGAGCAAAGCAAAGGTTATACTTGTAACATTACTCAAGAAGCTGAAGTGGAGCGGTTGTTTGAGCAAGTGTTAGCAGATTTTGGCCGTTTAGACGGTTTGGTTAACAACGCAGGGCTACTGCGCGACGGCATGTTAATTAAGTTTAAAGACGGAGAATTGTTGGACAAAATGAGCTTAAGCCAATGGCAGTCGGTCATTGATGTTAACCTTACTGGCACCTTTTTATGTGGCCGAGAAGGCGCAGCGGCCATGGCTAAAGCCGGTAATGGCGGTGTTATTATTAACATTTCTAGTATCGCAAAAGCGGGTAACATTGGCCAAAGTAACTACTCAGCCACCAAAGCTGGCGTGGCGGCATTGGTGACGACATGGGCAGGCGAACTTAAACGCTTTGGTATCCGTGCCGCTGGCATTGCGCCGGGAGTAATCTCTACCGACATGACCGATTCGATGAAGCCAGAAGCCTTAGAGCGTATTGAAAAAGTAATCCCCGTTGGCCGCTTAGGCGACCGCAAGGAATTGGCAGAAACCGCAATGTTTATCATCGAAAATGACTACATGAATGGTCGTTTGATTGAGCTTGATGGTGGTTTGCGGTTTTAAGCAGTATCCCTAGCCATGGGGATCAATTTCAAAAATTGGTGGTTGATTGATAAAAATGTCGACATTTTGTTAAAATGACGATATATTACGCTGGTAAAGTATTTATATCACTTAACCAGCGAGATTACCCCATGGCTTCACGTACCGAATTTTCTTGGCAAGACCCTTTCTTTTTAGACCAACAGCTTACTTCTGAAGAACGCATGATTCGTGATGCGGCCTATGACTACTGTCAGGACGGTCTAGCGCGTCGTGTGCTAAAAGCCAACCGTGAAGAGATTTTTGATCGTGAGATTATGACCGAGTTCGGTGAGCTAGGCCTGTTGGGCGCTACTATTCCAGAAAAGTACGGCTGCGCCGGTGTTAACTATGTGAGCTACGGCCTTGTGGCACGTGAAGTAGAGCGCGTAGATAGTGGTTATCGCTCGGCCATGAGTGTACAGTCGTCTTTGGTAATGCACCCAATTTATGCCTACGGCACCGAAGAGCAGCGCATGAAGTATTTGCCTAAGCTTGCCAGTGGCGAGTGGGTGGGTTGCTTTGGTTTGACCGAGCCAGGTTCTGGTTCTGACCCTGCGAGCATGATTACTCGTGCCGAAGCCGTTGATGGTGGTTACCGTTTAACTGGCGCAAAAATGTGGATCACTAACTCACCCATTGCGGATGTGATGGTGGTTTGGGCCAAGCTTGATGGCGTGATTCGTGGTTTTGTTTTAGAGCGTGGTATGGACGGCTTAACCACCCCTAAAATTGAAGGTAAATTCTCCTTACGCGCGTCTGTCACTGGTGAAATCGTGATGGATAATGTGTTTGTTCCAGAAGAAAATCTATTCCCCACCATTAAAGGCCTTGCGGGCCCGTTTGGTTGTTTGAACAAAGCCCGTTACGGCATTGCTTGGGGTGCGTTAGGTGCGGCTGAGTTTTGTTGGCAGGCTGCCCGTCAATACACCCTAGATCGTACTCAGTTTGGCCGCCCCTTGGCTGCTACCCAGTTAATCCAAAAGAAGCTTGCAGATATGCAAACTGAAATTTCCATTGGCCTGCAAGGTTGTTTGCAAATGGGCCGCTTAATGGACGCTGATAATTGCCCTGTTGAACTAATTTCGTTGATGAAGCGTAATAACTGCGGTAAGTCCTTAGATGTGGCTCGTCAATCACGTGACATGCACGGCGGTAACGGCGTGAGCGACGAATTTGGCGTCATCCGTCATGTGATGAACCTAGAAGCAGTTAACACCTATGAAGGCACTCATGACGTGCATGCCTTGATCTTGGGTCGTGCCCAAACGGGTATTCAGGCATTTTATTAAGTCTTATTGATAGGGCCTAGACCATGAGTTTTACCACGCCTTTACAAGGTATTAAGGTACTTGATTTAAGCCGTATTTTGGCGGGCCCTTGGGCTGGCCAAATGCTGGCAGACTTGGGTGCGGACGTCATTAAAGTGGAGCGCCCAGGGGTGGGGGATGATACCCGTTCGTGGGGGCCGCCATACATGCCTACATCGTCTGGCTTTGAAGATGGTGAAGACCGACAAGCTGCTTACTTTCAGACGGCTAATCGCGGCAAACGCTCTTTGTGTGTGGATATGTCTAGGGCCGAAGGCCAAGCTATTATTAAGCAACTGGCAGCTAAGGCCGATGTGCTGATTGAAAACTTTAAGGTGGGTGGCTTAGCCAAATATGGTTTGGATTACGCAACCTTAAGCGCTCTTAACCCCGGCTTGATCTATTGCTCTATCACTGGCTTTGGTCAAACTGGGCCTTATAAAGACCGTGCTGGTTACGATTTTATGATTCAGGCCATGGGTGGTTTGATGAGTGTCACCGGTGATGCCAACGGCGAACCGATGAAGGTCGGTGTGGCTCTGGCAGACGTAATGACAGGCTTGTACGCGTCTAATGCCATTCAAGGGGCTTTGATTCATCAGTTGCGTACGGGCCAAGGTCAGCACATAGATTTAGCCTTGCTCGATGTACAGGTGGCCACCTTGGCTAACCAGGCCATGAATTATTTGGCGACCGGCAATAACCCTGAGCGACTAGGTAATTCGCACCCTAACATCGTGCCTTATCAGGCGTTTGCCACGGCCGATGGGCATTTAATCTTAGCTGTGGGTAATGATGGCCAGTTTCAGCGTTTTTGCCAAGTGGCAGGGCAGCCGGAATTGGCTCATCAAGCGGACTACGCCACTAACTCACTACGCGTGGCTAACCGAGATACGTTGGTACCGCAAGTGGTGGCGCTCATGCTGCAGCAAACGACGGATTGGTGGTTGGCTCAGCTTAATGACGTGGGTGTGCCTTGTGGGCCTATTTGCACCATAGATCAGGTGTTTGATAACCCTCAAATACAAGCTCGTGACATGCAGTTGGAGCTGGATCACGCCACCTTGGGTAAGGTGGCAAGTGTGGCTAATCCCATTAAATACTCTGCAACGCCGATTCAATACACCCAAGCGCCGCCCACTTTAGGTCAGCACACGGATGAAGTATTGCGCGATTGGTTGGGCGAGTAATACGCATCGCTCTTCGATCACGTTCATCCTGACGTGCCAAACCCTCATCCCGACGTGCCAAACCGCCATCCTGATGAAGGTCAGGATCTCAGGATATCAGGAGGTTAGAGTAGATTCCGGCCTACGCCGGAATGACGCTTAATGGGCACCGGGATGACCCTCAATTAACGCCTCTAACTGACTCTATAGCACGGCTCATAGGCTTTGCTACCTGGCAACTTCATGCGGTCTTGGGCCACAAAGCTCTGTAACAGCACATCCAGCTTTTCTAATAGTGCGGCCTCGGCGTTAAGCTGATACGGCCCGTATTGCTGAATCTGGGCCAAACCAAAGGTCTTGACGTTGCCCGCCACAATGCCGCTCATGGCTTTACGGAGGTTACTAGCAAGCTGTGCCGTGGGCAGTTGAGCCGTTAGCTCTAGGCCTGCCATATTGGCGTGGGTGGGAATAAACGGGTGCTGGAAGTCTTCCTCTATGTGCAGCTGCCAATTATAGTGATAAGCGTCACCCACGGTTTGGCGGTGCTCCACTACTTTCTCCATTTCGGCTTTAACTACTTGTGCTACGGCGCTCGGGTCTTCAATAATTATTTCGTACTTTGCCTGGGCTTTGGGGCCTAGAGTGGCGCCGATAAAGGCGTCAATTTGTTCAAAATAGGCTTTTGAGCTTTCTGGTCCGGTAAAAATTAGCGGCACTGTGAGCTGGTCGTTGTTGGGGTGTAGTAATATACCCAATAAATAGAGTATTTCTTCTGCCGTGCCTGCACCGCCTGGGAACACAATGAAGGCATGGCCTAAGCGAACAAAGGCTTCTAGGCGCTTTTCAATATCGGGCATAATGATCAGTTCGTTGACCATTGGATTGGGGGACTCTGCAGCGATAATGCCAGGTTCCGTTATGCCAATGTAACGATAGTCATGGCAACGCTGTTTAGCGTGGGCAATGTGTGCACCTTTCATCGGGCCTTTCATGGCGCCAGGTCCACAACCTGTGCAGATATCGTAACCTCGAAGGCCTAGGTCATAACCCACTTGTTTGGTGTAATCATATTCGATGGTTTTAATAGAGTGTCCGCCCCAGCAAACTACAATTTTTGGCTTGCGGCGTGGGGCTAGCGCTTGGGCGTGTCTAAGTATTTGAAATACAAGGGCGGTAAGTTGAGTGCCGGTCTGAGTGGTTTCGTTGGCTAGCAGGCTGTTGCTAATATAGATGATGTCACGCAATACTGAATATAAGTTTTCCTTGATTCCAAGGATGATCTCACCGTCTACAAAAGCACTGCTTGGTGCATTGCTGAGTTGCAATAACACGCCCCGCGTTTGTGGCACTACTTCAACGTCAAATTTAGCGTTGCGCTTCAGTAAGACAGCAATATCGTCTTCTTCGATGCCGCAATTGAGTACTGCTAGGCAGCATTGCCTAAATAGCTCGTGTAAGCCTGTAGAGGCTGACTTGTGCAGTTGATTGATCTCGTCAAGGGTTAGGATGTCTAGGCTGCCTTGGGGGGAGATGAGGGCGTCTATGGTGTCCATATGGTTAAGCTTCCTTGTTTTTGTTGTTTGATGTTTAGCATAACAGAGAAAAATGCAAAGGCGAGGGCTTTTAAAACCCATAAAACATCCCATCTATATGTTTATAGTTATTATCCATCAACATCTTATGCAGGAATACCCCTATGAGTCTCGAACCCACCCCAACCAATGAGCAAGAGTGGAAAGTGATTAGTCAGTTGGTAACGAGCATTCAACGAGAGCAAAAAAGCGCACGGCGTTGGGGTATTTTCTTTAAAAGCCTAAGTTTTGTATTTGTATTTACTGTGTTAGCGATGTTGCTCAGTGATGACGATGTTGGCGCCATGGCAGAGTCGCAAGATCATGTGGCCGTAGTGGATGTGTTTGGGCCGATTATGGCGGGTGCCGAGGCCAGCGCAGACCACTTATTGCCTGCATTGTCGGACGCGTTTGAAGCCGCCAACTCAAAAGCGGTATTGCTCAATATTAACAGCCCAGGTGGTAGCCCTGTGCAGGCGGGTATCGTGTTTGATGAACTGCAGTTGATGAAGCTGGAATACCCCAATAAGCCGGTATATGCCGTGATTGCTGATGTGGGTGCCTCTGGCGCTTATTACATTGCTGCGGCAGCCGATTTTATCTATGCCGATAAGGCCAGTACGGTGGGCTCAATTGGGGTTATTGGTAGTGGTTTTGGGTTTGATCAAATGATTGCAAAGTTAGGGGTGGAGCGCAGGACTTATACTGCCGGTGGTAATAAAGATTTTCTGGATCCATTTTTACCAGAAAAGGCGGCTCAGAAGGCTATGTTTCAGCGCTTATTGGATGATATTCATAAGCAATTTATCAGCCAAGTCGAGCTTGGACGAGGCGATCGCTTGAGTGATGATCCAGCACTATATTCAGGCGCGGTTTGGCATGGCCACAAAGCCTTGGAGTTGGGTTTGATTGATGGTTTAGGCAATTTACACAGCGTTGCACGGGATCAGGTAGGTGTGTCAAAAAAGGTTTGGTATGCCCCCACAAAAACGCCGTTGGAGCAGGTCATAGACGAGCTAGGCGCGCAAACCCAAAGCAGTATTTCTTGGGGCTTGAGTCAAACCTTTAATCGTCCTCTACAACTCCATTGAGGCCTTGAATTAGGTGGTAAATTGGTTAAATTGCAAAAAAGCTAACAATAACGCTAAATATTACTCATTCAATGCTATTTTTCTTTGACATAAGGCGGGTAGATGACTAATATATCGCGCCATGTTTGAGACACCTTTACCTCTATTTTTGGACCCGCGCAAATTGTGTGATGGCCAGCAAACCATTACCGGTCACGTTGAATTAGTCAGCTTGGCGGGGTTTTGCAGCTACCTGCAGTCGGACCAAGGTCGGGTAAATGTTGAGTTGCATTTTGCTCGTGATAACGCCCATCGGCCGGTTATTACAGGTAAATCTTCAATTGAAGGTGTGCAAATTGCGTGTCAACGCTGTTTAGATGCCATTAGCCTTGATATAATGGCAGACATAAACGTGGCAATTGTGCTCACAGAAGAGCAAGCAGAAAAGCTTCCCGCTGAATATGACCCTTGGTTATTGGAAGATAAGAAGCTTGCTATGAATGAGTTCATTGATCACGAAATGATTTTGAATATACCCATTGTGGCCTATCATTCGGATTGTGAAGTAGCATCCAATTTTGGCGGCAAAGAAACCGTGCAGGAAAAGCCTAATCCTTTCGAAGGGCTGCAGGCTTTACTGCAAAAAGATTAGTTTACCAATTAGGAGTTTTCAGCCATGGCTGTACAAAAGAGCAAAGTAACCCGTTCTAGGCGTGGACAACGTCGTTCACACGATGCCCTAGGCACTGCCACTTTGGCAGTTGATTCTACTACCGGTGAAACTCACCGTCGTCACCATGTAACAGCTGATGGCTTTTACAAGGGTCGTCAGGTAGTTAACCAAGACGCCGAGTAATTTGTCGGCGTATTACACCCTTGCACTTGATGCAATGGGTGGGGACTTAGGTCCCAAAACCAGCCTCGAGGCGGCACTTGCTTGCCTCGAGCGCCATCCCCGCTTAACCCTACTCTGGGTTGGACCTGAATCTGCACTTGCACCATTGCTGGCTGCAGTCGATGAAAAACAAACACCTCTGTTAAAACGCCTGCATTTGGTTGACGCTTCTCAAGTGGTCGAAAAAACCGACGATTTAATGGTGATTTTGCGGCAAAAACAAGACTCTTCAATGTATCTGGCCCTAGCACTGGTTGCTGACGGCAAGGCTCATGCCTGTGTAAGCGGCGGTAGTTCGGCCGCGCTAATGGCCTTAAGTCGCCACTTAATTAAGATGTTGCCAGGTTACGAAAGGCCCGCATTTGCGAGTCATATACCCACACGTAACGGCATGTGTTTGGTTTTGGATATTGGCGCCAACCTCAGTTCAAGTGGAGAACAGTTGTATCAATTTGGTCAGCTGGGTCAGGCGCTAGAGTCTAGTTTGCAAAAAAATCCTCAGGTCAGTTTGAAATTGCTTAACATTGCCACCGAAGCCGGCACTGGCCAAGGTCAAGTGCAAGCAGCCGATGCCTTGCTAAGGGCAGACCCTAAGCTAAACTACTTGGGTTATGTAGAGCCCCAAGAGGTATTCGACGGACAAACTGATATTGTGGTTTGTGATGGCTATACCGGTAATATTTTGATTAAATCAGGTGAGGGCGTTAGCAAGATGTTGGCGCAGCGTTTTAATGAAGATTTGCAGCGCAGTGAACTTACGCCGCAGCAGGTTGAGCGCATTATGCAAGCCTGGCAGTTTCAATTTGACCCAGACCGACTTAATGGCGCGTTTTTGTTAGGTTTGCAAGGTTTGGTGGTTAAGTCTCATAGTTACGCCAATAGTACGGCCTTAACCTACGCCATTGAGGCCACCCAAGATTACGTTGAAATGCAAGTCGCTAAGCGATTGCAAAACGACACTACATTTGAATAAAAACTAGTACTAAGGACAATTCATGAGTTCTCGTATCGCATTTGTATTTCCAGGCCAAGGCTCACAAAGTGTTGGCATGTTGGCCGAGTTAGGTCAGCAGCATGCTGTTGTTAAACACACTTTTGAAGAAGCGAGCCAGGCGTTAGGTTATGACCTTTGGCAGCTGGTGCAAGAAGATTCCGAAGGCCAGCTTAACCAAACTCATATTACTCAGCCTGCGCTGTTAACCGCCAGTGTGGCGCTATGGCGTTTGTGGCAGCAGAGTCGGGGTGCCACGCCTCTGGTCATGTCAGGCCACAGTTTGGGTGAATACTCAGCGTTAGTTTGTGCGGGCGCATTAGATTTTTCGGATGCGGTCAAGTTGGTCCAAGCTCGCGGTCAATTTATGCAGGCTGCAGTACCCGTTGGTGAAGGTGCAATGGCGGCGATCATCGGTTTGGCCGATGCCGACATTGCGGCTGCTTGTGAGGCTTCGGCCCAGGGCCAAGTGGTTACCCCTGTGAACTATAACTCACCGGGCCAGGTGGTCATCGCAGGCTCTAAAGCGGCCGTTGAGCGGGCTATGGTTGCGTGTAAGGAAGCGGGTGCTAAGCGTGCTTTGCCGTTACCCGTGAGTGTGCCTTCGCACTGTGCGCTTATGCAGCCAGCGGCAGAAAAATTAAAAGCTATGTTGGCCGATATCACCGTGTCGGTGCCCAATATTGCAGTAGTGCAGAACGTTGATGCTAAGCCTGTGCAGTCAGCAGCAGCCATTGTTGATAACTTGGTGGCGCAATTGTATCAACCGGTGTTGTGGACTCAATGTGTAACAACCATGGCCACAAGTGGCGCCGAGCTTGTGATAGAATGCGGGCCAGGCAAAGTCCTTACCGGCTTAAATAAGCGAATTGATAAAACCTTACAAGCTGCTGCAATTAATGATGCAGCTTCTTTGGCAGCGGCTTTAGAACTCTAATAAACGGAACAAATTATGTTGGCAATTGATGGCAAAGTAGCACTCGTTACAGGCGCGACTCGCGGCATAGGTAAAGCGATTGCTTTGCAGCTGGCTTCCCAAGGTGCGATAGTGATTGGTACGGCCACTTCAGATAGTGGGGCTCAGGCCATTACCCAAGCCTTAAAAGATGCGGGTAACACAGGTACTGGTATGGTGTTAAACGTGTCAGACTCAGAATCGGTAGATACCACGCTAAAGGCTATCGTTGAGGCCTTTGGTGCGCCCACTATTCTCGTCAATAATGCCGGTATTACCCGAGATAACCTGCTGATGCGCATGAAAAACGATGAATGGGACGACGTGGTTAATACTAACATGAGTTCCATCTTCCGCATGTCAAAGGGTTGTTTGCGTGGCATGACCAAAGCCCGTTGGGGGCGAGTCATTAACATTAGCTCTGTGGTGGGTTCCATGGGCAACATGGGTCAAGCTAACTACGCCGCTGCCAAAGCGGGTGTGGAAGGTTTCAGTCGTGCTATGGCGCGTGAAGTGGCGTCCCGAAATGTCACAGTTAACTCGATTGCACCCGGATTTATCGCTACCGATATGACCGAAGCTTTGGGCGACGAGCAAAAAGATGTATTGCGTAAACAAATTCCATTGCAACGTTTGGGTGCACCGGAAGACATTGCTAACATTGTTGGCTTTTTGGCCAGTGACGCCGGGGCATACATTACCGGTGAGACGATCCATGTAAATGGCGGCATGTATATGAGCTAAGTCCTTAAGTTGGCCGGTTTTTGTCGCTTTGTATTGCACATATTAGTGTTTTAAGGTTGCAATTTTGGTCAGTTTGTAGATAATAGCTGCACTCTATACTGAGTAGAAAGTAGAACTTATTTGCGGAATTCTCCGCCCTCTATTTTCTAGGTTAACCGTTGCCTTTTTAGGGGTTCAACGGCGTATAAGAACCAATTAGGAAAAACTATGAGTATTGTAGATCGCGTTAAAAAAATTGTTGCTGAACAGCTTGGCGTTAAAGAAGATGAAGTGACTAACGCTGCTTCTTTTGTTGATGACCTTGGCGCAGACTCTTTGGACACTGTAGAGCTAGTAATGGCTCTAGAAGAAGAATTTGAAACTGAGATTCCAGATGAAGAAGCTGAGAAGATCACCACTGTTCAAGCTGCAATCGACTACGTAACTGCTAATCAGTAAGCACGCTTAGTTTTTGCACTTCGAATTGAAGTTACGAAAGGCCGCGCCAATTGGTGCGGCTTTTCTGCATCTATAGCTTTTAAAACATCTGTTTTATGTGGTTTTTTGCCTATACTATAGGCTTGATTAAATGGCATATATAAAGCACATGGCAATGGCTTTGTTTTTAAGACAAGGTTAAGGAGAATATAATGAGTCGCAAACGTGTAGTGGTTACCGGTATGGGCATGTTGAGTGCCGTGGGTAATACCATGGATCAGTCATGGAGCAATATATTGGCTGGCAAAAGTGGTGTGCAAAACATCAGCCACTTTGATACCGAAGGTTTTGGCACTCATTTCTCTGCCAGTGTTAAAGATTTTGATTTAAGTAATTACTTGCCGCCTAAAGAAGGCAAGAAAATGGATTTGTTCATTCAGTACGGCATGGCCGCAGGCATTCAAGCCATTCAGGACGCTAACTTAGAAGTGACCGACGAAAATGCCGATCGTATTGGTGTTGCAATTGGATCGGGTATTGGCGGCTTACCGTTAATCGAAAAGAGCCATGACGCCCTTAAAAGAGGGGGTCCTCGCCGCATTTCTCCGTTCTTTGTGCCTGGCAGTATCATCAATATGATCTCTGGCAACCTGTCCATTTTGTACGGTTTGCGTGGGCCTAATATTGCTATTACCACGGCCTGTACCACAGGAACCCATAACATTGGTGCTTCGGCACGTATGATCGCCTACGGTGATGCAGACGTTATGGTTTGTGGCGGTGCAGAAATGGCCACTACGCCGTTAGGCTTAGGTGGTTTTGGTGCTGCTAGAGCACTGTCCACACGCAATGATGACCCGCTATCGGCCAGCCGACCTTGGGATGCTGACCGTGACGGTTTTGTACTGGGTGATGGTGCAGGTGTGATGGTATTAGAAGAATATGAATCGGCTAAAGCTCGTGGCGCTAGAATCTATGCAGAATTAACCGGTTTTGGCATGAGTGGCGATGCGTATCACATGACGTCACCACCAGAAGATGGCCGCGGCGCCGCGGCGTCTATGCGTAATGCGATGAAGGACGCAGGCCTCAATGGTGATCAAATTCAGTACATAAATGCGCACGGCACCTCTACGCCTGCCGGCGACATTGCCGAATCTAACGCTGCTAAATTGGTATTAGGTAGCGGTGCCGATCAGGTGCGCATGAGTTCGACCAAATCAATGATTGGCCATTTGTTAGGTGCTGCCGGCGCGGTAGAGGCCATCTTTAGTGTATTGGCTATTCGCGATCAAGTGGCACCACCTACCATAAATCTTGATAATCCTTCTGAAGGGTGCGATTTAAACTACGTACCTCACACGCCCCAAGAAGCACCTATCGAGTCGGCCATGTCAAACTCGTTTGGTTTTGGCGGCACCAACGGCACTTTGATTTTTAGCAAAATTTAATCCTGAATAGGCTGAGGTTATGCAGGCAGTTACCCTTGTCAATGGCAGCTATAACCAGGGCTTAGATGCTCTTGACCGTGGCTTTGCCTATGGTGACGGTGTATTTGAAACCATCGCCGTTCGACAAGGTCAAGTGCAACTGTGGCAGGGCCACTGCCAACGCCTCACTAAAGGCCTCTTACGGCTGGGTTTGGCGGCTGATGCAGCAGCTGCATCGGGGTTGGTAACAAGGTTAATCTCCGATATAAAGGCCGCATACTGGCTTTTTGAGGCTGCTGATGGGGTGCTAAAGATCACCCTCACGCGCGGAGTAGGCGGTCGCGGCTATGCTGCGCCTCAAGTTTCCCAATGCACTCGTGTCGTTACCCTAACACCTTGGCCGTCAGGGCGAGAAGGCTTGTCTATTGCTGGTGTCAACAGTCGTTTATGTTGCCATCCTTGGTCACTCAGCTCAGCGTTAGCCGGTTTAAAACATCTCAATCGGCTCGACCAAGTCATGGCACGTAACGAATGGCAAGATCCTCACATCCACGAAGGTTTTATGCTCGATCCAGAGCATAATGTTATTTCTGGCGTCATGAGCAATGTATTTATAGAGCAACAAGGTTGCTTGATTGTGCCTCAGCTTGATCAATGTGGCATTGCTGGGGTGATGGCACAAGAGGTTCGTGTCATTGCTGAGCAAGCCGATATCAATGTTAAAGCAGGGCGCATTAATGTTGCAGCATTGCTTAATGCGGACGCTGTGTTTATGACTAACAGCCTTAATGGCATTTGGCCTGTGGTTAATTTACGCCCTAGCACTTCCCACACTAAGCCACACTCGTGGTTCATATCAGACCTGACTGTGTCGTTACAGCAGTCTCTGGCAACGCGGTTATCGCAGCAGCCACTAGTGAGTGAACTATGTTAAATCGCCTGTGGTTTTGGCTGCTGATGGCCAGTTTATTGGTGATTGGGTTGGGCACTTACGGTGCTGCACGTCAGGTTCAGGTTTGGTTGTACCAACCCCTGCCGTTAACCCAACCCGTGATTGTTAGCATTGCCCCGGGTTCTGGACTTAGTGGCGTGAGTAAGAAATTGTTTGCAGCAGGGGTGATTGCCCATGCCGAAAGTTTTAAGTATTACGCCAAGTGGCGTCAGCTAGATCGGCACATTAAGGCGGGTGAATATCAATTTAGCGGTGCACTCAATAGTGTTGAAGTATTAGCCCAATTAGTCACGGGTAAGGTATTGGAATACCAATTTACCGTACCCGAAGGTCTAACCTACAAGGACTTTATAGACCTATTAGTTCAGCATCCGGCGATGTTGGATAAATCAGTTCCCGAAACCAGCGATTGGATGACGCTATTACATAGCCGCTGGAGTCATCCTGAAGGGTTGTTATTCCCGTCTACCTATCGTTTTGCGCGCCACAATGAGCCTATCGACATTATTCGGCAAGCGTATATGCAACAACAAGAAATATTACAGCAGGCTTGGGCACAAAGAGCTCCCGACTTACCGTATAAAACGCCTTATGAGGCCTTGATTATGGCGTCCATTATTGAAAAGGAAACGGGCCAAGCCAGTGAGCGCAATACCATTGCCGGTGTATTTGTTCGTCGCTTACAAAAAGGCATGAAGCTACAAACTGACCCAACCGTGATTTATGGCATGGGCGAGGCCTTTGACGGTAATATTAGGCGTAAGGATTTAACGCAAGACACACCCTACAATACTTATGTACATAAAGGTTTGCCGCCCACGCCCATAGCCTTGCCTGGCAAGGCGGCCATAGAAGCCGCACTACATCCGGCTGGAGGGTTGAGTTTGTTTTTTGTTGCCAAGGGAGACGGAAGCCATGTGTTTGCGCAGACTTACCCAGAACACCAGGCCAATGTACGTAAGTATCAGCTAAAACAGTAAGAGAGATTCATGCCTGTATCGACGCCAACCCCATCCTCACACTCAGCCCGCTTTATATCAATAGAGGGCGGCGAGGGTGCAGGTAAATCCACTAGCATTGACTACCTTAAGCAATGCTTATTAAACGCAGGCATTGATTGCGTACACACCCGAGAGCCCGGCGGCACACCTATGGCAGAGGATATTCGTGCCTTGTTGTTGGCTCACCGCGACGAAAGCGTTGACCCCTACACTGAATTATTACTCATGTTTGCAGCCAGGCGCCAACATGTACAGCAGGTCATACGCCCAGCATTAGCGGAAGGAAAGTGGGTCATCTGTGATCGCTTTACCGACGCATCCTTTGCCTACCAAGGCGCGGGGCGAGGGTTAGATACCGACTTTATAACCAGCCTTAAGCAGTGTGTGCATGGTGATTTAGACCCTCACCTGACCTTGTTGTTCGATATAGATGTGACTACCGGCATGGACAGGGCTGGCAAACGTTCCAGCTTTGATCGCATAGAGAAAGAGGCTTTGAGCTTTTTTGAGCGTGTGAGGCAGGGTTATTTATCTCAAGCCCACGCTGAGCCAGAGCGTTATAAAGTGGTTGATGCAGGGCAGACCATTGAGCAGGTACAGGCTCAGTTGGATGTTTATTTGGCACCACTTATTCACTCTACAGCAGTAGGTTACGCATGAACCAAGCGGCTAATAGCTACCCTTGGCACAGTCCACAATGGCGCCAAGTCATCGACATGGTTAAACAAAATCGATTGCCTCACGCTTTGTTAGTTGGCGGTGTGCCGGGGTTAGGGAAATTAGCCTTTGTGCGGCGTTTGGCGGCCACCTTATTGTGTCAGCAGCCTATTGAGAGCGATGCATGTGGGCAGTGTAAGTCGTGCCAGTTGATGGCAGCGGCGAGTCACCCAGATTTCACTCAGTTGCAACCAGAAGAGGTGGGTAAAGCCATCGTGGTTGATTCGGTACGTAAGTTACAAGCCTCGTTGGCGAATACAGCGCAGCAAGGTGGTGCTCGGGTGGTGATTATTAATGGCGCCACCGACCTTAACCTTAATGCGGCTAATGCACTACTTAAGCAGCTGGAAGAGCCCGGGGATAATTGTTATTTTTTACTCTTGCACCAATGGCCTAAGGCGGTATTAGCAACCGTTACCAGTCGTTGCCAACAGTTAGACCTAGTGGTGCCTGATAACGCCGAAGCAATGTCTTGGCTAAGTAAGGACATGGATGCGGAAACGGCCCGCCAGGTATTGCTTTTAGCTAACGGTGCACCGCTGCATGCTTTGGATTTATTTGAACAAAAGGCCCACGAAGTTAGGCGTCAAATGTTAGTCCAATTGACGGCTATTTTGCGTGGCCAACAAACCAGTCTTGAAGTAGCCCAGAGCTGGCAAAAGCTACCTCTGGCCCAAACCTTCACTTGGTGGATAGAGTGGCTTAACGACTTAGTTAAGCTCAAACTCACGCAAGACAGCAGATATATTATTAATACAGACTTGCTTAAATTGTTACAAGCCGTAGCCCAGCGCAGTGATATTGCAGCGATTTATCAACTATTGGATGCTGTGACCCAACAACTTAATTATGTTCACCAACGACGCAACCTCAACCCACAGATGGTGTGCGAAGAATTGCTTAATGATTGGTATTTGTTAGTGCGTTCTGGAGCTAAACAGTGATTATCGATTCCCATTGCCACCTTGATAAACTTGATACTAGCCATTACCCCGACGGCTTAGCAGGGCTGATTACAGCGGCCCAAGCTGATGGTATCTCACAAATGCTCTGCATTGGCGTAGATACGCAACAGTTTGCACCTATGATGGCTCAAATTGAGCCGTATGATTTTATTCATGCGTCGGCGGGTTTGCACCCTTTAGGTGTAAAGGAACTCAGCAGTTTGGCGTTACTAGAGCAACAGGCGCGGCATAAAAAAGTTGTGGCGATTGGTGAAACTGGGTTGGATTATTTTTATCAACAAGACAATGCAGCTCTGCAGCAACAAGCATTTGCCGCCCATTTGGACCTGTCTAGGCAGCTTAAAAAACCGGTCATCGTACACACGCGAGATGCTAAAGCAGACACCTTGGCGCTATTGAGAGATAAAGCCGACCTTGAGGTTGGCGGAGTGATTCATTGTTTCACCGAAGATTGGGCCATGGCTAAAGCTTGTTTGGACCTGGGTTTCTATATCTCTATTTCTGGCATCGTCACCTTTAACAATGCCAAGGCCTTGCGCGAGGTGGTGAAAAAGCTACCTATGGAGCAATTGTTAGTAGAAACTGATGCGCCATATTTGACCCCAGCTCCTCACCGTGGCCAACAAAATGAGCCCAAGCACGTGCGTCTTGTGGCTCAATACGTGGCCGACTTGAAAGGCCTTTCGTTAGCGCAGCTGGCGGCTCAAACAAGCCAAAATTTTGCAGATCTTTTCCTACGTAGTTAATTAGGCATAGCCTTTGCTTCATTTTATGACTATTATGACTTCAATAGTCATAGATCGACTGATCGAATGATGCAACCTTTTAGGGTCATACCGTATGAATTGGGGCATTGCTGCAAAACCAAAAATTCCAGCCTACTTTCCGCGCGAAAAAGAAAACCGCAAAGTGCGTGAGTTTAAGCGTCGTGAGGAAGAAATTCTTGAAACCGCGTTAGTGCTTTTTCGAACTCATGGTGAAGACAAAGTAACCGTAGAGATGATTGCCGATAACGTAGGTATTGGTAAGGGCACTATCTATAAACACTTTAAGTCTAAGTCTGACATTTATATTTGTTTACTCATCAGTTATGAACATCAACTCGCGGGTTTACTGGCGACTAAAGACTTCTCTGATCCGGAGTCGATTTGGCGAAGCTACTTTGAATTTCGTATGAACGACCCGGAACAAGCTTTGTTGTTTGATCGTTTGGAAGATCGCTTGGTCAAAGGTGAGGAATACGAAAGCGAAATTGCAGAGGTGCATAAGATTCGCAATCAAAACATGCAAGTGTTGGCGAATTTAGTCGAAAAACGCATTGCTTCTGGTAAGTTGGAGCAGGTGCCTGCGTACTACCATTTGTCTGCATCTTGGGCCCTAGTCCACGGCGCTCTGGCCTTGCATGACTCGGGCTTTTTTAAAGAATTTATTCAGGATCGAGAAGCATTTTTTGAATTTTTAATGCAGATCGGCATGCGTATGGGCAACCGAGGCCAAAGTGGATTTAGTGATGCAACTAAAATTCGAGGCAGCTCAGTCGGTAGTGAACCCGCTGTAGCCGAATAACTGTGATGATAGAAGATCTCATCAAACACGCGCAACAGATACCAAATTATCCACTGTTGAGTTGGACACCAGAATTTAAGGGCGATATGGCTTTGGTTATTGGTGCTAACGGCACTTGGATGCACCAAGGTCAGCCGATTGTTAAAACCAAGATAATGCAGTTGTTTTCACGTCTGCTGCAACGCCAAAATAATGGTGATTATTGGCTGGTAACTCCCGTAGAAGCGTTTTCTATCAAGGTTGAAGACCTACCCTTTACTATCATTTCCGCAGATCAAGAGGTTGTTGATGCCGTTGCCCAATGGCACTTTACCAGTAACTGTGGTGATCAAATCTGTTTGGCACAGCCTGATCAATTGCAGGTGACGATTGATGAATTGGGCCAACCCCAACCCCAATTGTATGTGCGCGAGGGGTTGTGGGCTCGTATCAGTCGCCCTGTGTTTTATCAACTCGCCATGGCCTGCAACACTGTTCACACGCCAACCGGCCCGCGTGCCATACTGGTTAGCGCTGGAGTCGAGTACGATTTTGGCGCCATTTAACTTTCATAAAGGTTTTAATTATGCCTGTTCATGCAATTCATCACCCTCTAGTCGCACACAAGTTAGCCTTATTACGTAAGTCGGGGGTAAGCACGAAACAATTTCGCGAACTGGCTAATGAGGTGGCGAGTTTGTTAACCTATGAAGCGACGCGCTCATTACCCTTAGAAAACGTAGTTATTGATGGCTGGCAAGGAACACCCATTGCTGTGCAGATGTTGGCTGGCAAAAAATTAACCATCGTGCCCATATTGCGCGCAGGTTTAGGCATGCTAGACGGGGTGATGCAATTGGTGCCAAATGCCAAAGTCAGTGTGGTGGGGTTGTACCGTAACGAAGAGACCTTAGAACCGGTGGCTTACTTTGACAAAATTATTGCTGATGTGGATCAGCGCACGGCATTGATTATAGACCCCATGCTAGCGACTGGAGGCACTTTGTTGGCGACCATCGATTTACTCAAGCAAAAAGGCTGTAAAAATATTATGGGGTTGTTTTTGGTAGCTTCACCCGAAGGCCTGGAACGCGTGCATGAGTTGCACCCAGAAATAGGTCTATACGTTGCTGCAGTGGATGATTGCCTCAACGAACACGGTTACATATTGCCTGGCTTAGGCGATGCCGGTGATAAGATATTTGGTACTAAATAATAGGTAAGCCCTGGCTCGTAGGCGAGCTCAGGGCTACACGGCTGATCTAATTACATATTAGGGTAGTTAGGTCCGCCGGCGCCTTCAGGCACCACCCATGTGATGTTCTGACTCGGGTCTTTAATATCACAAGTCTTACAATGAACACAGTTTTGGCTATTGATTTGGAACTGTTTGGCGCCGTCTTCGGCTTCAACAATTTCGTATACCCCAGCAGGGCAGTAACGCTGAGCGGGTTCGTCCCACATGCTTAGGTTAATACCCAAGGGCAGGCTGTCATCTTTAAGTGTAAGATGGCATGGCTGATCTTCTTCATGGTTGGTGCCAGAAAGAAACACCGACGACAGTTTGTCAAAGCTAATCACGCCGTCGGGCTTTGGATAGTCAATCTTAGGCATGTCTGCAGCAGGTTTAAGCTGCGCGTGATCAGGCGTATTGTCCTTTAGAGAAATGGGCAGCTTGCCGCCAAAGATATTTTGGTCAATCCAGTTAAACGAACCACCTAACCACATACCAAACTTGTGCATAGCGGCGCCAAAGTTACGTGCCCTATAAAGCTCCTCATGTAACCAAGACTGCTTAAAGTTATCGCCGTAACGGGTTAGATCTTGTTTACCTTCATCACCATTGGCAATGGCTTCGAACAAGGTTTCTGCTGCCAACATGCCAGACTTCATTGCCGTATGGCTGCCTTTGATTTTGGCAAAGTTCATGGTGCCGGCGTCGCAACCAATGATTAACGCGCCTGGCAAACTCATTTTAGGTAAGGCAAAAAGGCCGCCTTTCTCTACTGCACGCGCGCCGTAGGAAACTCGAGTGCCGCCTTCTAAGTATTGTTTTAATACAGGGTGGTGCTTGAGGCGCTGGAATTCATCAAATGGGCTCAGGTGTGGGTTGTCGTAGCTTAGGTCGATGATTAAGCCAACGGTGACCTGATTGTTGTCGCCGTGATAAAGGAAAAAACCACCGTTGGCCCCTTTCGTTAAAGGCCAACCCGAACCATGCAATACTAGGCCTGGCTGATGCTTGGCAGGATCGATGTCCCACAGCTCTTTGATGCCGATACCATAGTGCTGACTCGTGGTGCCTTGGTCTAGGTCAAACTGTTCAATCAGTTGCTTGCCTAAATGGCCGCGGCAACCTTCGGCAAAAACGGTGTACTTTGCATGTAATTCCATGCCTTGCATATAGCTATCTTTTTGTTCACCGGCCTCACTAACACCCATGTCGCCAGTGGCAATGCCTTTAACACTGCCGTCTTCGTGGTATAAGATTTCGGCAGCCGCAAAGCCTGGAAATACTTCGGCCCCTAGGTTTTCGGCTTGCTCGGCTAGCCAGCGGCAAACATTACCTAAACTAACGATGTAGTTGCCTTCATTATGCATAGGTTTTGGGATGGCGAAGTTAGGCATGCTCAAACCGCTAGTGGCACTGGTCAAAATGTGCATTTCATCTTTCACAACGGGTGCTGTTAGGGGGGCGCCCATAGCCTGCCAATCTGGAAACAGTTCATTCAGTGCAGTTGGTTCTAAGATAGCACCTGACAGAATGTGGGCGCCGACTTCCGAACCTTTCTCAACTACACAAACGCTAAGCTCTTGTTCTTTGGCTTGAGCTAATTGTAATAGTTTACACGCGGTCGCTAAGCCCGAAGGGCCCGCACCAACGATGACAACATCGAATTCCATTGATTCACGTTCCACTACACTTCCTCTTATCTTTGATGGTGACGAAACAGCCACTTTATCTGTGCTCAAAGTAGCCTACTGTTCATATACCGACTTATTCTGGCCCTTCTTTAACATAGATTCAATCAATACCGTCCAGTCGACGTTAGTTAATCTAGTGCGGGGTCCGGTTGTGCTAATAGTTTTGTTGTATAGGGCTATGATTTGTTAGACTGTGGTGAACCTATACCGCACTACATTACTCAGCGATGCTCCTCAATTATGCACATTGAAATTAAACCTTCGGTTACCCAACAGCAGGTCCACGACCAATTACGTCAATGCAGGGCGGGGGATCGGGTGCATTGTCTTGACGAGGGTCAGTTCTTATTGTGTAAACGGTTGCTGGAACAGTGGCGCTGGGGTGATGTTCTGTTGCTCATGATGGATGACCAAAAACAAGTTTTGAAACAATATAAATATCGCCCCCCAGCCCACGACGAGATACCCCGTGAACGTTTGGTTAGGGATCAAGAGCAAGTGGTGTACGCGCTAGAAAAGGTATTTGCCCACTGTCACAAGGTTGGCTTGAAGGTGGTGTCTTTTAGTGATGGTCTAGTGGTGGTGCCCACGACATTGGCAGATGATCCCTTAGCTTTGTGCTCGGCCTCGGCGTTAGGCATTAATGACTATGAAACTTATGTCACCTTTGCAGAACAAGTTGAGTAGGGGCTGTAAAAACAGCAGCCACAAAAAAAGGCACTTTATAAGTGCCTTTTAACTGGATAGGTGGGTTATGCCACTTCTTCTTCGAGTTCATCTGGCGGCAGTCGCATACCTTTGTCTATACCTTTACGGGTTTGAGTCTTGGACTTGGCTTTTTGTAACTGAGTTTCAATTTTTGAGCTTAGTGAGTCGATAGCACTAAACATATTATCGCCTCTGGCCTTGGCGAATATTTCGTGGCCGGTGTCTAAGTGTAGTGTGGCTTCGGCAAGATCTTGGCTGCCGTCTTTGTCGATGGTGACTTGAATGTTGGTGATATGATCGAAGTGGCTTTCATTTTTCTGCAGCTTGGCCATAATACGTTCTTTTATGGCGTCAGTGGCTTTGGTGTCGTGGCGAGCAGTAATGTTCATTTGCATAATCGATTCCTTGTTTCGAGTAGTTATAGTAAGTGTGTTGTAATAAAAATTGGGCCCTCATTACGGTGGTGGTTATAGTGGGTGTGACCTGAGCACTTATGCTGCGTAAGCACACGCTTATGCTGCGGCTACGTTTTTAATAGAACACAAGTGCGCAAGGAATGAAAGCGATTTTGCACGCTCAAATGCAAATAGTTGAACCCATTAATAGTAACTAAGAAAAGGCGGTTGAGTTGAGTCAAGACTATGATATTGTGATTTGTGGCGGCGGCATGATTGGTGCCGCCTTAGCTACACAGTTGGCACCACAAGGGTTTAATATCGCCGTAATAGAGGCCCTCGAGCCGCAAGCTTTTGACTTGAGTCAAAATTTTGATTTGCGTATTTCGGCCTTGAGCCCGCAAAGTCAGCGGGTGATGCAAACCACTACCGCGTGGGATACATTACAAAGCATGCGTTTATGTCCATACCGTCGTATGCGTGTGTGGGAAGTCGAAGGTTTTGGCGATTTAACGTTTGATGCCTTACAGGTAGGGGCTGAACAACTTGGGCACATTGCCGAAAATCGGCTGGTTCAGTTAAGCCTGTGGCACGCGTTAAGTAGTTTTAACAATGTGACATTATTATGCCCAGCTGCGCCCGTCAGTTTTAACACTGTGGCCAGCGGCACTCAGATTGAGCTAGATACTGGCGCCACTATTTCGGCGCGTTTGGTGGTTGGTGCCGATGGTGCGCAGTCAAAAGTAAGGCAAGCGTTTGGCATTGGTGTTAATCGTGGTCAGTATCAGCAGGCTTGCTTGGTGGCTGCCGTAACCACCGAATTGGGCCAGCAAGACATTACATGGCAGCGCTTTGTAAATACCGGTCCACAAGCGTTTTTGCCCATGTTAGGGCAGCATGGGTCTGTGGTTTGGTACCATCAAGCTGACCAAGTGAGGGCCCTAAGTCAACTGTCAAATTTACAGTTAGGCGAAGAGATTATGCGCCAATTTCCACACCAGTTGGGTCATGTAGATGTTTCTGAACACGCCTTCTTTCCACTGCAAAAACAACACGCTAAGCGTTACGTTGGTGAGGGTGTGGCGTTAATAGGTGATGCGGCTCACGTGATCAATCCATTGGCAGGACAGGGCGTTAATTTAGGCTTTCAAGATGTCGCTTGTTTGGCGAAAGTGCTCAATGACGCCCATGAACAAGGTGACAATTGGTCCAGCGCTAAGGTATTAATAGCTTATGAAAAACAGAGAAAGCGAGCTAATAGTTTAATGTTGCATACTATGGACGCATTTCATCACGGCTTTAGTCACACACACCCCGCGGCAAAATGGTTACGAAACCTGACTTTGGCGGCAGCAAAAGTGCCTGCGTTAAAAAAACAAGTCATCCGTTACGCCATGGGATTGTGAAATTTTGCTAGACAGTGCTGTTCTAGTGACGTAATTCAAATTATACTGGGCAGAAGAATTAAGGCGTTAGTGACCACCTAGGTGGCCCACAACGAGACTAATAAGATACACACCAGTGGCCCCCATGACAGATAATCAAGACAAAGTGTTTTCCGCCCTTATCGTTGATGACGATGAAATTAATTTAGAAATTCTTGGCGATTACCTTGAAGCTGCAGGGCTTGCAGTGATGACTGTGCCTGACGGCGAGTCTGCCGTAGAGGTCTTGTCTAACGACGACTATGCGTTTGATGTGATGTTTTTAGACTGGATGATGCCTGGCATTAGCGGTTTAGATGTACTAAAACATGTACGCGCCTCAAGCAAAAATGCCAGCTTGCCTATTATTATGCAAACCGCCAAAGCCAGCGACTTAGAACGTCGTGAAGGTCTATTGGCCGGTGCCGATTTTTATCTTAGCAAGCCGTTTGACGAAGGCTCGTTTTTGTCGGCTTTACAAACCACCATGCCTCAAGTCCAGTTTGACTAAACTTACACCCATACTTGGTGAGCTAGACTCTCATTGCTAATATCGCCACACTCAGTAGCCGCTGACTGTGGCTTTTGTTTTTTATCTTGGTAAAAATATGACCGCTGTTCCTTCATCTCATACCGCTTTTCGCTTTTTACGCCAACAGACCGTTGCTTCGCTGCAAATCACTATTCAGCAGTTTGAGCACATTGAAACCGGCGCTCAACACATTCATCTAGCCAGCAATCAGGCCGAAAACGTGTTTTTGGTGGCCTTAAAAACAATGCCTCAAGACTCCAGTGGTGTGGCTCATGTACTAGAACATACGGCACTTTGTGGTAGCGAAAAGTTCCCCGTGAGAGACCCGTTCTTTATGATGATTAGGCGTTCCTTAAATACCTTTATGAACGCCTTCACTAGCAGTGATTGGACAGCATACCCGTTTGCCAGCCAAAATAAAAAAGACTTCAACAACCTGTTGGAGGTGTATCTTGATGCCGTGTTTTTTGCCCGCTTAGATCCTCTCGACTTTGCCCAAGAAGGCCACCGTGTTGAGTTTTCCGAACCAACAGCTACTGAGCAAGCCAAAAGCTTGGTCTACAAAGGTGTGGTTTACAACGAAATGAAGGGGGCTATGAGTGCCCCGGTGAGCCAGTTATGGCAAACCCTCACCAAGTATTTATTTCCCACCACCACCTACCACTTTAATAGTGGTGGCGAGCCGAGCGATATCCCAGATTTAACCCATGAACAGCTGTTGGCCTTTTATAAGCGTCATTATCATCCATCCAACGCTATTTTTATGACCAGTGGCGATATCAGTGCTGAAGAGCAGCAAGAAAAGTTTCAACGTCATGCTCTGAGCCGTTTTTCTCAACAGAAAATTGATTTAGTGGTAGCCGACGAAAAACGGTATTACAGCCCTATTAAAGTACAAGAAAGTTACCCTGCTGCAGTTGGTGACGAGCAAGCCAAAAGCCACTTGGTGCTCGGTTGGTTGTTGGGGCACAGCGTTGACTTAGAAGCACAAATGCAGGCCAACCTATTGTCCCGTGTATTATTGGACAACAGTGCCTCGCCGCTACGCAAGGTATTGGAAACCTGTGGTATTGGTACTGGCCCTTCACCCTTGTGTGGCCTGGAAGATTCCAACAAAGAAATGACCTTCGTGTGCGGCCTAGAAGGCGCAGAAAACCACGATGCAGAGGCCTTTGAACAGCTGGTATTAGACTGTTTAGCCGAAGTGGTAGAACACGGCGTACCGCAAAGCGAAATTGAAGCCGCATTGCATCAATTGGAATTGAGCCAACGTGAAATTGGTGGTGATGGTTATCCCTTTGGTATGCAGCTCATTTTGAGCGCACTACCGGCAGCGATCCATGGCGGCGACCCGTTGGCCGCTCTGCATCTTGACCCTGTGTTATTGGAGTTAGGTGAAGCCATTAAAGACCGTGGTTTTATGCCGCAGCTTATCAACCAACTGCTGCTCAATAATAGCCACAGCGTGCGCTTAACCCTAGCGCCAGACGATGCCTTTGCTCAGCGCAGAGACGATGCCGAAAAACAACGTTTGCAACAGTTGTTAGACAATATGGATGAAGACCAACAACAGCAGGTGGTCAGCCAGACGCAGGCCTTGCTTGATCGCCAGGCCCAAGAAGATGATGTGGACCTGTTGCCTCAAGTCACTCGCGACGACATCCCGCCAACACAAGCGATTGCTAGCCCTAGTGTGCAAAACCAAGACTTAGGTTGGCAGTTTTATGGCACGGGTACCAACGGTTTAGTTTATCATCAGCTCGTGATCGATTGGCCCAAAGTGGATCAAGATACATTGCCATACCTTAACCTTTTGTCTCAGTTAATGACCGAAGTTGGCATTGGAGATGATGACTACTTAACCATACAGGCCCGCCAAGCGTCGGTGTGTGGCAGTTTGTCGGCCTATTTGTCTTATCGCGGCAGTGCAAGTGATGCCGACCAGCTGAGTGCCTATTTTATTATGAGCACCAAAGGTCTGGTGAGCCAGCAACCGGCCATGGTTGAGCTGTTAAAGCAGACCCTGTTAAATACGCGTTTTGATGAGCAGCAACGTATTAAAGAATTGGTAGGCCAACTGCGCTCTCGTCGCCAACAAAGCGTGGGTCAGTCTGGCCATAGTTTTGCATTAGGCGCTGCCAGCCAAAATATGAGTGCGGGTGCCAACCTGCAGTTTAACCTGAGTGGCCTGCAGGGTGTCTTATGGTTGCAGCAGCTGGATGACGGTTTAGCTGACGACAGCAACTTACAAGACCTCTGTGAGCGCTTAACGGCACTGCACCAAGACTTATGTGGCCAAGTACTACAACTAGCCAGCGTGGCTGAAGAGCAGCACGTCGATGTGGTTCAAGAGGTCTTTACTGGCGCCTTTAGCGACCAGGTTGGGGCGTTAAAAAGTGACCTGCATTGGGCCTATAACAATGGCACCAAAGCGCAGGCCACCGTTAAACAGTTGTGGACCACAAATACCCAAGTTAACTACTGTGCACGCTCCTTTGCTACGGTGACCAGTGCGCACCCTGACGCTGCTCCATTAGTCGTGTTGGGCGAAATATTACGTAACGGTTACTTGCACCGAGCGGTACGGGAACAAGGTGGCGCTTACGGTGGCGGCGCCGGCCAAGACAACAATAATGCCTGTTTCCGGTTTTATTCCTACCGCGACCCTCGTAGTGCCGAAACCTTTGCCGACTTTACGGCGGCGGTGGACTGGGTGTTGTCAGAAGAGCTAAACCTACAGCACCTCGAAGAAGCGGTGTTGGGCGTGATTGGTAGCCTAGACAAACCCGGCTCGCCGGCAGGTGAGGCGTTACAAGCCTATCAAAACCAATTGCACGGCCGCACGCCCGCCCTGCGGCAAGCATTTAGGGCAGCGATATTGGCGGTAGGCTTGGATGAACTGCGACATGTAGCAAGCACCTACTTGAAAGATGTGGCGCCTAACGAAGCCGTAGTCGCACCATCTGAGTTGGCACAAGAGGCCTATTTCAGCGATTTTACGGTAGCCAAAGTTTAACTTTGTTAGTATTTGGTCCGAAAAGCTAACCATATAGTCAGTTTTTTGTTGACCCAAGGCAAGATATTGTTAAAATCAATGATATAACGCTTTATTGTTATCGAGGCTACATGCAAAATAATTCTAATAACTGCCTGCATACACCGTTATTAAGGGTCACTAAGTTAACCAAAAAATTTGGTGACTTTGTGGCTAATGACGACTTATGCCTGTCCATCGAAACCGGTAAGGTACATGCCTTATTAGGTGAAAATGGTGCCGGTAAGTCTACCTTAGTGAAGATGATGTATGGCGCACTTCAACCGACGTCTGGCACCATAGAGTGGCAGGGTCAAACCATCACTGTTGCTAATCCCGCCCATGCTAGAGACCTGGGTATTGGTATGGTGTTTCAGCATTTTTCTTTGTTCGAAGCCCTGACCGTGGTGGAAAATATCAGCCTAGCCTTGCCGCCGCAATTGCGCCAAGGTAACTTGAGTCAGCGCATCGCTAGCTTGTCTAATGAATATGGTTTGCCGCTTAACCCCGAGGCGTTGGTTGCCGACCTGTCTGTAGGTGAACGCCAACGTATTGAAATCGTACGCTGCTTGTTACAGCAACCCAAATTGTTGATTATGGACGAGCCTACGGCCGTGCTGACTCCCCAAGAGGCACAAGCACTGTTTGCCACACTACGTCGCTTAGTTGCTGAGGGCTGTGCGGTGCTGTATATCTCTCACCGCTTGGAAGAAGTCAAACAAATCTGCCATGACGCCACCATATTGCGCCATGGCCAGCTGGTAGCGAAAGTCGACCCACAAGTAGAAACTGCAGCCACCTTAGCTCAGTTGATGGTTGGTTCTAGCGTGCATCAAGTCAATCGTCAGGCCAATAATGACGTAGGTCCGGTGCTATTGGGGCTGACCCACCTAAACCACCGCTCGAGCACACCGTTTGGGGTTGAGTTGTTAGACATTAACCTAAGCGTTAAAGCCGGAGAGATTTTGGCTATCGCAGGTGTGGCTGGTAACGGCCAAAGCGAATTGTTCGGCGTTATTTCTGGCGAAGAGGGCGATCGCTCAGATTGTTCTATGGTGCTAATGGAGCAAGTGTGTAACGGCCTCAACATAAACCAACGGCGCCAACTTGGCGCCGCCTTTGTGCCTGAAGAACGCATGGGCCACGGGGCCGTAGAACACCTGTGTTTAACCGATAATATTCTGCTTTCACGCCATGCATGTAATGACACGCCAAGCCCACTTAATCGTGGTCTGATGGGTATTGATCGGGCCCAATTAGCGACCTTAAACTCGACCATTGGACGTGATTACGATGTCCGTAAGGGCCACGAGGACGCTCAAGCTGGCTCATTGTCTGGTGGTAACTTACAAAAATTTGTTGTTGGCCGAGAACTCAACCGTAAACCCAAAGTGTTGGTTATTAATCAACCCACATGGGGTGTTGATGCCGGTGCCGCTGCGCTCATTCGTCAAGCCGTGATTGATCTATCGCGTCAAGGTAGTGCCATCCTTGTGATTAGCCAGGATCTTGATGAAATCTTTGAATTAGCAGATACCATTGCCGTGATATCACGCGGCCAACTGTCGGCTGGCTATGCAGCGTCGCAATTATCCCGTGAAGACATAGGTTTGATGATGGCGGGTTCGCACGAACAAAACAGTGTTGAGGTCGGAGCCTGACATGCAAATAGTATTAGAAAAACGCTCACAAGCATCGTCTTGGATGAACGTTATGTCACCAGTGTTGGCCATTGGTTTAACGGTGATCATGGGTGGGCTCATCTTTGCTGCCATGGGCAAACCACCGTTGACCGCTTTGTACCTTTATTTTATCGATCCGCTCACAAGTTGGTGGTCGATAGAAGAAGTATTAGTCAAGGCTGGGCCGTTAGTACTGATCGGTGTAGGCTTGGCAGTGTGCTTTAAGGCCAACGTTTGGAACATCGGTGCAGAAGGGCAGTTAACGGCGGGTGCCTTGATGGGTGCGATGGTACCGGTATTGCTGGGCGACTGGCAAAGCCCATGGGCCTTGGTGCTGATGTTGTTGTTGGGTGCTTTAGGTGGCGCTATGTTTGCGTTTATCCCGGCCTGGCTTAAAACTCGATTTGGAGTTAACGAAATTTTAACCAGTTTGATGTTGGTGTATATTGCTCAACTATTCCTGGACTGGATGGTTCGCGGCCCTTGGAAGGATCCCCATGGCTACAATTTTCCTAAATCTGTGGCGTTTGAAGGTTGGCATTTGTTACCTATGTGGGGTGACGGCCGTATGCACTTGGGTTTGGTTGTTGCTTTAGTTATCGCCTTGGTTCTGTATTGGGTGATGCGCAATAACCTTAAAGGTTTTGAAGTTAGAGTGGTAGGTAGCGCACCCCGAGCGGGCGCCTTTGCAGGTTTTTCTCAAACCAAAATGGTGTGGTTTTGTTTTGCCTTGTCCGGTGGTTTGGCTGGCCTTGCGGGGCTTATCGAAGTCGCGGGCCCTATTGGTCAGTTACAGCCTCATATATCGCCTAACTATGGTTTTACGGCGATTATCGTAGCATTTTTAGGACGATTGAATCCGTTAGGTGTAGTGTTTTCTGGCTTGTTACTGGCAATTAGTTACATCGGTGGTGAAGGTGTACAGATCGAATTGGGCATTTCCGACAAAACCACACAAGTGTTTCAGGGCATGTTGCTGTTTTTTATATTGATGTGTGACACCTTGATTTTGTACCGCGTTCGATACTTGAGTGGTACGCAAGCAAACATCGAAGGAGAGACATCATGAGTGCCTACGAAGCCATTATACTCACCATAATCACCGCTTCTACGCCCTTGTTGTTGGCCGCGATTGGCGAACTTGTAGTAGAACGTTCTGGAGTGCTTAACTTAGGTATCGAAGGTATGATGGTGATGGGGGCGGTATGTGGTTTCGCCGCCGCCCACGTTAGTGGCTCTGCTTGGTTAGGCGTTCTGGCCGCCATTATGGGTGGTGTGGCTATGTCGCTATTGTTTGGTTTTTTGACCCAAACCTTGATTACCAATCAAGTGGCTACCGGTCTGGCTATTACCTTACTCGGTCTGGGTTTATCGGGTTTAATTGGTAGTGACTTTGTGGGTTTGCCTGGTGTTAAACTCGCCAACGTGTCTATTCCTTGGCTGTCCGAACTGCCTTATGTTGGCCGTTTAGTGTTTGGTCAAGACCCCTTAGTTTATGTTTCGATTGGCTTAACTGTTGCGGTTGCGTATCTGCTCAAATACACGCGTTGGGGTTTGATTATCCGTGCAGTGGGTCAAAGCCATACATCTGCTCACGCCTTAGGTTATCGGGTTATTGCTGTACGTTATGCTTGTATTGCTTTTGGTGGCGCTACATCAGGCCTAGCAGGCGCCTACTTATCGTTGGTATATACACCTCAGTGGATTGAAAACATGACCGCAGGCAGGGGCTGGATCGCCCTAGCATTGGTGGTATTTTCTACTTGGTTGCCAGGGCGTTTGGCGGCCGGTGCCTATTTATTTGGTGGGGTGTGGATATTAGGCTTATATGCCCAAGCCATGGGCTTAGGTATCCCATCACAGTTACTTTCATCGTTACCCTATGTAGCCACTATCTTGGCGTTGGTGGTTATTTCAACCAACCGACGCTTATCGGTAATTAATACCCCTGCATCCTTGGGACAGGGTTTTGTACCTGATCGTTAAGCTTGGCTTAAGGTTCATGTTTTAGCTGTCATATATTAATAATAATCCATCATAATTGATGAGGAGATGTTGTATGAAGAAGTTACTCACCGCTGCAGCTGGTATTGCGCTAGCATCGGCACTGTCTATGTCTGCGGTTGCTGCAGACAAACTCAAAGTTGGTTTTATCTACATTGGACCTCCAGGCGACCATGGCTGGACTTACCAGCATGACCAAGGTCGTCAGGCCATTGATGCGCGCTTGGGCGACCAAGTTGAAACTGTATTCGTAGAAAACGTACCAGAAGGCCCAGACGCAGAGCGCACCATTACTCGTCTTGCCCGCCAAGGTGCTGGTCTTATTTTCACCACTTCATTTGGTTACATGGACCCAACTCTAAAAGTTGCAGCTAAGTTCCCAGACGTTAAGTTTGAGCATGCCACAGGTTATAAGCGTGCCGATAACGTGTCTACCTATTCATCACGTTTTTATGAAGGCCGTTATGTTATTGGTCAAATTGCCGCTAAGACGTCTAAGTCTGGCGTGGCTGGTTACATTGGTTCTTTCCCAATTCCAGAAGTAGTGCGTGGTATTAACGCCTTCTTGCTAGGTGCCCAGTCTGTTAACCCCGACTTTAAGCTTAAAGTTGTATGGGTTAACTCTTGGTTTGACCCCGGCCGTGAAGCTGATGCTGCTAAAGTATTGATCAGCCAAGGCGCCGATATTATTACTCAGCACACCGACTCTACCGCCGCCGTTCAAGTGGCAGAAGAGCAGGGCGTAAATGCCTTTGGTCAAGCGTCTGATATGGAAGCCTTTGCACCTAATGCCTTGCTAACGTCTATCATCGATAACTGGTCTGACTACTATATCGCTCGTACACAAGCGGTATTAGACGGTACTTGGGTGAGCACGGACACCTTTGGTGGTATGGATGCTAATATGGTTAACATGGGCCCATTCGTAAATATGCCAGCTGATGTGAAGGCCATGGCCGAAGCCACTACCGCTGCCATTACCGCGGGTGAGTTTCATCCGTTTTCTGGCCCAGTCTACAAGCAAGATGGTAGCTTAGCCGCAGCAGAAGGCGAAGTGGTAGATCTTGGTAGTTTGTTAGGTATGGATTGGTATGTACAGGGTGTTGATGACAAGCTATAAGTTATAGCTTGTTGATGGCCGTGTAATAACGGCACCTCTGACACCATTAAAAAACCCGCCTAGTGCGGGTTTTTTTGTACCTGTTTAGTTGCCCTAGTGGAGGACATTTTCTCGGCTATTGTTTTAACTTAGTTACGTTCACGTACAGCGTTAACTTCTGGCCCGGTTGAAGGTATTTCTTCAACGCTTGGTTCCATTTTTGAATGTCCTTGACGGTGACGCTAAAGCGATAAGCAATAGCCGATAAATTGTCCCCAGAGCGGACTTTATAGCTGAGTTTTTTAATGACGTTGCGCTGGACCGTACCTAATTTTTTGGCGCTGGCACGGGGCCAAACATTAATCTTATCACCAATTTGTAATACCGATTTGGTACCTATCTTATTCCAGCGGGCCACTTGGCTTACTGTAACCTTGTATTGCTTGGCTATTTTCCACAGGCTATCGCCACTTTTTACGATGTAGCTAACGCGATTGCTGGCTTGGGTTTGAGCGATTTGTTTTTGACGGTTGATAACCCGCTGAGCAGCGCTTAGGGTGTAGGCTGCCGCTTCTTGGCTAGCAATAGGTATCATCAGGGTTTTGCCTGCGCGTATCATGTTGCCATCGATGTTATTGATGGTACGTAATAGATCCACACTCACGTGATAACGGTGGGCCAATTTGAGTAGGCTGTCGCCAGGCTGAATTTTATATCGCTCCCACGCAACACGTTGATTGGCGGGCTGGTTTTCCAAGGCTGTATTAAAACGCTGTACATGAGCTACAGGTATCAGTAACTGATGGGGGCCTTGTGGGTCGGTTGCCCATTGGTTAAAACCTGGATTTAATCGGTATATTTCGTCGGTGGTTATTTCGGCCATATCAGCCGCTTGCGCCAAGTCGATTTGAGAGCCCACATCTATAGCTTCGAAATAGGCTTCGTCCTTAACACTAAACAAGGTTTTGGTGCCCGCCGTCTGGGCCACAACTTTAGCAACCGCTAACAGTTTTGGAACGTAATTCATGGTTTCTTTGGGTAGGTTTAGAGACCAAAAGTCCGTAGGCTTGCCCGCTTTTTTGTTACGTTTAATGGCTTTTAAAACAGTGCCTTGACCTCCATTATACGAAGCAATAGCAAGTAGCCAATCGCCGTCAAACATCTTATGTAATTGGGTGAGGTATTTGTGAGCGGCCTGAGTAGACGCAACGATGTCTCGTCGGCCATCGTACCACCAGTTTTGCTTTAAGCCGAAAACACGCCCGGTATTAGGTATGAACTGCCATGCACCAGCGGCACGACCAGGAGAGTAGGCAAAGGGATCAAAACCGCTTTCAATAATAGGTAGCAGGGCGATTTCTGCCGGCAGGGACTGGGCTAGGGTGGTGTGTAATACGTAGTGGTAATAGCGGCTTGCGCGAGTTGTCACGCGGTGCATGTATTCTTGATGTTTGCTAAACCACTTATAATGCGTTTGTATGCGCGGGTGTTGAATGTGGCTAAGTTGGAAATTAGCCACTGTCACCTGCCATAAGTCTAGGTCTAACGGTACCGGTTGCACGACCACTAAGTCGTCCTTAATGACCTCTACAACTTCAGGCGTGAACGGGTCAACTTCTGTTTCATAGGCCTCGGCCAATAAATCGGCGGCAGTACTAGTGCTGGATTGGGTATCTAATTCTGACCAACCCAAGTCGTTGACTTGGGTGATTTTTTCGGCCAATTGTTCGGCCGACTGATGAAGGCTTTGGTCGTCGCTGCTGTTGTAGCTAATGACCTGTTGCTTGGCTGGTATGGTGGTTTTAATATCGTTTGTGGAGTCGTCGATTACGTGGTTGAGGGGAGTCGCCTCAACGTCGGCTGTGGCCGTGCTGGGTAATAGTGCCGACTGGCAAGCGCTTAACAATACTGACAGGCCAATAACAGTCAATAGAGTTAAGGTGTTGTGGTGTGATTTGGATGAAATAGAGTGCATTAAAGTCAAAGTCGTAATTAAAGTGGCGTAAAACAGGACGGCTAATTTTAACAGCCTTTCTATAGAGGTCAATATTGACTAAAAAGTTCCTTAAAAACTATTTTTCCATGCTCTTAATGCTGCAAACACTTGCCACGGTGACGACAAGGTCTTGCCCGCGTATTGTTCGGCACTGGCCACTACTGCAGACTCCTGGGTACGTACAAAGGGGTTGATGGCTGCCTCTTGAGCCAAACGTGTTGGCAGGGTCACCTGATCGGCGTCCCTGAGTTGCTGGCACATAGTTTCGGTCAGGGCTAGGGCTTCGTTATTGGGCTCCACCACCCTAGCAAACGCTAGGTTGGCCAAACTGTACTCGTGCGTCGGGTACGCTCTAGTCATGGCAGGTAAGGCCATTATTTTTTCCAGCGAGGTAAACATTTGTTGAGGTGTACCTTCAAATAACCGACCGCAACCGGCTAAAAATAGGGTGTCACCACAAAACAGAATGCCATGTTGTTGATTGTAGTAGGCAATGTGATCCAGGGTATGGCCTGGGATTTCCAATATCTCAAAGGCGTAACCCAATACCGAAATCTGTTGCCCTTGCACCAGTGGCTCAGTAATGTTGCTATACGGGCTCTGTGTTGGGCCGTATATCGGCAATGGACCAAAGTGTTGCACCAAGGCATCAATACCTCCGGTGTGATCATGATGGTGGTGCGTCACCAAAATCGCAGTTAATGGTTCCTCTATTTGTAAGGAAAAGTCGATCACAGCCTGAGCGTCACCAGGGTCTACTGCCACAAAGCCGCTTTCTTGAGTGTGCTCTAGACACCAGATGTAATTGTCATCAAAAGCGTTGACGGGTGTGATTTTGGGTTTGTCTAGAGTCATGGGTGTGCTCGGCGTTTAGTTAGATTGCTTTAGCCTATCTATGCCCGATGAATTAGGCAAGTCTGATGACTAAATGCGTGGTTTTTGGACGTTAATCTAGCGTATGATGAGGTATGTTAAAGCATAACTCCCTACAATCCTTTGCCTTTGAAGAGCGTCAATTTCGACTTTGGGCTGCCAGCACCCAAGGCAGTGCCTTTCTGACTCAAGAACAACTTCAGTTGGCGCAGATTATGCCCAAGGCATTTGGCCACTATAGCGTTTATTTGGGCCTCAATGCCTGCCTAAGCGCGCAGCTAGAAAGCCCTATTAAGTGTGCAATTGCGCTCACTTCCTCGCCTTATCAAGGTTGTCATGCGCTTATGGATCCGCACCAATTACCCCTTGCCAATGATGCAATAGACCTGGTGATTATGCAGCACGTGCTCGACATTAGTGATAACCCCCATGGGGTGTTGCGTGAAGCGTCTCGCATTGTGCAAGCCGGCGGGCGCTTGGTTGTTACTGGGTTTAATCCTTATGGGGTTTGGGGTTTATGGCGTTGGTTACGGCTCCGGGGCGGAGTGCCTTGGCGGGCTAATTTTCTGGCTCAAAGTCGGGTTAAAGATTGGCTTACGTTGCTCAATTTTGGTGACTTTGATAGCAAGCCTGTATATGATTGCTCGCCCAGTAAGTCCATTTTTCCTGCGTGGATAAGGCGTATTTGTCGGCCGGTAAGTACCGGTTATGTTTTATGCGCGGTAAAGCAGGAAACTCGAGTGCATTTACTTAAAACCCATTGGCGTAACCGTTTGGTTAAACCTAGTTTTGGTCTTGCCGGCGCGACCCGACAACATAACCAAACTAACCAATCTCGCCACACCATTATTGGAGACCAGTAACTTAGTGTCTGATCAAGTTGAACTATTTACCGATGGCGCTTGCAAAGGCAACCCCGGGCCAGGCGGATGGGGCGTGCTCATGCGCTTTAATGACCAAGAAAAACGTTTGCACGGTGGCGAACCACTCACCACTAATAATCGTATGGAGCTGATGGCGGCCATTAAGGGTTTGCAGGCCTTAAAGCGCCCTTGCAAGGTGGACTTAACCACCGACTCACAGTATGTACGTAAAGGCATTACAGAGTGGATTATTAATTGGCGAAAAAATCGCTGGTTAACCTCTGCCAGAAAGCCCGTTAAAAACGCCGATTTGTGGCAGCTGTTGGACCAAGCGGTAACTAATCATGAGGTCAGTTGGCATTGGGTTAAAGGCCACAGTGGTCATGCTGAAAACGAAATTGCTGATGACCTCGCCAACTTGGGCGCAGCCGAACACACGGGTTAACCGGTAAAGGAGTTAACATGCGAATTATTGTATTAGATACCGAAACTACGGGTTTAGAGCCTAAGCAAGGCCACCGATTGATTGAGGTGGGTGCATTAGAGATGGTAAACCGACGCCTTACGGGTAAAAGTTTCCATGAATATGTGCAACCAGAACGCGATGTGCCATTGGAGGCGCAGGCGGTGCATGGTATTACCGAAGAGTTTTTGCAGGATAAACCGTTATTCGCCGCTGTTGCCGATGACTTTTTGGATTTTATTCGTGGTGCCGAACTGGTTATTCACAACGCACCATTTGACTTGGGTTTTCTCGACAACGAGTTAGCTATTGTAGGCAAAGCCGCAGGGCGCTCTTACCCTAAGATTGCCGACATCTGTAAAATTACCGACTCCCTCAAGCTCGCCCGTCAAAAACACCCCGGGCAAAAGAACAATCTCGATGCTTTGTGCCGCCGTTATGGCATTAACAATGCGCATCGAGAGCTACACGGTGCCTTGTTAGACTCGGAAATCCTAACCGATGTTTATCTGATGATGACGGGTGGTCAAACGGATTTGTTATTGGCTGGTGATGCGGCAGCGGGGGGCGCAGATTCTGTAGCGGCACAGAAGCGCCAAGTGCAGGCTGGTGCCCACAGTTTGGTGGTAGTTAGAGCCACAAATGCAGAGCTAGAGGCTCATGACGCTAAGCTGGCACAGGTTGCTAAGGCTTCAGGTGATCAATGTATGTGGTTAGCGTCCACGGATTAAGTTGATGGGTTTTTAACAGCAATAAAAAAGCCGCACAAGTGCGGCTTTTTTGATTGTAGCTAATTGTACTTAGATCATATAGCTCACTGCTAAGTAACCCACAACACTCATGGTGATGGTGTAAGGCAATGCCATCCATACCATGGTGCCGTATGACAAACGAATTAACGGTGCCACGGCTGAGGTTAATAGGAACAAGAAGGCCGCTTGGCCGTTAGGTGTGGCCACACTAGGGATGTTGGTACCTGTGTTAATGGCAATCGCCAACTTGTCAAAGTGAGCACGGTCAATTAAACCCGCTTCTAAGGCGCCAACCACTTCATTAATGTAAATGGTGGCAACAAACACGTTATCACTAATAGCAGACAACACACCGTTAGCAACAAAGAACACACGGGGCTGCATGTCTAGTTCAAGGGTAAGTACCCATTCGATGATCGGATTGAACAAGTGTTGTTCATGAATCACCGTCACGATAGAGAAGAACACAACCAGCAATGCAGTAAAAGGCAGCGCCTCTTCAAAGGCATGGCCAATTTGACTTTCTTCAGTAATGCCGTTAAATGCGGTCAACAAAATGATAATCATCAAACCAACAAGGCCGACTTCGGCAACGTGGAAGGCTAAGGCCAGCACCAATAACAGGGCGATAATGCTTTGTACAATCAATGTAGCGTAGTCACGCGAGCTACGCTGGGCGCGTTGCTCGGTGTCAAAATCTTCTAGTACGGTACGTACTGCAGCCGGTAGCTTAGCACCATAGCCAAACCAGCTTAGTTTCTCCATGAGCATACAAGTAAGTAAGCCAGTGACTAATACTGGCATGGTCACAGGGGCCATGTGAATAAAGAACTCAATAAATTCCCAACCGGCTTTTTCTGCAATGAGTAGGTTTTGTGGCTCGCCAACCAGGGTGGTTACGCCGCCTAATGCTGTACCTACGGCACCATGCATAAGCAAACTGCGTAGGAATGAACGGAACTGATCTAAGTCTTCGCGGTGCAACTCAACCACATGGTCATCGTTGCTGTGGTTGTGATCGTGAGAGCCGGCGTTAGACGCAACTTTGTGGTACACGGAGTAAAAACCAACACCCACACTAATAAGTACGGCGGTAACAGTCAGGGCATCAAGAAATGCCGAAAGTACGGCTGCGGTAAAACTAAATAACAATGACAATGCGGTCTTAGACTTAACCCCTACCAAAAAGCGGGTAAATACAGCCAACAACATATCTTTCATAAAGTAGATGCCGGCAACCATAAACATCAGTAGTAAAATAACCTGCAGGTTGCTGCTAACTTCGTGATAAACGCCATCGGGTGACGCGAGCCCAATAGCAATGGCTTCGATCGCCAATAAACCACCGGGTTGTAACGGGTAACACTTAAGCGCTAAGGCAAGTGTAAAAATAAATTCAAAGATTAGCACCCAGCCAGCCACTGTAGGGCCAAACATAGCCAGCAACACGGGGTTAAGAATTAAGAAGCCAATAATGACTTGCTTATACCAAATAGGCGAATTGCCTAAAAAGTTGCGCCTAAATGCCTGCGGCAGAGTTAATACTTGGTGCATACAAAGGTCCTATAAAATGATGAAAAATTTGGTCTTAGTCGGCGCTTCGGTGTCTGTGTTGATGCGACTAATTTGGCGCGCAATTGTAGCTGATTTACACCAAATTTACAAATTATAGAGGGTATTTGAACTTCAATAATACGGTTAGAGGGGCAGCCCACAGGGGAATAACCGCTGCGCTAGATGGGCTGCATTGTAGGACGGTGTGACGTGCACGTGACGTTGGTTTAGCTCAGTTCAAACAGTTGACTTAAGCGGGTGCCCAACATAACGTCGCCTTCGGCTTGTAAGCGGCCACCCATGAATGCAGCCATACCGTCTAGCTCGCCGCTCACAATCTCCGTTAAAGTGTCAGAATCCATGGACATGGTGATTTCAGGATCGTCGTGGTTGCCCAAGCTAGCAGCACAACTGGCGTCGTCGATAGTGACGTAAAAGTCGTCGTCGTCAGCGATGCAAAATTGAAAGGTTGCTTGTAAGCCATCGGCTTCGTCGGCGACAAATGCAGACTGCATTTTTGCCATAATTTCGGCTACTGCCATGGTATTAATCCTTATGGGTAAGTATGGAGACCTGATTCTATGCGTTTTTGCAATGCAAATCAAACAAGCGTTTGAATTTGGTTTGCTGTTGATCTTATATTATGGTTTTGGCGCAGACTAGACTAGAATAGGTGACAGAGGGCGACTGGCTATACAGCGCCATATTTGGAGACACCGAGTGTTAGATTTTTTGTACGAATACGGTTTATTTTTCGCCAAAGTAGTGACCTTTTGCATTGCCATTATCATCGTGATTGCAGTGTTGGTCAGTGCCAGCATGAATCGTCGCCATCAAGGCAAAGGCGGGCACATAGAGGTGCGCAGCCTAAACGACGAATTTGAAGACATGACAGACACGTTAGATCACGCCATGATGGACAAATTTCAGTTTAAACAATTGCGTAAGAGTCAAGACAAAGCCGATAAGCTCAAAGCCAAGCAGGACAAAGCCGAGGCTAAAAAGCAGGCCAAAGTCGCCAAGACCAATGGCGATATTGATGCCGACACCAGTGTAGAGGAAGCCGATAGCAAAAAACGCGTGTTTGTATTGGATTTTGATGGCGATATTAAAGCCAGCGCTGTAGAACACCTGCGGCATGAAATTTCGGCGGTGCTTTCGGTGGCTAAAAATACCGACGAAATTGTGATGCGCCTTGATTCAAGTGGCGGTATGGTACACACCTATGGGTTGGCGGCGTCTCAACTTGGGCGTATTAGTAAAGCCAAGGTGCCATTAACCATTTGTGTTGATCAAGTGGCGGCCAGTGGTGGCTACATGATGGCTTGTATGGCTAACACCATTGTAGCCGCACCTTTTGCCCTGGTCGGGTCCATTGGTGTGGTGGCAGAAGTGCCCAATGTACATCGTTTGTTAAAGAAACACTCCATTGACGTAGAAGTGCTCACCGCTGGCGAACATAAGCGTAGCCTCACGGTTATGGGCGAGAACACCCGTAAGGGCCGTGACAAGTTTGTCGAAGACTTACAGCAAACCCATGGTCTATTTAAACAGTGGGTTTCGCAGCAACGCCCGCAGTTGGATATTGAGCAAGTTGCTAACGGCGACGTTTGGTATGGGCAACAAGCCATAGAATTAGGCTTGGTCGACCAGGTGGGAACCTCTGATGAGGTATTGCAACAAACCATGGCCAATAGTGATGTCTTGTTGGTTGAGTACGTGGCTAAAAAAACCGTGGGCGAAAAGCTAGGTATTGCGGCCTCATCGAGTCTTAGTCATGTTGCTAGCGGTATTTGGTCTAAGTTACAGCGCCAAAGCATCACCCATTAACAGGTCAGCTTTATGACGTCATTCGCCGATATTAATTTACCGCTTAACGCCCGTTTTATAGCCCCTGCAGATATGCCCCTAAGGGTGGGTTTGGTGGTGCTTGCTACCGACATGGTGATCGAGGCTGAATGGGCTCAGGTATTTAACGGTCTACCAATAGAGTTGTTGGTGTCACGTTTAGCCTGCGAAGCGGAAGTGACGCCAGCGGCCTTGTTAACCATGGCCTCCCAAATAGGCCAGTGCGCGAGCCTGATCTTGCCCGATGTGGCGCTTGATGCCATTGCCTATGGTTGTACCTCTGCAAGTTTGGTGATTGGCGAACAAAAGGTTCATACATTGCTGCAACAAGGCGGCGACTGCTCGATCACCAGCAACCCCTTTACGGCGGTCAAGGCGGCGTTTGAGCACCTCAACGCCAAACGTCTTGCGGTGTTGTCTCCCTATGTGGCGCAGGTTAATCAACCCTTCTACGGTGCCTTGCAGTCCGCTGGGTACGAGGTTATGAAGTGGGGCAGTCTAGATCTGGAGCTGGATCACCAAATAGGTTCAATGGATGTGGCCTATTTGCCAGCCCTAATAGAACAATTGTTCGCCTCTATGGAGCAGACGCCGGATGCGGTGTTTATCTCATGCACCAATTTTAGAACCATGAGTTTGTTACAATCCCTAGAGCAGCGTTACGGCTGTTACTTTTTGTCCAGCAATCAAGTTATGGCCTGGCATATCTTACATCAGCTTAAAGCGCCGTGTGAGATCGACGGCTTTGGACGTTTGTTGGCCAGTTTGTAAGGCTACCTAATTTCAGCGGCTCTAACCGGCTTCGCAAGGCTTAAGCCAGACACTGGTGTCGTGAAATACGGCACCACCAAAGGGTAGTCCAGCTTCGGCGCTGGTTAAGGCGTTAATGCCTACGTTGCCACTAAAGGCCTTGTTAGGCCAGATGGACTCACACACAACAGTGCCTTGCTGTAAGCCTTCGAAGACTTTAATCGGCAGTTTCACAGCGCCCTTTTGATTACCCACTTCCACCCAGTCTCCGTTGCTTAGGCCTAGCGCTAAGCAATCCTTAGGGTGGATTATTAGGTCAGGTTGCTTTTCTAAGCGTAACGAGAAGGGTGCTTCGGTAAACGTAGTGTTAAGAAAGTGGCGTGCGGGTGCAGTGACCAAGCGCCAACGTTGTTTGGCGGTGGTGGGGTCGGTAATGTCTAGGTGATCGGCAAACGGGCTACAATTGACTTTACCTAATAACAGCTCATCCCAACCATGGCGGAAATGAAATTTGCTATCGGCGTGACCAAAGCCGTTTAAGTAGTGGGCCTCCTCAAACGGTACTGCACAATCAACCCAATTATCGCGCCATAAATCCTGCCAGTTGATACTGTCGCTGGCTTCAACAGTGTGTTGCATGAGCTGTAATTCATCCATGCTAAAGCTTTGGTGTGTTGAGCCTAGCCGCTGCCCCAGTTGGTTGATTAACCAGTGATTACTACGGCACTCCCCAGGCGGCTCAATGATTTTTCGGCTCAGTTGGATATGGGTGTGCCCGCCACCCAAATAGATATCATCATGTTCTAAAAACATAGTTGCAGGCAGTACGAGGTCTGCCATGGCGGCGGTTTCAGTCATAAACTGTTCGTGAACACAGATAAATAGGTCGTTGCGCTCAAACCCTTGGCGCACCAGGTTGGATTCTGGGGCCACCACCATGGGGTTAGTGCTTTGTATTAAAATGGCTTTGATCGGGCTCTTACCCTGTAAATCGCGCTTGTCGTTAGTCAGCACTGGGCCAATACGTGATTGGTCCAACTCGCGTGTGTTGAGGTCAACAACGTCTAAGCCTCTGATGGCCGAAAAATCCACTTCGTACATCCCCGTATTGCTGTAAAGCGCACCACCACCCAAGTGTTTCCAGGCACCGGTGACCGCGGGCAAGCAGCTGGCTGCGTGCATATTGAAGGCCCCATTACGACTACGAGTAAAGCCATAACCTAACCGCATAAAGGTTTGTGGGTTGTCACCGTACCACTGGGCAAAGGTCTCGATATCGTCCACATCTAGGCCGGTGATGGCTGCCGCCCAAGTGGGTGTGCGTGTGGCAAGGTGTTGTTCTAACCCCTTTGGGTCATCGGTGTATTGATTGAGGTAATCCCAATCGGCGTAGTTATCACGAAACAAACAGTACATTACCGCGCAGGCTAAGGCACCATCGGTACCCGGTTTTAACATCAAGTGTAGATCAGACTTTTGGGCCGTGGCCGTACGGTACGGGTCGATCACCACAAGTTTGGCTTGGCTCTTCTTTTGACCTTTATTAACGTGATGCATGACATTAATTTGTGTATGTACGGGGTTGCCGCCCCAAATCACCACTAAGGTTGCGTGTTCGATTTCCCGTGGGTCAAGGCCGCGCTTTAAGCCTGTGCCGGCGATATAACCCGCATCGGGTAAGCTGGTACAGATGGTGGACTTTTGCCTAGAGTAACCTAAGCAGTGGGTTAGTCGGTCTATGGAGTCTCGCTGTACAAGGCCCATGGTACCCGCGTAGTGGTAGGGCCATATGGACTCTGCACCGTATTTGTCAGCGACATGGTTAAATTTGTCGACCATCAGTTGTAATGCTTGATCCCAGCTAATAGGACTAAACGCCTCCATGCCGACGCCTTTTTTGCCCGTGCGCAGTAACGGCTGAGTGAGTCGGTCTGGGTGATGGATGCGGTCCTTATAACGCGCAACCTTGGCACAAATAACGCCCTGAGTGTAGGTTTGATCTTTGTTGCCATACACGCCACCGATGGTATGGCTGTCTATACGTTCCACCTGTAAAGCGCATACGCTGGGGCAGTCGTGGGGGCAAGTGGCGGCAAGTCGTTGCATAATAGGTTAGATCACGGTTTAGTCTAGTTGCATGGTATATAACGAGTGTACAATAAAACCTTGTGTTAGCCACCTTGGATCTTCTTGTTTTGCAAACCTTAGCTCATTGGCTTGATGTCGACCGCCACATTGATGCGGCGCGGTGTAATGGCCATCGATTCATGTTGGTATTAGCCATGGATCTTGATCAAGCGCAATTCCATGCTTACCAAGTGCAACGAGCCCTCGGTGATTGTCTGTGGGTAAATTTGCCTACTGGGCCGAAAGAGCACAGCATTAATGCGTCGCAAGCCTCGCAGGTGTTGGGTGCTAACCACTTGGGTGTGATTTACAATGCCCACGAAGAATTTAATGCGAGTGCCTTTAGCGCGCTTGCAGGTACTATTGAAGCGGGCGGCATCATGGTCATGCTAACGCCTGAATTACCGCAATGGGTAGTTTCATGTGACCAACAACTGTTGGCCTATGGTCAGTCTAAGCAGGGATGTAAGTCATGGTTTAAACACTGGTGGATTGACCAATGGCGGCAATACGACGCTGTGTGTCTGTATACGCCACAGGCAAATACGCCTAACAAGGTGTTTGAAACCCTCATTAGTAAACCGGTAGACACAGCTATCCTTGCTGACATTAGGTTAAAGCCAAACCTACACCAGCAACACATTATCGACCGCTTAGTTGCGGCCCATGATTTACAAGAAACCATGATCTATTGCCTCAATGCGCCCCGCGGCCGCGGCAAGTCGTCGTGTTTGGGATGGGTTATTAACGCCATCGATACTTCAATAACACAGCCGTCAGTGATTGTTACTGCGCCGAGCAAGCGTGCTTTAACCAGTATGCAAAACACGGCTGCACCTGCGCAGATTAATTTTTGGGCCTTAGATGCCCTGTTGCTACAATTGCCAGCGGCGGCAATGTTGATCATTGATGAAGCGGCTGCTGTGCCGGTATCGCAATTGGCGCGTTTGGCGACTCATTACCAACTGCTGGTGTTATCCTCTACCCAAGATGGTTATGAAGGTAGTGGTCAGGGCTACCGTCTTAAACTGCCACGGCTATTGCACCAACTCAACCTTGCTACCACAGAGCTGAGTTTGGTAGAACCCATGCGCTGGCGACAACATGACCCACTCGAAGAGTTGATCGCGGGGTCTTTTTTATGTCGCCAGCAATCAACTCACTGCAGGGCTCAACAGCTGCAGTTAGCTGGGTGTGAACATCAGCAGGTGTCTGCTGAACAACTTACACACGACCCTGAGTTGTTGCAGCAAGTGTATGGCTTGTTAATGTTATCGCACTATCAAACTAGCCCTCAAGATTTAAGAAACTTGCTGGACCATGCAACCAATCAGCTCCATGTGTGGAACTACAAAAATGCGGTTGTAGGTGTGGTTTGGCTCAGCGAGGAGGGTGGCTTTGATATTGACCTAGCCCACCAAGTGGAACTGGGGCAGCGTCGTTTACAGGGGCACTTGTTGGCTCAGATACTGGCTCAACAAGCAGGTTTTGGTGAGGCTGCATGTTTGACGAGCTGGCGTGTTCAGCGTATTGCGGTAGAGCCGAACATTCAGCATCAAGGGCTGGGCAGCCTTATGTTGGATCATATTAGACTGTTGGCGCGACACCAGCGTATTGACTATTTAGGTGCTAGCTTTGCTGCCGATGCCCAGTTGGTCGATTTTTGGGCCAGCAATGACTATCTCGCGGTTTGGTTAGGGTTAACTGCAGATGCGGCTACGGGGCTCAATAGTATTCAATTTATGTTGCCCTTGTCGCCACCTGCACACACTCTTTTCGCGAGTTTACGCAGCCATTTATCCGGCTATTTAAAGTTTGCTGAAGACGATTGGTTTCAACACCTGGGTGATTTGCCATGGTTTTTAGTGATGAATGAGACCCTATCTGAGCTGCCACAATTATCACCCGCACACAATACACGTTTGCTTCAGTTACTGGCCCATGGCAGCGCCAATATATATGCGGGGATGTATATTTTAGAGCCATTATTAGCGGCTAGCCATGAGCAGCATCTATTAACAAAGAGCCCGCAGCAGAGTAAAAAAGCCTATCAACAACAGGTTCGTAGGTTGGCCTTGAAATCTGTTTCATGAGATCTAGTAACACCCTTAGCCATTACTCGGTATACTGGCGACCATATTGATATAGTAAACGGAACTTGCCCCTAATTATGAGCGACATTAAACTTACACAATACAGTCATGGCGCAGGTTGCGGCTGTAAAATTGCACCCCAAGTGTTGGATACAATGCTGCAATCTCAGTTGCCAAAATTCACCCATCCTAACCTCATTGTCGGTAACGAAAGCCGTGATGATGCCGCCGTGTTTGACCTAGGCGATGGCTCAGGCATTATTAGCACCACAGATTTTTTTATGCCTATTGTTGACGACCCGTTTGATTTTGGACGAGTTGCAGCCACCAATGCGATAAGTGATGTATACGCCATGGGTGGTCAGCCGTTAATGGCCATCGCAATATTGGGCTGGCCAGTGGACAAATTAGCCCCAGAAGTGGCTGCGCAAGTGATTGATGGGGCCCGTGATGTGTGTGCCAAGGCTAATATTTGTTTAGCAGGTGGCCACAGTATAGACGCCCCTGAACCTATTTTTGGTTTAGCGGTCACCGGAAGAGTTGCATTAGAGCACCTACAGCGTAACGACCAGGCCCAAGCCGGCGACCGGTTAATGCTCACCAAACCCTTAGGTGTAGGCATTCTTACCACCGCTGAAAAACGGGGTATTTTACGCCCGCAAGACGTTAACTTGGCGCGTGACAATATGGTTAAACTCAATGATATTGGCGCCAAGCTAGCGCCCTTGACGGGTGTAAACGCCATGACAGACGTTACCGGGTTTGGCCTTATGGGCCATCTTGTCGAAGTTTGTGAGGGCAGTCAGCTGCAAGCCCAGGTTAACTTTGATGCAGTGCCTCTGCTGACGGATTTAACGCATTATTTAGACCAATCGTGCGTACCCGGTGGCAGTGGCCGCAACTACGATAGTTATGGTCACAAGTTGGGTTCACTCAGTGACACACAAATCAATATTCTGTGTGACCCTCAAACCAGTGGTGGTTTATTGGTTGCTGTGGCACCAGACCAAGCCAGCGCCGTAGAAGAGTACTGCCGAGAGAACCAACAAGATTGTGTATGGATCGGTGAGTTATCTACTCCTGACACCACTCAAAAGCACTGGGTAGAGGTTATCTAAGTTGACTTCTTTAATGCTACCCGCTGCTATTCAAGCCGACCAGTTTGACGACTTGCTGCTTGACCAAACGCCCATGTTTGACGTGCGCGCGCCAGTGGAATTTGACAAAGGCGCTTTTCCTTCGGTGCTTAACTTACCCTTAATGAATGATGATGAGCGTCAGCAAATAGGCACCTGTTATAAAGAACAGGGCCAAGATGCGGCTATTAACTTGGGCCATCAACTGGTTAACGGCATAACTAAAGAGCAACGAGTGCAGCAGTGGCATGGCTTTGCCAGCGACCACCCCAACGCCGTATTATATTGTTTTCGTGGGGGGCTACGCTCTAAGGTAAGCCAGCAATGGCTCGCCGAAGCCGGCATTGCAATTCCTTATGTTGAAGGCGGGTACAAAGCCCTGCGCAGTCATCTTATTGAGCGCTTAGACCAACTGGTAGAAGACTTACCCACGTTTGTGCTCAGCGGTCGCACGGGCACTGGCAAAACCGAAATACTACCCTTGTTTGAGCGCACCGTTGACCTAGAAGGCATCGCCAAGCACCGGGGCTCTAGTTTTGGTAAATACATTGAAGAGCAGCCGTCACAAATTAATTTTGAAAATAATTTGGCCATTGCATTGATGCGGCTCAACCGTGATTCTCAAAAGCCTATTATCTATGAAGACGAAAGTCGTTTGGTAGGCTGTCGTTTATTGCCCGATAGCTTACAAGCCAAGCTCAAAACATCGCCTATCATGGTGCTCAATGATGACTTTGATGCACGTATTGAGCGCATTTTTGGTGAGTATGTGGTCAAGGCCATTGCCGCATGGGAGCAAGAACTTGTCGACCCTCAACAAGCCTTGTTGGCGTTTGGTGATAGTTTATTACAAAGTATGTTTAGAATACGTAAACGTTTAGGCAGTGAGTCCCATATCCATCTTGTTAAGCTGTTGGAAAAGGCCTTGCTCCTGCAATCCGAACAACAAAACCTAACAGATCATAAGCACTGGATTGCATATTTACTGACACACTATTATGACCCCATGTACGATTACCAGTTGTCACTCAAGCAGGACAGGGTAGTCATACAGGGTACATCAAGTGAACTTGTCACTTGGTACCAAGCTAACCCGTTGTTACACACATTACCCGCATAAGGACACCACAGACATGAAATCCAGAGCCGCAGTTGCCTTAGCCAAAGGCCAGCCACTGACCATTGCAGACATCGATGTAGAAGGTCCAAAAGCAGGCGAAGTCCTCGTGCGTATGGTAGCCACGGGTGTCTGTCATACGGACGCTTTTACTTTGTCTGGCGCCGATCCGGAAGGCATCTTCCCGTCTGTGCTAGGTCACGAAGGCGGCGGCGTGGTGGAAGAAATAGGTGCAGGTGTAACCAGTCTTGCGGTGGGTGATCACGTGATTCCTTTGTATACCCCTGAATGCGGCCAGTGTAAGTTTTGTTTGTCGGGTAAAACCAACCTTTGCCAAGCCATTCGTAGCACCCAGGGTCAAGGATTGATGCCCGACGGCAGCAGCCGTTTCTCCTTAGATGGCCAGACCTTGTTCCATTATATGGGCACCTCGACTTTTTCTGAGTACACGGTGGTGCCAGAAATTGCGCTTGCCAAAGTCAATAAGGCAGCGCCGTTAGACAAAGTGTGTTTATTAGGCTGTGGTATCACTACCGGTATTGGCGCGGTATTGAATACCGCCAAAGTACAGCCTGGCGACAGCGTTGCTGTATTTGGCATGGGCGGTATCGGGCTGAGCGTGGTGCAGGGTGCGGTAATGGCAGGCGCTGGCCGTATCATTGTGATCGACATTAATGAAGACAAGTTTGAAATGGCGAAGATGCTTGGCGCAACAGACTGCATCAACCCAAGGAACTACAGCGATCCTATTCAAGATGTGATTGTAGACCTCACCGATGGCGGCGTAGACTATTCATTTGAGTGTATTGGCAACGTAGACGTAATGCGTTCGGCACTAGAGTGCTGCCACAAAGGGTGGGGCGAGTCGGTCATCATTGGTGTCGCCGGCGCTGGTCAAGAGATTAGCACACGGCCCTTCCAGTTAGTGACCGGCCGAGTCTGGCGTGGCACTGCCTTTGGTGGTGTTAAAGGTCGTACCGAGTTACCTGATTACGTAGAACGCTATATGGCTGGCGAAATTAACATTGACTCCATGGTGACCCACACCATGGGTCTAGACGACATTAACAAAGGTTTTGACCTCATGCACAGTGGCGAAAGCATTCGCTCCGTAGTGATATTTTAGGAACCGCTGTCATGTCTTTAAATCAACTTTCAGAAGTAAAAGTCAGCGGTGGCCGCTTATTACGTGTAGAACACGAGTCGACCGTTTGTAACGGTACCATGACCTTTGCTGTGTTTTTGCCGCCAAAAGCTGGTGACAAGGCGGTGCCTGCGCTTTATTGGTTGTCGGGTTTAACCTGTAACGACGAAAACTTTAGCCAAAAGGCCGGCGCCTTTGCACTTGCGGCAGAACTTGGTATGGCTATTGTTATGCCCGACACTAGCCCACGCTCTGCTGGAGTAGAAGGAGAAGCTGATTCCTATGACCTAGGCACCGGCGCTGGGTTTTACCTTAATGCCACCCAAGCACCTTGGTCTACAGCCTACAATATGTACAGTTACGTTACCCAAGAGCTGCCTAGCCTTGTTCAAGATAACTTTGCAGTTACTGCCCAAGCCGCTATAAGTGGCCATTCCATGGGTGGCCACGGCGCACTAATATGTGCTCTAAAAAATCCGGGTCAATACGCATCCGTGTCTGCTTTTGCTCCAATCACTTCGCCTTCTCAGTGCCCTTGGGGCCAAAAAGGCCTTACCGCTTATATTGGCACAGACAAAGCTGGCTGGGCTCAATGGGACGCTAATCAACTCGTACAAAGCAACCATGCTGCGGGTATTGCGCCTCAAGCATTGTTTATCGACCAAGGTTCTAGCGATCCGTTTTACGCTGACCAGCTGATGCCTGCGTTGTTTAACGCCACCTGTGAAAAGCTGCAACATCCTTTGGATTACCGCGAGCGCGAAGGTTATGACCATAGTTACTACTACATCAGCAGTTTCATCGAAGAACACCTGCGTTATCACGCTCAGCACTTAGGATTAACGGAATAAACAATGTCTACAAAACCTCGTCAAACACGCCATGGCCACATGGCACGAGTTTCTAAACTGGCCTTAGGTGATAATGCCTTGCCTGTTCGATTTATGTACAAAACCATTCCTGAACATAGCAACGACACCGGTTGGCGCCTATTTACCGGCTACGAAACATCTGAGTTTTTAGCTGAATTCGCCAATCTAGAGCCGTTTCCCTTGGCTCCAATGTGTGAGGTGGATGAAAGCCTAGATGGCTTGTTAGACCATAACGCCGGCACGGTTTGGGAACGAGAACCAGGTCAAGAATGGCAGCAAGTCCACGACTTCGAAATTCCAGTAGAAGAAGTCGATGTTGATGTGAGCTAATGCAACTCAATTACCAACAGTTCAACATCGGTGGTAAGTCTCCTTTTGTGGTTTTGCATGGGTTATTTGGTGCCCAAGATAATTGGCGTAGCCAAGCCTTGGTGTGGGCACAAGATCGCCATGTCATTACCATGGACCTACGTAACCACGGCATGTCTGCACATGATGTATTTATGGATTACTCGTCCATGGCGGCCGACGTGATTGAAAGCATGGATGCGATGGGGCTAGGCAAGGTCGATTTGTTAGGCCACTCCATGGGTGGCAAAGTGGCTATTCAACTGGCTCTACACCACCCTCAGCGGCTACGTAGTCTACTGGTGGCTGATATCGCGCCAGTCGCCTACGAACCCCGTCATCAAAGCATCATACAAGGTCTCAATCAGATCGACTTGGTCCACCTTAAGTCCCGCAAACAAGCGCTCGATCTGTTAACTCAATATGAGCCGGACCCAAGGGTGTGTCAGTTTTTGCTTAAAAGCCTGTATAAAAATGAAGCGGGCGAGTTTTGTTTACGCTACAACCTAGCAGCGATTGAAGAAAACTATGCAGCTATCAGTGCAGCACCGCAAGCCGCAGCAAGTGGTACCGGCTATGTAGGCCCGACACTGGTGATAAAAGGTGCGGAGTCTGCTTATATTCTGCCCCAACACCAAACTGCATTTGAAACACTTTTGCCCCACACGCAGCTTAAAATAATGGCTGGTTGTGGCCACTGGTTACATGCCGAAAAACCCGAACTGTTTTGCCGTTTAGTGTCTCGCTTTTTGGTTAATCTCGGGTAATTGATGCGTATACTTTTACTTTCGGCCTATGATGCTCAAAGCCATAAGTATTGGCGTGAAGGGCTAGTGGCACAGTTCCCAGGACATGATTGGACCCAGCTAGTGCTGCCAGGGCGTCACTTTAGCTGGCGTATTCGCGGTAACAGCATGCAATGGGCGCTGGGGGAAAGACCTACCTTAGATCAACACTACGACCTGATTGTTGCGACTTCAATGGTGGATCTCTCTGCCCTAAAAGGTATGGTGCCTAACCTTGCAACCATACCGTCGATATTATACTTCCATGAAAACCAGTTTGAATATCCACCGAGTCGGGCTAATCAAAAAAACCACCTGGGCCCAAAAATAGTAACCCTTTACGGCGCCATAGCGGCCGATAAATTGATATTTAACAGCCATTACAATCAACAAAGTTTTATTACGGGTGTCACCCAAATGCTGAGTCAATTACCCGACAGAATGCCGGTCAATGTGGCTCAACTGTTAGAGGAAAAGAGCATTATATTGCCCGTGCCTCTCAATTCGCTGAAGGCCCTTAAACCGCCAAAGGCCTTTGAGTCGCTGTGGCCTAAAAGGGCAGGCGACCACACTCCATTGAGATTAGTATGGGCTGCACGGTGGGAGTACGACAAGGGCCCAAAACAACTACAAAACCTATTAAGGCAGCTGGTTACAAGGGGTGTGAAGTTTGAATTGTGCATTTTAGGTCAGCAGTTTCGCCAACAACCCGTTGAGTTCGAGCAAATAGCCACTGAATTTTCTAGTCACATTGTTCAATTCGGTTATGCCGAGTCACGTCATCACTATTTAAGCTGGTTGGCGGGTGCCGACATGGTGTTGTCCACTGCATTACATGAGTTTCAAGGACTATCGGTGTTAGAAGCCGTACAACTCGGTTGTATCCCTATTTTGCCCAACCGCTTGGTTTACCCAGAACTGTTTGGTTTGGACTACTTGTATACATCTAACGTGGAGGAACCCCTCAAAGAGTCTGTGGCGGCGGCATGCCTGATCCAAAAACTGGGCCGAGCCATGCAGCAAGGTAACCAAGTGGCTAGCTCTGTAGGGCACCTCACATGGCCGGTCATGAAACCTAAATACGAAAGTTTATTTAGCAGCGTCTGTTAAAGCTCATTAATGCCATGCGCAGCGGAAGCTAAGCCTTTTTGGTCTGTTGGCAGGGCGATGTTAGAACAAATAAAAGCACGGCCCACCATCTGCCACTTAAGCGTGATAAAATGGCGCCAAGAGTTAACCAATAAATCACTGAGCCCAACAGCCATGACCCGTGCCAAAAAGAAGATGCCCGCCGTTTCCGGCGCAACCTTTAGCCCAAACAAAAAGACCAAACCTGCGCCAAAGCCTTTTTCTGCGACGAGTTATCAAACGCGTAAGCAAAAAGGTTTAGCCACCAAAAAGAAGCAAAAGTCGGTGTTCCAACAACACCAAGAACAGAGCTAGCTTCGATGGACTCTATTACGCACTACATTGCTTCGGTGTTGTCAGATCAAGGTTGGAATCTGTTAGCTCTATCGTGGTTTGTGGTTGCAGTGCGGGGTTACCAGGCCTACGCTATTCGTGCCTCCAGGCGTAAAGACTCGTTAGCAGGGGTGTTGCACGCCTACCGGCAGCGCTGGATGACACGTATGATTGGCCGCGATATGAGGATGGCTGACATTGGTGCGGTGGCCAACTTAGAACGCTATGTGACGCTGTTCGCCTCGTCTAGCTTGCTGGTTTTGGCCGGTTTAGTGACCTTGGTGGGGTACACCGACGATGTGGTGCATATAGGTAAAGGTATTCCATTTTTACCGCCGCAATCCGCTCTAGAATGGCAGTTTAAACTGTTTATACTAACGCTCTTGTTCGTGTATGCCTTTTTTAAGTTTACCTGGAGCCTGAGGCAATATGGCTTTGCCACGGTAATGATTTCCAGCGCGCCGGTGGTGCATGGTGATATTTCTGCCAACAAGGACCTGATGGACCACGTTAACCGCTCTGCCAAAGTATTGTCGATGGCCGGCAATAACTTTAACTTTGGTCTGCGGGCGTACTATTACAGTCTGGCGGTGCTCACCTGGACCATACATCCTGCAGCATTTATGATCACCACCACGGCGGTGGTTTATATTCTCTACAGCCGCGAATTTAACTCCAGTTCGCTTGCAGAACTCAAGGGTTCTAATGACTCGAAGAACCGTAAAACCTTGGTAGACTATCATCTGATCTAACGTTTAAAGAGATACGGTCGTTATGGATGAACAAAAACGTTTGGCACAGGCCAATAACTTTTTACAAATATTGCCCCATTGTAAAAAGTTAGGCATGAAAATCATTACCGCCGCAGATGGCAAACTCACTCTAGAATTACCCTACAACCCAGAGATATCTGGAATGGACCCTGAAGGGTACATTCACGGTGGTATTCTCACCACCATGATGGATACCGTGTGTGGGTTTTCTATTACCGCAGCGTTACCGCAAACCGAATTTTGTCCCACCTTAGATTTACGTATTGACCACATGCGTCGTGCCAATAATAAGGGTTCTATCTACGCCTGGGCAGAATGTTACAAAATCACCCGTAGTGTATGTTTTACACGGGGTTATGCGTATCAAGACGACCCCAATGACCCTATTGTTCACTGCGTAGCCACGTTTATGCGCAGTGGAAAAACGTGGGGTGCCGGCGGGTTTGTGAAAATAGGTTCAAAGGAGGCGATCCTATGAATCTTAAACAGCTCATACAAACGTGTAAACAGCACAACGACTATAGCGCCATACTCGACTTTGTTCCTTATGCAAAATTTATTGGTGTAGAGATCGTTCAAGACGAGCAAGGATGGCTGTTTACCCTAGGTACTGATCCCGGCAATGTAGGCAATCCTATTTCGCCAGCCTTGCATGGCGGCGTAGTGGCAGGCTTTATGGAGGTCGCTGCTGCTTTGGCACAAATGCTTACTACCCAAGAGCCTACGCTACCCAAAATCATAAACTTTTCTATTGATTACATTAGAGCCGGCAAGGTGAAACCAACCTTTGCCAGCTGTACTTTGGTGCGTCAGGGTAAACGAATCGCTAACGTTCACGTTACAGCATGGCAAACTAGCCATGACGAACCTATTGCCACAGCGAGAGCCCACTTTCTATTAGGTGAAGAGGTCTAATTAGTAGGTTAAATCCCCAAACGGCTTGAAATCGTTCAAGCCACCCCCATCATTGTTTCCGTAACCATTTTTACTCGCGTCTATTTAAAAAAATTGCGCAGCCCATGATTTACGGAGAAACAACACGCCATGAGCACTGAAACAGAAAACGGCACCGAAACATTAGGTTTTCAAACCGAAGTTAAGCAGCTTTTACATTTGATGATTCATTCCTTGTACAGCAACAAGGAAATCTTTTTACGTGAACTTATTTCGAACGCATCCGATGCGGCTGACAAAATGCGTTTTGCTGCCGTATCCGACGGCAGCCTATATGGCGATGACAGTGATCTAGCGATTCGCATCAACTTCGATAAACAAGCCAATACACTGAGCATCAGCGACAACGGTATTGGCATGACCCGTGAAGATGTGATTTCCCACTTGGGCACCATTGCGAAATCGGGCACCTCTGAATTTTTGCAGAACCTAACCGGCGACCAACAAAAAGATTCGCAGCTAATCGGTCAGTTTGGTGTTGGTTTTTATTCTTCTTTCATCGTTGCAGATGAAGTTGAAGTCATCACCCGTAAAGCTGGAACGGACACGTCTGAAGGCGTTTCTTGGCGCTCAAAGGGCGAAGGTGAGTTTGACATTGCTCAGGTTGAAAAAGCTGGCCGTGGTACAGAAATTATCTTGCACCTTAAAGCCGACGAAAGTGAATTTGCCGAAGGTTTCCGCCTGCGTAGCTTGGTGCGTAAGTACTCAGACCACATTTCTATCCCAGTGATCATGATGAAAGAGCATTACGGTGAAGATGCGGATAAACAAGAGCCTGAAGAAGAAACCGTAAACTCAGCCACAGCCCTTTGGACTAAGTCTCGTTCAGAAGTCGAAGACGAACAATATCATGAGTTTTACAAACACATCTCCCATGATTTCCAAGAGCCGTTAACCTGGTCTCACAATAAGGTTGAAGGAAAGCTAGAATATACCAGCCTGTTGTACATTCCTGCTAAGGCACCGATGGACATATATCAGCGTGAAGCCAGCCGTGGCCTTAAGCTATACGTTCAGCGGGTGTTTATCATGGACGAAGCCGAGCAGTTCTTGCCTATGTACTTACGCTTTATGAAAGGTGTGGTAGACAGCAACGACCTGTCTTTAAACGTGTCTCGTGAAATTTTACAAAAAGATCCCGTCATCGACTCTATGCGTGCAGCGTTAACTAAGCGTGTATTGGATGTGCTGGAAAAAATGGCCAAGAAAAAGCCAGAGCAATACGCCACCTTCTGGAAAGAATTTGGTCAGGTGATGAAAGAAGGCCCTGCAGAAGACCATGGCAATAAAGAAAAGATTGCCAACCTGTTACGCTTTGCCTCTAGTACAGATGACAAAGTGGAGCAAATGCACAGCTTGACCGAATACAAAGGCCGCATGCAAGAAGGCCAAGATAAGATTTACTATGTGGTTGCCGACAACCATAACACGGCTAAGAATAGCCCTCACTTAGAGATCTTCCGCAAGAAAGGCATTGAAGTCTTGTTGCTGTCTGAACGTGTAGACGAATGGTTAATGTCGCACATGATGGAGTTTGACGGTACCCAGCTACAAGACGTGGCTAAAGGTGCTCTAGACCTCGGTGAAGTTGAAGACGAAGCCGAAAAGAAAGAACAAGAAGAGCAAGCCAAGCAATACGAGGGCCTTGTAGAGCGCGTTAAAGGTTTACTTGAAGAGCAGGTTGAAAGTGTTCGTATTACTCACCGCTTGACCGATTCACCCGCTTGTTTGGTGGTTGGTGAAGATGATATGGGTCTGCAAATGCGCCGTATTATGGAGTCTGCTGGACAAGCCATGCCAGCCACAAAGCCTACCTTTGAACTTAACCCTGAGCACCCATTGGTGGCCAAGTTAAACGACGAAGCGGATGAAGATCGTTTTGGCGAGTTGACCCGCGTATTGTTTGATCAAGCCCAGTTGGCTGAGGGTGGTCAACTAGAAGACCCAGCGGCTTACGTTTCTCGCTTGAACAAGTTATTGTTGGAACTCAGTGCTTAACTAAGTTTCAATACGAATTAAAAAGCCCTCGCTTAGGAAACTAGTCGGGGGCTTTTTAGTGGGCCAAATATTGACCATCCAACGTGCCGTTGGCGCACAAATCGGCAACTAACGTGCTGAGCAATGAAGCCACGGCCTGCATAGCGTGGGACGGTGCTTGGGTGGACAATTGTACTAACGAATGCACCCGCTGAATGGGTGGGTCGATTATTTTTGCCGACTCTAGTTCCCCCAAGCGTAATTCTGCCGCCATGACATCGCGTGGTAAAATGGCGTGAGCCATACCATGATGAGCCAAACAGCGTAACGACAGTCCTGTGTCTTGCTGGTATTTGATGTTCAAAGGCAGTTGCGCCTGCAATGCAGCCTCGTCGATATGATGGCGCAAGTTAAAGCCTTTACTGGGGGCCACTAATGGCAATTTCTGTAATTGAGAAAATTGGATGCAACCGTCCAGCGCATACTGATCTAAGTGTTTGCCAATAAGGTGGAGCGGCTCTCGGTACAAGGGCGTGACCTCTACAGACAATAAGTCTTCCGCCCCTGGGATAACCGCCATGTCGACTTTCCCCGCCATCAAGGCTTGGGCCGCGTGGGTACTCATTGCATCTGTTACACTGAGCGTGATATTAGGGTACTGGATTGCACATCGTTGCAATAACGGCGCCAGTAGGGTGTAGGCTTTAGAGCCGTCTATCACCAAACGGACTTCGCCACGGGGCGAAAAAGAGTCTGAACTAACGTGGTCTTTAGCCGCCTCAACTTGGCGGGTGATCGTGCGGGCATGGTCGATTAGTTTTGTGCCGGCACCGGTCAAAGTCACGCCTTTAACACTACGATTAAACAAGCACACGCCTAACTCGGCCTCTAAGTTGGCCACCTGTAGGCTTAGCGCAGGCTGCGCCACAAATAGCGCACGCGCTGCGGCCGACATGCTACCCGTCTCGGCGATGGTTAAAAAATACTTTAATTGCTTAAGGTTCATTTGCAGTACCCCTATGTATAAGAAAAAACGATGGATATCCATAGTTATTATGTATTTTTTATATCATACAAAAACCTCTAGAGTAAACCCACGTTAAATAATAAAAGGTAAAACTGATGGTTAAGGACTTCGCAGGTGTAGGACAACAAATGCAACCCATTACCGGCCCAGCGGTGTGGGATCGTAAACAAATTGAAGCTGACTCAAGCTGGGTGTTTCAACTGTCTGAGCAAACCTTACAAGAGCTGGATGTAGCAGTTAAAAAGCTCAGTGACAGTGATATCGAGCTCTCATCACTGACACAGTCGGATTTTATATTGCCGTCGTTTAGCGATACCGCAGAAGCCATGCAAGAGGTCTTGGGTTATGGTCGTGGGTTGGCTAAGTTGTCTGGGTTTGAGGTGGGTAATTACACCATAGACCAAGTGAAGTTAGCTTACTTTGGTATTTCCCTACACTTAGGCATCCCTGTGTCGCAAAGTTACCGTGGCGACTACATTGGCGAAGTGATTGACAAACAAGACCCGGTAGATCGCCGGCCATACCATAACGGTGGTGAATTTATTATGCACCGCGACCCAACCGCCGATTTGGTGGGGTTGATGTCGATTCGCAAGGGCAAAACGGGTGGTTTAAGCCGGGTTATGAGTGCAGCCTCAGTACATAACGTTTTATTGGCCGAAAAACCCGAACTCATGTCGACCTTGTATCAGGGTTATCCCTATATGCGCACCACCCCCGACCGCGGTGACACTGAACTCTATACCCCTTATAAAATTCCGGTATTTAAGTTTGCTGATAAAGGCGAATTTATAGCCCATTACATCCCTGGTTTTAGCGAGTTTTACCAAGAGCGCGATGGCATGGCGAGTGATCATATTGAAGTCACCGCACAGACCGCACTCAAAGACGTATTGTGGTACCGCCCTGAGTTATACTTGGAAACCATGTTACAGCCCGGCGACATGCAGTTTGTAAACAACCGTTTTCTTATGCATGCACGCACCGATTATGAAGACTGGGACGAACCCTCTAAATACCGTTTATTATTACGTATATGGATGCAGTTACCTGGCTTGAGTGTAGTGCCAGACGACATGCAGCACTTTATCAACCGTGATCGTGCAGACGGTGGTATCGCCAAATCCAACCCTAACTAACACTATTGGAACTGACTCAATGACTGCAACAAAACAAGGCCTTGCACAGCTAAAAACCGTGTTTGGTGATCGCTACAGTGACAATACTAATATCCGCCAAGAACACAGTACCGGAGAGGGCTACATTAGTGACGCCATGCCTGAGGCGGTGCTCATGCTGGATAGTACAGAGGCCGTTGCAAAGGCCGTAGGCATTTGCAGCGAATACTGCATCCCCGTCATCCCATTTGGAGCCGGCACTTCACTGGAGGGTCAGCTAGTGCCCGTCAATGGCGGTGTCAGTATTGATTTAACGGGTATGGACCAAGTGTTGGAAATTAATGCCGAAGATTTTGACGTTAAGTTACAAGCGGGTGTCACTCGTGAGTCACTCAATTACGAACTCAAGACCAGTGGGTTGTTTTTCCCCCTAGATCCCGGTGCTAATGCCAGTTTGGGCGGCATGGCTTCGACTCGAGCCTCTGGCACCAACGCAGTGCGTTATGGCACCATGAAGGAAGTGGTGCTGGGGCTTACTGTTGTTACGCCTAATGGTGATGTTATCGAAACCGGCGGGCGGGCAAGAAAAAGTGCTGCTGGGTACGATTTAACGCATCTATATGTCGGCGCTGAAGGCACACTAGGCATTATTACCGAACTGAGATTACGCATCTTTCCTGTGCCCGAACAAATTCGGTCTGCTGTGTGTGGCTTTGCCACAGTAAGCCAGGCCGCACAGTGCGTGATTGAATGTATGCAGTTAGCCGTGCCGCTGGCCCGTATTGAATTACTTAACAGTTGCCAAATGGGCGCCTGTATTGACTATTCAAAACTGCAAAATTTTACGGCTCAACCGACCTTGTTTATGGAGTTCCACGGCTCTAAAGTCAGTGTTGATGAACAAATTGAGTTGGTGGAGTCGGTGGCGCAAGAATATGACGCGCAAGGCTTCCGCTGGGCCGAAACCTTGGAGCAGCGTAACCAGTTATGGACGGCACGGCATAAAGCCTATTTTGCTGGCATGGCGCTTAATCCTGGCGCCAGTGTCATTAGTACTGATGTCTGTGTGCCTATCTCTAACTTAGCCACATGCATCGAGTTAGCCGAAGCCAAAGCGTTGGAGTTGGGTTTTAATTGTCCATTGGTGGGGCATGTGGGCGATGGAAACTTCCATCTTTTAATTCCATTTTACCCAGATAACCAAGCCCAAGTGTTAGCCGCTAAACAGCTGAGTCATTATTTGGTACAGCAAGCGTTGGCGTTGCAGGGTACTTGTACCGGTGAACACGGTATTGGACTTAGAAAAATGGATTATTTAATTGAAGAACATGGCGCTAAGGCAGTACACACTATGGCCTTAATCAAACGTGCCCTGGATCCTAAAAACATTATGAACCCGGGCAAGATATTTGAGCTTTAGTTACGAGCAGTATAACTCGTGTAAGGTTTTAATGACTTTAGAAGCCCGTACGTCAGACAGCGAATAATAGATGGTTTGCGATTCCCTGCGGGTTTTCACCAAACCATCTTTACGCAATACCGCAAGGTGTTGAGATAACGCTGACTGGCTAAGGTCTAGATGGTCGTTAAGTTCGGTAACCGAAAGTTCTGTGCCTTCCAAATTGCACAAGATGAGCAAACGACTTTCATTGGCAATCGCTTTAAGCATCGTAGCCGCAATTTTGGCGTTACTTTTAAGGTCATCAGCCGCTTGATTAGAGGGTTGGGTGTGGGTTGCCATGGGCGATTATCTCCGCACTTATATTAGTGCTTATTGAGTCTAAGGGTGTATGATTTATTAATTGTAGTCCAGATACTAATAGGTACAATAATTGATTCTAAAATATTAGAAAGCTTAATTATAACCAAATAACATATGCTTTGTAATTTATATATCCCTTAGTCATAGGTCTAATCGCACAAAAATTGGGCAGTGGTCGGACGGTTTTTCCATGCCTCTGATCCCATAATCAATTCCCGCTTCGCTCACTTGGCTTTGTAGGCTTTGAGTGAGTAATATCTGATCAATTCTAAGGCCGCGGCGCGGCTCTCGATCGAAGCCTTTGCTACGGTAGTCAAACCATGAGTAGTGTTGTTGCTGCGGATGTAGTGCACGATAACTGTCGGTTAAGCCAAACTGCATCAGCCGCTCTAGCCACTCCCGTTCAACCGGTTGAAAGCTGGCTTTACCCGTTTTTAGCCAGCGTTTACGGTTGTCATCGCCGATACCAATATCAACATCGCTGGCAGCAATATTTATGTCACCCATCACCACAATATGATCACTGTTGTGGTATTCATCTGCGAGTAATTGGGTTAGGCCTGCATAAAAATCACGTTTAGCCGGGAATTTTGTGGCGTGGTCGATGTTTTCACCTTGCGGGAAATACCCATTAAGCACCGTCATGGTTTCGCCGTTAGGTAACTGTAGAAGCGCCCCTACTAAACGTTTTTGCGCTTCTTCGGTGTCTCCGGGCAGGCCTTTAATGGTCTTCAGAATGGGTAGGTTGGTCATTAGCGCAACACCATAATGGCCTTTTTGGCCATGAAATATAGTTTCGTAACCTAATCGTTGAGTCTCGCCAATGGGAAATTCAAGGTCTTGTACTTTGGTCTCTTGCAGGCCTATCACAACAGGCATGTATTGCTTTTTGATGGCCTCTAATTGCGCAATACGCGCACGAATACTGTTAATGTTAAAAGAAACTAGGTACATAAAAAACTCGTATTAGGTAATTTTAAACCGACAAAGCCGATTCAAGGCTGATAAACTTTGCGGCTATTGTAATGCAAGTGCGGTTAGGAATGTAGCTTGGTGTTTGCAGCCCACGACTAGAGAAAAAAGATATGAGTTATGATTTTGATGTGTTTGTCATTGGCGCCGGTTCTGGTGGTGTGAGGACAGCACGCATGGCCGCCGCCGCAGGCGCTAAAGTTGCCGTAGCAGATGACCGCGCATTGGGAGGCACCTGTGTTAACGTGGGTTGTGTGCCTAAAAAACTGTATACCTACGCCAGCCACTTTAGCCATGATGTGGCAAATGCTGCAGGGTTTGGCTGGCAGGTAGCGCCCGTTAAATTTGATTGGCCGACCTTGGTAGCCAACAAAAAGCAAGAGATTAGCCGTCTAAATGCCATCTATAGCAACTTATTAAACAACTCCGGTGCGCAAATAATTGCCGGATATGCAGAGTTAAAAGATGCTCACACAGTGACCGTATCAGGCCAAGATTACACGGCCCAGCGCATCGTTATTGCCACCGGCGGCACGCCTAATATCCCAGCTGTAGATTACGCGGATCTACTCATTAGCTCGGATCAGATTTTTGACTTACCCGAGTTTCCTAAGCGATTGCTTGTGGTGGGTGCGGGTTACATTGCACTTGAATTTGCCTGTATTTTCCAGGGTTTAGGCAGTCAGGTTGAAGTGTCTTACCGCGGTGACTTGATCATGCGTGGATTCGACCAAGACGTGCGTCAGTTTGTAGACCAAGAAATGCGCAAACAGGGCATAGCGTTAACCTACCAAAGCCAGATCAAAAATGTAGAAAAGCAAGCTGACGGCAGCTTGTTGGTGACGTTTAACGATGGCTCCAGTCGCCAGGTCGATCAAGTGCTCATGGCGATTGGACGCAATCCACGCTTGCAGGGTATAGGCCTTGAACGTGTCGGCGTCCAAACAACAGCCAGTGGTACCATTGCGGTCAACGATAAATTCCAGACCAACATCAACAGTATTTACGCGCTGGGTGATGTTACCGGAGGCATTGAACTCACACCGGTGGCTTTGGCAGAGGCCATGACGTTGGTGAACCATTGGTATGGAGACGGCTCAAAAAACATGGATTACGAGTTTATACCTACTGCAGTATTCACTCAACCCAACGTTGGCACCATTGGTTTAACTGAGCAGCAAGCCCGCGACCAATATCCCCAGATAGACGTGTACAGCTCCGACTTTAAACCTATGAAACATACACTCAGTGGCTGCAATGAACGTAGCTTTATGAAGCTCATTGTGGATAAAGCGAGTGATAGAGTGATCGGGTTACACATTGTGGGTGAAGGTGCTGGAGAAATGTTGCAAGGTTTTGGTGTGGCAATAAAAGCCGGGGCCACTAAAGCCGACTTCGATGCCACCATTGGCATTCACCCAACCAGTGCTGAAGAATTAGTCACCATGAGAGTGCCGAATTAAAATTTATTGCTGTTTTTATTAAATTTTACAGAAAATCAAAAATTCTATTCTATATTTGATATCACGGGGAGTAACCCTGTGTAATCGATTGATGTGGAGTGGTTTGATAATGAAATTTAATAAGACAGTTTTAGGTTTAGCAGTGGCTTTAGTGGCAACCTCATCTTGGGGCCATGGCGAGCATGGATTCAATACGGTCTGGAAGACCACTGACGGTCATAATGTTGTGACGACGGATGGCGAATGTGTGAGTGCGTTTGATTTTGCCAGCCTAGAACGCGATTCGTGCCATTTGCCAGAGGTGATGGAAAAGTCGGTTGTAGAAGTGGTAGAGAAGGTGGAACCAGCTGCTCAACCAGTGCTTAAGGTCGTGCCTCACGAAGCCAAAATTAACTTCGCAACCGACAGCTCAACACTAGATATGGCCGCCAAAGTGGCATTATATAAATTGCTTGAAGCATCTCGTGGCGCCGAGCAGTTATTGGCTGTTCAGATAGTTGGCTATGCCGACACCCGTGGTGAGGCCAGCTACAACTTGGATCTCTCTCAACGTCGTGTGGATGCTATTGCGGCTTACTTAGCGGCTCGTGATGTTAGAACCACATCCACGTTTGCGCAAGGTGAAGGGCGCCCAGTGATGGATGAAAACGGCGTTGAAAATTTAGCCAGCAGCCGTCGTGCAGAAGTACTGATTAAAACTCAAGTTAAAGTAATGAACTAAACCGCATTAGACTTAGCTCAGCTGTCACCAGCCTCATCGGTTTTGCCGATGGGGCTTTTTTAGTCGTGGCGTAAATGGTCCTTCACGGCGATGGGGGACTTAAAGTTCCATACCACAAGGTAAGAAGAGGCCACAAAGGTAATGATGGCCGTGGCTTGAATAAGCAACGATGCCGTGTCGGTAATCAACATGCTGGAAGCAGCTAAAGTGGCAATGAGAATAGAAAACTCACTGGTTTGACCTAGCCTAAAACCCACTTCCCAAGCGGTGGACTTTGACTTGCAGATGGGCCGAATAATCAACCCAAAGACCAATGGTTTGATACTAATCACTAATATCGCCAGTACTAAACACTGCAGCCAGATCGAATGCATCATGGGGAAGTTAAAGCTGGCACCGATGGAAAAGAAAAACAATACTAAAAAGAAGTCCCTAATGGGTTTTAAGTTAATGGCAATGTATTGGCTAATGGGGCTAGAAGCTAAGCTCACACCTGCAATAAAGGCGCCTATTTCTGCCGACAGACCGATGCTGTGGGCTAACTCTGCGAGCCCCAAACACCAACCCAAGGCCAGTAAGAAAATGTACTCATGAAAGCGGTCGAACTTTTGAATCAGTACCAATAACACCCAGCGAACCGTGGCTAAAGCGGCCAACATTAATAACGGCACCGCGGCTAAACTTAATAATAGGTCGGTATTGAGGGTTAAGTCCAAGCCTTGGCTATATTGCTGTCCTAAGGTGGTGAGCAAGGTCAGTAAAATGATGGCAATTAAGTCCTGTAATAACAACAAGCCCACCACCAGTTCGCCCGTTTGTTTGTGGTGCAATACGGTTGTAGGTAGTAGCTTAATACCAATGATAGTACTGGAAAACATAGTAGAAGCACCAATGATTAAGCTATCAATGGTGTTAAAGCCAAACGCGACTGCCACGCCATAACCTAACAAGGCAAACGCTAGCGAGCTGATAAAAGCCACCATATAGCCTTTGCGCAGCATTTGTAACAAGTGGCTCGGTTGCATGTCTAAACCGATAAGAAACAACAAAAATATGATGCCCACATGGGATACATCGGCTAACAACTCCGTGTCTACCACCCACGCTAAACCAAATGGGCCCAGACAAGCGCCTAATGCAATATAGGCTAATAGCAAAGGTTGGCGAAAATACAGCGATAAGGTTGCTAGCAGCGCTGCGCCGGTAAAAATCAAAAAGAAGGAAAATATAACTGATTCGGTATGCATTTAGCTTGCCTGTCCTTGTGTCTTCAGCTGTTGTAAGTATTGTTGCCAGTTAACCCACAAAACGGCGCTGACAATGGCGCGATAACCTATGTGTAGCCACCAAACCATGATAAAGCCATAACTGGGTATACACCAAATCATCAGTGGCAAAAATAAGCCCCATTGACCTAAGCTGACCCATATCATAGTCCGTTTTCGCTGGTCTGCCACTATCAGACAGCGACTGAGGATGATAATTAGGGTTTCTAATACCATCGCCAGTGCATACCAGGGTAACGCAACGCTGGTTAAGTTCTGTAATTCACGACTCACCAACAGCAGGTTAGCCAATAGGTCACGTCCCAACCATACCAATATCAATAACGCCACGGAACTGAGCAGGCCGGTGGCCAATATCAATCGACTCCACTGCTTAACAAGCGTTGCGTCTTGTTGTGCAATGGCCTTGCCTATAAGGCTTAATGCCGCTTGCCCCAAGCCGACTGCAGGTAATACCAGTAGTAAACCGATATTGAGTACGCTAAAGGTGGCCGCTAAAGCAGAGGCTCCCAAACGGCTCAACACCCACATAAACACGGCTAAGTGCATAGCGAATGCAAATTGCTGCACCATTGATGGCCAACTGAGGTGAGCGAGTTGTCTAATTTGGTCAAGTTGAGGTGCGCGAATTTGTACCGAGTTTTGGGCTCTAGCAAAGTGTATCCATTGCATTAAGGCACCGAGCCAAAGCGCAATGCTAGTACCTAGCGCTGCACCCGAAGCACCCATAGCCGGAACTCCCAGACCATAAATTAAGGCGTAACTTATGGGTACGTTGGCCAAATGAGCCACCAGGAGTATTTTGACAAATTGCCATGGCTGTCCTTGGTGACTCCAATAGACTCTCATGGCAATGCTCAACACGATGGCAGGCAAACCCCATAGACGCCATTGTGTGTAGTGTAGCGCCAAGCTATTAATGCGATCGTCTAGCACGAAGGCTGCAATGACTTCTGGTGCCGCAATGACGGCTACGGCGCTGAGTATTATAGCTAAAGTAAACCCAAACCATAACCCAGAACTGAGCCAGGTTGACGCAACTTTGCTGTGGCTCACGTAGGTGTGTAAGCCGGTGCCAAAGCCGGTTAACAAGGCCGCTAATATAAACACCAAATAACTACCAATACTCACACTCGCCAAGGCTAGGCCACCGAGGTGGCCCACCAGGGCGGTATCTACTAGACCAAGCAAGGCCTGTGATAACATCGCACCGCTTAACGGCAACGCCAGTTGCATTAAACCCGTTAGTGATGGCTTAGTAGGTAACATAGAGGTTGATAGTGGTGTAGGCGACATGTAACGACATTTTATAGCATTGAGCGGCTATTATATGCTTTTTTGCTGAAGCTTCAAAATTAATACCCAAGTAAAACAGTAGGGTATATAATACGGCCTATATCAGAGTATCGTCTCCCCACGTTTTCACTTCATAGGGAGCAACACAGGAAAAAATAGTGGATTACCTAGAAATTACCGCCAGCGCTCAAGAGTACCTTGCCGAATTGTTATCTAAACAAGATGTTGAGGGGATCTCAGTACGTATCTTCGTTACCGACCCTGGCACACCTAACGCCGAGACCTGCTTGGCCTACTGTCGACCAGATGAAGTGAAAATCACGGACGAATTCACTGACCTTGAACACTTTAGGGTTTACGTTGATCCTGCCAGCGTAGATTACCTTGAGGATGCCTTCGTTGATTACAGCGCCGACCGTATGGGTGGCCAGTTAACCATTAAAGCACCTAATGCCAAAATGCCTCAGGTTACAGCCGACAGTCCCTTAGATGCACAGGTTAATTACCACCTGTACACGGAGGTAAACCCAGGTTTGGCGTCACATGGTGGCGATGTTAGTCTTGTGGGAGTGGTTAATGAAGACAATGTTAACGTTGCAGTGTTACGGTTTGGCGGTGGTTGCCAAGGCTGTAGCTCGGTGTCGATGACGCTGAAAGAAGGCGTCGAAAAAATCCTCATGGAAAAAGTACCTGGCATCGGCGCAGTCAGAGATGTTACCGACCATACCAATACCGACAATGCTTATATGTAGGTATTGTCGACGCAGCAAAAAAAGCCAGCATAGCGCTGGCTTTTTTGTTTCTCGGATGTGCTTTTAGCGCAACCGCTTGCGTTTACTTAAACTATCTTGCAACTTGTTCGCCAAGTCGCGCATGCTGGATTCAGTGGTATCCCAGTCGATACATGCATCGGTGACAGAAATGCCGTATTGTAATTGCGACAAATCCTCTGGAATCGATTGATTGCCCCAGTTAATGTTGCTTTCAATCATCAAACCCACAATAGACTCATTACCTTCATTGATTTGCTGGGCAATATTGTCCATCACCAAAGGTTGGATGGATGGGTCTTTACTGGAGTTGGCGTGACTGCAATCAACCATAATGTTGCCAGACAAGCCGTCTTTTTCTAAAGCTTGTTCGCACAACGCAATATTAACTGAGTCATAGTTAGGCTTGCCGCCACCACCTCGTAATACCACATGACCATATTGGTTGCCGCTGGTGCGGGTGATGGCCACTTGTCCTTGAGGGTTAACGCCGAGGAACGAGTGGGGCGATGCCATGGATTCAAGGGCATTAAAGGCCACTGTGAGACCACCGTCGGTGCCGTTTTTAAACCCAATTGGGCATGAAAGGCCACTGGACATCTCGCGGTGGGTTTGTGATTCTGTGGTGCGTGCGCCGATGGCAGCCCAAGTCCAAAGATCCGATTGATATTGTGGGGAAATAGGGTCTAAAGCTTCCGTGGCTAGGGGTAAGCCCATGGTAGCAAGGTCCAGCATCAGTTTACGGCCGATATGCAAACCCGTTTCAATATCAAAGGTGCCATCTAAATGAGGGTCGTTAATTAAGCCTTTCCAACCCACTGTGGTACGCGGCTTTTCAAAGTAAACTCGCATCACAATGTACAAGGTGTCTTTTAGTTCGTCGGCCAATATTGCCAGGCGGCGCCCATAATCTAACGCGGCTTCGGTATCGTGAATCGAGCATGGCCCAATGACAATAAATAGGCGATGGTCGGTTCCATCCAATATATTTTTAACGGTCTGGCGAGCTTGCATTACGCTGTCAGCAATGGCACTGGTGGCCGGTAATTGGCTCTTTAAATCTTCGGGTGAGGTCAGTACCTGTTGGCTGGCAATGTTCAGGTCTTCGATACGGCGATCGGTCATGGTATATCTCTAACAGTAAAAACGGGTAAATAATGGCCTATGGGTAAGCCAAAACGCTATAATTAAGCGCTCCTTTGTAACACAATCAAGGGCCTACAAACAAATAAAACGTACAAGAGAAAGGTTGTATATGCAGATATCGTGGATTAATAGTGGATTACGCCATGGTGTACAGGTTTTTGGCTTGTTGCTTCTGTTGACCGCTAATGCCAGTGCTGCACTGTTTAGTACGGCCCAACACCCATTACCGGCAGCTGAAGCGTTTCCGCTAACCATTGAGCAGTATGGCCACAAGATCGACATTATCTGGAATACGGCCGCTGACTATTATCTGTATCAAGACAAATTAGCCTTCACTACGTCTAATAATCATCCATTAACCGACCTTATTTTACCTCAAGCTAAGGTAAAGCAAGACCCAACCTTTGGAACCACTAACGTCTACTACGGACAATTGCATCTCACAGGGTTGTTGCCCCAAACCGGTGATCCTGCATCAACACTGCTGGTGAATTACCAAGGCTGTTGGGATGGCGGTGTCTGTTATCCCCCTCAAACTATGCAGTTTGAGCTAACACCTGTCATTTCTGAACAATCATTAGCGGCGCAAGTACCGAGCCTGTGGGCCCAGTCCAGTGGTACCAATGCCAGCTGGTTTATGAAGCAACTCGAAGGCAGTAGTGTTAGTAGCCTATTGATCATCTTTTTTCTGGCAGGTTTGGCCCTAGCATTTACCCCTTGTGTATTACCTATGGTGCCTATTTTATCCAGCATTATTGTTGGCCTTAACCCCAAACCCAGTGCTCGTAGAAGTTTCGCTTTATCGGCGACCTATGTGCTGACCATGGCGTTAACCTATAGTCTAGCTGGTTTGGTGGCAGGACTCAGTGGAGCTAACGTTCAAATTGCGTTACAACAGCCCTGGGTTATTGGTGTGATAGCGAGTTTATTTGTGGTGTTTTCTGCGGCCATGTTTGGTTGGTTTAACTTTCAAATGCCCACCTGGTTGCAGCATAAGATCAATCAGCTTACGCAACGCAGGGCAGGCGGGCAGTTTGTCAGTGTGGCCATTATGGGGGCCTTGTCGGCGTTAGTGGTTGGCCCCTGCGTGGCGGCGCCCTTAGCAGGCGCTTTATTGTTCGTTGCCCAAACGGGTGACGCTACACTGGGAGGCTTTGCACTATTTGTTATGGGTTTAGGTATGGGCATACCCCTGTTGATTGTTGGCACCTCGGCGGGTCGCTTTATTCCTCAGGCTGGGGCTTGGATGCAGCGTATTAAAATTGGGTTTGGTTTTCTCATGCTGTATATGGCGATCTGGATGATCGATCGTGTGTGGTCTCAATGGAGTTTGTGGTTAGTGGCTGTGGTGACCTTAGTATTAGCCCTTTCACTGCTGCTCAATAGCCGCTGGAAACCCGCTCTTGCCAGTGTGCAAGGGATTATTTTTGCCTATGTTATGGGGGTGTTACTGGGGCTATACGCCGTGACTTTGCTGGTTGGTCAAACGGTAGGCCACGCCTCGTTAATTGCCCCATTACAAGGCTTAACGCAGCAGTCCAGCCACGCCCAAAACCAGCCAATATCAGTCACTAAGGTGACAGCGTCCGCAGTGCCTCAATTGTTAGGCCAGGCGAAAACTGATAATCAAGTGGTGATGTTAGACTTCTATGCCGACTGGTGTATTTCCTGTGTGGAGCTGGATGTGTTTGTATTTACTAATACCGATGTTCAGCGAGCGCTTAGCGATGTAAAAGTGATTAAAGTTGATGTAACTGCCAACGAACCTGCGGCGGTCAATTTGATGCGCTCATTACAGTTGGTAGGACCGCCGGCCCTAGTCTTCTACAGCGCTAATGGTGATTTGTTGTTACAACACACCATTGTAGGGGTGCCCGATGCACAAGATTTAGTAAGCTTAATTGAGCGTGTAAAAGGTTACTAATGACTAAATGATAATACCTATATGCTTTTTCGGTCTATGTGATATGATTTAAAGCCCAGAGGGCATGGCTTAAGCGGTATTTATGAAGTTACAACAATTACGATACATCTGCGAGGTTGAGCGACACAACCTCAACGTTTCTTCTACTGCGCAAAGTTTATTTACCTCACAACCGGGTATCAGTAAACAAATTCGCTTGTTAGAAGATGAGCTTGGGGTAGAAATATTTGCCCGCAGTGGCAAACACCTAACCCACGTCACCCCTGCTGGTCAGGCGATTTTAGCTTCTGCTCACAACGTATTGCTGGAAGTTGAAGGCATTAAGCGTAAAGCTCAAGAATATAGCGACGAAACTAAAGGTTCGTTGTCTATTGCCACCACCCATACTCAAGCCCGTTACGCCTTACCTACGGTCATTAACAATTTTATTGGCGGCTATCCGGACGTTTCCTTGCACATGCAGCAAGGCACACCTAAACAAATTGCGGCCTTAGCTTCTGACGGTGAAGTTGATTTTGCAATTGCCACTGAAGCCATTGAGCAGTTTAGCGATTTGTTAATGATGCCCTGTTACCATTGGAATCGATGTATCGTTGTGCCTAAGGAGCATCCTCTAGCTAAGGTGGAGAAACTTACCTTAGAGCAGCTAGCGCTGCACCCCATTGTTACTTACGTGTTTGGTTTTACCGGTCGGTCTAAGTTGGATGACGCCTTTAATAAAGCCCACTTGGAACCTAAAGTTGTATTTACGGCGGTGGATTCGGACGTTATAAAAGCCTACGTGCGTTTAGGTTTGGGGGTCGGCATTATTGCTTCAATGGCGTATGAGCCACACTTGGATGGTGATTTGGTGAGCTTGGATGCGAGTCACTTATTTGCTCATAGCACCACCAATATTGGCTTTAGAAACGGTACTTTCTTAAGGGGCTACATGTACGACTTTATCGAAGCCTTCGCACCCAACTTAACCAAACAGAAGGTCGAAGCAGCACAGGCATGTCGTACACAGCAGGAGCTACAAGCGCTGTTTGCAGCCGATTCACTACCCATGCGCTAGGGTTTATAAAGCCCGCAAGCCATCAAGAAGGTTGTTAACCTTATCAAAAGTTTCTTGGTATTCAGACTCACAGTCCGAATCGGCTACTAGGCCGCCCCCAGCCCAGCAATAAATCAGTCCACCATCATCGCCTTTACTGTCCGTTACTAACGTACGGATACAGATATTGGTGTCCATGCGACCATTACTGCTCAAGTAACCGATGGAGCCGGTGTAGCCATTGCGACGGTGTGGTTCCAGTTCTTCGATGATTTCCATGGCCCGTAGTTTGGGTGCGCCAGTGATAGAACCGCCTGGAAAAGCGCCTTTTAACAAAGGTAAAATTTGCTCATTAGATGCCAGTTCACCGGTTACCGTCGTCACTAAATGGTGAACGTTACTGTAACTCTCGATGGCAAACAAATCGGGCACCTTGACCGAAAAGGGTTGGCAATGCTTACTTAAATCGTTGCGCAATAAATCTACGATCATAAGGTTTTCAGAACGATCTTTAGGGCTTGCACCTAATTCTTCATACAAGGCTTTGTCTAACTCTGGCGTGTCACCTCGTGGTCGGGTGCCTTTGATTGGCTTGGTTTCAACGCGTCCTTGATGCACTTGTAAAAAACGTTCTGGGGACAGGCTGAGCAGAGCGCCTTCATTGGTTTCCATATAAGCACTAAAGGGCGTTGGCGAGGCTTTTCTTAATTGCTGGTATGCAAACCAAGGGTTGCCTGCATACGCAGCACTAAAGCGCTGGGCTAAACATACCTGATAGCAATCACCAGCGTGGATATAATCGATAACGCGATAAAACTTATCGGCATATTCTTGCGCCGACATGTTGGAGTTGAAATCGCCTTTTAAGGCAAAGGCGCTAGTCATCACGCTTGACGGCTGTGTTAGCGTTTGCATCAGCGCCTGAGTTTGTGGGTCATCCAACTGGCTTACTAAATAGCTTGTACGAAGCTCATGGTCGGTAATCACGGCCCATGGATAAATACCTACACACATATCTTCTACAGCAATGTCGGCTTTTGCCAGTGTTGGCATAGTCTCGATAGAACGGCCTAAGTCATAGCCAAATAGGCCTGCAGCGCCGCCTGTAAACGGGATGTCTGCGGCTAGTTCGCTAACGCTTAAGTCTTGCAGTAATTGCTGCTGTAGCTGGCCAATGAGCTCAAAAGCATCGCTTTGAGTAGTGCGTGTAATACCGTCTTGTAGAACCTGAGTTAGGCCGTCCTTGTGGGTGATGACTGCCAGTGGTGCCGCCATGGCCATATCGTAACGACCAAAGTGACTAGCAGGGCGGCTGGAATCCAGCAACAAAGGCAGTGGCAGGTGTCTGATAGCCTCAAAATAGTGGCAAGCATTTTCAGCAAATGGCAGGGGGATTATATACACGTCTAAAGTCTAAAGGCTGACAAGAAGGCTATTCTAACTTCCCTAACCGGTGACGCCTAGGGTTTTACTCACGGCAGGCGTTATTTATTTGTATTAAACAGTCGATCTAACTAACGTTACTGGCATTATTGTCAACAATATTAGATCAATGTCTAAATTGACAGGCTAAATACGAAAGAATATAATGGTTTTACGTAAAAAGTGTAGACAATATGTATGGAAGTAGAAGCAACAACCTTAGCCAATAAAGTCTGTGATCGTATCGTTAAAGATATCATTACCGGGGATATCGCTCAGGGTCAAAAGCTAAATGAGCCTGAACTGGCTCGTATACATGGCATTAGCCGTGGTCCACTGCGCGAAGCCATGAGTCGCATAGAAGCCATGCGCTTGATTACCCGCGTGCCTAACGTCGGTGCTAGGGTAGTTAAACTGTCTTATGGAGAGTTGCTCGAAATCTATCAGATTCGCGAGTCTTTAGAAGGTTTAGCTGCAAGGCTTGCCGCCCAAACCATGTCTGTTGAAGAGAAATCAGAACTACGCCTGCTGTTGACCAGCCACCACAAACACATCCTCGACACGCAAGGCCGCTCATATTTTCAGCAAGAAGGCGATGTCGACTTTCATTACCGTATTGTTCACGGCAGCAAAAATAAACGTTTAATCGACATGTTGGCTGGAGACCTCTACCAGTTGGTACGTATGTACCGCTATCAATTTAGTTTGTCGAGTAATCGCCCTGAGCAAGCTCTCAAAGAGCACGACCAAATCTGCAGTGCTATTGAAGAAGGTGATGGTGAATTAGCCGAATGGTTAATGAAACGTCACATCAACAATGCCCGCAATAATATTATGCTGCGCATGCAAGCGCAGTCAGACCCTCAAATCGGAGAAACACCATGAGCAGGATAAGCCAAGGCGCAAAATTTCGCGCAGCTATTGCCAATAACAACCCTCTACAAATCGTAGGTACTATTAACGCTTACAGCGCCATGATGGCCGAAAAGGTCGGCCATCAGGCCATTTATATTTCTGGTGGCGGTGTGGCTAATGCCTCTTATGGTTTGCCTGATTTGGGTATGACTAGCCTTAACGATGTGCTTGAAGACGCACGTCGTATCACTGCTGCCAGTGAACTGCCTTTGTTGGTAGATATCGATACCGGCTGGGGTGGTGCGTTCAATATTGCCCGCGCCATAAAGGGCATGGAGTCTGCCGGTGTTGCTGCTGTTCATATTGAAGATCAGGTAGCGCAAAAGCGCTGTGGTCACCGCCCTAATAAGGAAATCGTTTCGACCCAAGAAATGGTCGACCGTGTTAAAGCTGCCGCTGACGCCCGTATTAATGATGATTTCTTCATTATGGCTCGCACAGATGCCTTTCAAAAAGACGGTTTACAAGCGGCTATTGACCGTTCACAGGCCTGTATCGAAGCTGGCGCAGACGGAATTTTTGCTGAAGCCGTGCACGAATTAACCGACTATGACGCTTTCGCCAAGGCAATTGAAGTGCCACTGTTAGCCAATATTACCGAATTTGGCGCCACACCTTTGTATAACAAGAGTGAGTTGGCCAATGTTGGTGTAGACATGGTGCTGTATCCATTGAGTGCTTTTCGGGCCATGAACAAAGCAGCCCTTAACGTGTATGAGCACCTGCTCGAAGACGGCGACCAAAAAGCGGTGATCGATACCATGCAAACACGTATGGAATTGTACGACTTTTTGGACTATCACTCGTTTGAACATAAATTAGATCAGCTGTTTGCAGCTGGCAAAAACCTATAACGTCGATCATAAGTTAACAACAAGGACACACCCATGAGCAAACCCATTTCCGGAGCTGGCCTGCGCGGCCAGTCAGCAGGTTCTACAGCACTTTGCACCGTTGGTTTAACCGGCACAGGCCTTACGTACCGTGGCTATGACATAAGCGAGCTGGCAGAAAAAGCCAGCTTTGAAGAAGTCGCCCACCTGTTACTTAAGGGCCAGTTGCCTACTCAAACTGAACTTGATGCTTACACGGCTAAATTGAAGGGCATGCGTCATTTACCTCAAGCATTAAAGACCGTGTTGGAACAGATTCCTGCCAATGCCCATCCGATGGATGTGATGCGCACAGGTTGCTCTATGTTGGGCAACCTAGAAATGGAAGATGACTTTTCCATGGAACAAGACGTAACGGATCGCTTGTTAGGTTTATTCCCAGCCATTATTTGTTACTGGTACCGCTTTAGTCATGATGGCGTCCGTATTGAAACAGAAACTGATGATGATTCAATTGGTTCTTATTTCTTACACCTATTACATGACAAAAAGCCAAGTGAATTACACGCTAAGGTTATGAACGTGTCGTTGATCTTGTACGCAGAGCATGAATTTAATGCCTCAACATTTACCGCCCGCGTATGCGCGTCGACCTTGTCTGACATGCATTCGTGTGTCACTGGTGCGATTGGCAGTTTGCGTGGCCCACTACATGGTGGCGCTAATGAAGCGGCTATGGACATGATCCAGCAGTGGAAAACGCCTGAAGAAGCTGAAACCGCCATTATGGGTATGTTGGCTCGTAAAGATAAAATCATGGGTTTTGGTCACGCCATTTACCGTGAATCTGATCCACGTAACGTAATCATTAAAGGCTGGTCAGAAAAGTTGGCCGAGTCCGTCGGTGACACTCACCTTTATCCAGTATCGGTGCGTTGTGAAGAGGTGATGTGGCGCGAGAAAAAGTTGTTTTGTAATGCTGATTTTTTCCACGCGTCTACCTATAACTTTATGGGAATCCCTACCAAATTGTTTACGCCTATCTTTGTGATGTCACGCCTCACTGGCTGGGCTGCCCACGTTATGGAACAGCGCCAAAACAACCGCATTATTCGCCCTAGCGCAGATTACACGGGTCCAGAAACGTCCCAGTGGGTCGATATTGCAGAGCGAGGCTAACCCATGAACAATACAAACTACCGTAAGCCGTTAGGCGCAACCGGTCTAGATTATTTTGATAGCCAAGCTGCCGTTGAAGAGATTAGTGCAGGCGCTTATGCCAAGCTACCCTATACCTCTAAAATTTTGGCCGAGCAATTGGTACGCCGATGTGATCCGCAATCGCTCACGGCTTCACTCAAACAGTTGATTGAGCGCAAGCAAGATTTAGACTTTCCATGGTATCCAGCGCGGGTAGTTTGTCATGACATTTTAGGCCAAACTGCATTGGTAGATTTAGCCGGTTTACGTGACGCCATTGCCGACCAAGGTGGTGACCCATCTAAGGTTAACCCTGTGGTACCTACACAGCTGATCGTTGACCACTCGCTCGCCGTAGAGCATGGTGGTTTTGAAGCTGATGCATTTGACAAAAACCGTGCGATTGAAGACCGACGTAACGATGACCGTTTCCACTTTATTGAATGGACCAAAACGGCTTTTGAAAATGTTGATGTGATCCCAGCCGGCAACGGCATCATGCATCAAATCAACTTGGAAAAAATGTCGCCGGTGATTCAAAACCGAGACGGACTTGCTTTTCCAGACACTTGCGTAGGCACCGATAGCCACACGCCGCACATTGATGCCTTAGGCGTTATTGCAGTGGGCGTAGGTGGACTTGAAGCCGAAAACGTTATGTTAGGGCGTGCATCAATGATGCGCCTACCAGACATTATCGGTGTCGAGCTCACTGGTAGTCGCCAACCTGGCATTACTGCAACCGATATCGTTTTAGCATTAACCGAATTCTTACGTGAACAGCGTGTTGTGTCCTCTTATTTAGAGTTTTACGGTGCTGGTGCCAATGGTTTAACCATCGGTGACCGAGCCACCATCTCTAACATGACACCTGAATTTGGTGCCTCAGCCGCGCTGTTTTATATCGATCAGCAAACCCTTGATTATTTGAATCTAACGGGCCGTGAACCTGAGCAAGTGGCATTGGTAGAGCACTATGCAAAAACCAATGGTCTATGGGCTGATGAGATGGTATCCGCTACCTATGAACGGGTACTAAGCTTCGATCTTTCAAGTGTATGTCGTAACATGGCTGGCCCCTCTAACCCCCATCGTCGGTTGCCCACTAGTGCACTAGCCGAACGCGGCATTGCCGCGGATTGGCAACAAAACGACGGTGAAATGCCTGATGGTGCTGTTATTATTGCTGCCATCACCAGCTGTACCAATACCAGTAACCCGCGTAACGTGGTGGCTGCAGGCCTTTTGGCCCGTAACGCTAACCGTCTAGGGTTAACCCGCAAACCCTGGGTTAAGTCGTCTTTTGCGCCAGGTTCTAAAGTCGCAAAACTCTACTTAGAAGAGGCGGGTCTACTTACCGAGCTTGAACAACTAGGTTTTGGCATTGTGGGTTATGCGTGTACCACCTGTAACGGTATGAGTGGGGCACTGGATCCAGTGATACAACAAGAAGTGATAGAGCGTGACTTGTATACTACGGCTGTGTTGTCGGGCAACCGTAACTTTGATGGCCGTATTCACCCATATGCAAAACAAGCCTTCTTGGCTTCACCGCCGTTAGTCGCCGCCTACGCTATTGCAGGCACCATGCGTTTTGATATCGAACAAGACGTGTTGGGTCAGGACCAGCAGGGCAACGACATTACCCTTAAGGACATTTGGCCCAACGATGACGAAATAGACGCGATTGTTGCTAAGTGTGTAAAACCTGAGCAGTTTAAACAAATCTACATCCCTATGTTTGACTTAGGCAAGGTAGAGCAGGCCCCTAGCCCTTTATACGACTGGCGACCACAGACCACCTACATTCGCCGCCCACCGTACTGGGAAGGCGCCTTGGCGGGTGAGCGTACTATGAAGGGCATGCGACCATTAGCCGTTCTAGGTGATAATATAACCACCGACCATTTGTCTCCCTCTAATGCGATACTGGCCAGCAGTGCTGCGGGCGAATATTTGACTAAAATGGGTTTGCCAGAAGAAGACTTTAACTCCTATGCGACCCATCGAGGTGACCATCTAACAGCCCAAAGGGCGACGTTTGCTAACCCAAAACTGCTTAACGAAATGTGCCTCAACGACCAAGGCCAAGTGCAGCAAGGCTCGTTAGCTCGCGTAGAGCCCGAAGGGAAGGTCACACGCATGTGGGAAGCCATCGAAACTTATATGCAACGCGCTCAGCCACTAATTATTGTTGCTGGCGCTGACTATGGTCAAGGTTCTTCCCGCGATTGGGCGGCTAAGGGTCCTCGCTTAGCTGGCGTAGAAGTGATTGTGGCTGAAGGTTTTGAACGTATCCATCGTACCAACTTGGTCGGTATGGGCATTATGCCGCTCGAGTTTAAGGCAGGCGAAACCCGCCTAACATACGCCATTGATGGTACAGAAACCTTTGATGTTATAGGCCAAGCGGCACCAGGGTGCGACCTTACCTTAGTGATAAACAGAACCAGCGGCGAGTCGATACAAGTGCCTGTAACATGTAGACTAGATACTGCTGAAGAAGTGTCTGTTTATACCGCCGGTGGCGTGCTACAGCGGTTTGCTCAGGACTTTCTTGAAGCTAGCGACACCCCATAGGATAACTTATGCAACATTCACCACAGATTAAGGTCGCCGCTACGTACATGCGTGGCGGCACCAGTAAAGGCGTGTTCTTTAACCTCAAAGACTTACCCTTAGCTGCGCAAGTGGCAGGGCCTGCCAGGGATGCGCTGCTAATGCGTGTCATTGGTAGCCCAGACGCTTATGCCAAACAAATTGATGGCATGGGCGGCGCAACTTCAAGCACCAGTAAAACAGTGATTGTAGGGCCTGCTACCATGGCAGATCACGACGTAGACTATTTGTTTGGTCAAGTGTCGATTGATAAGGCGTTTGTAGATTGGTCTGGTAACTGCGGTAACTTATCCTCTGCAGTTGGCGCTTTTGCCATTAACTCGGGTTTAGTTGATGCCAGCCGTATCCCGCTTAATGGCGTGGCCTTGGTGCGTATTTGGCAAGCCAACATTAATAAAACCATCCTCGCCCACATTCCTATTAGCAATGGTGTGGTACAAGAGATAGGCGACTTTTTGCTTGATGGTGTGACTTTTCCTGCCGCTGAAATTAAATTGGAATTCATCAACCCGTCTGCGGGCGATGCCGATATGTTTCCCACCGGCAATCTAGTAGATCAGTTGGATGTGCCGAACGTAGGTTGTTTTTCAGCCACCATGATTAACGCCGGTATTGCCACTATCTTTGTTAATGCGCAAGATCTAGGGTACTCAGGTACCGAGCTACAGCCCGACATTAACACCGACCCGCAAGCATTAGCTAAACTTGAATCCATCCGCGCCCATGGTGGTGTGAAAATGGGTTTGTTTAGCCATATTGATGACGCCCAACAGCGTCAACACACGCCTAAAGTTGCCTTTGTTGCTGCAGCCCAGGACTACACCTCTTCCAGTGGTTCTGCCGTGGTGGCCGCTAACGTAGATTTATTGGTTCGAGCCATGTCTATGGGCCAGCTACATCACGCTATGATGGGCACAGCCGCCGTAGCCATTGGTACAGCCGCAGCGATACCAGGTACTTTGGTGAATCAGGCCGCCGGTGGTGGCGCGCGTTCTAGCGTCACCTTTGGACATCCTTCGGGCACCCTCACTGTGGGTGCAGAAGCGGCACAGGAATCGGGCCGGTGGTCAGCCACCAAAGCCATTATGAGCCGCAGCGCACGTGTTCTAATGGAAGGTTGGGTTAGGGTGCCTAGTGCCTGAATACCATGTGTTAGTGGGTGAAACTAACACTACGGCAGTAGCTGCACTCAAAGCCACTAGCGGCTTGTCTAAGCAGCTTATTAAGCAGGCCATGAAAAAGGGCGCTGTGTGGGTGAGTGTGCTAGATCAGGGCCATAAGCGCCTAAGACGAGCAGATAAACAGCTCAAGCCTGGCCAACAGTTGCACCTTTATTATGATCCATTGGTGTTGGGGCAAGTGGTGACAGCGCCTGTGTTAGTGGCGGACGAGGGTGACTATAGTGTTTGGTACAAACCCTACGGTATGCTCAGCCAGGGTTCTAAATGGGGCGATCATTGCACCATCAATCGATGGGTGGAGCAACATCACCTGCCACAAAGACCCGCCTTTATTGTGAATCGGTTGGATCGGGCGGCCCAAGGTTTGATGCTGATTGCCCACTCCAAAACCGCAGCCAGCGCCTTGAGCGGTTTGTTTGCGCAACGTGCGATAGACAAGCGTTATACCGCGCTGGTCGCCGGCGCCTTGCCGCAGCCTTTGTTATTAGACTCACCCATAGAGGGTAAAACTGCAGTCAGCCACGTTAGTTTGCTGCAATACGACGCCTTTACTCAGTATTCCTTAGTAAGCGTAAAGATAGACACTGGCCGTAAGCACCAGATTCGCAAACACTTGAGTGGAGCGGGTTTGCCCATCGTTGGCGATAGACTCTACGGACATGAAAAACAAGAATCTGAGGTCGATTTGTGTCTAGTCTCGAGCTATTTGGCGTTTCTCAGCCCGTTTGATGCAAAGCCAAAAAGCTACACTTTGGCAGATGAATACTTGCCTAAAATTAGTTAGAATCCTACCCCTCACCGTGATAATTAAGGACCAATAGATGAAAGATTTACTACCTGAGCTATGTGACCAGTTTGAAAGTTTGGTTCACGTGGTTGAACCCATGTTTATGAACGTCGGTGGTAAAGAACGTTTTGGTGGCCAAATTGTTACCTTAAAGTGCCATGAAGACAATTCTAAAGTGCGTGAGCTGGCAGGCCAAGATGGCACAGGCAAAGTGCTTGTGGTTGATGGTGGCGGTTCGTTACGACGCGCCCTATTAGGTGATTTATTGGCGGCGAAAGCGGCTGCCAATGGCTGGGAAGGGATGATCATCTACGGCTGTATCCGTGATGTGAATGCCATAGGCGAGATCGAATTAGGCGTACAGGCCTTAGCCACACATCCCATGAAAACTGAAAAGCGTGGTTTGGGAGACGTCAACCAGACAGTCACTTTTGGTGGCGTAAACTTTGTACCCGGACATTATGTGTATGCAGACAATAATGGGGTGCTGGTTGCACCCCATGAACTACTCGTCAGCGAAGTATAGATAACCCTGATTGTGCAGAATCAGCAACATCGCCTTAGCGGCTTCACTGCTGACCAGTGGCGCCAGTTGATCCACTTCAATGAGCCATTGATTGGCGATGGTTTCCGCAAAGTCTGTGGCATCCGGCGGGCAGGGTAACGCTTCTCCTTGAGCAAACAGGGTTAAACCACCGTCGCCTTGCCATGTATAAGCCAGTCTAACCCCTTCTGAGACCCTCAATACGCCGTACGCATCGGCAATAATTGTAGCCAGTTCGTCTGCATCCATAGCTTCTTCGGCCATATCGAGGTTAGGGTACTTGGCTTCGGTGCTTAGCTTGCCAAACCACTGAGCTACGTTTTCGGTGGTGATTTGTTGTTGCATCAGGTGCACCAAATCATCGACGTCGTCGGCACTAATTTCAGCACTGTGAGTGACGTTGCCGCGGTCCTTCAAGCGTAGGTCTGCACTTAAATCTATGTTGCGCTCATCGGCAAAACCAGTGATTACATCACTGTGGGAAGGGGAGCGAAAGCCCACCGAATAGGTGACGCAATAGTCACTAATGGCGGTGCCTTTATGAGCCACTAATGGCGGAATATAAAGTAAATCGCCGGGGTTAAGAATAAATTCTTGCTGTAACTCAAACTGGTCTAACAAACACAATTGATCATGCGCCATTAGGGCAGAGTTTTCAGTGCAGGTTTGGCCAATTTGCCATTGGCGCTGACCTTCGCCTTGAATTAAGAACACATCGTAGCGGTCGTAATGAGCGCCCACACCAGCACCTTTAGTGGCGTAACTGATCATTAGGTCATCTAATCGCCAGCTGGGCAAAAAACGAAACTTAGCCAAAAAGTCGTGTACCTGTGGCACAAAACAATCCACTCCTTGAACCAGCAAGGTCCAAGGAAAGTCGCGTTCTTTATTAAAGTCAGCTTCGCTTAACGGCCCATGAATCACTTGCCAGTCGGCAATGGTGCCTTGGTTTTCGATAAGTCGAGATTCAACCTCTGCTTCTAAGGCTAAGCCTGCCAGCTCATCAACTGCAATGAGAGGTTCGTCCAAGGTGATTGCGTTACGGATACATACTGGTTTTTGCTGCCAATAATCAGCCATAAATTCAGCTAGGCTTAAATTGCCTAACTGAGTCAATGGCGCTAAGTTTGGAGCGCTGGCCAGGGTCGAGGTGTTCATCAATTAGATCGCCGCCGCCTGAGCTACTGCATTGCCAATATAGTTGGCTGGCGTGAGTGTCTTTAATTCATCTTTAACCTGTTGTGGTAGCTCAAGGGTATCGATAAATTCAGCCATAATAGTGGCATCAATGGTCTTGCCTCGAGTTAAGGCTTTGAGCTTTTCGTATGGCTCTTCTATAGCATAGCGACGCATTACGGTTTGAATAGGTTCCGCAAGTACTTCCCAAGCGTTGTCCAAATCAGCGTCTAAACGAGCTGCATTAAGTTCTAGCTTACTGATGCCCTTTAGCGTTGCCTGGTAGGCAATTAAGCTGTGAGCCAAGCCGACACCGAGGTTACGTAATACCGTAGAGTCTGTTAGGTCGCGCTGCCAGCGTGAAACGGGGAGCTTAGTGGCTAGGTGTTGCAAGATGGCATTGGCAAGGCCAAGGTTGCCTTCAGAGTTTTCAAAGTCGATGGGGTTAACTTTGTGGGGCATAGTAGAAGAGCCAATTTCACCGGCAATGGTCTTTTGCTTGAAAAAGCCCATGGAGATGTAACCCCAAATGTCGCGATCAAAATCCAACAGGATGGTATTGAAACGCGCTACAGCGTCAAACAATTCGGCAATGTAGTCATGGGGCTCAATCTGGGTTGTGTACGGGTTCCAAGTCAAACCTAAGCTCTCCACAAAAACCTGTGCGTTGGCTTGCCAATCAATTTCTGGGTAAGCACTTAGGTGAGCGTTATAGTTACCCACGGCGCCATTAATTTTACCTAATAACTCAACCTGTTGGATTTGCTTCAGTTGGCGTTGTAAACGAGCGGCGACGTTGGCCATCTCTTTGCCAAGGGTCGACGGAGATGCGGTTTGGCCGTGTGTACGCGACAACATGGGTTGGCTCTGGTAGGTATGCGCCAAACCTCTAATCTGCTCTAGCACCTGAGTCATTTCGGGCACCATCACGTGTTCAAAACCTTGTTTTAACATGAGACCATGGGACAAGTTGTTGATGTCTTCTGAGGTGCAGGCGAAGTGCACGTACTCATTGATTGCTTGTAGTTCTGCGTTGCCGGAAAACTGTTCTTTAATGTAGTACTCTACAGCTTTAACGTCGTGGTTAGTGGTGCTTTCAATGTCTTTGACCCGTTGCGCTGCGGCTTCGTCGAAATTGTCGACTAAGGCTTCTAACAAGGCGTTGGCCGTTGCGCTTAACGGCGCCACTTCTGTAATTTGTGGGTGCTCAGCTAACCGTTGTAACCAGCGTACTTCCACCAGCACGCGATTATAGATTAAGCCGAATTCGCTAAAGTAGGGGCGCAATGAGGCAGTTTTACTACCGTAACGGCCATCAACAGGTGAAAGAGCGGAAATTGACGATAAGTCCATAACTTAGTCCTAGGTTGGATTAGAGCTGATTAAGCAGCGCATTAAGTTCGCGCTGCAAAGAATTTTTAAACAATACCAGTTGCCATTTTCTGCCGCCCACTTGGCGCCACAAAGTGGTTGCACGAATGCCGGCTAACAAATAGCTACGCACTCGATTGGTATTCATCGGTTGCTGCAAATAGGTGGGGTTACCAGTGACCTGAATACGGAAATGAAAGCTACTTAATGTAGTCGAATAGGTTTCCGCAACACTGGCCAATACATTAGCGTGGGTGAGGTCGTATAGGTCGACTTGACGTTGGCTATGGCTCAACTGTTGGCTTATTGCGTCAAGCATTTTAGGGCGTTTACGCAGTTTTGCTTCTAAATGGGTTAGGCCCAACACATAACGGGTGATCTCCCGCGCGGCAACGCTTTTGTCTTGGTCCAAAATAGACTTGAGTGTTTCTAAGCCCAAACGTAAATTTTGCACCGCCTGTTCGCCACCAAAGACGTCTTCGGTTGATTCTGGCGAGGTAACAAATAAAGATGCCAGACAAGTGCGGCTAGCTTCTTCGCAGGCTTTACCTGTGCTCGCCACCTGATGTACCAGCGAAGCCGCTTGTACGACCGCTGCCAGGGCCAGCACACGTTCTTGATTGGAGTTTAAACGACTAATCAATGACCGCTCCTCCTAAACAGATATCGGCGTCATAAAAGACAATGGATTGACCCGGCGTCACTGCGCGTTGGGGCGTATCAAACACCACCTTAAGCTGGCCGTCGTCAAGTGCCGTTATGTGGCAGGCTTGATCATCTTGTCGGTAACGTATCTTGGCCATAAGCGATACGCTTTGACCGTGGCTCAAGTCGGGACCTAGACCATCAACCCACATTAGTTGCTGACAGGTGAGGGTTGGTTTAAACAGGCGAGGGTGATTTTTACCCTGGGTGACGATAAGTCGGTTGCGCTCTAGGTCTTTATCCACCACATACCAAGCCGACTCATTGTAGTTGGCTAAGCCACCAATCCCTAACCCTTGGCGTTGGCCGATGGTGTGATACATTAAGCCCTGATGGTCGCCAATAACGTCGGCGTCTACGGTTTCGATCTTGCCTGGCTGTGCCGGCAGGTATTGCTGCAAAAAGTCTTTAAAACGTCGTTCGCCAATAAAACAAATCCCCGTGCTGTCTTTTTTGGCATGATTAGCTAAACCATGTTGTTCGGCCAAGGCCCTAACCTGTGGTTTTTGCATTGCGCCAATGGGGAACAAGGTATGGCTCACTTCGGCAGCGCCAATAGCGTGCAAAAAATAACTTTGATCTTTATTGGTGTCTAAACCCTTGATCAGGCGGCACTCAAGGCCTTCGCCGCGACGTTGCACATAGTGACCAGTGGCAATAAAGTCAGCACCTAAGGTTTTGGCATATTGTAAAAAGGCTTTGAATTTAATTTCTCGATTACAGAGAATGTCTGGATTGGGTGTGCGGCCGGCTTTGTATTCGGCTAGAAAATGCTCAAACACGTTGTCCCAGTACTCTGCAGCAAAGTTAGCAGCGTGAAGGTGTATGCCCAATGTGTCACAAACGGATTGGGCATCAGCCAGGTCTTGTTTTGCGGTGCAGTATTCTGTGCCATCATCTTCGTCCCAGTTCTTCATGAACAGGCCTTCAACATGGTACCCTTGCTGCATGAGCAATAAAGCGGAAACAGACGAGTCAACTCCGCCGGACATGCCGACAATAACGCGCGTGGGTGTGGTAACACTCATAGATTTGATCAAGCGATAAACTACATTTATTTACGTGCCTAATTTTAACCGAACCAAGGGCCCACGCCTAGGCTTAAAGTGATATAGCGAGAATTATTAGTCCTATGAAAAAAGCTGACCTGATTGTCATTCAAGAAGCCGATTTTGATATCAACCACCACTATCAGAATTTATTGAAAATTAACCCGGCCGGTACGGGTGCGGCGGTTTTGTTTGTTGGCTTAGTGAGAGATTTAGACGATGCCCATGTGGAGGCAATGCAGCTGGATCATTATCCGGGCATGACCGAAACCTGTCTCCAGCAAATAGTCACAAGGGCCCACCAGCGCTGGGCATTGGAAGGCATTCACTTGGTGCACCGGGTGGGGCGTCTCAATAGTAACGATCAAATTGTATTGGTGGGTGTGGCTTCTCGCCACCGCAGTGACGCGTTTGCAGCCTGTGAGTTTGTTATGGACTTCTTGAAACAGGATGCGCCGTTCTGGAAAGCCGAAATCACAGAGCATGGCAAGAGCTGGGTCCAAGCTAAAGACAGTGATCAATTAGCGCAACAGCGCTGGCAGGGTGATTAGGGCTTATCGTAGCGCCAAAGACCTACGTCCAGACCCTTTAAACGCCACTGGCCTACCGCAACCCGAACCAAACGTAAGGTGGGTAGGCCGACTGCTGCTGTCATGCGTCGGACTTGTCGATTTCGACCCTCACTAATACGTATTTCTAACCACTGCGTAGGTTTGTCTTGGCGCTGCCTAATCGGTGGTACGCGAGGCCATAATTTATTCACTTCACTGCCTAAAGGCCTCACTTTTGCTGGCCGAGTAGGTCCATCTTTGAGCATAGGGCCTGCGCGCAGCTGTTTTAGCTGCGCTTCGTCGGCCCGACCTTCAATTTGTACCCAATAGGTTTTTTCTAACTTGTGCTTAGGGTTGGCGATTTTTTGCTGAATTTGGCCATCATTGGTGAGAATCATTAAGCCCTCAGAGTCGTAGTCTAACCGACCTGCAGCATAAAACCCTGGGGCATCGATATATTCGGCCATGGTCGCACGGCCGTCTTGATCCTTAAACTGACTCAAAACCTTAAACGGCTTGTTAAAAACGAGGATGTTGGAAGCTTGCATATTTCCCTATAAGTCCTATGGGTTGTTGGGCCAGCAAGCAATTGAAATTAAATTCGGCCACTGACGACAAAAGCGACCCTATTATCGCTTATATCGAACGCAATGGCATGGGTGTTAAGCTAATTAATCTCCGCTTCAACACTGGGCCGTAATACTATATTAACGGCCTGTGGTCCTTTGGGGCCGTCTGCCAACTCAAAATCCACCTCCTGTCCTGCTCTTAAGCTTCGATACCCGGGACTCTGAATGGCCGAATAATGCGCGAACAGGTGTTGGTTTTCATTGTCGTTAGACACGATAAACCCATATCCCTTTGCATTATTGAACCATTTCACCTTGCCTGCTTGCATGCCATACTCCTCTGTATTGCTGAAACTAATTAAGAAGGCTGTTTCATACCTACCCAACAGCACGACTAGAACGCTACTAATAACATTAGCAGCAGTTTTTTATTATGCTCTGGAAAAATGCTGACATTGGCCCAATAGTAACGTTATGATAAAACCAATTGAGATGACTAGAGTCTGCTGATGCACAAGCGCAATACCCATTACATGAGCTCCCAGGATCACGACGAGCCAGAAGATAACCACGATTTGCAGGTAATCGAACAGACACGGCCTAAAATCGCCCAGCCGTCTTTATACAAAGTAGTGCTACTTAACGATGACTATACCCCCATGGAATTTGTCATCGATATATTGGCGCACTTTTTTAACCATGACGAAGAGCAAGCCACACAAATCATGCTGGCCGTACATACCCAAGGCAAAGGCGTCTGTGGGACCTATACTAAAGATGTGGCAGAAACTAAAGCCATGCAAGTGAATCAGTTTTCACGTCAACATAAACACCCGCTCTTGTGCGAAGTGGAATCGGTTTCTTAGAGGGTCGACATGATGTTAGATAAACATTTAGAACATAGCCTTAGCCAAGCCTATAAACATGCCAGCTGGAAACGTCATGAGTTTATGACGGTTGAACATCTGTTATTGGCTTTATTAAGCAACCAATCTACCGCCGAAGTACTTCAGGCTTGTGGCGTCTCACTAGAAGACTTACGCCAGCCTCTCGAGAAGTTTATTGATGACACTACGCCCTCAGTGGCGGAGTCTCAAGGGGACTATGAAGTTCAACCAACCTTGGGTTTTCAGCGCGTGTTACAACGAGCGGTGTTCCATGTTCAATCGTCGGGCAAAGGCGAAGTTAGCGGTGCAAATGTACTGGTAGCTATTTTTAGCGAAACGGACAGCCAGTCGGTGTACCTGCTTGACTCTGTTGACGTTGAACGCGTGGACATCGTCAACTACCTGTCACACGGTGTGAGTAAATCCGAGATGGAGGGCAGTGAATCCACCATTGAGGGCGAGGGCGAAGAAACCAGCCACCTCGTCAAATACACCACAGACCTCAATGCTGAAGCACGTCTAGGGCGAATTGATCCGTTAGTAGGCCGTGGTGACGAACTTGAGCGTTTAGTCCAAGTATTGTCTAGGCGGCGCAAAAACAATCCTTTATTGGTGGGTGATGCGGGCGTTGGTAAAACCGCCATTGCAGAGGGCTTAGCCTATCAGATTGAACAAGGCAACGTGCCACAAGTGATTGCCAACTCACAAGTATTTTCCTTGGATATGGGTGCCTTGCTGGCTGGCACCAAATACCGGGGAGACTTTGAGAAACGCCTTAAGGGTTTACTCTCAGATATCGAAAAGACCCCCAATGCGGTACTGTTTATTGATGAAATTCATACCATCATCGGCGCAGGCGCCGCTTCCGGTGGTTCCATGGATGCCTCTAACTTACTTAAACCCATGCTTAGTTCGGGCAAGTTACGTTGTATCGGCTCCACTACATTTACTGAGTTTAGGGGTATCTTCGAAAAAGACCATGCCTTGGCTCGACGGTTTCAAAAAATTGATGTGGAAGAACCTAATGTGGCAGACACCCAAGCCATTTTACGTGGCTTGATTTCACGCTACGAAGAGCATCATCAGTTAACCTATTCCACAGCAGCCATTGATGCCGCCGCGGAGCTAGCAGAGCGCTACATCACTGATAAAAAGATGCCCGACAAGGCTATTGATGTGATCGATGAGGCGGGTGCGTTTCAACAGTTGTTCTCCGAAAACGAACGTAAATCTCTGATTGATGTAGCGGAAATTGAAGCTGTGGTGGCTAAAATTGCACGCATACCGCCCAAAAGTGTATCGGCCACTGATCGGGATCAATTGCAATCCTTAGAGCAGAACCTTAAGCGCGTGGTGTTTGGCCAAGATACCGCCATCGATACCTTAGCCAACGCCATTAAGCTGGCTAGGGCAGGCCTTAACGCCCCCCATAAGCCGGTAGGCAGCTTCTTGTTCTCTGGCCCGACGGGTGTCGGAAAAACCGAAGTAACACAGCAGTTGGCCCGTATTATGGGTATTGAGTTGGTGCGTTTTGATATGTCTGAATATATGGAACGCCACACCGTATCACGCCTAATTGGTGCGCCTCCAGGTTATGTTGGTTTTGATCAAGGCGGTTTGCTTACCGAGGCGGTAACTCAAACCCCACACTGCGTATTGTTACTTGATGAAGTGGAAAAAGCCCACCCAGAAGTATTTAATATTTTGCTACAAGTGATGGATAACGGCACCTTGACGGATAACAATGGCCGTAAAGCAGACTTTCGTAATGTGATTATCGTGATGACCACTAATGCTGGGGCTGAACAAATGGCCCGTAGCTCTATAGGATTCACCAAGCAGGATCACAGCTCCGATGGTATGGGGGCTATAAAACGCCTGTTTAGCCCAGAATTCCGTAATCGCTTGGATGACATTATTCAGTTTAATGCCCTAGCTAAAGACGTCATTTTAGGTGTGGTGGATAAGTTCTTAGTTGAGTTGCAAGTGCAGCTGGAGGATAAACAAGTCCACCTACAGGTAAGTGACGAGGTACGCGTGTGGCTAGGTGATAAAGGCTACGACAAAGAGATGGGTGCGCGGCCTATGGCGCGGCTAATTCAGCAAGAGCTAAAGAAACCGATGGCAGAGTTGTTATTGTTTGGTGATTTAGCAGCTGCGGGCGGCAAGTTATTGGTGGGCCTTAAGGATGATAAAATCAGTTTAACAAGCAAGCCGAGTAAAAGGGCAATCAAGCTGCTCGATCCAGCTTAGGGCTATAGCCTAGGCTGCAACAAAAAAGAGCACCCTAGGGTGCTCTTTTTTTATAGGCGAAACCTAACCAGCGACGATTAACGTGCGCGGTAAGTAATGCGGCCTTTGGTTAAGTCGTATGGAGTTAGCTCCACTTTAACTTTGTCGCCCGTCAAAATACGAATATAGTGCTTACGCATCTTGCCAGAAATATGTGCGGTGACCACGTGGCCGTTTTCTAGTTCTACGCGGAACATGGTGTTAGGTAAGGTATCAATAATGGTACCTTCCATTTCAATCTGGTCTTCTTTTGCCATTAAAGCCTCAAGGTTTATTGCTAAATTTTATGGTGGTTACAGTGCGCGATATTGTGCCAGAAAGGTGTTTGAAAAGCGAGCAAAAACATCAAAATCGACGAGCTCTAGGGATGTAAGGGTTGCCAAATCAGATCGTCAAACACTTCCAGCGGTTGGTAATCAGCCTTGTAGGACATTTTTTGACAATTTTTTATCCAATAGCCTAAATAAACATAACTTAAAGATTGCTTTTTCGCCCAAGAAATTTGCCACAACACGGCCAATTGGCCAAGGCTTCTTATGCTGTATTGTGGGTCGAAAAAGGTATAAATGGCCGAAACCCCTTTGGGCAGCACATCGACCACCGCCACTGCAATAAGCTTTTCGGCTGCACGAAAACATACAAAATAACTGCGGCAAGCCGGGTTTGGCTGGCACAAAAAGCTGGTAAATTGTTCCTTTGAAGGCGGATACATATCGCCGCCAGCATGGCGAGTATTAATGTAGTTTTGATACAAAGCGTAATACTCGTCGCTAAATTTGGGCTCTTCAAAGGTGACTTTAAGATCTTTATTGCGGTTAATAACGCGCTTTTGACTTTTTCTAAAATTAAATTGAGCTAGGGGCACGCGTACCGACTTGCACTCGCTGCAAGTATCACACCATGGCCGGTATATATGTTCACCGCTACGCCGAAACCCCATGTCGGTAAGTTGCATGTAGGTAGACTCGTCCAAACTTTGGTCGGGGCTCAAGAACACGGATCGAGCTTGGCGCCCAGGCAAATAACTACAATCATGTTCGGGTGTTGGGTAAAACACCAAACTATTTATATCGGTAGATGAAGACATAATATAACTACTCTATCACCAGTTCCCAGCGACTATCCACACCATGCGTTAAATTCTGTTCTAAATAGGCTTGAAATTCCGCCATTTCAATTTCAGCTGCACCAAGGCTAGATAAATGTTGTGTGTGCATTTGACAGTCTATCAATACAAAATCCCAGGCTTGCAGTTTTTGGGCTAACTGAATAAAGGCCAACTTGGAGGTGTTGTCGGCGAGACTGAACATAGACTCACCAAAAAAAATGCGCCCCAGAGCCACTCCGTATAAGCCTCCTACTAGTTCGTGGCCGCGCCAAACTTCAACACTATGAGCGTAGCCTGACCTAAACAAATTGGTATAAGCCGCCTTCATGGCTGGCGTGATCCAGCTTTTAGCCTGTGTTTGTCCGGCCCTTACGGTGCCACCACAGGCCTCAACCACACGCTCGAATGCGTGATCGAAGGTGACGCTGAATTGCATTTTACGCATCCACTTACGCATGCTTTTAGAGACATGTATGTGTTCTGGTTTTAATACCATGCGCGGGCTAGGCGCCCACCACAAAATGGGCTCCTGATCGGAGAACCATGGAAAGATGCCTTGTTGGTAGGCATGTAGCAAGCGGGGCACGCATAGGTCGCCACCAATAGCCAACAAACCGGCAGGGTCGGTTAATGCCTCGCTAACGGGTGGAAACCAATAGTCATTTGTATCAAGTTGGTAAACAGGCATAGCAGTATATAGATGGGCCTATAAGTGCTCTATTAGGTAGGCTAAGCGTGTGGCCGACAATATTAAACTGTCTTTTTCATCAGCGTCTGGGTTATGTATATAACCATAAACTGGGTCTGGGTGTGCTTCTGCAGACAAATCGTCAGGATCTCGCATTTGAGTAAACTGACTCTCTTCGTAGGATACAATATCATCCATGCTATCAAGTACCAGTGCAAACCAAGGCGTCACGCCATCCCTGGTGATGTAAAGCACCACGGGGTGTACTGCAGATTGTAGCTGTGATTCAGTGTAATTAAATAACCGCAGCAACTCACTAACTTTGCCTCGCTTGGCTGCCGCCAGTTGTTTTAGCGCTTCGGCAGTGCCTGAATCTTTAGCAACCTGGAGCAGAACGTCGGCTTGACGATGAAACTCTACATGAGGTTCTTCAAACCGCGACAACAAGGTTTTAGTGGTTTCATCGGCTGTTTTTTGTTTATGCTGTAACCAATGGCCAAATTCACACACTCGAGGATCGCGTTGTAGATCAAAGCTAGTACCGTTGGTAATGCTTTGTTCCAAACCATTGAGCCAACTCGCGTGTGCTTCTTCGCCTTCGTTAAGGCTACTGATCGTGCTTTCTAATATGGTTCGATTGGAATCTCGGCCTAACAGGGTGGAACATTCGTAGGTATTTACCGGTTTGTTACGGTAGTAGAGGTAACCCAAAAACGACGCTTGGTGGTTTTTTGAAGATTCCACTTTATTAAAGTCGTCGGTAATTGAGAGTATGCTAGAAATATCAATAGCAAACCGAGTATGGCCCAACAGGAAGGTTAGGATACGATTAGAACGTTCTGTCTTATGGGCTGTTGCTGCAGTCATAATAAAAGGGCCATGGTTTTAGATTACGACCAGTATATTACGCCAGTACGCGGTTGAATATGCGCTGGCCATATTAATTTGTTTTTACAAGTAACATATTGTAACACCGCACCTATACAAATGACTGCGGTAACGGGCTTGGTTCAGCTATCAGGATTGAGTATCATAGGCTATGCTTGCTAATCCTCACACATTGACACTCTAATTAGCCGCACTCATAAAAGGATCTCTCTTAGTGGCCCTCTCTAACCCACGTACACGTAAAGCCAGTCAAACACCGAGCACCACCTGGATTCAAATGCTCAGTTGGCGCGGCTATCATTTGGCACTGCTTGCTTTTAGCGTATATATCTTTATCGTGCTTGTCAGTTTTGACATCGCAGACCCTAGCTTTTCTCAAGCGTTTGACGTGTCCGCAACGCATAATGCCGGGGGTACATTTGGTGCCATTTTGTCCGATCTATTATTGCGCTCCATCGGCATCGTGGCTTATTTAATTCCGGTCATCGTTATTGAGTATGAGGTTCGCCGTTTTTTGGGCCACAAAAACCACCCTGATGCGGCTCACCCTTGGTTCAAACTACTCACCTTTGCCGCCCTCATCGTTGCTTTTAGTGTGTTTTCTGCCGTGCACTTTTCCAACCAAGGCCTGCAATACCCTCAGGGTAGTGGCGGTTTACTAGGCCAGAGTTTGAGCCAGCCGTTACATCACGCGTTGGGCATGACAGGGACTAATATTTTAGTATTGACTACCTTAATGCTGGCCATAAGCCAATTTTGGCAATTGCGCTGGGGAGTGATCACGGAAACCTTAGGGCGCCACTGTATCTATTGGTACCTACATTTAAAACTAAGTCTGTTTGGTGCTCAGTCCACATCACCTAAAGCAGCAACCAAAAAACAAAACCCGCCACTAGCAAGCCCCGCTAAAACAGCCTGGTATCGAGCGGCTGTGACCCATTTGAATCAACGCAGGCGTCGGATCAGTAGTCTTTTGCGTGGCCTTTGGCCAAGCACAGTAACGCCCTCTGAATCGATACAACCCAAGGTAACCCCCGTAACGCCGGCACCCCAAGCGAATCCAGTTCAGGAACTTTCGAGCCAAAATCCTGATTTTAGTCATGACGATGTTGCTGCAGCACTAGCCGCAACGCCACCCAAAGCCAAACCTGAGGCCATTAAGGCGACTCCAGCGACTCCTTTAGTCAAGCCTGTACCTGCCGCTACCGTCGCTGCGCCGGTAAAAGAAGTGAAAATTGTGCCCTTGTCCGAAACCCACAAGCAGGACACCGGCGACTCCCATACCGAGCAAAGCGATGATCAAAGGGGCCGCGCTGCAAAACAAAAAGGGTTGCCGTCGGTGAGTTTATTAGATCCCCCGAGCGCCAGCCTCAATCCCACCATTACCCCCGAAGAATTAGCCAACTTAAGCCAGCTGTTAGAGGCTAAGTTATTAGATTTTGGTGTGGTGGCAGAAGTGGTGGAGGTGAACCCTGGGCCGGTGATCACGCGCATAGAGATTCAACCAGCGCCGGGCACTAAGGTGAGCAAGATAAGCAATTTATCAAAAGACCTTGCTCGATCTATGGCGGTAATGAGTGTACGTGTGGTTGAAGTTATTGCCGGTAAATCGGTAATCGGTATCGAAATCCCTAATCAAAACCGAGAAATGGTACGTATTAGTGAAGTCATCGGCAGCAAAACTTACTTGGCCTCAAGTAGTCCGCTCACCTTAACCTTAGGCAATGATATTGCAGGTAAACCGGTGGTGGTCGATCTTGCCAAGATGCCGCACCTATTGGTAGCGGGCACCACGGGTTCAGGCAAGTCTGTGGGTGTTAATGCCATGATTATGAGTATTTTGCTTAAATCTGGCCCCGATCAAGTGCGCATGTTGTTGGTTGATCCAAAAATGTTGGAACTGTCTATTTACGATGGCATCCCGCACTTGCTTGCCCCGGTTATTACCGACATGAAAGAAGCCGCCGGTGGCCTACGCTGGTGTGTGGCAGAAATGGAGCGCCGCTATCGGCTCATGGCATCTCAAGGGGTGCGTAATTTAGCTGGCTTTAACACTAAAGTAACCGCTGGCGACCGTATTCTTGACCCCATTTGGGTGCCCAACGAGGTGGCCGGAGAAAACTCCGATGACCGGCCTTTCCTAGAACCCTTGCCCTACATTGTGGTGGTGGTAGATGAGTTTGCCGACATGATTATGGTGGTCGGCAAAAAGGTTGAAGAACTTATTGCCCGTATTGCGCAAAAGGCAAGGGCAGCGGGCATTCACCTTATCCTTGCAACGCAACGACCGTCTGTGGATGTAATTACCGGTCTCATTAAGGCCAACGTACCGACTCGAATTGCTTTTCAGGTAAGCTCAAAAATTGACTCACGCACCATACTTGATCAAGGTGGTGCCGAAAGCTTATTAGGTCACGGTGATATGCTGTATTTACCCCCAGGAAAAAGCATGCCGGAACGGGTGCACGGCGCCTTCGTCAGCGATGATGAAGTTCACCGCGTGGTGGAAGCGTGGAAGCAACGGGGTGCCCCCAACTTTATTGAAGCCATCGTCGAGGGCAACTACGACCAAGAAGAAGGCTTTGGTTTGGCCTCTTCTGAAGGTGCCTTTGAGGAAGACCAAGATCGACTTTATGATGAGGCGGTCGCTTTTATTACAGAAACTCGCCGCGCCTCGATTTCCTCGGTACAGCGCAAATTTAAAATTGGCTATAACCGTGCCGCACGCATGATAGAGTCGATGGAAACTGCGGGGGTCATTACTCCACCCGCCCACAATGGTAGCCGTGAAGTGATAGCGCCACCACCTCCAAGGAATTAACCTATATGTTAGGATTATTTATGCGCGTAGCAGTGTTACTGTTTGCTTTAAGCTGCTCTATGGTGACCTTTGGGCAAACGGCTGCCCAAGCCCTGAGTCAGCAATTAGGCCAGCGTAACAACATAGAAGCCGATTTTGTACAGTATCTATTAGATGCTAGCGGTAGCCGCCTGCAGGAAACCCATGGGCACATGGTGTTGGCCCAGCCTAACCAATTTTGGTGGCAAACAGAGGATCCGTTTGCACAATTGCTAGTGAGTAATGGCGAGCGCCTGTGGATATACGATCAAGACTTGGAGCAGGTTACCGTACAAAAGCTGGATCAACGTACCACCAATACACCGGCACTATTGCTCAGTGGCAACAGCACGGATATTGGCGCGCAGTTTGACGTAGTGATGAAACGAGGAGAGGCTGGGTTAGTCTTTTACCGGCTCACACCTAAAGACCCAGAAAGTTTGTATCAGAGCTTACGCATCAACTTTAAAAACGGTCAATTACTGGAAATGCAGCTCGAAGACAGCATGCACCAAAAGACTAGCTTGAGTTTTACTAATGTGACCCTGAACCCGATCATCGATGCCGCTTTGTTTGAATTTGAGGTGCCCCAAGGGGTTGACGTTGTTGCTATGGGTGAGCTGTGATCAAAGATTTGTTTGCTCAACAATCGCGTGGTTACCAGCCGCTTGCAGACCGCATGCGGCCACAGACCATTGATCAATATGCGGGGCAGTCCCACCTCTTAGCCGAGGGTAAAAGCCTTGGTCGCGCGTTACAACAGGGCTTGCTACACAGCATGATATTGTGGGGTCCTCCAGGGGTGGGTAAAACGACCCTTGCACGCCTGATGAGTCATGTAAGTGATGCCCATTTTATGACCATGTCTGCGGTCATGTCTGGCGTTAAAGATATTCGTAGTGCGGTTGAAGAAGCCAAGCAGGTTCGAGCTCAGTCCGACCGCGACAGCGTATTGTTTGTTGATGAAGTGCATCGCTTTAATAAGTCACAACAAGATGCATTTTTACCTTACATTGAAGATGGTACGTTTATTTTTGTAGGCGCTACTACCGAAAATCCAGCGTTTGAACTTAACAATGCGCTTATGTCACGCTCTCGGGTTTATATCCTCAAGTCGCTCAGCGAGCCCGAGCTCTGCCAACTGCTAAAACAAGCCTTAGCCGATGAAGACCGCGGCCTAGGTAAACTCAACATTAGCATTGAAGAACCACAGCAACGGTTGTTGGTACAGGCCGCAGACGGTGATGCGCGTCGTTTGTTAAATCTCCTGGAGATTGCTAGCGACCTTGCGGAAACCGTGGGGGCAGCACAGGTCATTGATAACACCGTGCTGGAACAAGTGTTGCAAACCAGCCCCAAGCGGTTTGATAAAGGAGGCGATATCTTTTATGACCAAATTTCTGCGTTTCATAAATCAGTGCGTGGATCAGACCCTAGTGGTGCGCTGTATTGGCTAGCTCGCATGTTTGATGCTGGTTGTGACCCGTTATACATTGCTAGGCGCTTATTGGCCATTGCTTCAGAAGACATTGGCAATGCAGACCCAAGGGCGCTCCAAGTGGCCGTTAACGCTTGGCAGGTGTTTGAGCGGGTAGGCCCCGCGGAAGGTAATAGAGCTATCGCCCACGCTGCGGTCTACTGCGCTTGCGCGGCCAAAAGCAATGCTGTGGACACCGCCTTTAAGGCGGCCATGAAGTTAGCTAGAGAAGAGCCTGGTTACGAAGTCCCCAACCATTTACGTAATGCACCGACGCAGTTAGCCAAATCCATGGGCCATGGCGACGACTATCGTTATGCCCACCTTGAGCCCATGGCATTTGCTGCTGGCGAGAGCTACCTACCAGAGCCATTGGCTCATCATGTACTTTACCAACCATCGGATCGCGGTCTCGAAGGCAAGATTGGCGAAAAGTTAGAAAAACTCGCTAAACTCAATCAAATTAGTGACCAGCAGCGTTATAAATAGTCTCTTTAGTAGGCTATAATATGGCCCGATAGTAGCACTATGGAGACTTATAAAGTGGGGCAGTTATTAGCAATTGCTTGCGGCGGCGCCATAGGTGCACTTAGCCGGTTTGGGTTACAGCAGTGGATAAGTACACTTTATAATGGCCGTTTTCCGGTCGCCATTTTTTTGGCCAACTCTCTAGGCTCCTTATGTTTAGGCTTGGTGTATGTGTTAATCACAGAAAAAGGTATATTGCCCGAGACCTGGCGCCCATTTATCATGATTGGGTTATTAGGCGCCTTTACTACCTTCTCTACTTTTTCATTAGACAGTTTACGCCTGATGGAACAGGGCTATTGGATGTTGGCCTTGAGTAACATTATTGCCAACGTTGCGTTTGGCTTATTCGGTGCTTTTGTAGGCATGAGTCTTGGCCGTTGGCTTTGAGTTAATTAATTAGGATCCCCCCATGTTAGACCAGAAATTGGTTCGAAATGCGCCACAAGAAGTGGCCGACAAATTAGTAAAAAAAGGTTTTACACTCGACGTAGCAGCTCTAAATCAGCTAGAGGAGTCTCGTAAACAGTTACAAATTGACACCGAAAACTTACAGAGTGAACGTAACTCCACGTCCAAACAAATCGGCAAGCTTAAGGCCCAGGGCCAAGATACAACAGAAATTATGGCGGCGGTAAGCGACTTCGGTGCTCAGCTGGATGATAAAAAAGCTCAGTTAAAAGTGGTACAAGACGACCTCAACAGCATGTTTATGGAAATGCCCAACATTCCTCATGACAGCGTGCCAGAAGGTAGCGACGAAGACGACAACCAACAAGTGTTGGTGTGGGGTGATAAACCCCAGTTTGATTTTGCGATTAAGGACCACGTGGATTTGGGTGAAGGGTTAGGGGGCTTAGACTTTCCTGCTGCCATCAAGGTGACTGGCGCACGCTTTATGGTGCTCAAGGGGCAATTGGCGCGCCTACATCGTGCACTGATTCAATACATGCTCAACAGTCACACCAATGATCATGGTTACGAAGAGGTCTATGTGCCTTATTTGGTTAATGCCGACTCCCTACGTGGTACCGGCCAATTACCTAAATTTGAAGAAGACCTATTTAAGGTGCCGGGCGAACGTGACCTTTACTTAATTCCGACCGCCGAAGTACCTGTCACCAATCTAGTGCGCGATCAAATTATTGACGCCAGCAAATTGCCCATGCGCTACACCTGCCATACACCATGTTTTCGTAGTGAAGCGGGTAGCCATGGCCGTGATACGCGGGGTTTGGTACGCCAGCATCAGTTTGAAAAAGTAGAAATGGTACAGATGGTTAAACCCACTGAGTCTACAGCGGCTTTAGAGGAACTCACTGGCCATGCAGAAGCGATACTCAAGAGCTTGGGTTTAGCTTACCGTAAAGTCATTTTGTGTGGTGGCGACCTCGGCTTCTCCGCGATTAAGACCTACGACCTAGAAGTATGGTTACCAGGCCAAGATAAGTACCGTGAAATTTCATCATGCTCCAATATGGGTGACTTCCAAGCACGTCGCATGCAGGCCCGCTGGCGCAACCCAGAAACAGGCAAGCCTGAATTGTTACACACCCTTAACGGCTCAGGTTTAGCCGTAGGCCGTACCTTACTGGCAATTTTGGAAAACTACCAACGCGAAGACGGCAGTGTGGTGGTGCCCGATGTGTTAGTGCCCTATATGGGCGGCGTAGAAATACTTACAAACAGTTAGTTGGTCTTGGTAAGCCTGCAATTTTGGACGCCAACTTTGCAGGGCTATCGGGGAATAATGTTAGCAGGTGAATGCTGTTACCTTTATCAACACTGACTTTTTGTTTGACGATTTTTACCAATATACGCATGGCTGGGGATACGCCTGTATCCTCATAAAACGCCCTTAAGGCATGGATCACTTCCCAGTGCTCGTCAGTTAACGCCACGCCCACGCCTTGGGCTAGCCAAGCGGCGACCTCAGGGTTCCAGTCCCCTAAGTGCTTTAGATAACCATCCTTATCAGTTGCCAAATTCATATTACCAACTCATAGACGAACTGTAGCGCACAGTCAACGCCACCAACTGCGCCATATCGATGTGTTCGGCGTTAAACGCAACCCCGTCTAAGCCGCGCTGTAAGGCATGCTGATGTAATAAATACACATTACGTCCACCAAGAGTGTTAGCAGCGAGCCCTAAGCTGCTATAAACACCGTCATCCATCAATACAAACCCATCGTCTAGGTGACTACGTTGTTCAAGCTTTGCCAAGGCCTGAGCAGTTAAGTGAGTGGATACAATATGCAATATAGCCATAATTAAAATACCAAATGCTGGTCATATTTTGACCAGAGTTCAGACAGTTGTTGGCGGCATATGAGTTTTACAGGCTGAGATAGTTGCTCTACTTGTAACCCAAGTTCCTGCAACGATTCAGTTTCCACCCAGAGTTCCTCGATGTCATACATTTCTAAAGCGCTGATGATTTTGCCAATATGTTTGTGAGGAGAGGGTTGCTGGCCCTTGGGTAATAACTGCAGTACACCGTCGTCAATAAATAGCAGGCCTGGATTTTGCTCAAATGCCGCCATTACTAGAGCTGCATCTAAGGATTCCTTAGCAGAACGAGAGCCATATGGTGATTGGCTTAAGCTAATTAAACACGACATATATTAAGCTCCAAAACTCACTAGGCGATCACATTCAACACTGGCTGCTGCAAGCTGACCTAGACCCACCAATTGAAAACCCTGAGCTAGATTTGCGGCCTCTAGTTGATAGCGCTCACATTCTTGAGGGTTAACAATGCCATTGTGCAAAGCGCCGGCAATACATACACCTAACTCTAGCTGGTATTCTTGTGCGAGTGCCTGCCACTGTAGCGTTAGGTTGGCCTCATCTTGAGGTACCACAGTGAGGCTAGAAGCAATGAGCACCGCCTGTTGATAAAAGAATACGCGCATCACGCTATGGCCCTGAGCCAAGAGTTCATGGGTAAACTGCAGTGCAGACAAGGATTGGCTTTGTTGGTTGGGACCACAACGAACTACAATGCAGTAGGAGAGGCTCGTGGTGCTGTTTAAGTGTGTGGTATTAGGCATATACAAAAACCCCGCCAAAAGGCGGGGCTCCGAATTCAGGTTGCTGAATCAAGTAACTATTAATCATCGCCACTTAAGGCGCCTGTTAGATGTAGCAACATCATAAACAGGTTGTAGATATTAAGGTACAAGCTCACGGTCATCATCACGTAGTTGGTTTCGCCCCCGTTAACCATGCGGCTAGTGTCGTACAAGATGAATCCAGAAAATACCAATACACCCACGGCACTAATCACTAGGGACAGCGCAGGGATGGCGAAGAAGATATTAGCGATTGAAGCCACGACCACAAGGATCAGGCCAATCATCAAAAAGCCACCCATAAAGCTAAAGTCTTTACGGCTTGAAACAGCATAGGCAGATAGGCCCAAGAAGGTAATGCCGGTCATGGCTAGGGCAGTAGTAACAATATCGCCGCCATTGGCCATGCCTAAATAAAAGTTAACAATAGGGCCTGCGGTATAGCCTAGGAAACCAGTAAAGAAGAATACTAAAGGAATCGACCATACTGAATTTTGAAACTTGTTCAATGCAAATAAAGTTCCGAGCAACACAACCAGCTGAACAATGAAGTTAACTGGGGCAGCGTTTGAAGCAATAGCAATGGTGGCTGTTACGGCGCTAAAAATCAACGTCATAGACAGTAGGGCGTATGTGTTGCGTAATACCTTATTAGTGGCTAACGCAGACTCGCGTGAGCTGCTGGTAAACTGAACTTGGTCCTGCATAAGTACTATCCTCAATATATCAATGTCGATTATTGTAATCTAACTAGCCGGAGATGCTAGGTAATTTACGCAATAAATTGTAAATTTCAACATTTACAACCACTTATCTTAATGCTTGTTACTATAATTGGGGTGGTCGCAAGGGTTTTCAAGACTATAGTCAATCAACATTAAAGGCGGGAGCGGGTACAAGGTTAATATCCAACTGTATTGAGCGAGGTAAAGGGCGTATACTGAGGTTATATTCCTAACCAATGAGCAAGCCTTCTAGATGCAAATAACCCATGCACTTTTTAATATCGGCCAGGTAGTGGAGCATAAGCACTATGGCTTTCGTGGGGTAGTGTTTGATGTTGATTTTGAATATTCGCTCGATGAGCATTGGTACCAAGAAGCTTGTAAGGCGATGTCTAGTTTGGGCCAGCCTCCTATTGAAAAAAAACAGCCGTTTTATCACCTGTTGACCGACGGCAGTGATCACGAATCCTATGTGTCGCAGCAAAACCTTTGTGCTGCTGACAATGCTGAGCCTGTGCAACACTCGGGTATTGAAGCGTTATTTACACTCGCCAACGGCCAGTATGTGCACCGTTATAGTCTCAATTAAAGACCCAGTTTAAGCGCTTGCTTGGCCTGCCTATTGGGTCATCAAATAGTGGTTATTTCGACCACTATTTGACTGTATTATGGCTATGTTTGTAGGTATAATCCCCGCCAATTACTACACTTAATTGGGAGGTCATTATGATTGACACTTACACTATGATTTATTTGGCTTCGAGCCTTTCTGTTGTTTTCGCTTGTGTTGGACTTTCTGCCTACGGCGTTAAGCTTTTACGCCAGTCTATGGTAGCGGATGCTGCTGCAGCGGCGGTGGCTTCAAGTGCCAAATAGGCCTATCCATTGATATCTAAAGCCAGCCCATGTTTACATCGGCTGGCTTTTTTGTGCCTGGCTATAATCGCCACTAAAACTTAATGCGCTTCACTAGTGATTTAACCAGCACTTGCTGGTCCAAAGACAAGTGCGCCATGTCGGACATAAACCCAGCTTCATCATCATTGGCATAAAAATACGGCACGGGCACGCATAGTACGTTGGCTAACTTACACAAGGTTTCATAATCTGGTACGTGCTTACCGCGTTCATATTGATTCATTCTGGCGCTGGCCGACGCAGGGTCGATGCCGGCTGCAATGCCCAGGCTACGTTGCGAAATATTGCATTTGATACGGGCCTGCTTAAGTCGTTCCTGAACCGGACAGCTCAAACTGGTAGGGGCGTGTTTTTTTGTGATTTCTGGCATGCTTTAAATTATACCTATCTGATTCTTGTGTGACCATCTTAGGGACGCATTATCGAACTTATCAACTTCGCATAATGTATATTATGTTAAATTATACAATGAACATAGACATCTACTCACAATTTGCGACGATTTTAATTGCAATCTAAAACATTGCCCGTATGCTGGCGTTGCATATCAAACACGCGCCAACTCGCCACAAGGACCAAACCAATGCAGCTTGAACAACGGATTAACTGGTTACTGCTATTTGGCTTGGTGGCGCTATGGGGAACTTCTTTTATTGCCATCAACGTTAGTTTGCGTGCATTCACCCCAGACCAAGTTGTGGTACTGCGCTTGTCCATTGGGGCCGCTGTGCTGCTGGCGTTTATGCTCGCAAAAGGTAAACGTTTACCATTAAATCCAGTGGCATGGTTACATTTTATGATCATGGGATTATTAGGTAACGTGCTGCCATTTTGGTTTATCGCCAAAGGTCAGCTATTAGTGACTTCTGGCATGGCTGGCTTACTGATGGCGATCATGCCATTAATGACGCTAATCCTGGCACATTTCTTTATAACTGGCGAAAACCTTAACCGTAACAAACTATTAGGTTTTGTCTTGGGCATTACGGGTATTGGCCTTATTTTAGGGCCTACCATTTTAGGCTCACAAAACAGCCTTATCGGTTGTTTACTCGTGCTGTCTGCGGCTGTGCTTTACGCCACTAACACCATAGTTGCTCGTCGCTTGCCCACCTACAGCTCTTCGGTGGTCAGTACCTGTGTCACCTTGTGTGCAGCGCTCATTAGTTTGATTTTATGGCCTTCAGTACTGCAGATCGACTGGCCTCAGGTGAATCAATTGAGTCTGATGACGACGCTCTGGTTAGGGGTGTTTCCTACGGGGGTGGCGGCGGCCATATTTTTTGTATTAATACGCCGTGCGGGGCCTACATTTTTGTCGAATATAAACTACCTAATACCGGTAGTCGCCTACTTTGCTGGCGCTTTGGTATTGGGCGAAACCGTGGTCTGGCACGACATGGTCGCCCTATTGGCTATATTGTTTGGCATTGGCGTTAGCCGCAGACCGGTGTGATACTGTCAAACTAAAGGCCTAAGCTTCGATGATACCTTGCAGCACAGCAAAGTGAACGATACTCGCGTGGTTTTCTAGCTTGAGTTTTTTCATGATGTTAGCGCGATGGCTATGTATGGTTTTATGGTTAAGGTTCATATCCTCACCAATTTCCATTGGTGTACGCCCTTCTGCTAGCAGCGAGAACACTTGAAATTCGCGAGCACTTAAACAACTTAAAGCGGTATCTTGGGTGCCCGGCGTCTTTCTCATTTCCTTAACCACACGAGCGCTAATATAAGTGCCCCCTTTGTGGATTTTTCTTACGGCTTGAATCAGCTCTTGTGGCGCACAACGCTTACTTAAATAAGCGCGAGCGCCAGCTTCTAATACCCGTGTTGGAAATGGTTCAGTCTCATGCACCGTTAACGCAATCATTTTGGCTTTTGCGTTACGCTTATAGATCCGTTTAATGGCTTCCAAGCCACCGATGCCGGGCATATTGATGTCCATAATGGTCACATCTGGATTAATTTCCTGCACCATAGTGTAGGCTTCTTCACCGGTGCTGGCCTCGGCAATGACCACAATGTCATCGGAAGTTTCTAACAAACGCTTAAAACCAACTCGCACGATTTCATGGTCGTCGACCAACATTACACGAATTGCGGTAGATTTAACCATCAGACAGTCATCCCCTTTTTTAACTGAGTCCAAGCTGCAGATAGATACAGCACCATCGACCAAAGGGTCAACGCTGCCGCCACGTATAGCATAACCAAACCAATCATAGACACCAGCGTGCCCGGAGGCGTGGCTAATAAGAGCACAATAGAGCCCATCTGCATGGTGGTTTTAACTTTACCGATATAAGACACGGCAACATGTGCGCTCTTGCCAGTTTCTGCCATCCACTCACGTAAGGCGGAAATAACGATTTCTCGGCTGATAATGACAATTGCTGGCAAGGTTAACCACAATTCAGAGTAGGACTCCACCAAAGCTACAAGCGCTACAGCGACAGTGATTTTGTCGGCCACGGGGTCTAAAAAAGCACCAAAAGCGGTGGTTTGGTTTAGTTTTCTGGCCAAGTAGCCATCCAACCAGTCGGTGGCCGCCGCCAACGCAAATAGCCCTGCTGCCCAAACATATCGGCTTTCTGAGGGCCAATAATACGCCAGTAAAATAAACGGAATTAGCGCCAAGCGAAATAAGGTGAGCAAATTTGGAATGTTTAACATAATCAACCGCTTGAGTTCTTACAACAATAAAGAAACACCATTTTAGCCTATCCTTCTTCGCCCCGTAAAGAACGATAGATCATGTCTGCCATTTCTATACTAATACCTTTCACTTTGGCTAACTCATCAACACTGGCCTTAGTCACATCTTGTATACCACCAAAATGTTGTAACAACGCTTGGCGGCGTTTGGGCCCGACCCCGTCAATTTGCTGTAGATTTGATTGGGTGCGCTTTTTATTGCGACGTGCGCGGTGGCCAGTTATGGCGAAACGGTGACTTTCGTCGCGAATGTGTTGTAATAAATGTAATGCCGACGACTCCGACGGCAACACGATTTCCTGCCCTGTCCAACCATTAAATAGACGTTCAAAACCGGCCTTGCGGGTTTCTCCTTTAGCCACACCCAGCACAAATAAATCATGTAACTGCAATTCGGATAACACCTTGGTAGCCTGAGTAAGCTGCCCTTTGCCGCCATCAACAATAAGCATGTCTGGCATTACGCCTTGGTTCTCTTTGAGTCGTGTATACCGTCGCGTGATGGCTTGCGTCATGGCCGCATAATCGTCGCCTGGGGTAATGCCCTCGATGTTAAAGGTGCGGTAATCGGACTTCTTAGGTCCCCCTTGATCAAACACTACACAGGAAGCTACGGTCGCCTCGCCGCTAGAGTGACTAATGTCAAAACACTCTAACCGCTCCGGCATTTGTGGCAAATCCAAGGCTTCTTGCAAGGCCGCAAAGCGTGTGACTTGCGTCTGTTTATTAGCCACATAGCTCAATAACGCTTGGTCGGCATTAGTCTGAGCTAAACGTAACCATTGGGCACGAGGCCCCCTGACCTTGCTAATGATGCGAAAGCTGTGGTCCACCTTGTCGGCAATGGCTAAGGCAATGATTTGCTGATCTTCTTGGGCATCGCTGACTATGACTTCATCAGGCACATCCCGATGGCGGCCCGATAAATAATATTGGCCCAAAAAAGCAGTTAACATGGCGGCGGGCTCGTCTTCTAAACCGAGCTTTGGGTAAAAGTTTTTACTGCCGATAACGCGTCCAGCGCGCACCATTAGTTGGTGAATACACAAACCAGCTTGAGTGGCGGCCGCCGCAAATATATCTAAGTTACCGCGTTTAGAAACCACATGCTGCTGTTCCTGAACTTGGCGTAAAAAGCCCAACTGATCTCTTAGCTGAGCGGCTGATTCAAATTTTAGGTGTTCTGCAGCCGTATGCATCTTCAGACTCACTTCGTCTAATAATTGTTGATTTTTTCCTTCCAGATACAAGGTCGCATGACGTAGGTCAGCGGCATAATCATCAGCACTTATTTCACCGGTACAGGGCCCGCTACAACGGCCAATCTGAAACTGCAAACAAGGCCGTGTGCGGTTGGTAAAAAAGGCATCTTCGCATTGACGTATGCGAAAAATACGCTGCATCAAATTAAGACTTTCTCTAACCGCACCGGCGCTGGTATAAGGGCCAAAAAATCGACCCTTACGGCTTCTTCCCCCTCTCACGTATTGCATTGCCGGGTAGCTGTGCTGGTCGGAGATATAAATATAGGGGTAAGATTTGTCATCTCGCAAGGAAATGTTGTAGGGTGGTTTCAAACGCTTGATGAGGGTATTTTCCAACAGCAAGGCTTCGCTTTCGCTGTGGGTAACGGTCACTTCTATAGTGACTACTTTGGCCACCATTAGCTGGGTTTTGGTATTGTGACTCTTGCCTCTAAAATAGCTACTAACGCGATTTTTTAAACTCACCGCTTTGCCAACGTAAAGCACGGCCCCCTGAGCGTCCAGCATACGGTATACACCTGGGCGTAGCGGCAGCTGCTTTAGGTACTCATCGATATCGAAGTCTGCAGGGTCGGTCAACTCTTGCATCATTAGCCAGCAAGACGAGAACGTTTATTTTCGCCCATGTGAAAGTGTGTCGCCTGTTTATAGATTTCTTGTATTTGATCATGGCTTTCTGGCGTAATACCGGCTCCGTGAGACAAGGACACCTCTAAATAAACGCCTATTTCTGCGTAATAGTACAATCGCGCATTAAAGGACTGAGCCCGTCTCATTTTGTTAAATGCTATCTGCGCACCATTCACAAGGATGTGATTAATATCTGTGTTCATAAATCAAACTCTAGTGAATTTGTAATGTGTTACCTATTCTACCCCATCTTCATGGCGAATGACTGCTCATCTTTTAGTCTAAATGATTTTTATGATGCGCCGGTTTTTACGCTATAATGAGCCGCTTTTGCAAGGCACTATTATGACCATCACATATGCAGAAGCTGTCTCAGTTCACGCTCAGGCTGATTTACTGGTAACCGGCGAGACTATCGCCGACAGCATTACCACCATGGCCCAAGAAATTACCGCTACTATGTCCAAGGACATGCCATTAGTGTTATGTGTGCTCAATGGCGGCATGATCCCCATGGCTCAACTACTGCTTAAGCTTCAGTTTCCTCTTGAAACAGACTATTTACACGCCACCCGCTATGGTAAAAAGACCGTGGGCACCAATCTCTCTTGGTTAGCCCGACCTAGCTATGACATCACTGGTCGTACGGTACTGGTTGTGGATGACATTTATGACGAAGGCCATACCTTAGCCGCTATTTGCGAATACTTAGAAGAATCCGGTGCTAAAAAGGTTTATGCTGCCGCCCTACTTAATAAGGTCCATGATCGTAAGGTCGACTACGTGCCTGACTTTATCGGCCTAGATGTAGAAGATCGTTTTGTCTACGGTTTTGGTATGGATTACCAAGGTTACTTCCGTAACGTGGATGGTATTTACGCAGTTAAAGACATGTAATTGTCTAACCGCTAAAGCACTAAAAAAGGCAGCCGAGGCTGCCTTTTTTATATTAGAAAGTTAACTATAACCTAAAAGGTTTCAATAACCGCCTGATCAGTTAAGGACTGTTCTAACAAGGCCACATCGGCCTGCCCTTGCAAGCGTGCCAGTGCTGCAATGAGTGCAGCGCGCTGCTCAACCGTTTGGGCCGCTGGGTCTGCATCTGCAACAGATTGTAGTTGGATGAGGCTTATATCACCGTTGTAACTCGGCGCCAAGCCAAATTGATGGCCAACTTCTGGCCGTGGTAAACGGAATGCCGACTGAACCAACAAGCTATTTACCAAAGTCGAGCCGCGTGTCACTTGGTCAAACTGTTGCCAGTTTAACGACTCTTGGGTGGCGATGTTTTGGACATCTGCACCTTGCTGCAATTGTTGCAGGTAGTCATTGGCTTTAGCATCTAGCGCAGCAGCAGCTTTTTGATTGACAAGCTGTTGAGTAATATCAACTATTACGTCTTCCAATGGTTGCTCGGCCGGTTGATTATGCTCAGCAACTCTAAGCACAACCAACTGGTCAGAACTTAGTTCGATGACGTTAGAGTTGTTGCCATCAAGCAACACTTCATCACTAAAGGCTGCACTCACCACTCGGTCGTGTTCGGCAACGCCGCTACCACCGCGACGATCAAACAAACCACTTTGCTCAACGTCGACCGCAAGGGCATCAGCCACCTCTAACAAATCGGGCGAAGAAAAGGCGATATCGGCCATGATCTCACTAGCAGCCACAAACAAGCTTTCTGCGCCGGCTTGTTTAAGCGCTAAAATAAGGCTGGGCTTTTGCTCTTCAAAGCTAGGTTGTAGGGCTGCATCAGCATATACAATTTGTACACCAAATCCAGTTTCTATAGGTGCACTGTAGGTGCCTGACTGCAGGTCAAACAAGGCGCTATCAAAGGCCTCTCCAAACTCACCTTTGGCTAATAAACCAATATAGCCACCGTCTGCCGCGGTACTATCATCTTGAGAATGAAGCTTGGCTACATCTGCAAAACTTTGGCCTTGTTGCAATAATTGATATGCCGTTTCGGCCAAGGCCATCGCTTGCGCAGAGTCTTGAGACTCGTTAACAACAAACAGCATGTGTGAGGCTTCAACTTCTGAGCGGTTCAGCATCTGGTCTATTGAGTCCTGATAAGCGGCTTTTAGGTCTGTTTCACTTACCGTTACCTGATCGTAAAAATCACTCTTATTCAAGGTGACATAACTCACACGGACTTGTTCTGGTGTTTTGAACTGTTGTTTATTGGCTTGGTAAAAATCGCTAATTTCTTGCTCTTCCATAGTCACTTTTAGCAATTCAATGGCAAGTGGCAAGGTTAATACCGCGATGTTCCGAGTTTGGCCATCCAGTTGCGCCACTAAGTTAGCATTAGACTCAATAGTAAAGGCACTACCTGACACGGCCTGTTGTACCTGACCGATTAAATTGCCACGCTTTAACTGTTGGCGATAAGTGGAGGGGGTTAAGCCAAAGTTACGTAACAGTGATTCAAATAATTCACGGTCAAAAGTACCATCCACTTGAAAATCTTTAGATTGCAAAATCATTTGGTCAACACTGGCATCAGACAACTCTAGGTCATTGTTTTGTGTGTATTGAAGTAAGATTTTTTGTGCAATAAGCTGTTGTAACGCCGCCGCTTGGATCGCTTGCTGGTCGAGTGTTACGGGATCAATATCTGGGTTGCTAGCAAGAATCTGGCGTCGCTGGAGTTCAGATGTTTGCAGCAGTTCTTGAATGGAAATTTCTTCACCATTAACTTCAGCTGGCGCTGAGGCATCTGAAGAAAAATCAAATAGGGCTTCAGCACCCCAAATGACAAAGGTAAAGGCGATAAGGCTCACCAATATCTTGGAGATAATTCCTTTTGAGTTGTCTCTAATATTTTGCAGCATTATATGTAACTTCTACAGCCGATATGGCTATCTATTGTGGTTCTACAAACAAAAAACGCATTCAATGGAATGCGTTTTTGATCACTTAAAAAACAAAGCAAGGTTACGCGCTTAGTTTTTAGCTCGTTAACAACGAGTCTTAGTTGACGGCGTCTTTTAGCGCTTTACCAGCTTTAAAGCTAGGAATGTTAGCAGCAGCAATTTGAATGGCAGCGCCAGTTTGCGGGTTACGGCCTGTGCGTGCAGCACGCGCTTTCACAGAAAAAGTACCAAAACCTACCAAAGAAACAGATTCGCCATCTTTAAGTGCGCCCGTTACAGCACCGATAACGGCGTCTAGAGCACGTCCAGCAGCAGCTTTAGAAAGATCAGCATCAGCTGTGATAGCGTCAATTAGTTCAGATTTATTCACGTTAATCCCCTTTTTGTATGTATATGTTAGAAAACCTGCTCCAGCAGATCTTTTTTTATTATTGGTGTCCTGACTTCAACTGAAAAAGTTGAGAGCCAATTTATACCAACTTGCGCAAAGCCTTGTCAAGCAAGGCTTTGTAAAAATGTTGCCTAAATGATCAATGAGTACTTATGACGTCTTTGGTTGACGAATCTTTGACAGATTCGGCCACTAATTCGCTTTTTGATACATTAATCGGCGTCGGTGCGAATTGTAAGGCCAAATCCAGTACTTCGTCTATCCATTTCACAGGTTTTATCGATAAATCAGCTTTTATATTGTCTGGAATCTCTTTTAAATCCCTTTCATTCTCTTCTGGAATGATAATTGTCTTAATGCCACCTCGATGCGCCGCCAATAATTTTTCCTTTAATCCGCCAATAGGTAGAACTTGGCCCCGCAAAGTGATCTCTCCGGTCATGGCAACGTCGGCCCGTACAGGAATACCGGTAAGCACAGAAACCAGCGCGGTACACATGCCAACACCTGCACTTGGACCATCTTTGGGTGTTGCACCTTCAGGTACATGAATGTGCATGTCACACTTTTCATGGAAGTCGGTTTTAATACCCAAGCCAGACGCCCTACCCCTGACTACCGTTAAGGCAGCCTGAATGGATTCTTGCATCACATCACCTAAGGATCCCGTTTTTACTAAACGGCCCTTACCAGGCACTACAGCCGCCTCTATGGTTAATATGTCGCCCCCCACAGAGGTCCATGCCAGACCATTCACATGGCCAACACGATCATCTACATCGGCCTCGCCAAAGCTATGCTTATGGACGCCAGAGTAGGCCTCTAAGTTATCTGAGTTGACGGCCTTAGTAGGGCCTGCTCCCGACGTTTTAAAACCAGCTAACAACTGTTCCTTAACGACCTTGCGGCATATTTTTGCAATTTCGCGTTCTAAGTTACGCACACCTGCTTCGCGGGTGTAATAGCGCACCAAATCAACGATGGCAGAGTCTGCCAACTCCATTTCGGTAGGTGACAAACCGTTGGCTGCAAGCTGTTTAGGTAACAAGTAGCGTTTGGCGATACTTAGTTTTTCATCTTCGGTATAGCCTGGAATACGGATCACTTCCATACGGTCCAACAACGGGACAGGAATATTCATGGAATTAGACGTACAGACAAACATGACGCTGGAAAGGTCATAATCGACTTCTAAATAGTGGTCGTTAAAACTATTGTTTTGTTCTGGATCGAGTACTTCGAGCAGAGCCGACGCCGGATCGCCACGATTATCCATCCCCATCTTATCAATTTCGTCCAATAAGAATAACGGATTAGAGACGCCCACTTTAGACATTTTTTGTACCAGTTTACCTGGCAAAGAACCAATGTAGGTACGACGATGACCACGAATCTCGGCTTCATCTCGCACGCCACCTAAGGCCATACGCACATACTGACGACCTGTAGCGCGGGCAATCGATTTACCCAAGGAGGTTTTACCAACCCCTGGAGGCCCAACCAAACATAAAATCGAGCCTTTAACCTTTTTAACGCGCTGTTGAACGGCTAAATACTCCAAAATCCGTTCTTTGACTTCGGTAAGTCCGTAATGATCTTCTTCCAATATAGCTGAAGCCTTGGCTAAATCATGCTTAAGCCTGCTCTTTTTCTTCCATGGAATGGTGACCATCCAATCGATGTAACTACGCACCACGGTAGCTTCTGCCGACATAGGCGGCATCATTTTAAGCTTATTAAGCTCAGCTTGAGTTTTGTCTTTGGCTTCAGTTGTCATACCCGCTGCGTCAATTTTGTTCTGCAACTCTTCCATGTCGTTAGGCGCTGCTTCGTCGATGTCGCCTAATTCCTTATGTATGGCCTTGATCTGCTCATTGAGGTAATACTCGCGTTGGCTTTTTTCCATTTGTTTCTTAACTCGACCGCGGATGCGCTTCTCAACTTTTACCAAGTCAATCTCGCCTTCCATCTGCGCCATGAGATGCTCTAAGCGTTGGCTCAGGTCACCCATTTCGAGTAAATTTTGTTTCTCCTCTAGCTTTAAACTCATTTGAGAAGCAATGGTGTCGGCCAAGCGGCTAGGGTCATCTATGTTGGTAATAGATGACATGACATCGTTGGATATTTTTTTGCTCAATTTAACGTACTGCTCAAACTGCGACATTAAGGTATGAGATAAGGCTTTGCGTTCGCCTTCGGGTAACGCTGCGTCGTCAATGGCTTCGACTTGGGCGGTAAAGAAGCCGTCTTGCTCTGCCACCTCACCTATAGCCACGCGGTGCTCGCCCTCGACCAACACTTTGACGGTACCGTCGGGTAATTTGAGAAGCTGCAAAATACGTGCAGAGGTACCCACTGCAAATAAATCTTCAACCTTGGGTTCGTCGACTGTGGCATTTTTTTGCGCCACGACGACGATGGCCTTTTCGGCTGCCATGGCGTGCTCTAATGCGTCTATGGAGTTCTGACGCCCTACAAACAAAGGAATAACCATATGTGGATAAACCACCACATCACGAAGAGGGATAAGAGGAAGGCATTGAGTCATAGAAAATCCTATAGGCTAACGGTCGCGATGGCTTGCGAAGTGAAGGTATAGTCCATTAAATGCGGACAGCGGGTCGAAATACAAGCCTTTGATGAAAATGAAGCAAAAAAAACCACCCGTAGGTGGTTTTTTTTCAACAGTAGACGTTACTCGTCTGATGCTGCTTGAGGTAGTTCTTGGCTATCCAATACCACCAATGGATCACTGTCGCTAATAATACACTGTTCGTTAACGACCACTTTGATAGCATTTTCTTGGTCAGGCAGTTCATACATGGTGGGTAATAACACTGATTCAAGTATCGATCGCAAACCACGAGCACCAGTCTTACGCTCCATGGCCTTTTGGGCAACCGCCTTAAGGGCTTCATCACGGAACTCTATTTCAACACCTTCCATTTCAAACAACTTATGGTATTGCTTGGTGAGGGAGTTCTTTGGTTCGGTTAAAATCTGCACCAACGCAGTTTCATCCAGCTCTTCAAGTGTTGCGATCATGGGTAAACGACCCACAAACTCAGGAATTAAACCAAACTTGACTAAGTCTTCGGCTTCGACCGAATGTAATAGCTGGCCAAAGCTCTTGGTGTCGTCTTTACTCTGTACGGAAGCAGAGAAACCAATGCTGCTCTTCTCGGTACGGTCGCGAATGACCTGATCTAGACCGGCAAAGGCGCCGCCACACACAAACAGGATGTTACTGGTATCAACCTGCAAAAACTCTTGCTGAGGATGTTTACGACCACCTTGTGGCGGTACCGATGCAACCGTGCCTTCAATCAGCTTCAGCAACGCTTGCTGCACGCCTTCTCCAGATACGTCACGCGTGATCGATGGATTATCGGACTTGCGCGAAATCTTGTCGATTTCATCGATGTAAACAATACCACGCTGCGCCTTATCCACATCGTAATCGCACTTTTGCAATAACTTTTGAATGATGTTTTCAACGTCTTCACCCACATAACCGGCTTCGGTTAAGGTGGTTGCATCGGCAATAGTAAAAGGTACGTCTAACAAACGCGCCAAAGTTTCAGCTAACAGGGTTTTACCGCTACCTGTAGGCCCAATTAAAAGAATATTACTTTTGCCTAACTCAACGTCGTCTTTACCGGCCGAATAGTTTAAGCGTTTGTAGTGGTTATATACCGCTACGGCTAACACCATTTTCGCACGCTCTTGACCAATCACGTACTCTTCTAGCGCCGCTCTAATTTCTTTAGGTGTAGGCAAGTGGTCATCGGACTCAGGCTGTTCCTTATCCAATATCTCTTCCTTAATGATGTCGTTACACAGGTCTACACATTCATCACAAATGAATACTGAAGGCCCCGCAATTAGCTTGCGTACATCGTTTTGACTTTTACCACAGAAGGAACAGTAAAGTAGTTTACCGCCACCTTCGCCAGTGCCGTCTTTTTCGCTGCTCATAGTGTTACCCATGTTCTTGCCCCACGCATACGCTGGGGCTGAATGTTTTGTCTATTGTAGCGTCTACTATTGTAGACGCAAGATCTTGCGCTTAGTGTATATTATCGGCGGCTAAAACAAAAAATTTAGCCAGACTTATACTGGACGCTTATCCAATACGGTGTCTATTAAGCCATACGCGGCCGCCTCTGTACCTTCCATAAAGTTATCACGGTCAGTGTCTGCGGCAATAGTCGCTAAGTCCTGACCAGTGTGTTGAGCCATAATGCGGTTTAGCTTATCGCGAATGTTAAGAATTTCTTTGGTATGAATTTCAATGTCCGTGGCTTGGCCTTGGTAGCCGCCTAGTGGCTGGTGGATCATCATACGCGAATTAGGCAAACAATAACGCTTACCTTCGGCACCACCGGTTAACAACAAGGCGCCCATGCTGGCTGCTTGACCAATACACATGGTGCTCACATCTGGCTTGATGAACTGCATAGTGTCATAAATCGACATACCGGCTGTGACAGAGCCACCGGGGGAATTAATATATAGGTGAATGTCTTTATCGGGGTTTTCTGCTTCCAAAAACAACAGCTGAGCCACAACTAAGTTGGCCATGTGGTCTTCAACTTGACCTACAAGAAATATGACGCGTTCTTTAAGTAAGCGTGAATAAATATCATACGAACGCTCGCCACGGGATGTTTGTTCAACAACCATAGGCACTAAAGCGGCTAATTCAGGGCTAAGCCCTTGGTTCATTACAGGGTTATTTTGACCCATGTGAGGAGGAAAAGAAAAACTCATTGTCGCGGTGACTCCAATACAAAAATATCGATACAGGCCCTATATAGTGACGCTTGACCTAAATGCCAAGTGCCGATCTCAAAAAAGGCGTTATTAAACAAATAAAAAGCAAAAAAAAGCGGTATGAATTACCTAAAAGTAACTCATACCGCCCTTCTGTTCAAGCCCCAAAGGAGACTCTACTATAGCCTAAAAGAATTATGCTTCTTCGCTGGCTTCTTCGTCGTCACCGGATACGTCTTTGCCTTCAGGCTCAACGGCTGTTTTATAGTCTACAGCAACATCTGTGATGGTCGCAGCAGCAAGCAAATGCTCAACCACTTGATCTTCTAATACCACACCTTCTAACTGAGAGCGCTGCTCTTCGTTGCTCATGTAATAGTCGATGAACTCTTGTGGGTCCTGGTAGCCCTGCGCCATATCTTCAACCAAAGCCTTCACTTTGTCTTCGTCGGCTTTGAATTCATTGGTTTGAATGATTTCAGCCGCCAACAAGCCAATCTTAACGCGCTTGTCTGCTTGGTCTTGGAACATTTCGTCTGGCAAGATGCTTGGATCTAGGTTTTCATTACCGCCGCCAAACTGCTGTAAGGCTTGTTGCTTTAGACGACCCAGCTCTTCTTGAACGAGCGTAGAAGGCACTGCAAATTCGTTGAGTTCTAGGTAGGCGTTTAGCAAACCATTCTTAAGCTTAGACTTAAGCGCTTGGTTTAACTCACGGCTCATGTTGGAATTGATTTCAGCACGGAAACCGGCTTCGCCTTCTTCCTTAGGGTTAAAGCGAGCAAAAAACTCTTCGTTTAGCTCAGGTTTAGTGGCTTCGCTAACGGTATTGGCTTTAATGGTGAAAGTCGCTTCTTTACCGGCTAATTCTGCAGCGTTGTAGTCGGCAGGGAAAGTCACGGTAATGTCTTTATCTTGGCCAGCTTCCATACCTTGAATACCTTCTTCAAAGCCTGGGATCATGCTGTTAGAACCTAACACTAGGTCGTGACCTTGAGCGGCTCCGCCATCAAAGGCTTCGCCATCAAGGTAGCCTTCAAAGTCGATGTTGATCTGGTCGCCGTCGGCTGCCGCACGTAGCACTTCAGTCCACTGTGTTTGTTGGCTCAACAAGTTTTCGATCATGGTATCAACGTCGGCATCTTCAACACTAGACGTTAAACGCTCTACACTGATGCCAGAAGCGTCAGACAAGGTGATCTCTGGGTAAATTTCAACGACTGCAGTGTAGCTAAACTCACCTTCGCCGGTGTCTTCCTTAGGCTCGATGTTAGGCATGCCAGCAGGTTTGATGCTTTCCTGTTGAAGCGCTTCAAAATAGCTAGACTGGATTACATCGCCCAATACGTCTTGACGAATGCTAGCGCCATAACGCTTCTTAACCACTTTAGTAGGCACTTTGCCAGGGCGAAAGCCATCAATACGGATGGTCTTTGCGGTCTCGTTAACCTTCTTATCTACTGCGCTGTCAATTTGCTCAGCAGGTACAGTTACGGTTAAACGTCGTTCGATGCTAGTGGTCGCTTCAACTGAAACTTGCATTTAAATGCCTCATTAATTATCAAATGAACACACCTCATTGAGGTCTGTTGTACAAAATCTTGTCCACTTAAAGCCTAATTAAGGCTTTTTGCCAACTAAATTGGCAAATGCGGGCGAAAATAAAAGACCGAATTTTCCGTATTTAAGCCCCAATAGTCAAGCCATATGAGCCATTAAGGCTTATTTTTGGTAAAAAAAAGGCCTTCGGTTAAGAAGGCCTTAGCAATCAATACAGGCTAACCCGTTAACAACACTTAGGCCACTAGCTGTGCAGACGCGTCAGCAACGGCAAATTGCGGTGCTAAATAGTCGTACCCCAGCGCCCTAGCAACATGCTCATTGGTCACCTTACCAGCATGGACATTAAGCCCAGCCAAAAAATGCTCATCTTGTTTGAGGGCCTGTTTCCAGCCCAAGTTAGCCAACTTAAGAATGTAAGGCAAGGTGGCATTGTTTAGTGCATAAGTAGACGTCATGGCTACACCACCGGGCATATTGGCCACACAATAATGTACAACGCCGTCAACCACATAAGTCGGGTTTTCGTGGGTGGTGGCTTTAGACGTAGCAAAACAGCCACCCTGATCAATCGCCACATCAACCAACACAGCCCCAGGCTTCATAGCCTTCACCATGGCTACAGTCACCAGCTTAGGCGCCTCAGCACCGGGTATCAGCACACCACCAATGACCAAATCGGCATCGAGCACATACTGCTCTAGGCTGTCTTGGGTGGAATATACCGTTTGCACCGCGCCGTTAAATTCTTTATCCAAACGAGCTAAGGCCTGCGTGGAACGATCTAATACGGTGACCTGTGCGCGTGCTCCCAAAGCCATTTGTGCAGCATTTGAACCCACCACACCACCACCTATAATCACTACTTTGGCAGGTGCAACACCCGGCACACCGCCGAGTAACATGCCTCGGCCACCTTGGGCCTTTTCAAGCACGTGAGCCCCAGCCTGAATTGACATACGCCCTGCTACTTCAGACATTGGTGCTAACAATGGCAAGCCACCTTGCGCACTGGTAATGGTTTCATAAGCAATACAGGTGGCGCCTGAGGCGACCAATTCAGAGGTTTGCTGCGCGTCTGGCGCTAGGTGTAAATAGGTAAACAATATCTGATCCGCGCGTAACATAGCCCGCTCAACAGCTTGCGGCTCTTTGACCTTAACGATCATTTCTGCACGAGCAAATACTTCGGCTGCGGTAGCAATGATTTCAGCCCCCGCCGCAACATAGTCCTCATCGCAGGAGCCAATGCCGCTGCCGGCCAAGGTTTCAACCAGTACAGAATGCCCTGCGTGCACCACCTCTCTAACGCTAGCGGGCGTCATGCCTACACGGTATTCATGGTTTTTAATTTCTTTTGGTACGCCTATCAACATGGTATTGCCCTCTAATTTAGTTGGTGAAGATAATGCTATTCTAGGAGCATTTTTAAACAATTATCTTGCTTAATTTGAGGTTATTAATCTATATTAAGAAATATAATTGCGAATAAATGGATAGCCATGCAACTAAATACATCGAAAGATATAGAACTTGATCACACTGATAAGAAAATCATTAACGCGCTGCAAAAAAATGCTCGCCTAACCAACGTCGAATTGTCCGACCAGATTAATCTTTCGCCTTCCGCATGTCTGAGGCGAACCAAGGCACTGATCGATGCCGAGGTATTTGGTGAGTTTGTAGGCCTTATAAACCGTGATGTATTCCACGTGCAAGGTACGGCGTTTATCTTTATTAGCCTAGATCACCAAAGTGAAGCGGTATTTGAAGAATTTGAAATTGCAGTGGCACAACTTGAGCAAGTCATGGAGTGTTACTTAATGGCTGGCGATAATGATTATATGCTCAAGGTTATCTACACCGACGCCAAAGACTACGAGGAGCTTTATTACAAAAAGTTGTTACGCCTACCCGGGGTGGTAGGCACGCAAACACGCATGGCTTTGCGCCAAGTGCATAGCAATACCAGCATTGAAGTGACTTAATATCAGCGTAGGCATGCCAAAACTCACGTTTTGGCGCCAACATTGGAAACTTAGCTCATGGTAATGGTGGTATTTACACCTTCAGAAACTTCTTCCGGCTCAAACCAACGGGCCGAAACCGTGTGAGTTTGGGTCCAGAACTGTACCGCTTGCTGGCCATTTGGGCCTAGGTCGCCCAATTTAGACGCACGAGACCCGGTAAAGCTAAAATATGCCACAGGTACAGGGATGGGAATGTTGATGCCAATCTGGCCAACGTCAATGTTGTTTTCATAGTGACGCGCATTCCAGCCAGAGTTGGTAAAGATAGATGTTCCATTACCGTTGGGATTAGCGTTAACGATATCGATGGCGCTGTTAATGTCATCCGCTTCCATCATACACATAACAGGGCCAAAGATTTCCTGAGCATAGATATCCATATCTGTACTCACGTCGCTGAAGATGGTTGGAGCGACAAAGTTGCCTTTATCAAAACCATCAACCAGTGGATTTCGGCCGTCCAGCAACAAGGAGGCACCTTGCTCAACACCGGAAGCAATCAGTCCTTCTACACGCTGCTTGGCCTGTGGTGAAACCAGCGGGCCTAAGTCAGCCGCACGGTTAGTGCCTACGTCAATCGTCATAGCCTTAGCCTTTTCAACGATTTCTGGTAACCAATGTTTCGCGTCGCCAACCAAAATAGCTACAGAGTTAGCCATACAGCGTTGCCCCGCAGCTCCAAAACAAGAACCTAATAAGTGGTTGATGGCTTGGTCTTTGTTGGCGTCCGGCATAATTACACAGTGATTCTTAGCTCCCATCATGCATTGTGCACGAATGCCCGCATCACTAGCGCGGCGATACAAAGAGGTGCCAACGTGCGTCGAACCGATAAAGGAAAGCGCCTTTACGTCTTCGTGTCCTGCCAAGTGGTTAGCCACATCAGCGCCACCATGGACTACGTTAAGTACGCCTGGGGGTAAGCCGGCTTCGTAAGCCAACTTAGCCAAGAACATTGTCGAAGTTGGATCTTGCTCAGATGGCTTCAGTACAAACGTATTACCACACGCGATAGCAATCGGGAACATAAAACAAGGGAGCATTATTGGGAAGTTAAAAGCAGTGATGCCCACGCCCACGCCCAGAGGTTTATTTAACGTGTACACGTTAACATTGCCCGCCACGTTGTCTGCCAATTCACCCAGTTGCAGCTTAGTTACCATGCATGCGTTTTCGATGGCTTCGATACCGCGGCCTACTTCGCCTTCTGCGTCTGGTAAGGTCTTACCATGCTCTAAGGTGATTAACTCAGCGATGTGGGTGGCATTCGATCGTGCTAATTGTAAAAACGTTAACAAGAACTGCTGGCGCTTGGCCAAAGATACCTTGCGCCAGCTCTTAAAAGCTTGCTTCGCATTCGCTACTGCGTGGTCTACTTCCTCAAGTGTAGCAAAAGGAACTTGGGCCACCACCTCTTGTGTAGCTGGATTTAGTACATCAACCCAAGTGGAGCTTGTGGAAGAAAACTCTTGTCCATTAATTAACATGGGGACTTTACGGATGCTCATGGTCTACCTCGTTGCATTACTTAAACAAACGATTAACCAGCGATATAAGGTGGCAATCATAGAATAGCCGCTACTTTTACATAATCTAACTGCCTTGGGTATTAGAGAAGTATCTAATACCGGTATAGATTTAGGAAAAAATATGAGACTTTTTTATAGTTTTCTAGCTTATTAAGGAATAGATTCAGACGGTAATTCAGCGCGTGGTCTGATTTTTTCTTGAGACGGATAATAATGCGACTAGGAGTGTAATGCGGTGCAGATTTAGAAAATCAGTATGTGCCAGATTTGGTATCAATGTACTTAGGAAAAGTGTCTACCATATTGTCTACCACGCTGCTCTTCGTTATAGAAAACGTATGTATAACAACATGTTAAGTATTAGAATGGTGCGGACGGAGAG
>JAPYOS010000003.1 GCA_029938085.1 Oceanospirillaceae bacterium | reverse complement strand
TACCTGAACGCGGCATACCTAAAATAAATATTGGTCTATTATCATTTGATACAGGGCCACAAAATCCACTTAATGTATTTTTATTATATGCTGACCTTACTGAATTAAATAAAATGACACTGTCCGATTTTTTATAATCATTGTTAGACCTATGTAAGTCATTACCTGCCTTATAAGCGGAAAAAGCCCCGCTATAATCTTTTAAACCATCCAATAACTTGGCTAAAGCAAAGTTTAAATGTTCTTTGGATTCCAGGCTAACATTATCTAACTGGCAAGCATTAGACACCAACGCCATTAAATCAATATTTTCACTATTATCTATTTTAGTTATTTCAACTAAGTGTCGATACGACTTACCACCACTTGGGCCAATTGAAATAGCCGCAAGGTAGGCCTGCCTCGCCTCCTTCATTTGGCCTAATTGCTGATAAGCAGAGCCCAAAGCGTGATGCATTTTTGCACCACTGCAATGAATCAAGCCCTGACCCAACAACGCCAACGCTTCCGAATGACGATCTAGCTCTACCAACGCATTAGATAAATTAAGGTAAGCGAGCTCAAAGTCGGACTTTAATTTAATAGCGGCTTGATGATATTCAAGCGCACCCAGGTAATCGCCCTGATCCTGCAATACACTGCCTAAATTGTTGTGTGCTTCATAGTTATTTGGATGCCAAAAAATGACCTTTTGATAGGCCACCTGCGCTGGAGGCAGGTCACCTTGCCTAACTTGAGTATTGGCTAATAGAAATATCGCCTCAACATAATCTGGCTTTAACTTAACCGCCTTAGACAACGCACCAAAAGCCAGCTGTAACTTACCTTGATCTAGATAGGTTTTTCCCAAATTATAGTGGGATGGCGCATAGCTACCCGATAGCTTTATGGATTTCAGAAGGTGCTTTTCGGCAAGCTTGTAGTTTTTGTACATTACATGCACAGCACCCAACAAATTATGCGCGTCTGGGTGCTTTGAATCTAGCCGAAGCACCTGTTGATATAAACGGCCTGCTGCCTCGTACTGCTGCCGCTGGTGCAAGGCCATACCCTGCTCTAGCAACTGGTCAATCTGGCTCATAAAAAAATTACGCTTGTGCCGGCTAATATGAACCAAGCATTCTACGCTACATTTTTTTTACAGGATACTTTTTCACGGCAAAAAAAAGACTCCCGGAGGAGCCTTTTATAACTTTAAAGCTAAGTTCTAATTAGATTAGAAAGAAACCTTGTAAGTTACGGTAGTTGCACCAGAAACACGCTCAACGGTCAAGTCTGCATTGCCAAGGTCAAGAGCAGCAGTTACTTTGCTGTCTGAGTTAGCAGTTACAGTTAGGTCACCAGAAGTGTAAGAAGCAGATACATCAGTACCAGCAGCAGCGTATGCAGCCGTTACAGTAATGCCGTCTAGTGTGTAAGCTACAGAAGCTTTAGTTGTGCTTGCGTTGTTTACAGAAGCTGTAATAGTCAATGCGTCAACAGTAGTAGAGTAAGAAGCAGTGATTACTGCGGCAGTACCAGATTTCTTACCAGCTGTAACAGTTAAGTCACCGAAAGAGTAAGAACCACCTAAAGAAGAAACACCTTCTTGCTGAGTTGCACCAATGGTCAAACCATTGAAGTCATAAGTTGCACCAGCAGAAGTAGAAGCAGCGCCTGCTGCAGCGATTTGACCGTGAGCCAAAGATACAGAAAGGCCAGCGAAGTCACCAGTGTAGGTAGCACCATTGCCTGAGTTAGCAGTAGTAGAGTGACCCATTACAGATGCAACGTCACCGTGACGTGCGCCAGCTTGGTTGTCAACACCAGAACCTAAGGTTAAAGTACCAAAATCACCAGTAAGGCCAGCCTTAGCAGCAGCATTTGCGCCACCATTCAAAGAGATAGATGTAGTTGCAGTCATGCCGTTAGCCAAAACTTCGCTAGAAGCTAAGGTTACAGATGATTCAATACCAGTTGTGCCACCAGCGGAAACTGTAGCTTCTACAGAACCAGATAGAGTTGCATCAGCTTGTGCTGCTACAGGAAGTGCAGCAACGATCGCAAGAGCGATAATAGACTTATTCATTGAAATTCCCCTTCAATAATATTTATAAAAATTTAACTAGCTAGTTAAACACTTACTTTACCTTGCTGACCGATCTTTATAATAATGATTGGTTCAACACCGCAAAGTAATACTTTTAATTGCTTATAAAAACAAACAATTGAGAAAGAAAACCAAAAGTGCAGTCCGGTTGCCTTTCTCAATTGTCTGATATAAACAGCTCATTCAATAATGAATTAAGCGCAGCAAATTTAACACCGTGTTAATAGTTTAACAACCGCAATGATGGGTATTTGTTAATTGAATGGAAATAAGTCTAGGGCTGGTTTTATTATTATTATTTTAATTTAACTAGGTTTTATATTTAATATATTTATTGTTATATTATTATATTATTATCATTTACAAGTTGGAAATGTTAAAAATGGACTACGCCAATTTGACACAGTTCTATGTCTTCGCGAGCGTAGCGCGGCGATCCAAGGCCGCGGTTATGGATTCCTTCGCTACGCTCGGAAAGACAGCGGAACTGGCTCGGAAGAGGCTGGGGATTAGTCGGCACAGCTCTATGTCTTCGCGAGCGTAGCGCGGCGTTCAAAGGCCGCGGTTATGGATTCCTTCGCTACGCTTGGAAAGACGGGGAAACTGGCTCGGAAAGACTAGGAGTTGTGATTCAGTGTTAGGAATTTCAGACATAAAAAATGCTCCCGAAGGAGCCTTTTTTATGGTTTTAAAGTTAGCTTCTAATTAAATTAGAACGACACTCTGTAAGTTACTTTAGTGTATGCTGCAACAGTAGTTGTCTTACCAACACGTGCCAAAGTCAAGTCGGCGTTGCCGTAGTCTAGAGCGATAGACGCATCGGTAGTACCGTCATCAGTCTTAGACACAGAAGCAGTCATGTCTCCAGCAACATAAGTCGCTACCAAAGTAGTGTCCTTACCAGCTGTGCTATCAATTTCAGAAGTCAAAGTAACTGCATCGCTAAGCGCGTAAGTTAAGTCGATCTGGTAATCGCCAGATGGAGTGTTGTCCATTTGAGCCTTAACGGTCAATGCATCTACAGTCATAGTGTAGGTAGCAGAAACGATAGCGTCTGGGCTAGTAGAAGAACCTTTACGGTTTTTCTTACCAGCAGTAACAACTAGGTCACCAAAAGAGTAAGACACACCAAATGCACTCATTGCCTCGTCAACACCTGCGTATCCAGCAGTTGTTGAGTTGTTAACGTCTGCTTCATCAGAAGCATATGAGTAACCAACAAGCAAACCGTTCAAGTCATAAGTAGCGCTCAACTGAGTGCTCTTTGTTTCAGCACCAATCTCAGAAACAGTAGCAGATTTCTCATCATCATTAGCAGGAACAAAAGCAACAACAGAGCCGTTTGGAGCAGTATTGCCGTTAACCTGTGCAGCCACAGACAAGCCAGCTGCAGTACCAGCGTAATGTACGCCATATACAGAACTAGCAGTAGTAGCGTTAATCATAGTGTTAGCAACAGCTCCACCTACGTCACCCGCTTGGAACGCGCCGTCAGCGTCGATCTTACCAGCAGTAATAGTACCGAAGTCACCAGTTAGAGTAGCTGTGCCTTGGTTAGTACCACCAAGAATATCTAAAGTAGCAGTAGCAGTCATGCCGTTAGCCAATACTTCAGAAGTAGCAATTTTCAAAGCCGCATCTGTGTCTACAGCACCGGTGCTGCTGATTTTAGTAGTAACAGAACCAGAAATGGTTACGTCAGCTTGTGCAGCTACTGGAAGCGCAGCCACAATGGCTAACGCGATAAGTGATTTTTTCATTGAATTTCCCCTTCAAATAAAAATAGTTTTAACTAGCAAAGGAGAGTAAGAATTCTGCAGATTAACGCACTTTATCTTTCCTGATGATTTGGCCCACGAGTAAGTACCCGCATGGGAAGGCATTGTAATGTAAAAACTGATAAAAACCAAGCATAGATTGCGTCTTAATTGCTGATTTTACAGATATAAATGATATTAGTTTCATTTATTGGGTGGATTACCACGTTGCTGTGCGCCTCATAATGACTCAGGCAGCTGTGCTAGGTTTGGATGGCACTCCACTGCTTTTGCAGGCGTTTAGCTGAGATAGGCTTAACGGTGCCCAGTTGTTGGGCAAATAACGACACACGGTACTCTTCTATAGCCCAGGAAAAGCCTTGGATCTGCTGGTAGGTATCGGTATGGGGTAAACATTGGCTGGCAGCGGCCTCTACCTTATGTTGCCAGTCGCGTAATTCCTGCACGGCGGCATTCTCTTTGGGCAATTGGCTTTTAAAACGCTCTAGCCTGGCCTCTATGGCATCAAGGTACCTGCCAAAGTGCTGTAACTGCGCCCATGGAGTTTGTGCCATAAAGTCTTTATGCATAAGCCGATCAAGCTGACCACCGATGTCTTGATAGACATTGGCCCAAGCCAGGTTAAGCTGACCTTTGAGCTGTTTACGGACCTTGAGTTGGCGCTGTAGCAGCTTAATAGCTAATTGAGTCACTTGCTCAACGGCCTCCGCATACGCGCCACGCTGCTCTAATGACGCCGTAAACGCGGCTTGCGTGGCGGGCCAGTCTGCAACGGCCATTGTGGCGGGCAAAAACACTAATTCTGCGGCTTGATCAAATATTTGCTGCCGTAACTGTTGGGCAGAGCCTAGGTTTGAATAGAGCAGCTCGGCTTGGCGCAGGTTTTTATTGGCCTGCGACAAATGTTTTACTTGTTCATTCACCGCTAACCGGTACAACCTCACTAAACCGGCATGGGTTATGGCTTGAGACTCAATCTCAGAATCGGCAAATACAATGTCTACATGTTTGCCTTGATCCTTTATTGCCGGCCACACTGGTAGCTGCATGGAGCCTTGTTGGATGGTTAAGTTTTGCGGCAACGCATCAAAGCTCCATCGGGTCAGCTGTTGTTGCAATATCGGGTGTTGCTGGTGTTTGCTGGTAGTGGTGGCAGAACCGGTGGCGTAATCCGTGAGCAAGCTCATAGGGTCACGGCCTTGGGTAATCACCTCACCCTGCTCGTCCGTCACCTGAATATTCATCAATAAATGTTCTGGTAACGCAGTTTGCTGCAATAACGTGCCGTCAAAGGGTCGCCCACCGATACGTTGCAATTGTTTGGCCACGGCGTCGGTTAACTCTACATCGTCTACATTAAGGCTGTCTAACAGCGCCTGGGCGTATTCTGGCACTGGTACAAAGGCTTTCCGGTTGGCTTTGGGCAAGCCTTTTAATAAGGCCACCAGTTTGTCTAGCAACAAACCCGGTACTAGCCATTGCAAACGTTTGAGCGGCAAACGCTTGAGCTGGCTGGTAGGCACTTGTAGGGTGACGCCATCTTGAGCATGGTTAGGCTCAAAATGGTAGCTCAGGGGCCAACTCATGGATTGCCACACCAGTTGGTCTGGGAAACGGTGGTTATCAATCCCCTCCGCTTGGTGCTGCATTAAGTCGGACTGTTCGAGATTAAAATAGGTGCTGTGTTTTTGTTCTTGCTGTTTGCGCAAACGTTCAAAGCTGGCAGCGCTGACCACGGGCGTTGTGTTGATGGCTGCTAACTTGGCGTAATAAAAATCGTACAACACTTGGTCGTCCACCAAAATGTCGCGCCGCCTAGACTTGGCTTCTAAGGCTTCTATTTCTGCCACTAAGTTTTGGTTGTGGGCTAAAAAGCCACCTTTGGTGAGCAAGTTGCCTTGCACTAGACCGTCCATGATTAGCAATTGCTGGCACACTTCTGGGTCAATTTTGCCATAGGCCACTTTACGCTTACTCGCCAACACTAAACCGTACAAGCTCACTTGCTCAAAGGCCATCACTTGGCCTTGGCGTTTGTGCCAAACCGGTTCGCTATAATTGTATTTGAGCAATGAGCCTGCGCTTTGTTCTACCCACTGGGGTTCTATTTTGGCCACGCAACGTGCAAATAAGCGCGATGTTTCTACCAACTCTGCCGCCATAATCCATGCCGGCGGTTTTTTAGCCAGTGCAGAACCTGGAAACAATAAAAATTTACGCTGCCTAGGGCCTGCAAACTGGCCGTCTTCGTCTTTGTGGCCAATGTGGCCAAGTAACCCCGTTAACAAAGCCCTGTGCACTGCCTCGTAGCTCGCTAACTGGGCATTAACTTTAAAGCCCATCTGCTGGCACATGAGCAACAGCTGGCGGTGTACTTCGCGCCATTCGCGCATACGCAGGTATGACACAAAGTTTTTGCTGCACCAATTGCGTAACTGGTTTTGGGTTAAGTTTTGGCGTTGTTGCTCGTAGTCTTGCCACAGGTTTACGAAACTTAAAAAGTCGGATTCTTTCTCTTTCCACGCTTGGTGCTTAAGGTCGGACGCTTGTTGTTTGTCTTGGGGTCGTTCGCGCGGGTCCTGGATGGTCAAGGCACTGGCAATCAGTAATACTTCGCTGAGCGCATTCCACTGCGCGCCAGCCACTACCATACGACCGATACGCGGATCTACCGGTAAACGCGCTAACTGTTTACCTAGGGAGGTTAAGCTACGCTGATCATCTAACCCACCCAGCTCTTGTAACAACTTAACACCGTCGTTAACAAACCGACTGTCTGGCGCGTCGATAAAGGGGAACTGGGCCACGGGTCCGAGCTTAAGGTCATGCATCTGCAATATGACCGAGGCTAAATTGGTACGCAAAATTTCTGCATCGGTGAATTCGGGTCGACTGATAAAGTCGGCTTCATCATACAAACGAATACAGATACCCGCCGCCACACGCCCACAACGACCTTTACGCTGATTGGCACTGGCTTGTGAGATGGCTTCAATTGGCAGGCGCTGCACCTTAGAGCGGTAACTATAGCGGCTCATACGTGCCGTACCTGGGTCAATCACATAACGAATGCCCGGCACAGTCACAGAGGTTTCTGCCACGTTAGTGGCGAGCACTATACGCCGCCCTGCCGTTTTAGCAGAAGGTTGAAATACTTTTTGCTGCTCGCTAAAACTCAAACGGCCATACAGCGGCAGTATATTCCACTGTTTTTGTTCTTGTTTACGTAAGGCTAACGCAAGGTCTCGAATATCGCGCTCGCCTGGCAAAAAAATCAACACATCGCCATGCAATTGGCTGTGTTGTCGTTCGTGCTGTTCGATCTCTTGTAGTGTTTGTATCACTGCTGACTGGGTATCTTGATCTTGTTCCGACTTGCCACTCATGAGTGGCCGATACCAGACATCTACCGGAAAAGTGCGACCACTAACTTCCACCACCGGTGCATTATCAAAGTGTTGGCTAAAGCGCTCTAAGTCGATGGTGGCGGAGGTAATGATGAGCTTTAGGTCGTCGCGGCGGGCCAACAGTTGTTTGAGGTAGCCTAATAAGAAATCGATGTTAAGGCTACGTTCGTGGGCTTCGTCGACAATGATGGTGTCGTAGCGTAATAGATCGGGGTCTTGGCGAGTTTCGGCCAATAAGATGCCATCGGTCATCAACTTAATGTGGCTTATTTCGCTAACTTGTTCAGTAAAACGAACTTGAAAACCCACTTGTTGGCCTAAGGGCACATTGAGCTCGTCGGCAATACGCTGCGCCACGGTTCTTGCGGCAAGACGCCTGGGTTGGGTGTGGCCAATCATGCCACCCACGCCACGGCCTGCTTCTAAACACAATTTGGGCAACTGCGTGGTTTTACCAGACCCGGTCTCCCCTGCTAAAACCACCACTTGATTATTACGGATAAGCTCAATTAATTGCTCACGCTCTCCACTGACGGGCAGTTGTGGTGGATATTCAATTTTGGGCAATGCATCGAGGCGACGCTGATACGTGGCATTGCTACCTTGTGCCTTGGCTAACAGTTGTGCTTTGAGTTGGTCACAGGGTTGATTGCGTTTATCGCGCTGGGCGATGCGCTTAGCCAACAGTTTGAGTTGGGCTTGGTCTTTGACCATACAATCGGGTAACGCGTTAGACATGTTGAGGCGGGGTTGGTGTTAAAGCGCGCAGTTTAGCACAGGATTGCTTCGCTACGCTCGCAAAGGCGGACGTCGTTCCGGCGTAGGCCGGAATCCTGGGATCCTGACCTTCGTCAGGATGACATTGCTTCGTCTGGGTGGCATTGCTTCGCTACGCGGACTAACGCCGCATTAATCCCTTAACGCGCGGCGCAAAATCTTACCGACGTTGGTTTTAGGCAACTCGTCCCTAAACTCAATGTCTTTGGGCACTTTGTAGGGCGTTAGGTTTTCACGGCAATGGGCAATCACGTCAGCTTCGGTCAAGGAAGGATCAGCCTTAACCACAAACAGCTTCACCGTTTCACCAGTCACGTCATTGGGGATGCCTACGGCTGCGCACTCAACAATACCTGGGTGTTGGCTAGCAATATCATCAATTTCATTAGGATACACATTAAACCCAGAAACGATAATCATGTCTTTGATACGATCAACTAAACGAATAAAGCCGTCTTCTGCCAACACAGCCACGTCACCGGTTTTAAACCAACCTTCGTCGTCTAATACCTCGGCAGTGGCTTCTGGGCGCTGCCAATAACCCGCCATCACTTGCGGGCCTTTCACACACAACTCACCTTCTTCATTGAAACCAAGGTCCGTGCCGTCGGCGTCGATCACCTTAACTTCTGTACCTTGCACTACCTTTCCAATAGTACCAATGCGGATATCTTCACAGGGATTGATGGATACTACCGGTGCCGTTTCTGTCAGGCCATAACCTTCCATTACTTCACAACCGGTAACGTTACGCCACATATCAGCTGCAGACTGCGTTAGCGCCATACCACCAGACATGGTGTGTTTGAGGTATGAAAAATCGAGTTCAGCAAATTCTTTGTTATTACACAAAGCAACAAATAGTGTATTGAGGCCGGCAAAGGATGAAAACTTATGTTTACTCATCTCTTTAACAAAGCCTGGAATATCCCGTGGGTTGGGGATCAGTACCACTTCGTGCCCAAGGTCACACATCACCAAGGTTAAGGTGAATGCGTAGATGTGGTACAGCGGCAGAGGCGAGATCACCACTTCACTATCACCGTCCAACACAGGCTCGGTAGCAAGGCGTACTTGCATCATGTTGGCCACTAAGTTTTGGTGCAACAATTGGGCACCTTTAGAAACACCCGTGGTACCGCCGGTGTATTGCAATACTGCCGTGTCATCTAGATTGGTGGCCACTGGCGTAGGTGTTAGTTTGGCACCTTTAGCCAAGGCATCTCTAAAGCTCACAGCCTGTGGTAACGAGTATGCAGGTACCAGTTTTTTGACCCGCTTTACCACCGTGTTGATTAACAAACGTTTTGCAAACGGGTGCATATCGGCCAGCTCGGTCACCAATACGTGTTTGATGCCAGTTTTAGGCACCACTTCTTCGGCAAGGTTGGCCATGTTGGCGAGGATCAATAACGCTTTGGCGCCAGAATCGTTAAACTGATGCTCCATTTCACGCGCTGTGTACAAGGGGTTAGTGTTAACCACCACTAAACCCGCACGCATTGCGCCAAATGCAGCAATGGGAAACTGTAATACGTTAGGTAATTGAATGGCGATACGATCACCAACTTCTAGATCAGTATGATTTTGTAGGTATGCGGCAAAGTTAGCCGTTAGTCGATCCATCTCGGCAAAAGACAAGCTTTGGCCCATACAGCTATAGGCGGATTTTTGGCCATACTTGCCACACGCTTCAAGAAATACATCGGTAACTGATTGGTATTGGCCAAGTTCTACGCCAGAAATTTGAATCATAATGAGCCCTTAATTTATTGTTATTTACTATTCACACCCATGCTAATCAAACAATCGTTTGAAAACCAGCAGAACCCGTAAGTCAGTATCTCTTTATTACCTACAATACCTAGTTCAGTGCAATGCCTTTTCTTAACACCAGCATGTCTCCAGGACTTAATGTATGCCAAGTTTCGTTATCCGTCAAAGGTTGTGTGGCCACAACAGACACAATATCGTTGGGTGTAGTCTCTTGGCCAAAGTCTACATTAACATCGGCATCACTCAAATTGGCTTGCCCAAACGGTGCCCTACGTGTAATCCAGCTTAATTTAGTCGCGCAAAAACAATACAAGTGTTCACCGTCAGATAGGAGCATATTAAACACTCCCAAGGTCTTTAAATACTGGCATCGTTCCTGTAAAAAATAGCGTACTACAGAATGATCTGTGGGTCGTTTTGGAAAAGCCGTGCGTAACTCGCCTAATAACCAACAAAATACATGTTCGCTGTCCGTATCTCCCACCGGTAAATAATGACTTAAGGGGATGCTAGAGGTGTCGGTTAATTGGCCATTATGGGCAAATGACCAATGCTGGCCCCACAATTCTCGTTGAAACGGGTGGGTATTTTCTAAACAAATATTGCCCACGTTAGCTTGGCGTATATGGCTAATAACGATATCTGATTTCATCGAATGACGCTGTACTAAGCGCGCCACTTCAGAATCAGAACTGGGTTGAGGGTCATGAAACGAACGACAGCCTTTGCCAACGTAAAAGGTAATGCCCCAACCGTCACGATGGGGGCCACAGCCGCCACCGCGTTGCATTAGTCCGGTAAAGCTAAAACAAATATCGGTAGGCACATTAGCACTCATGCCTAAAAGTTCGCACATAGGGTTGGCTCCAAGCCATGTTTGGTCGATAACCATTATCTTGGAATCGGCCCCCGTTGTTCAAGCGTTTATTCCAATAAGGGGTCAATTGACGCTAATAAAATGCTGCTTTGCTGTCCATCGGCATCACTATCTTCAGATTCGGGTGACCACTGGTCACGCTGGCCGATAAAACTGCCTCCGTTCTCCACCACCATTTGGCGGCAATGTACTTGACCTGCCACGTCACCGGTTGGAAATATAACCAAGTCATCACACCATATTTCACCCTAAAATTGCCCTGCCACTTGCACTAAATGGCCACGAATACGCCCGTTAATTGACCCCTGAGAGCCAATAGTCATCATATCCGCCGCACGAATGCTGCCTTCCATTAACCCGTCCACCTGCAATTGGCCGGTGACTTCGATATCACCCACAAAACGATTACCGTGGGCGATGATTGTCACCGCTGTGAGGGCATTGCTGTTGAATGTTGTATTTACTTTATTAAAGATTGCCATTTGATCTCCTGAACTTGTTTAAATAGATCGTCATAATTAGCCACCCCCCACGCCATAAATGGCTTAGGGTCGCTTTGGTTTGCTAAAAATTTGATTTCGTAGTGTAGATGGGGCGCATTGGATAGGCCGGTAGTGCCACACAGGCCAAACACCTGACCTTGCTGCACAAATTCACCTTGTGTTACCAAGCGTTTATCGAGGTGTGCATAACGGCTGGCAAAGCCATAACTATGGGTTAAGGTAATGATATTTCCAAAGCCCTTCGTCTTTACACTGCTAGCCACCACACCATGGGCGGTGGCCAATATGGGAGTGCCCTTAACACACCGCAGGTCTACGCCTTTGTGCATCTTATTGACCCCAGTAATGGGGTGTTTTCGTGGGCCATATTTAGAGGTGATTCGGGTTTTTTTAGCCAACGGCCACGCACTAGGAATGTGGACCAATAATGTGAGCCTGTGCCGGGCGGTCAGCAGCAGGTGCCACATCCAACAACTCTTTAAAGTCGGCTGGCGCCTTGTCTAAGCCTTGGGTGGGCGGCAAGAGTTGGGTTAAGCTACGTTGTAGTTTTTGTACTTGAGCGGTGGACTTAAGATTAGATAAACGCCAAGTTTCTGCCTGTTGCAGGGTTTGCATTTGCGCACGCCCAAGCCACACTAAAACGCCATTGCCAACCACTAAGCTCAGCAATGAAAGTATGAGAACAACCAGTAATAGGGGTTGGTGAGTAATTGACAGGTAAAACTGCGTAGAACCCACGTAATTGGTCACAATGACCAGCAAACTGCGTCGCAAACAGTGCCTCCATATAAGGTGATTCTAGTGAACAGAATCCATTTTCAACTTATATAGTCTAGGCACTAATTTGAAATTATGTGGAGGCAGCACTCGAACGGCGTAAAAAAAGCAATAACGCCAGTAACAACACGCCCGCACCAATGACGACAAGCCAGCGAGAGTAGGACAAGTCTTCAGGGTCGAGCGCCGTTTTAACTGTGACTACCGGCTCTTCTTGTGGTGTTTCCACTGAGGTTGGTGGAGTAGTTGAGCCTGCAGTAGAAAGCTGATTTTTAACTTTATTAACCAGCTTTGCGATCTGCTCGGTTGCCGTTAACGGTTGGGCTGCCACCTCCGTTTCGGCTGGAGTTTCAGGCTCGGCTTGCTCCTCAGGCTTGGGTTTAACTTCAGCTTCAGCTTCAACTTCAACTTCAACTTCAACTTCAACACTAGGCTGTGGCTCACTCGTTGTTGCTTGAGCGTCAGCACTAGCTGCAGGCGTTGTTGCTTGAGCGTCAGCACTAGCTGCAGGCGTTGTTACCTTAGTTTGGGCTTGCATCAGCGCTTGTAATGCCGGCGACGCCTGTTCTTTACTAATCACCATAGCTTCTTGAGATATGGCGCTTGGCTGTTGTACCGTGACTGTAATGTCTTGCGTTGGCGCAGTGTTAACGGGGTTTAGCTCTACACTCAAGGCCACTGCAACCAAAGGATGCACTCTTAAATTACGCGAAATCTCCCGCACCAATTGGCCTTTAACTACGGAGATATTCAGATCATACATGCCTGCCTGATCAATCACGGGCAAATGCACTCTGGTTTTTTCGTGCGCCAAAAACACTTGCGCCTGACTGGATATGTGTTGGCCATCCAGCATCACTTCTACACCTAGGTCAAAACCTTGTAATTGGTTTTCGCTGAGCAATATGCCCTTCTCGTTAGCCAACTGTACATCGAGGTATGCACGCTGGCCTACTTTAATATTCTGATGGCTCTGCTGCAGCAAAATTTGTAACTGACCAACAACATTAACGCGTTTTAACTTTGCTGTAGGGCTCACTAACGCCCAAGTACCCGCTACGGGCTGCTGGATACTAATCACATCATGCGTACTGGATGACTGCCATTGCTGGCTGGCTAGGGTTTGATGTTTACCAAATAAACGCTGATTGCCGTCGCGTAATTTAATGTGGTGATCACCATTTTTTTCGACCACAATGGTCATGGACTCAAGGTTGGCATGCACTTCAAATGTTTGTTCGTCTATTTGTACCGGCACTTGCTGAGTAATTACCGTGTTATCTAGGGCCCGCAAAAATATATCTAATAACTGATCGGCATTTTCCGCGACTTCAAATAAGCCGTCGGTTAAATGAGCCATCGCTCTCAACGTGCGTTCATCGGCCTGATGAGACAAGCCGATGGTGTGAACTCGGGCACCCATGTCGATGTATTGCTGTAAAATAGGTTCTAGTAGGGTTCTGCGAGCACGTTGATTCTCTGCCGCATCTTTGCTCACATCCACCATGCCGTCGGTTAACAAAACCAGGTGTAACTGACGGCCACTGGCTTGATCTTGCTGGCTAAACGCAGCCGCTTTAAGCGCCGCACCGATGTCTGTGAACTGGCCTTTAGAAGATATGGTTTGAGCTGCAGTAGTGGCTTGCTTTTGCCACTGTGGATCCACTAAACCTAAGGGAACTATGGCTTCGGGGTAGTTAGAAAACTGCCACACACCGGCCTTTGAACCATGGGGTAACAATTGAGTTAATACTTGTAACGCCGGTATGCGTAAGGTTTTTGGGTCAGTTTTTTTCATACTGCCGGATACGTCGATAAGTACACGAATATCCATTTGATTGGGCAAGGTTTGAGCCACGGCAAGTGACCCAAAGGTCGCGCTAATGACAAACACCACAGCACTAATAAGTACCAACAACCTATATTGCACCTGACGAAGAAGAAGTTTGTACATCAACCAGTAGCCTACTTTGTTTTTATTATCTAACTCACTGTAACACAATTTACCCAAACTGCACCAAGCATCGTACAGCATAACTAGGCCTCGCCGTGGTCGCCAACTTGTTGAATTTCTATGATATGTTCACCCCATTGGCTTTCTGGCACTTTAGCTTCAGATACAGCCCATTTGCGTACCGTCATGCCTGCTTTTATGGTGGACTTGGGATCGCCAGTCACCAATGGATGCCACTCAGGCAAGTCACGGCCTGCGGCAACTCTGCGGTAACCACAGGTGTCGGGTAGCCAATGATAATCGGCCACTGTATCGGCCGTGACTAAGGTGCAGTCTGACACTTTGTCTTGCCGATTTTGATACACAGTGCATTGGCAGGACTTAATATCCAAGTAACGACACGCCACGCTGGTGTGGTACATCAAGGGCACATCGTCATCAATTAATTTTTGTAAACAACAACGTCCACAACCATCACAAAGGGATTCCCATTGTTCGCTACTCATGTCTTTGGGGGCCGTGGTTTTCCAAAACCCCTGTTGCTTAGAATCACTCATAATACACAATGGAACCTATTAATAGGTGGGGTTAACCGGGGTCTTGTACAGGTCGAGCATATACTTGTCTCGCACTGGCGGCATTTGCAAGTAATAACCCTTTTCGTCGATGTCGGCCAGAATAGCCGCTGCGTCTGCCCTGGCTAGCTGTTTGTCCGCTGTTAACAACATATCCATACGGTGTTCTGCCTGACCAAACATCGACATCAACGCTTCTGGCACCAAGCTTAAGGCTTTGGTTTTATTTACGTATAAGTACATTTCGTCTTTCTTTTTGCTTCTGTAAATTGAACAGATGATGCGTGATTGGCTCATTAACGTAACTCTTGTATGTGTTGGTATTCTTCTGCAATAGGTTGCGCAAGAAATTCTTCGCGCCAGCCTTGCCAGTTGCTAGGTAAGGTAAACGGTTGCTGCTTGCGGATGCCTTCAAACACCTCTAACAACTCTTTTTTACGACCCATTAACTGCACCTGAATGGCGGCGTTTGTCGCCTGATCAGTGACTATTTTATGCAATTGTTTGTAGTGTTTGTTTTCTGTTTTGGACAAGGGCTGCGATACCGATAGCAGTACTTCTGAACAGCTTGCCAATAGTGATAACCACTGCTTGCCGTAACGCCGCACACTACTGGGCCTCATATCTTGACACAGGCCGAGCGCATTCAAGTCGCTGGGGTTAGTACGCGCCATTTCGATCAAGCTGGTATCTTTTACTACAAAATTTTTAGGTCGATTCTCACTTCGTGCTGTTTGTTCGCGCCATGCGGCTAAGCCTCTCAGGCGGCCTACCGCTTTACCCTGTAAGCGCCACGCATTCTTCATTTGCGTGTAGGCTAAGGAGGGATCGATCGCCGGTTTAGGCTGAGCCAAGCGTTGCATATCTTCTAGATACCACTGCCACACACCTTTATCTTGTAATCGTTGTGCTAGCATGTCGTAACACCGCATTAAGTGGGCCACATCCATGGCCGCATAATGGCACTGAGAGTCACGTAGTGGCCGTTGTAGCCAATCAGAACGGGTTTCACCTTTATCCACTTCTTCACCCAACAAATCCCGCACCAGACTTTGATAACCTGGCGACAACCCCATGTCAACAAAGGCCGCCGCAATTTGTGTGTCTGCCATGGGGCTTGGGCGTAACCCTAACCAATGTTGGAACAACTCTAAGTCTTCACTGCAGGCGTGCATCACCTTGAGCGTATCTGGATCAGTTAACAAGGTTTGTAGGGGTTGCCAAACATCAATCGCTAAGGGGTCGATTAAAAAGATTTCGCCGGCGGCAGACAACTGCACTAATCCGGGGATAGGATAAAAGGTATCGACACGCATAAATTCGGTGTCTAACGCAACGGCTGGAGCCTGAGCCAAACGCTGGCAGGCTGTTTCTAGCCCATGGTTAGTATCAATATATTGGTAAGCCAATGTCATGGTTAGGTATAACTCTTACGGCCTGCAAAGGCGTGGGCTAAGGTGCCACTGTCAACGTATTCCAACTCACCACCAATGGGTACTCCATGGGCGATGCGGGTCACGGTCAGCGGCAAGGTTTGTAGTTGCTGATGAATAAAGTGCGCCGTGGCGTCACCTTCTATAGTGGGGTTAGTGGCAATAATCACTTCTTCAATGGTCTGCGCTTGTAAACGCTGTAGCAAAACTTCGATACCCAGTTCGGCAGGGCCAATGCCATCCATTGGAGACAAGTGCCCCATCAATACGAAATAGGTGCCATTAAAGCCCGCACCCTGCTCTATGGCTAATACGTCGGCGGGTGTTTCTACAATACAAAGCTGACTGGGGTTACGGCTGGGGTTGCTGCACATACGGCACACAGGTGTTTCGCTGTGGGTACGGCACTGGTCACAACGGCCCACTTTATCTAGCGCCAAGGTAAGACTCTGGGCCAATGCAGCACCACCCTCGCGGTTGCGCTCGAGTATATGTAACGCCATGCGCTGGGCAGATTTACGCCCCACACCCGGCAAACACCGAAGCGACTCGATGAGTTCATCTATAAGCGGACTAAAGGCCATTAAAACGGCATCTTAAAACCGGCTGGCATACCCATGCCTGCGGTCATGTCGGACATATTGTTTTGATTGGCTTGTTCAACTTTACGCACGGCATCGTTGACTGCTGCTGCTAACAAGTCTTCTAACATTTCCTTGTCTTCTGACAATAGTGAATCATCGAGTTGCACGCGTTTTACATCATGCCGTCCGGTCATGATCACCTGCACTAAACCAGCGCCTGCCGCGCCGGTAAATTCGGCGTTAGCGAGTTCACTTTGAGCTTGTTGCATTTGCTCTTGCATTTTTTGGGCTTGCTTCATTAGATTGCCCATGCCACCTTTCAACATAATTTTCTCTCTGTGTGTTCGTTAAATCTAATCTTCAATGGGGTGAACTGGCCTTACACTGCTTACATCTAACTGACCGTTAAATGCGGTACTTAAACTGGCCACATTGGGGTCGTTCTGCAACGAAGATATGGCGTTATCTAAGTGTTCACCTTCACGCCTTTGGCGATTAGCAAACGGCGTTTCTGTGTGGGTCTGCCCAACATCAATGGCCAATTGCAGGTCACAACCAAACAGCGCCTCTAAGGCTTGGCGAATACGCCCCTGATGGGTGGCGTTAAGCATGCTACTTTGACCTTGGTCAATGGTAAAGCTAAGTTGTGTGCCCTGACGTTTAGCGAATACCATGTTGGCGGCAATACTGTGGGTCATGCCCGCCAAATTTAAATCCGTAAATATTTGCATCCAGTTAGCACCATCTAAGTCGGCAAGGGTCCAGTCCTGACGGGGTGACGGCTCTGGATCTGAAGCAAGCGTAGGTTCTGCTGCGGCAACGACCTCAATAGACGATGCGATAGGCTCAACTGTTGGCTCAACAACGGCTTCTATTGGTGCATGATCTGGTAGCCCCTGCGGCGCTTCTTCCCACGGTGGCACTTGCTCTACTTGGGGCATTGGTGGCGACGTTGATTGAACTAGCGGCTCAGGCGTTAATACCGGCGCTGGTGCTGTCACGAGTGCTGGTTCTGGCGTGGGTGCTGACACGGGTTCCGCTGTGGAAACGGGCGCTATCTCCGGTGCCGTTGGGGGCGACTCCATAGAGGCTATGGATTGTATTTGACCTGCGCTTTGTTGAGGTCTAAACGCCAGCATGCGTAATAATGCCATCTCAAAACCCGCTTTCAAGTCTGGCGCTGCGGCTAAATCTTTACGGGCCATTATGCCCATTTGATAGAATAACTGAACATCTGCAGGGCTGGTCTGTTGGGCAAGTTCTAACACCTTGGATTTATCAAACTGCACCGACACTGGGGCCTCTGGTAACACTTGGCAAATGGCAACTTGATGTAACAAACTCAACAAATCTTCTAGCGCCACTTCAAAATTTTGACCTTGCTCACCTAACTCAGCCACCAGTTTCAGCAATGCACCGGCATGGCCTTGTTGTAGCTGATTGACGATAGCCACCACTTTGCCTTGGTCAATACTGCCTAACATTTGATTAACCGCAGATTCGGTTAAATCGCCGCCACAAAAGGCAATAGCTTGATCGGTAAGGCTCAAGGCATCACGCATACTGCCTTTAGCTGCGCGGCCTAACTGCCACAAAGATGCTTCTGCAAACGGCACTGCTTCACTGGTAAGGACATGTTTTAAATGCTCAGACACCTGTTCTGCCGGCATGTTCTTTAAATTAAACTGTAAACACCTCGAAAGTACCGTAATCGGCAACTTTTGTGGGTCGGTGGTAGCTAGCAGAAATTTGACATGCGGTGGTGGTTCTTCAAGGGTTTTTAACAGCGCGTTGAAACTACTGGTAGACAGCATGTGTACTTCGTCTATTAAGTAGACCTTAAAACGCCCTCTGGTGGGCGCATATTGCACGTTATCCAACAACTCACGGGTGTCTTCTACTTTGGTGCGCGACGCCGCATCTACTTCGATAAGGTCGACAAAACGGCCTTCTGTGATCTCAATACAACTAGAGCACACACCACAGGGGGTGGAGCTCACGCCTTGTTCGCAATTTAAGCAACGGGCTAAAATACGGGCAATAGTGGTTTTACCCACCCCGCGGGTACCCGCAAACAAATAGGCATGGTGTAAACGCTGCTCATCTAACGCATGAATAAGCGCTCGCAAAACGTGCTCTTGTCCCACCATGGAGTGAAAATTTTGGGGCCGCCATTTACGGGCTAAAACCTGATATGCCATGCAGCGTGCACTCGCTTAATAAGAAGACAAACTAAAAGTAGCTATTATAGAAGCCACACAAAATTAAAGCTACCAACGACCTTGCCAAACTAATCGCGCACCGACCAATGGATCCCCATTAGCCGCATTAAAATGCTGAGCCTCCAATTTTAATTCAGATCCGTGGGTGCTGTGCCACTGGGCGAAGCTGGTAATTTGTTGGTAGTTGTATAGGTCCCTACCGGAAAAGATGAGATTGCCATAACCAATATTACCATCTGTATCGATTTGATTAGGCCAACGCAAGGTGGCTTGAGTTGCATTGGGAGCTTGTGCTGCGGTAACCGAAAGCCCCCAACCAAAAGCGCCATAATGGGATTGCCACTGACCTTTAAATTGATTGAGTACAACATCGCCACGCCAATGCCACAGTTGATTGGGTTGGTTTTCTGTGTGTAAACGCGACTGCCCAAACTGAGCACTCAAATCAGATTGCTCAGCTAAGTGAGATCCTTGCCAACGCCTATGCCATCGCAGACCCCATTGTTGTTGCTGGGCTTGAGTTTGGGCAAATGCACCATGGCCTGCGATTTGCCGATGCATTGTGTCTCTTTGAGCCCACCTGATAAAAGCAGAAACCTGAGGCCATGCATAACCTGCTTGTACTTGCTGGCTCCATGGCGCCAGAGCCGAAGCCAATCCAAAACTTGGATTTTTGTTCGATATGACATTCGGCAATTGACGGGTGTAATTGCTGTGCCAACCCTGATCGACTCGGCCTAAATGCAAGTTTATTAAATTATGTTGTGGACGCTCGTCGATGGCGTAATCTACCGACAAGGCCGCGGTTTCGAGACGCACTGAGTCTGACATCTTTAACAAAGATTGTGGCTCTGTATTGGTGTCTAATAGACCCTGTGCATAGGCCCGATCCTGTACTGGCCACATTAGAGGCGGCACCGGTGTAGCTGTGACCAGTTGCGACGCACTAGCCCAAAACGGAGCTTGCTGATAACTATCAAGCAACAAAACATCCTGCTGAGCAAGTTGTGGGGAGATAAGCGCCGCTAATTGGGCATTAACCTGTAGCCCATACATTGGCTGCGCCAGCGATTGAGCCACAGATGAATCACTGACATTGGCCACTGTTGGCACACTTAAGGAACCCACAACACCAGAGGCTGCTTGCAAATCTATCAAACCCTGACCATAAATACTTAAATCCGCATAAATTCCAGCTTTATTAGCCGTAGTGAGCAACCGCTGGGCAACTTGTTGGTAGCTTAACGAGGGAAACTGGGTTTTTAATATAGCGATGGCCGCAGAGACTTGCGGTGCGGCCATAGACGTACCAGCGCGATATGCATGGCCGCCACCTACATCGGTGGAATAAAGGCCATCACTTGCAACCGCATTACCGCCGCCGGGCGCGGCAAGGCACCAAGCGGCGGCCACACCACAGTGATTAGCGTAACTGGCCAAAGCGCCATTATTATCCACGGCGGTCACCGCTAACCAACCGGCTTGCAGGTCACTTAATAGATAAGGTAAACCTGCATGGTATGTGAGTTCGGTGGCTGATTGGTTGCCTGCGGCCCACACATAAACGCTGTCTTGCGCGATGGCGGCTCTAGCTTGCACTAAAAAGTTTGCGTGCCAGCCATTGACGTTATGAGTGGTAATACTTGGACTTAGAATATTAGTGCCCGAGTCGCCCCAACTGTTGTTAAAGATATGGCTACCTTGAGCCATAGCTAAAGCTGACGCCGCTGCCATTTCGGTGTCGGTAGTAGCAGCGGTGGTGCCTGCGCTGTCCAACACCCTTATGGGTAACACGATGGCGTCATAGGCTAGACCATGCATAGCTTGACCATCTTTTCTAGCCACCATTAAACCTGCAATGTGGGTACCATGGCCGGTGCTATCCACAGCGACGCCGGATTGACCAGTCACATAATCATAACCACTGGCGGACACTTGTCCAGTGAGTTGAGTGTGGCTTGAGTTAATACCAGAATCCATCACAGCTAAGGTAATACCCTGCCCTGTACCAGCGCGTGCATACACGTCTGCCGCGCTGACCAGGTTCAAGGCACCAGATTGGTAGTATTCAGTAGTTTGGTAAGGCGTCACGTTCCGACTACTATCAGCTGCCGGCTGCGTGCTCACAGTACCGCCACAAGCCGAAATCAATAGCAATACAGAGGCCACCAGCCAATAGGCAAATTTCATCAACATTTAACAGTTAGGTCTATTTTCAAGCTGACAGTATACCCATTAATGGCTGTCATCACCTTGGATAATCACCACTAGTTCACTAGGCTCATTGGCTTATCCTTAATCGCTAGTTAGTTTGTTAGACAAAAGGATAAGTAAAAAACCTTTAAACGGGGTAGATCTATGAATCACATGTGACTAATATAACAAGTGACTAAGGGTAAAATTATGCAATTAATAAAAACAATTATAAGCTCTCGAATACTTAGCACTTGTACAGCGCTAGCTATATTATCTGTTGCCGCTCAAGCGCACGCCACTAGCGACTTAGAGCAAGGTTTGCAGGCACGAAACAGTGGCGACCTATCGAGTGCCGCCAGCCACTTTGCAGCGGCATCTGAATCCGGTAGTAGCGAAGCTCAATATCAGCTTGGTTTGCTCTATGCGGACGGTCGTGGAATAGAACAAGATCACACCCAAGCAATAGCTTTAATCCAACAAGCTGCCGATGCTGGACACCCTCTTGCCATTGAATGGATAGCTCAACACAAGGTTGTCACAGCACCTACCGAACAAGACGAAGAAGAAGCCGACCCAGAAGATGACTGCTAGGCGCAATAAATACAAAGCAATAAAAAAGGGCCGTTAGGCCCTTTTTTATTGCTTTGTATTTAACTCATTAAGGCTTAACAGTACTAAACCCAAGTATTTCCCAAGTCTGCATACCACCACGGAACCACTTAATCTTCTCTGCTGGGTAGCCATATTTTAACAGTGTTGCCATAGATGCCGGCGATTGACCACACCACATACCATTACAGAATAAAGCCAACGTTTTAGCATCGGAGTAATCAAATACTTCACTTACAGTACCCGCAACGATCGCTTCATCAACAGTGAAATCGTCGGCATCTCCAACTAATTTAACGCCAAACTGGTCGATCATGACCTGCATAATAATTTCGGTAGTTGCACCTTTAGAGACGGTTAGCTTGGTAAATGGCACATTGACCGCACCTGGGATAGTGCCTCGCTCAACCCAATCTGGTGTACGTGAATCCACTACCAGAATATTTTCACCATTTTGCATGCGCACGATATGGTCAATTATTTCTAGCTCACCCAGTGTTTCAACACCCGGTGCAAAGGTCATGGGTTGAATACAGAAAACTGGGCACGGCCGTGAGGTTTTTGCAAACGCATCGATAACCGTATTACTGTTGTCTTGATTACGAATTATTTGAACTGTCTGGCCATTGTGGTTCACATCAACCGACATCATCTTGCTGGTAATGCCAACGGCCCCACCCGCTGCTACGGCACCAAAACTAGCAGCTCCCAAGAGTACACTAGCACTAAGAAACGACAACGCTTTTGTTATTTTTTTCATTTTTCACCTCAGGTTAATAATAAACATTTGTATATTTGTATATTTTCATACTACCGATGGAAAAACATATATCAAGACCACCACAATACTCTTTAGTCTAATAGTAGTTATTGGTATAAAAACTGTGTTTTATATTATTAATTTTTGTCATCGAATTTGGCTCGATTTAAGGACAGCTATTACTGCCCCGCGCATCCGTTGTGCAATTTCCACTGTTCTGCATGACCTAAGGCAAATTCAGGTACTGTACAGTCTCGATTAGTGACCTCTAAGCCCAATGATTGAATAACTTCTGGCCCCCAAACTATGGCAGCAAACATCACAGCAATAAACAAAACCAACATGCCTGTTTGTACAACATTAATTGTTTGCGTGTGTTCTTTAACTCGGTCTATCTCACACACACCACCAGGACAGTGCTGAGCAGCATCTTTGTTGAAATAATTGTATACCTTACAGCCGACACAAATCCCGAACACGGCCTCAAGGAACAACAGTGCCATACACAACCCACAAGTAATAATTAAAGCAGGCCCTCTAATGTCATTTAAGATGACAAGATAAAACATAACTACAGCAAGCACGAAACCGAAACCCCAAGCCCATTTTTTTTGCGGTGCGCCTACATATTCGGGGATTTGGTTATTCACCATCCACCGACCAATAACCATACTTGGTGCATACTTTGGACTAATAAATAGACGAATCGAAAAGTCGATTAGAAACCCAGTCACCATTAATTTTGTAGCATTCATTTCGCCCAGCAAAAAGGCATTCATGAAAGCAATAATTGCAAACAAGAATACGATGCCCGCAGCGGCTCTAATTTCTCGTTCATTAACAACTAACACGTCGTAGCCCGCTACTCTTTCACCAAACTGCAACATCTTTGAGCCTCGTTTTAATTTCAACTGTACACTTAATATGCTACATAAGAATGCATTAATATACAGACATTTTATCACTTAAGCTAGAGCAAGCCGGATTAGCTTCTCGTTCTGTGAGCTTGAGTGTTTGCTTTTTTAAAATTTGATATTACTATTTTAGTAACTTTATAAATTGACCTTAAGATAAGCTTAATTATGACAAAGGATCGATCTTTAACAACTGCGATTCATATACTGTGCTCCTTGGCTGTTTTAGACCAACGTAGATTAACCAGTGACGATCTAGCCTTGACCTTGAAAACCAACTCTGGATTAATAAGGCGCGCATTGTCTAAATTATCATCTCATGGTTTTATCTCAACTATAAAAGGCAAAAACGGTGGCAGTATGCTAGCCATGCCTGCAGAGCAAATAAACCTCAAAATGATTTATCAAGCGGTAAACAGCGGCCCATTGTTTAATACTTTTTCTAAGCCCCCTTTTCAACCATGTCGAGTGAGTTGTCAGATTGGAGGGATTATGGAAAACGTGTATGGCGAACTTGAAGAGCATTTACTCAATGACATGGGGCGCCGGACATTGGCTCAAATTGTAGAAAAAAATCGAATAACTTTTTTGCCTATTAATGTTACTTTTAAAATATCAATATTGAGTTGTCATGCAACAAGATAAACCAAGACTAATTGTATTTGGTGCCACGGGTAATACCGGTCGCCATGTTATTCCCTACGCTCTGCCTCAGGGATACAAAGTGCGTGCTTTTGTGCGCTCACCTGACAAGCTGCGTGCTATGATGAATACAGATAACCAAGATCTAGAGATTTACCAAGGCGACCTTCAAGATAAGGAGCAGGTGCTTAACGCTTGTAGTGATGGGGCGGAACACATCATATTTGTTGCTGGATTACCTAACTTTAAGTGGCACAAGCAAACCAGAGGGGCCATGCTCCAAGCGGTTAAGAACGTTCATGCAGGGATGGTAAAGCATCAGGTAAAGAAGATTTTGTATTTGGCGGGCACACCCAACCCAGCACCCCAACAAAAGCTAAGTATAGGCATCAAAATGCTCAAGTTATTTTTAATTGTTTGCTTAGGAGACCAATGGAATATTCGCGATAACGATGATGTTATTGAGTTTTTTACATCTCAGAATAAGGTAAATTACGTGGTAATAAGGCCACTGTTTTTGTTTGGTCAGACACAACGACATCAGTTAAGAGCATCAAATACAGTGGGGCCAATGGTATCCTTTACCGATCTGGGACAATTTGCCGTGCGCGCAGTAGGTGACGAAAGTTTGGTGAACAAATTCACCTATGTATCAAAGTAATACAGATTACTCAGGGTAATGGAGGCAACCCTACCAGCCACACCTCGGCACACGAATCCACCGCTGTGGCTGCTCCCTTCCAGGCCTGACCAGGTTCACGGTTTATCGTTGCGTGGGGACCAATAGGGCTACCATAACGACCATAATCGAACGATTACGAGGTGCGCAGTATAGGCAATAAAGCGCTGTTTCTCAAGTAATTTTATCACCCTTTTGACCTTTTCAAGAGCTGACCATCAGTGATGCCGGTCCACCTAAAACATTAGGCAGCAAACTGGCACACTGGAGCTAAGCCTAAGACACTACCAAAAACTGGCCCATCATGCCGGCGTCTTCGTGCTCTAAAATATGGCAGTGATACATAAACGGCGCGTCTTCTGCATAGTCTTCAAAACGCATAATAATACGTACAACTTCGCCCGGATCTACTAACACCACATCTTTTCGACCTTGTTCGTTGGCAGGCGGTTTGCGACCGTTACGGTCCAGTATTTGGAACTGCACGTCATGCATATGGAACGGATGCGGCATCATAGAGGTGTTGGATAATTGCCATATTTCTGTAGTACCACGCTTAACCACCTCATCAATCCGACCCATATCCATGGCCTTATCGTTAATGGTATGCGAATTTGTGCCCCCCATCATCGCGCCCATTCCCATCGTCATTTGTAGATTAAACGAGCGGGTCTTAACGGCGTCCGTTTCTTGTAACCATTCAATTCGATTGAGTTGTTCAGGGGTAGCTTGAATTTGGGTGAGTGTTTGATGCGGACGTATTTCTAGAAAGTTAAAGTTTGGCGCGTTGTTATTTTCATCCATCATGCTAGCTGATGTTTGGGTGATATTTTGCAGGGTGATGGGCTGTCCAGCCGACAAATCCACCACTATTTCTGCCCGTTCACCTGGAGCTAAGCGCACCATACTCAACTTAACGGGAGCTTCTAACAAACCACCATCGGTGGCAATTTGTTCAAAGCTTTGGCCGTTATCTAAAGCCAAGTGGTAAGTGCTGGCGTTAGACCCATTAAGCAAACGCAGCCTTAAACGCGTGGTTTTTGCTTCAAAATAAGCAACTAAGGTGCCATTTGTTAGCGGTAAATTGCCACTTTTTCCCATCATTTTTGAATGCATAGACAGCCCGTAGTCTAACTGTCCGTTTTGAGTAAATGATCGATCTTGGAGAACTAAGGGAATATCATCAACGCCGTACTCATGAGGTAAATTTAACCTCTGTATTTCATCATCCTCAATAATAAGCATACCAGCCAAGCCTCGCCACACTTGAGCGCCCGTTTGGCCCATCAAGTGTGAGTGGTACCACAAAGCTAGCGGCCTGCTGTTTAATAGTAAATTCGGGCGACCACACGCCTTTATTGGCTATGAGTTGATGAGGGCCACCGTCTTGTGATGCGGGAAGGTGCATACCATGCCAATGCAGTGTGGATGCTTCACCGAGCTGATTAGTGACATTAATCCGCACCGCGCTGCCATTGCGCATCACCAATGTTGGGCCAAGGTAAGTACCATTGATGCCGCTGGTTTGGGTTTGATAACCTTCTACAAAAACCGTCTTCCCATTTTGCAAGGTTAAGTCATAGACTTGTACTCCCTGCTCTTCTCTGCCCTCTAGTTTGGGTGGGATTTTAGGGCGGCTGGATGGAATCGCGCCATGATTTGCAAAACTTTGGCTGCTCCAAAAAAACGAGCCAGCGCCAACCGCCAATGTGCCAGCCACTGCGGATTGCATCACGTTTCTACGGGTTAATTTGATCATATTACTACCATTGCTTAACTGAGTTAAATCTAATATATGATCCAAACAGCAAACTAACAATGGTATTTACACTCATCAACTTAACTTTACATTATCTATACAACATAAAGGCCAATAAGCTAGACACCGTAACTTGCGTAGGGCAAAAACACCACTTCTCTGGCTGCAGCACCGCACGTGTTGGGTTTGAGTACGGCTAAGCCGTCGCCCTGCATTGCCGTAGAAAGCACTCCAGAGTTTTGATTGGTCATTGCCTCTAGTTCTAAGTTTTCATGTTGCTCACTGAGCACCCTCACGCGGAGGTATTCCTGTCTAATGCTGGGCCGCTTGGGTGGGTTGGTTAAGGTGGCTTTGAGACCATGGCCACTGGTTTTATTGCAGCCTTGGCTAGCCAATAAGTAAGGCCGCGCCATTACCATAAAGGTCACCAATACGCTGGCAGGGTTACCGGGCAAACCAAAAAACGGCGTAGTATTAACGTGCCCAAAGGCTAATGGTTTACCTGGCTTAATAGCCAGCTTCCATATATCTAAACTGCCTAATTTCTCTACAGCAGCTTTCACGTGGTCTTCTTCACCTTCGGAGACACCGCCACTGGTGATAATAATGTCTGCCCGTTCAGCGGCTTGCGCTAGCGCAGCTTGAGTTAAACTAAGCTGGTCTTCAATAATTCCTAAATCGACCAGCTCCATGCCTAACTGATCGACTAGGCCCGCTAACAGGAACCGATTTGAATTATAGATTTGCCCAGGCTGTAGGGCTTGCCCTGGGTTGACCAGTTCACTGCCGGTGGACGCGATAGCCACTTTCAAGCGCCGATAAACCGCCACGGTATCTACGCCCATTGAGGCCAATACACCTAGGTGTCGGCTTTCAAGCCGGGTGCCGGCCTCACACACGACTTGGCCTTGGGTAACGTCTTGGCCTGCCTTGCGGATAAACTGGCCGGCTTTCTGGCCTTGCGCCAAAGCGTCTGGCAACAGCCGAATACCGCCTTCAACTATTTCAACATCTTCTTGGATGACCACCAGATCTGCATTGTGCGGCACTTCGGCGCCGGTAAATACGCGGGCGCAGGTATGAGCCGCTAATGTAAGGGGCACTTGGCCTGCAGCGATACGCTGACTCACTGGGATGACGCCTAGCGCCAAATCGGCCACACACAGGGCATAACCGTCCATGGCACTGTTGTCGGCAGGCGGTACATTAGTCGTAGAAGTCACCGGTGCACCAAGCACCCTACCCCGTGCGTTAAAAAGTGGCACAATCTCTACGGGCAAGTGACAATGGGCATGGGCCATGATTTGTTGTTGCGCTTGGGTTACTGGCATTAACGGTATTTTAGTGGTCATACAAGGTAGCACCATTTAAGCAGATGGGAGGGTGGCAGCATGAAAGGTGACCATTTCTACAAAGTTGCAGGGTTTGTGTCGGCTGTCGAGTTGTTGCTCGATTATGCCGTCCCAGGCCGTACGACACGCGCCTGTAGAACCGGGCATGCTAAATATAACGGTGCGATTGGCCACCCCAGCCACGGTGCGCGACTGAATGGTTGAGGTACCTATTTCGGCATAGGACAAGTGACGAAATAACTCACCAAAACCTTCGATCACTTGATCAAACAAAGGCAACAGTGCGTCGGGCGTAGTATCTCTGGCGGTAAAGCCTGTACCACCAGTCACCAATACCGCATGTACGTCTTGGTCTGCGATCCATTGGCTAACGGCAGCTCTAATTTGATAGACGTCATCTTTAACAATGCTGTGCTGCGCCAAACTATGGCCCGCGGCTTGTAAACGCTGTATTAAAGTCAAACCTGACTTGTCGGTGGTTTTGTTACGCGTGTCGGAAACAGTTAACACGGCAATGTTAATAGGTTTTTGAGAATTATTGGCACTGGTCATAGGGGAAATCTCATCAATATTGTAGGCGTGCAAAACATGAACAACTGCAGTATACAGAAGGTTTGATTTAGATTGTATTGACGCAGCAACGTCAATTTTAACACTTAAGCATCTTAGTCTTTAGTAGCGCAGACTTTAGTCTTATTCACTAAGGTCTAATTTCCAATAACAGCCAAATCTCTAGACTAGGCCCTAACCCAGAAGCACCTCTGCTTTGATCTGCTGACAGTGTTCATCTCGGTTCAACAACAATAAATTGGAGTTTGTTATGACAGATGTAAAATCTGAAAAATCAAGTAACACTGCATCGGGCTGGTCTCGCCGTTCTGTGTTGAAAGCCACATCAGCTGGCGCTGTAGGCGCCGTTGCTACACCACTGTTTTACACCCAAAATGCTTGGGCAGAAGAAGCCATCGGTAACTACCCAGTAAAAGGTAGTGAAGTGGTACTAGGTTTTAACGTACCACAAACTGGCGCATACGCTGACGAAGGCGCCGACGAATTGCGCGCTTACAAACTTGCCGTTAAGCACTTGAACAACGGTGGCGGCATGCTAGACACCCTTAAGCCAAGCAAATTGACTGGTAACGGTATTTTGGGCAAAAAAGTAACTTACGTTACTGGCGACACTCAAACTAACGCTGACGCATCACGTACTTCTGCACGTCGTATGATCGAACGTGACAAAGTAATCATGGTTACTGGTGGCTCTTCTTCTGGTATCGCGATTGCTCAACAGTACTTATGTAATGAGCTAGGCATCATCTTCATGTGTGGTTTGACTCACTCAAACGACACTACTGGTAAGGACAAGCAACGTTACGGTTTCCGTCATTTCTTTAACGCTCACATGACAGGTAAGGCATTGTCTCCTGTATTGAGTAAAGAATACGGTAAAGATCGTCGTGCATTCCACCTAACTGCGGATTACTCTTGGGGCCACACCCAGCAACAATCTATGCAGGAATTCACCGAGAAGGAAGGTTGGAGCACTGAAGGCAACATCATGACGCCTTTGAAGACTACAGACTTCTCTCAGTACTTGTCTCAGGTATTGAACTCAGACGCAGACGTATTGGTATTGAACCACTACGGCGCTAACATGGTTAACTCTCTAACCAACGCTGTTAACTTCGGTATGCGTGACATGCAGAAGAACGGTAAGAACCTAGAAATCGTAGTACCACTATACAGCCGCTTGATGGCTAAAGGTGCTGGTTCTGCCAACATCGATGGTGTACTAGGTACATCTGGCTGGAACTGGGCGCTAGAAGACGAAGGTTCTAAGGTATTTGTTAAGACCTTTACCGACGAATATGGCTTCCCACCTTCACAGGCAGCTCACACTTGTTACGTACAAACACTTTTGTATGCTAACGCATGTGAAATGGCCGGTACTTTCTACCCACCAGAAGTTATTAAAGCTCTTGAAGACTTTAAATTCACTGGTGCTGGTAACGGCGAAACCTTATACCGTGGTGCCGATCACCAGTGTATTAAGGACATCTTGGTTATGCAGGGTAATTCACCTTCTGCACGTACCAGCGACTTTGATTACCTTAAGATTGTTGATCAAGTTGATGCTGCAACCGTGGATTACGATCCAGCCATCTTTGGCGGTGAGTTAGGTCCTTACGTACCTGCATAAGCAGACTCGTAGGTTCTCGCGGGTCGGCCATTTAAGCTGACCCGCTTTTATTTATTCAAATCAGAAAAAACCATGTATTTGCCACAGCAACCAATGGGAGTAGTTCCAAAATGGACATGACGCTCAACGCTTTTACCCTTTATATTCTAACCGGATTACAACTCGGTTCCATTTTTGTGCTCATTGCTCTGGGCCTTACCCTTATTTTTGGCACCCTAGGCGTAGTTAACTTTGCCCACGGAGCCCTTTATCTTATCGCCATATATTTGGCCGTAAGCATCAACAATGCCTTAGGTTTCGGCCTGGCTTTAATCCTAGTACCACCAATTTTGTTTGTCTTTGGTGTGCTTATGGAGCGCGGCTTGATACAGCGCTTCTATGACCGGCCCCATACCGATCAAATCCTTGTAACTTTCGGTCTTGCCATCGTTATACAAGAATTACTTAAATGGGTATTCGGTGCTAACAACATTCCGTTTGCTATCCCTAGCTGGGGCAATGGCATCCTTATGCTGCATGACTACCTGCCATTCTTAGACGGTTTTGTAGTTTATCCAAAGTGGCGTTTAATTTTGGTAGTCGTATCTATCGTTACTGTTACAGCTGTATTCGCTCTGCTCCACCTCACCCGTTTTGGATTAGTGATCCGTGCTGGTATGCGCGACGCTGAAATGATGCAGTTCCTCGGCGTGAACATTAACCGCCGCTTTATGATTGTATTTGGCCTTGGTTCTATGATCGCTGGTATCGCCGGTGTATTTGGTGGACCTGTAACCCAAGTATCACCAGAAGTAGGCATGCATTTACTCGTACCCTCCTTCTTGGTAGTGGTTATTGGTGGCATGGGTTCATTAGGAGGCGCAGTTATTGCTGGCATCCTAATTGGTATGGCGCAAAGTTTCACTGCGCCTTACATCAACCTAAACACCGTTATCATTTACCTAATTACTGTGGTTATTTTATTGGTCCGCCCACGTGGTTTATTGGGTGCCAAGGGAGTATTTGAATAATGCATAATCAACAAAGTTTTTGGCAACTCAACAAGGCGGTCATTTTATTCGCCTTGGTTGCCCTCACCATGCCTCTTTGGTTCCCACTTATTAACGGTTACTCTGGCCTTGATACTAAGATTATGATCTTTTGTATCTTCCTTGTAGGTTTTGATATTTTATTGGGCTTTACTGGCTACTTGTCTTTTGGACATGCTGCATTTTTTGGTATTGCCGCCTACAGCACAGGTTTAATGTTAAAGAACTTTTCGGACAACATTATCCCAGCCATCATCGTGGCCGTTATAGCGGCAACCTTGGTCGCTATTGTGATTGGTTTGCTTACCTTAAAACGTACCGGCATCTACTTCTCAATCCTTACCCTAGCCTTTGCAGAAATGTTTCACTCTATGGCAATGGCCATGCTACAAACATGGACCGGTGGCGAAAATGGTTTGACGGGTATGCCTACCCCGATGTTGTTTGACATCAAGATGCAAGGCAGCGCCGTGTTTTACTTTAGTGCCATCATGGCTATCCTTATGTTCTACCTTGCTAAGCGCATTGAACGTTCGCCTGTAGGTTTGATGATGAAAGCCATTAAGTGTAACCAAACTCGTTTGGAATATACCGGCATCAACGCACGTAAGTACAAGTTGTTGGCTTTTGTAATAAGCGCAATGTATGCAGCAGTTGCAGGCGCGTTAATGGTGGTTTACGAGCCATTTGTAGGCCACGAATTCCTTGGCTGGCACCAGTCTGGTGAAGTGGTGATCATGTCCGTTATTGGCGGTGTGGGGACCCTTGTAGGCCCAATGATAGGCGCAGCGTTCATGCTCTACTTCGAAAACGTATTGTCTGTAGACCTAGGCGAACAATGGTTATTGGTATTGGGTCTTATCTTTATGTTTGTGGTTGTCTTTATGCCAGGCGGTTTCATGGAAGCAGTCGAACGCATCAAGAAACGTTTTATTACCACCGCTGACAGCGAATAGGAGACTCAACCATGCCCATATTAGACATTCATCAGGTGTCCTTGAGTTTTGGTGGTTTAAAAGCCTTACAGAACGTAAACCTCAAAATTGAACAAGGCACTACACACGCACTTATTGGCCCTAACGGTGCCGGTAAATCAACACTACTGAACGTGCTTACCGGCATGCTCAAGCCCGATGACGGCTCCGTGATGTTCGACGGCAAGCCATTGTTAGATGTGGATTCATATGACATCAACCAGCTTGGCATTGCCAAAGTGTTTCAGACCCCCGCTATTTTCCCGGAAATGACGGTACTACAAAATGTAACCATCCCTGTATTCGCAGCCCGCGATGGTTCATTTCGGTTGAACATGCTTGAAGGTTATAGCAAACAACGCCCGTTAATCGAGTTTGCCGAAGAACAAATTTGTGAGCTCGGTCTAGACAAACACATGCACACCATCGCGGGTAGCCTGTCTCGTGGCGATAAACGTCGTTTAGAAATGGCTATTTGTTTAGCCAATAAACCTCGTTTATTGTTACTAGATGAGCCTACTGCCGGTATGGCGCGCCACGAAACTGAGAAAACCATCGAATTACTGCAAGGTATGAAAGATGGCATTACCAAGGTTATCGTTGAACACGACATGAACGTAGTGTTCTCGTTGGCGGAAAAGATTTCTGTGTTATCCCAAGGTCAAATTATTGCTGAAGGTTCTCCTGACGAAATTAAGGGCCACCCGAAAGTTATTGAAGCCTACCTCGGCGAAGCTCAGGTTTAAGGAGAAGATTATGTCATCAACAAATGAAGCACCGCAGTCTTTCTTTTCTTGCCGTGAACTGAACGCATTTTATGGCGAAAGCTACGTCGTCCAAGGGGTGTCTTTTGACATCCTAGAAGGCGAGATCGTTGCCTTACTAGGCCGTAACGGTGCGGGTAAAACCTCTACCCTGCGTACTATTGCAAGAGCTAACGAACCTGCATTGACTAGCGGTGAGATTTGGCTTAACGGCCAGGCTTTACATAAGATGAAACCTTTTGAAGCCGCTCGATCAGGCATTCAATTGGTGTGTGAAGATCGTCGTGTAATTCCTGGCGTTACGGTAGAAGAGAACTTAATACTTGCACAAATCGCTCAACCCTTAGGTTGGAGTTTAGAGAAGATCTACAGTCACTTCCCTAAGCTAGAAGAACGACGCAAGCAAGAAGCCTCTTCTCTATCCGGTGGTGAGCAGCAAATGCTAGCCCTCGCTCGAGCTTTGGCCCGTGACGTGAAGCTGTTATTGCTGGATGAGCCTTATGAAGGTTTAGCCCCTGTGATCGTGCAAGAAATTGAGCGCATGTTGCAGGAAGTTAAATCTATGGGTATCACCACTATTATCGTTGAACAAAATGCCGTAGCCGCGCTAAAACTAGCCGACCATGCCATTATCATCGATAGCGGTGAGATTGTGTTTACCGGTACTGCTCAAGAAGTTCTGGACAACAAGAAACTACGTGAAGAGTACTTGGCGGTTTAATTAGCTACCTATCATGTCGGCCTAGGCCGACACCCTGCTATTCCGGCCTCCCTCGTCATTCCGGCGAAGGCCGGAATCTCCCAGATCCTGACCTTCGTCAGGAAGACATGGGGACTTCAGACTGGCTATGGCTGAGCCACATCAGCAATAAGCCGATCAAGAAATTGACCACCTAAATGAAATTGTTCTAGGCTGATGTATTCATTGGCTTTATGCGCCTGGTCTATATTACCTGGCCCACAGACAATGGTGGGGATGCCTAAGCGCTGCTGGAACAACCCGCCTTCTGTACCAAAAATCACCTTGCTGTGAGCATCATTGTTCAGTAGCTGCTTAACATAGGTGACGAGTTCGGCTTCTGGCTCTATTAACAACCCTGGATAAGACGCAACTTGGGTTATGTTGATACCCGTCTGCGCTACCACCGCTTGCATTTTTAGCTCCAATTCACGCTCGGCGTAGTCGGTAATTTTTTGCACCAGTGGCGCTGGGTCTTGTTGTGCTAAATATCGGATTTCAAATTCAAATTCACAATGGCAAGGCACTATATTGAGTGCGGTTCCACCTTGAATGGTACCCGTATGTAACGTGGTGTAAGGTACTTTGTAGTCATGGTCAAAGGGCCCATTAAGCGCAGATTGTTGTGCCATGTTACTAATATAAACGATCAGCTGTGCTGCATAATCCACCGCGTTCACCCCTAAAGGTGCTTGGCCGGAATGGCAAGCATGGCCGGTAACATCTACCTTGTAGCTCGCCTTGCCCTTATGGCCAATCACCACTTCCATACTGGTGGGTTCGCCCACGATACACATGGCTGGTTTTACGGGTAATTGCTCCAACAAGGTTAATAAACCGCGTACACCCACGCAGCCGATTTCTTCGTCGTAGGAAAAGGCTAAATGGAAAGGCATTTGTAATGGTTGGGCCAACATGGCGGGCACACGACTCAACACCAAGGCTATAAACCCTTTCATGTCTGCGCTACCACGAGCAAAGAGTTTATTGTCTTGCTCATGTAATGCAAACGGATCTGTATGCCAGTCCTGCCCCGTGACAGGCACCACATCCGTATGCCCAGACAACATAATGCCACCCCGTTCTGGGTAGGCAGCGTCGGCGCCTATAGTGGCATAAAGGTTGGCTTTTTTACCCGTTGCGTCTGGCACCAATTGACTGTCTACGCCGTAACTTTGTAGATAGACTTGCACGTAGTCCACCAAGGCCAAATTAGACTTGTAACTAGTGGTGTCAAAACTGACCAATCGTTGCAAGATGTCTTGTGCTATCAGGTCTTGATGCATGGTTTATAAATCCCCTGGCACACCGTAGCTTGGGGCCGCACTGGGGTTAATGGCGCGGGCGTTGTAATCCATCATCTGCGGTTCATACGCCTTCCACAGGTCCATAAGCTGAGTAATCGGGCCATCGTCTGCCCAATCTACCCTTAGGTCGACCAACGGCCATGGGTGAATATGAGCAACCTTTAGGCCTGCGGAATGTACGGGGCCTTCTTCACCACCGGCATCCACACCAGCTTGTAATGCTACTAATAACCGTTCGGCTAAGTGCATCTGAGTATTGCTGGAAAAACTGTCCGCCATCGCTTGCGGTACGTTGGTAGTAATCAGTAGATTACCAGCGGCAATACAGCCATCACCTTGCACTACCGCATTGGTGCCTAAAGTCTGGGCACCGGTATAGCTTGCACTGCGCCCTTGCGCATCTATTAAAGCCAGCTGGCGATATTCAATAAACTCTCGTTGGATGACTAACTGATCAATCACTTCATCTGGGGTTTGGCCGTGCTCTAGGCCGTCTAACATTAAGTTGCCTAAACTAGGATCGGTGACGTTTTGCGTTGCTGCAGCTCCTACTCCGGCCCTAATCCACGGGCAACGGCTAGCAACGCTGATGCTGGAGGTGGTAATGGCCACACCCACCATGCCCGTTCGTTCACAAAAGCCTGATATGGAAAATGTCATAATGATGTCTCTTATTGTTGGTCTATTAAGTAACGCTAGTCTTGCTCTTCATCTTGGCCTTGGGCACCGAAAAACGAGTCCGATTCATACAAGTATGGCATTTCTATTTCGCCAGCCCTGAAGCGCGCAATGCGGCTGGCCTTGCCGGCTACAATCTTACCAGTATAATCAGAAGGCACCTGTGGTTCCATTAACGGGTAATTATCGGCTGCAGTGAGATCACAAATCAATAATCGGCGTGAGTTTTTAGACAAGTTCGAGGTACCGCCGTGTAAACACCAGGTGTTCATCAAACAGATGTCACCAGCTCGGCCTTCTAACTTAGTCGCTGAGGCTTCACACATGGCTTGTGCTTCGGCATCAACTTTACCCACAAATTCGTCACCTTTGTAGTGACTGTATTGCGGCCATAAATGAGAGCCCGACACGATTCTTAAACAACCATTGGCTTCGGTCATGTCATCTAGCAGCACGAGTAAGGTCACATGATCATCATTCGTGTGCACATCGAACGGATGGTCTTGATGGTAGTCCACACGGGTAACCATGCCAGGCAGTTTGATATTGAGTTTGCAGTGATGAAATTTTACATCGGGGCCCAGCACATCAACGGCGGCCTCTATGGCAGGGCCTTCGAATAATACGTCTCTATAGGCTTGGGAAATATCTACGGGGTTGCTGATGCGCCTTAACTTAGGATGTTCCGCACTATGACCGGGTTCCAGATCAAAACGAGCTTTGCCATTACGGCTAGAGCCGTAATTTTTGTTATGGCTACGGCTTTCTTCTATCCATTTTTCCAGCTCTAAGGCCATAGCGGCAATTTTTTCTGCCCCGATCGCCTGTGGTATTAAGACAAATCCTTGGTCTTTATAAGTTTGCTTTTGTGCTTCTGTTAACATCGTCTGCAACTCCACGTGGGTCATTCAATCGTCAAGCGTCTGCTTCTGGGATAATGGCTTCTACATCAATTTCCATCACCATTTCTGGACGTGCTAAGCCTTGTACAATCAACCCCGTTGAACATGGATGCACTCCTTTTAGCCACTTACCGATGACCGTGTACACTTCTTCACGGTAGGCACGATCGGTAATGTAAATGGTGGTTTTACAGATGTGTTCTAACTTAGCCCCAGATTCTTCCAGTAGTGTTTGTACACATTGCATGGCCATTTCTGTTTGTGCCGTAGGGTCACTGATACCCACCATGTTGCCGTCCAGATCAAATCCGGTTTGGCCCCGCAAGAACACGCGATTACCCGCTCTTACGGCCATACACAGATCGTTGTCCATGCCTTTCCCGGGATACATTTGGGCCGTGTTAAATTTTCTAATGCGTTGGTGTGCCATGTTTATTTCTCTTATTTGTTTATTTAAGCCGCTACACTGCGGTTAAGAATGGTGGTGGTGACATAGGCGCGTTGGCAATACACCAAACTGTCTATGGAATCGGTTTCTTGATGTACGTCGGCAACCAAACCAAACAACACCCAATGGCTTGCACCATCCACAATCTTGCTCACCTTGCAATCAAAGCTGGCTAAACTGTTTTCAATCACCGGCTGGCCCAATTCACTTTGGTACCAGTCCACAAGATCAAATTTATTGCCATCAGCAGCTTTGATACGGCCTGCAAACACGTCTGACTCTCTGCTTTGCTGTTGGGTAAGCAGATTAAGACAAAAACGCCCGTTGGCCTCAATGGTCTGTGCCAAAGCGCTCTCTTTATGTACACAGGCCAATAACGTCGGGGGGTCTGCCGACACGGAACAAAACGAGCTTACGGTAGAACCCGCCATTCCAGCTTTACCCGCAGAGGTCACCACTGCGACCGAAGAAGCCGCATTACTTAATGCACTGACAAATAAATCACGCATAATACTCTCCTACCTATTAGCTTAACCCATCACTGCATCAGACAAACCGGCGGCCTGTTTAACAAAGCTCAATGGGCCTTCAAAATCAAAATTATTGTACACCGTGTTTAAGTGGGCAAACGGTGGCGACTGAGCAAACAACTGGAAAGTGACCTTATGACCAGCGTAATCAGAATTGAGCAGGTCACGACCAAACGCCAACAATCTACGGCGATCATCAGCGGTCCAACGCTCATTGACAGAATAGAACTTTTCTAACCACGGCAAGGTATCGGGGTTGGCAAAATCGGCTGCATTAGGGGTGACACAAATTTGTCCGCCACACAGTTCACGGGCTAAATGCATCATCGCCGGCAATTGACTACACGCGTGTACTCGCCCCGTGTATAAGAACGACTGATTAGGCATTAACAAACCATTGGGGCTAGGTTCTGCAGTAGCAATGGCCGCGGTTAGGTGGGCGTCAATGCCTTCTCGATAACAAATAAGTTGAGCTATTTTTTCACGCACTGCTTGTTGCGAGTCTAGGCCAGTTTGACGCACATTGTGTAACGCTGTACCAATCATCAAATCGGCAATGTGTTGAATGCGCTCAACAAACGCCAAAGCACTGTAACGGTGCAAGGTGCCACGAATGAAGGTAGCGGCTTTAGTATGTTGATAAAACAACACGTCTTCCCATGGAATCAACACATTATCAAAGATCAACAAAGTATCAATTTCATCGGCTCGATTGCTTAACGGGTAATCCTCAGGACTACCTCTCCCTGCAAACCCACTACGGCAAATATGTTTTAAGCCCGGCGCATTCATGGGGCAAATAAAACCTAAGGCGTAGTCAGACAACTCTTGGTCACCCCAGTTAGCAATAGTAGGTTTAACAAAGGCTTGGTTAGCATAGGCCGCTGCAGTTTCGTACTTTGCGCCACGTACAATAATGCCTTCATCGGTTTCTTTCACCGCATGTAATAACATGTCTGGGTCTTGATCTTGAGGCCGCTTAGAGCGGTCACCCTTGGGGTCGGTATTGGCAGACACGTGAAAGGTATCGGTTTCTAATACCCGTTGGATATGACGCTCGATATTGGCACCAAAACGAGGGTCTACTTGATTGAGCATGTCTTGGCCGTCGTACAAAGACCACATTTCTCCGGCCGTTTCGTCGCCTACACGTGTCACCACGGCGCCCACGTCATACATTACACGTTTAATGGCTTCGCGCTTAGCCTGCCAATCGGCTTGAGTGTGGGGTAATTTAAAACCTATACAATTACGTTCATCGGTTTTTTCATCCACGTAAGACATAGCGTCTTGGTGAGCAGACTCGTGGGCCATGTCATAAATACGTGCACGAATATCAACAATGGGTTTAAAGGCAGGGTGACTCGGTACGTCGAGCACCTTCTCACCATCGATCCAAACGTCTCGGCCGTCCCTTATTGACTCACGGTATTCATCACCAGTACGCAACATACAAACTCTCCAAATGAGGCATTCAAAAACCTCAATAAATAATATGAATCGAGTATGCAATGATGCTAGGATTAAATAAAATATTTTAAATTTAGCAATTAGATAGATTAATTTTATAGGCAGGAATATCATGCTTAAAGTCACCCTTAAACAATTACGCTACTTTGTCAGCGTTGCCGAGCACCAAAGTATTGCAGCGGCGGCTCGCAGCTTACATATTTCGCAGCCGGCCATTACCCATGCCATGGGTTTGTTAGAAGATCACTTTAACTTGCAGTTATTTCTACGTCACCACGCCCAAGGCGTATCACTCACCACGTCGGGAGAAGATTTATTAGTTCGCGCCCGTAGTTTATTGGCCCACGCCACAGAGCTAGAAACCAATGTGCGCGACTTGGGCCCCGGCTTGCAAGGGAAGTTAGAAATTGGCTGTTTTTTTACCCTCGCACCTATGTATATGCCGCCCTTAATAACCGAGTTTTTACGTTTACATCCGCAGGTAAATTTACGTCTGTATGAAGCTAACCAAGACCAACTCAACCACGGTTTACATCAAGGCACGTTTGATTTAGCGTTTATGTACAGTTTGGCTTTAGACCAAGATTTTATTTCTGACACGCTGATCGAACCTATGCCGCATATTTTACTAGACCCGTTACACCCACTGGCAAACAAAGACAGCATCAGCTTGGCAGAACTGGTGGAATTTCCCATGGTATTGCTTGATGTAACGCCCAGCCGCGATTATTTTACCAGCCTATTTCGCAATCAAGGCCTAGAGCCATGGATCAAGTATCGCTCGCCGTCGTTTGAAACAGTGCGTGGGTTTGTGGCTCATGGCATGGGGTATTCGGTGCTGGTAACAAAACCAGAGACGGGGGTAGATTACAATGGTAACGCGCTGGTGACTAAACCCATCACCGAAGAGGTGGAACCCGGCTATATCAGCATGACGTGGTTGGAGGCCAAGCGCCCCACTCGCCTAATGACAGCCTTCCAAGAGTTCGCAAAACAGCACTTTCAGTCTCAATAGATGTTACAAAAACGTCATTGCGAAGGTGCGTTCACAAGGACTCAAGTAACACGCCTTCGCGCAAGGCTCCGGTAGAAAAGTAGATACGGTCTAAATTTAGGCTGAGCATAATGCCTTTTAATATGGCATAACCCGCCGGTAAGACCTCTCCTCTATCTGGGCGCAAACCATCTATTTGTACATCATCTAGTTCATCAAATGCTAATATTTTTTGCTCTATTAAAGCCATTGATCCTCGATCTAAATAACAAATACCGTGTTGTTTTAAGTTACTAATGTGGGCCAGTGCTTTGACTGTACCCGACGAGCCTATACATACCTGCCAGCCTTTAGCTTGGAAACAGGGAAGTTTGTTAGCCATGGTAGATTGGGCAGCATTAACAGCAAGTTGTATACCGTCTTGGGTGATTTTTCGTTGGGGGAAAAATTGTTGACTAAATGCAACACAGCCCATGGGAAAGCTGTGCAAAATTTGCGGGTCATTACACCCCTGAATTAATTCTGTGCTGCCACCACCAATATCAATCACTAATTTGTCATTGTCTTTAAATTCTGTGCATGAGATTTCGCCCACCACACCTGTGAAGATTAAAGCAGCCTCTTCATCACCAGATACCACACGGATAGGCACGCCCAAAATTGCTTCTGCTTTAATCAAAAAATCGGCGCTATTTATAGCCACGCGTAGGGTATTGGTTGCCACCACGTGGCAGTTTTTAGGGTCGACTGCAGCCAACTTTGGCGCTAATCGTTGCAAGCAGTTTAAACCACGATCAATGGCTGCATCACTAAGATGATTGTTTTCATCTAAACCCGCAGCTAATTGAATTTTTTCACCCGCCCTACTCACCACTGTATAAGGCGCGCCACCTTGGTTTGGACGAGTATCAACAAGCGTTACATGGAAGCTATTAGAACCAAGGTCAATGGCCGCCGTAAGGTATGGCAGAATCGCGTCAGGCATCTGTTTTTCGGGCAAATCCGCTGGTCCAAGAATGAATCGAATATTCAGTGTACCAAACAATTTGTGACAAGCCTATTGACGATCACTCGCCACCACTCTAGCCCCTTCACGGCAAAAAAAGATCGACCAATGTCTGGCCTATACCGCCTGCTGCTCCCGTGATAATTACCCGTTTGTCGGTAAAACGTGCCATAGCCTTTCTCCATCAATAGTTTTTTAACAGCCGCAATGCATCATACAACGCCGCATGCACACTGCGGCCCGCCCAAGCGTCGCCAATACGGTATAGGTAAAACTTACCAACATTATTGAGATCTAGTAATGCAGGCGTATTCTGACGTAAGCCAGATAAATCTATTTGGCCTAAATTACGACTCTGCGGTGATAACTGTTGAAATACCTCATCGTTCACTTGGGTGCCGTTTTCTACAACTACCTGATCTACCAAGCGGGTTTGATAGGTATTACTGTATTCGTTCCAGAGTGTAGCTTCTAGCTGTGCGTCCTTAGCCGCCACGTTAACCAGCTCCCAATCTGGCGTCAGGCGAGCACCAAGGGCGTATAAACCACGCAGATAATGTGGGAAATTAACATCGCCCACTTCGCGGCCTATATACCGGTGCGGTGTAACTATCTCTAATGACTCAGTGCCTTTTTGCAGCATAAATTCGGCGCAGCTCATGCCCACATGGGTACCGGTTTCGTCATGCAACAAAACCCTGCTGGCAGGTTTTACTTGGCCTGTAAGAATGTCCCATGTGCTGGTTAATAGAGGTTGTCCGGCTTTAATGGGTAATTCCAACGGAAACCCACCGGTGGCCACAATAACCATGTGCGGCTCATACGCCAAAATCACATCCACATCGGCCCAGATATCAAATTCAAACTGCACACCTAAGGCTTGGCACTCGCCATAGAGCCAGCCACTGACTGCCTGCATTTCTTGGCGTCGTTGCGGTTGCGAAGCCAAGTTAAGTTGACCTCCCACCTGATTGGTGGCCTCAATGACTGTGACCTGGTGCCCTCGGCTGGCAGCTACACGAGCCGCTTCTAGGCCAGCCACCCCTGCACCAGCAATGACTACACGCTTATTGGGCTTGGCGCTGGTAGCAATCACGTGGGGTAATTCGGCTTCGCGGCCAGTGGCTACATTGTGCATACACAAGGCTTCACCCAATGCGTGTAACCGATCTAAACAATAACCTGCACCCACGCAGGGGCGAATGCGGTGCTCTTGGCCGGCCTTAATTTTATTGACAATATGAGGGTCGGCCATATGGCCTCGAGTCATACCAATCACATCAACCAAACCACTGGCGACAGCGTGGCGAGCGGTAGCCACATCGGTGACACGGGTGGCATGCAACACCGGTAGCTGCAGCTGTTGTTTTAATCGACCTGCCAAATTTAGGTAAGGCGAACTGGCGCTACCCATAGGCGGAATACAATCAGCCAAACCCATATCAGTGGTGAGATGACCACCCACAAAGTTAAAAAAGTCCAACTGACCAGTGGCTTGCAGGGCCTCGGCTATAGCAAGACATGCGCCTTCATTGAGCCCCTGTTTAGCCGTATTTTCGGCATCACTGTGCAACAAAAAGTCGTCACCCGTCATACGTATACCGACAATAAAGTCATGCCCCACAGACTGCCTAATACTGTCAAATAGCCGGTAGGTAAACTCCAAACGTCCGTGTAATTCGCCACCAAATACGTCTTCTCTCTGATTAAATTTTGGGGTCCAAAATTGGTCGATTAAGTGACCATAGGCCATCAATTCAATGCCATCTAAGCCCGCCTCTGCACAACGGTAAACGGCGCTACTGTAGTCTTGCAAGATGCGCTTGATGTCGGCATCTAGCAATTGCGCAGGCACACTACCATGGGGTCTTTCTGCTAAAGCCGTGGGCGCCACAGGCGGCAACCAATGTTCCACATCAAAACGCGTGCGACGGCCTAAATGCGTGAGCTGACACATAATGCCTGCGCCTTGGTCGTGTACCCCTTGGGCGAGTTGCTTTAACCACGGCGTCACCCTATCTTGACTCAAGTCGATTTGCGAAAACGCCGCAGGCGAATCGGCAGACACGGTACTAGAACCACCAAACATGGTGAGGCCTAACCCACCTTTAGCCTTTTCTTGGTGGTAGAGGCGATACCGTTCCTTGGGCATGCGGTCTTCGATATAACCTGGCGCATGGGCACTACTCATAAGCCGATTACGCAGGGTTAAGTGTTTAAGTTGAAAGTTCTGAAGTAAAGGATCTTGGCGCATAAACTAACCTAATAGTCTTCGTTTAAACCACCGTCGTCAGGAATTTCTGACTCTCGGCGGGCAATGTAGTCTAACAATTCATCATTAACAGCTTGGTCTAGCTTAGGTTCTTCATATTCATTGAGTTTAGCCTTGGCTAAGTTTAAGGCACGTTCGGTAATGCTTTTACTGCCATTCGCCATCCATTGTTCAATGTTGTTGTTATCCAACAACTTAGGCATATAAAACGCCCGTTGGAAGTTATCTTGAGTATGGGGGTGTGCAAGGTAATGCCCACCGGGGCCTACATCTCTTACGGCGGCTAAAGCCTCATCAAAGTCATCCCAGCGAGGCCCTTCGGCCATACGATACGCCATGGCACATTGTTCGGCATCCACCATAAATTTGGCCGTGGAGCAGTGCATACCCGCTTCGTTCCAGCCTGCCGAATGCCAAATGTAGTTAGCCCCCGACATCATCACTGCCATTAAGTTAACGCCACTTTCGTAGCCCGCTTGGGCATCTAAGGTTTTGGCACCGCCCAAGGTATTTGAGGTACGCCATGGCACGTCATAAAAGCGCGCCATTTGGCCGATCATAAAGTTCATTAAACAAATTTCGGGGGTGCCTGCCATAGGCGCACCCGATTGCATGGACACGGTAGCCAAATAATGGCCATAAATGGCCGGCGCACCCTTACGTACCACTTGCGTGTAAGCCAAGGCAGAAAGGGCTTCTGCATTAAGCTGCACCACTGCAGGCACGGTAGAGGCCGGGGTATTAGCCCCGCCCAATACAAACGGAGAACAAAGTACTGGTTGATTACGTTTAACAAAGGCCCGTAACGCACCCAACATGGTGGCATCCCATACCAAGGGTGAGTTGCCGTTAATGTTGCCGGTCGTTACAGGGTGTTGGTCGAGGTAATCCTTACCAAACAAAATGTCGCACATATCCATCACGTCTTCGGCATTTTTTCCAGAGGTGGTCATGCCCATGAAGGTTTTGTCCGAATACTTCATGGACGAATAAGTAATGCGCAAATGCCGCCATGGCACCGCATGATCCATGGGTTCGACGATATGATGGGCTGACGAATGTAATGCGGGGCTCATGTGCGCTAGCTTATGAAACATCGCCAAATCGTCTAGGGTGGGGTTGCGTCGTTTGTCGTCCAAATCGCGTAAAAATGGGGCGCCTGTCATGGGCACAAACATGCAATGACGGCCGCCCAATTTCAGATTGTTATTGCTGTTACGCGCTTGATACTCAAAGTCTGTGGGTATACTCGCAATCAATTCGCGAATATGATGGCGATCAAACTTGACCAAATCACCTTCGACTCTTGCACCCGCCTTACGCCAATCTTCCAAGGCAATAGGGTCCCTAAATACCACGCCCACCTCTTCCAATATAGCCATGGAAGCGTCATCGATCTTACGAATTTGGTCCTCATCCAAAGGCTGGGTGTAAGGCAAACCATGGCATAACTGCGGCAGCATTTGTTCGATGTTATGGCTTCGTAATTTTTGACGATTAGCGCGACCACCACTACGTTGTCCTCGCACTGGGCGAGTCGCCTGTTCAAAAGCATGAGTCATAAAAGATCCTTTGGCATATTTAGCTGCCAAATTAGGCATTTGTTAGCTATGATGCAAACGACATTTAGGTACCAACGCATAACTTAATGTTATTATCATTTAGAATAACGTCACTGCGAAGGCCAAAGGCCTGTGGCAGTCCATAGACCGCGGAGAAGTTCTTTGTTACGTAAACAATTACCAGGCATTAACGGTCTAGTGACCTTTGAAGCGGCAGCACGGCACTTAAGCTTTACACTTGCGGCCAACGAACTGTGCGTGTCACAGGCCGCGGTAAGCCGCCAAGTAAAACGCTTAGAGGAACAACTAGGTTGCGCCGTATTCCGCCGTACACAAAGGCGTATCGAACTCACCAAAGATGGCCACAAACTATTTCAAGCGGTGACGATGGGCCTAGGTCACATTGCCAGCGTCAGCAGCGACATACGCCGCACGCAATCCACCGGCCAAATCACCATTGCCTCTACCTTGGGTTTTTCTAGCTTTTGGTTAATGCCACGCATTCGTGCATTTCATCAACAATACCCAGACGTTAAGGTACACGTGATCGCCTCGGACAATGCGCAAGAATTGCGCAGCGACAAAGTAGACCTTGCCCTCACCTGTGGCAACAACCAATTACAGGGCAACCAAACTCATTATTTATTTTCCGAACAGGCTTACCCCGTATGCAGCCCAGAGTACCTCAGTAACCGACAAACACCTCTACAGGCGGCAGACCTATTACAGCACCGGTTATTACATTTGGACGAACAGTTGTGGGACAACATCGGCTGGGACGCCATCGACTGGCCTGCTTGGTTAGATCACTTTGATGTGCCCGGCATGGACCTTGATGATGATACTGCTAAAATACCCGCAGGCTTTACCTTTAACAATTACCCCCTGTTAATTCAGGCGGTGTTAGACGGCGAAGGTATTGCCTTAGGCTTTGAACATTCCACCGGCGATTTGGTAGCTCAGGGGAAATTAATTCGGCTCACCGACAAGGTATGGGATACCGGCCGCGGCTATTACCTCGCCATTAAATCTAACTTGGTACATCACCCCGATGTACAAGCGTTAAGCCAGTGGTTATTAAATAGCTTTTAATGGTGGTAACGGCACTGACTTAGGCCTCACGACCGGCTCGCATTTTATACATCATCAGGGTTGCCTTTACCGCCCAATCGCTCAACGGTTTGGGTGGCAGCCAACTGGGTCCGCCTTGATTGACTTGTTGGCGTAATAACTCGCTGTCGTGGCCAAGGGCCATTTCTGCTAACAACTTGCCCGCTGCGGTACCGCGCGCCACCCCTAAACCATTTTGACAAACAGCAGCATAAACACCTTCTTGGCATTGGCCAAAATAACTCGCCTCGTTACCCGACAAACACAACAAACCACCCCACGTGTGTTCAAACTGCAGATCTGGCAAAGCGCTAAAACGACGTTTATAGCTCAGCTGGTGCTGTGCCTTAACCTTGGCCATGTTGATGCGTCGGTAACTCAACTTGGGATTACAGGTAATCACACTGCGCACTAATAGGCGTTGGTCGGGTGTACGGCGAATGGTAGCGCCAGCGGGGTGTGCCGGAATCAGCCCCCAGCTTTGGTCACCACCTAAACGCTGTTGCTGCTCGGTCGTCATCGCAGCCGTCATACTAGCGTAGGTACATACATGCACTAGGCGCCCTTTTTGTTGACCAAAGGCTTGCGCAAAACCGTTATTGCATAACAACACTTGGCCAGCGCTCACTTGGCCATGAGGCGTGGTTAATAGGTTTGGGCGGCCCCATTGGTAAGCCGTAACCGGTGTGTTTTCATACAGGGTCACGTTAGCGGGCAAATGCTGCGCACAGCCACGTACAAACGCCGCCGGTTGAATCAGCACAGTGCCAGGGGTAAATACACCACTGTGGTAATAATTTAGCCCTGTGGTGTCTTGCATTTGTTGGCGAGAAAGATGGCTAAATGGTTCGCCCAATGCTGCTAGCCCTCGCCCATAAGAAGCCAAGCTTTTAGCGCCATTGGCCGAGGTAGCCCCATGGATTTTACCGCTTTCGCTCCAATCACACGCTATGTTGTGCTGTTTGACGATGTTTTTTGCATAGTTAATGCCCGACCGATTAAAGGCAATAATATTATGATCATGGCTTAAGTCAGTGGTATAGGAGTGGCTGTTTAAGGCATGGGGCAAATCAATCATAAACCCCGAATTGCGGCCTGCCGAGGCCATACCTACAGCCATCGCATCAAGCAATACAATGTGTTTTTCGGGGGCTAACTCGGCCAAACGCCGCGCCGCCGCTAAACCGGTAAACCCCGCCCCTATAATGGCGATATCGGCCTTCACTAACCCCTTTAAGGGTGCACTCAGAGAAGCCTGCGGCAGGTTGTTATACCAACCACAGTCGTTCCTATAGTCCGGTAAGCTCTGAACCGGCCGCATTTGATCTGGCATTAATCCAGTTGTGAATCAGATTCGGTGGATAAATCTATCCAGATGGTTTTGGTTTCGGTGTACTGATCATGGGCCATCAATGAATTATCTCGGCCACCAAAGCCAGACGATTTGTAACCACCAAATGGAGTGCTCATGTCCCCTTCGCTATAACAGTTAACACTCACGGTACCGGCTTTAATCGCACGGGCCACGTTGTGGGCACGCCTTGCGTTGCTGGTGAAAACCGACGCCGCCAAACCGTAGCAGGTGTCGTTAGCTAGGGCCACCGCCTCTGCCGCAGAGTTAACCGTCATGACTGCCAACACTGGGCCAAATACTTCTTCTTGGGCAATGGTCATGTCACTGGTGACTTGATCAAAAATGGTGGGCTCAATAAATAAGCCATTGTTAAGCTCTATCGCACTACCACCCAAAATCAACTCAGCGCCTTGCTGCTTTGCGCCTTCGATATACTGCATCACTTTTTCAAAGTGCTGTTGGCTAATCATTGCACCTAGAGCATTGCGCGGGTCCATCGGGTCCCCCGTGATCCAGTCACGCGTTTTCTCTAACACCTTAACCATCAGTTGCTCTTTAATCGCGCTGTGAACGATCAAGCGAGAGTTAGATGAACAGTTTTCACCCATGTTCCAGAACACCGCGTTAACCACGTGTTCAGCCACTTCATCTAAACGTTCTGCATCGTCTAAAACGATACATGGATTTTTACCGCCACACTCCAACACCACACGCTTGAGGTTACTTTGTGCAGAATATTGCAAAAACAACCGGCCCACTTCGGTGGAGCCTGTGAACGACACGGCATCAATGTCATTATGCAAACCAAGGCTTTGGCCACAGGTTTCACCTAAACCTGGTAATACGTTAATCACGCCTGCGGGGACGCCCGCTTCGTGGGCTAACTGAGCCAAACGCAAACAACTCATGCTGGTCTGTTCTGCGGGTTTAAGGATTACGCTGTTACCTGCTGCTAACGCTGGGCCTAATTTCCATGCCGCCATAAGCATGGGAAAGTTCCACGGTAAGACACAGGCAACCACTCCAATGGGTTCACGCACAATCATGCCCAAGGCAGCGTCGCCAGAGGGCGAAATTTGATCGTAAATTTTATCGATTGCCTCGGCATGCCATTGAATACAGTCAATGGTTTCTGGCACATCAATGGACACACAATCCTTAATGGGTTTACCACTCTCTAACGCTTCCATCACCGCGAGTTCTTGTTGATTGCGCTTAATCAATTTAACAAACTTAATCATCACCTGTTTGCGTTGGCTGGGATGCAACTTGCTCCAGCTGCCCGCTTCAAAGGCTTGACGGGCTTTATCTACCGCCACATTAACGTCAGCTGCATCACAGGCACTGATTTGAGCAATCTCTTGGCCCGTGGCTGGGTTGATTGTGGCCAAGGTGCCACCGTTAATGGCAGGAGTATAGCTGCCATCAATCCACGCATTGGTTGGAAAGTTAATCTGCTCGGCAATGGCGAGGTATTCGGCTTGAGTTAACATGGTGTAATTCCTGAATGGTTGCAGAGGTTAATGATTACAGATATTGGCAATGGTGGTTTTTACTGTGGCTACAGTGACTTCAAATTCGCGTTTAAGCTCTTTGTTCATGTCACGCAGCGGTTTGCGCACTGGCCCCGTGACAATACCCTCAAGCTGGCAGCCATACTTAATACACTGTACAAACTTGCCACCTTGCTCCAAGGTTTGCATGAGGGGTAACAAGGCGGTCATGATTTGGCGACCCTTGGTAAAGTCTTTCTCCACCACGCACGCATGGTAAAGAGCGTAATGCTCTTTAGGTAAAAAGTTAGCGGCACCCGCGACCCAGCTGGTTGCGCCCCATGCAAAAAACTCCAAAGCTTGGTCATCCATACCACAACTCAATTGAATGTGGGGAAAACGCCGGGCTAACAAATGCACGCGATTAATGTCGCCGCTGCTTTCTTTAATGGCACAAAAGTTAGGCCGCATACTCAAGCGCTCTAAACAGGCTTCATCCATGGGTGCGCCGGTGCGATCGGGGAAGTTATACAACATGATAGGCAAATCAGTGGCCCGCTCTACTGCGAGGCAATGGCGCACCAGTTCTTCCGAGGTGGGGATGGCGTAATATGGTGCACCCAGCAATAAACAGTCGGCACCAGCCTGGTTAGCCTGCTGGGCTAAATCGATGGCGTCTTCTGTTCGTAAGGCACCAACGCCGGTAATTAGCGGCACACGCCCAGCAATCACTTCTTTAGCAATAGCAAAGGTGCGTAACCGCTCAGCCTTTTCCATGGCGTAATATTCGCCCGTGGTACCACCCACAATAATGCCTTGCACACCAGAGGCAATAGCACCATCTATAATGCGGCTATAGCCTGCTTCATCAATGGAAAAGTCGTCGTTAAAGGGGGTGATGACAGGTACATAGATACCGTTGAATTGCATGTTGTCCTCACAAATAAGTCATAGCTAATCGCGCTAAAGCAGACAGTCTAATGGCCTGTGTTAGCTAAGGTCAAACAACTATTAATCACCTGAACCCATAACATTTAGTTATTCGTTTAGCCACCAGCAAGGGGAGCCACATACAAAGCTTAAGGCAAATGTTAATCAGCCTCAAAGACCAAGGCCATTGTATTGTGTTTTCTAGCCATGTGATGCAAGAAGTGATGATGTTATGTGACCAAGTGGTGCTTATTCATGAGGGTGTTACGGTAGCTCATAACAGCCCTCAAGCCTTGTGCCAGCTCACCAATGCCGACAATTTAGAAGACGCCTTTATCGCGCTCATAGGAGGCGACCAATGAGTTTATTACGAGTGTTACTGACCAAAGAATTGCGTGACGCCTTACGAGACCGCCGCTCTGTGATGGCGACATTGATGTACTCGTTGTTAACACCATTATTGATGGCCATAATATTTGCATTAATGGCGGAAAAATATAGCGACCCAGAGATCCTCTATGTACACATGGATAAGGCCGAGGAAGCACAACCATTAGTACAACACCTTGCAAGCCAACACATTCAGCAAGCTAAAGCTGGCACTCCCACGAGCAAGAACGACATTACCATTGAATTTGAGACAGGGTTTAGCCATCGCATTAGTCGTGGTGAAACAGCAGCCATAACTATTTATGCCAATTTTTCTGTTGAAGAAGTGTATGCACAAGCTCGCAGGCTACGCAAACAGATCAATGCCTATGGCCAGCAACTCACCCAAATTCGGCTCATCGCCCGTGGCGTTTCGCCATCCATCATTCAACCTATCACCATAGTGACGCAAGACCAAGACTCCCCTGAAGCAAAAAACGGGGTCATTTTGGGGTTCTTTATTTATCTACTTTTGTACGCCGTTTTTATGTCTGGAATGAGCCTTGCGATCGACACCAGTGCCGGAGAAAGAGAACGTAATCCCTTAGTCTCACTATTAAGTGTCGCCGTTAATCGAACCCAAATTGTATTAGCGAAGGTGCTGGTGGTGGCCATATTTTCCATGGCAGGATTGGCCGCCAGCGCTCTGATTTTTGTCGCCTTCATGGCTAAGTCCTTCAAAAAAGCCCAAGCCTATCTAGCTTATGTGATTATGGCCATGCTCACTACCTATAATTCAGCTCCAGAGGTCATGCAATGGCTGCCTATCTCGGGTCAACAAATGGCCCTCATTAGCATCGTTAAAAACGAAGCGACACCATGGCTAGCTTTATCGGTTTCGACCACAGTCACCTTGGCATTAAGCGCTTGCTTTTATGCGGCCACAGTAGGTTTATTAGGGCGCGAAAAACCATTTTTTCGTTATAAGATTAGAGTATTACTGTACGTGAAAGAGGCAAGTGCGATATATGGCTAATAATGATATCGGCTTTGGACGATGATAATTTGGTCTGCAGTGGTTTTATAAACCAACCGATGTTGCCGATCGATACGGCGCGACCAATAGCCAGACCAGTTGTGTTTTAATGGTTCTGGATCACCCAAACCCTGATGCGGTTGTCGTCCGATGTCTTTAATTAATTTGTTGATTCGCTGTACCACTTTTTTGTCGGTCTGTTGCCAATATAAATAATCTTGCCACGCCGCCTCGGCCCAACACAGAATCACGATTCATCCAATGGGCGTTCGGTCAGCATACCTGCCTGCACTTCAGCGATGGCTTGATTTAGTCTTTGGGCGTTCGTAGGACTCGCCATTAAATAGGCCGTGGCCTCGTAAGAGTGATAGTCTTCAAGGCTCATGATCACTGCCGGGCGGCCATTTTGCCGAGTGACCAACACCGGCTTATGATTGTCATTAACCTGATCTAAAGTGCCTGCCAATTGTGCCCTAAATGATGAATAGCTCATTGTATCCACGGTGAACTCCGGTGCTACGCGTTAATTTCGACTTTAAAAAACATTGTACCTAATTTTGTACGTCAAAGACAATAAAAAGACCCAAAATGCTAGACTGCCTGCGAATTCTGTAGCGCTTTACTGCGCCTCAGCAAACTCTTTAAATTGGCGCATGAATTTCAGGCTTTCTTTTTTGAACATAAACGGCATGAGCCAACACATGACTTTCATCATGCCCGTGCAACGAAACTCAGTATCCATTACCCAATGGGTGGTTTCGCCACGGTCGTGAAAATAATTTTCTACCAGGTTCCACACGCCATCGGCTTCATAGGTACAGGCAAAAGTGTCTGGAAAATTACGCTCAGTGATGGTTTCGATCATAGTAATCTGTTTTTTGCCCATGGTCTGTACCATACGAGACTCAGCACCCACCTGACCCGGTTCACCTGAAACATGGTCAAAACTAACTAGGCAATCCTGCCACTTAAACATGTTTTCCGTGCTATCGAACAGTTCAAGCATGCGGTCACAAGGTAAATTGATATCCATCGATACGGTGTATTTCATATTGTGGCTCTCAAGGCGTTGCCGTCATTTTGTTGGCGGCGTTATTATTGTATGCTGCAGTTAGTATTAATAATTTTCACGTTTTAGCCACCTTTGTGCGACCTACATGCAACTTCACCTCCACCCCAGCACCCTAGAATTAGGCCAAAAGCATTGGCAACAATACCTTTGTGCAGAGTCAGATCCATTTAGTCAGTACGCATTTCATGCCGCCCTTGAAGCCAGTGGCAGCGTGGGCGGCAAAAGCGGTTGGCAGACCATGCATCTAGAAATCACCCAACAAGGCCAGCCCGTCGCCTTAATACCAAGCTATATAAAAACCCATTCATGGGGTGAATATGTGTTTGATTTTGAATGGGCCAATGCGTACCAACGTTATGGTTTGGAGTATTACCCCAAACTCATTAGTGCGGTGCCTTTTACGCCCTGTGCTGGCCCCAGAATGTTACTTGCGGCCAACACTAACTTGGACGAAGCCCTTAGTTTTCTACAGGAGCAATTGCCACACCTGTGTGCGCAACTCAAACTCAGCAGCTGGCATTGGTTATTTGCGCAACAACCAGACTGGCAAGCAGCAAAGCAACAAACGTGGCACCAGCGCACGGACTGCCAGTACCACTGGTACAATGAAAACTATAGTGAATTTCCCGACTTTACCGCTCGCCTTACTTCTCGTAAGCGTAAATCCATTAATAAAGAACGGCGCGTTATTGCAGAGCAAGGCATTGAGTTTACTTGGCAACGCGGCGGCGACATTGAGCCACAGGCGTTACAAGAGTTTTACGATTGTTATCAGAGCACTTACCTAAAGCGCAGCAGGCAAGGCTATTTAACCTATGAATTTTTTGCTCAACTGTTAACTCAAATGCCAGACAAACTGTTATTAGTCACGGCCTCTCAAGACCAAAAACCTTTGGCATATGCTTTGTTTTTTATGGATGATAAAGCCCTTTATGGGCGCTATTGGGGCTGTTTAGAAGAAGTAGACTTCTTGCACTTTGAAACCTGTTATTACCAAGGCATTGATTATTGTATTGCCAATAACATCCCTCATTTTGATGCGGGCGCACAGGGCGAACACAAACTCGCCCGCGGCTTTATTCCTCAAACCACCCATTCCTATCACTATTTGGCAGAAACGGGTTTTGATGACGCCATTGAACAATACTGTAAAGCCGAAGCTGAACAAATAGAGCACTATATGCAATGGGCGCAAACGGCTTTGCCTTATAAAACCAAGGAATAGCCATGATGTCCATTGCTACTGCACAACACGTTAAGCGATAATACGCCTACAGAACATTATTAGAACACCAGCTAGGGAATAATTCACAATGTCTGATAGATTTCGCGTGCAGCACCCAGAAAGCCTGCTCCCCTTCCTTAATACCCAACTTAAAGGTTGGACTCGCAACAACGTAAAAAAACGCTTAAAAACAGGCTGCGTTACGGTTAATGATGTGCCTATTATGCAGCACGATCACGCACTTGCAGTGGGCGATAACATAGAAGTTAGGGCCTCTGGCAAACCTATGGTTCGTGAGTCGACACGCTTAGAAATTTTATATTCAGACCCTGACATTGTGGTGATCAATAAACCAACTGGGTTATTGTCTGTTGCGTCAGATGATGAAAAAAAACAACATGCCCTTGCGATTCTTCGCCAGCAGTTATCCCGCCCCAAACAGCCTGTTAATCTATGGACTGTGTACCGGCTGGACCGAGAAACATCGGGGGTCTTAGTATTTGTTACTTCTCGCAAAATGCGCGAAGCCATTAACGAAGACTGGGGGCAAGCCGAGAAAACCTATCTAGCCATAGTTGAAGGTAGCCCTAACCCAAGCCAAGGGCGTATAGACCAGCCGTTGCGCACGGACCATGAGAATCAACAAGTGATTGTTGGCCCACATGAAGACGCCAAAAAAGCCGTGACTCATTTTAAAACATTGCGCACGGCTAACGGTCGCTCCCTAGTGGAGGTTCGCTTAGAAACAGGCAGGCACCACCAAATCTTGGCTCATATGGCCTGGTTAGGACACCCTATCGTTGGAGACGGCAACTATGGCACCTACGGCCCACGTACGGGGTTACACGCCGTGAGTCTAAGCATTACACGGCCAGAAACTGGCAAACGCCTTACCTTCGAGACACCTATGCCCGCTAACATGATGGACCTGCTCCAGTAGCCCATTACATTGACCTAGTGGTCATGAAGGTATAATAATTTGACCCTCTTGGCCACAACACCTAATCTGACACCCTGTTAATCAAACAAGTGTTTTAATTATGACGTCTCCAACACCTTCTAACGCCTACCCTCATCTTTTAGCACCTTTAGACCTTGGTTTTACTCAACTTAAAAACCGCGCCGTTATGGGCTCCATGCATACCGGTTTAGAAGAAGCTAAAAACGGCTTTGAACGCTTAGCAGAATACTTTGCCGAACGTGCCCGTGGTGGTGTTGGTCTCATTATTACCGGCGGTATTGCGCCTAACCAACAAGGGTTAACCTTTGCTGGCGCCGCGGCCTTGGACTCTGCCGATAAAGTACCTCAGCATCAGTTGGTGACCCAAGCCGTACACAACGCTGGAGGCAAAATTTGTATGCAAATACTCCATACCGGCCGCTACGCCTACTCACCAGATTCCATCGCACCGTCTGCCATTAAAGCGCCCATTAATCCCTTTACCCCAAAAGCCGTAAGCAGCGCAGAAATAGAACAGCAGATTGAAGACTTTGCTAACAGTTCTAAACTCGCCCAAGACGCGGGTTACGACGGCGTTGAAATCATGGGGTCTGAGGGTTACTTCTTAAACCAGTTTATTGTTACCCGTACCAATCAGCGAGATGACGAATGGGGTGGCAGCTACGACAACCGAACTCGTCTTGCCATAGAGGTGGTAAAACGTGTACGCGAACGGGTTGGCCCCAACTTTATCATTGTCTATCGCCTGTCTATGTTGGATTTAGTGCCCGAAGGCAGCCACTTGGACGAAGTGGTACAACTTGGCCAAGCCATCGAAAAGGCCGGTGCCACCATTATTAACACGGGTATTGGCTGGCACGAAGCCCGCATTCCTACCATTGCCACCAAAGTGCCTCGTGCGGCCTTTACTTGGGTGACACACACCGTACGTAAGCACTTAACCGTACCTGTAATCACCTCCAACCGTATTAACACGCCAGAGGTGGCAGAAAGTGTTTTGGCCAATGGCGACGCCGACCTTATTTCCATGGCTCGGCCATTCTTGGCTGATCCTGAGTTCGTTAATAAAGCAGCCGCTGGCACTCCTGAACGAATCAACACCTGTATTGGTTGTAACCAAGCCTGTTTGGACCATGTGTTTAGTGGCAAACCGAGTTCATGTTTAGTGAATCCAAGAGCCTGTGAAGAAACCAAAATCACTATTGAACCAACCACAGCTAAAAAGACCATTGCCATCGTAGGCGCTGGGCCCGCTGGCTTAGCCTGTGCTGTTACGGCCGCAGAACGGGGCCATAGCGTGACTTTATATGATGCGGGCAACGAAATTGGTGGCCAGTTCAATATTGCTAAACGTATCCCCGGCAAGGAAGAGTTTTTTGAAACCCTGCGTTATTTTTCGGTCAGGTTAAAAGAGCTAAAGGTAGCGGTGAAACTTGATACCACCCTAACCACCCAACAGCTCAACGACATGCACGTTGATGAACTGGTTCTTGCCACCGGCATTAGCCCGCGCGATCTAGAATTGCCCGGTCACGATCATGCCAAAGTGGTGAACTATTTGGACGTCATTAAAGGCGCCAAAGTGGGCCAAAAGGTCGCCATCATTGGTGCCGGCGGTATTGGTTTTGACGTCGCAGAATTTTTAACCCACGGCGAACGTGAACCCAGTAAAAATATCGAACAATTTATGTCGCAATGGGGCATCGATATGACCATGCAGGCCCGTGGTGGCGTAGCTGAGATGATGCCAAATATTGAAGCTTCTCCGCGAGAGATTCACCTATTACAGCGCAAATCCACTAAAGTGGGTGCAGGTTTAGGCAAAACCACCGGTTGGATTCACCGTGCGGGATTACAACAAAAGCAGGTGAATATGATTGCTGGCTGTGAGTACCAAGCCATTGACGACATAGGCCTTCACTTAACCATAGGGGGTGAAGCCCAGGTGTTAGACGTAGATAACATTATTGTATGTGCTGGCCAAGACCCAGACCGTCGATTGGTTGAAGGCTTAGAGCGCGAATATCACCTTATCGGTGGTGCTGATAAAGCCACGCAGTTAGATGCCAAACGAGCTATTCGTCAGGGTACCTTGTTGGCTATAAAACTTTAGATTCCGGCCTACGCCGGAATGACATTAAGGCAGACTGACCCCTAAACCGTCATCCCGACGAAGGTCAGGATCTTAATAATCACGCCAGAGAATTATTATGCAATACACCACTTTTGATTTAACCGTTGAAAACAACGTTGCCCATTTACGGTTTAATAGGCCGCTAAAATACAATTCCATGAGCCTTGAGTTTTGGCAGCAATTCCCTCAAGCCATAGCGGCCCTAGACGACGATCCAGAAGCCCGCGTATTAGTCATTAGCGGTGAAGGAAAGCACTTTTGTGCCGGTATGGATTTAGCCGTATTTACCAGTGGGGCCATCAAACGTCCTAAAGATCCAGCCCGGCGTAATGAACACATGCGTCAAATTGTATTACACCTACAGGCCATTATTAGCAGTGTAGAAAATCTACGCATGCCCGTTTTAGCAGCGATTCAAGGTGGTGCCATCGGTGGTGCACTGGATTTGGCTTGTGCCTGCGATTGCCGTTATATGACTGAGGGAGCGTTTACTAGCATTGAGGAAATCCGTCTCGGCATGGCTGCCGACTTAGGCACCTTACAACGTTTGCCCAAACTCATCGCACCCGGCCTTGCCAAAGAGTTGGCCTATACCGGCAGACGGTTGTATAGCCAAGAAGCACTGTCGAGTGGCTTGGTAAATCAGGTATTTAGTGATGTAGACACGATGATGAGCGAAGTGATGGTATTAGCTCAAACCATGGCTACCCACTCACCCTTAGCGGTGTACGGCTGTAAGGAAATAATTAATTATGGTCTGAACCACAGCACTGATGATGCGCTGAAATATCAGGCTACCTGGCAAGCGGGCATGTTGCAGCCCGAAGTGGACATGATGGAAGCCATGATGAGCAAAGGCCAAAAGCGGGAGCCTGTGTATAAGGCTTTAGAAACCACACACACACAATTTAAAGCCCCGCTTTAAGCTTCCACTGGCCACTAGTCGGTGTTGTCAATAATGCGCTGCAGCATAAGCTTTAGGGTTTCTGCTGCATCCGCATCTAGCCCATCCAACGCGCTTTGCTCGGCCTTTTGGCCATCGGCAATCAGGTGTACAACACGCTGCTGGCCTGTCGCTGTGCCCGTCACCCTAGTGCCCGAATCTAACTGTTGCACACGCGCCATATCATGCTTCTGTAGATCTAAGGCCAACTCCAACAGCGTAGTTTGATCCACCATAGTACGCTTAGCCAGTTCTGCCAAAGTCATGCTATTTTGATTGTACAAACAGGCCAATATGCGCCACTCTTTGGTGGTTAAACCATCGTCCGCCACCAACTGATGAAACTCGTCTCCCATTTGGTGGGTAGCCCGTGTTAGATAATACAACAAGTAGTTATCTATAAAGTGACTAACGTCATTGGTCTCTACTGGGGCCAAAGTTGGAATAGCTTCGGCGGTGGCATAGGCGCCACGGTAAAAAACCAAACCAGAACCAGCCGTGCTACGCATAGCCTTAACTTGACCGACAATAATTTCGTGATCGCCGCCATCATAAGTGGCCCACGCTTCACACTCAAAACAAGTGATGGTGCCCGGCAGTATAGGAACACCACCAATGCCTTCCTCTACAGCCACATCGGCAAACTTATCAGTACCGCTACGGGCAAACTTGTTAGACATATCCGTTTGCTCGGCACCCAATACATTCACCACAAAATGTTTTGCGTTGATGAAGGCATCCGCGCTATAGGCGGTCTTAGTGATACTCCACAAGATTAAAGGCGGATCCATAGACACAGAATTAAAGCTACTGGCCGTCGCACCTACAGGCTCCCCACTGGCACCCAGACAGGTCACCACCGTAACTCCGGTGGCAAAGGATGAAAGTGCATCACGAAATTCACGTGCGTTAAAGGCTTCTGTTGTCATAAGGGTTCCAGTTTAGACGTCAATAATAGACCGCCATTATAGGTGGTCTCGGTGCAAAATTAAGGTTTTGCTACGAATTAGATGAAGTAATTATAATTAACATGTTAAATAAATCAAGCCCTAAACTTTAACTCACCTATGAAACACTAACCCTAGATTTAATCGGCGGCCGGCAATGTTGCCTTAAGACGGCTTTTGACAAGCCCAAATAACCACGGCAAAACCAAGATCACCACAGTAATACAGACAATGCTAAAGGTTAATGGCCGCTGCCAGAGAAAGTCAAAACTACCGTCACTAACCACTAATGCTCGGCTTAAGTTCTTTTCCAACATTCCACCCAAAATAAAGCCTAACAACATGGGTGCCATGGGAAAATTAAGTAACTTTAAGCCAACGGCCAAGAGCGTGATAAACACCATCATCTGAATATCAAAGGTGTTAAAACTCACCAAATACACACCAATAATAGAGAAGAAAATGATCAGCGGATTCAATATTTGCGGCGGTATTGCGAGCAAACGAGAAATATAAGGAATTAGTGGTAAGTTCAATACCAGTAACACCAAATTACCAAAGTACATAGAGATAATCACCGACCAAAATACGTCAGGATGATCTAAGTACAACCGAGGGCCTGGCTGAATACCATAAGCAATCAACGCACCTAACATGATGGCCGTGGTACCGGATCCCGGTATGCCTAATGTGAGTAGCGGCACAAAAGACCCAGTAGAGGCCGCATTGTTGGCCGATTCTGGTGCCGCCAAACCACGCAACGCGCCTTTGCCAAACATTTTACGCAGCCTTGGTGGCGCTATATTTCGCTCCAAACCATAGGCTAAAAAGGAGGCAATGGTTGCCCCTGCTCCGGGCAACACTCCAACAACAAAGCCAAACACTGATGAGCGGGCTATGGTGGGAGCCACTTCTTTCACCTCGTCACGAGACAGCTTCATGCTACTTAAAGCGACGGGTTGCATGGCCTGCTCTGAGCCGTGCATTTGGCCACGCATGATGGTCATCATCACTTCGGCTAAAGCAAAGGTGGCCATGGCTAACAGCAAGAAGCTCACACCATCCACAAGATCAAGTGCGCCAAAGGTATAGCGCGGTGCACCGGTAATGACGTCGTTACCGACGGTTGCGATCATGAGACCAAATACGGTCATCATCATGGCTTTAATGACTTGTCCTTTGCCAGAGAACGCCGCCACCGATGTAAGCCCAAGTAACATTAGGGCAAAATAGTCAGCCGACTGAAAGCTCAAGGAAACACTAGCCAGCGCCGGCGCTGTAAATATGAGAATAATGGCGCCTATAGTGCCACCGGTAAAAGAAGCATAGGCGGCTAAAGCCAAAGCCTTACCGGCCTGATTTTTTTGTGCCAAGGGGTAACCATCAAAAGTGGTTACCAACGTACTAGCACAACCCGGCGCATTAATGAGAATGGATGACGTTGAGCCGCCAAAAACGGCACCATAATAAACCCCGGCCATAAGGATAATGCCGGATGATGGATCCAAGGTATAAGTAATAGGAATCATCAATGCGACGGCAGAAATAGGCCCAAGACCCGGTAACATGCCAATAAAGGTACCCGCAAAACAACCCGCGACTACCATCAATAAGTTAAACGGCATTAATGCCGTAGCTAATCCTGAAAACATGCCATCTAACATGTCAGCCTCCTACCAATATAAAATTCGTGCGGGTGCAATATACACCTCCAGCACTTCGGTTAATAACAACCAAAAAATCAGCGCAAAAGGCACCGACGCTAGCACTAACATTTTCAATCTGCGTTCACCCAACAGCCAATAACTGGCTATTAAAAACAGACTCGTTGTCGCCGGAAACCCAAGCCAAGGCAGACTCAGGGAAAACAACAACGTCAAAGCCAATAAACCTAACATGAGGCTTACATTGGCACGGGACAAAGGTGTTTCTTGTGTGCTTGGCGTTGCTTTCGATACAATCAACAATAATGCTAGAAAAGATCCTAATCCAGCCAACCAGTAGGGTAAGGTTTGTGCGTGGAATGGTTCAAATTTATCACCTGGGAGCAAGGGTATATCGGCTGCGTAATAGCCGTAGCTCAAGGATAAAAGTAAAAATAGAACACCGCCAAAACGGTCTTTAGTGAGGCTAATCATTAGCTGCTCCGCTCTTGCAAAAAAAACGTCTTGTATGTGAGCTGTCTGTAGGACAATTCCAACACAAGACGTTAGTACACGCTTAGATGTTTATAGGAAACCCAGCTCGCGCATTAAGTTACCCACCACTTCTTCTTGCTGCTCTAAGAAAGTGACAAACTCAGCACGAGGCTTGAAAATTTCAGTCCAGCCGTTACGAGCTCGTACTTTTTCCCAAGCTTCAGTCTTATACATTTCAGCTAAGGTTTGAGCGTACTCATCAGCTTCTGCGTCGCTTAGGCTTGGAGCGCCAAAGAACCCACGCCAATTAACAAAGCTTGCGTCATAACCCTGCTCTTGTAAGGTTTGTACCTCAGGAGCAGCATCAGAACGCTGATCACCGGTCATCACTAGAATGCGCACTTCACCTGCCGCTGCCAGCGCTAACGCTTCACTAAAGCCGGTTGAAAGAAGGCCCGCTTCACCCGATAGCAAACCCGCCATGGCTTTACCACCACCGTCAAACGCTAAATATTTCACTTTGTTAGGGTTAGCACCAGCAGCCTTAAAGGCCATGGCCGCTACCAGATGATCCATGCTGCCACGAGCCGAACCACCAGCGATGATCACTGACTTAGGGTTGGCCTTATAGTCTGCAACTACATCACCAAAAGTCTGGTAGTTAGAATCAGATCTCACTACAAACGCACCAAAGTCACCTATGGTTGCTGCAATAGGGGTTAGATCACGGAAGGATTGTGGAAACACCTTAGACAATGAGCGAATGACTATAGGTGTGGAGTTCACCATCAGAGTGCCATGGGCTTGGTCTGCTGTTTCAATAAGATGGGCAATGGCTTTGCCACCGCCGCCGCCGGACATGTTTTGGTAAGAGGCGCTATCGATCAGGCCTGCATTGGTTAACGCTTCGCCTGTACCACGAGCTGTACCGTCCCAACCACCGCCTGCGCCACCAGGAATCAGAAAGTGAATACTGTCTACATCTGCGTTTACTGCACCCGCACCTAACATGCCGCTCATGAGCACAGCGGTAAGTAGCATGCGTTGTTTAGTTTTAAATTTATTTAACATCATTATTCCTCAGTTAGTTTTATTGTTGTACTGAAACAGCATAAAACGCACTAGCTAACGAGGATAGTTTTTGAAACTAAACGCTTTAAAACACTTTAAATGTATTTTGACCATAATGTTCACGGGCTAAATCGAGTATTGTTAAGTAGTATATAAACCATGAAAATAACAATAAAAACCATGAAACTACCGTTTCGAAAGCTCAAATTAAAAAGCCGCATGATGCTCATTTTGGGTTTAATGGCCTTATTGCAGACCAGTATGTTGGGTTTATTTGCTCTGCAGTATCTCAACCAATCTTTGAATGACGAGATTGGTGTACGCGCCCTGCATGTTGCAAAAACCATTGCCGCCATGCCTGAAGTCGCTAATGCAGTAAAACGCAGCGATACTAACCACCTACAACCCCTAAGCTTAACCTTGGCACAGCAAACCCATGCGCGTTTTGTGGTGATCGGCGATGCCGCAGGCCTACGCTTAGCTCACCCCAATACGGCAAAGCTCGGTGCATCCATGATGGATGACGATAATGATGAAATCAGCCCTACCTTAAGTCAAGGCCGAGCAGTAATATCCAAGGCAGAAGGCAGTTTAGGCTGGTCTATGCGCGCACGTGCCCCTATTTTTGATCCCTTAGGAGAACAAATCGTCGGTTTGGTTTCGGTGGGTTATCTGCTGGACAGCATTGAAACAGTTATCGACAGCTACCGAGCCACATTACTATGGGTAATATTGGCGGCTTTTTGCATTAGCCTGTTAACCGCATTATGGTTTGCTAACCATTTTAAGAAAGCCATTTTTGGCCTAGAGCCGGAACAAATTGGCCAACTTTATCAGGAGCGCATCGCCACCTTAGAATCTGTTAGAGAAGGCATTATCGCCGTCAATGCCGAGGGCCAAATCACTACCATCAACAAGGCCGCTGTGCAGTTTTTAGAGTTGGAGGACCATATACAGTGGCAAGGGCAAAATATTAGCACGGTAATGCCGGAAAGCCCCATGTTAGATACTCAGCCTCATAACGCTGAGTTTGATAAAGAGGTGTGGTTTAAGCAAAAACCCTACATAGTCAACCGTTTACCCCTGCGTAATGAAAGCGCTATTATCGGTTTAGTGGCCAGTTTTCGGCCTAAAGACGAGCTAGACTTGGTAAGCCAACAACTTAGCCGTGTGCAGCAATATGCCGACAGTTTACGTAGCCAAGCCCACGAATACACCAACAAGTTACACACGATTGCTGGCCTCATTCAAATCGGTGCGTCAGACCAAGCCCTCAACCTCATTGGTCAAGAAAACCAAGCCCATCGCGCGCTTATAAAGTTACTTATGAGTACCGTGTCAGATGCAATTTTGGCCGGCTGTTTGCTTGGTAAATATAACCGTGCGAAAGAGATTGGCCTCGACTTTAGCATTGACCCCAACAGCCATATGAACGACCTTCCTGCACACCTGCCGAGCGACCAGCTGGCAAGTATGGTTGGCAACATTATAGACAATGCCTTTGAAGCCTGCTTAGCGGACACTGCTCACGGCACCCAAATCAGTCTAACCATGACCGATTTTGGCACCGATATTTTGTTTGAAGTGGAAGATCAAGGCGCGGGGGTAGACTCAAGCCAACGGGAGCTTATTTTTACCAAAGGTTATAGCAGCAAAAGCGGCGACGAACACGGCCTAGGTTTACACTTAGTACAAAAATTGGCCACCCGCTTTGGTGGTTATGTGGTTATGGAGCCTGTCGCCTTAGGTGGCAGCTGCTTTACCATTAGCCTACCGAAACAGGCCCCACGATTATGATAAACAATAACGCCATCCGTGTAGTCATTGCCGAAGATGATCCGCAAAATGCCCTGATCCAACAGGCCTATTTAGAACGACTAGAAGGTTTTGAGCTGGTGGGCATTGCCCACAGTATCGAAGATGCACAAGAGCTGGTGTCTATACTGACACCGGACCTATTGTTGTTAGACGTATATTTTCCATCCGGCAACGGCATGCAACTGCTGCACCAGTTACGGTTCGATAACAGTCATACAGACGTAATATTAATCACCGCGGCCAAAGAAGTTGAAGTGCTTAAATCAGCATTACACGGTGGTGTATTTGATTACATTTTAAAACCTTTGGTATTCGAGCGCCTGAAGGTCAGCCTAACCAACTACCAGCAACACCACGTACGGCTTAATACGGTGGCAGCGATAAGGCAAACGGATCTAGATGAACTTATGCCTCGCCTCGCTCAAGCCACAACCGTTTTCAATACACGGCTGCCAAAAGGCATTGATGAACTCACTTTAAGCAAAGTACTTGATGTCATTTCACAGCAATCGCAAGCATTAAGCGCCGAACAAATTGGCAACGACATTGGTGCCAGCCGCACCACTGCAAGACGCTACTTAGAATACTTAGTTGGAATCGACAAAATAAAGGTACAAATTCACTACGGCAGCGTGGGTCGCCCCGAGCGTCTGTATGCGGCTATTTAGCGCTGCAATGAAGAAAACGTCTATCCAAACCCAGCTTTATAACCATTTAATATATAGTTATAACTATATTTGCTTTTGCTAATCAACCGCCGTACAATGGCTTCAAGTTAATCAATTTGCCCTCTTGGAGGCACCATGACACAAGCTACACCGGCATCACCTGTAATTACCGCCTTGTTTGACGAAGCAACTTTCACCGTCACTTATATTGTTGCAGATCCAGAGACTAAACAATGTGCAGTGATCGACTCTGTTTTGGATTACGACGCTAACATGGGCCGCACCCGCACAGACTCTGCGGACCAAGTGATCGCTAGCATTAAAGCACAAGGCCTAACCGTTGCTTGGTTATTAGAAACCCATGTACATGCTGATCACCTGTCAGGTGCTCCATATATTCAAAGCCAATTAGGCGGCAAGATCGCTATTGGTGATCAAATTACTCAAGTTCAAGACATTTTTGGCAACTTATTTAATGCTGAAGATGGTTTTGCCCGTAACGGCAGCCAGTTTGATCACTTGTTAGCACCCAACGAAGAATTAAACATTGGCAACATGACCATGAAGGCACTGCACACACCAGGCCACACACCCGCCTGTATGAGCTTTGTGATTGCAGACGCCTGCTTTGTTGGTGATACCTTATTCATGCCAGACTACGGCACCGCTCGTTGTGACTTCCCTGGTGGTGATGCGACTACACTGTTTGAGTCAATGGAAACCATTCTAAGTTTACCTGACGACACCCGGTTATTCATGTGCCACGATTATGCCCCCGGTGGCCGCGAATACCTTTGGGAAAGTACCGTTGCAGCGTCTAAAGCCAGCAACATTCACTTAGCGGGAAAAACCAAAGCCGAATTTATTGATATGCGCACCACTCGAGACGCTCAACTAAGCGCGCCACGGTTGCTTTTACCTTCCGTGCAAGTGAATATGCGTGCAGGCCATATGCCACCGGCAGAAGACAACGGCATTGCTTATATTAAAATCCCTGTTAATCAAATCGGCGCTTAATCACTGTGACTAAAACTCTTTGGAATCCGCTTACAAAACTACCTGCATTAGTATGGCTTAAAACTTACGATGCACGTTCGTTACAAGCCGACGCGATGGCTGCGTTAATTGTTACCATCATGCTTATTCCTCAGAGTTTGGCCTATGCCATGTTGGCGGGGTTACCTCCCGCTACCGGCCTATACGCCAGTATTTTGCCATTATTAGCCTACGCTCTGTTTGGCTCTAGCCGCACCTTGGCGGTGGGCCCAGTGGCGGTTATTTCCTTGTTATCCGCTAACGCTGTGGGTTTGGCTCATATTAACAGTGGTTTAGACGTGCTGACCCTATCCATGACCCTCGCCTTGTTATCGGGCATCTTAATGTTGTTTATGGGGTTATTTAAGCTTGGTTTTATCGCTAACCTATTGGGCCGCCCCGTAGTTACAGGCTTTATCACCGCCGCCGGCATTCTTATTGCCCTAGGCCAGCTCAAACACATCTTGGGAATCCCGTTAGGGGGCCACAACCTGCCCGAACTGATTAACGGCCTTCAGCAATACGGCACCGATACTCACTTGCTCACTGTTGTTGTTGGTGTTACCAGTGTGGCTTTTTTATGGTGGGCTCGAGCGCCCCTAACCCGGCTGCTAAACCGCTTTATGAGTAAAACTGCGGCCTCCGCCCTAAGCAAACTGGCGCCCGTAAGCGCGGTGATTATCTCTATTTTGTTAGTTTCAAACTTAGGGCTAGACCAGCAAGGTGTTAAAGTGGTTGGGGATATTCCCTCTGGCTTACCAACCTTGGCTTGGCCAGAGCTCAGCTGGTTACTGGTTTCAACACTCATGCCCTCCGCCATCATGATTAGTCTTATCGGTTATGTCGAATCCATCTCTGTGGCGCAAACCTTAGCTAATAAGCGCCGCCAACAGATTGATCCTAACCACGAGTTATTAGGTTTAGGTGCGGCTAACGTGGCGTCGGCTGCATCGGGTGGTTTTGCGGTAACCGGCGGTTTCTCTCGCTCGGTAGTTAACTTTGATGCCGGTGCACAAACACCCATGGCTGGTGTATTCACCGCAGTTGGCATTGCCCTAGCTAGCCTTTACCTTACTCCCTACTTAGCGCTCTTACCTAAAGCAGTGCTAGGCGCCACCATATTTGTGGCCGTGCTCACACTAATCGAGCCCCACGAAATAAAGTTTACCTGGAAATACAGCAAACACGACTTTGCCGCCATGATGATTACCATTGGCATGGTGCTCAGTGTGGGCGTTGAGGCTGGTGTAATGGCCGGTGTAGCAGCCACCATCTCACTGATGCTGTGGCGCACTAGCCGTCCTCACACGGCCATTGTAGGCCCGATTTCCGGTAGCGAACACTTCCGCAACATTGAGCGCCACGAGGTTGAACAATGTGAACAAGTCATCGCCCTACGTATTGATGAAAGTCTATTTTTTGGCAACGTACGTTATTTGGATAATCAGCTAAATGAATTATTAGCAAAAAATCCTTGTATCGAACACCTGATCCTTATGGCATCTGGCATTAATCACATTGATTCCAGTGCCGTAGAGAGCTTATTGGAATTCAATCAGCGCCTCAAAGACAAAGGCATTAACATGCACTTGTCAGAAGTCAAAGGCCCGGTATTAGATCGTTTACAACGGGTTGAGTTTTCTAAACAGTTAACAGGCCGCATTTATCTTAGCCAGCATCAAGCGTGGCAAGACCTTACGTGATAGAGTTCTTGCTCCCCATTTAGCTTTACGAGCTAGGAGCAAGTCATGAAATTAAGCCAACAAAGCTGCGAAGCCTGCCGCACAGGTGCACCCATGGTATCCAACAAAGAGGCTACGGTGTTACTGCTTGAAATACCACATTGGGCGCTGGTTGAAAACAACGGCACCACGCAGCTGCAACGGGTTTATAGTTTTAAAAACTTCAAATCGGCCCTCGCCTTTACTAATGAACTGGGCGAATTAGCCGAATCCGTGTTTCATCACCCATCCATTTTAACAGAATGGGGCAAAGTGACCGTCACTTGGTGGACCCATACAATAGAAGGTTTACACCGCAACGATTTTATTATGGCGGCCAAAACAGATGACTTGCTAAGCTAAAAAATATCTAAACCACGTTTGTGCCCACAACAATTGGTGAGGAACACCTTGAGCGAGCTGGTAACCCAACAAATCCAGTTGCGGCAGTCGGTCTGAAATCTGCTTTAACACCTGTTGAATGCCTAGATGCTCCGGCAGCAAGGCAAAGTTAGCACACAAATCAATGCAGCCATCCATAATGGAAGGCGTTTGTAATGCCGATAACCCGACCCATCTTGTGAATGCTGAAACACAAACGTACCACTACCTACCCTAGCTTGAACCAAATCTATTCTCTCGGCTTCGTGATATGCTCGGCTCGCTATGCCTATGGCATCACAAAGGGCGATGTAACATGTTTTATCGCGTCTAGGGCGCTAGGCATCCACATATTGATGGGGGGTCAATAACTAGTAAAACCCCTCCCTAAATATTCAAATATAGACTCACAATGACCTACGAACTGTTTTTTGCCATTTGCCTGTTTGCCCTTGTTACCACGGGCACTCCTGGGCCCAATAACATTATGTTCACTAGTTCGGGCGCCAACTTTGGTTTTCGTAAAACTATCCCTCATATGCTTGGCGTTAACCTGGGTCTCAACAGCCTGCACTTGTTAATGGGCTTAGGGTTAGGTGCGGTATTTATTCAACTGCCAATTCTACAAAATATCCTCAAAGTGTTAGGTAGTGCTTATTTGTTGTGGTTGGCTTGGAAAATGCTCGGTAATTCGATTGCTGCGGCCACCAACACGCCAATACCACTGACGATGTTACAAGCGGCCACTTTTCAATACGTCAACCCTAAAGCCTGGGTCATGGCCATTGGGGCGAATGTGAGCTTCAGCCTAGAAGGTGATTTATATTCGGCTTCGGTTGTCGCTATTATCGGCGCTTATTTTTTAGTTGGCCCTTGCACCAATGCCTGTTGGGTGATCTTTGGCAAGGCCATTGGCCGTTACTTGTCTTCACCGCAACGGTTAAAGCTATTCAATATTATTATGGCTGGATTAACGGCGAGTTGTGTGTGGTTTATTTGGTTATAAATCGATCGAAGGTGCTTTCAAACAGCGCTTTCACCCATGGTTAAGGTAGCGACCTAATTGTGCTGCAAGTTCACGATGGGTTTGTGCTCCTCCGCCTTATTGCCCACACTTATTTTTTCCAAGGGATCCTTTTGAAAAAAACAAGCTTGCAGGATTGGTTTTTGGGCTAGAATGAACTGCATATAGCCAAGGACGCCAGGGCCCTACATGTTTAAGTATTTCGAAAACCTAGTTAACCCCTACCCGCCACAAGCCCCTACCCAACCGCCCAGTAGCGTTTGGCAATTTTGCCTGCATTATTGTGAGGGCATGAAGCGTTACATGCTGATTTTGGCCTTGAGTGCCGGTGCCTTTGCGGCCATGGAAATTGTGTTATTTGGCTTTGTAGCCCAGTTGGTTGACTGGTTGGCAGTGCAGAATAAACAGACGTTTCTGGCAGACCAGGCGGTAACGCTATGGACCATGAGCGGTTTGTTATTAGTCGGCATGCCTATTATTATTTTGATCAACAACCTCATGCGCCACCAAACCTTAATCCCTAACCTTACCCAACGCGTACGGTGGATGGCCCACAGGTATTTGTTGCGCCAGAGCATGGAGTTCTATCAGGATGACTTTGCTGGCCGTATAGCAGCTAAGGTAATGCAAGGCGCGCTGGCGGTTAGGCAAATTGTTAGCAAGCTGTGCGACACCTTTTTCTATGTGCTGGTGGGTGTCATTTCCATGTTGCTGTTACTGACCTTTGCCGACTGGCGCATGGCCATGCCGCTCGTTGGGTGGATCATATGTTTCTCAATCGCCTTATATTATTTCTTGCCCCGCTTACAACGGGTGTCCGAAGAACAAGCCAACAAAAGGGCCATTATGACTGGGCGAGTGGTAGACAGCTACACCAACATTGCCACGGTGAAGCTGTTTGCCCATACCAAGGGCGAAGCCAATTACGCCAAGTCGTCAATGGATCTATTTCTGCGCAATGTATTTGAAATGATGCGACTCGGCACGGGCATGGACATCACTGTCACCATCATCAACAACCTGCTTATTTTTTCAACCGCGGCGGTAGATATTTACCTCTGGCTTAACGGCGATGTAAGCCTTGGTATGGTAGCCGTGAGCCTAGCGCTGGCGATGCGCTTACAGAGCTTTTCTGATTGGCTAATGTGGGAAGTCCACGACTTTTTTGAAAGTATAGGCACCGTGATCGACGCCATGAATACCATTTCGCAGCCGCAAACGGTGGTAGATCGTAACTCAACTAATATGCAGGTGACCCAAGGCCAGATAGACTTTAATAACATTCGTTTTCATTATGGTAAGAGTGCAGGTGTCATCGAGTCTTTGAGCCTGTCTATCAAGGCAGGAGAAAAAGTAGGCATTGTAGGGCGTTCCGGTGCAGGAAAGTCTACCTTGGTGAACTTGTTGATGCGTTTTTACGATTTAGAAGGTGGCAACATATGTATCGATGGCCAAGACATCAGCCAAGTTTCCCAGGACAGCTTACGGGCCTCCATTGGCATGGTGACCCAAGACACGTCCCTGCTGCACCGTTCCGTTCGGGAGAACATAGTGTATGGTAAACCTGAGGCTACAGATGCCGAGTTGCTAAACGCCTGTAAACAAGCCGAAGCCGACGTATTTATTGCAGAGTTAGAAGACCCTAAGGGCAACAAAGGCTATATGGCTCAAGTAGGCGAACGGGGCGTAAAGCTGTCTGGCGGCCAACGTCAACGCATTGCCATAGCCCGCGTATTACTTAAAAATGCACCTATTTTAGTCTTAGACGAAGCCACCTCTGCCCTAGACTCAGAGGTAGAAGCCGCTATTCAAGCCAGCTTATATCGGCTAATGGAAAACAAAACCGTAATCGCTATTGCCCATCGTTTGTCCACCATTGCCGCTATGGATCGTTTGGTTATTATTGATGCCGGCCACATCATCGAACAAGGTAGTCACCAAGAGCTATTAGCCCAAAGTGGGGTTTACGCTAAGCTTTGGCAACACCAAACCGGTGGCTTTATTGGTTTGGATTAGCCTAACAAATCAATAGTGGTCTTCTTCCGTAGCTTCGTCTGGGTCTGGAATGGCCAGTTCTGGGCCCGCCATAGGCGCTTGGGTCCATTCGCCAATGTCATCCAACTGCTCTAGCTCATCTTCTTCGAGTGCCACAGCATAATCTTCTGCATCAGGAGAAGTAAAGGCCGCGATAGGTGTTCCAATCACACCAGCGGCTACAATTGGAGACTGTTCTTCCACATCTTCGGCAGTCACTTCGCGATAGCGCATGCTGTTGAGTACCGCCAAAGCAATTGCAACAAACGCTAACGCCACACCGATAAAATAAACATCTGGCCCGAGGGTAGACATAGCAAAAGAAACCATAATTGGGCCAATGCTCAGGCCAATACCGGCGGCCATCACCATAGCACCACTAGCAGACACAATTTGTTCTGGCGACAAGCGGTCACTGGCATACGCAATACACAAAGAATACATAGGCATTACCGAGCCACCCACAATCACAATGAGTGGTATATAACTACTGCTTGTGTGATCCCATATCGACGCCAACAAACACAAAACCACAGCAACCATCGCATTGATTAACATCACGCCACGGCGACCGTACTTGTCTGATAACCAACCTATGGGCCACTGCAGTAAAAACCCACCCCATAAAAACGAGGCCATAAACAGCGCAACCAAACTGGTATCAAAACCTTTTTGAAGGCCATATACCGCGCCTAAACCAAATACCGTACCATGGGCTACACCTGTTAAGGCGTTACTGATCACCGCTAAAGGCGATACTTTGTACAAGGTAAAAATAGACATACTTTCGCCTTGATCAAACGCCGGTGCTGGACGCGCAGTCAACAATATAGGCACCAGAGCAAACGAAATGATGACCGAAATAAGGATAAACAATTCCGTACTTGCAGGGTCTGCTAGGTTAAGCAGAAGGTGGCCGCTACCCATACCCAAAGTCACCACTACCATGTAGGCAGACAAGATAGCACCACGATTTTCGTTACTGGCTCGGTCGTTAAGCCAGCTTTCTGAGACCACAAACAAGCCGGAAAAACAGATGCCTGTCACTAAACGCATAGCGCTCCATGTGAAGGGATTAACGTAGATACTGTGCAACAGGATAGCAATGGAAGCCGTAGAAGCGAGCGCAGCAAATACCCGTATGTGCCCTACTCTCGCCACAAGTTTTGGGGTAAGAATACTGCCAATTAACATGCCTGAAAAGTAAAACGACATGACGATGCCGGTGGTGAAAACACTAAACCCTTCTATGTTTGCACGTACGCCTAATAACGTACCCTGTAGGCCATTGCCTACCATGATAAAACCGATGCCCAATAGCAGGGCCCAGCTGGCTTTTATTTCTTGCAACATGGCGCGTATCTCCACCACAAGTGCTTATCTTTAGGCCGCCACGATACTGTTTTTTTGGCTCTGTGGATAGAGCCAAAAAAACTTTTATTTAAGGCTTATTTAACCTAAATAAGCCTTGCGTACTTCATCTGCGATAATGGTTAGACCGGCAGCAATACGTTCGGGCGACTGGGCGGCGTAGTTAATACGAATACACTCATGCTGGTGTTGCCAGTCGTCGTTAATACCTACAAAAAAGTTATGCCCAGAAACCACCACTACGCCCTGCTCTTTTAACCGCTGATAGAGTTCTTGGCTGGAAATTGGCATGCCTTTAAACCATAGCCAAAGGAACATAGCACCTTCAGGCTTGTGCATGGCATAAGGCACATTAGGATCCATGACTTCATGTAAGGTTTTTTGTGCGAACGCCAGTTGTGCTTCGTAGGCAGGTCGTACTACATTTTGGCTAAGATCAATTATTTCACCAGAGGCAATCAGATCAGTGGTTAACGCTGCACCAAAACTGCCACTGGCAAGATTGATAATTGCATTAATGCCTGAAATGATTTGAATGGTTTCTTCATTTGCCACCACAATGCCAGTACGGGCTCCGGGCAAACCAAACTTAGACAAGCTCAAACACACGATGGTGTTGTCATTCCAAAACGGCGTAGCTGGGGTATAAATGAGCCCCGGAAACGGTATGCCATACGCGCCGTCTATAATGAGCGGTACGTTATTGGCCTTGGCTAAGGCATCGAGTTGCTCTACTTCGTCGTCGGTAATGACGTTACCTGTGGGGTTAGTTGGGCGTGACACACAAATAGCACCTGTGTTTTCACCCACATGTAAATCGTCAAACTTTACTCGGTATTTAAACTGACGCTGCGCCAATTCTTCAATATTTGGATGGGCTGCGGTGAATAAACTTTGGCCAATACCGGCATCGGCATAACCAATGTATTCGGGTGCCATAGGCAGCTGAATCTGTTTATGTGAGCCATCGTCAAACTCACCGGCGAGCATATTAAACAACATAAAAAAGGCAGATTGACTGCCATTGGTGAGGGCAATATTTTTGCGCGTTACCGGCCAGCCGAGTTTTTTACTGAACAAGGTTGCGAGGGCATCGATTAAATTTACATTGCCCTGAGCGGGGTCATAACTACCTAATAAACTGCGCACTGCAGCTGGATCATTAGCTAATTTTTGCAGACGTTGCTGCATAATCATTTCTATTTCTGGGATATTAGCAGGGTTTCCCCCTCCCATCATAATCATATCACGGCCACTAGAAAGGGCATTGGTTATGTCGTCCATAAGCACTGTAATGCCCGCTTCACCGCTAAACTTTTGACCAAAAGTAGATAAATTCAAACCATTACTCCAACTAAACTGAGGTTAAAACCAAACCATGGATCACACGGATTAGCGACGTCTCCTTGAGCTAGCCAATTGTGTCGACTGCTCAAACCAGTCGGCATATTACAGGTATTTTTGCCAAAATTCTGCCTTACCTGCGCCCTCGGTTAATTCATAGGCTCTAAAACCAAATTTGTTATACGAGGCTTTGGCAATAGTATTATTGCCCAATACTTCTAGTGTCACTTTACAGGCGTTACCTTGCCGAGCATGGTCTTCTACAGCATTGAGTAACGCGGTACTGATGCCCATGCCACGGAATTTTTTTTGTACGCCTAAGTCATGGATATTCACCAACGGTTGCGCAGCAAACGTGGAGTAGCCCCAAAGGCAATTGGTCATGCCGGCACACTCATTGTCTACCCAGGCCAACAAACTAAAATTCTGCTGCTGCTTCGGTAAGTCAATCAATAAACGTTGTTTTACCTCGTCAGCAAGCGCCTGCCCTCCACCCATATCATCAAGGGCATACTCACCGAGCTGGGCTATTAACATGGCCATTTGTTGCGGGTCTTGATAATCCACTAAGGTAATCGAAATAGTTTTTGCTGGTGTCATTAGTGTGCCCTGATCAAGGTTATAGGGTTGTGATACTCACTCACATATAACCAAATAGAATAACGATTAAGTTTTTTATTACTTTTTCTTTTAAAAAAGTGGTGACATAATGCCCGCAATCCATGGAACCAATCTGCAAATCACGATGGGGCCAGTTAATTTAAAATCGGAGCAACATGCCATGAGCAATCTCTCTAACGCTCGTCTAAGTCACCTCAAACAATTAGAAGCGGAAAGCATTCACATCATGCGTGAAGTGGTAGCCGAGTTCAACAATCCTGTGATGTTATATTCCATTGGCAAAGACTCATCGGTAATGTTGCATTTAGCCAAAAAAGCCTTTTACCCTGCGCCTCCGCCATTCAAGCTATTGCACGTAGACACCACGTGGAAGTTTAAAGAGATGATTCAGTTTCGTGAAAAAGCAGTGGCGGAATCTGGCATGGAACTCATCACCCACATTAATCCAGATGGCTTAGCCATGGACATTAGCCCATTTACCCACGGTTCTAAAGTCCATACCGATGTGATGAAAACCCAAGGCTTAAAACAAGCCCTCGACCACTACGGGTTTGACGCCGCCTTTGGCGGTGCTCGCCGCGACGAAGAAGGCTCCCGTGCCAAAGAACGTATATTCTCCTTCCGCTCTAAAGAACACCGATGGGACCCTAAAAACCAACGTCCTGAGCTATGGAACCTGTTTAATACTCGTATTAACAAAGGCGAAAGCATTCGTGTATTCCCTATTTCTAACTGGACCGAATTGGACGTGTGGCAATACATCTACATGGAACAAATCGACATTGTACCTTTGTATTTTGCTGCTCAACGCCCTGTCGTTAAGCGTGACGGTATAGACATTATGGTGGACGATGACCGCATGCCTATTGCGGCTAACGAAACCGTCGAACTAAAGTCGGTGCGTTTTAGAACCCTGGGCTGTTATCCCCTCACCGGAGCCATTGAGTCCACTGCCAACACCTTGCCAGAAATCATTCAAGAAATGCTTCTGGCCAAAACCTCTGAACGCCAAGGTCGCCTCATTGATGCCGACCAAGCAGGATCCATGGAACTTAAAAAAGCGGAGGGCTATTTCTAATGAGCCATCAAAGCCAACTCATTGAACAAGACATTCATAGTTACTTGCAGCAACACGAACACAAGAGCCTAATGCGCTTATTGACCTGTGGCAGTGTAGACGACGGCAAGTCCACCTTAATTGGACGCCTACTCCACGACAGTAAATTGGTGTATGAAGACCAGTTAGCGGCCGTAAAACAAGCGTCGCTTACCAGTCAAGGCAGCCAAGACAGCGGCGAACTAGACTTAGCCCTGTTAGTTGATGGCCTACAAGCCGAACGTGAGCAAGGCATCACCATTGACGTCGCCTACCGCTATTTTTCCACCAGCAAACGCAAGTTCATCATTGCCGATACCCCGGGGCACGAACAATACACACGCAACATGGCAACGGGTGCATCTAATTGTGATTTAGCCATCATTTTAGTCGATGCCCGTAAAGGCTTGCTCACCCAAACCCGCCGTCATAGTTTCATTGTGTCTTTGTTAGGCATTAAGCACGTGGTTGTGGCCGTCAACAAGATGGACTTGATGGATTACAATGAAGATGTGTTCGAGCAGATCCAGCAAGACTATAAAACCTTTGCCAACAGCTTAGACTTACCTAACATCCACTTTGTACCTGTGTCGGCCCTGACAGGCGATAACGTGGTGGATGAAAGCAGCAACATGCCTTGGTACCAAGGCCCATCGTTGTTACACCTACTAGAAGATTTGGATACAGAAACTGACCTTACTCAAGGCGATTGGCAGTTACCAGTGCAATACGTTAACCGACCTAATGCCGATTTTCGTGGCTACTGTGGCACTATTGCCTCTGGCAGCGTAAAACCAGGCGACCAAGTCCGTGTATTACCCTCTGGCCAAACCAGCACCATCGCCAGCATTGTCACCGCCGACGGCGATTTAAAACAAGCCTTTGCACCTATGGCGATCACCGTCACCCTGACCAACGAGATCGATATCTCCCGTGGTGACACGTTAATACATGTCGGCGATGCCCAGCACACCGTAAGCAGCCAAAACTTAACCGCAAACTTAGTTTGGATGGATCAACAACCACTAAGCTTAAGCCGCGATTATGAACTCAAACTAGGTGGCAAACGTATTAACGCTAGGGTTAAACAAATTCACCACCAGATCAACGTTAATAACCTCGAGAAAAAACCTGCTACCACCCTTGAACTTAACGAAATTGGTTTAGTAGAATTACATTTAGATGCACCTATCCCAGCGTCGGAATTCAAAAACAGCAAAGGTTTAGGTGCGTTTATCCTAATTGATAAAATCAGCCACACCACTGCCGCTGCGGGCATGGTATCCGAACTACAAGCGGCCTCTACCAGTGCCGCCAACGATGATGTAAAAGCCTTAGACCTCGCAAAAGCTAACCAACAGCTCGCGGCAAGTAATGCTCAAGAAGTGGTTCAATGGGCGCTCGAGTTAGGCGGAAAAACGCTAGTCACCACCAACTTTGGCCCCCAAGAGGCCGTGTTATTACATATGGTGAATCAAGTATCACCAAACACCCAAGTGTTGTGGATCGACTCGGGTTACAACATGCCACAAACTTATGAGTTTGCGCAGCGGGTAATCAACCAGCTCAACCTCAACTTGGTGGTGTATGCACCCACGGTTAGCGCTGCAAGGCGCGACGCGGTCATGGGAGGCATCCCCACCATTGATGACCCAGCACATGCCGAGTTCACTCAACAATTCAAGCTAGAACCGTTTAAACGCGCCATGACCGAACTTGCACCCGAAGTATGGCTCACGGCCCTACGCCGTGAACAAAGCCAGCTGCGACAGCAAATGGACACGGTAGCCCATGGGCCCAATGGCATGATCAAAGTATCGCCGTTATTAGATTGGAGTTTAGAGGACATGCAGGCTTATTTGGCCCAAAACGGTTTGCCAGATGAGACGCGTTACTTTGACCCCACCAAGGCCGAAGCTGGGCGCGAGTGTGGTTTGCATACCTTAGCAACGAGCTAGAAGGAAGTTATAGGCTCCTACAAAAAAACGTAGGAGCCTATAATTTCTATGAGGGATCTACTTAACCGCCGGCACCCAACTTTGAATGCTCAAAGGTAAATTCTTGACCATACCGCCAGTTTGGTGCCGGTCGAAAAACTCTTGCGCACGAATTTTTATATTACCATTGAGCTGACTATTCATCAGCATCACGCTCTACCAAAGCACTTGCGCGCAAATGATTGTATTGCCCAAGAGAAATCAGTACACGGTGCCAGCCGTGCTCGCCTGTTAAGTTTTCGGCTTTGCTCTCTTTGAGTAACTCATGACGATTACCCATACCGAGTTCAATAACCTTAGCACTGGCTAGGTCAACTTTAAGGTAATAGCGGGTATCTCTGTCTGGTTCTGCTAGATATATTAAAACCATGTACGTTGCCTTTAGGGGCTATCAAGCCTCGGTTTAGCCCGGCATTTGCACCAGTTCAGACACTTCTAAGGTGCCGCCGATGTCTAGGAACGGGCAGGCTTTGGTGATCTCTACAGCGGCTTCAATGGAGTCTACTTCAATGATGGTGAAGCCAGACATTTTAGTGCCCGTATTTGTAGCAACGCTGCCATCTGGAGACACTTGATGCGTATCTTTTAACGGATTCATTGCACTAACAACCGTATCACCTAACGCCTTGATCCACTGCATGTATTTAGCAAAGTGAGCACGGCCCTCTTCAGGTGTTGCGGGTTGGTTTCCCCCTAAATAGGTAATGATAAATTGTGCCATGGTTCTAAACTCTCGTGATAGGAAATTGAGATAAGTCTAGCAGATAGCCGTGTTAAGTGTATATCGAGGGGTGCTACACTGTCTCAATGCTAAAAAAATTACTTATCGTCGCCCACCAACCGTCCCCCAACACAAAAAAAATGCTGGACGCTTGTGTTAAAGGTAGCACCGCCGCTGAACCTGACGACATCAGCGTGTGTGTTGTAGCCCCTTTAGAATGTGAACCAAGCCAAGTGCTGGATGCTGACGCAGTGATCATTATGACCACAGAAAACCTTGGTTATATGGCGGGGGCCACCAAAGACTGGTTTGATCGAATTTATTACCCCGTGTTAGAGATAAAACAAGGCATGCCTTATGCCGTAGTGATCAGAGCAGGATTAGACGGCACCGGAACCCAACGAGCTGTGGAGTCTATATGTACCGGTTTGCGCTGGAATTTAGCGCAGCCAGTATTGGTTTGCAAAGGTGAATGGCAGGATACTTTTAGCGACCAGTGTTTTGACCTAGGCCAATATATGGCGGCTGGACTCGATGTGGGAATGTTGTAACAATCAAGCGTTATAAAAACGTCATCCTGAACGCAAGAACTCGTCATCCTGAACTTGATTCAGGATCTCAGCAAACTCGCTAAGATTCCGGCATGCGCCGGAATGACGGTAGAGCAATAACGACCGACTATAAAACTTGATCTAAAGCTGCATCCAATGAGGCTACAGAACGTTCTACGTTGTGCAGTTTGTCTAGGCCAAATAGACCCAAACGGAAGGTACGGAAGCCTTCTGGTTCGTCACACATTAGTGGAACGCCAGCGGCAATTTGTAGGCCTTGGGCCACAAACTTACTGCCGTTTTGAACGCCGGTATCAGCGGTGTAGCTTACTACTACGCCCGGAGCACCAAAACCTTCAGCGGCAACACTCTTAATGCCTTTCGAAGCGAGTAAAGCGCGTACAGCGTCACCTAGCTCTTGCTGCTCTTCCTTAACCTTGGCAAAGCCGTAGTCTTCGGTTTCGCGCATTACCGCTGCAAATGCAGCAATGGAGTCTGTCGGCATGGTAGCGTGGTAGGCATGGCCGCCGTTTTCGTAGGCTGCCATAATGTCGCGCCATTTTTTAAGGTCACAAGCAAAACTAGTGCTGGTAGACGCTTCTAGAGCGGCAACGCCCTGATCGCCTAGCATTACAATGCCACAACATGGTGAACCACTCCAGCCCTTCTGTGGCGCGCTTACAAGCACGTCTACGCCCATGGCCTTCATGTCTACCCATAAACAACCTGAAGCAATACAGTCCAATACAAAGATACCACCAACCGCGTGAACTGCGTCGGTGACTGCTTTGATGTAGTCATTTGGCAAGATCATGCCAGAGGAAGTTTCTACGTGTGGTGCAAAAACAACGGCAGGCTTTTCACTAGCGATGGTCGCTACCACTTCTTCAATGGCGGCAGGAGCAAAAGCTTCTTGATCACCCGCTTGGGCTTGACGCGCCTTAAGCACAGTAGAGCTTTCAGCAATGCTGCCCATTTCTAAAATTTGAGTCCAACGGAAGCTAAAGAAACCGTTGCGAATCACTAGGGTCTTTTTGCCGGTAGCAAACTGACGTGCAACCGCTTCCATACCAAAGGTACCAGAACCAGGCACAATGGCCACTTGCTCGGCAGCGTAAACGCTCTTTAGGGTGCTGGAAATATACCGCATGTCGCCTTGGAAGGACTGTGACATGTGGTTAAGGGCACGGTCTGTGTAAACCACTGAGTATTCTAACAATCCATCTGGATCAACGTTGGGTAATAAGCCAGCCATGAGGCCTCCTAATAATGTTTAATCGTGGTCGAATCTTGGCATGGAAACCAAGGCCCGTAAATAAAAAAAGGCCAGCAATAGTCGCTATTACGGGCCTTTATTGCGGCATCAGATCCTGACCTGCGTCAGGATGACGAACAATTAGGTCAGGATGACGAGCAACTACGTCAGGATGACGGGTGAACATGCGTCAGGACGACGCTTCAACCGTCATTCCGGCGTAGGCCGGAATCTAACGTAACGTCTCTGCCGAATGTACCAAAAATTCAGTTAGGGACTTGGCGAAACCGCGCATAACCCATACTTCAAACTGTGGTTGACCACCAACATCGTTGTTGCGAATAACGCTAACACCAATGTGATTAATGTGGCTATGTTGAACTTCACCAATAGCAAACTGACCTTCGCTGATGTCTAGAGGTAGACCACGGGCCAATAAAGCGCGTGCATCTTCGCCAGAAATCAACAGTTGGGTCTTACCATAGGTTTGATCCGTTGCGTATACACCATCGCCATCGGTTAGGTCTGTGCGACTTGTGGTTAGATAGTAACGGTCACGACCGCCCCATACTAAGCGCTCGTCGCCCTGCACGGTCACTTGACCTTGTGCAGGCACAGCCATACCAGCAATAGTAGCTACTTTTGCGTCTACGTTTTCGCAGCCTTCGAGTTGCCACATTTGTGTGGCAGTAACGTCGATGGAGACTGCGGCGAAAGTTTGTGGCATTTCAAAATGCCCGTTTAATGCACCAGCCATTAGCCTTTCACCCTTTCGTTAGTTGGATCAACAAAGTGGTTGCTTACAACTTCCACTTCAACATTTTTACCTTTCACTGGGTAAGCGGCATAAATGCGCTCACCTATACGGTCTTTACCACCGCGAAGGAAGCCAAGGGCAATAAAGTTGCCTAGTTCTGGGCTATAGGTCATCGAACTCACCCAACCTTGCTTATCTGCACCGGCTGTAGCGTTAGCCTCAGTCACTAAGATAGAGCCAGTCGAGATTGGAGTGCGCGGATCAACCGACTTCAAACCAACCAACTGCGGACGGTCTGGGTGAACCATACCTTCACGGTCTTTCAAGTTCTTACCTACAAACCACTTCTTCTTAGAAGCCATCCCGTCCATATGTACATCGCCTAAGGTCACACGACCGTCTAGCTCTGCACCTGTTACGTGGCCCTTCTCGATACGTAATGCGCCAAGAGTTTCCAAACCGTAAGGTACGATATCGTAAGCCTGACCCGCATCAACAACGGTTTGCCAGATGTCAGTCGCATGCTCAGAGGTAGCGTACACTTCGTAGGCCATTTCGCCCGAGAAGCTGATACGCAAGATAACCATCTTGGCACCGTTATGCTCAGCATGAACCACACCCATGAATGGGAAGGCTTCGTTGCTGAAGTCTACCGATGGGAAAGCTGCAGACAACGTAGCACGTGAATCAGGGCCGGCAACAGCCATGGCACCCCAACGTTCACTCACCGAGCTCACACGTACCTTTAGTTCTGGCCAATCAATTTCTAAACAACGCTCTAGGTAGGCCATGACTGGGCCAGCTTTAGCCGTCGTCGTGGTCATGAAGAAACGATCTTCAGCAAAACGAGAGGTGGTGCCGTCATCATAAACGATGCCGTCTTCACGTAGCATTACTCCGTAACGCGCCTTGCCAATTTTAAGGGTGCTGAACATGTTGATGTAAACACGGTCGAGGAATTCGGCAGCGTCTGGACCCACAATTTCAATTTTACCTAAGGAGGTAACGTCACAAATACCCACTTTTTGACGTACATGAGCAGTTTCGCGCTCGTATGCATCATCAATGGTTTCACCCGCTTGTGGGTAATACTGTGGACGCATGTACATACCCGCTTGCACGAATACTGCACCGGCTTTTTCATGCCATTCTTGCATCGGTGTACGACGCACAGGCTTAAAGTGTTTACCAATTTCGCGGCCGGCAAAACCACCCATAGACACAGGGGCAATCGGCGCACGGAAACGTGTAGTACCCGCTTCGGCAATACTCACACCACGACACTGCGCCATGATAGCCAAAGCGTTAACGTTAGAGGTACGGCCTTGATCGTTGGCCATGCCTAAAGTGGTGTAACGCTTAAGGTGTTCTACCGACACAAAGCCTTCACTGTGAGACTGAACTACGTCTGCAGCCGTTACGTCGTGCTGGATATCAACCAATTGCTTACCTTTGGCAGGTACGCTCCATAAAGGCACAATGTTGGTAGCACCGTCACGATCTTGTGGTGGCGCGATTACAGAACCCGCAGTGGCGCCCAGTTCCGCACACGCAGCCTTAGCGGCGTCTATGGCTTGGGAAACACCGGCTAACAAACCATTTTCGCCTTCAGCTGCACCTACAGAATAAGTGTCTGGGGCTTGGTCGCCCACGACAAACGCAGCAATATTTTTGTCATACACTGGTGGCTTACCACCGTGTGCAGCCATTTGAACTTGCGGCGTCCAACCACCTGAATGTGCAAGCACATCACAAGCAACACGACGACGATTGCGGACACTTTGACCGTTGGCCGCAAGGTCTGCAATTTCAATGCTACGGACTGCCTGCCAACCTTTGGCTTCAGTCACAACCGCTTGGGTGTGCAAAGTAATACCGCGCGACTTACAACCGTCTACCAAGGCTTGGCCTGGGTATTGGCGGCTGTCTACGACGGCTGAAACCTGAATGCCAGCATCTGAGTAATCAAATGCAGTTTGGTAAGCGCTGTCGTTGTTAGTAAATACGGCCAACATCTTACCTGTGGCTGTACCATAGTGGTTCAACATACGGCGTGCCGCAGAAGCCAACATAACGTTAGGCTTATCGTTGTTACCAAACACTAATGGGCGCTCGATGGCACCTGCCGCAATGATAATCTTCTTAGCTTGTACCTTGATGTAATTTTGACGTACTTTGCCATCGACACTTTGATGCGCTGCAAGCATGTTGCCGTCGAAACGACCCCAGCATACGGCACGCGCCAATACAGTGACGTTATCAGCGGCGTCTAGAGCAGCAATGGTGTCTTTACGCCATTGCTCTAGGTCGGCATTGGCGTCGCTGTTTGCTTCGTTCAGCAGCTGACCACCTAGGTCGTTGTGCTCATCAAAGATGACTACGCGCAGGCCACTTTGAGACGCGCTCAAAGCTGCAGACAAACCAGCAGAACCACCACCAACAACAGCCACGTCGCAAAACATTTGAATGCGATCATAGATATCTGGGTCGGCCACTTTAGGCGGTACACCCATACCAGCTGCGGCACGAATAGAAGGTTCGTAAAACTTATACCAAAGGGCCGCTGGCCACATAAAGGTCTTGTAGTAGAAACCTGCCGAGAACAATGAGCCAGGCAAGATTGCACCAGCCAAACCGTTCACAGACATCAAGTCGAACTTGGGTGACGGGAAGCAGTTTTGAGAAAACACTTCCAAACCTTGAGTTACGGGCTCCATGGTTGCACGGGCGTTAGGGTCGGCTTTGCCACCTTTGCCAATAGTGACCAATGCGCCTGCTTCTTCTGGGCCGCTTGAGGTGACGCCACGCGGGCGGTGATATTTAAAACTACGTCCAACCACTTCTACGCCGTTGGCTAACAAGGCCGAAGCCACTGTGTCGCCAGCGCGTGCAAGCATGGGTTTACCATCAAAGGTAAAGTTGAGCTGGGCATCGCCTAAACGGCCAGCGCCATGTCTAAATCCGCTCATGATGTAGCCTCCGGATTTTCATGGGGTAAACCCACCCAAGAAATGTCGTGCGTAATAGTGTTGCGCTGAACTTTTAACCAAGCTCTGCAACCAAACGCGTGATGCCAATATTCAATATGTTCACCAGCTGGGTTATCCCGCTCGTAAACAAACTTGTTCCACTCCTCCATCGGAGCGTCGTTGTCTGGAGTGGTGCGTGTGGCGTCTTCACCGTAAGTGAATTCACTGTGTTCACGTTCACCACAATAGGGGCAATTAATTCTAATCATAATTAGTGCGCCTTCGGATATGGACCCATACCCTTTTCATCAATCGTGTAGCCTTTGGCAAAACGATCTAAGGTATAAGCTTTGTTAAGTTCGTGGGCTTCGTCATTGGCAATGGTATGCGCAAAACAATAACCCGAGGCAGGCGTGGCCTTAAAGCCACCGTAACACCAACCGGTGTTGAGGTATAAACCGTCAATTGGGCCAACGTCAATAATAGGTGAACCGTCCATCGACATGTCCATTACACCACCCCAGTTACGTAGTAACTTAAGGCGAGATAGACATGGCATCATGGTTAAGCCACCGGCAATTACGTCTTCAAACACAGGCAAGTTGCCGCGTTGAGCGTAAGTATTGTAGCCGTCGATGTCGCCACCAAATACTACGCCGCCTTTGTCTGACTGAGACACATAAAAGTGGCCCGCACCAAAGGTAACCACACCATTAATTAATGGCTTGTATGGCTCGGTAACGAAGGCTTGAAGAACGTGACTTTCAATCGGCAGACGCAAGTCCAGCTTCTCTGCCAAACGGCTAGAAGAACCCGCAACCGCCATGCCTACTTTTTCTGCATGAATATCGCCACGACTGGTTTTAACACCAATAATGCGTTCGCCCTGCTTAATAAAGTCGGTTACTTCACAGTTTTGAATAATGTCTACACCCAGCTGGTCGGCTGCACGTGCATAACCCCAAGCAACGGCGTCGTGACGAGCGTTACCGGCGTCTGGCTGTAAAATACCGCCCCATACTGGGAACCGAGTATCGGCACTGCCATCAATAATAGGTTCGCGTTCTAGCACTTCTTCACGGCTTAGTAGTTCGGCTTGAATGCCGTTAAGACGCATAGTGTTCGCACGGCGAGCAAAGGTATCGTATTGCGACTTAGTATGGGCAATGTTCATTACTCCACGCGGAGAGAACATGACGTTGTAGTTTAAGTCTTGCGCCATATCGCGCCACAAGTTCATACCATGCTCGTAGAAAGGCGCGTTGCCATCTAACAAGTAGTTAGAACGTACAATAGTGGTGTTACGACCCACGTTACCACCACCGATCCAGCCTTTTTCGAGGATGGCGACGTTAGTGATACCATGATTCTTTGCCAAATAGTAAGCAGTAGCAAGGCCATGGCCGCCACCACCGATGATGATGACGTCGTAGTTACGTTTTGGCTCCGGGTCACGCCACGCACGCTGCCAATTTTTATGGCCTCGTAGAGCGTTCCAAGCGATATTCAGGGCATTATATTGGCCCATGTGTGCCTCCGCTATTATTGTTGTAGCCACAAGTGGCTGGTTGGCAGAAATAACAAAGTATTGCCATACAAAATGGGTACTTTATCTAGTGTTGAAAAAGTAAAATAATTGGCCTAGAGGGTAGAAGGATAAATCGACACCTTGTGTCGCTTTTGAGCGCAAAACGACAAAAAAGAGGATATATTCGACTTATCAGCTGATTTACACAGCTCAATACACCTCAGTTACCCAAAATTAGCCAATAGCAGAAAGGAAAAAAGCGTAACCCTAATTTTCAATGCTCGTGTAAATAACTGGTTCCTGAACTGTCTTATAAGTAATTGTTTCGCTTGGACCAATGATCCTTTGTTGCGGATTGATAATACCACTTTGGGTATGATATACGTCGCTAAATCTTCCGTATTCACCAACAGGCTTAATTTGATATTCACGGGCAAGCCTGCCGGTGCCCGCATTAGGTAAGTACTTGGTTGGGTTGTTCCAGCTACCCCCGTCTAAGTTGGCAGTTAGTTTAATATCCAAAACCACCGCATCACAAAGAGGTGTTACTTCTTCATAATTGGTAGGCCAACCCGCCCCACCTGACGTTTTAGGGTAATCAGCATAGTCGCCGCCACGCATGGGGCAAGCGCCACCCCCATCATACGAAGCGTGGTCTGGATGATGCACACCGTACACATGCGTGCCCGTGGCTTTAGCTCGCTCTCCATTTTCTAAATTGAACCATGGATTTAGCGTAACTGTAGCATTCTTCGGCGTTAATCCGCGTTGCTTTAAATGTTCATAATAGGCACCATCGGGTCTAACATACGGCATGGTTTGGTGTGCAACATCGTCAAAAATAGCGGCTATAAAAACATACCTTTCGTTAAAAAATAAACGTTCATATAGATAATATTCCGCGCCCATCGCCACCATCCACAGCCTGCCAATCCACCTCGCTAGCCGTACCTACATTGACCCACGAACGGGCATCTGGGAACAGCTTCAAGTGTAATACGTTAAGGAAATTTTGCCGCACGTTTAACCCAGCCCTCATACCCAAAGGCCCAATTTTATTAGCGCCTTGTTGAGCAAATGCAAAGTCGATGGCCTTTTTTGCATAAGGATAACGAAAACTTGATAATGTGCAGTACCAATGAGGTAAGTCAACCATGGGCGCCTGCGCATAGTTAGCGCCGTATTTAGCATGGTGGATAGGCAAGTCAATATAAGTGAGCCCTAGCTCATCCACTTGATGGTTCGGTAATTTATAACCAGCCCAGCTTTCATGTGGCAGGTAGTGGCTATAATTGTGGGCTATTTGTTGCTGAACCGCCTCGTCAAATACATCGGCGTTGGCAGGCAATCCAGGCTTACCTGCACGACGATATTCACGCACCATGCCGTTTTCCTGAACCCGCCACAAACCATGTTTACCTTCGCCTATAAGGGTAAACACCTGCTCCACTATGTTCACAAAACGATAAGTGTCGTTGGTACTCATGTAACCCGCATACACAGGTAAATGCGGAATATCAGAATGCGTAGTCGTTGGACGAGGCTCAATGTTGCTCGTGTAGTAGAAGGGGTCACCTTGGGTGAGGTCTGTAAGATCAAGACCAGAAGCCGCCACAAGATCGGCAGCAGGAGCATTACACTTGGCTAAGCCTGGGGCGGCACCATCAGCATAACCTACACTTGGAAAAAATATAAGCAACTAGCATAACAAAGGCAAATGATGTTTGCTGAATAGTCATTTTCACCACCAATAAATCATTAGCAACAGCCTTCACTCGCGCCTATCCCGCTCCTTAAAGGTAGCGCTACATACTGATATGGACGGACTCACCCTGTTCGTCAAACCTAATTTCAGAATGCCAAAATTGAAGCAAAAAAAAGACGACCTATAAAAGCCGTCTTTTTTTAAAGAATAGTGGTGGGTGATGACGGGTTCGAACCGCCGACCCTCTGCGTGTAAAGCAGATGCTCTCCCAACTGAGCTAATCACCCACATGATCTGTTTGCAAAGGCTTAATCGCTCCGCTAAATCAGTGCGCGTATTATAAGACAATAACACCATAGGTCAATGATTAATTAAGATTTTTTAGTAAGCTGCTTATTCCGCCATGGCAAGCTATAATAAGCCGTTAATTTCTCCACTGGGCAATTTAAGCCTCTTTTGTAAAGGATTCCTTCATGGTTATCAAACCTCGTGTTCGCGGCTTTATGTGTATCACCTCCCACCCCACCGGCTGCGCCGCTAACGTTCAAAGCCAGATCGACTATGTACAGTCCAACGGCAGCTTAGCCAACGGGCCCAAAAAGGTGCTGGTTATCGGTGCATCCACCGGCTACGGTTTAGCTTCGCGCATTACTTCGGCCTTTGCGAGCGACGCCGCCACCTTAGGTTTGTTTTTTGAAAAAGAAGGTACCGAAAAAAAACCAGGTACGGCCGGCTGGTATAACTCCGCAGCCTTCCATGATGCTGCACAAGCTAAAGGCCTCTATGCCAAGAGCATTAACGGCGACGCTTTTTCCGATGCGGTTAAGCAATTGACCATCGACACCATTAAAGCCGATCTTGGCCAAGTCGATCTAGTGGTATACAGCCTCGCTTCGCCTCGTCGCCAGCACCCTAAAACCGGTGAAGTACACATGTCCACACTCAAGCCGATTGGCAAGGACGTAATCCAACAAGGCGTCGATACCGACAAGGGCATCATTAAGGAATTTGCCATTGGCCAAGCCAGCCAAGAAGAAATTGATAATACCGTGGCTGTCATGGGTGGCGAAGATTGGCAAATGTGGATTTCGGCCCTCAGTGATGCAGGTGTATTGGCGCCAGGCTGCAAGACCACGGCATACACTTATGTAGGCGAACAAGTCACTCGCGATATTTATTGGGACGGTACCATTGGCCAAGCCAAAAAAGACTTAGACCTTAAAGTCGTGGGTATTCGTCAACAAATGCAGCGCATCGACGGCGATGCCCGCGTGTCGGTACTCAAAGCAGTAGTTACTCAAGCCAGCGCAGCCATACCTGTGATGCCCCTATATTTGGGTTTATTGTTTAAAGTAATGAAACAAGAAGGCACTCACGAAGGCTGCATAGAGCAAATCGACCTCTTGTTCCGCGAGAGTCTATACGGCACTAAACCGTACCAAGACGAAGAAGGCCGCTTACGTGCAGACTACAAAGAAATAGAACCTCATGTACAGTCTGCGGTGGAAAAACTATGGGCCAACATTACTGATGAAAACCTTTTTGAAGTCAGTGACATGCAAGGCTATAAAGATGAATTTTTACGTCTATTTGGGTTTGGCCTCGACGGCGTAGATTATGACGCTGACGTTAACCCTGTGGTTAACATTGAAAGTCTGATCAGCGCCTAAACCGACGCCTTTTAACCGCTAGGTGCAGACATTTAGATGAAGCAAATACGCGCATTCATTATGAACCGCCCATACATATTTGGTTATGTGTGGGTGTTTGCGCTTGTGGCCATAGTCAACATCTACACCATACTGCTTAACAACACCCCTCAAACACACGACACTACATGGGTGATTGCCTGCTTTAGCGCGGCATTATACGTGGCACCCATAAAGCATTGGGTGGGTGTTGCACTTGCCTTAATTGGCTGTCACTTAGCTTGGTAATTATTGCCCTTAACGGGCGCGCCCCACTGGCCTTTAATAGCCACTTACTTGGTGGGCAGTGTATGTATGGCGTTACCGGCGAAAATACTCGGCAAATTATGGACACCTTCAGACTTCACCGGCTACTTTGGCTCATACCTGCCAGGGTTGCTGCCAATTATGTTGGTCTATGTTTGTATCTTATTATTGCAACATTGGATGAGCCTAGGCAGCTTAAGCCTCGGTCAAATTACCGATATTGAGTTTCTATTTAAACACCTGCATTTACTTGAATTTGCCGCCACCGGCAATATGATGTTCTTAGTATTACAGTGGTATAAGCGCGGTTTAACTCTGCCCAAAAACTCGCCATTAGCGATACTTGCAGGCTTAGCCAACAACGAATTTCAATTTTATATACAACCCATATGCGACAACCAAACCCATAAGGCCGTTGGTTTTGAAACCCTGATGCGCTGGCATAGGTCAGACGGCAGCATATTGGCACCGGGTAGTTTTTTAGACATTGCTCTGTCACCACCAGTCTACCCCAGCTTTAAAGAAACCTCGCTGGCGCAAATCGTGCCTATTCTCATGAGCCTCATGAGCCGCAACCCCAACTACTATTTGGCGTTTAATACCGACAGCACGTTTATTCATTCAAAAGAATTTGTCATCGACTTAATCAGCCAGTTTGACCTTTCTGATGCCAGCCCTAATTGCTTGGTCCTAGAGCTGCCAGACACAGCCACCATAGACGATCAAGAGCTGGTGTTAAGCAACGTTTCACTCTTACGCAACAATGGCTTTGGCATCGCTTTAGATGATTTTGGCATGGAACACTCCAACATGGATCGCATCCGCGACATCCCTGCAGACTTTGTTAAAATTGACCGTAGTTTTATCGTGCAAATGGAAGGCAACCCTCGCAGCTTAGCCATTATCAAGGCACTCGTGAGCATGTCCAAAGAGCTTGATTTTCAAATCATCGCAGAAGGCATAGAAACACTCGCTCAAGCACGCCTATTAGAAGAAGCAGGCGTTACCCGGGTGCAAGGCTACTATTACGGCCGTCCGCAAAGCGTGGATTATTGGTTGGACCAGCTAGACAAAGGTTTGTTGTAAGGCTTGAGGGTTAGATCCTGATTTTCGTCAGGATGACGATAGCGTGCCCGGCTGCATGGAAATCTCATTTTTTAGGCACAAAAAAACCGCAACAAAGCGGCCTCATAAGTGAAAATGGCGGAACGGACGGGATTTGAACCCGCGACCCCCGGCGTGACAGGCCGGTATTCTAACCAGCTGAACTACCGCTCCGCATTAGAATCACTACTTGTTTAGTACACTTGGTGGGTGATGACGGGTTCGAACCGCCGACCCTCTGCGTGTAAAGCAGATGCTCTCCCAACTGAGCTAATCACCCATGTACTAAGTGCTATTTATTTTTTAACTTTAAGCCAAGTTCAAGGTGGCTTACAGCGAACAAAAAAATAAATGGCGGAACGGACGGGATTTGAACCCGCGACCCCCGGCGTGACAGGCCGGTATTCTAACCAGCTGAACTACCGCTCCGCTATTCCTTTTGGCTAAACCGTGTTCGGCGTTGCCTTTAGGAGATGCGCATTTTAATGATTTCTTCAGCCGTGTCAAACGTTTAGGCGAAAAAACTTAATATTTCTTTAAGTTGTTCAAAAAGCATACACATTTAGCCAATATTAGCCTCCTAAGCCACTTCACTTGGAACCTTTGCTCGGATGGTTTAGTCTTGTTAGCAGACTAATTATTCTCGCCACCGTGTACGCTATAGGAATGCCACCATGAAACCCATACTAAAAACCCTCGGCCTTAGTTTGAGCCTATTTATCTCTGCCTGCGCCGTTAGCCCTCAATCAGTGGTTGTACAGCCTTTAGTTAACGTCTCTGGCGCTCTTTACGGGCAAGGTCGAGCCCTTACCATTAGCGTAGAGGATCATCGCGCTAATACCGCCTTAGGCAGTCGAGGCGGGGTTTATGAAGCCTCTAGCACCATCACCCTATCTAACGATATCAACGCCGCCCTATTGGTCGCTGCTCACGCCGCTAGCATACAGCTTGGGTTTGACGGCAGCAGTTCCGCTACGCCTGCGCATGTCACCCTAGTACTAGAGCAACTCACCTACGACACCCAAACTCGCAATCTCATTCACACCATTAGCTTAGATGCCAAAATTACCCTCATAACAGACGTTAATGGCAGCAACCATATAGGCCACTACCGCACCCAGCGCAGCCATAAATTTCCACGCTTGCCAGACGCTCAAAAGAACGCTGAAATTATCAATGAAGTACTGAGCACAAGTTTAGAACGTGGATTTAGCGATATTAGCCTAGCCAACTTTTTGGCGCGCAACTAGCAATATTTACGCATACCAATGAGCATAGCCCGTCAAGATGGGCCTTGTTTGGTTAAATAATACTGTTTGATGACGTTTTTATAGTTTTCTAAACATTTTCTACCACGTATGATAAGCGATCATTATCGCAATTATCCTACGAGATTAAGTCTATGAGCATGATACGCAAATCGCAGAAATTGATGAACGTATGCTACGACATCCGCGGCCCAGTACTTGATGAAGCCAAACGTCTAGAAGACGAAGGCAGCCGCATCATTAAACTAAACATCGGCAACCCTGCCCCGTTTGGTTTTGAAGCACCGGAAGAAATCGTACAAGACGTGATTCATAACCTACCTAATGCCCAAGGTTATTGCGACTCGAAAGGCCTATTTGCAGCGCGCAAAGCGGTGATGCACGAATGCCAACGCAAAAACGTTAAAAACGTTACCATCGACGACATTTACATTGGCAATGGTGTGAGCGAGCTCATTGTGATGGCCATGCAGGGCCTGCTCAACGAAGGTGATGAAATGCTCATCCCGGCGCCAGATTACCCACTATGGACTGCTGCTACCTCGTTATCGGGTGGCTCACCCGTACACTACCGTTGCGATGAAGAAAACGGCTGGCAGCCAGATTTAGAAGACATGGAAACCAAGATCAACGACCGTACTCGCGGCATCGTGGTGATCAACCCAAACAACCCTACCGGTGCGGTATATAGCGAAGCAACGTTACTGGCTATTATCGAACTGGCACGTCGTCACAAGCTAATTATTTTTGCCGACGAAATTTACGACAAAATCCTTTACGATGGCGCCAAATTTATACCTATGGCGAGCCTTGCCGACGATGTTTTATTCATGAGCTTTAACGGCCTGTCTAAAACCTACCGTGCTGCAGGATTTCGGTCTGGCTGGGTGGTTCTGTCTGGCGCTAAGCATATTGCCAAAGACTACATTCAGGGTTTAGACATGCTCGCCAGCATGCGCTTATGCTCGAACGTGCCGAGTCAGTATGCCATTCAAACGGCCCTGGGCGGTTACCAAAGCATTAAGGAACTCATTGTGGATGGTGGCCGCCTAAAGCGTCAACGCGACATGGCATGGCAAATGCTTGATGCCTTGCCCGGCGTGAGTTGCCACAAACCAGAGGGAGCGCTGTACCTATTCCCGCGTTTAGATCCGGAAATTTATCAGATTGAAAATGACGAAAAGTTCGCCTTTGATTTGCTGTCGCAGCAAAAGGTACTGGTGGTTCAGGGCAGTGGCTTTAACCTGTCAGACAACCAACACTTCCGCATTGTGTTCTTGCCTCACGAAGAGCAACTGATAGAAGCCGTAGGCCGCATAGCGACCTATCTTGCCACGTTACGTAAGTAATCTTAAAGCTGATAAATCATCACCTTCAAAGCCGCCTCGGGGTCCTGTTCTTCAAAGTCAGGGTTAGCCTCGAGGCGTTTTACCAACTGGACCGTAGGCATTGCAGCCTCTACTAAGGCATTAAACTCAAGGCTAGTCATCGACGGGCTGTTACAACACAGCATGAGCTGACCACCGGGGTTGAGCATTTTGGGCAGGCGTCGCAACAGCTTCGGGTAATCTCGATTGAGTTCAAAACTACCCTTCTGAAAGCTTGGCGGGTCGGCAATGATAATGTCATAAGGTCCGTTCTTATCCAGCTTACCCATACTTTTTAATATTTGGTGGGAGAAGTACTTCACCTTTGCGTCTTGCTGCCGGTTTAGCGCTTGGTTATCACGCCCACGCTTTAGCACACCACCGTTCATGTCCATGTTAATCACTTCGTTAGCGCCACCAGCGATGGCTGCCACCGACAAGCTACAAGTAAAGGCAAATAGATTAAGTACTTTCTTGTCTTGGGCATGGTCTCGTACCCATTGCCTACCCGGCGCCATATCTAAAAACAAACCGGTGTTTTGATGCTGGCTGGTTACATGAAATGCCAAACCTTTCTCATACGCTATAAGATGCTCTGGCACTGCGCCCCAATACACGGTGTTAACGGCGGGTTTTTCGTACCTTACTTGGATTAAAAAACCATCGATATAGGGCTGCCACTGGGCTAACAACGCCTCACACAGCTGCTGTTGCTGGTTATGGGGTTGAAAAATGGTGAGCATCAACAAACGTGGGTAATAATCGATACTAATTTGCTCCCAACCGGCAAAACATTTGCCACGGCCATGGAGCAATCGCCTTGCCTCTTTAGGGTGAGCAGACACTTGAGCCAGTTTAGGCTGCATATGGTCAATAATCATCTGCATTGGGCGATCAATAGTCATGTTTGAGGGTTCCCTAAAGGGTATAAAACAACATCATGGAAACCACAAATTACCGGCACTAAGCCTGCTAAATCTATATCTAATTGAGGGTCTCCAGAATCCACTAGCAAAGGCCTGCCAGCAAGTTTTTTGAGTTTAGTTTTAGTGGCAATAATATGGATATTTTCCATGCCTAAGTGTTTTATCAGTGGTGGGCTTAGCTGCTGATTACCGCGCCCTAACACATGGCCCTGCCCGCCTATAAGAGTGATAACTAGCTGTGCTGGGTGATGTTCACACAAGCTTAGCAACTGCGCCGCGGTCACATCGCTAGCGATCACCCGCCCGTCTTCAACCACGTCCACGCCCAATAAGGTATTTGGCAATCCTAGGCCATGCATTACTGCGGCTACGGTAGAACCCGACCCCATAATATAGCGAACATCTGGCTCCATAAGTTCTTCTATGTGAGCGGCAATGTCATCTAACACCAAACTTTCTAACTCATGCCCCCCGGCTTGACTGCTGTCTTTGGTTGCCTGCATGTATTGATGGGCTTCTGGTACTTGTAGCTCGCCGTAATAACGGGCTTTTACACGGCCGGCCCTAAATTCGTCTTCGTCTATATCACGCACTTCTTGGCTACGTAAACTCACTAGTTCACCTTTCACTAATTGCTCGATGACCTGCCCTGCTGCAACGGGCGTAATGCCATACACACCCGAATGAATTTTCACCCCGGCAGGAATACCCACTACGGGCACTTGGTCGCCAATGGCTTGCAAGATGTCTATAGCGGTGCCATCGCCCCCTACAAACACAAGAATATCTACCCCTTGAGATACCAAGGCTTGAGCGGCTTCTATGGTGTCAATTGCAGTGGTAGGCTGGGTTTTAGCAGTACCGATGACCTGTACTGGCAAGCGCGCGGCGGTTACGCAATCCTCTCCCATTTCACCGGCGTAGGTGTGCACACAAACATCTAGCCCAGTAAGCTGTGCTAGCGCTTGCTGGCAACGTGCATTAGCTTTAGGCACCGCGCCTCGGGCTAGGGCCTCTTGGGCTACATTATCACTACCCTTTAGGGCCACACTGCCACCTAAGCCCGCTAAAGGGTTAACCACTAGGCCAATATTAAAGGTCATTAACCGGGCCTCGCGTTTTAGTTATGTTTGCATCAACGGCCAGCCCAAAACCGAGACCCGCCATCATATTGCTGATTTCAGCGTCTGCGATACCGAGGAGCTGTAAGCTAGAAAACTCGCGCCTTACTGGATAGGTTTTTCTTAGCAAATCAAAATCGTTACTATTTTGCATGCACCGCATACGGGCATCGTCTTCCATCAGTGGATAAACCCCATTACAGGCTTGTTGCATGGTTTCTTTGGCTGTTGCGCTTGAGCTTATAGCCAGCTTTGCCAAAGTTGGCTCTGGCATTAAGTGTTCTAGAGTTGTACTTTCTTGTAACCCAAAATGCTGGCAAAGGGCTTGGTAAATCATATGCGTGCCGCGCATTTTCCCTTCTAAGGAATGCCCTGCAATATGGGGCGTGACACAGTGGCTATAGCCAAACAACTGGGTATCTATATTCGGTTCTTGATGCCATACGTCCATGTATAAGTGTAAGTCATTATGTTGTTGCTGGCGCTCTAGCACCGCTTGCTGATCCACCACTTCGCCACGGCCGGCGCTTATTAAAACGGTACCTTTTGCTAGGCCTGTTACCCGCTTTGCATTAATTAGATTCTCGGTGGCATGGCGCCCTTGGGTGGTTAAGGGGGTATGCAGACATACAATTTGGCTTTGAGCTAACAATTCATCTAGCTCTACTAAACCTTTTTGCCCCGCCGAAGCTTGAGGCGAATCACATATTAAAAGGTTAAATCCAGCGGACCTTAAGCGCTGAGCTAATCGGCCGCCCACGTTGCCAGACCCCACTATACCAATAGTGACTTCACGGGGGTCTATGGCTAGGGTTTGCCATGCGTGGTTTAGGCAGGCAATGACATAGTCTCCGACCCCAGCCGCGTTACAACCCGGTGCATTGCGCCAAACAATGCTGTTGACATCCATGTAATCCTTCGCTAAATGATCGGTACCGATGGTACAAGTACCGACAAACTGCACCTTGCTATTGCTCAGTATTGCGGGGGTTATTTTAGCTGTAGAACGCAATACCAAGGCGTCTGCTTGGGCCACCTGCTCGGCACTTATGGTGCGGCCATTGACCTTGGTGACCTTGCCTAGGTCACCAAAAAACTCATCGAGTAGCAGAATATTTTCATCGGCAACAATATTAATTAAACCCATTAGTTCATTTCCTGATCTAGTAACGGCGCCTCTGATTTGGCTGGTTTGGTTGATATGTCTGCCCGTGCACTAGCGTACCATTGATTAAGGTTCATAATGCCGCCGTCTAATTCCATTGCAGGGTAGCCTAAACTATGGCGATGGCAAAATTCAGCCACCTCTGGGTGACTCCAGCGAAAGAGCGTGTCATGGTAATCGGAGCCCGTAAGCTGAGGGCGGTTGTAGCTGCCACTTAAGTCTCGCTGGCGCTGTGCCTCCAACAATATCACTGCCGCAGCAACAGACACGTTAAACGAATGCACCATGCCTAGCATCGGTATCACCACTTGGTGGTCTGAAGCAGCAACGGCCTCGTCGCTCACGCCATGCATTTCGGCACCTAGAATCAATGCCGTAGGCAAGGTGTAATCTAGGGCGCGAAAATCGACTGCCTGTTCACTAAAGTGAGCCGACACCAGCTGCATGCCTTGTTGCTTAGCGGCTGTTAAGGCACTGGTAATATTATCGTGAGCCACCACATTCACCCATTGCTGGCTGCCACGAGCCGTGCGTTTGTGTTCGCGAAAACCCTCTTCTGGCGTAACAATATGAGCATTGTGTACGCCCACCGCATCACAGGTGCGGATGAGCGCAGCCACATTTTGAGCCTTATTCACTTGGTCGGTAATGATGGTTAAGTCGAGCTGTCTACGGGCTAAGGTGGCTTTATATTTTGCCAAACGATCTGGAGTCATAGTATTCCGGCAAAGGTGCAGTTATATGAGCGGTTATTAAAGCGAGACCTTTGCACAATACGAACACCAAGATAAAAGGTATAGCTATGGGCCTTTAATGATACCAATTTATTAGCTGGATTTGTTACACTGCGCAGCATAACGTATTAAATGACACGATCAATGACAACCCACACCACCACACCCATTATTGCTTACCAAGGCCACCGAGGCGCGTATTCTCACTTATCGTGTCAACGGGTGTTTCCAAACTTTGAAGCCCATGCCTGCATGACCTTTAGCGCGGCAATGTCTATGGTCGAGTGTGGCGACGCTCAAATCGCTATGATTCCCGTAGAAAACTCTACGGCTGGCCGAGTAGAAGAAATATACCGCCAATTACCCCATACCTCTTTGTATGTGATTGGCGAACATTACGAGCCTGTAAATCATTGCCTTATGGGCACTCAAGACAGCTCACTTGAGCAAATCAAAACAGTGGGTTCCCATCCGCAGGCGCTGGCACAATGCGACAAGCACCTTAATTCACTACATATCAGCCCCCTTGCCACACTAGACACCGCTGGAGCTGCCCTTGAGGTAAGCCAAAAGGGAGACCCTAGCCATGGCGCTATTGCATCTAGTTTAGCGGCTAAGCTCTATGACCTAAAGATTTTGCAAGAGAACTTCCAGGACGTGCAAGGTAATACCACCCGCTTTTTGATTTTGTCCCGTGAGCACAAAGTGCCTACCCAAGTTACCGGGCAAAAATACATCACCTCGTTTTTGTTTACCGTACGTAATATTCCTTCAGCCCTCTACAAGGCAATGGGGGGCTTTGCCACCAACAACGTCAACTTAATTAAACTCGAAAGTTACACCCCCGACGGCCGTATGGTGGCCACCCAGTTTCACATTGATGTGGAAGCCCACCCCAACGATAACAACATGATACTGGCGATGGACGAATTAGCCTACTTTGCCAAAGATATTCGGATGCTAGGCACCTACGTTGCGAGCGACTACCGTTACGCCGAGGTGTAGCTTGAACTCAATACCACGTTTAGTGGTTATTGGCCTGCTAGTATTAAGCATAGGTTTATGGCTAGGTCTCAGCCGGCAACCCACTCAGGCAATGGCCACAGCCTGCGATGCGAGTTTAAACTGGTGCAGTGGCGCAGATGAACAACTTCAATTACATGTAACTAAGAGCACCAAAGAATTATCAAGCAATACTGGACCTGGCTTAATAGAAATCGATTTAGTGGGTGCAGCCACGACCCCATTGAGCGGCCGAATCAGCGGTGAGAGTATGTATATGGGGCAGTTTAATGTTAACTTTAAACGCAATCAGCAAGGCCAATTACAGGCCATAACCAGCTTACCCAACTGCGTGGAAAACCAACCCATGATATGGCGATTGGATATTAGCCAGGGCGAGACAGCGACCCACCAGAACCAAACGTTCTTTTTTAGCAGCCCGACTCACTAACGAAGACCAGCCAGAGACTAATCGAATATGAACTTATTACCCAACAACGGCGCTAAACTTGTTTATGTCTTAGTACTGATCGGCCTTTTTACGGGTGGACTATTGCTCGCCCAGTGGGCACCTTGGAACAAGGGCCAGCAATCCAGCAATGGGTATGCCAACTTAGGTGGTGACTTTACCCTCAACAGCCAGCAAGGCGAGGTAGCACTAACAGACTTTCAAGGCCAGCTGGTACTCATGTATTTTGGTTTTACATCCTGCCCAGATGTGTGCCCAACCGCACTCTCCAGCATGGCTGCTAGCATGCGTGAACTAGGCCCAGAACTTGAACAAAAAATCCAACCCTTGTTTGTTAGCGTCGATCCAGCACGAGACACGTTAGACAACCTTGCCGCCTATAGCGCCTACTTTCATCCGCGTATGCTGGGGCTTACGGGGAGTCTTGAATACCTGGATAACTTGGTGCAACAATACGGTGCATATTACCGCCACATCCCGCTTGAGAACTCTGCCCTAGGTTACACCGTAGACCACACGTCACGGATTTATGTGATCGACGCCCAAGGCAAGTTGATTACCACCTTGGCTCACGGCACCTCGGTGGACGAAATAGTTAAATTACTCAAACAACACCTGTAACCTAAACCTCTTCAGGCCAATACAGCTGTTTAATATCGACTTGACCACCAAAAACTGCAGTCAACTGTTCTGTCAGTTGGGCTGCTCTTGTTGGTAACCCCTGCGCCACATAGGCACGCGCCTGTGCCGATACCGCTAACCTAAAACCAAGGTCATCACTTGCCTCACCGGCCAAGTTGTCGGCGCTGGCAATAAATGTTCGGCCACACGCCATACTAAACAGCCACTCTAAGGCTTGAGGTTTAACTTCGGCCTGTTCAAATTCGGCTTGCTGGCTTTGCGTCCGTCCATCAGGCCGATACCAATAACCAAAATCTGGCAACAAGCGCCGTTCCGCACCAGCCACACACCAATGGGCCATTTCATGTAAGGCGCTGGCAAAATAGCCATGGGCAAACACCACTTGATGATAACTGCGCTGGCTGTTGGCCGGCTCATACACTGGTTCGTCTAAGGCTCCAACACGGCCGTCTGATAAAGCACACACTAAACGCGTATTGTAGGTTTGTGCAAACAAGCCATTAAACAGGCTGATGAGTTGCGATTGAAGCTGCATTATTAAACCATGGCCGCCAATGAGTAAAGCGGCTATTATAGCCCAACTTTAGAGCTCGTTAGCTGATTTTCTATCCATGAACACATCCTCAAGCCACACTTTTAGTGCCCCCGCCATGGCCCAAGAATTGCGCCAATTTGTACGCCTAGGCAGTCCCATCCTTATTGCTGAAGCGCTACACATGAGCGCTAGCTTTGTTGACACCATTATGGCCGGCCGCTATAGCTCGGCGGATTTAGCTGCGGTGGCTGTAGGTTCGAGCATGTTATTTCCTGTGCTTATCCTCATGATGGGCATCATCATGGCCACTACGCCTACAGTTGCGCAACTTTTCGGTGCTAAAAAACTGTCGGCCATTGGTCCATTTGTGCAGCAATCGTTGTGGTTAGGCGCCATATTAAGCTGTTTGGCGGTGGCGTTACTCTATGCTTTAGACCCATTATTTGACTGGCTTGATATTGGTGACCCGATTAAGGGCATTGGTTTAAGCTACCTCCATGCGGCAGCGCTCAGCTTGCCTGCCGTGGCGATCATGCAAAGTTTACGTAGCTTTAGTGAGGGCCTTGGCATCACTAAGCCGATGATGTATTTCAGCTTATTGGGTCTGGTCATTAACATCCCACTTAATTACATCTTTATTTACGGCAAATTCGGTGTCCCCGAAATGGGTGGCGAAGGGTGTGGCTGGGCCACTACCATTAGTATGTGGGCCAGTGTGGTTGGCATGGCCATCTATGTATACGCTAAACCCGCATATCGTCAGTGCGCCATGTTCACACAGTTACACTGGCCCCAACTTGAGGTGCAACGTAAAATATTAAAAGTGGGCTTACCCATTGGTTTTTCGATCTTCATCGAGTCCACCATGTTTGCGATTATTGCCTTATTATTGGCACCGTTAGGTGCCGATATTGTTGCCGCTCACCAACTGGTTTTAAACTTTGCCAGCATGTGTTTTATGCTACCGCTAAGTGTGGGCATGGCGCTAACTATTCGCGTGGGCCACGGTATCGGCAGCAACTTGCCACAACAGGTGAAACGCTCGGTGGTGGTGGGTTATAGCCTTGCTGTAGGCCTTGCCACCCTCACCTGTTTAATGATGCTGGTATTGCCGGATGCTCTAGCAGCGGTCTATACCGCAGATCCTCTAGTGGCCGACATCGCGGTCAGCTTATTTATTTTCGCCGCATTGTTTCAATTTTCCGATGCCTTACAAATCGCCGCCAACGGTGCCCTGCGTGGGTTTAAAGACACCGCCAAACCACTGGTATTAATTTTTATCTCCTACTGGCTCATCGGCTTACCCTTGGGCTACGTGTTGGCTATGACCGATTGGCTGTATCCGTCTATGGATGCGTCGGGGTTTTGGATTGGTATTATTTTTGGTTTAAGTGTGGCAGCAGTGTTACTGAGCTTACGCTTATTACGGGTGTTATTAAAACCACTACCGCAATTGAATTAAGCCAAACCAACACCATATAAGGTTGTGTTAAATTCACGTATGATGTCCAGCATCAAAACTAACTCACGAGAAAACTATGAGCGAACTTACCCACGCCGTTACCGACGCCACTTTCGACCTAGATGTAGCCAATGCAGATGTGCCCGTATTGTTAGACTTTTGGGCGCCTTGGTGTGGCCCATGCAAGATGATTGCCCCTATTCTTGAAGACGTTGCAGCAGAGTTTGCCGGTAGTGTTAAAGTGTGCAAAATCAACGTTGACGAAAACAGCGAAATTGCGGCCCGTTACGGCGTACGTGGCATCCCTACCCTGATGTTATTTAACAAGGGTGAAGTTGCTGGCACTAAAGTTGGCGCCTTAGCCAAGTCTGATTTGTTAGCCTTCATCTCCGACAACACCTAATCACTTAGGTTATTGTTAGGCATAAAAAAACCGAGCTGAGCTCGGTTTTTTTATGCCTAGAATTTGTTATTCGCTACTTGTGCTTAGTCATTAACAAATCCAGCTTGCTGGCCATACGTTGGCCATCGTTAAGCCCATCAAACGGGCTCGGCGCTTTTTCAACCTTAGCCTGCTGTTTAGCTGCTTTTGGGGGCTGCTGCTTAGGTTTGTTGTGAGCACGGGCAGGACGTTTCTTAGTGTCTGTGCGTGGCTTACTTGGTTTACGCGGTGCAGGCAACTTAGTCAACGCATGGGCCGCTTCATCTGCGGTTACAGCGCCATCGGCTTCTCCCAACAAGTTAATTCGCGGAGCACCATCAGTTTGCGACTTCAAATACCCAAACGCGCGTACGTAGCTTGCAAGGCCTCGCTTAATCTTAGTTTGGCTTAGTTTGCCATCGGCAACCAATTCTTCTTGAATACCAATTTTAAGCGGCCGTGGTTTAGCAAAGGCAAAGGTTTGAGGATAAGTTTCACACAGAAGCTCTACCGCAGCTCGATTTGCGGCTCGACTCTTAGCCTTTTTTCGATCCGCCGCACTCATCTCACTGGCAGTACTGGTTTCAGCTGACGCCGCAGCATCTATTGGCGTTGCCTCAGGCTCTACCTGTGGGTTTGAGAGGGTTACTTCTTCACTGGTGCTAGTCATAATATCGTCAGTTGGTATTTGTTTTAGGGCCTGCTGTTGCTTTAACTCATGATGCTCTTGCCGTAGAGCCTTCACTTGCTGTTGTGCAGCAGTCAATTGCCTTTGTTGATGTTCAATACGCTTCGAAAGCTGATCAACTAGTTCTGGAGCCACAGGCTGCGTTGGCATGAATGTGGTCATAGTCTGTCCTTCAAAATTCTTGGCGCCTTACAATTGTGTGTTTACAATTGCGTCGAGCATTGTACCTATTGATTGCGCGCAGGGCCATATTTTTCAAGCTTTTACATTAAACTTGAGGCCTGACTTGCAGAAATACACTTTACCTGCCTATACTGACCGCACCTAAGGTAAACATTGTCGTAGTTATTTTTCGTCATAAACGGTTTTCTTAGAGGATGTTAATATGTCCACTGTAGCTCCTAAGGCCCAGGTTATCGACCTATTTAGCGGCCAACCACACAACGGCAACAGCCGACCAAAGGTGGTGCGCCTCGCACCTGAACTTGATGGTTTTGAAGTACTCTACTCCAACATCCACGGCCACCCAACGGCGGGAGAAGAGTTATTCTGCGTCAACATTCTGTTTTGGGCCTTGCTCGATGATGGTTCGTTTGCGGGCATGATCCCATGGTTTGACGAACTTATTCCTTGCCCAGACCTGAATTGTCCCAACAGAGGCTTCTTTCAAGGGTATTTTGACCCAGGTCTAGATCAAATCCTACCTCAGGTGCCCGAACATAAGTGTGTTGAGCTAATCACTGCGGCAGATTATTTTGACTTCGAAACAGACAACAACATTTTTGTAGTACAAGAGCTACCCGACACTTGCGGCAGCCATGCCGTTTTTACCAGCGACAACTTCGACAGTTTCACTATGGTTGAGGTGTTTAGTTGGCGCTTGTTTAGTGACGGTAGTATTAAGGCGTTGATGATTAACCAAGATAAGGTTCAACGTTGGCCAGTATTAATCGGCGATGACTGTTTACAAGCCTGTAGTGATGCCCCAGATTTTGTCAATTTCTTTCAATACCGGGTGGCCATTAATATTAAACAGCATGATCCGCAAACCTTAGCCGTGCTGGACCAACTTAAATCAGATTTATAGCTTAGCCTTAGCTGCCTTTACGGATCAGGTACTGATACTGAGCGTTGGTTTCGCTCTGCTCCACCAACTCGTGCCCCAAGAACAAGCAAAACTTGGGAATGTCTCGGGTGGTGGATGGATCCGTAGCGAGCACTTGCACTAAATCACCTGCTTTGATGTCTCGAAAGGTGCTGTGTAGCATCATCACCGGCTCTGGGCAAAACAAACCAGTGGTGTCTAATACTTTATCGATTTTTGGTGGTGTTGGCATTTGCGTCATATCTCGCCCGATGGTACTTCAGTAGAGTTACATTTTAGCCTGTTCTGGCACCATTGCTCAATCCAAACGGCAGACTGTTCGATCGCTTGCGGCAAACTATAAGGTGACGCTTTATAGGGCTTAAAGCTGTGATCCATGTGTGCCAACCAGTGTAAGTTAATATGCGGGGGTAATGCGTAACCTAACACCTCGTCATAACTGCCTAGGGCATCACGAGTGCCTTGCACAATCAGACCATGTTTAACGCTCGTTAGAAGGTGCTCAACGCGTAATCGATCGGGCTTTTTTTGTGGGTGAAAAGGGTAGCCCAAAGCCAACCAAGCCAAAGCATCAGTGCGCTCAACCACCAAACTTGCGACGCGACTGCCTAGGGACTTACCACCAATAATGTATGGCCCCTGCAAATTTAACGTTTGTAACAGGTTTAAATACTCCAATTCTAGCCGAGCCACCGCCGGGGGTGGTCTTTTGATGCCGGTTTTTTGTATCTGTTGCATATAACCAAATTCGAACAAATACACACTAAAATTTTGCGCCACTAAGGCCGCCGCCATGGATTGCATAAATTCATGCGCCATACCAATGCCAGAACCATGGGCGAGCACCACACTCACCGGGCCATCGCCGTGCCTTTGTACCGTGCCATGAGGTGTTTCAATAATTTGCATAAAATCTGACCTTGATTTGGATCAATGTTTATAGTCACTAGTCTGCTATGATTAAAAATACTGCGAGGCTAATAGAAAATATGGGCCTATGACCATGATTTTACCGGAAATCTTCACTATGCAGCAATTGTATCCCACGCCTAATTGCGGGATAATACGCCCTCCCGAACTGGGGACTAATTTTAGCACTTAATGAGAAATTACTATGAGTGAAACCTCTCCCGACACTTATAATTATAAGGTCGTGCGTCAGTTTGCCATTATGACCGTTATCTGGGGCATTTTTGGCATGTCTGTCGGTGTCTTTATCGCAGCCCAGCTTGTATGGCCTGCGCTTAACTTTGACACCGCCTGGTTGAGCTTTGGTCGCTTGCGTCCATTACACACTAATGCCGTAATTTTTGCTTTTGGTGGCAGCGCGTTATTTTCAACGTCTTATTACGTGGTACAACGTACCTGCCAAGTGCGCCTTTTTGCAGAACCATTAGTTAAGTTTACCTTCTGGGGTTGGCAAGCCGTCATTGTGGCCGCTGCCATCACTCTGCCTATGGGCTTAACCTCGACCAAAGAATACGCAGAACTCGAGTGGCCTATCGACATCTTATTAGGTCTGGTATGGATCTCTTACGCCATTGTGTTTCTTGGCACCGTCGCCAAACGTAAAACTTCGCACATATATGTAGGCAACTGGTTCTTCATGGCCTTCATTATTACCGTTGCGGTGTTGCACATTGTCAACAGCGCTGTTGTGCCTGTAACCTTATTCAAATCATACTCTGTGTATGCTGGCACCGTCGATGCGATGGTGCAGTGGTGGTATGGACACAATGCCGTGGGCTTTTTCTTAACCGCTGGTTTCTTGGGCATGATGTACTACTTTGTACCTAAGCAAGCAGAACGTCCCATTTACTCCTACCGTTTATCGGTCGTACACTTTTGGGCCTTGATTGCCACCTACATGTGGGCTGGCGGACATCACTTACATTATTCCTCACTCCCAGATTGGACCCAATCTGTGGCCATGGTGATGTCATTAATCCTACTGGCGCCTTCTTGGGGCGGCATGATTAACGGCATGATGACCTTATCTGGCGCTTGGCATAAGCTGCGCACCGACCCAATTTTGCGTTTCTTAGTGGTGTCTTTGTCGTTCTACGGCATGGCTACTTTCGAAGGCCCAATGATGGCCATCAAAACAGTTAATGCCCTTTCGCACAATACCGACTGGACTATTGGCCACGTACACTCAGGTGCCTTAGGTTGGGTCGCTATGATCTCTATTGGCGCCCTTTACCACATGATCCCTAAGCTCTATGGTAAGGCATCGATGTACAGCATTAAGCTCATTAACACCCACTTCTGGTTAGCCACCATTGGTACCGTGTTATATGTTGCAGCCATGTGGGTTAACGGTATTTTGCAAGGGCTAATGTGGCGCGCAGTCAACCAAGACGGCACACTAACTTACAGCTTTGTTGAAGCCCTAGAAGCGAGCCACATGGGTTATCTAGTACGTGTTATTGGCGGTTCGTTCTTCCTCACGGGCATGTTCATTATGGCCTACAACGTATGGCAAACAGTGCGCAGCGACAGCCGCGCCCCTATTTTGACCACGCCTACTGCATAAGGAACTGCCATTATGTTAAAACACGATACTATCGAAAAGAACTTAGGCCTAATGGTCATCTTAGTCATCATCGTTATCAGTGGCGGTGGTTTGGCTGAAATTGTGCCACTATTCTTCCAAAAACAAACCACAGTACCGGTGGAAGGCCTTAAGCCTTTAACGGCATTGCAACTTGAAGGCCGCGACATTTATATTCGCGAAGGTTGTCACGTTTGCCATACCCAACAAATTCGTCCGTTCCGCGCCGAAACCGAGCGTTATGGTCATTATTCAGTGGCTGGAGAATTTGTGTACGACCACCCGTTCCTTTGGGGCTCTAAGCGTACTGGGCCAGACCTTGCTCGAGTAGGCGGTCGCTATTCTGATGACTGGCACCGTGCTCACTTATACAACCCACGAGACGTAGTGCCTGAATCAATCATGCCTTCCTATCCATGGTTGTTTAGCGATAAGGTTGACGGCGAAACCACACCCAAGAAAATGCGCGCGTTGCGCAGTGTAGGCGTACCCTTCACAGACGAAGCTATTGCATCTTCTGCTGCAGACGTTGACGGCAAGCCAGAAATTCAAGCCTTGATTGCATACCTACAGCAATTAGGCACTGTACTGTCAAACAGGCGCTAATGATGACTTACGATACCTACGGACCTTACATTGTAGTATTGATGTTAGTGACCTTTATTGGCCTGTTCATCTGGGTGCTTAGCCCTAAACGAACAGAGGGCTTTAACGAAGCCGCCAACTTACCCTTCGCCGACGAAAATAACGGATTAAACCCCGACGGGGACATCAAACATGACTGATTTTTGGAGCATTTGGATCAGCGTAATTACCATCGCGGTAATGGTCGGCTGTTTTTTATTGGTGACACACACGCGTAAAAGCGAAATACACAAAGAAACCACCACCGAAGTACTCGCACACTCTTTTGATGGTGTAGAAGAACTCGATAACCCACTGCCTCGTTGGTGGTTTAACATGTTCATGATTACCATCGTATTTGGTATTGTGTATTTGTTTTTGTACCCTGGCCTTGGCAACTATAAAGGTTACTTAAACTGGACCAGCCACAATCAGTGGGAAGAAGAGATGGCTCACGCTGAGAAACATTATCAGCCTGTATTTTCTCGTTTTGCGCAATTGTCGGTAGAGCAAATTTCGAATGACCAAAAGGCGCTTCAAATTGGCCAGCGTATGTTCGCTAACAACTGTGCCTTATGCCATGGTCAAGGTGGTGTAGGCGCATTTGGCTTCCCTAACCTCAGCGACAACGATTGGTTGTATGGTGGCGACGGTGCAACTATTGAAACCACTATTACCAATGGCCGCAACGGTGCTATGCCACCTTGGGGTGCAGTGTTAGGTGAAGAAGGCATTCGCAATGTCACTAGTTATGTTCTTAGCCTAAGCGGCCAAGAGGCTAACGCTAAACTTGTAGCGCAAGGTAAAATCACCTTCCAGTCTACCTGTGTGGCCTGCCATGGTGCCGATGCAAAAGGCATTGCAGCACTAGGCGCACCTAACCTGACCGACAACGTTTGGCTCTATGGTGGCAGCTTCGAGAAAGTATCACACACTATTCGCCAAGGCCGTGCGGGCGTAATGCCGGCTCACAAAAACTTGTTAAATCAGGACAAGATTCACCTGATTGCAGGTTACGTTTACGGTTTGTCGCGTTAACTAAAGCAGCTTAGCCTGCCTACATAAACATACCGCATACAAAAATAACAAAAGCGGAGCCGGGTAAGTGATTGCTCGACTCCGCTTTTTTATTAACCAGAGATTAGAGAAACAGTGAAACAAATACCCATAAAGCAGGTAGATAGTGACAAACAATATGTCAATCTCTACGCTAAACGCGAGCACATACAGGTAAGAGCTTATAAGGGTTTCTACCGTAGCTTGCGTGTGCTTGCGGCTTGGCCCTTGTTGTTAGCTTATTTCCTGACGCCATTTATCACGTGGGGAGATCGCCAGGCCATTTGGTTCGACCTACCCCAGCGTCAATTCCATATATTCGGCCTTACCTTTTGGCCGCAAGATTTCGCCCTACTCAGTGGCGTGCTCATTTTGGCAGCCTTTTTATTGTTTTTCATCACTGTTTTTGCAGGCCGAGTATGGTGTGGTTATAGCTGCCCACAAACTGTCTTTACCTACGTATTTATGCGTGCAGAACGGTTTGCCGAAGGCAACCGTAATGCCCGCATCAAGCTAGATGCACAACCCATGAGTTTCACTAAACTGCGCAAAAAAGCCTTGAAACATGTGTTATGGCTCGCCATATCTGCTGCCACTGCCCTAGCCTTTGTGGGCTACTTCACACCTATACGTGAGCTGGTATCACTTATCGTGAGTTTTGATTTAGGCATGTGGGAAACATGGTGGCTAGGTTTCTTTTTGATAGCCACATACGTTAATGCGGGCTGGATGCGCGAGCAAGTGTGTATATACATGTGTCCTTATGCGCGTTTTCAAGGCGTGATGTTCGACTCCAACACCTTGATTGTTACCTATGACCAAGCGCGTGGCGAACCTCGCGGCAAAGGCGCACGCAATACCGAAGTCACCGCGCCAACCACCGACGAAAAGACAACTGAACCTTTAGGTGATTGTGTGGATTGCGGGGTTTGTGTCACCGTGTGCCCCGTAGGCATAGACATTAGAGACGGCTTGCAATATGAGTGTATCTCTTGCGCCGCGTGCGTAGACGCCTGCAACGACGTAATGCGCCGTTTAAACAAACCTAAGGGTCTCATTCGCTATGCCACAGAAAATGTAATTGACGGAGCTACTCATCGCTTGGTCAGCTCCCGCTTCATCGGTTACGCTGTGGCAGTGATGTTGATTGCAGGGTTGTTAGTTTTTCAACTAGTCAACCGCGAGCCGTTGGAAGTCAGTTTAACCCGTGACCGACAAGCTCTCTATAACGATATGGGTGGCGGTGTTATCGAAAATACCTATTACCTTAAAATATCCAACAAGGGCCAAGAGCAGGTCGCAGCGCGCATTAGTATCTCCGGCGTAAGAAACTACAGCTATTTAAGCTTGCACAAGATGAGCCTAGCAGCCAATGAAACCAATGAAGCCGTGGTACGGATACAGATGCACGTAGATAACCTAGACACCCCTAACACAGCGATCACTTTTTCGGTAAAATCTAGTGCCTATGGCGACTTTGAAATGACGCAAGAATCGCGCTTTATCGCTCCAGCAGATCAATTGTTTTAAGTGAGACTAATCATGCCCCATTCAGCACCTTCCACCGACCCTGCAATAGCACCCTGGTACAAACAGCCTTGGCTTTGGTTCCTTCTTGCGCCACTGTTTGCCGTATTCATCTACGGCACCAGTTATGCGTACCTATCCGTAGTCACCTTTGATGGCATGGTAAAAGGTGATTATGCTAAAACCGCTAAGCACTTTAACCAAGATTCATCGCGCTTGGATAAAGCTGCCGCCATGGAAATGCAAGCCACTATTAGTTTAGACAGCCTGACCGGCGATTTGCGTTTAGTCGTGACATCTTCGCCAACCGTTGTCAGCCCAACTTTATTGTTAGACGTAGTGCACCCTACTATGGCCTCGCTTGACCAACCCATTACCTTAGCCTTACGTCCAGACGGTTCCTATTATGGTTCGCTCAACAAAACCATCGACGGCAAACGCTATTTGCACCTCACGGGGCCTGATAACAGTTGGCGTTTAAGCTCCGAAATACACACCCCTTGGCCTGCCCACTTTAGTATTATTGCAAACTAAGGACGTTATTTCGGTGAGCCAAACGGACTGTTTTCACTGCGGCCAAGCTGTTGTTCAAGCCAGCCGTTATACCTGCGTATTGGATGGCCAAAGCCAGCCTATGTGTTGCCTTGGCTGTGAAACTGTAGCTCAGACTATTATCGATCAAGGGCTGGCCGACTACTATCGTCATCGCAGCTTGTCACAAGCCTCATCTCCTATACTGCCGACGGCGCTAGACCTAAGTGCTAGTCACCAAAATCAGTGGCAGGCCTACGACGATGCCGACGTTCAAAGCACGTTTGTGCGCCAAAGCCAAACCAAAGACCACACAACCAACGCCAAAGAGGCCGATTTGGTGATAGAGGGACTCACTTGCGCCGCGTGTATTTGGTTACTTCATCAGCAAGTTCGCAAGCTCAACGGGGTGATTCATTTTAACGTTAACCTCACCACCCAACGCGCCTATTTACAGTGGCATAGCGACGCCGTTAATTTAAGCCAGATCATGGCTGCTATTGCCGCCGTGGGTTATCAGCCTAGCCCCTATCAAGCCACTATAGCCGCGACTAAAACAGCCAAAGACAAACGTCAAACCATCATGCGTTTAGGCATCTCTGGGCTTGCTACAATGCAAGTGATGATGTTGTCGTTTGGATTATACGCCGGCCAGTCACAAGACATGTCTGAGCAGCAAATGGTGTTTTTCCGCTGGTTAGCCCTTGGTTTAACCACACCGGTGGTGTTTTATGCAGCCCTGCCTTTCTTTAAGGCCGCTTACCGCGCTTTAAAAAACCGCCACTTAGTCATGGACGTACCGGTATCATTAGCCATTGGCGGTGCTTATTTAGCAAGTCTGTGGGCCACGGTGAATAACACCGGCGAAGTGTATTTTGATTCCGTGTGTATGTTTACTTTCCTGTTGTTATTTGGCCGCTTTGTCGAAGCTCAAGCCCGTTACCATGCAGGCCACTCTGGCAATCAATTACATCAATTGTTGCCACCCATGTGTTGCCTTGTGACTGGCCACCAAAGCCCACAAGAAGCGTTACAACAGATTGCCGTGTTAAAACTCAAAACCAATGACACAGTGCGGGTAAAACCTGGTGAAACTATACCTGCAGACGGTGTCATCGTCTGTGGCACCACTAGTATTAATGAAGCCGCATTAAGTGGCGAGTTCCTACCTGTCAATAAACAACTAGGCGACCAAGTGACTGCCGGCACCATTAACGTTGCCAGTAGCATCGACATACAGGTGACACAGGTCGACAACAGCCGCTTGCAACAAATTGTGAGCTTAGTGCAACAAGCGCACAGCTTTCGCCCAAAAATGTCCTATAAAGCCGACCGGGTGGCGCACTACTTTGTATTGGCTGTGCTGAGCGTATCGGCGTGCGTGTATGGCACTTGGTACTTTATTGACCCAGACAAAGCCTTTTGGATTACCCTTTCGGTGCTAGTCATCACCTGCCCTTGCGCTTTGTCTTTAGCTGCGCCCACCGCCACCGCCGTGGCCACCGCTAGCTTACGTAAACAAGGCATCTTAATGACCCGAGAAGATGCCTTAGAAGAGATTGCCAAAATAGACACCATTGTGTTCGACAAAACTGGTACCCTCACCACCGGCGCTATGGCTTTGCAGCAGACCATTAGCCTTGGACCACTCAACGACGCCCAATGTTTATCATTGGTCAGCCAGTTGGAAAGTCAGTCGGAGCACCCTATTGCTCGCGCATTTTCACAACTAGATATCATCACCTACGATAAGCTTCGGGTTAGCAACTTTCGCAACCATACCAGCCAAGGTGTTAGCGGCCAGTACAGCGCCAACAATCAACTTGTGGAACTGCGATTTGGTCAGCGTCAATTTGCTGCGGCCCACCTCACCGAGCAGCCTCAAGCTCCAGATGAGCAAGGCCTATGGTTACTGCTCGCCGATGCCCACCAAGCATTAGCCTGGTTTAAAATAAACGATGCGCCGCGTAAAGGACTTTGCCATACGATTAGCCAACTCAAACAACACGGGTACGAGCTACATCTGCTATCAGGCGATCAGGCCAACAACGTCTCTGAGCTGGCACGCAACCATGGCATAAGCCATTGGCATGCATGTCAAACGCCACAACAAAAACTCGACTTTATTACCCATTTACAACAGCAAGGCCAACGGGTGTTAATGGTGGGTGACGGTGTTAATGACGCACCCGTTATGGCTGCAGCTGATGCTGCCGTGGCCATGGCGTCGGGCACAGACTTGAGCAAGTCTAGTGCGCCCGCATTATTATTACGTGATAACCTCAACTTGATTCAAGTGTTATTGCGTAAAGCCCAACAAACCCATACTATCATGCAACAAAATTTATCTTGGGCCTTGCTTTACAATGTGATTGCACTACCCCTCGCTGCAGCAGGTCTAATTCCCCCTTGGGGAGCCGCCATAGGGATGTCGACGAGTTCGCTATTGGTAGTGCTTAACGCTACCCGACTCAAGGCAGCGGCCCAAGTCAGCCAACAATAACAAAAGGACCCAACGTGAGCGATACCACCCAAGTGAGCGCCGAACAACTCAATGCTTTAGTACAACGCGTTGTAGCCAGCCGCGGCTTTAACGAAGCCGACCAAAAAACAGCGGGGGCGCGGGCTACCTTTGGCATGCAACATGGGTTAGCCAATAGCGATTTACTCGAAACATCACTGGCTGCCTTAGATTCCAGTGTAAGCGCACCCAAAGTGTTGGTAGAAAACCGAGATAGCTTAATTTTTGATGCCCACGGCCAACCGGCCTTGGTACAGTTTGAAGCGGCTTTTGATCACGCCGTTAAACATAACATCAACGAAATTCGCATGCACAAAACAGCCTGTGGCGCCTTTGCCATACCAGCGATCGCCAGTTACCTAGCCGAGCATGGCGCTAATGGCAGCGGTGTTTGTATCTACTATAACAACCTAGAAGGCGGCATACGACGCTTTGACTTGGCTCCAGAAGGCCAGTTAAAGGGGTTATTGCAGCCCAGAGAGCGCGATTTAGCGTGGAACGAAGTGCGCATAACCATCGGCCCAGCACCTGCCGACTGTAAAGCCGTTGCTGGCACTGCCGACATCGAAGCCTACCGTGCGCGCTGTGAAACCAACGGCATTAGTGTACGTACCGGCCTATGGCAGCGTATGCAAGAGTTGGCAGCTAACTACTAAGCAAAGGCAACAAAGAAGGTAACCCATGGATATGTTATTTGTTTTAGTACCCATTGCGATCATCTTGGTGAGCTTTGCCGCCTGGGGCATGCGTTGGGCGCTCAAAAGTGGCCAGTTTGACGACATGGACTCGCCCGCTAGTAGCATTCTGTTTGATGACGACGACCATCTCATTCCAGACGACGCTAAAGCCCAGACCAAAAACCACTAATGGAACCCAGCTTACTCGCCGCGCTGGTGATTGGCATCGCCGGTGGCGGCCATTGTATTGGCATGTGTGGCGGCATCAGTGCCGCCCTCAGCCTTGGTGTACCCAAAGGGGGTAAGGCTATTGCGTACAGCCTAGCGTTCAACCTAGGCCGTATTTTAAGCTACGCAGCCATAGGCGCTCTTATAGGCCTGGGTGCCCAAGTGCTACAACTCAACCAATACCTTAATGCCAGCCTGTGGTTAGCGGGGCTTATGCTCGTGTTAATGGGTTTATCCATTGGCCAATGGTGGCAAGGTGTTAAACGAATCGAACATTTGGGCAAGTTCATTTGGCGCTGGTTACAGCCACTAACTAAACCCTTAATGCCGATAAAATCAGTCCCCCAAGCACTGGCTTTGGGTGGTCTTTGGGGCTGGTTACCCTGCGGTTTAGTCTATTCCAGCCTTATATGGGCCTCAAGTGCCAACGACTGGCAATCCTCGAGTCTACTTATGCTTGCCTTTGGCATTGGCACCCTGCCCGCCAACCTCGCCACCGGCTTGTTAGCCCAGCAGTTAAAGGCCCTGTTGAAAAAACCCATGAGCCAGCGCTTGTTAGGCGCTAGCGTGATTGGTTTAGGCGTTTATACCTTGCCCTTTTAGGCCTATGATCAGGCGCGGTCGTTAAAACGGCAAGTTCAATAGCGCCAAATCCACTTCTTCACACACTTGCTGGTCGCTCATGTGTTGGGTTTGTTTGAAGTTGTGTAGCTTGGTATCCATGAGATGTGACGGCACGATATTTTGCAGGGATTTGGTCATGCTTTCGATGCGGCCTGGATGATTTTTTTCCCAGTCTTGCAACATAGCTTTGATGTGCTGGCGCTGTAGGTTGTCTTGCGAGCCACACAGATTACACGGGATGATGGGGAATTGTTTGAGCTGTGCGTATTCTTCAATGTCTTGCTCGCGAGCATAGGCCATGGGCCGAATCACGGTATTTAAACCGTCGTCGCTGAGTAGGCGTGCAGGCATGGCTTTGAGTTTGCCGCCGTGGAACATGTTTAAAAATAAGGTTTCTAAAATATCGTCGCGGTGGTGGCCTAGGGCTATTTTGGTGATACCGCGTTGTTGAGCAAAGCGATACAAGGTGCCACGACGCATACGCGAACATAGGCCACAGGTGGTCTTGCCTTCCTCGATCACTTCTTTAACGACACTGTAAGTGTCCTTTTCGATGACATGAAAATCGACGCCCACATTGGTTAAATAGGCAGGTAGCACATGTTCTGGAAAACCGGGTTGTTTTTGATCTAGATTAACGGCCAAAATATCAAACTGAATCGGCGCGCTTTTTTGCAACTGCATCAAAATATCCAGCATGGCGTAAGAATCTTTGCCGCCGGATAAACACACCATGACTTTATCGCCTTGCTCGATCATGGCGTAATCGTCAATGGCTCGGCCGACGTCTCGACGTAGGCGTTTTTGTAATTGCTGTTGGCGCTTGTCTGGCGTTAACATAAGCGTTACCACATTAAATCGTCTGGAATAGCGAAGTCAGCGTATGGGTCGTCTTCGTCTGGCACCGCGTCACTGGTAACCTCTGCACGAATAATTTGGGTTGTTGATGAGCGTTCTTCGATACGCTCGACAACCGCTTTAGGCACCACGGAATACTGCCCGTCTAAGGCCACAATAACCAAGGACCCACGGCTTAACGCACCTTGTTGCTGAGCATCTACGTAGATTTTTTTAATGGCCTTACCATCAACAAAGTTATAGCTTAGGTCGCCGGCCGACAAATCTAACCGGCAGCGTTCTACCATTTGTTTAACTTGAGCCACAACAGCGCGCTGTTGTTGTTCAGCATCACGCTGAGAATTTAAGTTTTTTGAACGTTTAGCCTGCGCCTGTTGCTCTTGCTGTGCGCGCTGGGCCGCAGTTTCACCGATGTCGGCACCTTTACGTAGGTCGCGGGCTTGTTTCTTTTTGGCCTTACTGGCTTGTTTGGATTGCTTTTCATTGGCCAATCCGGCTTTTAACAATTGGTCTTGTAAACTGGCCATGGAGGGCTTCCTAGGGTAATTATGTTACTGGATGTAATATTAACATAGCTGGCTAGCCATGTTGGCGAATAACCGCCAAAAACTCATCGCCATAACGGTCGAGTTTCTTTTCGCCCACACCATGTATATGGCTCATTTCCAACAAGGTTTGGGGCCTGATTTTAAGCATTTCTAATAAGCTGGCATCACTAAAGATCACGTAAGGCGGTACGTTTTGGTCTTGTGCTAGGGCCATACGCTGTTCACGTAGTAACTGCCAAAGATCCTGATCATCGTCGGCAATTTGCAAGCGTGCTTTGCCTGTTTTAACCGACACCTTACGATCTAAGCGCAGTTGTAATTCCGTTTCGCCTTTAAGCAGTGGTCGACAACTGGGCAATAAACGTAAACCACCAAAGTGTTCGGGGTCACTGGCGACCAAACCCAAGGCTAATAACTGCCGGTACACCGAGCGCCATTGTTTTTGATCCAACTCTTGGCCTACGGCAAAGGTTGAAATTTTATCGTGCCCGGCCTGCTTCACTTTGTCGGTGGGTTTGCCCATGAGAATATCGATGAGGTGAGCCACACCATAACGCTGACCACTTCTAAACACACAAGACAGGGCTTTGCGGGCAACTTGTGTGCCGTCAAAAGTCGCCACCGGTTCTAGGCAGTTGTCGCAGTTGCCACAGGAACTGGATGATGTTTCGTCAAAGTAGCTTAAAATGGCTTGGCGTCGACAATGAGTAATTTCGCACAGACCCAGCATCGCATCTAGCTTGGACTGTTCCGAGCGTTTGATGGCTTGGTCCATATCGGTTTGTTCGAGCCGCTGCCTCAACCACATGACGTCCTGCAAGCCATACACCATCCATGCATCCGCAGGCAGGCCATCACGCCCTGCTCTGCCCGTTTCTTGATAGTAAGACTCAATACTCTTGGGTAGGTCTAAGTGGGCTACAAAACGCACGTTGGGCTTGTCGATACCCATGCCAAAAGCAATCGTCGCCACCATCACCAACCCTTCTTCGTTTAGAAATCGGTGTTGGTTGTGGGCTCGTAATTCTGCGCCTAAGCCGGCATGATAGGGCAACGCTGCCACCCCTTTTTCACTTAACCAAAGTGCGGTTTCGTCTACTTTTTTGCGCGACATACAATAAACAATACCGGCATTGTCTTCATGTTGTAACTGCACAAAATCCAATAGCTGTTGCCGACCTTTTTGTTTTTGCATGATGCGGTAGCGAATATTTGGCCGATCAAAGCTACTGATGAACTGCTGCGCTTGCTGTAAGCCTAAACGCTTCACCATTTCTTGTTGCGTAGGCCGATCTGCAGTGGCGGTAAGTGCCATGCGAGGCACATGGGGAAAACGCGCCTGCAAACATTCTAATTGTAAGTATTCGGGTCTAAAATCGTGGCCCCACTGAGACACGCAATGGGCTTCATCGATGGCAAACAGACTAATTTGACAGCTCATGAGCAAGCTCATACAAGCGTCGGTCATCAAACGTTCGGGCGACACATAAAGCAAATCCAGCTCGCCGTTAATGGCCTGTTGCTGAATTTTTTGCTGAGATGCCCAGTCTATGCCAGAGTGTAAGGCCTCGGCCTTAATGCCTAATTGCTGCATGCTGGCCACTTGATCTTGCATGAGTGCAATCAATGGCGAAATCACCACACCCACTCCGGTTCTCATGAGCGCTGGTATTTGGTAACAAATGGATTTTCCACCACCGGTGGGCATTAATACCAACGCGTCGCCACCGGCGAGCACTTGTTCGATTACCGCCAATTGTTGACCACGAAATTCATCGTAGCCAAATAAGCTATGTAGGAGTTTTTGGGGGCTGTCATTCATGGCGCGCTATTATCCGCGAAGGAGCAGCCTATGTCACCCACAAGCAATCAACATTTGCGCAGGTTACAAAACTAATTAGCCGCCAACTTAGTTAAATGCTATAACTAAGGTAATACACAGGATGATTTAATTCATGCTGGCTGTGATTGTTTAGCTATTCTGCAAAAGGATATATGCAATGCGCAACCCAATAAAACCTGCCTATTATATTTTTCACCCTACTTGCACTCGCCGCTTGCGGTGCTCCTACAACAATTACAGCCGAAAGCAGCCCTACCCTGGCTACCCATTCTTTGTCGATATCACACCACCAGTCAACCCCTATCGAGTATGCTCAAGTTGATTCGATCCTCGCCAGCATGAACGCCGTGCTTAGCGCCCAAGACGAAAACCATGACATAAGCTGCAATGTTGGTTTTACCCAACTGGGTACGCCGAGCTCATTCAATTTTGGTACGGGCATCATCAACAGTGCGGAAGATTTTCAATTCCTTTTACAGGGCATAAACGGCGAGGTTAAAGTCGTCAACATGATTAATTACTGTGGTGGATTTGGCAATTTTTTGGGCTGCGCACCCAAACCTGGCAACGCCATGATGGTAGTAAGAACCAGCAACCGCCTTGAGGGCGTGTTATGGGCTCACGAATTTGGCCATAACCAAGGCCTTTCCCACAATAGTAGTTCATCAAAAGCATTGATGAACCCTCGTATAGGTCGTAGTACGCGTACCGTTGACCTACAAGAATGCGACCATTTTTCCAATAACAACGATTCAAGCGAGGACAGTTAACATGAAAACACTAGGCTTATTATTGGCAACCCTGTGCTTTTGTTGTGTAGCTTCGGCAGACACACTGCCAGTCACCACTTTTGTGCAACAACTTTTCCCTCACGGCGTACCGAAAGCGGACGCGTCTAAATACAACAGTTCCGATACCACTACTCTGTTAGCGCTGCTTGCCGATCCAAGGCAACAAACCTTCCACTCTAACATTTTGGAAACTTTAGGTTACATCTGTGATGAAACAACCGTATCGCCTATAGTGGCTTATATACAAGACGGCCAAGGGGTCATTAGCGCCGAACAATTTAGAGCCAAGAACAGCGGACTATTAGCCTTAGGCTATTTACTTAACCGCAACCCTAATTCATCTGCACTGAATTACCTTACCGACAGCCTCGACCGGCACATCTGGCAAGCCCGAAACATTAGCTGGACCACAGCTTTTTTCCCCGACCTCACCAGCCAGGATTTACAACTGGTAAGGCAGGCCGCTGTGGGCATGACACTCTCTGGCAGCCCCCAAGCGGCAGCGGCACTAAAGCGCAAGATGTCGCCTCAAGTCAGTGACAACCCAGACTTACAACCCGCCACTAGCGGCATGTTAGAAGAAATGTTGCAGGCTAACCAAACCATTAACCAGCATGGGCTCAATAATTATCAATCTACCTTGAGTCATGGTGCGCTCAAATTAAAACCTCTTGAGAAAACCAAAACAACGGATTGATAGGTTATAATGGGCGCTCTTTTTCATCTTGGGCTTTGAATATGTCTGGTACTCGCGATCCTTTAACCAACCAACAAATCGACCAGCTTGATGCTTACCTGCTATCCGATAAAGTTCAAGAAGAAGCCTTGGACTACATTGCCCTGCATGGCTATTTGTGTGCCTTAGCTATTAGCCCAGAACCACTACCCGAAGCGCAGTGGCTCGAACAGGTATTAGCCGAAACGCCAGTGCAAGAGGACAGTGCGGAGCGTCATGAAATGCTCAACTTGATGCGTCAAGAATATGCTTACTTGCGTGAATGCTTAGAATCAGACCAAGACATAGACCTGCCTTGCGACCTTACACTAGAGCTGGACGAAGAAGACGACTGTTTGCTTGAATACTGGGCGCAGGGTTTTATGGAGCTTATTTTTAGCCAAGAAGATGCATGGTTTGCACAACAAGAAGAAGACGTAGCCGAATGTTTGTTGCCGTTTATGTTGGCAGCTAAACTAGACGAAGATGAGGAGCTAGAAGAGTTACGGCGCCAACCGGAATTTTGCCAACAACTGTGCGAGCAAATTCCTGAATTATTGCAAGACTTGTACTTATTGTTCCGCGTACCTGCCGACAAACCTAAAGGCAGTTTTGCCGGTAAAAAAGGCCAAGGGCGCAAACACTAGTCTAAGCCAGACAAACTGCCATCGGCCAAGCGCCAATGTTGATTACAAAGCTTGGTGAGGGCGTTGTCTTGGTGGCAGGACAACAAAAAACCAGTGCCGCGTTGATACAAGTCTCTGAGCATTTGCTCAATGCGTTCTAATGAACCTGCATCCAAATTACTGGTGGGTTCATCGAGCAAGATTAACGCAGGGTCTAACACCAAGGCCCTCGCTAAAGCCAAACGCTGGCGTTCACCGCCAGACAATAAGTGGGCTTGGCGATGCTGTAAATGGTCTAACCCGGCCCACTGCAGCACTTGATCAACTTTCTTAGCGTCTTTACGACCTTGTAAACGCAGGCCATATTCCACATTTTTGCGTACATTGGTATCAAACAAGTAGGGGTTTTGGTGTAAATAAATAACGGCTTGCTGCAGGCTAGTCTCCCCTACGTCCGCTACTCGCTTAACCTGCCCCGCAGTTGGCTTTTGTAAACCTGCCATAATTTTCATCAAGGTTGATTTACCGGCGCCATTGGGCCCGTGCAAATGCACTGCGCTACCGCTGATTAACTGCAATTGATCAATAACGAACAAGTTTTGCTCGCCAAAACTTTGGCGCACGTTGGTGAGCTCTAAACGCATCAGGTACCATGCCTCAATACGCGGCTGTGACTTTGCATCCAGCCTAAACTCACGTTAAGCACCAAGGCTAAGGTGAGTAAGACAATACCCAACGCCACGCCTTGCACAAATTCGCCCTTGCCGGTCTCTAAGGCAATGGCGGTGGTAATATTACGGGTGTGGTGAAGGATATTACCACCCACCATCATGGCGCTACCGACTTCGGCGATAATACGCCCAAACGCCGTGACTACCGCCGCTAACAAGGCAAAACGCACTTCAAATAATAAGGTCACAAAGGCTTGCCAAGGGTTTGCGCCCAGCGTTTTTGCCGTTTCTAACACCCGATGATCCGCCGCTTGAAAAGCACTCAGGCTCATGGCGACCAGCAGTGGAAAGCACAATAAGATCTGCCCGACAATCATCGCTGGGCGAGTAAACAAGAGGTTAAGATCACCCAAAGGCCCAGCCCGAGATAACAACATATACAATACCAATCCCACCACCACCGTGGGCACCGCAAGCAGACTATTAAGCAAGCTAATGACTGCCCAACGGCCAGGAAAGCGAAAATAGGCCAACACAAAACCTACACTTAAGGCAGGAAGCAAAGCAATAAACAAGGCGCTGGCCGACACACTAAAAGATACCCCAACAATGCCCCATAACATGGGGTCACCACTAGCAAGTTGGGCAATGGCGGAGCTAAAGGTGTGCCATAATTCATTCATAGGTTGAGTTACTCAGCAGACGGTAGAAATAGGGCTTCGCCGTTAATACGAAAACTACCGATGGCGGCTTGACCTTCTGAGTTGATTAGCCATTGGGCAAACTCCCGCGCCTCATTGACTTTTACATGACTATGGCGCGCTGGGTTAACCAACATTACCTGATATGGATTTAATAGCCGAGGGTCACTTTCTAACACCAGTTGCAGGTTGAGTTTTTGTTTTAATGCTAACCATGTGCCACGATCGGTCATGGTGTATGCGCCCAGTTCGGACGCCATTTGCAAACTGTGGCCCATGCCTCGGCCGGATTCTAAATAGCCACTAAAGGTCGGGCTAGCACCTAGATGTTGCCACAGCTGTAATTCTTTTTTGTGGGTGCCCGAATCGTCACCGCGGGATATGAACTTACTATTAAACGCAGCGATGCGCTGCAACCCTTCAGTCACTGTGTGGGTGCCATGCACCTTGGCTGGGTCAGCCTTTGGGCCTACCAATATGAAGTCGTTATACATCACGCTGCGGGCTTCTATACCAAAACCTTGGTCCATAAACGCAGCTTCTGCGACAGGCGCGTGCGTCATGACTAAATCAACGTCACCGTTTTGTGCCATCCTCAGCGCCTTGCCCGTACCCACGGAAATAACCTGCACTTCCAAGTCATGAGTTTCACCGTAGGCGCTCAACAAATGATCGAGCAAACCGGAGTTATAGGTACTAGTAGTGGTGGCTATACGAATGCTCTCCGCTAAGGCCATACAGCTCATCAAACTTAACAATATAGCTACGGAGGCACGTAGGCCCATCGCCGGGAGGTATTTCATCAATACCTGCTTAGTTAATGGTGGGAAGATCATAACTTGGGGTGCCATTTTGACCACGCTGACGTAAAAAATGGTCCATCAAGGTTAACGCGACCATGGCTTCTGCAATGGGTGTTGCACGGATACCCACACACGGATCATGTCGTCCCTTGGTGACCACTTCAACGGCATTGCCGTGCACATCAATGGACTGACCAGGTAGGTGCAAACTGGAGGTCGGTTTGAGGGCAATACGGGTGATAATATCTTGGCCGCTACTAATGCCGCCTAAAATGCCGCCGGCATGGTTAGATAAAAATCCGGTCGGTGTCATTTCATCACGGTGTTCTGTACCCCGTTGACTTACAGCCTCAAAGCCGTCGCCAATTTCTACCCCTTTAACGGCATTAATACTCATTAAACCATGGGCTAACTCAGCGTCAAGGCGATCAAAAATAGGTTCACCAAGGCCAGCTGCAACACCAGTGGCAATCACCGTTACTTGGGCCCCAATGGAGTTGCCAGACTTGCGCAGAGCATCCATAAATTGCTCTAACTCTTCGAGCTTATCGGCTTGGCCACAAAAGAAAGGGTTGTCATTAACTATAGACGGGTCTGGACAAGTGAGTTTAATTGGTCCCAATTGCGACAAATAACCATTAACCTGAATACCTTGAGTCACCAAAAACTTTTTGGCTACTGCGCCTGCTGCTACCCGCATGGCCGTTTCTCGAGCCGACGAGCGGCCACCTCCGCGGTAATCACGCACGCCATATTTGTGCATGTAGGTATAATCTGCATGGGCAGGCCGGAATTGATCCTTAATGTTTCCGTAGTCTTTTGAACGCTGATCGGTATTTTCGATTAACAGTCCAATCGGCGTACCCGTGGTGACGCCTTCAAATACGCCAGAGAGGATGCGCACTTGGTCGGCTTCGCGGCGCTGTGTGGTATGGCGAGATGTGCCCGGCTTGCGACGGTCCAGATCAGTTTGCAGATCGGCTTCACACAATTCAATACCGGCTGGGCAGCCATCGATAGTTGCGCCTAATGCAGGGCCATGGCTTTCGCCAAAGGTGGTTACGGTAAACAACTTACCAAAGGTATTGCCAGACATGGGTGATTTTACTCAAATTAAATTTCAGGTTAAATTATAGCTGTATACGGGCACCAGCTGCAATCTAACGAGACTGTTGCCATGCAGTAAATCGGCCTTGGTACTGCCTGCATTGCGCCGCCGTTAGGCAAAAAATGCCGTTGCCGCCCTGACTCAACTCAAGCCACAAAAATGGTACCTCCGGCAACGCTGCCTGTAAGGCCACTTCACTGTTACCTACTTCTATGACGATTAAACCCTGATCAGTTAACCAATCTGCCGCCTGAGACAACATTAATGCGGTTAAATCGAGGCCATCATCACCCGACACTAATGCCAACCTTGGCTCATGGGCAAATTCAGCGGGCATTTCATTGTAATCTTTAGCATCCACGTAAGGAGGGTTACTAACAATTAAATCGTATTGAGCCGGTTCAAGGCCAGCAAACAAATTAGAATCATACACAGATACGCTTTGACTTAGCCCATGCGTCTCAATATTACGCTGACTTAGCGCCAAGGCAGCAGGTGCAATGTCACCCATATCCACATGAGGAATTTCCATGTGCAAGGCCATGGCTATACCAATACAACCGCTACCACAGCACAAGTCTAGAGCCTTTTTCGGTGGCTGCTTCAAAGACGGTGCAAAGTGTTCCGCAATGAGCTCAGCCATGGGCGAACGCGGGATGATAACAGCCTCACTAACGGCAAAAGGAATGCCGGCAAACCAGGTTTCACCCAGCAAATAAGGCAACGGCAGGCGCTGGTCAATACGTTGTGACAACCACTGGCTTACGGTTGTCAACTGTGCGCTTGTTAACACGGTCTGCAACTGCTCTTGGTTCGCATCTAACGGCAGCCCACAGGCACCTAACACTAAAAACACAGCTTCGTCCCACGCATTGTCAGTACCGTGACCAAAATGCACTTGGGCTTCAGTTAAGGCATGTTCGGCGGCTTCTATAGACTGCAGCAAGGTGGTACTCATAAACAATTACACACAAATTATTGGACGCGCCATTGTAAGCTAAGCACAGTATCGATACCATTACCTCACCGCCTATCTGGGTATAAACCACTAGTCCAATGGCAATAAATAATTATGAACCAGCAAGACGAAAAGCATGATTTTAGGCTGGCTATGGGTCAGGTGGAACCGCTACGTAAGCCGGGCCGCCAAACCAGCCCTAAAACCACATCCAAAGACGCCCAAAGCCTTGCTATCAGACGGGCTTCGGCCACCCAAGTCACTCCTACTGCGGCGGCGTTGGGGGAAGATGGCTTTATTATGGTCGAGTCTGAACAACTGTTGAGCTACCACCGTACCGGCTTGGATGCCGCCAGTTTACGCCGCTTACAACATGGTCATATGCGGCCTACTCTGCTTGCCGATTTACATGGGTATCGAGTAGAGCAAGCCCGTGAAGTGGTTTGGCGGGCAATCAAACAAGCACAAGCCGAGGGCGACCGCTGCCTCCTGATCATACATGGCAAAGCAGGCGCGGGTTATACGGATGATAATGGTGATCTTCGTGGTGCCGGCCAGGCCTTACTTAAGTCCCACGTGAGCCATTGGTTACAGCAAGTGGATGAGGTGTTGGCATTTACTTCGGCATTACCCAAAGACGGTGGTACCGGTGCAGTTTACGTATTACTCAAGAACAGCCGCAAAAGTCGGTAAAAATGAGTTAATATAAACCCAATTTAAGCTCTAAAGCGACACTAGCCTTTACCTCTGCCTGCGCATCAAGTATGGTGCGCGTTAAATTTGAAGCCGCCATTTTACCGAGAATTCCCATGGAAAAAGCATACGCAGATATCATCGCCGGCATCGGCGAAGACTTAAACCGCCCAGGCCTAAAGGACACCCCTAAACGGGCTGCCAAAGCCTTTAAGTTTCTTAATAACGGTTACGAAAAGAACATTGATGAAGTGATCAACGGCGCCCTATTCCCTTCAGACAACGAAGAGATGGTGATCGTTAAAGACATCGAACTGTATTCTCTATGTGAGCATCACTTGTTACCGTTTATTGGCAAGTGCCATGTGGCCTACTTACCCTCGGGTAAAGTGTTGGGTTTGTCTAAGGTGGCACGGATTGTAGATATGTATGCCCGCCGTCTACAAATTCAAGAAAATATGACCAAACAAATCGCCGACACCATTATGGAAGTCACCAACGCTAAAGGGGTGGGGGTTATCATTGAAGCGCAACACATGTGCATGATGATGCGTGGTGTACAAAAACAAAATGCCAACATGAAGACTTCGGTACTACTGGGCAAGCTGCGTGAAGACGCCCGCACCCGCGCCGAGTTCTTAACGCTTATTAAGTCCTAGGCTGGATCGAGCGTTAATTAGATTTTATGCCCTGCTTGCAGGGCAGATAACGCGGCTTTTCGCCCCACTTCGATCATTTCTTTAGCGCGATATAGCTCAAAAAAGCTACATTCGTTGCGGTCTACCTTAATCTCAACGTCGGGTTCATAACCTGCCATTTTGTATTTGGCCATGGTCGACTGCATGGTCTCGAAACACTGATTGAGCATTTCCATTTTATTCCATTGCAGATGGCTACGTTGGCTTTTACTAACCTTAGCATTGGGAGCGGTCCACTCGTCGTGGTGGCCATCACTATTCAAATTAGGCCTTTGGAGCACCGGGTGGTGTGCCACATCGGTATTTAGATTGACAGCAACAATGAGGTCGGCTTGATCAGCAACAGTAGGCATAATAGGCACAGGGTTCAACAAACCACCGTCCACTAAAAAGCGATCATCCTCAGTCACCGGCATAATCATGCCCGGTACCGCTACGCTGGCGCGTATGGCATCCATCATAGGGCCACTTTGAAACCACACTTCTTGCTGCTTCACCAAATCGGTTGCCACCGCGGTATAGGGAATAGGTAAGTTTTCAATCAACTGATCTCCTACCAAGTTTTCTAACACTGCATAGGCTTTTTCACCCCTAATCGCACCCATGGATAACAGTGACATATCCACCAATCGAAACACATCAAAGCGAGAGAGCCCCGTTACCCAGCTAGTGAATGCCGGCAATTGACCTGCGGCATACATCCCCCCCACTACCGAGCCCATGGAACAGCCAGCGATGCTGACGATATCAAATCCTTGTTCTTGTAGTACCTGTATAACGCCAATATGGGCGTTTCCTCTGGCCCCACCACTGCCTAAAACTAAGGCCACTGTTGGCATAATTACTGTCCTATATGCTGGGTCATACCCTGTAAGTGTTCTAAATGCAGGTAGACTTTACGATTACCCTTTTGGGTGGTGTAAAGCGCATAGTAGTCCACCCCTTGTGGTACCTTTTGTTTGAGTGCAGTGTAACGTTGCTGATCATCTAAGCCATATAAACCAGACTCGTGAAACACTTGATTAGCCCATTGATTGCTAGAACCACAGGCGCGGCCATGGCAGTCAAACAATATATCTGCACCGGCTTGTTGTAACTGCGACAGGCTGGTTAAGTGGGCTCGTTCAGGCCCCATACCTGGCACCACTTCCCATGTGTAGGCCGACAGTTCACCGGTTAAATACAAATTATGTTCAGCGGCGATAATGCCATTAACCTTGCGCATGCTACTGACTGGCAACACATAATAAGGAGCGCCAAGCGTAGAACGCTCCACTAAACGGCTGCCCGGAACCATATTGAGCGCCGCATCGGCATAACCATTGGCGCTATAAGCCGACAAGGTCAAGGGTATTAATAACACTACGAGTGCTTTGAAATCCAGTTTCATGGGTGCTCCAATTGAGTCAATCTCATACATGCGGCGGCGGCTATCTCGCCTTCTAATAAAGCCATTGAGGCAGGCATCATGGGCTCACCAAGATAGGGGTCAGCATGGCAAAACTGCCCAATCAAACCACTCACCAGCGGCTGATGAGTCACCAAAATAATACCGGTTTGAGGTTGTGTTAACAAAAAATCTTGTACTTGGGTTAATTCCCCATGAGGCGTAATGGCCTTATGAGTTTGTAGCGCCAAGGGCAGTGACTGCTCTTCTAAGCGACTTTGAATCAGCTGGGCCGTTTGCTGCGCCCGTAGGTAAGGGCTGGCCCATAGGGCAGAAAAATCGGCCCAGGGGATCGCAGCATTGGCGATTTGTTGTTCAACTGCACGAATGCCTTGCTGTGTAAGTGGGCGCTGGGCGTCAGTTGAAGCATTAAAACTCGCTTCACCATGACGCACCAACAACAGTTTCATTAATCGTCTTCCTTGGGTAAGTCTTCAGCCTCGGGCCAATCGCTAAAAGGAAACGGTTTGGTGTCTGTTTGATACGACAAAAAGCGGTAACTATGCAGAATAAAGCGGCCTAAACTGTTACTAAACTGCAGTATTTTGGCGTGACTTTCCTCATTAAACAAACGGTATAAAAACTGGCCTACAACTAACAACACTAAAACAGATGCCGCAATCTCCACTAATAACAGGCTTAACAACATAAATACCAAACGTAGCCAAAAGGCTTCTGAGGTGAGGTTGTTCTTTAACGCTTGCATTCATTCAACTCCATTGTATGTGGTGGTACTAACAACATAGGGGCTAGACGCCCATGTTTCAAGTGCTGTGACTGACAAACGGAGCCCTGGTTAGCTTCGTTTTAATACAAATTCAACGTCCGAATTCTGATCTCTAGCCATCAAAGACTGAGCCACGGTTGACACGTCTGCACCTTCATAAACCAAGGCATATAGGCCATCAACTAGGGGCATATGCACTTGTAGTTGATCCGACTTAGCTTTAACCAAGGCGAGGGTATTTACCCCTTCGGCCACTTCACCCAATTCGGAAACGGCGTCATCTAAACTCTTACCCTGGCCTAAAGCATAGCCTACTCGGTAATTTCGGCTCAAGGGCGACATACAAGTCACAATAAGATCGCCTACGCCTGCCAGCCCCAAAAAGGTCATTGGGTTGGCACCCATATGCACCGCTAAGCGGCTCATTTCTGCCAAACTACGTGTGAGCAACATACTGCGTGTATTTTCGCCCATGCCCATGGCAGCACTCAAGCCTGCAGCAATGGCGTAAATATTTTTTAGCGCGCCGCCCAATTCCGTGCCATAGCGGTCGTTACTGGCGTACACTCGAAAGAAGCTACACTGAAGAACATCTTGTATGGTTTCGCGCAAGGTCTCGCTATCACTGGCAATAACCGTACCGGTAAGCTGCTTTGCAGCCACTTCTTTGGCTAAGTTAGGGCCGCTGATCACACCGACGGGGTTGTTAGGGAAGTACACTTCCAACACTTGGCTCATAAGCAAAAACCGTTCGGGTTCAATGCCCTTTGCGGTGGTCACTAAGTTTTGTTCTGGGGTGATGAAGTCTTTGACTAAATCCAATATGCCCCGAAATGCCTTACTTGGCACCGAAAAGATGACCGTATCAGCTGCGCTAATACAGTCGCCCAAATTTGTCACGATTTCTAGGTCTGCGTGCAAACTAAGGCCCGGCACGTAGCGGGAGTTAATGCGCGTGTCACGAATTTCCTGCGCTAGGGCTTCATCACGCATCCATAAACGTACAGGGTAACCATTGTGGGCTACGATATCGGCGAGAACGGTACCAAAACTACCGCCACCAATCACCGCTACTCGATGTTGAGAACTCATTAATCCACCTTTAAACTAACAGTTCGCTTGGAGTTGGCTCACAATGTAAGCGTTTACCTAGGAGTTCTTCTAATTCTGGAATTAAAAACGCATCATCTTCAGAGGCAAAACTAATGGAGGTGCCGGTGGCGCCCGCACGGCCTGTACGGCCTATACGATGTACATAATCTTCCAATTCTTCGGGTAGGTCGTAGTTAAACACGTGACTAACACCGTCGACGTGAATACCTCGGCCCGCCACGTCTGTGGCCACCAATATAGGGGTATCACCACTGCGGAACCGCTCCAAGGTTTTTACCCGTTTGGCTTGCGCCACCTCGCCCGACAATAGCGCACTACGAATGCCGTCTTTTTGTAACTTATCGGCCAAATCACGGGTAATGTGGCGACGATTAGCAAACACGATGGCACGCTCTACATCCATGGTCTTCAAACTATTGAGCAAGACTTTGTACTTGTCGGATCGGGCCACAGAAAAGAATTTTTGTTCAACACTTTCGTTGGCTAACTCGTCAGACTCTATTTCCACATGTACGGGTTCAAACGTCCACTGCTCCGCTAAGCGTAAAATCTGGTCACTAAAGGTGGCGCTAAACAACAAGGTTTGGCGGTCTTCTTTCTTTGGAGTCTGGCGAATAATGGCGCGCACATCGGGAATAAAGCCCATGCTTAACATACGATCCGCTTCGTCCAATACCACCACTTCCACTTCGCGTAAATTAACATGGCCACGACGACAAAAATCTAACAATCGGCCTGGTGTAGCCACCATGATGTCCGTGGGCTTTTGCTTCAACTGTTTTTGTTGCGCTTCAAAATCCATACCACCCACAAGTTGCTGCACATTGACATCGCAAAAGCGGGTTAAGTCTTCGGCATCACTGGCAATTTGCATTACCAACTCACGAGTGGGGGCAATAATTAGCGCTCTAGGAGTGCCAAAACGACGCGGGCCTTGGATCGGAAAATCAAGAAAATCAGTGATCATGCTTAGCAAAAATGCAGCAGTCTTACCGGAGCCTGTTTGCGCCTTGCCAGTAATGTCTTTGCCGCCTAGAGACTCAGGTAATGTTAATGCCTGGATGGGGCTGCAGTATTGATAACCTAAAGCAGCAACGGCTTGCATCACTTGATCGGGCAAGTCAAGATCATGAAAACGGGTTTTATCTTCTACTTCTGGCACTTGGAAATCGTCCAATGACCAGTTTTGTTGTTGATTTGAGTTCAAGGTGTTATTCCATTCTAGGGCCATGTTGCCCTATTTTGATTAACTGCAAACGTGGCAGTATAGAGAGTTTAAGCGCCAGATACAAAGCGCTGAGGTGTTTACCTTGGGGCAAACTTTTGTTCATACGGTGGCAGCGATTGTAACAGTTGCTGCCCATAACGTTTACTAACGATACGCTTATCCAATATCGTGATGCGGCCCTTGTCATCTTCTTTACGTAACAAACGCCCTGTGGCCTGCACCAAGCGCACGCTGGCTTCGGGCACCGACAGTTGCATAAAGCTATTGCCACCTGATTTTTCAATCCATTCAGCCAATGCGGCGGGTACCGGTCGATCAGGTACCGTAAACGGCAATCGAGTAATCACCACATGGGTTAAATAATCACCCGGCAAATCAATACCTTCAGCAAAGCTAGCCAAACCAAACAACACGCTACCCTCGCCATCGTCTATGCGTTGTTTGTGCTGATTGAGCAAACGTTGTTTAGACGACTCACCCTGCTGCAAAATAACATCTTGCCAATGGTCTTGCATGCCTTCAAATACCAATTGCATTACTTTGCGTGAGGTAAATAACACTAGGCTAGCTTCATCAGGGTTGAGTTGAGCCTCGAGCCCTTTAATCAAGTTTTCTACAAATACCGCTTCGGGCCCGGGTTCCACCGCTTCTTTAGGCACACAGATTTGTGATTGGGAAAAATTAAACGGGCTAGCCACTGCCAGCATGGCGCTTTTTGGGTTTAGCCCAGCATGGGTTAACAGCTGATCAAATCGGCCTAGGGCGGTTAACGTAGCCGAGGTTAATAATGCCCCATAGCAACGTTTCCAGAGGTTTTCTTGTAACAGATTAGCGGCCAAAATCGGGCTCGCAGAAATCTCTAAATCAACCCGTTCTGGCGTTTGCCAATGCTGTAGCCAACGGGCCATCGGCACTTCACCTTCTGTATCAACCTTGGCGTAGGCCTGCCATAAGGCAAGTTGCTGCTCCGCATTTTGTTGTAACAAACCAAATGCCGCAAGGTAGGTTTCGGCCTGATCTTTGGCTAAACCGTTTTGTTCACCTTTAACGACGTCGTCCATGAGTTCATGCAAAGCACCCAAGTCACGGGCCAAACGAGCACTCGTCAAACCCATATCATGGCTTATTTGCACCAATTCAGTAGGCACTACGCCCTGAGGAAAACGATAGCTTTCTTGCTGTTGGTAACCGTCTTGTGGGCTAAATGCGGGTTGATCTAAAAACTGCTCCAAACTAATTAACTGCTGCTCGAGAGACTGCACATGTTCTTGCACTTGGTCGCTCAACTGAGCACCCCGACCACCACCCTGCCACTCTTTAACAAACTTTTTTAAACCGGATCGAGTCTGGCCGTACCAACGGTTTAGCTGTCGAATGCCTTGCTGGTGAGTAAACTGTTTAAGGGTTTTATCGGCCAAATGATGGCCTTCATCAAATATATAGATGGTGTCTTCGGGTGCCGGTAATATAGCACCGCCCCCTAGCGCCAAATCGGCCAACACCAAATCATGGTTAGTGACGATACAATCAGCCTGCTCTAGGCCTGCACGGGCTTTAAAGAAGGGACATTCGTTAAAATGACTACACCGGCGATTCGTACAACCTCTATGGTCGGTTGTAATAGGCCGCCAATGATCTTCTGGTAATGGATCCGACCAAGCATCCCGATCGCCATCCCATTTACTGGCGCCCAGCTGCATGACCATATCCTTATACAAGGCCTGCTGCTGGCCATCCAACTTCAACGCCAGCTCGTCTTCGAACAGGGCTTGAGTGGGGTCCAAAGAGGCGTTTTGTGACAGGGCTTGATCAAGTCGCGACACACAAACATAACGCCTGCGGCCTTTTGCCAACTGAAAATCAAAATCATAACCGCCGTGTTTTTTAATGGCGGGAAGGTCTTTTTGCACAATTTGCTCTTGCAAAGCAATAGTGGCTGTAGCGATCACTAGCTTTTTCTCAAGCGCTTGAGCAATCGGTAAACATGCCACCATGTAGGCCAAGGTTTTACCGGTACCGGTACCTGCTTCTACAATACACGCAGGGTTGTCACCCTTACGCTGGCCTTCGGCATCCATCTTGATGGCCAGAAAATGATTAGCTACGGTGGCAATCATTTGTTTTTGGCCCCACCGGGCGTTTAAACCCAGTTGTTTAAGAAGTTGGCGATACAATTGTTGGATATCGTGTTTAACGTCGGCAGTTTTAGACACTGGGTTGGGCTCTTAACTCGTAATTCTTAATAATAGGCGCTACAAAGGGGCCGGCGAAGGCACATAAGGGTACACCATTTTAACCACAATAGCTGACACAACTTGGAGACAAAACCTAAGACTAAAAATAAAACTTGCCAGCAGCGCCATTACTGGTATTATATACAGTAACTGTACAAACAACCAGTTGAAGACAAACAGCCAAGAGGCCTTTGCATGATTAAATTAACGCCACGCCAAGATCAAGTTCTAGACTGCATCAGAAGTCACATCATCGACACGGGGTTTCCCCCTACCCGTGCCGAAATTGCTCGCGAGCTTGGGTTTAAATCTCCCAACGCTGCAGAAGAGCACATTAAGGCTTTAGCACGCAAAGGCGCAATCGAGATTATGCCCGGCGCATCGCGTGGCATACGAGTGCCAGACATGCATGAGGAAGAGCTGGGTTTACCCATTATAGGCATGGTTGCAGCCGGCAGCCCGTTACTCGCCGAAGAGCATATTAGTGATTATTGCGCTATTCCGGAAAACCTATTTTACCCCAAAGCCGATTACCTATTACAAGTCAGTGGCATGTCTATGAAAGACATCGGCATTTACGATGGCGATTTATTGGCGGTTCATAAAACCGATCAAGCCCGTAATGGCCAAGTGGTGGTCGCTCGATTGAATGACGAAGTGACCGTTAAGCGTTTTCAACGTAACGGCAACCAGGTGCAATTAATTGCCGAAAATCCAGACTTCGCGCCCATCGAAGTGGATCTCACACAACAACACTTGAGTATTGAAGGTTTGAGCGTGGGAGTTATACGCCGCGGCAATTAGTTCCTTATTTTCACCCCAATGGAGTCATCATTATGTGGCAGCAGCAACAGCACCCAAACAGCGACGCAGTTAACGGCATACTGGCAGAACATCAGCTAGATTTGTGGCTCCATGAAGAAGACACGGCGCCCGCCCCAGACCTTAGCCCCATTACTGAAATAATTATGCGGGGTGAAGCCTGGAGCAACATACAGATGTTGTTGCCGTTGTTAGCTCAACTAAGCCACGACCAACGTTGGTTAGCCTGGGTGGCGCCACCAAAACTGCTGCCAAAGGCACAATTGCAAGCCGCAGGGTTTGACCTTAATAAAATTATTTTATTACAACCCAACGCCCAACATGACACCATGAGTCTTGCCAAACAAGCCTTGAAAAGCGGCACCTGCCATGCCGTTATTAGCTGGTTTGGTAGCCTTGCCGACGACCAGCTGAACGACTTGGCAGTGGCGGCAGAAGCAGGTAACAGCCAAGCATTTTTAGTAAGGCACCAATAACTCAAAGCAGCCTCACCTAGACCACCATTTGAGTCTCAAAAAACGCTTGCAACAATTGGTGGGTAATGTGCGCATCGGCACTGCCTGCTAACTCCCGAATTGAATGCATGGCAAAGGTTGGCGCTCCCAAGTCTAAAGTTCGCACACCCAGCTGGGCGGCGGTAATAGGCCCAATAGTACTACCGCAACCCATGTCGCTACGCACCACAAAGGTTTGAATAGGCAAATCGGCTTGAGCCGCCAGCTCTTTAACCATGGCACTGGTGACCGCGTTAGTGGCATAACGCTGATTTGCATTGACCTTAATTACTGGCCCTGCATTTAATTTTGGCCCGTGCTGTTCATCATGTTTATTAGCAAAATTGGGATGCACACCATGTGCATTGTCGGCCGAGATAAACGTGGAGGCATCTAACACTTGGTGTAATTGTTCTGCCGAAGGGTAAATACGCTGTAATACCGACATTAAAAAGCTGCCTTGCGCGCCTTCTGCCGACTGGCTGCCCACTTCTTCATGATCATTGCACACTAACAACATGCCTTGCGTGGTATCGGCGGCAAGCATGGCAGTTAAACCCATGTAACAACTTAATAAATTATCTAACCGCGCAGCGGCCAAAAACTCTTCTTTAATGCCCACTAAAGCAGGGGCTTGAGCGTCATAGAAACTTAACTCGTAATCCACCACTTGCGCCACTTGGTGGCCTTCAGTGGCGAGCTGTTTGACCAACAATTGTCGCAAGTCAAAGTCATCGCCCAGGGCCTGCCCCAATAACACCGGTAGGTCGGTTTGAGCGTTAACGCTATGGCCTTTGTTGGCCTCTCGATCCAGATGAATGGCTAAACTCGGGATACACGCCACCGGACGCTTAAAGTCGATCAAATGGCTCACTAGCACGCCGTCATCATTGCGACACACCACTCGCCCCGCTAGGGATAAGTCTCGATCAAACCAAGGGTGCAACAGAGCTCCGCCATACACCTCAACACCCAATTGTTGATACCCTTTGCGTTTTACTTCGGGGTTGGGTTTAACTTTTAGGCATGGGCTGTCGGTATGGGCTCCCACCATGTGTAAGCGCTGCAGACCTTGCAGTTGCGGTAACACAAAAGCAATGATTGTGGAGTCATTACGGCTAATAAAATATCGACCTCCAGCCTCTAAGCCCCATGTGTCAGCCACCGCTAATCGGCGATAACCTGCTGCTGCAAGCGCATCGGCCATGCTAGACACCGCATGAAATGGTGTGGGAGATGCCTTGATAAAATCCATCAAACCAGCAAGGTAGGCGTGTTGCGTATCTTGAGCCGTCATAGTGGCAGGTGTTCCTTAAGTCAAAGGGCTTAGTGTGCCACATTCTGAGGCGTTAGACGTAATGATTATGTAAAGCGCAGCCTAAATGGTCTAATTGTGGGCCAGCGAGTTTGAACATTTTGGCAAAATCACGCTAATATAGATCGTATTACTCTTAATCGCTGCTACAGCGTCACTTATATTTACCTTTCTATGATACCTACACGTACATTATTAACTGCCCTAGTTTTTACTTACAGCATCTTTTCAGCGCCTTTAGTGGTCGCCAACAACAGCCCTTTGAAGGTTACTTTTACCGCTCAACAAGGCCAATTAACCAAAGAAATTATGCACTTGCTTGAGCAGCAGCATTACCAACCGAGAGTTAACGACGATGGTTTTGCTAATGATGTATTCACTAACTACTTAACCTTATTAGACCCTTTAAAAAGCTATTTAAGCCAAACGGATCTGGCGCCATATCAGTACCTTAAGCATGAATTAGATGATTTATTGCCTCTAGGCGACTTACGCCCTATGGCCGACATGTACAATTTATTACAGCAGCGGCGGCTAGAATTTATTGACTTTAATCTCGCATGGTTATCGCAACCATCTGCCATGTTTAACTTTGAGTTAAGCGAACACATAGCCATGGCACCACAAGACGCAGCACGCCAACCTAGCCATCAAGCCATCAAAAACCTGTGGCGCAAGCAGCTTAAAAACGAGTTTATCAATGGTCAATTGAGCAATGAAACTCAGGCGGAGATTAAAAATCGTCTAGAAAAACGCTACCTCAATATGCGTAAGCGGGTACTGCAAGTGGAGCTCAGGGATGCCTATCAAGCATTAAGCAACAGCATCACCATGGTCACCGACCCCCACACAACCTATTTGTCTCCCCGCAATGTAGAAGACTTCAATATCGACATGAGCCTTTCGTTAGAAGGTATTGGGGCGGTGTTACAAAGAGACAACGACTACACCAAAGTAGTGCGCCTAGTGGCCGGTGGGCCCGCCGATAAGGCCGGTGACCTACAGGCAGCCGATTATATTGTTGGGGTGAGCCAGCAAGGCGAACCCATGCAGGAAATACTAGGCTGGCGTTTGGATGATGTAGTCGACCAAATTCGCGGCCCAAAAGGCAGCTTAGTCAACTTACAAATCATTCCAGGTGGCGATTTACAGCAGACTAAAAAGACCATTCAAATTCGCCGCAACAAGGTTAACTTAGATGATCAAGCGGCCAAAAAGTCCCTCGTAACCGTGGCTACAGATCAAGGCCCAGTGACCATGGGTGTGATTACCCTGCCCACCTTCTACATGGATTTTGCTGCAGCTCAACGGGGTGACCCAAATTATCGCAGTACCACCCGTGATGTATATAATTTGATACAAGAGCTCAAACAAGACCAAGTGAGTGGTATTGTTATAGATCTGCGTAACAATGGCGGCGGGTCTCTGAGAGAAGCCAATCAGTTAACCGGTTTATTCATTGAAACCGGTACCACGGTTCAAGTACGCTACGCCGATGGTGTCATCGAAAAACAAATTGATCGTAATCCATTACTCGCCTATAACGGTCCTGTGGTAGTGCTGGTTAACCGCTACAGTGCCTCTGCATCAGAGATTTTTGCAGCCGCCATGCAGGATTATCAACGCGCCTTAATTGTTGGCAGCCAAACCTATGGCAAAGGCACGGTGCAGACGTTTGGTAATTTAAGCAGTGGTCAGATTAAGTTTACTCAAGCCAAGTTTTATCGTGTTTCGGGTGCGAGCACTCAACATCAAGGCGTGTTACCCGACATCACCTTGCCACACCTGCAAGACCACAACAAAGTAGGCGAAAGCAGCCTGCCCCATGCCCTTAAGTGGGATCAGGTGAAAGCCGTGGATCATCGTCGTTATTTTGCCTTTGAGAAAATCATTCCCCACCTGCAACAGCAACAAGACGCGCGCCAAAGCACTAGCTCAAATTGGATTTACACGCAGGCTGTGGCTGAGCACGAAAACGCTCGATCAAAACAAATAAGCCTGAACTTACAACAAAGAACACAACAATGGCACACTGAACAAGACTGGTACTTAAAGAAAATCAACAGCCTGCGTCAGGACCAAGGGCTTGAGCCTGTGACTGCCGCCGAAGATCATCAGTTTGATTACGACGACACCCAAAAAGACCCCTACATCATTGCTGGTGCTGCCGTTATCGCCGACTGGATCGATTTAGCACGTTAAACCACACCGTCTTTCTGCAACTGGCTCACCTGCGAAGCGGTAAAGCCTAGCTGGTCGAGCAATTGTAAAGTATCTTGAGCGGCTTCGGGTACCGACGTGACGCTAATTTGAGCATGACCCATTTTTGGTGCTGGGGCGGGCTGGGTAATGCCATCTAGCTGCATAAAGGTGTTTCTGGCAAGGTTGTGTGGGTGTTTAGTGGCTTCACCAAAACTAAGTACCGGTGCAAAACAAACATCCGTGCCTTCCAACAAATCGCACCAATGCTGGCGGCTTTGGCTGGCAAACACTTGTGCCAACTGTTGCTGCGCCTGTGGCCACAGAGTTTTATCCCACTGGCTGAGCAGACTTGGCTCATGCAACAAGCCTAACTGCTCTAGCAACAACTGATAAAATTTAGGTTCTAAGGCACATATATTGACATACAAACCGTCGGCACAGACATAGGTGTCATTCCATGGCGCTGCGCCGTCGGCCCAGCTTTGGCCCGTTTGTTGGGGCAATTGCCCAGTGTTGTGCATCATCCACAATAAGCTCGAAGCATAAGCCGAACCATCAGTAATCGCCGCGTCTACCACCTGCCCTTGACCACTCGCTTGGGCTTGCCACAAGGCGCACATAACGCCCCACAACAGCATCATGGTGCCGCCAGCCACGTCTCCTGCCAAGGTCAACGGTGCCGTCGGTTTATGGTTGGGGCGTGCGCCGTAATACATAGCACCCGACAGGGCGATGTAGTTAGGGTCGTGCCCTGCTGTTTGCGCCAGTGGCCCGGTTTGACCCCAGCCGGTTAAGCGGCCATAGATTAATTTAGGCTGTAGACCTAGACACACATTGGGTCCTAAACCTAAACGCTCCATCACCCCCGGGCGAAAGCCTTCGATTAAGATATCCGCCTGAGCAGATAATTTGAGGGCCAGTGCAACACCCTCGGGCTGCTTCAGGTCGATTAGAATGGATTTTTTTCCACGATGATAAAACCCTTGTGCAGTTTCTTCTGGCGTAATGTTGGCGGCATTTTCATTGCTAGCCTTACGCCCGATCAAGGTCACTTCTGCGCCCATATCAGCCAACATCATGCCCGCCAAGGGACAGGGCCCAATACCTTCGAATTCAACCACTTTAACGCCCACTAATGGCTTTTGATTGATCATATGTAGGTCCTAAACGTCAAGCGAGCGAGCAATGAGTTCTTTCATAATCTCATTGGTGCCGCCGTATATTTTTTGTACCCGAGCATCCGCAAACAATCGAGTAATGGGGTATTCCATCATGTAGCCGTAACCACCGTGTAGTTGCACACATTCATCCAGCACTTCATTCTGTACCTGCGAGCCCCAGTACTTGGCCATCGAAGCAGTAGCTGGGTCGATAGAACCATCAATAAGTTTGGCAATACAGTCGTTAATAAAACTGCGTGTCACTTCCACTTTAGTTTTCATTTCTGCCAACTTAAAGCGGGTATTTTGGAACGCCATAATCGGCTGCCCAAAGGCCTTACGTTGACGCACGTAATCAATGGTTTGTTGTAAACCACAGTCCATGGCGCCTAACGCCGTAATGCCAATCATCGACCGTTCCCACACCAATTGATTCATCAGCTGGTAAAACCCTTGACCCTCAGCCCCACCTAACAAATTGTCTACGGGCACCCGCACATCTTCAAAAAACAATTCCGAAGTGTCGTTGCCTTTCATACCCAATTTTTTTAGGTTGCGGCCACGTTGGAAACCTTGAGCCTGTTCGGTTTCTACAAAAATGAGCGAAGTGCCTTTTGAGCCAGCCGCTAAATCGGTTTTTACTACCACGCAAATCAACTCGGCGGTTTGGCCATTGGTAATAAACGTTTTGGAGCCATTAATGACATAACTATCACCATCGCGTTTAGCTGTTGAAGCCACGGCCTTGAGGTCGGAGCCACATCCAGGCTCAGTCATGGCAATGGCCGACACCAACTCACCGGACACTAACTTGGGTAACCAACGGCGTTTTTGATCCTCGGTGCCGTAAGTCACCAAATAATGCATCACAATAGACTGAATACCGTAACCCCAATTAATGTCGGCCAAATAGGCTTGGGTATAGATGGTTATGGCTTCGAAGGAAAGGTCGGCGCCAGCACCGCCATAAGCCTCGGGTACCGACGCGCCCATAATGCCAGCCTCACCCGCTTGGTACCAAAAGTCTCGGTCTACTACACCTTGGTCACACCATATTTCAATATTGGGTGCCATGGACTGTTCCATAAAGCGCTGTACACCATCGGCATAGAGCCGGTGTTCAGTAGTCACCCATGCTGCAGTATCAGTAAACAAAGCCATTGGTTTAACTCCTCATTAAATTAGCTCTAAGGTGGGCTCACTAAGAGCAAACAGCTGCTCCCGTAATTCCAGTATGTGTTCGCCCCAATAACGCACCGTGTTAAACCAAGGAAAGCTGTGCGGGAATGCAGGATCTTGCCACCGACGCGCTAACCATGCCGCGTAATACATCATACGCAGGGTTCTTAAGGGTTCCATCAATGCTAGCTCTTGGGGCTTAAAGTCATAAAATTCGTTATACCCTTCAACAATTTCGGACAGCTGTACGCGTTGACGCTCTCGTTCGCCAGACAGCAACATCCAAATATCTTGCACCGCCGGTGCCATACGCGAGTCGTCAAAGTCGACAAAATGAGGCGCATCATCCCGCCACAATAGGTTGCCGCCATGGCAGTCGCCATGCACTCGAATGTAATTGACGCCCTGCGTTGCTGCAAAGGCTGCATCAATACGCTGCAACAGATCGGTAGTAAGGCTGTCATAAGCCGTTTTTAGCTCTTGCGGAATAAAGTTCTGGCTAATCAATGCCACACTATCATGACCAAAAGTAACGGCATCAATTGCGGGTCGATGCTGGTAATCTTTAATGGCCCCCACGGCGTGAATACGGCCTAAGAGGCGCCCCATGGTGTACAAGTTGTCTAAATCATCTAGTTCGGGGCCATGCCCACCCTTGCGCTCGAACAAGGCGAACTTAAACGAATCGTAAGTCGAAAGGCTGCTGCCTTGTTGGTTGACCAAGGGCGGCACGACGGGCAGTTCGTATTCCTCAAGAGCAATACTAAACTCATGTTCTTCTAATATTTGCGCTTCGCTCCACCGGTTTGGCCGGTAAAATTTAGCGATCACTGGTGTAGGCTGATCTTCTAGGCCCACTTGATAGACCCGATTTTCGTAGCTGTTAAGCGCCAAAATACGGCCATCACACAGATAACCTTGGCTCTCCACGGCGTCCATAATATAGCTGGGCGTGAGTACAGCAAAAGGGTGAGTTTCTATAGTCATAATTTCAGTATAGGGTGGTCAGGACAACATATTATATATGAAGACCGGCGAGTCATCTTGTAACTCGCTAGGCAATCGACCTACTGCAACTTGACAAACCCCTATGCAAGACCACACATTGACTTCACAACAGCTTGAGCAAACTAGGAAATGATTATGTCGCTGGCCTATATTTACGATGCAATACGCACCCCTCGCTCCCGTGGTAAGGCGGGTGTTGGCAGTCTTTACGGCGTCAAACCCATCAATTTGTTGGCGGGTCTACTGGGCGATTTACAACAACGTCACGACCTAGACACCGCTGAAGTAGACGACGTATTAATGGGTTGTGTAACCCCGGTTGGCGAGCAAGGGTCTAATATCGCCAAAAGCGCAGTGATTCATGCCGGCTGGAGCGAATCCGTACCTGGCTTTCAACTAGATCGCTTTTGCGCATCAGGACTGGAAGCAGTCAATACCGCTGCTGCCAAAGTCGCCAGTGGTATGGAGCAGCTGATTGTTGCTGGCGGTGTAGAAAGCATGAGTCGCGTACCCATGGGCAGCAACGGCGGGCCATTTTTAGCCGACCCAGAATACATAGCCAACAACCTCTCTGTACCCCAAGGCATAGGTGCGGACTTAATTGCCAGTATAGAGGGCTACAGCCGCGAACAACTTGACCAGTTTGCCTTACAAAGCCAACAACGGGCCGTTCACGCACGAGATTCTGGCTGGTTTGATGGCTCGGTAATGGCCGTTAAAGACGCTACAGGCAACACTATTTTACAGCGCGACGACTTTATTAAGCCAGCCACTACTCTGGTAGACCTAGGCGGCCTCAAACCGGCTTTTGGCGCACTAGGTGATTACGGCTTTGACGACATGGCGTTGCGCAAATATCCTCAGCTGGAAAAAATCGGCCACCGCCACACGGCGGGCAATTCTTCGGGTGTGGTAGATGGCGCTAGTGCAGTGTTAATTGGCAACCAAACTATCGGTGACAAACTGGGTATCGCTCCTCGCGGACGCATTACAGCAACAGCCGTAGTCGCCAACGACCCAGTGATTATGCTCACCGGCCCCGGTCCAGCCGCCAAAAAATGTTTAACCAAGGCAGGTCTTAATGTCACCGACATAGATCTATGGGAAATCAACGAAGCCTTTGCCAGTGTGGCCTTACGTTTTATGCAAGACTTAGGCATTAATGACTCGATCACTAACGTTAATGGCGGCGCCATTGCTATGGGTCATCCCCTAGGAGCTACAGGCGGCTGCCTAGTGTCCATTATGTTAGACGAACTTGAACGACGTGACGCCAAACGTGGCCTCATTGCCCTTTGTGTCGGCGGCGGCATGGGTATCGCCACCATTATTGAGAGAGATTAAACCCATGAGCACTCAGACTTTTGATTACCAACAAGACCCACATGGCATCGTTACCATTACTATGGACATGGACGGCCCCATAAACTGCATGAATCAAACGTTTATGCCACTGTTAGCCGAGGCCGTGGCCCGCTTGCAACAGCAAGCAGGCCTCACTGGAGTCATCATTGCCTCGGCTAAAACCACCTTTTTTGCTGGTGGCGACCTCAACTGGCTCAGGTCTGTTGAGCAAGAGCAAGCCGCAGAGCTTCTAGCGCAGGTGGAAGGGATGAAAGCCAGCTTCAGGCAGTTAGAGAAACTGCCCGTACCCGTAGTCGCGGCCATCAATGGCAGTGCGCTGGGCGGTGGGTTTGAAATTTGTTTAGCTTGTAATTATCGTATCGCATGGCAACACAAAAGTGTCAAGTTGGGTTTGCCAGAAGCCTCATTGGGTCTGCTGCCGGGCGGCGGTGGCACCGTACGTATGACTCATCTGCTTGGTTTAGAAGCGACGCTACCATTACTCACGCAAGGCCGACAACTGACGCCAGAAAAAGCCCTAAAGGCAGGCTTAATCCATGCCTGCGTTGCGCAACAAGATCAACTACTTGACGCGGCTAAACAATGGTTATTGGATCGCTTGGGCGATTCACAAGCGGCACAGCAACCATGGGACACAAAGGGCCATAGCATACCTGGGGGCAACACTAGCAACCCAAAAATGGCCGCTAAAATTGCTGTAGCCGCGGCCCAAATACAACAACAAACGCGCGGCCTGCTGCCCGCGCCAGAAACCATACTGGATGTTATGGTTGAAGCAGCACGCTTGGACTTTGACACGGCCCAAACCACAGAGAGCCGTAAATTTGTTGAGCTCGTGCTTAGCGACCAAGCAAAAAACATTATCACGGCCATGTTTTTTAACATGAATCAGGTTAAAAATGGCGACCAGCGGCCTAAGCACGTGCCTCAAAACCATATCCAACGTTTAGGCATTATTGGGGCGGGCATGATGGGTCAGGGTATAGCTTACTCTGCGGCCTTGGCTGGCATTCAAGTCGACCTTAAAGATGAGCAACTCAGCGCTGCCGAGCGAGGCAAAAGCTACAGCCAAAAACTACTGCAGAAAAAAGTAGATCAAGGCCGTATGGACGCCGCCACAATGAAGCACATTTTGGATTTTATAAAACCCACAGATAAAGCCGCAGACCTACATGGATGCGACCTCATTATTGAAGCCGTGTTCGAAGATCAAACCTTAAAAGGCCAAGTATTAATAGAACACGAGCAGTTACTCGCAGAAGGCGGATTTTGGGGCACCAACACCTCAACCTTACCCGTGAGCTTATTGGCAGAAAAAGCCAAAGACAAATCCAGTTTTATCGGTTTACACTTCTTCTCACCGGTAGATAAAATGCCCCTGTTAGAGATTATATGCGGCGCCGAGACCGATCAGACCAGCTTGGCCAAGGCTTTTGATTTTGCAAAACAAATCAACAAGTTACCTATTGTCGTTAATGACGCAGTGGGTTTTTATACCTCCAGAACCATTGGCACTAAAATGGATGAAGCTTTGCAGTTAGTGGCAGAAGGTAATGACCCAGTACTAGTGGACAACTTGGGTAAAGCCCTTGGTTTTCCAGTGGGAATGCTAACCTTATTGGATCAATTAAAATTGGGTTTACCTCTGCTCATCAATGACACACAAGTGAGCATGGGGCTCAAAGATCCAGCCCAACACAGCACCCCACAAGGCATGGCTATGCTGCGCCAAATGGTTGATCAGCACGACCGCCAAGGCCGCCTAAACGGCCAGGGTTTTTACACATATGAAAACGGCGATAAAACCATTTGGGGTGGTTTAAAGCACTGGTTAAACCCCAACCTCACACTGCCATACCAAGACATTAAAGACCGGTTGCTATTTAGACCGGTAATAGAAACCCTGCGTTGTTTAGAAGAAAACGTGCTTACTAACGTGGCCGATGCCAACGTGGCTTCCATTCTTGGGATAGGCGCACCTTTGTGGACCGGCGGTTATGCCCAATTTGTTAATACCTATGGCCTAAGCAAGTTCATCAAACGCTGTGATGAGCTCGCTCAAACCTACGGCCCACGCTTCAAGGCGCCACAAATAGCCTATGACTACCTAGCCCAAGGTAAAAGTTTTACCTAAAGCCCTTTGCACACCGCCTTAGGCCATATAAAATGGCCCACTTAGTTCAGCCTGAAGGCTGATAGACCATGGACGACAAAATGACCGGTAATGCCCTGCAATTCCCTATAAGTGAGGCCCCAGCAATGGGTGAACCATTGGCTGTAGCCGATGGTGTGTATTGGCTGCGTATGCCTCTACCGTTTTCGTTAAATCACATAAATTTGTGGTTATTAGAAGACCAACACGGCTGGACCATTGTTGATACCGGCATCAACACCAAAGCCTGCAAACAACTTTGGCAGCAAGTATTTGACCAGCATTTAAAAGGCAAACCCGTCACTCAACTTATTGTGACCCACTTGCACCCAGATCATGTGGGGCTTGCGGGTTGGTTATGCGAACGCTGGAATCTCACCTTACAAATGTCTCGCACCGATTACATGACCTGTAGGGTGTTGATGAGTGACACCGGCAAACAGGCGCCTCAGGCCGCTATCGACTTTTATCGCCGCGCCGGTGTAAGCAACCAACAACTGGAAACCTACAAAAGTAAATTTGGTGGTTATGGCAAAGGCATTTATGCGATGCCCGATCACTACTTGCGCTTACAGGACAAGGATACCGTCACCATGGCTGATGCCGAGTGGCAAATTATAGTGGGCCGTGGCCATGCGCCAGAACATTTATGTTTGTACTGCCCTAGCCTCAACGTATTTATTTCCGGTGATCAGTTGTTGCCTACCATTTCGTCTAACATTAGTGTTTGGCCTACAGAACCAGACTCCGACCCGCTTAAAGAATGGTTAGAATCTTGCGCCATGTTGCAACAGAAAGTACCAGCCGACGTGATGGTACTGCCATCCCACGGCCAAGTATTTTTTGGTGCCCATCAACGTTTACAGCGACTCATTGATGGCCATAAAAAATCCCTCGTTAAACTGGTTGACGCCTGTGCTCAACCACAGCGCAACGTGGATTTATTCAGTCACTTATTTCGTCGAGAAATAAACGACGACGTATTAACCTTAGCTGTAGGCGAAACCCAAGCCCACATAAATTACCTTGTTAAACAAAACAAAATACAAAGCAACACTGCCGACCCTCAAGGTGCTGTTTGGTATCAAACCATTTAATTAAGACTTAAAACTATGCATATTATTACCATTAATTTCGAACCCGTAGAACTGTTTAAAATCCTAAAATTCGAATCTATTGTAGGCAGTGGCGGCGAAGCCAAAACGCGTATTAGTGAAGGCCTAGTTAAGGTCAACGGCGAAGTGGAAACCCGTAAGAGCCGTAAAATGCTTAGTGGCGATACCATCGAATTCGAAAAGCGGCACTACCAACTCGCCCTGGCTTAATTGAGTGGCCCTCAACAGGCTATTTAACCCAACCCACATCAGTGCCGGTTTTATTGCACCCATAGTCGGTTATACCAGTTCCGCCGCGATCATTTTTCAGGCAGCCCACAGTGTGGGTGCCACCGACGCACAAATAAGCAGCTGGTTTTGGGCCTTAGGTATTGGCATGGGGCTTTCGACCCTAGGCTTATCGTGGTTTTATAAACAACCCATCCTTACCGCCTGGTCTACGCCGGGTGCAGCTATCCTAGTCACCAGTTTGTCTGGCGTCTCCATGGCCGAGGCCATAGGGGCGTTTGTACTTTGCTCTGTGCTGATTACTTTGGTCGGGCTATCAGGCTGGTTTGATCGATTAATGAGCTGCCTGCCTAAATCAATTGCTGCGGCCATGTTAGCGGGCGTTTTGCTGCCCTTTGCCATGCATATGCTGATCGCAATGGAATCCGAAATGGCACTGGTATTAGGTATGATGCTAGCCTACTTCGTTAGCCGTATCATCTGGCCACGCATAGCCGTAATGATAACGCTAATCCTAGGCATGGTGTTAGCGGGCACTCAAGACCTGATCATTTGGCAAGACGTTAGTTTAGGTTTTACCACTCCAATCTGGACCACTCCAGAATGGTCGCTTACCAGTACTATTGGTGTAGCCATCCCATTGTTTATTGTTACCATGGCCTCACAAAACGTTCCAGGTCTGGTGGTTTTACGTAGCCATGGTTACGACGCACCCGCCGCGCCACTGATTACGTGGACCGGCATTACCGGTGTAGTTTTGGCGCCTTTTGGGGGCTTTGCGTTTAATCTAGCGGCCATTACGGCGGCCATTTGTATGGGTAAAGAGGTCGATAAAGACCCTAAACAATGTTACCGCGCTAGCATATGGGCCAGCGTCTTTTTGGTCGCCACCGGGCTATTTGCTGGCAGTCTTACGGGGTTGTTTACTAGCCTGCCCACGGCATTAGTCATCACTATAGCCGGCCTTGCCCTACTAGGCACCATTGCCGCCAGTCTAAGTACTGCTTTAGCAGAAGAAGCGCACCGCATTCCTGCAGTAGTCACCTTAGTCACCACTGCATCTGGTATGGCTTTGTGGGGTATAGGTAGCGCCTTTTGGGGGCTTGTGCTGGGATTATTAGCCTTACTCGCTCAGCACTTTTTAACGCCTAGCAAGGCATAAATAATCTCAGGAAAAGTTATGCAAAGCACCCATTCGGTAACCTTAATAAACCGTACATTAGGGCATTTAAAGCGCTTTTGGGATAAGTTGCCCAGCAGCCTAAGCAACAGCGACGACTTATTAGAAATTGTTGATCAAAGTACACCCAGCCAAGCGCAAATGAACCATGTTGGCAAACAAATGCGAAGCGCTATTAACGGCGTTGGCGGCGAAATGGCCGCGCGTAATGCGGCAGCAGACCTAGGGCGATTCTACTTACGCCTTAACCCGCAAGGTAAGCAAGACTTTTTACTGCTGCTAGCAAACGATTTTGACGTAGATTACCCCACCATCAATAACCTTGTGGCTCAATGGGACACGTCCAACCCCAATATTAAAGGCCTGAAAAAAGCCCTTAATTCGCCACGCCTAAGGTTACTAAAACTATTCAATGCCTTACCTGAGGGTGTAAAATTTTTAGTCGATATGCGCGCCGACTTAATCCAGCTACAAAAAAATGAAACGGCACTCAAGCCATTACAAGAAGACCTACGAGACTTGTTAGGTGACTGGTTTGATTTAGGTTTCCTAGAACTCAAACAAATGACGTGGCAGGACACACCGGCCGAATTATTGGAAAAACTCATTCAATATGAAGCTGTACACGCCATTACTGGCTGGGATGACCTACGCAACAGACTCGACTCAGACCGCCGTTGTTTTGGTTTCTTCCATCCACAAATGCCTAACGAGCCACTTATTTTTATTGAAGTGGCATTAGTACAGGGTATGGCGTCAAATATTGACCAACTGTTAGATCAAAGCGCACCCATCGAAGATACCCACAGTGCGGACACCGCCATCTTCTACTCAATTTCCAACACACAGCAAGGCCTTGCCAGCATCAGTTTTGGCAACTACCTGATTAAAAATGTGGTTGCCGAACTGATTAAGCAACACCCTCAGCTACAACATTTTGCCACCCTATCGCCCATACCTGGGCTGCGTAAATGGCTTAACAAACACCCTACTAAAGTGATGCAGCTGTTATCAGAGCAGCAATTAAATGCGCTCAATCACTATTGTAATCAACACCAAATTGCCACCAACTTAGAGGCGGTACTCGTCAGCGACTGGAGCCACAACGCAGAGGATAAAATCTTCGTAGAGTCGTTATTACTCACCCTAGGCCAGCACTACATTACCCAAGAACGTAGTGCCCGCGGCACCGCCCTAGACCCGGTCGCGCACTTTCACCTTAGTAACGGTGCTATTGCGGGCAGGCTCAACTTTATGGCAAACATGAGCCCCAAAGGGCTGCAAGAATCCGCCGGCATGATGATCAATTATGTGTACAACATCAATCAAATCGAAACTAATTGTATGAACTACAGTGAGCAAGGCATAGTGGCACACTCGCTTTAGTCATATGCGCAAGTTTGATCGAAAACACGGGCACAAGACGCATCAGAACCAATTAAAGGGCCAATTTAGCAATGACTCTAAGTAATAATGGCGCTATGATCCGGCTCTAACTTATTAATTCACAGAGAACTCCGCCATGCTAAACGTCAATTCGTATTTTGATGACAATGTAAAATCGATCGCCTTTCAAGGCAAAACAATGGCTACCACTGTAGGCGTTATGGACCTTGGTGAATTTACCTTTGGCACTAGCCAATACGAAGTCATGACCATCATTGATGGCGAATTGGAAGTAAAGTTACCAGGCACCACGAGCTGGAACACCTTCACCAACGGTGACCAATTTGAAGTTGAGGCTAATAGTAATTTTGAAGTTAAAGTTGTACGCCAAACGGCCTACCACTGCACCTACGAATAATATCCAATGTCGACTATAACTAGCCGCTGCCCTCACTGCCAAAAAAATAACCGTGTTCCTGCTGAGCGCGTCACCAACGAGGCCAATTGTGGCGCCTGCAAACTAGCCTTGTTTTCAGGCAAACCGATCACCGGTACGGCCGCCAATTTTAACGCCCTAATTAACAGCGACACACCCGTGGTGGTTGATTTTTGGGCGCCATGGTGTGGGCCTTGTGTGGGTTTTGCACCAGTGTTTGAGCAAGCAGCAACCACCAAGTCACAACAGATTCGATTTGTAAAAGTGGATACCGAGGCAGAACAAATGCTCGGTGCACAGTTCAACATTCGCAGCATCCCTACCTTAATGGTATTTAAAAATGGTAAGGTCGTAGACCAACTCAATGGCGCGTTGCCGCAACAGCAGTTTGATCAATGGTTAAACGCAGCCATGGCAAAATAACCACAGAGGCTCCCTCTATGCGCATCGCTAGTATGCAAAGCCACATCGTTGCTGTGCCACCACCCCATATCGGTGGCATGTACTGGATTTTTGTGACCTTGCGCACAGATTGCGGCATTGAAGGGGTAGGCGAAGTTTACGCCTCAACCTTTCACCCCACGGTGATGGTGGCGGCCTTAGACGACGTCTTTGAACGCTACCTGAAAGGCCATAACCCGCACCATATTGAACGTTTCTACCGCGAGTGTTATTCCAGCGGTTTTACCCAAAGACCTGACCTCACCATGATGGGGGCCTTTAGCGGCTTAGAAATAGCCTGCTGGGACATTATTGGGAAAGCCGCTAATCAGCCAGTGTATGAACTTATCGGCGGCAAGGTGCACGACAAACTACGATGCTACACCTACCTATACCCTAAAAATGCACAAGGCGACTACGACTATGCCGATGTTGGCTTGGCTGTGGATACTGCGCTAGCCAATAAAGAACTCGGTTTTAGCGCCCTTAAGTTTGATCCTGTGGGGCCCTATTCAGCCTATAGCGGCCACCACGTTTCTCTATCGGCTATGCAAAAGTCGGCCTTGTTTTGCGAAAAAATCCGCACCGCTGTAGGCTCCGATTGCGACTTGCTCATTGGCACCCACGGACAAATGACGCCAGCTTCTGCCATACGGCTAGCCAAGTACCTAGAACCTTTTGATCCTTTGTGGTTTGAGGAACCTGTACCACCTGGGCAAGCCGAAGCCATGGCCCAAGTTGCACAAAAAACCAGCATTCCAATTGCTACCGGCGAACGACTTACCACCAAATATGAATTTAGCGAACTACTAAAACATAAAGCCGCCGCCATTTTGCAAATGAACTTAGGTCGCGTGGGTGGTATTTTGGAAGCCAAAAAAATCGCTACCATGGCAGAAGTACATTTCTGCCAAATCGCACCTCACTTATACAACGGTCCCATTGGCGCCGCTGCCAGCATACAACTTGCCACCGCCACACCTAATTTTTTAATGCAGGAAAGCATTGGCACATGGGACGGTTTTCATGCAGATATTTTGCAACAAAAGATAGACTGGCAGGACGGCTACATCATACCCAACACCAAACCCGGCATCGGTGTGGAGCTCAACATGGAGGTGGTCAACGCCCACTCCCCCTACACTGGCCGAAAGCTGCACTTGAGCATGGACCCTCGGCCCTATGATGTTAAATCCATCGATCCCAGCTAAATCATACGGCGCTCTAAAATAGTGCATATCGGGTTAAACTAGACTACAAGCGCACCAGCTTTGTTCCTAGTCGTTCACCAGCAACACCAAAACACATCAACAATCGCCCGCAACACGTTGTTTATAATACATTTTTAGTCTTTGGCACGATAATCGCATTAGAGAAATTAGTCTTCTGATCAACTCACCGAGAATCGCACCATGGAAAACAACCTATACGAACTCCAGTTTGCTCTGGATACCTTTTACTTTTTAATCTGTGGCGCCTTGGTCATGTGGATGGCCGCAGGCTTTGCCATGCTCGAAGCAGGCTTGGTACGCAGCAAAAACACCACCGAGATCCTCACCAAAAACGTGGCGCTATACGCCATCTCCTGCATCATGTATTTAATAATGGGATATCAAATCATGTACGGTGGCGGCTGGTTGTTGAGCGGTATTGAAGTTATCGACCAGGCACAGGTACTGGCCGACTCCGCTGCCGAAGGGTTTGCTGGAGCATCGGTTTATTCTGCCGCATCAGACTTTTTCTTTCAGGTGGTGTTTGTAGCAACAGCAATGTCCATCGTCTCTGGTGCGGTGGCAGAACGCATGAAACTATGGGCATTTTTAGCCTTTGCCGTAGTGATGACCGGATTTATCTACCCCATGGAAGGTGCATGGACCTGGAATGGCGACGACGTATTTGGCTGGTACAACCTTGGCGACCTCGGCTTCTCTGACTTTGCCGGTTCCGGCATTGTGCACATGGCCGGTGCAGCAGCTGCATTAGCGGGGGTAGTATTGTTGGGTGCACGTAAAGGTAAATATGGCGCCAATGGCCAGGTGCGAGCTATTCCTGGAGCAAACTTACCTATGGCCACGTTAGGCACATTTATTCTATGGATGGGTTGGTTTGGATTTAACGGCGGATCGGTACTCAAGTTAGGTGATATCAACTCCGCACATTCTGTGGCTATGGTGTTCCTTAACACTAATGCAGCAGCGGCTGCAGGCGCTATTGCAGCATTATTAGTGGCACGCATCAAGTTTGGCAAAGCCGACCTTACCATGATGCTTAACGGTGCCTTAGCAGGCCTTGTTACCATCACCGCCGAGCCATCTACACCCACACCCCTAGTGGCTAGCTTATTCGGCGCGTTAGGTGGCGTACTAGTGGTGTTTAGCATCTTGGCCTTAGACAAGCTCAAGTTAGATGATCCTGTTGGCGCTATCTCCGTACACGGTGCCGCCGGCTTACTCGGCTTATTATTGGTACCCTTAACCAATGATTCAGCAACCTTCACGGGCCAAATAGTGGGCGCAGCGACCATTTTTGTATGGGTATTTGGTTTGAGCTTCGCGGTATGGTTTATCATCAAAAAACTGGTGGGTATTCGTGTTACCGAAGAAGAAGAATACAAAGGTGTGGACATTTCCGAATGTGGCCAGGAAGCCTACCCCGAATTCACTACCAGTTAAACCACGTCTAAACCACATCACCGCAATGGCGTAAAAGGGTCTTATTCAACTATGAATAAGACCCTTTTTTTCACTAGCAGGCTAAGCTATGCTAAGGCTTCAATTCACTAGCATGTGGCGGACTATGAAAAAACTTAAAAACGAAAAGGAATTACTGAAAAAGGCCATTGCTTTAGGCACCGCGTATGCTAATACCCGAGGTGTAGCCCGATTTGAAGCAACCGATTCTGCGGCCACAAAAATCGAGTACATCTATCGCTTATTGGTGCACGACAAATTGATTCAACCCTTGCCAGAAGACCAAGTTTCGCAACCCTCAATGCAGCATAAGCTGGCACTGTGGGTCGACCGTCAAATGGCGTCATAGGGCAACAAACCATGACTAAATTTGAATACATTATTGTCACACCAGAGCAGCAATGGTTAGAAATTACGCTAAATCGTGCAGCCAGTTTTAATGCCTTATCCCAACAGATGATGGCTGAACTGCAGCTAGCGTTAAACCAAGCTAGCCTTACGGATGACCTCACTTGCATTATCATTAAAGCCCAAGGCAAAGCCTTTTGCGCCGGCCACGACCTCAAACAAATGCAGGCCAACAACAACGCCGACTACTACCAAAACTTGTTTCATCAATGCAGCCAACTGATGCAAACCATTGTGCAATGCCCCATTCCGGTGATTGCCCAAGTGCAAGGCGTTGCCACTGCTGCGGGTTGTCAATTGGTGGCCACCTGCGACCTTGCGGTTGCTTCACAAAACGCACGTTTTGCCGTATCGGGCATCAACATAGGTCTATTCTGCTCGACCCCAGCGGTCGCTTTAAGCCGTAACATACATCCAAAAAAAGCCATGGAAATGTTACTCACGGGTGAGTTTATCAGTGCCACCGAAGCGCAACAGCAAGGTTTGGTTAATCGGGTTGTGGCTGCAGAAGACCTGACTCAAGCCAGCCGTGATCTAGCGGCCATCATCAGCAGCAAAGCCAAGGTTGCTGTACGTACTGGCAAAGCCATGTTCTACCCACAACTCAACATGGACTTACCACAAGCCTACCAATTTGCTGCGGAGCATATGGTGTGCAACCTCATGACGCCAGAAACCCAACAAGGGCTTGACGCCTTTGTGAATAAAAAACCCAAAGGATAAGTGTGCAAGATCTAATAAAAATCATTGATTTTGTAAAAGAAATCGACCAACTCAAAGCCGTTCTCCGTAAAACTCGCCCCTTGGGCATGCAGCGCTATGAAAATTCGGCCGAGCATTCTTGGCAAGTAACCTTAGCGGCCTTGATGCTCAAAGATTACGCCGCGCAACCGGTTGATATTGACCGCGTGTTACGTATGTTATTAATCCACGACCTGTGCGAAATTGATACTGGTGACGTCATTGTTTATGACGCAATAGGCAGCGAACACGAAGCCGCAGAAGCCGCTGCAACCCAGCGTATTCTCGGTTTATTACCCAACGACATTGGTGCCGAATACATTGCCCTATGGCACGAATTTGAAGCGGCCACGAGCGCTGATGCGCGCTTTGCCAAGGCCCTCGATCGTGCCCTACCCCTACTCCATAACCTCAATGACCAAGGTCATAGCTGGCAAAACCACGGCATTACGGTAGAGCAAGTTAAAACAGTTAATGGCGGCCGTATCAACAAGGGTTGCCCACAGTTGTGGCAACTGTTGGAGCCCATGGTCGATGAAGCTAAAGCTAAAGGATGGCTAACCTAACAGATGCAGAGTGTTAGGAATGACCGAGTGGCAAACATAGTATCACCCACTCAAAACTGGTAGAATACGCCACCCATTTTTTGCTTCGTTTGGATTACCTTGATTACCACCGCTAACATCACCATGCAATTTGGCGCTAAGCCATTGTTCGAAAATATCTCAGCTAAATTTGGCAATGGCAATCGCTATGGTTTGATTGGTGCTAACGGCTGTGGCAAGTCCACCTTCATGAAGATACTCAGTGGCGAGTTAAAACCCACCTCTGGCAACGTTTCCTTCTCTCCAACCGACACTGTGGGCACGTTAAGCCAAAACCAGTTTGCGTTTGAAGAGTACTCAGTAATTGATGCTGTAATCATGGGTGATACAAAACTTTGGCAGGTTAAGCAAGCTCGCGAAGCCATTTACAATCAGGCAGAAATGACTGAAGAAGACGGCATGAAAGTGGCCGAACTGGAAGTTGAATTTGCAGAAATGGATGGCTACAGCGCCGAAAGCCGCGCAGCAGAAATCTTAACTCAGGCAGGCATCGACGAGTCTTTCCATTGGGGCTTAATGTCCCAAGTGGCACCGGGTTGGAAACTACGCGTACTGTTAGCCCAAGCCTTGTTTGCAGACCCGGATATATTGTTGTTGGACGAACCCACCAACAACTTGGACATTGCCACCATTAACTGGCTTACAGAAGTACTTAATCAGCGCCGTAGTACCATGATTATTATTTCTCACGACCGTTATTTCCTTAACTCTGTATGTACTCACATGGCAGACATTGATTACGGTGAATTGCGGGTATACCCAGGCAACTACGAAGCGTACATGGCTGCATCTTCTTTGATACAAGAGCAACTACTTACGGCCAATGCAAAGAAAAGCGCCGAACGGGAAGAATTACAGCAGTTTGTAGCCCGCTTCTCTGCCAACGCATCCAAAGCTAAACAGGCATCATCTAGAGCTAAAAAGTTGGAAAAAATCCAGCTGGACGAAGTCATCGCCTCTAGTCGCGTGTCACCGTATATTGGTTTTAGCGCCCATAAAAAGCTCCACCGCCAGGCCCTTGTGTTAGAAAAAGTAGGCCATGGCTTTGAAGACCTGCCGTTATTTAGCAACGGCGAACTGATTTTGGAAGCCGGTTCGAAGTTAGCGGTTATTGGCGAAAACGGCGTGGGTAAAACCACCTTTTTACGTTGTTTGTTAGACCAACTCAAGGTCAATAAGGGTTCTATCAAATGGTCTGAAAATGCAGTATTAGGCTATTGCCCGCAAGACAGCAGCAGTGACTTTAGCAGTGACTTAACCCTATTTGATTGGATGTCCCAGTGGCGCACCGCCAAACATGACGATCTAACTGTAAGAGGCATGTTAGGCCGCTTATTGTTTACCGCAGACGATTACCTAAAGAAGGTAGACGTATGTTCTGGTGGCGAGAAAAACCGTTTGTTGTTTGGTAAGTTGATGATGCAAGACACTAACGTGTTGGTCATGGACGAACCGACCAACCACTTAGATATGGAAGCTATTGAATCCCTTAACAAAGCCCTAAAGACCTATGATGGCACCTTAATCTTTGTTAGCCACGACCGCGAATTTGTATCTTCGTTGGCAACCCGCGTGGTTGAAATCAAAGATCAGCAGGTGGTTGATTTCCAGGGAACTTATGGCGAATACTTAGCCAGCCAAGCCGCCGCTATTTAGCGAATAGTTGATCTAAGTCGGCAAATGCTTTGAACTCCAAAGCGTTGCCACTTGGGTCACTAAAAAACAAGGTCGACTGTTCTCCTGCTTCGCCTTTAAAACGGGTGTAAGGCTCGATAATAAAGTCGACTTGGCCAGCCAAGCGTTGCGCCAATGCTTGCCAGTCATCTAGGGTCAGCACCACTCCAAAATGCGGCACAGGTACGCCCATACCATCCACACCATTGACATGTACCGGCACTTTTCCGGCTTGCCCTAGGTGTGGATTAAGATGGGTTACCAGTTGGTGCCCATACAGGTTCCAATCGATCCACTCATCACTAGAACGCCCCTCGCTTAAACCCAACAACTTGCCATAAAAGGCCCGTGATTCAGCAATATTTCGCACTGGGATGGCTAGATGGAAAGGCCGAATTGGGTGTTTAGACATGGGCATAACCCTCAGACTTAATTAAAGGCTCAGTTAACGGCACGTTTAAAAATACACCAAATTCTTGGGCAATGTTACAACTCACGCGTGCGTGTACCTTGCCCTGCTCGTCGTGAAACGACTGTTTAGCGGTGGTTGGAAAAACCCCTTCATGCCAAATATTGGGGTGAATGTACAAGCCTTGGCTGCCATCACACCAGAAAGCGACAATTTTTTCTAGGCTCAAATCGTCACCGGGCAGCGCCAAGGGTACCAAAAACGCTTGCTTAGTTAACGGATAAAACAGCTGCCCACCGTCTGGGTGATAATTCATATGCCATAACAAAACCCGTTCCACTTCGGTTGGACCGGTTTGAGCAACGTCCTGCGGGTTACAAGCCCACCCCAGCACATAATCACCACCGACTGCGTCATTGCGCCCTTTGAGCACCTGACCGTCCCAGTGGCTATGAAACACACCCGCTACAGTGCCGCCTTCGTCACCCGTACCTGCGTCTATAGAGCGCCAACCTTGAGCTGGCCAAGGTACAATTTCAATAGCTAGGCCTTCGGGTTTGTCTACCAAACAACCATAACCGGCTAAACTGTCTGCAGTGGCTTTGATCACTGGTACATCGTGCCACGGCAACAGAGCAGGCACATTGGGGCTTAAATAATCTACCACTTCTGAGTCGCTCATCTGCTAACCTCTATAACAACAACTATGCACTGCAGTATTCTGCACCATCAGCCGATGAGCTATACAGGTAAACCGCGGGCCAAGCGCTTAAAAAACAAGCGCACCAACATGTTACTACGGCCAATAACACGGGTCACCACAAAGATAATTTTAACCTTGTTACGGGATATTTTTATTTGCGAACTGTGCTCAAAATCTGGCCGACGATGAATGTTTTTTAAGGTCAACATGGCCATACCAATCGCCCACAAACAAAAATTGCGATAGCCCTGCTCTGAACGTGGCAGCATAAGCGTGTAACGCATAGCATCCTGTAAGTGTGTATGGGCAATAGCCACAAGCTCGGCCATCCCTTGTTGAAATGCAACTTCAGTGCGCTGACTTGGTAAATCCTGTAATTCAATATGGTGGCGGCCAAACACGTCTTGCGGTAACCAGCAAATACCACGGCTTTGGTCCTGCCAAATGTCCTTGAGAATATTGGTCATTTGTAAACCTTGACCAAAAGACACGGCCAAAGGCATTAACAAGTCTTGGTGCTGCCTTACTTTGCTGCAGTAATCACAATAGAGCAAGGTGAGCATTTCACCCACAATGCCTGCCACATGGTAACAATAGTCGTTGAGGGCCGGTAAGTCGGGCAGGCCAGCATGGGGCTGATGGCTTTGATAATGCATCATACCTTGCACCATGGTGGCCACACATTGTTGGATAATCGCCTGCTGGGCGGGTTTAAAACTCAAAAATAGTCGCAGCATACGCTGGCTATTAGCAATTAAATCGAGCTCCGCTGCAGCCGTATCGCTGTCGAGTTGAGGCAGCAGTTTGCAAGCCCATTCATCAGCTGACCCATGGCCCGCTAATAGTTGCGTCAACTGGTCGCTAAAGCTCACCTTTAGGGCTAACGCCAAGTGCGGATCATCTTCAATAGTATCGGCAATACGGCACCATAAGTAGGCATTGCCCACCACCGCTTCCAGCTGTTTTGGCAACTGCGGTATGGTCAAAGCGAACGTGCGCGACACCCCTTGCAAGATGTAATCCTGATATTCACTATCGGTATAATTGGTCGAGTCTTGCAGCAAAAATCTCTTCATGAGTGAGTTTTAACCAATCACCGCCAGCAAACGCGCCTTGGTATCAGCATCGGCAAACGAAGCCTGCATAGCCATACGGGAGATATTACGCAGCTGTTGTAGATCTAAACCAAAGTCTTGAGCACCCGATTGATACTCCGATCCCACGGTCGTTGCGAAGAACGGTGGATCATCAGAATTTAAACTGGTACTAATACCTACTTCAAGGATCTTGTTAAGTGGATGACTGGCTAAGTCTGGGCATACAGACAAGGCAATGTTGCTGCCCGGGCAAACCTCTAAGGCTATACCCCGCTTAACCAACTCCACCATAAGCGCGGGGTCTTCCACACTGCGCACGCCATGGCCAATACGGCTTACCGGTAGATTATCGATGGCATCCCATACGCTTTCTGGGCCTAACACTTCACCGGCGTGAGTCGTACAAGCAAAACCGGCAGCAGCGGCAATGTTAAAAGCGGGAGCAAAATCGGCCTGGGTGAACATAGATTCATTGCCGCCCATGCCAAAACCTACAATATAAGGGTGCGAGTTATCCGCAAGTTGTTGAGCCACGACTACGGCTTGCTCTGGACCTAAGTGGCGCACGCAAGAGATAATTAAACGGCCAACAATACCAAAGTCACGCTCGGCGTCATCAATGGCTTGAACACATCCAGAGAGCATGTCTTCGTAGCTCATACCAACGGCGGCGGCGTGGTCTGGTGAAATAAAGGTTTCTGCATAAATGGTACCTTCCTCGGCACATTGCTGCATATAGGTGTACATTATGTCACGGTAGTCTTGGGGCTTTCGCAAACAAAAGCTGGCTTCATCGTAGGCATTTAAAAACCCAACAAAGTCCGACCAAGCAAACATGTCGTCGGCTGTGAAGAGGTCCTGTTTCAGGCTAATGCCGTTACGTTGAGCTATAGTGCGCACTAAATCGGGTTGAATACAGCCTTCTAGGTGGCTGTGAAGCTCGACTTTAGGCAGTTGTTGGATCTGGGTCTGTAGGTCTTGTTGCATTAAAAATACTCTATCAATCAATTCAAAGTGCAGGCATCGCCATAGGCTAATGGCACTAGGTTTAAATGTTGGGCTATGGTTTGCCCCATGTCAGCAAAGCTTGCTCTCTCACCGAGGTTAAACGCTTTAACCGGAGCACCACAATAGTGGCCAAAAAATACCACGGGTACGTGTTCACGGGTATGATCCGACCCTGGCCAGGTGGGATCACAGCCATGGTCGGCGCTGAGCAATACCAAATCTTGCGGTTCTAACTTGGCTTCAATTTCGGACAAGCGCAAATCAAACTCCTCTAACGCATTGGCATAACCGGCGACGTCACGGCGGTGACCAAATTGGCTATCAAAATCAACCAAGTTGACGAACAACAAACCTTGTTTCACCTTGTCCATTTGATCCAAAAGCTGGTCCACCAAGGCCATATTGTTAGCACCCTTAACCGTATAGCTAACGCCTTTATGGGCAAAAATATCACCCACTTTTCCCACTGATACCACGGTCCCTTGCTGATCTTGAATATGATCAAGCAGCGTAGGGCCAGTAGGCGGCGTAGTTAAGTCTTTGCGGTTGGCCGTACGCTTAAAATCCGCGGCGCAGGTGCCGGTAAATGGACGCGCGATCACCCGAGTTACATTAAGCGGATCTACCAGCTTTTTCGCCACCTCGCACAAAGCATACAGTCGCTCTAGGCCAAAGTGTTCTTCATGGGCGGCAATTTGAAACACCGAATCGGCCGAAGTATAACAAATTGGCAAACCGGTATGTATGTGTTGCTCACCAAACTGTGCCAATATGTCGGTGCCAGAGCCGTGTTTATTAGCTAATGTGCCTTCTATGCCACCTAGGGTTTGTAGATCTTGCATCAGTGGTTGAGGAAAACAGTTGTCTTGCTGGGGAAAAGTACCCCATTCGAACGGCACCGGTAAGCCACAAATTTCCCAATGTCCACTGGGGGTGTCTTTACCGCTACTCACTTCTACGGCGTGGCCGTATGCACCCTCAAGCAAATCATGGGTGGCCAAGGGTAACGCTGCCTTACGGCTGCCAACAGCTGCCGCACCTAAACCCCAGCGCAATAGGTTGGGGATTTTTAACGGGCCTTGACGCTGTGCATTATCAGCGTGTCCCTGCGCACAGGCTTCAACAATATGGCCGAAGGTATCTGCATTTTGATCGCCATACTTGGACGCGTCTGCGCTGGCGCCAAGACCCAAGGAATCAAGTATGATGATGATCGATCGCTGCATCGGCTGACTCATAATTAGGCCTGTATGATTTGTTTTACCAGCTCGGCAGCTGGTTTCAATTGACTGTCTAGTTGCACCATCTGCGGCACCTGTTGCTGCAGCATAAGCAGCTGATCACTGGTGCGCGCGTGAGCATAAAGCAAAGGCTCACCAACTTCTATATAGTCACCAATTTGAGCCATTTTGGTTAACCCTACGGCATGATCGATTTTATCGCTAGCAACCGATCGACCCGCTTTTAAAGTCACCATGGTTAATCCAATTGAGCGCACATCCATGGCACTCACATAGCCCGAATGGGTGGCCAATATCGGCTCGACCAGCTCGGCTTGAGGCAAGTAATATGTCGGCTTTTGCATCAAATCGCTAGGCCCACCCAAACCCACTACCATGTCTGCAAACACTTGGGCTGCATAGCCTTGCTGCAGGGCTAATTCGGCTTTACGTCTAGCTTGGGCCAAGTTAGGTTCTAGTTGGCTAAGTTCTAACATGTGCGCTGCTAGGTCGAGGGTCAAGTCTAATAACCTTGAGTCGGCAGCAGAGGGGTTGAGGAGAAATTCAATACACTCCATCATTTCCACGGCATTGCCTACACTGTGCCCCAATACCTGATTCATATCGGTAACCAAACATCGCGTTGGCACACCGGCGCCAGTCGCCACTTGGGATATGCTCTCAGCGAGTTCTTGAGCCATCGGCATGGCTGCGGCAAAGGCACCGTTGCCAGTTTTAACATCCATGACCAAAGCGCCTAAGCCCGCTGCCAACTTTTTAGACAATATAGAGGCGGTAATTAAGTCGATCGACTCCACCGTTGCAGTCACGTCACGGGTGGCATAAAAACGTTGGTCGGCGGGCGCAAGCTGGGCTGTTTGGCCAATAATGGCGCAGCCTGTGGTTTTCACTAAAGCCTTAAAATCAGCTTGACTAGGCATGGCGTTGTAGCCCGGAATACTCTCAAACTTATCTAGAGTGCCGCCGGTATGGCCTAAGCCTCGGCCAGAAATCATCGGTACATAAGCGCCGCAAGCAGCAACAATGGGGCCTAGCATGAGGCTAACTTTATCACCCACACCGCCGGTAGAGTGTTTATCCACCACCGGACCGTTAAGGTCCATGTCTTGCCAACTAAGTACCTGGCCCGAGCGCATCATTTGTTGCGTTAAACTAATACGCTCTTGCATGGTCATGCCGCGCTGAAACACTGCCATAGCAAAGGCGCCTAACTGAGCGTCTGATAATTGCCCGCTAGTGATGCCTTGCACTAAAAAGGTAATTTCTGCATCGCTCAGAACCAAACCATCGCGTTTTTTGCGAATTAGCTCTTGGGGCAAAAAGACGGCGCTCACGCGGGCGTCTCGTAGCCTTGCAAAAAGGCGTTGAGCAAGGACTCTACGGCATGGGTGGCTAAGGCCGCGTATTCAATCGTTTGTTCATGACTTAACGGCGTTGGACTCATGCCCGCAGCATAGTTTGTAACGATCGATAATGCACACAAAGGTAAACCTTGGTGACGCGCTAGAATCACTTCTGGCACGGTAGACATCCCCACAGCTTGAGCGCCTAATATTTTAAGTGCTCGAATCTCAGCTGGGGTTTCAAAATGAGGACCACACATCCATGCATAAACACCTTCATGTAAGGTCACGTGATTGGCTCGAGCAGCACTACGCATCGCGTCGTTCATACCATGGTGGTAGGCCTGCGTCATGTCTACAAAGCGCGTATTTCCCTGAGCCCCAAATAAGGGTGACACCCCAGTCATATTAATGTGGTCTGTGAGCAGCATTACACTACCTGGGCCAGCTTCTTCCACCATGCTACCGGCGGCATTGGTCAACACTAGGGCTTCGCAGCCCATGGCTTTAAAGGTTTGAATCGCCACCGCCATCACATCGGCTTGGCCATGTTCATAATAATGTGCTCGGCCTTGCAATACGGCCACCCGAGTGCCACCAACGTGCCCCAATACTAAGCGGCCCGCGTGCCCGCCTACGCCAGCTTGGGGAAACCCTGGTAGGTCATCAAAGCTAATGCTGACCAAGGCGTCCACTTGATCGGCAAAAGGGCCTAGCCCAGAACCTAGCACCATGCCCACTTGAGGAACAAACCCTTTGGCAGCTTGATGAATAACAGCTAAACAGGCTTCAACCTGACTCATGATAAAAACTCCGGCCCAAATGCGTGGGGCAATAATTCTGCAAGATGTCGGCGTTGTTGCACGCCGGTTGGAGAACACAAAATAACCGGGGTTTGGGCATCTGCAAATTCGCGAATGCGCTGACGGCAGCCACCACACGGAGTGGCGCCTTGCTGGTCTTGGCTCATAATATATATTTGTTTAATGCGTTGATGGCCAGCTAACACCATGGCTGCAATAGCGGCCGTCTCGGCACAATGGCCTTCTGGGTAACTGGCATTTTCAACATTACAGCCAGCAAATGTTTGGCCATCTTCGGTTACAACCAAGGCACCTACCGGATAATTTGAATAGGGCGCATAGGCTTTACCCATGGCCTGTTTAACGGCCGCAAGGTAGTTTGAGTCTAGCGATGAATCTTTGTTTTGATCTACAACAGGCACGTCAGCGCTCCTTCACATAAGCGGTACCCACCGCTTTGGGTGGAATTGCACGACCGATAAATCCAGCTAACAAAACCACCGTTAATATATACGGAGCGGCTTCTATTAATTGTACTGGAATCACCCCAAAACCTTCTATTTGTACACCCTGAAGGCGTACAGCTAACGCATCTAAGAAACCAAATAACAAACACGCTAACATCACCGTTAAAGGTCGCCATTTACCAAAGATCAGCGCTGCCAAAGCAATAAAACCCTGCCCAGCCGTCATGTCGCGGGTAAATTGAGCATTATAAGCAGTACCTATGTAGGCTCCAGCAATGCCACACAAAATGCCACCTACGATGAGTGCCTGGTAACGTAACTTGATCACCGAAAGGCCGGCGGTATCAACGGCTTTAGGGTTTTCGCCCACAGCGCGCAGACGCAAACCAAACCGGGTGCGAAACACTACCCACCAAACCAACGGCACCACAGCAAACGCCACATACACTAAAATGTTATGGCCACTAATCAACTCTTTATAAATAGGTCCAAGCACAGGAATAAAGGCCAGCTGTTCTGCATAAGGTAAGGTAATTGAGAGAAACCGTGATTCGTTGTTTAACGCGGGTGTTAAACCACCTTGGTGGAACCACGCCAAACCCAAAATTATGGTTAAACCCGCAGCCAATATATTAATGGCGACACCACTGACAATTTGATCACCACGGTGGGTAATGGTGGCAAAACCGTGTAGCAGCGCCAGGCAACACGAAGCGACGATAGCCGCTGCCAAACCCAACCACGGTGAACCAAACACGGCAGCCACACTCGCAGCAGCAAAGGCTGCAGCCAGCATCTTTCCTTCTAGACCAATGTCCACTACGCCTGCCCGCTCAGAGAACAGCCCGGCCATGGCGGCCAAAATCAATGGCGAAGACACCCTTAATGTGGCATCTAAGGTCAGCAACAGCGTTAACAATAGATCGCTCATACAGTAACTCCTGCCGCGCTAATCTGCTGGGCTACAGGCGCCAAAGTCCGTATCAACCAAGGCCGGTACATGTACTCTAACGCACCACAAAACAGAATAACTAAACCTTGCATCACCACTACGATATCGCGCGACACCCCACTCATTTCAAATGCCAACTCTGCGCCGCCTTGATACAAAGTACCAAATAATAACGCCGCCACAATAATCCCCACCGGATGATTACGCCCCATCAGTGCCACTGCGATGCCGCCAAAACCGTAGCCAAGATGAAAGTCCATGACTAAGCGATGTTGATAGCCCACTAATTCGTTAATACTCACTAAACCGGCTAAAGCACCAGAAATACACATGGCCACGATAATCACGCGCTTGGGTTTGATACCCCCATACACCGCCGCCGTACTATTTTTACCGGTGGCACGAATGGCATAGCCCCAACGGGTTTGCCACAAAAAGAACCACACCGCCACAGCACAAACGAGGGCCAATAACACCGACAAATTCAACGGCGATGCTTCTATGGAGTACCCCATACCGGCAGCTACATCATGCACAAAAGGCATCCACGCATTGGTTGGAAACAATTCGCTCTGTGGCGTCATCTGGCCCATTTCACGCAATACATGCACCATCAAATAGACCATCAATGACGCCGCTAAAAAGTTGAACATAATGGTGGTAATGACAATATGACTACCGCGATAAGCCTGCAAGTAGGCCGGAATTAATGCCCATAAGGCGCCAAACAACAAAGCGCCAATGATACTGGCAGGGATAAACAGCCAAGCACCTAAGGTTGGATCAAGCATAAAGATGGCTAGACCTGCACCTAACCCACCTATGTAAGCTTGTCCTTCTCCACCAATATTGAATAAGCCCGCATGAAACGCGACCGCTACAGCCAAACCTGTGAAAATAAAATTAGTGGTGTAATAAATGGTATAGCCAATCCCTTCTTCATAACCAAAGGCCCCATAGAGCAGTATTTCAGCGGCCTCTAGAGGGTTAACGTCGATGAGCCAAAACACCACGGCGGTCACGGCAAAAGCTGTCAATACATTAAGCACTGGCAGTAACAATCGGTTAATCCAGGTAATGCGATTTTCGCGATTCATAAGTCGAGTTCCTGGGCAGTTCTATTAGATGATGACTTAGCATCGTTCATCGCTTGTAAGGGATCTATCGGGTCTAAGGCATTCGCCATCATCATTCCTAAAGTGCGCTCATCGGCATCTTCGGCATTGATACGACCACTAATGGCACCGTCGCACAAAACGATAATGCGATCACTCACGGACATAATTTCTTCCAGCTCCACAGACACCAACAACACGGCTTTGCCTGCGTCTCGCATAGCAATGATACGTTGATGAATAAATTCAATAGCCCCAATATCCACGCCACGTGTGGGTTGCCCAATCAGCAATACCTCAGGGTTACGCTCCATTTCACGAGCCAAGATCAGTTTTTGCTGATTGCCACCGGAAAAGTTGGCCGATTTAAGCTGGGGGTCTGCGGGCCTCACATCAAAGGCTTGCATCAGCTGCTGGCAATTGGCATCAACTTTAGCTTTGCTAAGCCATACGCCTGAGTTAATGTTCGCATCGGTGTGATAACCTAATAAGGCCGATTCACTGGCGCTAAAATCGGTAATCAAACCCATACGATGTCGGTCTTCTGGCACATGTGCCAAACCTAAACCACGTAAGATATCTGGAGTTAAAGGGTGTTTGTCATCCATCTCCATGCCCAAAACTTCAATGTGACCCTGGGTGATTGGAATGATACCTGCTAAGGCTTCCAGTAATTCCGTTTGACCATTACCAGACACGCCGGCCACACCTAACACTTCGCCAGCTCTTAGCTCAAAACTTACGTCTTTAAGGCGCTCTACGCCCTGACTATCAACCACTGTTAAGCGGCTTACACGCATGAGTGGAGCCCTAACATTAGCGGCACCTTTGTCTACACTTAACAATACTTTGCGGCCTACCATCAACTCAGCCAACTCTTCTCGGTCTGTGTCACAGGTATTTCTGTGGGCCACCATCTGGCCCGCTCGCATGACCGACACTTGGTCAGTAATACTCATAATTTCCCGTAATTTATGGGTAATCAGCATAATAGTCACGCCCTGCTGTTTTAGGGTGGAAAAAATTCGGAACAGTTCTGCTGTTTCTTGCGGCGTTAATACACCCGTAGGCTCATCCAAAATCAGTATCTTGGCGCCTTTATAAAGGGCTTTTAAAATTTCTACACGTTGCTGTAAACCTACAGACAAGGTATCAATAGTGGCATCTAGATCGACCTTGAGGCCATACTCTTCGCCTAAACGGGTGAGTTCTTTACGGGCTGCGGCCAAACCATGGGCCAACAATGCTCCGCCTTCAGTGCCTAAAATCACGTTTTCTAATACCGTGAAGTTTTCTACCAGCATAAAATGCTGATGTACCATGCCAATGCCTGCAGCAATGGCATGATGGGAATCTGTAAATATATAGGTGTTGCCTAATACATCAATTTGTCCTGCGTCGGCTTGGTAAAAGCCATATAGAATGCTCATAAGCGTGGATTTACCCGCGCCATTTTCGCCAATAATACCGTGGATATTGCCTTCTGTTACCTGCAGACACACTTTGTTGTTGGCATGCACTGCTCCAAAGCGTTTATCAATATCAGTTAACTCTATAGCGAATTTTTTCATGGTCATTGGTCGACGGTTATCGGTTGGTGGTTATTGGTCGGCGGTTTATTACAAACCACCGACCGTCTACTACAAACTATCTATTAATAGTTACAAGTATTGTCAGACATATAGTCATGAACACTTAACTCACCAGCAATGATCGCCGCTTTAAGAGCGTTTACTTTGGCTTCCATGTCAGCAGTAACCAACCCACGGTTATGCTCGTCTAGTGCCCAATCAACACCACCTTCAGCAAGACCCATGCTTACGAAACCAGGCTTCCAAGTACCATTTTGCTCCGCAGCATAGCTTTGGTAAGCCGCTTCACCTACACGCTTAACCATAGAGGTTAATACGGTACCTGGCTGGAGGTAGTTCTGGTTTGAGTCAACACCGATAGCAAGCTTACCCATATCGGCCGCAGTTTGAATCACACCTACACCAGAAGAACCGGCAGCCGCAAACACCACGTCAGCACCAGATTCAAACTGGCTGCGCGCTACTTCGCCACCCTTAGATGGGTTAGCAAAGGCTGCACCGGTAGAACCAATGAAACTATGTAATACGTTAATGTTAGCATTAATGTGCTTCGCACCTTGTTCATAACCACAACCAAACACGGCTAGCAAAGGGATATCCATTGCGCCAATGTAGCCCACAGTACCTGTCTCAGACTTCATAGCCGCTAATGCGCCTACCAAGAAAGAACCTTCTTGAGCACGGAAAACAACGTTTTGTACGTTGGCTTCTGGCACTACCATGTCGATCAAAGTGAACTTTGAGTCTGGGTACGCTTGTGCCGCGGCACTTACAGCGTTAGCCTGTGAGAAACCTACAGCAACGATTGGACTACTGCCACGCTTAGCCAGCTTTTTAAGACCTTGCTCAACTTGAGCGTCGTTAGTTGGCTCTACTTCGCGAACACTGATACCCGTGTCGGCAGTAAAACGCTTTACACCATTGTAAACTGCTTCGTTAAATGACTTGTCGAACTTACCGGCTTTGTCATAAACAACGGCTGGGTTAACGTCGGCTTGAGCAACAGAGACTGTTAATGACACTGCACCTGCAGCAATAGCCATAGTGAGTTTATTTAATTTCATCAGATACTTCTCCTCGTTTTTACATAGATCGGCTTAAGCCGCTTTCTTCTTTTTAATTAGTCGCCGTAGGGCGTCCAAATATTTTTAACTTGAGTGGCTTGGCGTAAAAATTCCACACCCTCGGCCTGCTCAACATCGAGCCAATTTCTGTCGTTATTGCTATGCGTCCACAGACGTTTTAAATTGCCAGCACTGGTCCGTTCAACGTCAGCAACCGTAGCCTCATCGGCCCAACACCACATGGCTTCAATTTCGGCATGACCTGCCAGATGTACCGCTAACTCTGCTTTGGGCCCTGCGACAATGTTCACTACACCTGCGGGAATGTCGGAGGTCTCTAACACCTGTACCAGTTCTAAGGCGATGCTGGCATAAACTTCACTGGCCACCAATACCACACGGTTACCCATAGCAATGGCAGGCGCTATAAGGGCCAGACTGCTGATTAACGGATGATGGTCTGGTGCCACCAGAGCCATGGACCCCACCGCTTCGGGCAAGGCTAAAGTGACTCCGCGATAGGGCGCATTATGAACCGCTCCATCGTACTTATCGGCCCAAGCAGCGTAGCTAAATAAACAGCCAATAGCCGCTTCAAATTCGGCTTCGGCTTCGGCTGTATCATAACCACACACACGCTCTAAACGTGCAACCCACTCGCTGTGTCGCTGAGTTAAATTTTCGGCTAAAAAGTACATCACCTGAGCCCGACCATGGCCCGTTTGCGTAGACCAAGCACTGGCTTTTTGCGCCGCACTCACCGCGTTACGAATATCTTTTCGGCTGCCCACCCCTATCATTGCCGCTAGGCTTCCGTCGGCATGGTAATAAGCTTGGCTGTGCCCTGAGTCTGGGCGTGTTTGTTTACCACCGATATAAAATTTTAGTGTCCGGTCGATAGCCGTAACATCGAATGACGCCTCTTGTCGTTTAGACTGTGCCGTCACCACAGGGGTTAAGCCCATCGGTTTGAGGTATTCAAACAGGCCCTCTTTGCCACCTTCACGTCCAAATCCAGATTCACGCACACCACCAAAACCACAGGCGGCGTCAAATTGATTGTGGTTATTAATCCACACCACGCCCGCTTTTAGCTTGGGTGCCACATCCATGGCCCGATTAATATTTTCACTCCACACACTGGCAGCCAAACCATAGCGGCTATTATTGGCCAAGGCGACAGCTTCACTTTGAGTGCGAAAAGTCACAGACACCAACACCGGTCCAAAAATCTCTTCTTGCACTAGCGGGTGGCTGCTATCAACACCGGTAATCAATGTCGGGGGATAATAATTTTGATCTGGGTGTTTAGTTTGGGCTTGGTAAGCATGGCCACCTGTGCGTAATCCCTGCTCAACCAACTGATCGACACGTTCAAACTGCTGCTTGCTCACTAAGCAACCAACATCAATTGATTTATCGAGCGGCATACCCGAACGTAATTGCTGCATGCGCTGCTTCAATTTGGCATGTAATTGCTCGGCCACTGGTGCTTGCACCAACAAGCGCGACCCGGCACAACACACCTCGCCTTGGTTAAACCAAATGGAGTCAACTAGGCCTTCAACCGCGGCATCTAAATCGGCATCTTCAAATACAATAAAAGCCGATTTACCGCCTAGTTCTAAGGTCAGCTTTTTAGCCTGTCCTGCAGTCGCCTCTCGAATAGCCCGCCCTACGGCAGTAGACCCAGTAAACGCCACCTTGTCCACACCGGAGTGTGCAGCTAAAGCTGCGCCAGTAGATCCCGCGCCATTAATGATATTAACCACACCCGGTGGCACTCCTGCTTGGTCGCAAAGATGGGCAAACAACATGGCAGTCAGCGGTGTTTGTTCGGCGGGTTTAAGCACGATGGTATTACCCATAGCCAACGCAGGTGCAATCTTCCACGCCAACATAAGTAACGGAAAATTCCAAGGGATGATTTGTGCAGCCACGCCTACCGGCTCATAACCACTGAGTTGTTGAGCCTGTAATTTGGCCCATCCAGCATGGTGATAGAAGTGACGAATGGCTAGAGGAATATCCAAATCACGGCTTTCACGGATAGGTTTGCCATTGTCCAAGGTCTCCAACACCGCAGCCAAACGCGCATGTTTTTGTAAGCCTCTGGCGAGCCCATAGAGCACTTTAGCACGCCCTAACCCACCCAAAGCCCACCAACTCGGTTGTGCCTTACGCGCAGCGTCTACGGCTTGGTCTATTTGGTCTGCGTTAGCAACTTCAATATGTGCCAACAGTTCAGCGGTTGCTGGGTTAGTCACTTCCTGCAATTGCGCGCCTTGTTGGCTCACAAACACACCATTCACATAATGACCAAACCGGCGTTGGTGTTGCGTTAACCAGGCCTGCGCTTCTACATCGCTTTCAAGGGCTTGGCTGTAGTTGAGTTGTTCAAATTCTTGCTGCAATGTCATGACTTAAATCCTGTTGCCTTGTTAGGCCATTGGGTGGCGGTATGCGGCAGAATAATAACCGGTATCATAATGATCGAGCTGACACTCGATATCACCTAACAAACTCGACGCTCCAAAACGGAACAAGTCTGGCTCTAACCACCGACGCCCTAACTCTTCTTGCATCATGGTCATATACAGCAGTGCGGTTTTAGAATCGCTCACCCCACCCGCCGGTTTAAAACCAATATACATGCCGGTTTGAGCATGGTACTCACGAATCATACGCACCATGACCAAGCTCACGGGCAAGGTGGCGTTTTCTACTTCTTTACCGGTGGAGGTTTTGATAAAGTCAGCGCCCGCCATCATACAAACCATTGAGGCTTTGGCCACATTGGCTAAATTGCCTAATTCGCCAGTGGCTAAAATGGTTTTTAAGTGCGCGGCGCCGCAGGCTGCACGAAAGGCTTTAACTTCGTCATACAAGGCTTGCCAATTACCCTCCAACACATGACGTCTGCTGATCACAATGTCAATTTCGTCGGCTCCAGCCTCTACTGAATATTCGATTTCAGCGATACGCAACGGCAAGGGTGATAGACCCGCAGGAAAACCGGTCGACACCGCAGCCAAATGGATGCCAGTGCCTTTTAGGCTAGTGTGCGCAGCCGTCAGCATCTCGTGATACACACAAATAGCCGCGGTGGTTAAATTTAGCTCATCGATGCCCAAGCGTTGCTGCAAATTGACACTTAACGGCTGCTTGGCTTTGCTACACAAACGTCGAACACGATCTTCTGTGTCGTCACCTGATAAAGTTGTAAGATCAATTAAGCTAATGGCTTTTAATAACCAAGCGGCCTGTTGCTGTTTTTTAATGCTACGACGGGCACCGTAACTCGCGCAACGCCGTTCCACGGCACTGCGATTAATACGAATTTTATCCAACTGCTGTAGGTCAAAAGCCATACCAGGATTGCGTTCAAGCTGATGATCACCCTGCTCACCATTGGGCGCGCTCTTAACCAAACTAAATGGTGCGGTATGAGGTAATTGTTGAATCATCCAGTTATAACTCCAGCATCGAAACGATTTTTTCTGCAGTGCTTTCACCCACTACCAAGTCGGTCACCAAGCCGGTACGCAATAAACCTAACAGGGCCAATTCTTTGCCTAACCCACCCGCCACAGCCACCACACGCTTACCTGCCATTTCAGACGCCTTAATCCCCAATCCATGGCCATTAAGCGGATGATTAACTAATTCGCCTTGCGCGTCGTAAAAGCTACCGATTAGGTCACACACAGCGCCGGCTTTGCGTAGCTGTTCTAGATCATCGTCGGTCACCATACCCACACTGTGTAAATAATGATTGGTTTGCAACGCGCCCACGCCTACGGTATACAAATCGGCATTACGAGCCAGGTTCAAACTAAACTGCACACTTGCCTGCGCCATCAAGGTGTCGTATTCGGCGTCGTCACGGGCCAAATAGGGTACTGGCATAAAGTAGCCTTCAGCGCCAGTACGCTCAACTAACTGCTGCACTACGTCGAGTCTGTTAGTAGAAAACTTACGGGTAAAACTACCGGAAACGGAAGCAAAGGTGAGGTCTGCGCGATCAATTTTAGGCAATTTTTCAGCCAAAGCCGACAAGGAGCGACCTTTGCCAATGCCCACACACGCATTTTTCGGCAACTGCTTTAGGAGCTTGTAAAAGAAGCGCGCAGCACCGGCGCCCACTTCGTTAAAGCTGGCGCTATCATCACTATTGTTAGTATGATCAGACGGTGTTACGAGGCAGGTTCGTAAGCCGAATGTTTGTATCAAGGTTTCTTCTAAAGCCACACATTTTGCAGGTTCACCCTCGATGAAAATCTTAACCAGACCCTGTTGTTGGGCAAGTTGAATGAGGCGGTGAGCTTTAACAGGAGAGACGCCGATCCGCTTGGCAACCTCACCTTGCGTGTAGCCACCAATAAAAGACAACCAAGCCGCTCGCGTAGCAAGGTCCATCTGTTCGACATCGATCAAAGGTTTAGCTGTATTAGATTTCATAACGAAAAATATTACACCAAATGAAAAATTTATACCATAGTTTTATTCAGGCGAGCTTGCACAAGCTTAACCCACAAACTCGCACCGATGGGAATCAATGCATCATTAAAATCGTAACTAGGGTTGTGTAACATACACGGGCCTATGCCGTGACCTTGGTCTCGATGACCACCCAAACCATTGCCAATAGCAAAATAGCAACCCGGTTTTTGTAGCAAATAAAAACTGAAGTCTTCTGAACCCATGGTTGGTGTAAAAGGCACCACTTGATCTTCACCCAACAAATCCACTGCTACCTCACGAACAAACTCAACTTGAGCCTCATGATTAATAGTGGCTGGGTACGACCTTTCAAAATCAAGCACGCCATCACATTCAAAGGCCGCACATAAGTCGATACAAATTTTACCCATGCGATCTTCTACGCATTGTAATGAGTGTTCAGAAAAACACCTCACTGTGCCTTCTATAATACAGTCGTCGGCAATGATATTAGTGGCATCACCACAATGAATTTTGGTTACCGAAAGCACCACCGATTCTTGGGGGTCAACACTGCGTGTAACAATGGACTGCAAGGCCTGAACTAACTGGCAAGATACCAACAAAGGGTCAGCGCCGAGGTGGGGCATGGCGGCATGGGCGCCCTTACCGACCACCCTAATTTTAAATTCGCTGGCGGACGCCATCATCGCGCCCGCAACTAACCCTACCGTACCTTGTTCGTAGCCCGGCCAGTTGTGATAGCCATAGATTTCATCAATCGCAAAGCGCTCAAACAAACCGTCATCGATCATCGCCTGGGCCCCTGCGCCCCCTTCTTCAGCGGGCTGAAAAATCAGGTATACCGTGCCACAAAAATCCCGATGCTGTGCCAGGTAACTGGCAGCAGCGAGCAAAGTGGCCGTATGTCCATCATGGCCGCAGGCATGCATTTTGCCAGCGTAAGTACTGGCATGGGCAAAGTCGTTATGTTCATCTAACGGTAACGCGTCCATGTCGGCGCGCAGGGCAATGCCACCACCTGGCTGCCGGCCCTGTATCACACCGACGACCCCCGTTACACCTATACCAGGATGGGCTTCAATACCCATCGAAGTCAGTTGATCCAACACAATCTGTGCCGTGCGGTGCTCTTTGTAAGACAACTCAGGATGAGCGTGTAAATCTCTGCGAAGCGTTTGAAATTGTTTGGCTTCAGCAACAATTGAGGGTAACAGTGTCATGCATAATCCATTTTAAATTACCTGATCGAAATCAAGTTTAGGTTTATCAGCCAAGTTGCTGGGCTGCGCTCATGGTATGTTTTAACGACCACAAGTGATACCAGTTGTGGCAGCATAGCCGAATTAGATTTGGAGTCAATAACATCGCCTTGTCAGCTAGGTCATTCACAATGCTAAATGTTACACTTTATTACATTTGTTTAATTGCTAAACACCAACGAATAGCTCAAACTTTCGACCCTATATTAATTAAGCCTTATTGAGTAATTCAATATGACTTGCGTCACCTAGACGAAAGATAACAGGCCACTGAATAAAAGATAAAAGTATTGTTCCAACCCACGTTGAACGCACCATGCGCGACGGTGATTTCATTGTTTCAAAAACCAACACCAAAGGCCAACTGACCTATTGTAACCGCATTTTTGTTGAATTTTCTGGCTATTCAGAAGAACAATTACTCGGCCAACAACACAATATTGTGCGCCACCCACACATGCCTCGAAGTATATTCCACCTACTCTGGAGCCGTATTCAAAGTGGTGAAGAAATTTTTGCCTATGTCAAAAACATGCACGCCGATGGCAGTTTTTATTGGGTTTACGCCAACGTGACCGCTAGCCTCGACCTCAATGGCAATATCGTTGGCTATTATTCAGTGCGCCGTAAACCTAGCACTAAGGCCATGGTGACCATTCCCACCCTGTACGATGAAATATACGCCGAAGAACAACGCCACCCAAGCAAAGACCAGCTTAATGCCGGCGCAACCTTTCTAAATACCAAGCTTTCAGAATTAAGAATCAGCTATGACCACTTCGTCTACCAGCTCCAGGGCTAACATTTTACTCGGCGCCATTGGTGCGGCAACGGGTATTGCTGCGATGCTGTACACCAAAGGCAGTGACGAGTTGTTTATGCTCGCCCCGTCGCCGTGATTCTACTGAGCCTAATATTTTTGGTGAAGATCAACCGGCGACAAGCCGATTTGATTGGTAAAATCAAACTATTTACCCAAAACACCGCAAAAGGTAACTTAGAAAGACGCATCACCGGTATCGGTGCCGAAGACGAACTAGGCCAAATTGCCTGGAACTTTAATGAGTCCCTAGATCAAGTGGAAACCTGCCTGCGTGAGACTATGGCTTTTGCAGCTAAAGTTCAGCAAGGCGACTACAGCCGAAATGCCCTACCAGCAGGGCTTAACGGACTATTCCCCGTCACCCTAGAAGCTATTAACGGTAGCTTGTCTAGCATGACTACGACCATGCACTCATTAGAAGACGTGATGGCAGGCGTAGGCCGAGGCGACTTTAGTGGGCGTATGGATGAAGCCAAAGACGGCGCCATTGCGGTTACGGTTAACAGCGCTATTATGCAAGTAAACGACATGTTTGACGATATTGGCCAAGTGATGCAGCACGTGTCCTTAGGTCAATTTGAACATCGAATTACCGCCCAAGGCGACGGCAGTTTAGCGTCACTTAAGAACAACATTAACAGCAGTTTAGATGCCATTGATAGCGCCATCGAAGAAACCAATCAAGTGGCAATAGGCATGGCCGAAGGTGATTTAACGTCACGCATTACCGGTACTCATCCGGGTCGTTTAGGCGAATTAAAGCAGGCCCTCAACCAGTCTATCGACAAGATGCAGGATACCTTGTCCAATATTTTGATGAACGCCAACCTGGTCAACACGGGCGCCAAAGAAATCAGCCAAGGTAGTTTGCAATTATCTGAACGCACCAATGAACAAGCTGCCAGTTTAGAAGAAACCACCACCAGCATGAACCAAATGGTCTCTACGGTAGAGACCAATACGACCAATGCCAAAGAGGCCAATACCTTAGTCACTCAAAGCCGCTCTGAAGCCGAAGAAAGTGTGGGCGTTATGCGCACCGCCATCAAGGCGATGGATCAAATCAGTCAGTCGAGCCAAAAGATTGCCGACATCATCACCTTGATTGATGGCATTGCCTTCCAAACCAACCTACTGGCCCTTAACGCTTCGGTTGAAGCGGCACGAACAGGCAAACATGGCCGTGGCTTTACTGTAGTCGCGGGCGAAGTACGTACCTTGTCGCAAAAAGCGGCAGAATCTGCCAAAGAAATCCGAGTCTTGATCGAGTCAAGTAACGCTCGAGTGATGGAGGGTAGCAACTTAGTTAACCAATCGGGCGATTCACTACAGCAAATCTTTAAGTCAATACAATCCATCAGTGAATTAGTAGAGAACATCACCACAGCGTCTCAAGAGCAAGCCAACAGTATTACCCAAGTTAACGAAGCTGTGAATCAGTTGGACGTAGTCAACCAGCAAAACGCGGCACTTGTGGAAGAGTCTACGGCGGCCAGTGATGCCCTAAATAACCAAGCAGGAGACTTGCGCCAACAGATTTCCTTCTTTAAAGTAAGCTATAATAACAACTCGTACCAAGCGGCCGCTCAACATCAGCCACATATTCCTCAAGCCCCTGCTCGTCATAAAGCAAGCCGCGGTAACGTAGCTGCACCACTTGATGCAGACATGGGCACTTGGTCAGAGTTTTAATCGCTTAGTTTAGGAAACAATCATGGCCTGTGTATTTGTCCAAATTCGTTGCAACCCGGGTAAAACCTATGCCGTTGCCGACGCCATCTATGAACGAGAAATTGCGTCTGAGCTGTTCTCAACCAGCGGCGACTATGATCTTTTGATGAAGTTGTATATTCCTGCAGAAGAAGACGTAGGCCGCTTCATTAACGACAACCTATTAGGTATTGAGGGAATTTCTCGATCGTTGACCACCCTCACTTTTAAAGCTTTTTAAGTTTGTCTGCTAGCACAACCTCACTACCTATAGATGAGGTATTGCCTGCCCTGCAAGCGCAACTCACGACCTGTGATCAAGTCGTATTAGTGGCGCCACCCGGGGCCGGTAAAACCACCCGTGTACCATTGGCCCTATTAAACAGCGAATGGTTACAGCACCAAAAGGTATTATTAGTTGAACCACGTCGTTTAGCGACCCTTTCTAGCGCTCATTTTTTGGCCCAAAGTTTGGACGAAACCTGCGGTAATACCGTGGGTTACCGCATGCGCTTAGACACCAAAATTGGACCAAAAACCCGTTTAGAAGTGATTACTCACGGTGTGTTGTTACGCATGTTGCAAAGTGACCCAAGCTTGGAGGGTGTCGGCGCGGTCATTTTTGACGAATTTCATGAACGTAGTTTAGACAGTGACTTAAGCCTTGCCATGTGCCTGCAAGGCCGCGAGCTGTTGCGTGATGAGTTACCACTCAAACTCATTGTTATGTCGGCCACGTTGGATGCCCAGTCGGTGAGCCAGTTGTTAGACAATGCCCCCGTCATTGTTAGCCAGGGTAGACAGTTTCCGGTGAGCACACATCATTTAGGCGCGGCACCCAACCGTTATCAACTACAAGACCAACTACACCACGCCGTGTCTCAAGCTTTGGCCAATCACAGCGGCAGCATTTTAGTATTTTTGCCAGGCCAAGGTGAAATTCGCCAAGCACTCACCCGCTTAACTGATTTAAGCAATAACCACGTAGCGCTACTACCGCTTTTTGGCGACTTGACTATAGACCAGCAACAACAAGCGATTGCGCCGTCAAAACCGGGGCACCGAAAGATTGTATTAGCCACTAATATTGCCGAAACCAGCCTCACCATCGACGGCATAGAGTGCGTGATTGATGCCGGTTTGTCGCGCCAAATGGTATACGACACGCGCACGGGATTGAGCCGTTTAACGACCGTTAAAGTATCACGAGCCGCGGCCACCCAAAGAGCGGGGCGTGCGGGGCGTTTAAATGCGGGCAGTTGTTACCGGTTATGGAGCGAAACGGAACATCAAAGTTTAGCCCCACAAACCACGGTGGAAATTAAACAGGCCGACTTAAGTGCGCTGTGTTTACAGTTGTATGCCTTTGGTTGTGCCGACGCCACTGAATTACAATGGTTAGACCCACCGCCACAAGGGCCGTGGAAACAAGCTCAACACTTATTAATTAGCCTAGGCGCCTTAACTATCACGGCTAGCTCTGACAGCGAAGGCGCAACGCCACTCATACTCACACCTCATGGCCAGCGCCTGAGTCAGATGCCACTGAGCCCTCGCTTAGGCCACCTATTATTGGTTGCACAGCAGCACCAACAACTCACACTGGGCTGCCAAATAGTGGCGTTATTAAGCGAAAAAGACCCCTTATTAAAAACCCATAGCCAAGACCACGATTTAATGCTTCGGCTGGCATGGCTCAACGGCCAACTGGACTGCCACCTCAATCAACATGGCCTACGCCAGCGCATTCGCCAGCAAGCTAAACGTTTACAGCAACAAATGCCGCCGAACGTCGAGTTACCGCCTAGTCATGTCCAAAAAATGCAATATACGCAGACAGAACTGGTGGCTATTTTTGTAGCTCAAGCTTGGCCCGAACGTATCGCACAACAAACCAACACCGAAAAACTCTACAAACTAGCTAACGGCAAGCGCGTTAGCAGCCAACAAAGCGTTAATCGTGAAATTTGGTTAGCTGTGGCAAGCACCATCGGTTTTGACACCAAACAAGGTAACGACCAACAGCGTATTTGTTTGTCCGTGGCCTTGCCAGAAAAACTGTTTTCCGGCCCACTGAAAGGGCTGGTGATTAGTGCAGCCAGCCTCATCTGGCAGCCTGAGCATGAACGCCTATCTGCGTTTCAACAAAGCACTATTGGCGAGCTTACTCTGCACCAAAGTCGCACCACCAAGGTAGACCCGCAACAACGTATAAAGATCATTTGTGAACGCTTAGCGCAAGACAATATGGCACTACTGAACTGGACTCGAGAGTTAAGCCTTTGGCGCGCTAGGGTACAGTTATTGCATAACAGCTATACCGGCTCTGCCACCAACCCTTGGCCCGATTTATCGGACACCATACTGACTGCAACGCTAACCACCTGGCTTGGCCCATACCTGGAACGCGTTAACAACAAACAGGATTTACAGCGCCTCGACTTATCTTCCATTTTGTCCAATTTATTACCATGGCCCCTTCCCAACCAACTACAAGAGCTAGCGCCGAGTAAGTTTAAGGTTCCTTCGGGCAATACACATACCATCGATTACAGCCATAATCCGCCAGTTCTTGCGGTCAAGCTACAAGAATTATTTGGCATGCAAAAAGCACCCATGATTGGGTACTCAACGGCCTTACAGGTGCACCTGTTATCTCCACGGGGGAGCGTTTTACAGGTCACCCAAGACTTAGCTCATTTCTGGCAAACCAGCTATACCGAGGTGAAAAAAGAAATGAAGGGGCGCTACCCCAAACATCCGTGGCCCGACGATCCGACGCAAGCGCTAGCCACAGCTAAAACCAACCGGGCCTTGCGCAAAGGTTAAATCAGCCGTCTTGGCGTCCTTTGGCCACCAGCTCATAACCCACTTCTTCTGGCTCGTCATCGATCATATCGGCTGGAAAACCAGAACCTAATACCTTGATCCCCATAGGTTCCTCATAACGACGAATAATGTTTGGCGACCTTTCCCTAGGGCCCCATTGTGCTTGCGCCTGGCTAAAAATATCCACCAACATAGGGGCTAAGTCTAACTGCATGCCTTCACGCTGAGTCAGGGTATTAAACAAACCAACGTCCTTAAGCACCAAATCAACGGTAAAATTAATGTCCCGCGAGCCATTCAAGATCACTTGCGATTCGGTCTCATGCACAAACGAATTGCCCGAAGAGGCTTTAATCGCTTCGTAACTCACATTCATGTCTAGGCCCATCATCTTGCAGGCCGTTAAGGCTTCCGATAAAGCCACCAAATGAGCCGTGGCTAAGTAATTGGTCACCACTTTCAATTTAGAGGCCGTCCCCAAGTCGCCGGTGTGTAATACGCGACGTCCAAGGGTCGTAAGAATTGGCAATGCCCTCTCAAAGGTATCGCGACTACAACCAGCAAATATGGAAATATTACCCGTATCGGCCCGATGACAACCGCCGGACACAGGGCAGTCCACTGGCTGCGCTCCTTGGGCTTTAACTAAATCACCAATACGTCTAATTTCGCTTTCGTCGGTAGTACTCATTTCTAACCAAATTTTACCCTCAGACAAACCAGCCACTACCCCTGACTCGCCTTCCATCACCGCTGAACACGCCGCAGGCGAAGGTAAACAAGTAATGACTAAGTCACAGGCTTGGGCCAATTGTTTCGGTGTATCGGCGGCCGTCGCGCCACGGGCCACAAAATCTGCCACAAACGCCTCGTTAAGGTCACGCACCGTCACTGCATAACCATTACGCAATAAACTGCCAGCGAGTTTACTGCCCACGTTACCTAAGCCTACAAAACCTATTTTCATAGTTTTTACTCCGATGCGTGAGTTAACTTAATAATAGCCAGCGATGACTTTGGTTTCTTGGAATTCATGCAAACCAAAAGCGGCATATTCACGGCCATTGCCCGACTGCTTATACCCACCAAACGGCATACAATATTCCAAGTCCGCCATATTGATGTGCACCGTACCTGCGCGCAGCTGGCGTGCCACCCGCCTCGCCTTATCAATGTCTTGGGTAGACACATAGGCCGCTAGACCATAGGGGCTATCGTTAGCAATACGCACCGCTTCGGCCTCATCAGTAAATGGGATAAGTACTAACACCGGGCCAAAGACTTCTTCTTGAGCAATAGTCATGTTGTTATTTACATCCACAAACAGCGTAGGCTGAACATAATAACCCGTCTCAAAACCCTTGGGTTTGCCTAGCCCACCTACAAGCAGCACCGCACCTTCATCAATGCCAGCTTCTATAAGCGCCTGCACTTTGTGCCAATGGGGCTCTGAAATAACGGGACCTAAGTGATCGCCTGATTGTTGTGGATCACCCAATTGGGTGGCGTCTATTGCAGTTTTAGCTAACGCCACCACTTGAGCGTATACGCTCGCCTCCACCAACATGCGTGTGGGCGCGTCGCACGACTGCCCCGAGTTCAACATGCAGGCCTGCACGCCCAACTCTACTTGCGAGGCTAAGTCCGCATCGGCAAAAATAATATTAGCCGATTTGCCGCCTAACTCTTGGCTCACACGTTTAACCGTGGGCGCAGCAGAAATAGCAATTTGGCTGCCGGCACGGGTAGAGCCAGTAAAGGACACCATATCCACCCGCGGATGGCTGGTAAGGCAATCACCAATGGTCTGGCCTGTGCCATGAATCATATTAAACACGCCTGCGGGAACTCCTGCCTCATGCACACACTCAGCAAATATTTGTGCGGATAGCGGTGTTAACTCACTGGGTTTGAGCACCATGGTGCAACCCGCCAGCAAAGCCGGGACCACCTTGCATACAATTTGATTGATCGGCCAATTCCAGGGGGTAATCAATACACACACGCCTATGGGCTCTTTAAGCAACTGCCCTTGCTCACCCATGGTGTGCTCTAGCACCGCTTGCTTAGCAGCAAGCAAGTGCGCTTGGGTATGGCCTACACCGGTCTCTGCTTGCATGTCGTATGACATAGTAGCCGGCGCACCCATTTCCTCTGTGATGGCGCTAGCCATAACTTGGTAGCGGCGCTGATAGGACTTTAAGAACGCCTCCACCATCACGATGCGCTGTTCTAACGTGGTGTTACTCCAATCTTCAAACACCTCTGCAGCGGCATTAATGGCAGCCTCTGCATCAGCTGTATCGGCCAGCCACACCTGCGCACAGGATGTTTGAGTGGCCGGATTGATGACCGGCAGACTCTGGCGACTGGTTAACGGCTCGCACCATTGACCGTTGATATAGAAAGCTAAGTTAGTCATATAAAGGCTCTAGATGGGACTAAATATTGGCAGTGTAGCCGTAGCGCGTGGCTGGGTTCTTGTCAAAAACAGACAAAAATACTGCGAATATATACAAGCTTACAGAGTTATCCTCGGTCAATATCCACGTCACCTACCATTAAGGAGTTACCCGTATGCAGGGCATCAGCAATAAAAAAGTATTGATCACAGCCGGTGCTACTGGCATTGGCAAAGCCACCGCGATTGCGCTAATGAATGCTGGGGCCCAAGTACATGTGTGTGACATCGATGCCGCAGCATTAGAAGTGTTTAAGCAACAGTACCCACAGTTGAGTACGTCTGTGACTAACGTCACCCAACCTGATGCTGTGGCTCAAATGTTTGACTTACTCGATCGGGTATTTTCAGGCAAGCTCGACTTTTTGGTGAATAACGCTGGCATTTCTGGCCCGGCTGGGCCTCTAGAGAGCTTAGACATAGATGCATGGAAGGCCACCTTCGATGTTAATCTACACGCCACGTTTTATGTTTCCAAACACGCCATTCCTCTACTCAAGCAGCAAGGCGGCGCCATTATGAACTTATCATCCACCGCAGGCCTGTTTGGCTACCCTATGCGCAGCCCCTATGCCTGCGCAAAATGGGCTATTGTGGGCTTAAGTAAAACCATGGCCATGGAATTGGGACCGTTTAACATTCGAGTGAACTGTATTTGTCCTGGCGCGGTCAACGGTGAGCGTATGGATCGGGTGGTTAGTAGTATTGCTGAAGCGACCGGTGAGAGTTTAGAAAAGGTTCGTTTAGACAACGTCAAAAACACGTCTTTATCAACCTTTGTAGACGCCGAAGACATTGCCAGTATGATTTCATTTAGCTTTTCTGACTTGGGCGCAAAAATATCTGGCCAGAGCTTAACCGTAGATGGCGACACCCATAGCTTAGCCACCACCTAAGCCTACAGCATAAGGAATTTCTATCTTAGCTGATCAGCTTTATTGATTGGTAATGCACGACTTTGCCAAATTGAACATACATTATTACCTATTCGCGTCGTTATAGACAAATAGGGGTTGTGCCACACCTTGGTTTGGCGTTACCTTACTCATTCCTCAGCGTGGTCCTTAATGATTCATCAAACACTGCATGAGTTATTGATTACCCGCTTGTCTAATCAACAATAAAAGAGCACCTCCTATGACTGGTGAAGTACCACTAGTACGCTTTGAAAATATTCAAAAAAGCTACGACGGAGAAACCCTCGTCGTCAAAGATTTTAACCTCGATGTCGCTGCTGGCGAATTTGTCACTATGCTTGGGCCATCAGGCTCTGGTAAGACAACGTGTCTAATGATGCTCGCTGGTTTTGAACCTGCCACCCAAGGCGAAATTTACCTTAAAGGCAAACCCATCAATAAAGTACCGCCCTATAAGCGTGGTATTGGTATGGTGTTCCAAAACTATGCACTTTTTCCTCACATGACAGTGGCAGAGAACCTGGCTTTTCCTTTGGAGGTCCGTAAGATCCCTAAAGCAGAACGAGAAGCGCGCGTTAATAGAGCGCTCGACATGGTTCAGCTAGGTGCCTTTGGCGGTCGTCGTCCAATGCAACTTTCGGGTGGCCAGCAACAGCGCGTTGCCGTAGCCCGTTCGTTGATATTTGATCCCGACTTAGTATTGATGGATGAACCCTTAGGTGCGTTGGACAAAAACCTACGTGAGCAAATGCAGTACGAAATTAAGCATATGCATGAGGAATTGGGATTAACCGTGGTTTATGTAACTCACGACCAAACCGAAGCCTTAACCATGTCAAACCGTATTGCTGTGTTTGAAGATGGTATTGTGCAGCAATGCGCCGCCCCAGCCGCTTTATACGAACGGCCTGAAAATGCCTTTGTAGCCAACTTTATTGGCGAAAACAACCGTCTAATGGGCAAAGTAACCGCCATCGACGGTGATAAGGTTAATATACTGAGCGACAACGGTGATCAACTTGTGGCCAGCAAAGTTAACGTCAACGCTGTGGGCGATCGCTCTACCATATCCTTGCGGCCCGAGCGCGTATTTGTTAATCCAGATATCAACAGTGTCGACAACTTATTTTCCGCCAAGGTAGAAGAATTGATCTACCATGGCGACCATATTCGCACTCGATTCACAGTGTGCGGACACGACGATTTTATCGTCAAAGTTCCAAATTCAGCCGCTAATAGCTTATTGCAAGAAGGCAATATAGTGCCGATCGGTTGGAAGATGGAGGACTGCTTGGCTCTTGATGCATAAAAGGAGCCATGCCGAATTGTTAGTTCAATTCACAATAACAAAAAAACCTGGAGAAATATTCATGAACAAGATTATTAACAAAACACTGATTGCTGCAGCAGTTGCGACCACTATGGTTGCAGGTTCTGTACAAGCAGAAGACATCACCGTAGTATCTTGGGGTGGTGCTTACACTAAGTCTCAAGTAGAGGCTTACCATAAGCCCTGGAATGGTTACACTGGTAATACTGTCATCTCTGAAGACTACAATGGTGGTTTGGCCGAAATTAAGGCACAGGTAGAAGCCGGTAACGTTACTTGGAACCTAGTCGACGTAGAACTTTCTGACGCCGTACGTGGTTGTGACGAAGGTATCCTTGAAGTTATGGACCACTCTGTATTGCCAGATGGCGCTAACGGCGTTCCAGCTGCAGAAGATTTCCTACCTGGTGCACTTGCAGAATGTGCTGTAGGTAACATCGTATGGTCTACTGTATTCATCCATGACGAAAGCAAGATCCAAGGCGTTGACGGCCTTAAAGACTTCTTTGACCTTAACAAATTCCCTGGCAAGCGTGGCTTACGCAAAGGTGCTAAGCCTAACCTAGAATTCGCTTTGATGGCTGACGGTGTAGAGCCAGCAGACGTATACGAAGTACTAAGCACAGAAGCTGGTATAGACCGCGCTTTTGCTAAGTTAGATACCATTAAAGATTCAACCGTATGGTGGGAATCAGGTGCCCAGCCACCACAGCTATTAGCTGATGGTGAAGTAGTTATGACTACTGCCTACAACGGCCGTGTATTTAACGCCATTGCCTCTGAAGGCAAGCCATTTGTCATCAACTGGGATGGCCAGGTTTGGGACTTGGATCTTTGGGTTATTCCTAAAGGTGCACCAAATCAAGAAGCCACTATGGACTTCGTTAAGTTCTCAACCAGTACCAAAGCTCTTGCAGACCAAGCCAGCTGGATCCCATACGGTCCTCTACGTAAGTCTTCATTTGGCCTAGTGAGTTCTTTCCATTCTGATCCAAGTCTAGACATGGCACCTCACATGCCTACTGCACCTGCTAACTTCACGCGTGCACTTCAGAACGACTTTGAGTTTTGGGCAGATAACTCAGACCAGTTAAACGAGCGTTTCAACGCTTGGTTAACTAAGTAAGTCGAAAGACTTCACTTCGAAGGGCGGCGCCCTACCCTTAACAGGTAGGCCCGCCCTCATTCATTCTTTCTAGATACCCTCACTGTTTATGACTACTGCGAATCCCTCTATAGATCAAGCTAACACCCTGCCATTAAAAGAGAAGCTAGCCAAAACCACTGCCATTCAGCGCCGTCGTGCATTTTTATTGACACTGCCTTTGGTGTTGTTTTTACTGATTAGTTTTGTCTTCCCTATTGGCCAAATGCTGTTCAATAGTATCCATAACAACAAGGTGTCTGCTGTGGTACCTGACTTCGCTACTGCCATCCAAGCATGGGATGGACAGGGTTTACCGTCAGAAGCAACCTTTGAAATTTTTGTCAAAGACTTAGCTAAAGCTAAAAAAGTACGCGAAGTTGGCCGTACTGTAGGTAACATGGCCACCCGCATTAACTATGAAATGCCTGGCAGCCGAAGCTTATTCACAAAGTCTGCTCGTAAAGTAGGCAAAATTAAACAAGGGCCATACAAAGAAGCCCTGATCAAAATTGATAAAAAATGGGCCAACCCACAAGTTTGGCTCACTCTGCAGCGCGCATCACACGATATCTCTCCAGCGTTTTATGTGGCTGCTATGGACCTCAAATACAACGAAACCGGCGAAATTGTAGAGGCCGATGAACTGTATCAAATTTACCTTAACAACTTTGTTAAAACCCTTTGGTTAGCTGCACTGATTACCTTTATCTGCGTACTATTGGCCTACCCGGTAGCGTATTTGCTTTCGGTCTTGCCATTACGTCAATCTAACTTATTGATGATTATGGTATTGCTACCCTTCTGGACATCCCTATTGGTACGTACTACTGCTTGGATTGCCATTCTACAAACCGAGGGTGTAATTAACGACTTGTTAGTTTACTTTGGGGTTATCGGTGACGATGGCCGCATTCAAATGATTTACAACCAAACCGGCACTATCATCGCTATGGTACATATTTTGTTGCCATTTATGATCCTGCCCTTGTACTCAGTAATGAAGACTATACAGCCTACGTACATGCGTGCGGCCCTATCCATGGGTTCTAAACCATTCTACGCGTACCGCCGTGTGTATTTACCACAAACCATACCCGGCCTTGCTGCTGGCACCTTGTTAGTATTTATCCTAGCCATTGGTTATTACATCACTCCAGCACTAGTGGGTGGCCAAGACGGTTTATTAATCTCTAACCTGATTGCATACCATATTCAAAAGTCCCTTAACTGGAGCCTAGGCGCCGCTTTAGGCACCATGCTGCTAGTGGTTGTGTTGTTACTTTACTGGGTTTACAACAAATTAATCGGTATCGATAAACTCAAGTTTGGTTAAGGAACGGGACATTACAATGATTAACTTTTTACAAAATTCCATAAACAACAAACGCCGGGCATACTTTTTTCTTGCCCTAGCTACCGTATTGGTTGTGTTACTTACAGGCACTATTAAAGCGGCCATCGGGTTTTTATTTATATTCGGTATCCCTTTGTATTTTATGGAAAAAATGAACGATTATGCGACGACTGGCGAACGTTTTACCAGGTATATGTTCCTTGTCATTAGCGCCAGCGTGTTGATATTTTTGATTGCACCTGTGCTTATAATCATGCCACTGTCGTTTAACGCCGAGCCCTACTTCACCTTTACCGACGGCATGCTCAGTTTTGACTCAGAGGCCTATTCTTCGCGTTGGTATTTGGACATTCTGCATAATGGCATGAAGGCTCCTGAAGCCATCGAAGGCTGGTGGTCCGACATGTGGAACAATGCCCAATGGATTCGTGCAGCACGTAACTCCTTCTTTATTGCTACTGTGTCCGCCATTATTGCAACTACGCTGGGCACTTTGGCGGCGTTAGGCCTATCACGCCCCGAAATGCCTCAACGTGCGTTGATTACCAGCCTGTTGATTTCGCCAATGATTGTACCTTTGGTTATTACAGCCACTGGCATGTTCTTCTTTTATTCTTCCATTGGCATTGCTAAGACCTACACCGGTGTAATCTTGGCTCACGTAACCTTAGGCGTGCCTTTCGTTATCATTACCGTAACTGCCACCCTCAGTGGTTTTGACATGAGCCTAGTTAGGGCTTCACAGAACATGGGCGCCAATGGTTGGACCACCTTCCGCCGCATTATTATGCCCTTGATCCTCCCAGGCATGATTTCTGGTGCCTTGTTCGCCTTTATTACTTCTTTAGATGAAGTGGTTGCCGTATTGTTTATTGCCGATGTTGAGCAACGTACCATTCCACGTCAGATGTTCTCTGGTATCCGTGAACAGATCTCCCCTACCATATTGGCAGTAGCCAGCATTTTGGTTGTCATGTCGGTATGCTTGCTTACCGTACTTGAGCTTCTTAGACGTCGTAGCGAAAAACTACGTGGCATGTCACCGGGTTAAACGATACACTCGGCTGAAGGCTCCTATATGGAGCCTTTTTTTTACCCTTTATTGAAGGACACTAGTGTTATGAATCAACCGCTACACATTGGTTTATTGCTCTGCCATACCTTTGAACCCGTACTTAAACAAGTCGGCGGTTTGGACTACCCAGAAATTTTTCGGCAACAATTTTTAGCCATTGATGAGCACATCCAATTTACTGATTTTAATGCGTACCTCGAAGAGCTACCCCACTCGGTAGACCAATGTGACGTGTGGCTCATCAATGGCAGCCCTGCCGGGGTTTATGATGACAGCCCATGGATTCATCAGCTCAGTGATTTTATTGAGCGTCTTAACGCCGCAAAAAAACCGACCTTTGGTATCTGTTTTGGACATCAACTCATGGCTCAAGTATTGGGTGGTAAAGTGGCGTTGAGCAACAAAGGTTGGGGCCTAGGTATATCTCATAACCAAGTGGTTGCTCATGAAGAATATATGCAACCCCAGGCCGAAACGATCGACATCATGGTGTTTCACCAAGATCAGGTCACACAGCTACCAACAGGTGCCAAAGTATTAGCAAGCAATGATTTTTGCCCCAACTATATGGTGCAATACAATGACCATATGCTTAGCATTCAAGGTCACCCCGAATTCAATGCACAAATGATAGAGGGGATATTGGGTGGCAAAAGTTTTGATGACCGACCTGCCATCCGTGCTCAAGGCTTGGCTAATAGTGCAGGCACTCCAGATACCGCACTGTTATTTCAGTGGATTATTAACTTCTACCAACAGACTTTAATTCAAACCAAGCCTGCTTAAAAACCCAAGGTGTCTGCCAACAATGCTTGTGAACCGATACTTGCGCCAGCACCTATTTCTAGCAAAAACATTACTGCATTTATCGCAACCACCCACCAAAGCGCCCTTTTATAGACGGAGTCTAAACCAGTAAATTGATGATCACTGCCACAACATCCTGCCGTAGACACACCTGTATTTTGAAATTAACAAGCAGGCATAATAAAACCCCTAGTGACTAGAGGTTCAAGGGGTATTTGTATGATATTAACGATTGGCCAATTAGGCGGCTAAAAACAAGCCTAGCTTAACCAGTAATACCAAAGTGGCTAAATTACCCACCATATAGAAATAACTACGCGGGCTTGGGTTCTGTTCTGTTGCAATCACATAGTACAGCGCCATGTGAATTACCCGGGCAATGGCATAAACCCATACCAATAGCCCCACCCAGTATGCATCCATACCCACCAGCATGGCCAGTATCGCAGGACCAAACATCATCAGTAGATTTTCGTGGGAGTTTAAAAAGGTGCGGTCACTACGAAACACAAACGACTCGTGGCTCAACTTAGCGTCCACAATGCCTGGTACATAATGCTTTTGTTTGCGATGAGCCACCGACGCCACGGCAGATTGAATAAATACAGTCATTAAAATGAGCCAAAGGCCCAAAATAGCAAAGGAATAAGTCGCTAACATTGTTGTTTCTCTTTCATTAGGTAAAACGGTAAACAGGTTTGAGGCCCTATTTTAGCCTTAATTTCGGTCACTGTACCCAGCGTAACCCGCGGGTCATTGGTTATTCATACTCAAAGCCATGGCTTCGGCGATCTTGATGCCATCAATGGCCGCCGACATAATACCCCCTGCGTAGCCTGCACCTTCGCCAGCAGGAAATAGACCTTGGGTATTAATGCTCTGTAAATCTTTACCACGTTTGATACAAATGGGCGCAGAAGTCCGAGTTTCTACTCCGGTCAGCAAAGCGTCGGCCAAAGCAAAACCTTTTACCTTACGCTCAAATACCGGAATGGCTTCACGAATAGCCGCAATACAATAATCGGGCAACGCATCCGATAAGTCGGTGAGTTTGATACCCGGTTTAAATGACGACTCTACTTTGCCTAACGCCTGTGATGGTTTACCTTTGAGGAAATCACCCACCGTTTGTGCAGGAGCATCATAGTTTTCACCACCCATCACATAGGCTTTACGCTCGAGCTGCCTTTGTAACTCAATGCCAGCCAAAGCATCACCTGGGTAATCAGAAGGGTCAATACCCACCACAATAGCACTGTTGGCATTACGTTCAGCGCGCGAATACTGGCTCATGCCATTGGTTACCACCTGACCTTCTTCTGAAGTCGCCGCCACCACTGTGCCACCAGGGCACATACAAAAGCTGTAAACCGAGCGGCCGTTATCGCAGTGGTGCACTAACTTATAGTCTGCTGCACCCAAAATTTCGTTACCCGCATTAGCACCAAAGCGGGCTTTGTCTATTTGTGATTGTGGGTGCTCTATACGAAAACCAATGGAAAATGGTTTGGCTTCTATATAGACCTTCTTATCAAACAACATTTTAAAAGTATCGCGGGCACTGTGACCAACGGCTAAGGCAATATGACGAGATTTGAGCACCTCACCATCAGCCAAGGTTACACCCGTTAATTGACCGTCTTCTATATGGACATCATCAACCCGCGTATCAAACCGAATTTCGCCACCGAGTTGTTCGATAGTGGCGCGTATTTTCTCCACCATAGACACCAACCTAAAGGTGCCTATATGAGGTTTACTCACAAACAATATTTCTTCCGGTGCGCCCGCTTCTACAAATTCATTCAAAACTTTGCGGCTGTAGTGATTGGGATCCTTCACCTGACTGTATAACTTACCATCAGAAAAAGTACCTGCCCCGCCCTCACCAAACTGCACGTTAGATTCGGTATTCAACACCTTTTTACGCCAAAACCCAAAGGTGTCTTTAGTGCGCTGCCTTACCGCTGCCCCACGCTCCAGAATAATGGGTTTATAACCCATTTGCGCCAACACCAAGCCTACTAACAATCCACACGGACCAAAGCCAATCACTATTGGCCGTTCTTCAACCACAGCAGGTGCTTGAGCAACAAACTTGTAGCTCATATCGGGGCTGGTTTTGATTAACTGGTCGTCGGCAAACCTAACCAAGAGGTGTTCATCTTGATTAGTGGTAACGTCAAGGGTGTAGATCAATACAATTTTACTTTTCTTACGCGCGTCGTAACCGCGGCGATGCACTACAAAGTCCAGCAAGTCGGCGGTTTGAATCGATAGCCGCGCTAAAATAGCTTGGTTGAGTGCCTGCTCGTCATGATCAAGGGGAAGTTGTAGGTTGGTAATGCGTATCATTGAAGAATTCCAGAGGGTGAGGTTACTTGGTTATAGTAAAATAGCTCAAGCTGATATTTTACCTGCTTATGCCGCCCCTGTCCCTGTGTTGCTTACTTAGATGTATAGCTCGCTGAGACCAACCACCTGACAAAATTCACCGCTAATTCAATGCCAATATTATTTGGGCAAAAAAAATCCCCAGCCAAAGCCGAGGATTTTTTTAGATTGCAGCAAAGAACAGCTTAAGCCACGCTCAACCCATATTCATCACTCGCATCGCGCAACCACAAGAAGAAGTAGTCTGAGAAACTACGGCGGATCACAAGGTCGTAAGAGCCGTCTTCTAGCTTACACATGGTGGTGCCCGTTTTAGCAAACGTGGTTTGAACTACTTTGCCAACTGGAAAGTTCGATTCATGGCAATCGTACACAGTGGACTTTTGCATTAATTCAGTCAACCCTGTGCCAGACAAGTTGACCAAGGTTTGGCCAGAGCTAATGTCGGTTACAGCAATGTGCTGTCCATCCATAGCGCTGCGCAAGTCAGCTTCAACCTGCCCTTGGGTGCCGTTAGCTACGATTAGCAACCACTCATTAGGGCATAACCAATACACCACGGTATCGCCGTTACGTACGCTGCTGCTAGGCGCCATTGGCAAAGCCACGCCTAACACCTTTTCCACTGCAGAGGTAAAGGCTGCGTCTTGTGGGTTGCCACGTAAGTTTAGATGACCACGGTATTTGTCTTCTTTCATCACTACGCCAGCATTAGCGGCGTTGGTGTGAGCTACACGGTGGCGCAATGGGGATTCCATGCTGGTGCTAGTATCAAAATTAGTCATTGTGATGATCTCCTTTTGGATCATAGAACACTGGGCTACAGATCTCGGCAGCCAATACACGGCCATCGGCCAGTGGGCAGTATACGGTTTCGCCCATGCGGTCTGATCCGCCTTTAACGGTGCCCATAGCAATACCATGGCCTAAACATTCACTCCAGTAACTTGAAGTGACGTGGCCCATCATATCCATAGGGATAGGCTGATTAGGGTCCATGACGATTTGTGCGCCTTCTGGGATCACAACCGTAGGATCTTTGGGCTTGAGGCCGACCAATTGCTTACGGTCTGTACGCGACGTGTCTGGGCGGCTAAATGAACGCTCACCCAAGAAGCTAAACTCCTTAGTTTTGCCAACGGCCCAACCCATCAAACAATCGTATGGCGTCATAGAACCATCGGTGTCCTGACCAGCAATGATAAAGCCTTTTTCTGCACGAAGAACGTGCATGGATTCGGTGCCGTATGGCGTAATGCCAAACTCTTCACCGGCTTCCATGATTTTCTTCCACATGTAGTGGCCTTGGTCGGCAGGCACGTTCACTTCAAACGACAATTCGCCGGTAAAGGAAATACGGAAGATACGTGCCTTAATGCCAGCAACGGTGCCTTCGCGCCAATCCATAAACTTCATGGCATCGCTTGAAAGATCTACGTCTGTACATAGCTTTTCTAATACTTTACGTGAGTTAGGGCCGGCGAATGAACAGGTAGCCCATTGGTCCGTCACAGACGTGAAGTACACTTCCATTTCTGGCCATTCTGTTTGGTGCCACAATTCTAACCAACCCAATACGGCAGCGGCGCCGCCAGAGGTGGTGGTCATTAAGAAGTGGTTGTCGCTTAAACACGCCGTTACACCATCATCAAAGATCATGCCGTCTTCTTTAAGCATTAGGCCATAACGACACTTACCTGGGGCTAACTTAGACCAAGCGTTGGTGTACACACGATTAAGGAATTCACGGGCGTCTTTACCCTGAATGTCGATTTTACCTAAAGTGGACGCATCCAAAATACCTACGCTGTTGCGTACCGCTAAACATTCGCGATTAAGGGTTTGCTGCATGGTTTCGCCCGCTTGTGGGAAATACCAAGGACGCTTCCACTGACCTACGTTCTCAAACTCTGCGCCGTTAGCCACGTGCCATGGGTGCATGGCTGTGTGACGTGCTGGGTCTAACAACTCTCCCACATCACGGCCGCCAATGGCACCAAAGGTAACCGGTGTGTAGGCAGGACGGAAGATGGTAGTACCCGTTTCGGCAATCGACTTGTTCAGCGTCTTAGCCACAATGGCCATGCCGTTGATGTTACCCGTTTTACCTTGGTCAGTACCAAAACCCATGGCCGTGTAACGTTTCACGTGCTCAATAGACTGGAAACCTTCACGCGCTGCAAGCTCAATGCCCGCTGCCGTTACGTCGTTTTGGAAATCAACAAACTGTTTGGGTGCGCGGCTAATTGGCTTAGTGTGCGGTACCAAGTACAAGGCTTGAGAAGCACCTGTAGACTCATCGCCACAATCAAAGGTTTGTGTAGAGGTTGTATCAGAAGCAGTAGCACCGGCTTGAATACCCGCGTTTAGCGCTTCAGAAAGCAGATACTCACCTGCCACTGCGCCAGCTAAGTGTTGGTTTTGAATGCTAGCTCCAGGCACAAAACCGGCCACATCGTCTTTCCATACTGGGCGGCTACCGGTATGGCAGCTAAGGTGTACTACTGGGCTCCAACCACCAGCAACGGCGATTAAATCACAGCTTAAGGTTTTGCTCGCGCCAGTGACGTTATCACCTGCTTCATCGAGTGGTGCAACGATTGCGCCAGTGACTTTTTTACCACCTTGGGCTTCAATCACACCGTGACCAGCCATCACCTGAATACCGGCAGCTTTAGCGGCTGCAACAAGACGACCGTCTGGCGTATGACGTGAATCAACCACGGCCACAACAGTACGGCCTGCGGCTTGAATGTCTAGGGCTGTTTGGTAACCCGAATCGTTAGTGGTCATGATGATACAACGCTGACCTGGCACTACCGCGTAACGGTTAATGTAGGTGGATACAGAGTTGGCCAACATAATGCCAGGCAGATCGTTATTACCGAATACTAGCGGGCGTTCAATGGCACCCGTAGCCAAGATCACTTGATGGGCACGAATACGGTGTAAACGCTGTCGAGTGCCTGTTTTCGCAACAGGACCAATGTGGTCTGTGCGGCGCTCTAAGGCTACAACAAAGTTGTGATCGTAATAACCAAAAGCCGTGGTACGTGGCATAACCAGCACGTTATCCATGCCTTCTAGTTGGCTAGTGGCTTGGTCTGCCCATGTTGCAGCATCAATACCATCAACGGTTTGAGTGCTGGCAAGCAAGGTGCCACCAAATTCATTTTGCTCGTCTACAATGATGACGCGCTTGCCGCTACGGCCAGCTTCTAATGCTGCGGCCAATCCGGCAGGGCCTGCACCCACCACCATGACGTCACAGTGGGCGTTGATCTTGTCGTAGGTGTCTGGATCTGGTTCTAAAGACAACTTACCAAAACCTGCGGCTTTACGAATGAATTTCTCATAGGTCATCCACATTTTTTGTGGTGCCATAAAGGTCTTGTAGTAAAAACCTGGAGGCATCATCATACCGCCGATTTTACCCATCAATGACATTAGGTCAAATTCTGCACTCGGCCAGCCGTTGGTGCTGGTAGCGGTTAAGCCATCAAACAATTCAACTTGTGTTGCCCGTGGGTTAGGAATAGTTTCATTGCCTTTGTGCAATTGCATCAAGGCATTAGGCTCTTCTGCGCCATGGCCTAAAATGCCACGTGCACGGCTGTACTTAAAACTACGGCCCACGATGCCAACACCATTGGCAAGCATGGCTGAGGCTAAAGTATCGCCATCAAAACCTTGGTAGGTTTTGCCATTAAAGGTAAAGCTCATTGGCTTAGAGCGATCAATACGACCGCCTGCGGCTAAACGGTTAACTTGGCTCATGACGCGTCTCCCTTGGCTTGTGCCAGAGTTTCGGCAGTAATGCTTGGCATTTCGCCCATTTTATAAGTCTCGTGAACTTTGTAGCTTTGTGTGTCGCGGGTGGCGTTGAAATAACGACGACAACCGGCCGCGTGGTACCACATTTCATGGTGGATACCGCGTGGGTTAGAACGGAAAAACATGTAGTCAGCCCATGCTTCATCGCTGATAGCAGCAGGGTCTTTAGGACGTTCAATGTGAGCTTCACCCGTGTAAGAGTATTCCTCTTCTTCACGCATTTCCTCACAGTAAGGGCAGTAAATATGGTGCATGTGTATGTCTCCTTAGTGTGGGTTTAGTGAGCAACGCCGGCAGCGCCGTGCTCGTCAATTAAGTGGCCAGTGCTGAAACGATCAATCGAAAAAGGTGCAGCTAGGGGATGCGCTTCATCGTGCGCCAAGGTGTGAGCAAATACATTGCCAGAACCAGGTGTCGCCTTAAAACCGCCCGTGCCCCAACCGCAGTTGAAGTACAAACCTTTAATACTCGTTTTAGAGATGATGGGACATGCGTCTGGGCAGGTATCTACAATACCACCCCATGCACGGTTCATGCGTACACGGCTAAACATAGGGAATAACTCACAAATAGCCGACATGGTATGTTCTACCACGTTAAAACTACCGCGTTGGCCATAACCGTTGTAAGAGTCTGCACCTGCACCAATAACTAAGTCACCTTTGTCAGATTGGCTCACGTAAGCGTGAACGGCGTTAGACATCACTACGGTATCAATAATTGGCTTAATCGGTTCAGACACTAGTGCTTGTAGAGGACGCGATTCAATCGGTAGACGCAGGCCAACCATGGCCGCCATCACACCAGAGTTGCCGGCGGTTACACAGGCTACTTTCTTAGAACCAATGAAGCCTTGCGTGGTTTGAACACCTACTACAGCGCCATCTTCGGTAACAATGTCTGTTACTTCGCACTGTTGGATCAGGTCGACACCCATGCTGTCGGCACCACGGGCAAAGCCCCATGCCACGGCATCGTGACGAGCAACGCCGCCAGTGGCCTGCCAAGACGCGCCCAATACAGGGTAACGAATGTCTTGGGAGTCGTTAATAATAGGTACAATTTCTTTTACTTCGGCAGTATTCAAAACCACGCCATCAATGCCGTTCAAACGGTTGGCGTTTACGCGACGCTCAATGTCACGCATGTCTTGTAGGTTGTGGCCTAGGTTTAAAACACCACGCTGACTGAACATCACGTTGTAGTTTAAGTCTTGGCTTAAATCTTTCCATAGGTCTAACGAGTGATCATACAACTTAGAGGCTTCATCCCACAGGTAGTTAGAACGCACGATGGTGGTGTTACGTGCGGTGTTACCACCACCTAAGTAGCCTTTTTCTAACACGGCAACATTGGTAATGCCGTGTACTTTAGCCAAGTAGTAAGCCGTGGCTAAACCGTGGCCACCACCACCGACGATAATGACATCGTATTCTTTCTTGGGCTGTGGACTGCGCCATGCGGCCTGCCAGTTTTCGTGGTGGCTAAGGGAATGTTTAAAGAGGCTAAAGCCTGAGTACTTTTTCATGTGGTCACTCGCTAAAGTTCGGTGCCGTGGTTACAGAATACGGCTGCTGAGTCTGATTTCGCTGCAACATTGTCCTAAAACCAAGACTTAGTCTCTTATTCAATTGCGACCCAAACAGAAGTAGGCAGATAAAGGCCTCAACTAAAGCCATACATATGACTTAGGCCCAGCCCCTTAGGGCAAAAAATACAGTACAATCACCCCATATTAACGTAGCACATTAGGTATTTTCACCATGCAAGTTTTCGGCATTGTCGGATGGAAAAATAACGGCAAAACCACCCTTGTGGAGCGGCTCATTAGCCAGCTCACACACCTGGGTTATAAAGTGTCGTCCGTCAAACATGCGCACCATAACGTAGACATAGACCAACCCGGACGAGACAGCTACCGCCATCGTGTTGCGGGTGCCCACGAAACCCTAGTGGCAACGGACCAGCGCTGGGCTTTGATGCATGAGTTACGAGGTGAGCAAGAACCCTCACTAGCACAATTAACCAACCTGTTTTCGCCGTGCGACATTATCATCGTTGAAGGCTACAAAGGGTCTGCTCACCCGAAACTAGAAGTGGTACGCAATCTCAATAAACGTGGTTTTTTGGCCTATCAAATGCCCAACATAGTAGCGATAGCTACAGACAAAGACGCCTTAGACATCGACCTGCCACAGTTGGACATCAACAACATAGAACAAGTGACCAATTTTGTACTGCAACACACTGGATTGATCCCAGGTTCAACCACGCCAGCCACAAACACTAACGATTGTTATAGCCCAGACCAACAGCTACTACCCGCATCTACGGTGTGGCAGCGCATGCAAACGCAAGTAGAGTCTGCCATCACCTCACAACAAACCCTAGCCAACCTATGGTTGCCGCTAGACCAGTGCATGAACCGTCGTTTAGCCGCAGACCTCACCACACCTTACGACAGCCCACGTTTCGATAACGTCGCAGTCGACGGTTATGCCTTCAACTACGACCATTTGAACCAAACACAAGATTTCACCCTGCCCCTTATGGCAGTAGAAGCCAACGCAGGCGGCAGTGCCAAACTCACCTTGCAGGCGGGGCACTGCATTCGTGTACTCACCGGTGCTCGCATGCCCGCAGGTACTAATACCGTGGTAATGCAAGAAGACGTTATCCTTGCCAACAACTGCGTGTGCTTTCCAAAGGACTGTAAGGCCCATGACAACTGGCGCCCTCAGGGCGAAGACGTAATAGCCGGTGAAATCATTATTCACCAAGGCCAACAAATTCGCCCACAAGACATTGGTTTAGCGGCAGCTGCTGGCCACGCCCAACTGAACGTTTATGACAAAGTAAAAGTGGCGCTATTTTCTACCGGAAACGAAGTGTATGAACTAGGTGAAGAGTTGCCAGAAGATGGCATCTATGACGTTAATCGCCACTTACTTAAAGCGTTATTAACCAGCCTACATTGTGACGTGACCGACTTAGGCATTTTAGCCGATGACTATGACACTGTGCGCGCAGCCTTAGATGCAGCCAGCGCGAGCCACCAGCTCATCATCACCTCTGGCGGTGCTTCTACAGGCAGCCATGACCACGTAGCGGCGGTATTAAAAGATTTAGGTGAAGTACACGCATGGCGCTTGGCCATTAAGCCGGGCCGGCCGCTGGCCTTTGGCAAGGTGGGCAATGCCTTTTTCCTTGGCCTACCCGGCAATCCTGTAGCGGCCAACGTGTGCACTTTGATGTTTGGCCAGCCGTTAATTCGCGCCCTGAGTGGCGGTGGTTGGCACCGACCTAAGTCTTACCCACAAAAGCTAGGCTTTGGGGTGCAGAAAAAAGTCGGTCGAAGGGAGTGGTTAAGAGTATTTCAAGAGCACCAAAACAATGGTGAAATTTTACTTAAACGCAGTGCATCACATGGCTCTGGCATTCTCACCTCTATGACCCGAGCTGATGGTTTAGTGGAACTAGACGAAACCACCACCAGCGTACCGGAAGGCAGCCTTGTGAGTTTTATTCCGTTTGCAAGTTTTGGAATGGGTGATGCCTAAGACTTCGCTAACGCCAAATAAATGGCATCCATTGGCATTTCATCCACTTCTTCCACATCACATTCGGTGACAACAAAACCGCTCTCTACGGTCCATTGTGCTAGCTCTTCGGCGGTATAGCGCAAAGCCACAATACTGGCCGCATCACCATAATCGATGGCACCCTCACCTTCCCAAGCAGCAACAACCAACTGGCCACCAGAGGCCAAAACTCGGTGCCATTCTGTCAATGCCGCTTTAATGCCTGCGGCATCTAAATGATGAAGTGCGAAAAAGCTAATCACTGCTGCGGCTGAATTATTTTCCAACAGATGTAATTCACGCATGTCAGAAACAACCACCTTGGCATAATCGCCAATTCGTTGAGACGTGATAGCAACCATCTCAGGTGATAAATCAACACCGATTAGCGCACGATCTTGATCAAATTGCTCATGGTACATAACCAGCATATGACCACTGCCACAAGACGTATCCACAATCGAACCCGGCAAACCCGTAATGGAATCATGTAATCGAGTCATGACCTTGTTATAAATAGGCAGCTTGATTTCCGTTGCCATCATCGCGTTATAGCTAGACGAAACGTCGTCATACATTTTGCTAACCTGCTCGTTAGATGATGTTTGCATATTTTCTATCCTTTTCTATTTTTAACAATGGTGATTAGTCGTCCGTCAATCACCGCCAAACCCATTGCTATAAGCCCCATGCCTACAAAATGAACCCACTCTAAGGCTTCATGCAAAAACAGCGACCCCAATAATATCGCGGACACAGGTACCAACAATGTCACCAGCATGATGTTAGTGGCGCCAGCTGACGCCAGTATTTTAAAATACAGCACGTAGGCCAAGGCCGTAGAAAATACGGCTAAGGTGAGTATGGATGCCCAAGTTCCAAGGCTGGGAGCGTCGGTGCCTAATAGTGTAGGCAGTCCATCGATATATAACGCGACGGGCGCCAACACCAAGCTCGAACCAGTAACTTGGCCTGCTGCAATAACCACCGGACTCAAACCCATGCCCTTAAAACGGCGCCCAAACACACCTGCGAATGCATAGGACAATGCCGCAACCAATATGGCCACCTGAGCAAGTATAGCGCCTTGCCCAGCCATGTTCGCATTAGGCATGCCTATCATTACCACCACACCCATAAACCCAACCACTACGCCAGCTAACTTCATTGGCGTGGCGCGTTCGTCTGCTAATAACAAACCAGCCACCACCACCCCAAACAACGGTGTGGTTGCATTAAGAACCGATGCCAGTCCAGACGCAATGTGAGTTTGCCCCCACACGATAAGACTAAAAGGGATGACATTATTCAGCAACCCCATAGTGATAAATGCCAGCCATATTTTTAGGCTTTTAGGCGGCCGTAAACCCATGATCAAGGCAATGAGCCAAAGCGTAACAGCGGCTAACCCCACACGTAAGGTGACGATCGTTAGGGTCGGCAATTCTGCAACGGCAACACCCACAAAAAAGAAGGATCCGCCCCATAAAACCGACAAGGTAATCAACATAAGCCACTCTCGTGCACCCATGGCTGTATTGATAGATAATGTCATTATAAAACCTGAATAGAAGGTAGAAAACGATGGCCTTAAAGTAAGTTGCGTACCAAACCATCGGAATATTGTGACCATGCATAGGCGAGCACTTACCCGTTGCGCCAACCCAATACTATAATGGACACCCCCAGCAGCACCACACCGACACCCAGCCAATCCCAGGAGGTTGGCTTTATATCATCAACAACTCTCAGCCAAACCAGTGCCGTTGCCACATAAACTCCACCATAGGCGGCATACACTCTGCCACTTGCAGCCGGGTGCAGCGTTAGCAGCCAAACAAATAAGCCCAAACTGACCACAGCAGGAATTAACAACCAGCTAGATCCGTCCTTGCGCAACCAAAGATAGGGTAGGAAGCAACCCACAATTTCGGCTAGTGCAGTTAATACGAAAAGGCCTATTGTGTTTAAAATCAAATTAAACTTCCTGCTTTTATAACATGATGATAGTCCATCAGGTATGGCAAGCGGGCCTGAGCTAATTTGACGCGCTCAAGCTTGATTGTAGCAACAATTAGCGCTTCATCAGAACCTGCACGAGCTAAGTCTTGCTTGTCTTGCTGCTGTCGTCCTATGGGACAACCAATAAAACCCTCACCCAAAAAAGCCATGCCATTCTCTTCACCACAATAGTTTGCGTATACAAAATAAACACCATTTTCATAGCCCCGTGTAGGCATCATTTGCTGTGCTACCCAACCCCACTGACGACCCAACGCCGTAGGCACAAGAATGATATCTGCACCCGCTAAAGCCAGTTGGCGCACCAGCTCTGGAAATTCTGCGTCATAACAAATAAGCATGCCAATGGTGAAACCACGCCATTGGAATAGACCTACTTCATCTCCCTTGGTAAAAAATGTAGCCTCGAAGCCCGGTGGCAACACCCGTTTTCGATAGTGGCCAAGAACGTAGCCTTCGGGTCCGATACATTGCGCCGCATTATATAGCTTGCTGCCATCACGTTCGGAAAAGCCGTAGTGAATGGCAACTTGGTGCTTCTGCGCTAACCCCGCTATCGCTTTTGCAGTTGCACCGTCGGCTGGTTCTGCCAATGTCTCCACCTGGGAGCCCACGTTATAACCAGTAACAAAAAGTTCAGGTAAAACCAGAAGCTCTACGCCCTGTTCTTGTGCGGCATACAATTGTTGCTCGAGCCACTGTATACGTGCCTCACCTGCCGCTCGGCTAGCATCTATTTGAGCAACTGCGATTTTAAGTTTGGTATCCATATTAGCTATTGGTTACCAGTAACTGGCGTGGGTATTGGGTAAGGTAGTCGCAGCCACTTTCTGTCACCACGATAGAATCGCCAATACGCCCCGCCGTTACACCATCAATAGAAATTCCACCATCCACCGCAAACGTCATACCGGCCTGCAATATGGTGGTATCGCCGTGCTTAAGCTCTGGTGCTTCTAAGTAGGCTACGCCAATAGAACGCCCAGTTCGGTACCCCGTTTCATAGCCACGCTGTTGATATACTGCATTAGCGGCGGCTGCCACCTGTTCGGCAGTGACGCCAGGTTTTATCGCTGCTATGGCAGCTTGTTGAGCCTCTATCGCAGCCATCTGTACCTCGGCGGCTTGGTCGGTCACTTCGCCAATATGAAACATACGATCAAAGCCCAATTTGTACTGCTTAAACTGGGCCATATTGCAAAAACAAAAATAAACCGGGTCGGCACGTTGATAGGTGCGCACACTCGCTCGTCGATGCACCATAGAGGTGTCACGACCGCTTTGAAGAATTTGCAAATTGTGGATCATGGGCGATACAAAACGCTCCCACCCCGTGTCGGTTAGGAAGCCAGCTGCTTTTTTAGTGCCCGCGTTGATCACCGCCAAGGCCGATTCATATTCGGGAACACCTTCGGCTAAAGATTCATGGGCAGCTTGCATCATGGCCCCCGCAATACTGCCTGCTTGAGACATCACCTCAATTTCTAGCGCAGATTTGATAGTACGTTGTTGGCCTAACACAGGCGCAATGTCACATAGGGGCACGGCTGCGTAGTCTTGGCCTAAATAATTACGCACAATGGCTGGTACAGTAGGCAGTTCCAACCAAATAGACTCAGGCTTAGGGCCTAAAACTTTAGCCAAGGCGGCTTGCCAACTTTTGCTACCAAAGTCTTCCCACACTCTAATGTCTTCAACCCATGTCATGGCCTCTACCATTTCCGATTCCATTAACGGGGTGATGACCGTGGGCGAGCCTACTGCTGGCATCACCAGCATAGTTGGGCGACCAAATTCGATACCAAGATAACCCCAGAAACCGGCCAAATAAGCAATAGAGCTTTCGTCGGTAAATAGCCCAAAGGGAATGTTATGTGCTTGCATCTGCGATTGCAGTGCAACGGTGCGGGATTTGGCTTCGGCTAACATAGTGATTTCTCTAGCAATCAAAACCTGAGTGTAGCCTTACACACTGATGCTGTATACGACTAAAAACTCACCGCCCAATAGCCCTATAATAGACGTAATATAATTACCTTTGTTGGGCCAGCTGTTGCTCGCCTATGGCGATATCTTCTGGTTTATTGACGTTGAAAAACGGATTATCTTCCAGCTCGTCAAAGGTCACATCAGCAACGCCGTAGGGCGCAGTAAAACGATCCACTTTACGCACGTCGTCTTCTACCAAAGCTTTGTATAAGTCATCAGATAAATCAACTGGCCATAGGCCAAACACCGGTTGAGTACGGCCCTGATAACTCGCACATGCTAGGCGTTGTTGTTTTAGCTGTATCAACGCCAGCATACGTGTGACATAGTCAGTTGGAAAAAATGGGGTATCCGCCGCTACAGTGATGATATGGGTAGCGGTTGGCTTGTTTTGTTTTACCCATGCCATGGCCGACACAACACCCGCTAAAGGGCCCGCAAAATCAGGCACTATGTCGGCCTGGACCGGCAGATTAAATTCCGCAAACCGGTCTGGAGCACCATTGGCATTAATGATGACTGTCTCCAGTTGGTTTTGGGCAGACTCAATCACATAGTCCAAAATGCGCCGCCCGCCCAGCTTAAGCATAGACTTGTCACCACCGCCCATACGCCGCGCCAAACCACCTGCAAGGATAACGCCCACCACCTCACTGGAATCAATCAGCATTTTTACGCCCTACTCCCTTAGGTTCGTCTTCAATTTGGCTGGCATCTACGTCGTAGATCAAACGTTCATAACCCGCTAAGGCCACGAATTTACGCCCCTTGGCTCTGCCGATAAGAGTTAAACCCGCTTTACGGGCCAAATCCACGCCCCAAGCCGTAAAACCAGAACGCGAGATTAGAATAGGGATACGCATCTGGACGGTTTTGATCACCATCTCAGAAGTAAGCCGACCTGTGGTATAAAAACACTTATCTTCGGGGCTGATATTGTGCTTGAACATGTAGCCTGCAATTTTATCAATGGCATTGTGGCGGCCTACGTCTTCCATATACACCAAAGGCTGCGCCTCATGACACAATACACACCCATGAATGGCACCGGCTTTTTGGTAAATGCTAGGGGTGGTATTAATTTGGCGTGATAGTTGATACAACCAACTCGTATGAAGGCGCGCTTGTTCGGCCAGTATTATGGTGTCGAACTTCTCCATAATGTCACCAAAAACAGTGCCTTGAGCGCAACCAGAGGTACGCACTTTTTTCCTGAGTTTATCTTCGTAATTAGTTTCTCGCTGGGTACGAACAATAGCGACTTCTAGCTCTTCATCGTAATCAATGCCTGTAATTACGTCATCGCTACGCAACATATTTTGATTGAGTAAAAAGCCTAAGGCCAAGTATTCGGGGTGATCGCCCAAGGTCATCAAAGTCACGATTTCTTGTTTGTTCAGGTAAACCGTAAGCCCCCTTTCGGTGACCACATCTACATCTACTTCTGTACCCGTGTGGTCTCGGCCAGTAACATGGCTGGTGAGGGCCGGATTTTCTGGATTAGGGTAAATGAGGTAGCCCGATAGATCTGCTGTTTTCATGAACCTGCCTCCGAACCAAGGTTTTTTGTCTGCTTTTGTCTATCTTGCTTGGCTATCCACCGATCCAATTTATTAGCAAAAGTCTGGCGATCCGTATGATTCATAGCCGCAGGACCACCGGTTTGAACACCGCTATTACGCAGTGTTTCCATAAAATCACGCATATTCAACCGCTGACGAATGGTTTCTTTGGTATAAGATTCACCGCGAGGGCTAAGGGCTTGTGCGCCCTTCTCTACCACTTCTGCCGCCAACGGAATATCGGCAGTAATTACCAAGTCGCCAGCCACCACACGCTTCACAATTTCATTGTCTGCCACATCAAACCCGGAACCCACTTGAACCATGCTAATCACTTTAGACGGTGGCGTAGCAATGTACTGATTGGCCACTAAGGTGGTGGTGATTTGTGTGCGTTCTGCGGCACGAAACAAAATGTCTTTAATGACGACAGGACAGGCGTCGGCGTCAACCCAAATTGGCATATCGAAGGCTTAAATAAGTAGTTAATGGTGTATTGTGCATGAATGACCAACAATTGCCTAATTTGAACTTACCTAAACGACTGAGGTAATCATCGATGGCATCACTTCTATAGCATTTTGCCGGCGCACAGGGTGCTCTACCGTTGCTAAAAAAGTAACAGGGTCTTTTTGGGTGAGGCTGGTTTTGTTTTCTGCCATATGCCCGCGTGCCTTATTTTCTCTATTTTATATTCTTCACATTAAATCCAAAGTAAAAAAAGATCAGCATAAGCTGACCTTTTTAGACCCGACCTGCGTCAGGATAACGCTGTGACGCCAGTTTGGCTTAGCTTACAAGTTCAATACGCGAGGCACAGAACTTGAACTCAGGGATTTTACCCACGGGGTCAAGGGCTGCGTTGGTAAGCATATTGGCAGACGCTTCTACATAACAGAAAGGAATGAAGATCACACCGGCGGGTACGTCGGCGTCTTCACGAGCCAATAACTCGATACCTCCACGTCGTGTAGACACTCGAATCATGTCACCGGCCTTAGCGCCTACCTTAGCCAATTCTTCACGACTTAAAGTAGCCACGGCTTCTGGCTCTAGGGCATCCAATACTGGCGCGCGACGTGTCATGGAACCGGTATGCCAATGCTCTAGCTGACGACCCGTAATCAAAATAACTGGGTATTCGTCATCTGGACGCTCGTCTGGCTCTACAATGTCTGCAGCCACAAACTTGCCTCGACCACCTTCAATTGGGAAACTATCGATAAACACGATATCGTTGCCCGGATGGTCTTCTGCAGGGCAAGGGTAAGTTACAGAGTGTTCCTTTTCTAAACGCTCCCAAGACAAGTTGTTCAAGCTTGGCATGGCTTGCTTCATTTCGGCAAACACGTCTTTTGGATGAGTGTAAGTCCAGTTACAGCCCATGCGGTTCGCAATTTCTTGAATGATCCACCAGTCCTGACGTGCGTCACCAGGTGGGTTAACCGCTTTGCGGCCCATCTGTACGGTACGGTTAGTGTTAGAGGCTGTGCCGTCTTTCTCTGGCCATGCAGATGCTGGTAATACAACGTCGGCATACATAGCTGTTTCGGTGACATACAAGTCTTGCACTACTAAATGCTCTAACATCGCCAAAGCGCCACGGGCATGGTGTAAGTCTGGGTCAGACATGGCTGGGTTTTCACCTTCCACGTACATACCCGTAACAGAACCTTCGTGAATAGCATTCATGGTTTCTACTACGGTTAAACCTGGCTCGTCAGAAAGCTCGGTGCCCCATAGGTCTTCAAACATGGCCTTAACATTGCCTACGTTAACGCGCTTGTAGTCTGGGTACATCATCGGGATTAAGCCCGCATCTGATGCGCCCTGTACGTTGTTTTGACCACGTAATGGGTGCAAACCTGCGCCTTCACGACCAATTTGACCGGTCATCAAAGCTACAGAAATCATTGCTCGACAGTTATCGGTACCGTGCACGTGTTGTGACACACCCATTCCCCAGAAGATCATGGAGTTATCAGAGGTGGCATATAAACGTGCCACTTCGCGGATTAGGTCGGCATCTACACCACAAATAGGTGACATGGCTTCTGGGCTATAGCGCTTAACGTGCTCTTTAACCGTGTCAAACCCAGTAGTCATCGAATCGATGTAGTCTTGATTGTACAATTCTTCGGTCACAATCACGTTCATGATGGCGTTCCAGAAGCTCACATCGCTACCTGGCTTAAACTGAATCATGTGGCTGGCGTATTTTTTCATTGCCAAGCCACGTGGGTCTAAAACAATAATCTTAGTGCCATTTTTAGCAGCCTGCTTAAAGAAGGTTGCCGCTACTGGGTGGTTACTGGTTGGGTTAGAACCGGTAATCACAACCACGTCAGCATTTTTTGCCTGCATAAAGGATGCAGACACAGCGCCTGAACCCAGACCTTCCAACAATGCCATTACTGATGAAGCGTGACAAAGGCGAGTACAGTGGTCTACGTTGTTACTACCAAAACCCGTACGTACTAGCTTTTGGAATAAATAGGCTTCTTCGTTAGAACCTTTGGCACTACCAAAACCTGCAAGGGCTTTTTTGCCTTGATTGTCACGGATGTCGGTAAAACCTTTGGCAGCAAAATCTAAAGCTTCTTCCCAACTTGCTTCACGAAAATGAGTGAGTGGCTTGGCTGGATCAAAGTCATCATGGATGCCTTTTCGGGCACCTTCAAGACGAATTAGCGGCTTGGTAATACGGTCGCCGTGGTGAATATAGTCAGAGCCAAAGCGGCCCTTCACACACAAACGGTTTTGGTTGGCTGGGCCGTCGCGGCCGTCAACGTAAACAATACGCTCGTCTTTTACGTGGTAAGTCAACTGGCAACCTACACCACAGTACTGACATACGCTGTCTACTTTGCGATCGTAATCGTTGCTGTCGCCCTTACCGTCTTCACTGGTGACACTAGAAGGCATTAAGGCACCCGTTGGGCACGCCTGCACACATTCGCCACAGTTAACACAGGTGGAGTCGCCCATTGGATCGTCAAAGTCGAACACAACTTTAGAATCTGCGCCGCGGTTAGCCATACCAATAACGTCGTTAACTTGTACTTCACGACAAGCGCGAACACACAAGTTACAGTTAATACATGACTGCAGGTTTACCCGCATAGCCTTGCTTGAGTTGTCTGCACATGGCTTTACGGTTTCGTCAAAGCGAGCTTCCGTGGCATCCATAGCCAACAAATCTGCCATAGCCCAAAAGTGTGAACTTTTGTCTGGTGACTCTTCGCGCTCTGGCTGATCGGTAGCCAATAGCTCCATCACCATTTTACGAGAAGACTGTGCGCGGTCAGAAGTTGCACTGGTCACAACCATGCCTTCGTTAGGTGAACGCAAGCAAGAAGCAGCTAGTACGCGCTCGCCTTCGATCTCTACCATACACGCTCGGCAGTTGCCGTCGGCGCGGTAGCCAGGTTCTGGCTTGTAGCATAGGTGAGGAATAGTTTCGCCCATACGCTTGGCCACTTGCCAAATGGTCTCGCCGGCTTTAGCTGTTACTTTCTCACCGTCGAGGGTGAAATTGATGATATCTTGACTCATATTATGTCTCCCTTACTTAGCACTGGCAGACAGATCGGTAGCGATCAAATCAGCGTCAAAATATTTAAATACGGTGGTGATCGGATTTGAGGCCGCTTGGCCTAAACCACAAATAGACGCATCGCACATGGTTTGGCCTAGCTCAGCCATTAGGGCTTGATCCCAATCAGGACGTTGCAACAATTTAACCATCTTCTCTGTACCCACACGGCACGGCGTGCACTGGCCACAACTTTCGTCTTCGAAGAATTTTAATAAATTCACTACCACGTCGCGCATGTTGTCTTGGTCAGACAACACCACTACCGCTGCAGAACCGATGAAACAACCGTAGGGCTGAAGAGTGCCAAAATCTAACGGAATGTCGGCCATGCCGGCTGGCAAGATACCGCCCGATGCGCCACCTGGAAGGTAGCCTTTAAAGGTTTGACCGTCTAGCATGCCACCACAGTATTCATCCATGAGTTCCTGCATGGTAATACCCGCTGGTGCTAATTTAACACCCGGATTCTTCACTCGGCCAGAAACAGAGAAGCTACGCAAACCTTGTGAACCGTTACGGCCTTGGCTTGAGAACCAGTCGGCGCCTTTATCCATTAAGGTACGGATCCAAAATACGGTTTCAATGTTGTTCACCAAGGTAGGACGGTTAAACAAACCGACCTGAGCCACAAAAGGAGGACGATGACGCGGCATGCCCGGCTTGCCTTCTAATGACTCAATCATGGCTGATTCTTCACCACAAATGTAAGCGCCAGCACCACGGCGAAGGTGGATACCACCGGCCGGTGCTAGGCCTGCGGCTTCTACTTTGGCGATTTCTGCCTGTAGAATTTCACGCGCAGCTGGGTATTCGTCCCGTAGGTAAATGTAAGCTGCTTCGGCCTCTACTGCCCAAGCACTGATCAAGGCACCTTCAATAAAGCGATGCGGATCAGATTCTAAATAGATACGGTCTTTAAACGTGCCTGGCTCTCCTTCGTCACCATTAATCGCAAGGTAACGAGGTTTAGGCTCTTGACGTACAAACTTCCATTTCATGTGCGTTGGGAAACCCGCACCACCTAAACCTTTAAGGTTCGCGTCTGCTAATACTTTTTGAATGTCTTCCCAAGTGTAATCACCGGCAAGGCACTGCTTCAATAAGGCGTAACCGCCGTCTGCAACGTAGGCATCGTAAGCAAGGTAGTCTGGAATGTCTGGGTGAAAGTGCTTGGCCTCAATAACATCTACAATTTTTGCAGCATCAGCATTATCTACGTGGTGATGGCCTACTTCAGCAACCGGAGCCGTGTCACACCGCCCCATACATGGAGCACTTAAAATACGCACTTGCGTAGGGTCTGTACCCGCTTCTAAAGCTGACTTTAGTTGTTCTGCACCCGCTAGCTGACAACTCAAGCTATCGCATACACGAACGGTTACGGCTGCAGGTGGCACTTCGCCCTCTTTAACAATGTCGAAGTGGGCATAGAAAGTAGCACATTCATAGACTTCGGCCATGGGAATTTTCATCTCATGGGCTAGCGCAGCAAGGTGCGCGGCAGACAAATAGCCAAAATTATCTTGAATTAAGTGCAAGTATTCGATGAGCATGTCGCGTTTAATCGGCTGATCACCCATCAACTCGCGTAATTGCGCAAGCGTATCTAGGTTAACTTGACGCCCACGAAGGTGGATACGAGATTTATTGCGACCAGCGCCTGGGTGCAAACGCACCACATTGTCTTGGTTAGAATCAGCAGACATGTTGTTCTCTGTGTTGACTTAAGTTCAAGGTCCTATGAGGCAATTGACCTCAAAAATACGCAATTATTATGCGCGCTAGGATACCATTTTATTAACCGAGCTAGTATCTCAGCGACAGAATTTACCGCATACCTGTAAGCGACATCATGTCACCCTCTACACCACTCCACTCCAGAACACTATGGCAAAGCAAAGCGGCAACATCCGTCGGCACAGTTTATGCATCACGTACAGAACCAACGTCACACTGTCATAAAAACAACACTGCTGAGGGTAGCACAATGAATAAAACCGACCTAGCGCTCATAGACGCCCGTATCGAGCTAGAACTGGAACGCCTAACAAAATTATTAACCCTAAGACACCAACTTAATAAGCACATCAAAACCACAAGTCAAACCCCATATCAATACAACTCTGAAGAGGCCTCAGCCCTATTGGTACAACAAAGTGATACTTTACACGCAACTATATGAACAAAAATCTAAATCTATTTTGAGCAAAATACGGTATCCTACGGCCTCGATTATTTAATGAGTTATGCCGCCGTGTCTTTTGTCGATTTACTGCTGGATCAAGAACTACTTCATGCCCTTGCTGAGCATGAATTTACCCAGCCTACAGCCATTCAACAACAAGCCATTCCGCATCTGTTGGAAGGCAATGATGTACTGGCCTCGGCGCCTACCGGCACCGGCAAAACCTTAGCCTTCGTTTTACCTGCACTGCAGCATATTTTAGACTCGCCACGTCGCGACCCAGGCACACCTAAGGTACTCATTCTTAGCCCCACCCGCGAACTCGCCCGCCAAACATACGATCAAATAGAACAGCTAGTCGCCCATAACCATCTAAAGAGCTGCCTTATCGTCGGTGGTGTGCCGTTTGGCATGCAAAAAGCCATGGTGGCTGAGTCCATCGATGTACTGGTTGCCACCCCTGGTCGCTTGCTAGAAATCGAAGAACACATGGCACTGGATTTGTCACAAGTGACGGTATTTGTGATCGACGAAGCCGACCGCATGTTGGACTTAGGCTTCATTCAGGCTATTCATCAAACATCAGATTTATTACCTCTAGATCGCCAAACGTCCATGTTCTCCGCCACCTTAGAAGGCGACAAAGTACAAGCCTTTGCTCACGATTTACTGGCGGAAAATGCCGTACAAGTGGCCGTAGAAGCGCCGCGACACGTAGCAAAAAAGATCAGCCAATCAGTGTATCAAGCCGATAACGAATTACACAAAGAACACCTGCTAAAAGCACTGCTACGCTTGCCCGAAGTTAAACAAGCCATTGTGTTTGTGAACAGCCGCAAGCAAGTAGACACATGGCTTAAGGTGATCCGCACCTTAGGCATTCAGTGTACCGGCTTACACGGCGATCTACGCCAGAGTGACCGCAACCAACAAATCAAAGACATGCGTCGTGGCCGCACCAAAGTATTGGTGGCAACCGACGTTATGGCCCGCGGCGTAGACTTGCCCACCCTAACCCACGTTATCAATGTACACATGCCAGAAAAAGCCGACAGCTACGTTCACCGCGCCGGCCGCACCGGCCGTGACGGGTCAGCCGGCAGTGTTTGGTCTATTGTAGATGCGATTGAATGGCCCAACTTAGGCCGCATTGAGCGTTACATAGGCAACACCATTAACCGCGCCATCTTCCCAGGGTTTTCACCTAAAAAAGAAGAACCAAGCCTACTCAAAAAACCCAAGGCCAAAAAGCCCAAAGTTTCAAAAGCCGACAAGGCCAAAGCGGCTAAAGCCAAGGCCAAGAAGCTAAAAAACAAGTCGAAATAGGCACAACCAAGGGCTACATTATGGTAGCCCGAGCAGTGGCTAACACTGTAATGCTTAACCCGCCTGTTGAATTTGAGCCGCGTGACTCCTGCTAAAGCCCGCTAACATGGCCTGCAAGGCCGCAGCGGTAGTGTCTTCTGCTTGTGCTACAGCATGGCAGATGACGCCACCAACGTTCATTTCAATACACGCAAGCGCTTGTGCATCTGTACCTTTAGTCATCGCGTGCTGATCAAACTGCGTCACTTCGATATCGCAATCATAACGCTTACTTAAGGCATCACTCATGGCCTCTAGTGCACCTGCGCCATAGCCCGCTATAGAGCTCTGTTGTAGGTTAAATTCGCCTTCGATAACAACGGTATCTTCACCCGTTACCGAGTGAAGACGGTAGTCGCGCAGTTGCCATTCTGATTCTACCGCCATAAACTGACCGTCAAATAAGTCTTTGATCTGTTGTGGCGACACTTCCACCCCTGAAGACTCGGTGGCTTGTTGCACCACTTTACTCAATACAGAATGCATCCATTTGGGCAGTTCAATGCCGTAATCACGCTCCAATACCAGAGCCACACCGCCTTTGCCGCTTTGGCTATTAATACGTACCACGGCTTCGTATTCGCGGCCAATATCGCGAGGATCTATAGGCAAATAGGCCACATCCCAATGGCTTTTATTCTGCGTTTTGTGAAACGCCACAGATTTACGAATAGCATCTTGATGGCTGCCAGAAAACGCCGTATAGACCAATTCGCCCGCCCATGGATGACGTGGCGATACGGAAATTTCCGTACAGCTTTCTACCACCTCAATAATTTCCAACACATTGCCTAAATCCAAGGTTGGATCAATACCCTGAGAATAGAGGTTCATGGCCATGGTAATCACGTCCATATTACCCGTGCGTTCGCCATTACCCATTAAGGTACCCTCAACCCGATCTGCACCTGCCAATATGCCTAATTCAGCGGCGGCAACAGCACATCCTCGGTCGTTATGGGTGTGTAAGCTAATGGTAACTTGCTGGCGATGTTGTAGTTGGCGGCAAAAATACTCCACCTGATCGGCAAATAAGTTAGGTGTAGATAGTTCAACGGTAGACGGTAAATTAATGATCAATTCGCGGCCTTCGCTGGGCAACCACTGCTCGATCACAGCATCACAGACGTCTACAGCATAATCCATTTCGGTGCCGGTAAAACTTTCTGGCGAATACTCAAAACTCCATTGTGTATTGGGGTAAAGATTAGCGTATTGCTGCACCCACTGAGCGCCCTGTACCGCAATGGCTTTAATACCTGCTTCTGGCAAACCGAAAACTTGTTCGCGCTGCACCGTTGAGGTGGAGTTATAAACATGCACAATGGCTTTTTTAACGCCATCCAATGCTTCGTAGGTCTTCTTAATAAGCTCTTCACGGGCCGGCGTTAACACTTGCAAGGTAACGTCGTCTGGCACCTTGTTTTGTTCAATCAACAGGCGTACAAAATCAAAGTCGGTAGTGGATGCCGAAGGAAATCCCACCTCAATTTGCTTAAATCCCAATTTCACCAATAGCTCAAACATACGCAGTTTTTGTTGTGCGTTCATGGGATTAACCAAGGCCTGATTACCATCGCGTAGATCTACGCTACACCACATGGGCGCCTGGCTAATAGACTGGCTAGGCCAGGTGCGATCTGGCAATGGCGTGGCTTGGAAAGGCTGGTACTTAAGGTGGTTAAACTGGTGATCAAACATAGCGCACTCAACTAAACGGATTTGAGCTAGTTTATCGCCAATGGTGCGCAATATCATATCTAAGTTAGCCAAAATATAAACAATTACGCAATAATTAGTGCTATTATTAAATTAACTAGCAATATATTTGCGCACCAACTCAATCAAGTGAACATTATGACAACCTTAGACCGTTACGACCTAAATATATTGCGCCACCTGCAAGACGACGGCAGCCTTTCAAACCAAGAGCTGGCCGAACGTGTGGGCCTGACTGCAGCACCTTGTTCTAGGCGGGTAAAACAACTTGAAGAAAACGGCGTGATACGCGATCGGGTGGTGCGGATAAATGACCGCGCAGTGAACCTTAACCTCACCGCCCTACTACACATCATTATGGACAAACACATTCCAGAACGCTTTGAAGAGTTTGAGAAAGCGGTGGCGTTGTTGCCAGAGGTGTTGGAGTGTTATTTGATCACGGGGCACGAAGCCGACTACCAACTTAAGGTAGCTGTACCTGACATGGACCGCTACCACGACATTTTGTTAGGCAAAATCACCAAAATCAAGGGAGTGAGCGGTGTTAAATCAGCCTTTGTAATGCGCAAAGTACTCGACAGTACGGCACTGCCATTGAGCTATGTGTGAGGTTGATAAAATGATCAACTTAAAACCTATTTTAGCCAGCCAGTTCCCCGACTATCGCAGCTACTTCGTGAGCGACTATAGCCAAGAGCTAATACAAAATTACGCTTACAGCGCCACAACGGCCACAGAAATAGCAGCAACAGACCTTGAACAAAGCTTTCCCAACGGCATTTCAACGAACCAACATCAGTTGATGTGTATTACCCACGCCCAAGACGACAGCTGGCTCGGCTATTTGTGGTACAGCACCAACACAGACACCAGCGTTACCTTTATTTACGACCTCTACGTCGCACCAGAATTTCGTAGCCTTGGTTATGGGTCACTGTCCTTGGCTCAATTAGAGCATCAAGTGAAACAACAAGGCATCAGCGAAGTGAAGCTCCGTGTGGCCTATAGCAACCACCAAGCGTTAGAACTATACAAACGTATGGGTTTCAATATCACCGGCTACAACATGAGCAAAAAACTAAAATAGCCATCCAGCGCATCGCCTTATGCTTCACGCTGCTAAGCACTAGCGCCATAGTCCACGCAGAAAATGACTCACTTTGCGCCCATGCGTCCTCCCGCAATCCGGACCAAGGCATGCAACTAGCGCAACAGGAGGTGCAAAAGAAATTACGCGCTGCATTAAATAGCCAATCTGACCACGTCATCGCCGCTAGCACAGTGTGTAGCAGCAAAGATTGTACGCGCCAACTGCAAGAGTATATGTATGAGCTAGTAGACACTCACGCTAACAAGGCAAGCATTCAAGAAAGTTATGCCCATCCAGACAAAAAAGTGTTTGGGCTAACCCTGTGTAGTAACCCTGTGTCTGTGGAAAATTTCGTATTTAGCCCTCCTGCCAGTCAGCCTACCACCGCCACAACCACAGAAGTTGAGACCACCATCACCAGTAAAACTATCGCGGCTATGTCACCGGCCCTTAACTCCGGGCAGGCATTTGAAACCAGTAAAACCAAGGCCGCTAAAGAGCTCTTTGGCGAATTTTTGTACGCCAAAGAGCACCTGGTCAACAATCGCTTAGTTGACAGCCAATTTGCCTCCCAAACCATGGGTTCAATACGTGTTAGGGGCAACCCTAAGTTTTACCAAGGCAATAATTTGGGGGAAATTTGTACCGACCTAACGGCTTATATTACCGCTGTAGACCTAGAAAAACTCAAACCCCAACCGGTAACCATAGATCACTTTTGTGTTAACAGCCAACACCTTCAAGTGAGTGAAATTAAAATTCAAGCTAACTACGCAGCCTATGAAGCCATCGTCAAACAATTTCGTCCCCAAAGCCACATTCCCGGCAAAGAAGCGCAAAAGTTTATACACGCCTACCAAACCAGTAATGCCGTATTTGACCTAGAGCAATCGAAATATTGTTTTGATATACAAGCCTCGGTGGTGGTCGCTGAACTCGACATGGTACCCGAAGACCAAAACATCATTGGCTATATTCCCAAAGCCAACGACATGACAGCAGACAATTTTAAGTACAATTTGCTTGCCCATTGGAGTTTTGACGATTGTAGCGCAAAGGACTTCTCCAATAATGGCCGCACGTTAAACAACAGCTTCCAATGTGTAGACGGCCGCAAAGGTAAAGCGGCACACATACGTACGGCCCAGTTCTTGCGCCCACCTTTCATTGACTTCAGCCATTACAACGAATTCACTATTTCTTTTTGGGTGAAAGAAAACTCTCTGTCGCACAAAGACGGCTTAGGCTATGTGTTCTTTGGCGATCATAGCCATGGCGGCTGGGAGGATATTGGTAATTTCTGGGGTAAAATACACTTTAACGTGGGAGAATCTTCCCACCCTAAAGGCGCAGGCATCCTTGCTCATAATAGCCAGCAATACCGCGGCCGTTTCCACCATTTTTTACTGACCTACAAAAACGGTACGTGTAGGGCCTATATCGACGGCAACTTTGTGGCACAGAGCAATCAACGCTTATCACTATCAGCCAATCGCCCCAGGGCGGGTATAGGCAACCATTATTGGAATAGCGGCCGTAATTCGGCAGAACGCCTTGATGCTGTGTTTGATGAGATCATTATCCTTAACAAACAGGTCTCTCAGTCAGAAGTTGATATGTTATATTTTGGTGATTATTGAGATTCATAACCAAACAGCCTAGCCTACACCTGCGCCAGCAGCCATTCTTTAAAGGCTCTAACATCTGGACGTTGCAGGTGGGTTTTTGGGCACACCACATAGTAGGCATAATCGGTAATGAGCACTTGATCAAACAACCTCACTAGGCGGCCTGCTGCCAAGTGATCTTCTACAAACGGCGTAGAACCTAACGCCACACCTTGGCCGTCTATGGCCGCTTGAATGAGCACATTGGTGTCATCAATGGTAGTGCCGCGTTTATTATTAATGCCCTTTACACCCGCCTGCCGTAGCCACTCGTTCCAACAGTAGGGCTCGGCGTCATGCAACAAGGTGGCGTTAAGTAGCTGCTCGGGCTCACTAATAGGCCCGTTATTAGCCAACCATATAGGGCTTGCTACTGGGAAAAAATCGAGTGTGACAATAGCCGTGCTTTCAACGCCCTTCCAGTCACCTCGGCCATAGGTCACGGCTAAGTCAATGTCTTCACGTTCAAAATCGACCGCATTGTGGGCATGAAATAAACACAGGTCTATTTCTGGGTAGAGTTGCCAAAAATTCTTCAGTCGGGGCGACAACCACTTTGCCGCAAAGGAGGGAGCTAAGCGTACATTAAGTAACGAACCCACTTTCTCCTGCTTGAGGCTCGCAACCGCGTTAGCCATGTCGTCAAACACGTCGGCTAATACGGGCATCAAGGCGGCCCCTTGGCTGGTGAGCTTTAGGTTGCGTGGTAGGCGTTCAAACAAGCGGTGGCCTAGGTAATCTTCTAACCCTTTCACTTGATGGCTAATGGCTGCTTGGGTCACGCAAAGTTCGTCGGCAGCACGGGTAAAGCTTAGGTGCCTTGCCGCCGCTTCGAAAGCACGCAAACTATTGAGTGGTGGCAGTTTTCTGGCCATTAATTAAGCCCATTCATAGATTGAATTTCAGATTAGTTATTCTAATCCATATCCACAAAAATAATCAATTGTATCGATCGTCATTTAGGCTAAAAATTAGCCTGTTTTGGGCCCACAACAACCACATGGAAAAACCACTATGTCACGTCGATCCGGAGGCCGTCAGGCCCGTTTAGCAGAGCGCTTAGCGCCCTTAGCAGAAGAAGAAAAACCCGTTCATGCCGGTGAGATCGGGGGTACATTTACCCCCCTTTCAAAAACCGACATGGCCGCCATTGCCAACAATGCCTACCGCATTTTAGAAGAAATTGGTTTTGGCCGCTCCACGCCCCATTGTACAAAAACTATGGTCGCCGCTGGCGCCATCATGGGTGACGATGGCCGTTTACGGATTCCTCGTAGTTTGGTAGACCATACTTTAAACATTTGTCAGCGCAACCTCACACTCCACGGCGTAGACCCTAAACATGACTTAGAGCTCAATGGTCAGCGAGTACACTTCTCCACTGCTGGCGCCGCAGTACATGTGGCCGACCCAGAAAACAACACCTATCGCAATTCAACCAGCCAAGATTTGTACGACATGGCGCGTATTGCCGACACCTGTGAACACATCCATATGTTCCAACGTATGTGTGTATTACGCGATATAGATGACCCGAAAACCATGGATCTCAATACCTTGTACACATCGGTGATTGGCAACAGCAAACACATAGGCACCAGCTTTACCGAGGCTGAGCACGTGGAAGATGGGTTGAAAATGCTACACCTTTTTGCCGGTAGTGAAGAGGCATGGCGGAAACGCCCGTTTGTGAGCATGTCTAACTGTTTTGTGGTGCCACCCATGAATTTTGCCGAGGAATCACTCGAATGCCTACGCGTGGGTGTAGAAGGCGGCATGCCTATTTTGTTGCTTTCAGCAGGTCAAGCTGGCGCTACCTCACCGGCTCTGCTGGCGGGCGCCGTGTCCCAAGCTTGGGCCGAATGTTTAGGTGGGTTGGTGTACGTGAATGCCATTAAGGCAGGCGCGCCCGCCATTATCGGAACTTGGCCATTTGTGTCGGACCTACGTACCGGTGCGATGAGTGGCGGATCACCTGAGCAAGGGATTTTGTCGGCCGCTTGTGTACAAATGGGCAACTATTTTGATCTCCCCACCGGCACTGCCTGCGGCATGACCGACGCCAAGTTCCCCGATTATCAAGCCGGTGCAGAACGCGGCTATACCGCAGCCGCAGCCGCTATGGCGGGGGCCAACGTGGTATACGAATCTGCCGGCATGTACGCCAGTTTGATGGGCGCTTGCCCAGAAAGCCTGTTGATGGACAACGATGTACTCGGTGCTTGCATGCGTATGACCAAAGGCATTAAAGTGGACGAAAACTCCTTGAGCTTTGATGTCATCAATGACGTGTGTATGAGTGGTAAAGGGCATTATTTAGGTTCCGAGCAAACGCTATCGGTAATGCAAAGCGAATACATATACCCCGACCTGGGCGACCGCAGCAGCCCCAATGTATGGGAAGAACTCGGCAAACCAGTACTGTTAGATAAAGCCATTAAGAAAAAGAAAGAACTATTAGCCAGCTACTTCCCCAAACACATCGACGATGCTGCTGATTTGGCAATTCGAGAAGAATTTGACATCAAACTTAGCCGTGAACAAATCGGCCGATAAGAGAACTACATTATGTCCCTACAATCCCATGCCCGCGTTGTTATTATTGGTGGCGGCTCCCTTGGTGTTAACCTCATGTACCACCTTACGGAAGAAGGTTGGACCGATGTCGTCATGATTGAAAAGGGCGAGCTAACCAGTGGTTCTACCTGGCACGCCGCGGGCCTTTGCCCAAATTTTAACGGCAACCATACCTTGTCTAAAATTCACGATTACACCATTGAATTGTATGACAAAATTTTACCTGCCAAAACTGGCCTGCCTTCCTCCTTCCATAAGTGCGGCAGCCTACGCGTGGGTTATACAGAAGTGGAAGAGCAATGGTTTCGCAACGTCATGAGCCGCGCCCACAACATTGGCTGTGAAATGCGCTGGGTGTCTAAAGAAGAAGCCCGCGCCATTAACCCAGTAATGAATTTTGACGGCGCCCGTTGTATTTTGTACACCCCCAACGACGGCCATGTAGACCCAACCGCCGTAGTCATGCCCTTGTCACAATTAGCCCGCGAAAACGGTGCTAAAATTAGTCGCTTTAACCGTGTCACCGACATCAACATTCTGCCTCAGGGCGGTTATGAAGTGATCACCGAGCAAGGTAACATTATTACCGAACATGTGGTTAATGCCGGTGGCTGTTTTGCCCCAGAAGTAGGCCGTATGGTAGGTGTACATGTGCCTATCATCAACCTAGAGCATCAATACTTAGTCACGGAAGATCACCCAGAACTCGCCGCCATGGTGAAAGAGCTCCCCGTCACCCGCGACTCTTCTGCAGCGGCTTACATTCGCCAAGAAGGCAACGGCTTATTAGTTGGTCCCTACGAAACTAGAGGCTCCAAACCTTGGGCTATTAACGGCATGGACTGGGATTTTGACCGCGAACTATTCGCTGGTGACCTAGTGCGTTTAATGCCGTGGTTAGAACGCTGCATGGAACTGGTGCCTATGTTCGAAGAAGTGGGGGTTAAAACCATCATTAACGGCCCGATTACCCATACCCCAGACGACAATTTCTTAGTAGGCCCCGTAGCCGACCTCACTAATTTTTGGAACATGACCGGTGCCTCTATCGGCATTGCCCAAGGCGGCATTGGTAAATATATGGCTCAGTGGATGGTACATGGCCAAACCGAGCTCAACATGGCGTCCCTAGACAGCCGACGCTTTGGCAACTGGGCCGATAAAAACTATTGCATTACCCGCGCCATAGAATCTTATGAGCGTATGTATTCCAGCGCTTCACCCACGGAAAACCGCCCCCATGGACGCCCTATCCGTACCAGCCCGCTACATACGGTGATGGCACAAAAAGACGCCGTACATTTTGTTACCGCAGGCTTCGAAAAGCCCGCTTGGTTTAAAACCGACGCCGTACGCAGCGAAAGCGAAACCTGGACTCACAGCGAAGCCCACGCCGTAGTAGCCGAAGAATGTACTGCGGTACAAAACACCTGCGGCATTACCGACATTAGCGGCACGGCCAAATTCCGCGTCACCGGCCCCGATGCTTATGCGTTTTTGGACCACCTGTCCTGCAACAAATTACCTGCCAAAGATGGCCGAATTAGCCTGACCCTTTTCCATACCGAAAACGGCGGCATCATGGCCGAGCAAACAGTGAGTCGCATTAACCAGGAGCACTTTGTGTTAATGGGCGCCATTGGCTCTCAGATTAAAGACCTACAGTGGATGCAGCAACATGTGGGCGACTTTGATGTCACCATAGAAGACTTTACCGAAGATTGGGGCGGGTTATTGCTCACTGGCCCCAAAGCCCGTGAAATCCTTGAACATATATGTGAAGACGACCTTTCTAACGACGCCTTCCCTTGGCTCGGCTGCCAAACCATTCAGCTGGACTCCGCCCCCGTATTTGCTATGCGTGTGTCTTATGCTGGTGAACTCGGCTGGGAATTACATATGCCCGTTTGGCAGCTAATTTCCATCTACGAGTCATTAATGGAATTTGGCCAACCGTTAGGTTTACGAGACTTTGGCACCCGTGCCTTTAACAGCATGCGTATGGAAAAGATGTACCGTGCTTATGGTGCTGAATTTACCGAAGAAATTTCTGGGCTAGAAGCCGGCATGGACCGGTTTTTAGACTTAACCCGGGATTTCGTTGGCAGCAAAAATATACTCAAACGCCAAACCGATGGGCTTGCATTACAGCTCGCTTACCTAGTGTTTGACGATGACGTGCCTGCAGAATGTTTTGGTAACGAAGCGGTGTTTGCTAATGGTGACCATACGGGCATCATCACCGGTGGTGCCTATGGCTATCGCGTGCAAAAGAGTTTAGCCTTTGCCTACCTAAAACCCGAGCATTGTAACGCGGGGCAGGCGCTTACGGTAGAAACCTCCATTGGCACACGACATTGCCATGTAGAACTCGACGCGGCCTATGACCCAAGCAATGGACTACTACGCGGCTAATAGCCCAGTAATTGAGACATAACAGAGACAAACACATGAGCGACACCCAAGTATTACCAGAAAAAGCCCGTATCGCTATCATTGGTGGCGGCATTATCGGCACCTCTGTCGCCTACCATTTGGCTAAGCGTGGCATAAAAGACGTTATCCTTATTGAGCGCAAGCAACTCACCAGTGGTACCACATGGCACGCGGCTGGCTTAGTCAGCCTATTATGGCCGACACCTACGTTGACCAACCTAGCCAAATACAGCCACGAGCTGTATGCAGGTTTAGAAAAAGAAACGGGCCAAGCCACAGGGTACAAACGTATCGGCAGTATTTCGCTGGCGCGTACAGAGGCACGCTTAGAAGAGATTAAACGCACCTCATCCATGGCCAAAGTATTTGGTGTGGAATCAGAAATGATCGACAACACCCGTTTAGCCGAACTTTACCCAGGCATCAATACCGAAGGCGTTTTGGGTGCCCTGTATACGCCTGATGACGGCCAAACTAACCCCATCGACACCACCATGGCACTCGCCAAAGGTGCTCGTATGAACGGTGTAGAAATTTTTGAAAACACGGTCATGGAAGAACTGCTGACCAAAGACAACGTGATCACCGGCATCCGCACCGACAAAGGCAAAGTGGAAGTCGATCAGGTGATATTGTGTGGTGGTATGTGGACCCGTGATCTGGCTAAAACTGTTGGTGTGCAGTTACCCATATATACCTGCGAGCACTCCTATATTGTTACCGAAGAGATGGAAGGTCTAAGCCAACGCCCGGTATTACGCGACTATGACCGCGGCCTTTACTACAAAGAAGACGCCGGTAAAATGTTAGTGGGCTGGTTCGAAGACAATGCCAAAGGCATGTCTATGGACAATATTACCGACGACTTCTGTTTTGGCCAGTTCCCCTGTGATCAAGATCACGTCGAACCCTACGTTATGAACAGTATGGACACCTTCCCACAGCTAGAAACAACCGGCATTCGTACCTGGTTTAATGGCCCAGAAAGTTTCACCAACGACAACCTACACTTACTAGGGCCTACCTCAGAAGTAGATAAGCTATTTATTGCCGCTGGCATGAACTCCAAAGGCATTGGCGCTGGCGGCGGTGTTGGCAAGATCATGGCCGACTGGATGATTGATGGTTTCCCGTCGGGCGACGTCACCGAATGTGATTTGCGTCGTCATCACCCAGCTCAACAACACGACGAATACGTGGCAGAGCGGATTCCAGAAGCCTTAGGCCATACGTATGCGATGCACTGGCCGTTTTACCAGTATGAAACCGCGCGCGATCAAATTCACTCTCCCCTACACGCAGAACTAGCTGCAGCTGGCGCGTGTTTTGGTGAAGTATGTGGCTACGAACGTGCCAACTGGTTTGCTAACCCCGGCCAAGAAGCCAAATACGAGTACAGTTACAACAAACCCAACTGGTTTGAAAATAGCAAACAAGAACACATGGCTATGCGTGAGGGTGTGGGCCTGTATGACATGTCTTCTTTTGGTAAGTTTGAAGTTACAGGCCCCGCCGCTGCCAAAAACTTACAGTATATTTGCTCAGGCAATATCGATGTGCCCGTGGGTAAAGTTGTTTATACCCATTTTTTAAACGCCCGAGGGGGCATCGAAGCCGATGTTACCGTGGTGCGCACAGGCCAAACCACCTATTGGGTGATTACCGGCATCAGCTCCCATTCAAGGGATTGGTGGCACTTAAACCACCGTCTTATTGACGATGTACTGCTCCAAGACATCAGCATGAACTTTGGCGGTTTGGCCCTACAAGGGCCCATGGCGCGGGATGTATTGTCTAAGGTAACGGCCACAGACCTCAGTAATCAAGCCTTCCCGTTTGCTACCGGTAAAGTCATGGATGTGGCAGGCGTACGCATGTGGGTTCAGCGATTAAGTTATGTGGGCGAACTCGGTTGGGAGCTATTTATTCCGGCCCAACATACGGCCACCGTGTACCGCGCGCTAATGGCAGCAGGTGCCGACTTTGGCATACGCAATGTCGGTATGCATGCCGTCAACAGTGCTCGTATGGAAAAAGGCTTTGTACACTGGGGTCACGATGTCGGCCCAGAAGACAACTTGTTTGAAGCGGGCCTAAATTGGGCTGCCAAACCGGATTCTGGTGATTTCATCGGCATCAACGGTTATAAAGAACAACTAGAGGCCAATGGCACTAAACGCCGTTTAGTGCAGTTTAAGCTAGACGACACTGAAGCCATGTTATTCCATAACGAGCCGATTATTATGAATGGCGAAATTGTGGGTTACCTCACCTCAGGTATGTATGGCCACGCGGTCGGCAGCGCCATTGGTATGGGTTATGTCGACTCGCCCAACTTGTCTCCGATTCGTATTTCCAAAGCCACCTTCGAAATCGAAATTGCCCTTAAGCGTTATTCTGCCCAAGCGAGCTTACGGGGCTTCTATGACCCTAAAGGTTTACGGCCCAAAGCTTAGTAATCCGGCTCAACCCCACCTGCTGGTTCTGGTTTTGTAACCGAGCCAGCGGGCTCTGCTAACATGGTCTATGTTTAAGCCTACCTCTTTTGCTTAGGCTCAATCATGTTTGTCTCAATACCAAGGCTAACTGCCCTACTTTTATTACTCAGTGCCCTGACCTGCACCGCAGCCAACAACGCGCCACGCTCTTACCACACGCTAACGGGTAACACGGTTTCGAGTAGCATTTGGGAAATGCAAACAACCCAAAGCGCTATTAACATGCTCACCACGTCTAACACAGGCGTTATTAATCGCTTCAGCATATCCCCCACCAACGAGGCAACTACCGTTTGGGAGTTCATTGACCCCTTGAACAACACACATCCACGCATTTTCAGTTGGTAAAACCATTAAGTTAAGCGGTGTGTTGAAGGGCAAAAAGGTGCAGCAAAGTTGTAGCTTAGAGCAACCATGGTGGCAGGTAATACCTTGGAACCTAGAACAAATGTTAGGTGATAAAAAAGATCAGGCTGCGTTTGTAGCCATCAGACCCAGCGACCTTAAATGCCACGACTTTGTAGCCCAACGTTTAGCCGAAGAAGCCAAAGACAGTGCAGCTGCAGAAGTTCAACCTAAGCCCTGCGGCCGAATAATGCGGGTCTAATTGCCAATAACATCCAACATTACTTGTTTGATCACTGCGCCAATAAGCCTGCAGTCGTCATGATCAAAAGTTAGCGGTACCCGCAGGTCCAGGGTTTTTTCTAACGCTTTGAGTGTGTGCGGCAGGTGTGGCATCGGGTCTATATAGTGCCAGCTGTCGTAACGGCTCGTAAAGGCGTTAGGTTGCGCTTCGCCAAACCACTTTAGCTCTACACCTTGGTTAGCACAAGCGGCTACAAAATCTGGAATCTGGTGTATTGAAAGCCCGCTTGCACGAAACTGCAACGAGCTACCCACATACGATTCATCGGCGTGGCGAGCCGGGATATGCAAACCTTCTATCGCGTTAATGGCTTGGCTTAAAATTTGATAACGTTGGTTCCAACGTTGGCAATTGTGATCCAATAACGGCAACTGGGCTACAGCAATCGCCGCACGTATATTGTCCATACGGCCCGACATGTTGGCACTGGTTAAACGGATTTTTTCAAACACCTCTACGGGTGGCGAGGCACCATGGCGTTGATACAACATGTAGGAGCCCGAATGCATAATCAGGCGGGCTGCAATTTCAGCGTCATCGGTCACTACTAACCCACCCTCACCGGTATTTAAGTGTTTGTAGGTTTGTAAACTAAACGCCGCTACGGTACCAAAATTACCCGATTTAACCCCGCGCCAAGAGCCCCCCATGGTATGGGCACAGTCTTCTAATACTTGTATACCTAGGTCACTACATAGCGCCATGAGCCGGTCCATATTAGGAATATGGCCACGCATCAGCGACAACAGCAAAATTTTAGCTTGGCTAGATTTTGCCTGCGCTTCAAGGTCTGCCAAATCCAGATGGTAATGGTCGTCAATTTCCACCAATACCGGCACACCACCCGCCGCATGAATAGCACCAGGTACCGGCGCTAAGGTATAGGCATTGGTCAGTACCGCGTCGCCGGCCTCCAGCCCCATGGCGCGCAGGGCAATGTGCAAGCCATAACCGCCAGAAGTACAGGCTAAACAGTATTTTCTACCTTGGTATTGGGCAAACTGTTGCTCCAACAAAGCCGCATCAGAGACCTCTGGACCCACCGTGTTATAACGGTGTAAACGGCCAGAATCTAATAACGCCATAACCCTCTGTTTAGCTGAGTCAGGGATCGGTTCTTGTTGAGTAAAGGCTTTTTTAAACTGCAACTTGGACATTAATACATCTCATCAAATAAGCACAGCCACAAGATCTCACAAGTGTATTAACTCTGCAAGGATTTAGCTGGCAACTTGGCAACTTCATAAGCAGCCAAAGAATCTGGGTTCTCTTGAGCCGCTCCAAACTCGGTGGTCATGGGCAATACGCCTGCCCAAACTGGCCAGCTAACGTCTTCGGGTTCATCCACTGCAGGGCCAGAGCGAACCTTGCAAGACACCTCATCCAAGTCCATCATCAGTACGCCCGTCGCTTTGACTTCGATGTCTGTAATGGGGCGTAATTGATCCCAGCGCTCAGGCGAAAACTTATCCACCATTAATTTTAGCTGGCGTTGCTTCTCGGCCGCATCGGTGATGTCTTGGGGTTGGCCAAAAATCATTACCGAACGGTAATTTACCGAGTGGTTGAAGGCCGAGCGTGCCATCACTAAGCCGTCTAAAAGCGTAATGGTCATACACGTTTCTGTAGACTCGGGCGCATTGACGTTTTGAGCCTTACTATGAGCATGCCAGTAGATTTTATTGCCGTCGCGCCAATGGCAGGTAGGGATCACTAACGGTTGACCCTTAACCAAAAACCCAACATGGCAAATCAGCGCTTCATCGATAATGGCATGTACTTTATCCACATCATATTCTGCACGTTTTAATCCACGTTTAATCTGGGTACGGGCGGTCACTTTATTTTGGCTCATGTTAGGGACTCAAAGTTTGATTAATGACAACAATAGGCGCAATATAAATCAACAACTGGCTATATAATATAGCCAATATTGATTATTTTTTAATAGCCAATTTTTATGACCAATAACCACCCACATATACCATTAGAAAACCTTGTAAGTCTGTCAGCCGATGCGGCCGAGCCGCTGTACCAACAGCTGGTTCAACAGCTGCGGTTACTCATTGTTACCGGGCGGGTATTACCCAGCAGCAGATTACCCTCTAGCCGGCAACTCGCCGTAGACATGGGTGTGTCGCGTACCACCTGCACCAGTGCATACCAACAATTACTCGCCGAAGGCCTACTCATTAGCCGCCAAGGTGCTGGTATTTTTGTCAATACCGGTTTACCAGCAGCGTTACAGCAAGGCAAAACCAAACCTTTATTAATTGGGGATGGTTTGGCGACCACCCAACCAACCTCCAACACTCGTGTTGGTTTTAGCTCTGGGCCAGATGCCCGTAGCTTCCCGTTTCCGCTATGGGCACGCTGCCTTGCTAAAGCCTGGCGACGCCCAGAACCGAGTTTATTACAAGACGTGCACCTGGGTGGTTATGAAAATTTGCGCCGCAGTTTAAGCCATTACCTGTATATGACCCGTGGTGTTAACTGCAGCCCATCACAAATTGTCATTACCGCGGGCCAGCGCGACTCGTTGTCGTTAATCAGCAAGGCATTAATGCAGTCTGGTGATCGCGTGTATATGGAAAATCCTGGCTACCCATTACAAAGGCAGGTTATCCATAGCCTAGGTTTAACCCCACGCTGGCTTGAAGTGGACCAGGAAGGTGCCCAGTTGCCCGCTAACAATGCGCCACAGACTAAGTTAGCCATCATTAGCCCTAGCCGCCAATATCCTTTAGGGATCGCCATGAGCGGGCCACGTAAATTAGCCTGGCTCAACCACGCACAAAACCAAAACTGTTGGTTGATAGAAGACGATTACGACAGCGAATTCACCTATGAAAGGTACAAGACCGATGCCTTAATGAGCCTCGACCAGAACCAAAAGGTGATCTTAATTGGCAGTTTTTCTAAACTCATGTTTCAAGGTTTTAGACTCGGTTATCTGGTGCTACCAGAACCGCTGATTGACGCGGTGTTAGGTGCTCAGGAAGAGTTGGGTGGCATGGCCTCACTGCACATTCAACCGGCCTTAAGCTTGTTGTTAACCGACCGTAGTTTTAACCCTCACCTTGGCCGTATGCGCAAGTTGTATCGCCACCGCCGCGATGTGCTTTGTGGTTTAATTAACCAACACTTAAGCCAGTGGCTGTATGTCACTTCACCTGATTCGGGCATGCATTTGGTCGCCTTTTGCCATCAGTCTCCAGACGGCCACACAGTAGATGACCAAGCCATCGTAGTCGATCTAAAACACCATGGCGTTACTGCCTTTGCCCTTTCCAAACACTATGCAGACCATGGCCCAAGCGGATTTTGTTTAGGGTTCTCGGGCTGTGATGACGAGCAGCTTACGCATAACGTGATAGTGCTAAAGCAGATATTGTTAGCCACAGGGTATGGAACGGTTCCCACGCAGGGCGTGGAAACCGGATCGAGAGAGCTCTCGGTTTAAACGCTACATTCGTTAGTTTCGCAATGCAGTTCTACATCGGCTGCAGTAATGGCGCTCATATTGAACATACCACGACCTGTAACCGAAGGAATTACAATGTGAGCTGGCTTTGCTAAGCCATGTACAAATGGGCCAATCAGCAAGGCATCCGTAAGTGAACGAATCAAACCTAGGGTAATGTTGGCCGTATCTAGGTTAGGCATGATCAACAAATTAGGTTGCCCAGTAAGCTTTGAGTCCGGAAAAATGGCCTGACGCAATTCTTCATTCAGTGCGGTATACGAGTGCATTTCGCCTTCGATTTCCTCGCTAGGGTAACGTTCCCGCAAGGTCGCCGATGCGCTGCGCATTTTATGGGCCTGAGGATCACTCGAGGTACCAAAGTTAGAGTGCGACAACAAAGCAACCTTGGGTTTAATACCAAACTGGCGTACAAAGCGCATACTGTCTTCGGTGGTGGACACAATTTCTTCTGCGGTTGGGTCAACCGTTAAGAACGCATCGGCTAAAAATAACGGTCCACTAGGCAACAATAGCGCACACACTGTAGACACGTGGGTATCTGGCGTTTTTCTGCCTAACACTTGAAACAAGGTTTTAAAGTGGGTATCAAAACGTCCGACTTTGCCACAAATCATGCCGTGGACTTCATCTAAATCCACCATCACCGATGCCAAGGCCGTAGCATTAGTTCGTATTTCTTGTTTGGCGGTTTCTACCGAGGTGCCTTTACGAGCAACTTTTTTATGATAATGCTGCCAATAGCGACTGTGTGAATCACAATCAACTGGGTCGAACACTTCTACATCTTCGCCTAATTTAAAGCGTAAGCTTAAACGATCTATAGTGGCCTGCATGACGCTTGGACGACCAATCAAGATCGGTTTAGCTACGGCTTCATCCACCATCGCTTGCATGGACATAAGCACGTCAACGTTTTCACCTTCGGCGTATACGATGCGGCGTTGTGGCCCCTGCTTGGCTTTTTCAATCATGGGCTGCATGAATAAACCCGCCTGGTTAACATAACCCTGTAACTTCACACGATAAGCGTCTAAATCTTCGATCGGACGAGTCGCCACGCCACTTTCCATGGCTGCCTTCACAACGGCAATAGGCACTTCTTCAATAAGGCGCGGATCAAACGGCTTAGGAATCAAGTATTCTGGCCCAAAACGGAAATCTTCGCCTGCATAGGCTTCAGCTACTACGTCTGTGACTTCTTTACAGGCAAGGTCGGCAATGGCTTTAACACAAGCCATCTTCATCTCTTCGTTAATGGTAGTGGCACCACAATCGAGTGCACCCCGGAAGATAAACGGAAAACACAAGACGTTGTTAACTTGGTTGGGGTAGTCCGAGCGGCCGGTTGCCACGATGGCGTCAGGGCGCACGGCCATGGCCAATTCTGGCATAATTTCTGGTGTAGGGTTGGCCATAGCCAAAATAAGGGGTTTAGGACCCATGGTTTTCACCATGTCTTGGGTTAATACCCCTGGGCCAGATAATCCCATAAATAAGTCGGCGCCAGCGATGGCATCGGCTAAGGTGCGGTCATCAGTTTCACGAGCGTAGCTTTCTTTCCACGGGTTCATGCCCTGTTCGCGGCCTTTGTAGATTACGCCAGAGCGGTCTACCAAAGTAACTTGTTCGCGGGGTAACCCCATGCTCACTAACAAATCTAAACAGGCAATACTGGCAGCACCGGAACCGGAGCCAACCACTTTAATGTCTTTGATGCTCTTTTCAACGACCCGTAAACCGTTGTAAACAGCGGCGGCGGCCACAATAGCGGTGCCGTGTTGGTCGTCGTGAAACACTGGAATATTCATGCGCTCGCGCAACTGTTTCTCAACTAAGAAACACTCAGGTGCTTTGATGTCTTCTAAGTTGATGGCACCAAATGTGGGTTCTAAGGAGGCAATGATATCGACTAGCTTATCGACTTCATTTTCTTGGATTTCAATGTCAAATACGTCGATATTGGCAAATTTCTTAAACAATACCGCCTTGCCTTCCATCACAGGCTTGGAGGCTAATGGGCCAATATTACCCAAACCTAACACCGCAGTGCCGTTGGTTATAACGCCCACTAGGTTACCTCGTGCCGTTACCGCAGCGGCCATGGACTCTTCTTCTACAATGGCCTCACAAGCGTATGCCACACCGGGTGAATACGCGCGCGATAAATCACGTTTGTTGGCTAAAGGTTTGGTCGGTTGAATACACAGTTTCCCAGGCGTGGGATGTGTATGGTAGCGCATGGCGCTGTCTTTTAAAGACTCAGGCATCAAGGTATTCCTTGCTATTAGCAACGGGGTTAGCAATAAAAGTGGCCTACCGCTTAAGGCATCCGCACTATGTCGGTTAGGAGTATCAGTAGGTCGCAATAGAGTAACGCGTTATAAAGCAAAGCAACAGGTATTGACCACACATAATGATGAATAGTGGACATTATCATTGTGACTAAAGTCTAATACTGCTACCTGATTCAAATTGATGTTTCATAGAACCATTGCTGTAACACTTTGACCACGTCACGAGTCGGCGAGTGAGCTAGTTCATCTTGTCGACAAACACCAGACCAGGACAAATCTAATCCTTTTTCACTCAAAGGTACTGCCACTAAACGACCGGCATTTAGGCTGGGTTCTATGGCCCAACGGGACAAAATACTCACCCCTTGATCGGCACTGACTAACTCCACGATAGCGCCCACCATTTCGATCACTTTAACAACTCTTGGGGTCACCCCAGCAGGCCGCATAAAGCGATCATATTCGAACCCCGGGTATGCGTCTCGTCCGTAAGTGAGCACTTCTTCATCAAGTAAGTCCTGTGCCTCGATCCATGTCTGCTTCGCCAAACAGTGGGTGGGTGCCGTAACCAGCACCAATTGATCTTTAAATAGATGGTGCGTATCAAGACCCGGACCCGTAAAAGGCCCCGGAACCAACACCAGGTCCACCTTGGCCTGTAATAAATTTTGCCGAGTATGAGCGCTTGCGGAAGCCACTACTTCTATTTGAATATGACTGTATTTGAGCCGCAGGTGTTGCAAAAATTCGGCTAACCAATGGTAGCTGTTATAGGCCGCAACACCTATTTTAACAAGGTGCTCAACCTCACTGGCCGTTTGCACAAAGCTGTCTTCGGCACGCATCAAGGCCGGTACAATATGGTGAGCTACTTGCGTTAAAGACGTACCGGCTGGAGTCAGTATTAAGCCTCGACCTTGGCGTTGGAAGATGGGCCCGCCCAAGCGCCGCTCGGCTTCGGCTAAGCGATGGCTCAAAGCAGACTGGCTCAGGTTAAGTTGCGTTGCTGCGCGACTAAGGCTGCCAAAATCATCCATAGCTTTGAGCATTTGCCAATGTTTTATATCGAGCTTCATAGGCCATACATGCAAGTTATTAATGTAATAGACTTATTATTCACTATTTCGCGCAAGTAAATCCAGCTATATTCCGTGCCATTGAACAAATCACAACCGTCGTTAGTGCATAGACATGAATTCTGGCCAGTTATTAGTTATCACCGCTGCCATAGGTTTTGGACTCAACCCGATGTTAGCCCAACTGCTGTTAGCCGACGGACTCAGCCCTCTATTAGTTAGTTTGTACCGTTTTGCTATACCAGCGCTGATCTTAATGCCGTGGCTTAGGCTAGATCGTACCGAATACGCAGAGGGCCTGATTATGCTCGTTTTTGGCATCGCTAATGGCTTAGCGATGTTGGCCTATTTTTATGCCATGACACGCGTCCCTATCACCTTAGCTATTTTTATTTATTATTCTTACCCAGTGATGAGTTTGCTAGTGGGTTGGTTGGTTTATGGTAAACGGCCAACACCAAACCGAACCATATCGGCCTTGCTCATCATTATCGCTGCAAGTTTAGCATGCAAACCTAGTGTTTTTGCAGCCGATCAATGGCTGCCTTTACTGGGCTGTTTTTTAGCTCCGTTAGTGTTCGCCATCAGCATCCACTATTGGTCTAACCCGCGTCAGGCTCTGGCGCCGCTGCAACGCATGCGCTGTGGCTTGTTAGGCCATTTAATTGTATTGCTACCGTTAGCCGTGCTGAGCCAACCCACAACTTGGTTACCCGCATCTAACTCAGGGTATTTGTGGCTTATTGCTTTAGGGGGCTTAGCCACCAGTTTGCCACAATATCTGTTTACCTTAGGCGCACCCAAAGTCGGGCCAGAAAAAACCAGCATAGCCGGGGCCATTGAATTAGTGGTGGCGTTACTTTGTGGCACAGTGATCTTGGGCGGTGTTTTAGATCAGTACCAGACTTGTGCCATGTTATTGGTGATTCTGGCCATGTTGATACGTCACCCACATGGCCACCAGCACGGCCAGTTAAGTCGGCCTTAAATGTCGCGCGCCATGTTATAAAACTCAACATTTGGCTGCATAGAGGCAAAATTGACCATGCGATTGCTCAAGCCAAAAAAGGCAGTAATGGCAGCAATATCCCAGATATCTTCGTCGCTAAAACCATGGCTTTGCAAGACAGCGAAATCGTCATCGCTGGTGGCTTGGGCATTGTTTGATATTTTAAGAGCAAAGGTTAACATGGCCTTTTGACGCTCACTAATATCAGCTTTTAAGTAGTTAATGGCCACTTGGTCTGCCACTAACGCATTTTTCGCGCGTATGCGTAATACCGCGCCATGGGCCACTACACAATACAGGCAGCCATTGTCATTGGAGGTTGCTACAATAACCATCTCGCGTTCGGCTTGGCTAAGGCCCCCTTCTTTGTTCATCAGGGCGTCGTGGTAATCCATGAAGGCGCGTAACTCATCGGGCCTATGGCCCATGGCTAAAAACACATTAGGCACAAAGCCTGCCTTTTCTTGCACTGCCATTACTCGGAGCTTAATGTCTTCTGGAAAGTCCGCCAGTTCTGGCACAGGGTATCGGCTTATTGAGTTCATCTTAAACATTCCTTATGAGTTAACATTGACGACAAAACGACCACGAGTAAGCCCATCAATTTGCTTTTGAGCTGTTTCCAGCGCTTGAGCCAAGTTGATTTCGGTCATTATTTTTTCTAAATGGGAGACGTCTAGATCTTGGGCCAAACGGTTCCATGCAGCAATTCGGTCGGCCTTGGGGCGATATACACTATCAATGCCCGCTAAGGTTACGCCACGCAAAATAAATGGCATTACCGTGGCAGGAAGGTCATAGCCTTGAGCTAAGCCACAGGCAGCCACGGTACCACCGTATTTCATAGAAGCACAGATATTGGCCAAGGTATGGCTGCCAGCAACATCAATGGCCCCAGCCCAACGCTCTTTCGCCAGCGGCCTGGATTTTTCCGACAGTTCGCTGCGGTTTAATACCTGAGTGGCACCCAAGCTTAATAAATAGTCCGTTTCTTCTGCTCGACCACTAGAGGCCACCACCGTATACCCTAACTTGGCGAGCAAACTCACTGCAACACTGCCCACACCACCGGCCGCACCGGTGACTAAAATTTCGCCTTTGTCTGGTGTTACGCCGTGCTGCTCTAGGGCCATTACACATAACATTGCAGTGTAACCTGCGGTGCCTATAGCCATAGCTTGTTTAGGCGTGAAGGCGTTAGGCAATGGCACCAGCCAGTCGCCTTTAACCCGTGCGATCTGAGCTAACCCACCCCAATGCCCCTCTCCCACACCAAAACCGTTCAACACCACTTTATCACCCGCCTTAAAGTCGGCGTGATCACTGTGCTCTACGGTGCCGGCAAGGTCTATGCCTGGCACCATAGGAAAGCTACGAACCACAGGCGATGCGCCGGTAATGGCTAAGCTATCTTTGTAGTTGAGGGTTGAATAGTCTACCTTAATCAACACGTCACCCTCAGGCAACTGTGCTGCTTCGATTTGGCCTAATTGAGCCGTATAACCCGTGTCATCTTTGTTAATTAACAGTGCTTGCATTGTTGCTACCTCAGTGTCATTGCATCCATATCGTATTTATCATAATACGCGCTCATCGAGTCATAGATACTAGCCATTTATCTATACTTAAACATCAAATGTCTTTGGCTAAGCGCAAGCCATCATAAATCGCGGCATGGGTGTTGCGGGCCGCTACGGCGTCGCCAATTCGAAACAGCTGGTACTGGCCTTCGGGGTTGCGCACGCTAGTTTGCGGCAGGCCTTCGATGAAGGCTGTTTGGTCAAGTTCGCCTTGATTAGACGCCTCTGGCTTTAAGTCAAAATAAAGCTCGTCTAGGGGCAAGGTACCGTGATTAATCACCAGTTGATCCACCAAACGCGTTTTATTAATGCTGCCATAGTCACTCGTTAACGTGACCTCAATTTGATCACCAACGCGGCGCGCACTATCGGCCCGATACGTCACGGTAAAGGTGACCTCCTTATCTTGTAAGCTGCGCATATAGGGCACCAAGTTCATGGCCATGACTTCAGGAGAAAAGCTCCGATCTGGCGTCATTATTTCCACCTTAGCACCCTTGTTAGCGAGCAGTTCTGCGGCTTGAAGTGCCGGATGATCACCCGCATCATCAAAAATCAATACATTAGTACCGAGCTTCACGTCGCCCGAAAGAATATCCCAACTGGAGACTGCCAATTCATTACCACTACTGAGCACTTCGGTATCAGGCATTCCCCCCGTGGCTACAATCACCACATCTGGGTTTAAAGCCTTAACGTCAGCGGCCTCGGCCCAGGTATTAAACTGAAATTCAACGTCTTTTGCCTGACACTGTGCCATGCGCCAGTCAATAATAGACAACATTTCGGCGCGGCGCGGGCTTTGAGCCGTCAAACGTATCTGCCCTCCGGGCTGTGCTGCGGCCTCTAACACAATCACTTGATGACCTCTTTCTGCTGCAACCCTTGCAGCCTCTAGGCCACCCGGGCCTGAACCAATAATCACCACCTTTTTACGCACATTGGCTTTAACGATGTCATGGGGCATCGAGAGTTCGCGGCCCGTAGCTGCGTTATGAATACACAAGGCATCGCCGGCTTGGTAAATACGATCTAAGCAATAGTTAGCGCCAACACAAGGGCGGATATCATCTTCTTTACCCTGCATGATTTTACGCACCACATGGGGGTCGGCCATATGCGCCCGTGTCATGCCCACCATGTCCAGCTTGCCTGCGGCTATGGCATGGCGTGCAGTTGCCACGTCGGGGATTTTAGCGCCATGAAATACGGGAAAACCGGTGGCCTCACGCACAGCACCTGCAAAGTCTAGGTGTGGCGAGTTTTTCATACCCATGATGGGAATAACATCGGTTAAGGCCGCATCGGTATCAATGCGCCCACGAATTACATTAAGGAAATCCACCTGACCGGTATCACGCAAAATTTTAGAGATAGCAATGCCTTCGGCTGGGTTAATACCACCAGCAAAGGCTTCGTCTGCGGTGTAGCGTACACCCACAATAAACTTAGACCCTACACGATCACGAATCGCCTGTAGTACTTCCAAAGTAAAGCGTATACGGTTGTCTAACGAACCGCCGTATGGCGTGTCTAAGGTATTGGTTAACGGTGACCAGAATTGATCCATCAAGTGGCCATAGGCTTGTAGCTCTATACCGTCTAAGCCGGCTGCATACATACGCTCCGCAGCATCGGCATAATCTCTAATAATGCGCTCGATGTCCCAATCTTCAATTTTTTTGGGGAAGCTTCGGTGCGACGCTTCGCGTCGGTGGGATGGTGACACGGCTGGTAACCAGTCGCCTTTATTCCAACCGGTACGACGGCCAAGGTGGGTTAACTGTAACATCACTGTACAACCATGTTCATGGCAGGCGTCGGTCATATCGCGTAGATAAGGCACCACCTCATCTTTATAGGCCAAAATATTATTAAATACCGGAGGGCTATCTTTAGAAACGGTGGCTGAACCTGCCGTCATTGTCAGCGCAACGCCGGCTTTGGCGCGTTCCAAATGATAAGCCAGATAGCGCGCCTTGGGCATGCCATTTTCTGGGTACGCCGGTTCATGCGAGGTCATCATGATGCGGTTTTTAAGGGTAAGGTGCTTGAGCTGGTAGGGCTGTAATAAGGGATCGTTAGAGGACATCGTTAGGTACCATTTTATGACGGCTGTTAAAACGTTGCATTTCCACAGTGGTGGGTTTTTGGCCGGTGAAGACTTCGCAATAGTCTGCAATACACGAAAGCCTTAACGTCAAAGGTTCTTTTATTGCCATAGCAATGTAGCCCACTTGGGTATAGAGCACGGTCATGGCTCGTACTTCGGCTTGGGCAGCCGCCAAACCATGGCTCATAAACATGGCCTTTATGGCTTCATGCCGCTGCGCATCTGCTCTATTTAATTGAACCTGTAGCTGCGGGTCTGTGCGTGCCCAGTAGCGAATAGCCTGATCGAGTTGAGCGTCAAACAACTCACTATCACTCCAACAATCCATCACGTTAAGCATAGATTCACACAAAGAAGCGGCAAACAACCCCGCTTGAGTGACCAAATTGCCGGTGTTTTTTTCCTGCCAACGCAGCACCAAGGCATCTAGCAACTCGGCCCTATCTTTAAAGTACCAATAGAAACTCGTCCGCGACACGTTTAAATTTTTAGCCAGAGGCATCACTTTAATAGCGTCTACACCAGCTTCAAGCAACACCTCGTAGGCGGCATCAAGCCACTGGGAACGGCCTGCAGTGGGGTTCATAGTCATCTTTTTTAGTTTTTTGTATCGCACACAACATGAGTGTCATAAATATTGACACAAGTGTCAAGTGTGTAGTTGTCGAATCGATAAGCTGTCATTGGCCGTGAATGTTTACACCCACTTCTACTACAACGGCATATGCACGAATACCTCAACGGCCACAACTATGCCAAAGCAGCGCTAGATTTCGCCATTATGGACCGCTGGTAACTACATAGATGAGCACTATGATCCGGAAAATGCGGAGCGCTCAACCGACGGCTACTTTACCCTACCTACAGGCCATGGATTAGGGGTTAACCCTCATGAAGATCGCATTGGCACGTTGGTGCATTCGTTTAGCTGAGCTAAACTCATATGCCTGTACTGATAACTAGTTGCTATTGCAGCGGCTTAACACTAAACCTGCAGTGATCGATAATAAGGCCATCAGCCAATACACATACCCTTCCATAATGCCATAAAAACTACCGGCTAGAGTCATGGTCACGCCCATAAATGCGCCCATGGCTAAGGCATCATAAAAGGTTTGTGCCGATGCCGTGAGTTGGTCAGGCACTTTATGGCTAATGAACTGCGTCATCGCCAGGTGAGTGGCGGCAAAAGTAAACGCGTGCAGCATTTGCAAACCAAATAACCAGCCAATATTAATTGGAAAACCCATCACAATCCACCGTATGGAGCCAGCTACTACGGCTAACCATAGCAAGCCTCGTACACCCATTTTCCTGATCAGCCAAAAGCCAAAAGCAAATAACAATACTTCTGCCAACACGCCTTGCGCCCACAACAAACCAATCACTGACTCACTAATACCTCTATTGAGCCAATGCAAGGTGCCTATGGCATATAACGCGCCATGACTCGCCTGTAACAAAGCGCCAACCACCACCAAAGCCATAAAACCTGGCAAGTTAAACAACTCTAAAAAAGCCAGTTTTCGTTGTGGTTTAGACTGCGAACGAAGATCCGGCAGCGGCAAAACCGACACAACCACAGCAGCAGCTAAAACTAATAATAAGGCAGGAAAAGCCTCAATGGTATAGGCAGCAATGTAGAGCCCGCTCAACGTTGATGACACAATAAAGGCCACCGAACCCCATAACCGAGCACTACTGTAGTTAAGTTTTCCGATTCTTGCCGTGGCAATGGCTAAGCCGTCGACCATAGGGATATGGCTGGTCTGTAAGGCCCCCACTACAAACCAAGTGAGCAACATAGGCCAAAACGCTTGCACCTGTACAAACACAGAAAAACCCAACAAGGTCACCACTGACAGCGCCAAAATCCATCGCTTTTTATGGCCCGTTGCATCGGCTAGAGCACCCACACCCATACCAAAAAACACTTTACTAATGAACGCAGCACTTAAAATAAGCGCCGTTTCGGTTTCATCCAGCCCTCGACTCACCATCCAATAGGGTAAAAACGGCAAAACCACCCCATAACAAGCAAAATAAGCGAAGAAAAAACCCGAAAATACGGTTTGACCTCGAGTTTTGGTAAAGTCTTCCATGGCAATATTCCTAAGCCTCGCTATAACGTTGAAGCATAGCTCAATGTCTAATAAACAACCAATTGTGTTTTAACCCACGGCTGCCCATAATAGCGGTCACTTCTTTAATTGGCTGTATCTATGTCACTCGCCCAGCAACGTTTTAAAGTCCTCAGTGCAGGTATCGCCAGCCTAATTTTATTACTGGGCATTGCCCGTTTTGCTTACACACCGATGCTGCCGCTGATGCAAAATCAAGCCGGTTTAGGCATCGCCGAAGGCGGTTGGTTAGCGGCCTTTAATTACTTAGGTTATTTTTGCGGCGCCCTTATCGCAGCCAGTATAAGCAACCTCAACACCAAGGACCGGCTCTATCGTTTAGGCCTCATGGTGGCACTGATAACCACGCTAGGCCTAGGTTTAACACAAAACTTTTGGTTGTGGAGTCTACTCAGGTTCTTCGCTGGTCTCAGTAGTGCCGCTGGCCTGCTACTGGGCTCGGGCCTAGTCATGCACTGGCTTCTCAGGCACCAGTTACGCACCGAGCTAGGCATCCACTTTATCGGCATGGGTGCTGGCATTTTTCTTTCTGCGCTGTTCGTTTACCTGCTCGAACCCTACCTCAACTGGCAGCTACAATGGTTTTGGCTCACGGTCGCAGGCAGTCTGTTGGCCGTTCCAGCATGGTTATGGTTACCTAAACCTGATGTTAGCGGCTACGCGGTAGATGGCTCAAAGCTGGAGGACCAGCCGCCCTCCAAAACATTTTTACGGGTATTTATGCTGGCCTATTTTTGCGCTGGCACCGGTTATGCCATCATCGCAACCTTCATCGTCGCCCACGTCGAACTAATGTCCGTAAAACCGGGCATGGGCATGGTGGTATTTATGGTCATCGGCATTGCCGCCGCGCCTGCTTGTATCGTATGGGATCTCATTGCCCGTAAGATTGGCGATCTCAACGCCCTTCTCGCGGCCTTTATTTTGCAGTTTTCAGGCATGTTAATCCCACTGCTAAGCCCTACTTTAACTTGGACACTCGTGGGAGCCGCGCTGTTTGGGGCCACCTTTATCGGTGTGGTCAGTTTGGTGCTCACTATGGCAGGCCGTTACTACCCTACTCGACCTGCTAAAATGATGGGCAAAATGACACTATCATACGGAGTCGCCCAGATGGCCGCCCCCGCAATGGCCGGTGTATTGGCCCAATGGAGTGGCAGTTACAGTTTGAGCATTGGTATTGCCAGTGGTTTTATGTTTTGTGGATGTATATTGGTGTATTGGTTAGCTCGCCAGCAATAAACATGCGACATTGGAAAAGCATCAATTAATCTGCCATAGTTTAACCTTAACCAACGTGAGGACTTTCTATGGAATTGCTTAATACACTTGCAGCGGCTGCCGCAGCTTACGTCTTTGGTGCTATTTGGTACATGAGCCTGTCAAAACCTTGGATGGCGGCTGCAGGGATCAAAGAAAGCGACCTCAAAGATGAAAATGGCAAGAGTAAAAGTGGCCCAATGCCGCTTATCATTGCCTTTCTCAGCGCCCTGGTGGTTTCCTTTATGATGCAACACTTATTTGCGCTGGTTGGTGTAGTACAGGTCATCGACGGCCTATTGTTAGGCCTAGGCATCGGCTTATTTATCGCAGCTCCTTGGACCGTAACCCACTATAATTTCAGCATGAAACCCAGCAACCTTGTCTTCATCGACGCCGGCTATTCGAGCATAGGCTGCGCTGTTATCGGGATGGTGTTAACCCTATTTTAATGTGAGCTAAGCGGCCTTTTTCAAGCAACATGACTTAGCTACCCGCCAGCCGAGGTAGCCAAAGTACAATAGCTGGGAAAGACACTAACAACGCAATAGTCACGGCATCGGCAATGAAAAACGGCGTCACGCCTTTAAACACATCCTGTACCGATAAATCGTCGCGCAGCCCCGCTACTACAAAACAGTTGAGGCCAATGGGCGGCGTAATTAAACAAAACTCCGCCATTTTCACCACCAAAATACCAAACCAAATGGCGCACATAGGCCCAGACATACCAAATACGCTATCCGCAGCACTCACATACTCACCACCATTAAGAGCCATTACCGCAGGATAAACCACGGGCAAGGTCAGCAATAACATGCCGATGGCATCCATAAACATACCTAATACGGCATAGGCTAATAGGATAAATACCAAGGTTAACATCGGGCTTTGATCAAGCGACGTAATCCAATCAGAAAAAGCCGATGGCAACCCTGCAAAACCTAAAAAGCGCACAAAGATCAACACACCCCAAATGATAGTAAAGATCATTACCGCCAGCTTAGCCGACTCTAACAAGGCTTCTTTAAGAGCTGACCAACGCATACCATTAAGCAACGCAATACAAAACACCACAAAGGCACCTAGGGCACCGCCTTCTGTGGGCGTACCAATGGCATCACCAAAAGGGTTATAGACAAACAGTATGATAATCGCTACCACTGCCACTATCGGCAACGCGGGTGGCAATGATTTAAAACGTTCACCCCATGTATAACCCGACACAGACGGGCCAAACCCTGGCTTAACAACAGCTATGCCAATGATTAAACCGGCATAAATAAGCGCCGAAAAGGCCCCTGGCACAAAGCCTGCAAGCAACAGCTTACCCACGTCTTGCTCAACAATAATGGCATACACCACCAAAATTGCAGAGGGTGGTATTAACGACGCCAAGGTGCCACCGGCAGCAACAACCCCAGCAGCAAAACGTTTGTCATAACCCACTTTGAGCATTTCTGGAATGGCGATACGGGCGAATACAGCAGAGGTTGCTACAGAAGCACCAGACACCGCAGCAAAACCTGCGGTAGAGAATACCGTAGCCACTGCCATGCCACCAGGCAACCACCCCACCCAACGTTTTGCAGCTTCAAATAATGCTTTGGTTAACCCCGCATGATAAGCAAGGTAACCTATTAATATAAATGTGGGGATCAGAGACAGTGCTTGGGCCGATATTTTGGAGTGTGGCACCTGCCCAGCCGTTTTGGTGGCCACTCCCAAAGCCCACCAAAAAGCACTAGGATCAAAGCCTTTTTTGGCCCAAAAAATCCAGATCAAACCCACCATGCCTGCCAAGGCTGCGGCAAAAGCAACCCGCATACCGATAATGACCATGACCAGCATTCCCAAAGAAACAATAATACCAATTTCCATACTGCTCATGACGTTTGTATCTCATCATTAATGTATTTAGACTCTGCCGCAGCCTGAGTGGCAGCATCTAAAACTAAGGGCACTGCCACAGGAACTGTGGCGTTAGTGATAAAAGCGTGTGAAAAACCCCATAGTTGAATCATCATACGCAGGGCCAACACAGAAAATGCCAGCGGCACCATTAACTTGGCAGGCCAAAGAGGCAGCGCAATATCCATAGAACTATCCCGACTCCACCAAGGCATGGAAGGGTCAAAACTACGTGAAAAGTGCGACCAAGAGCCCCAAATTAGCAATAACATTAATACCAAAATGCATAAGCTGGTGATCCATTCAAACAACCACAAGGCTCTGCCTTTAAGTTGAGCCACCAGCATATCCATACGAATATGGCCACCGTTACGCTGTGTGTAAGCAATACCCATAAACGCAATGAGGGGCATTGCTTGCTCTATCCAATCCACATAGCCAGGTAAAGGCATGTTGAAAAAGTGCCTCCCAGCAACAGACACCACAGCTAATAACATAAGGCTAAATATGGCCAAACCACTAACCAATGCCAGAGTTGATTCCAACTTGTGTAATTGCTGATCTATCCGGCTCAAAAGGGAGCTATTTTCGATCACCTGCCCAACACCTGCCATACAGCCTCCATCCAGACATAGTGACAACATAGACTAAATCAGATTAGCCTATGTTGCCTATTACTGGTTCCTATTTTGCAATAAGACCAGTCACTAGGTCATACAACTCCTGAGCTGGCAGCCCTTTAGCCGTATTGTCTTCGATCCAAGCGGCTGCAGCGGGTCCTGCAACTTTTGCCTTAAAGGCCGCAAGTTCAGAGTCGGTATAAGTGATGGACTGAATGCCTTTTGCCTCAAGCGTTGGTCCCCAGGCGTCCATAGTTTTACCGTTGTAGGTAGTAATGTAATGATCCAATGCTTCGTCAACAGAACTGAGCAAAGCGTCTCGGTGCGCTACCGGCAACTCTGCCAATGCATCCGTGTTAACCACCACTGGGCAGTTTACTGTGCCTGGGTTTAAGTTTGTGGTCCACCACTTGCCGGTTTCCACGGTGCCATAAGACATGTGCGCATGAGGCGCAAATGCAACCGCCTTAACTACACCGCTGTCTAGCGCTTGGCGTACTTCAGACGCAGACATTGAGGTAGGTACGGCGCCAACGGCCGCCATGGCTTTACCGATTCCGCCGGTAGCTCGAACACTCAAACCCGTATAGTCGGCCAATGTTTTAGGCGCGTCACCTACACCAATAATATTGTATTGTGGTAATGGGGACGGCATAAGTACGGTTGCATTCCAACGTGCCAAGTCTTTTATCACCGCAGGATGTTGGTATACCGCTTGAGAAATGGAACGCTCTTGCTCAAGGGAACTCACGCCCAAGAAAGGCAATTCGAGCACTGTAATTGAAGGATTTTTGTCACGATGATAACCGGCACAAAATTGCGCCATTTGGAACGCACCAATAGAGATGCCATCTAAGTTTTCTTTATTTTTAGACAAGCCGCCATAAGAAATATTTAGCGTGAAGTCACCATTGGTTTTGGCGCTTACAAGTTCTGCCAACTTTTCTACGTGCTCAGTAAAAGCACGGCGCTTACCCCACAAGGATACATCCCACTGCTCTGCTAGAACTTCGCCAGACACGGCCAAAGCCACGGCCGCACATAGACCCGTTTTAATCGCTTTATTAAACATAATAATTCCCGTTGATTGTTATTGTAGATCCAGTCTACTTGACCAACGAGTTTTTTGAATAGGAAGATAATCGCCAGTAGTGGCTATACAGGCTTGCGGAAAACCGCTTACTAAATGAAGTTAGACTTATCCAAATCTAATTTGACCATTTTTTCATTTAAAGTCCGGCGACCAATACCAAGGCTTTCTGCTACTACTTCCATTTTACCGTGATGATCAATCAAACTCTGGGCGATAAGCGCACGTTCAAAAGCAGCTACGGCAGGCCTCAGCATAGATTTATTAGCATCATTGCGAGCCCCATCAACCTGCCTCATCACCAAGGAAACCGAACTGTCGCCTTGCTGACTGCGCACCACTCTCCTCTGGGCAAGGTGCTTTAGCTCTCTTACATTTCCGGGCCAGCCATGGGCCATAATAACGCTGATATCATCCGCATCCAGTGGCACCAACGAAATATCATAAAGGCGGAAATAGTATTCGCTAAAATAATTAAACAACATATAAATATCGTCGCTGAAATCGCGTAAACAAGGCATTACTATGGCAAAGTTATTCAACCGAAACGCTAAATCTTCGCGCAGCTGACCGGTGGAGGTTTGCTGCTCAATGTTGCCATTGGTAGCAGAGACGATCCTCACATTTGCACTCTTTACAACAATTGAATCGGCTTGATGATATTGGCCCGTATCCACCACCCGCAATAGCGCAGCTTGCTGATCATTAGACAAAGCACTGGGCTCATCCAAGAATAACGTACCCCCTTCAGCGGCGTGTAAATAGCAGGTTTCTTGAGTGGAAGAACCAAACATCATGACATCAAAAAAATCGCTAGTCATGGCCGAGCAATCCACCGTAACAAAGGGCTCAGTGGAGCGTTGTGATAAATTGTGCAAGGCGCGAGCCGCGAGCTCTTTGCCAGAACCTGTCTCACCGTGCAGCATCACTGGTGCCATAAGTTGAGCATACTGGTGTATTTCGCCTCTAACCTTAACCAGCGCTGGGTTATTGCCCACGAGCAACTGATCTAACCCAGACAAGGCCGCTATTTGAGCATGTAATTGACGGTTTTGACGTTGCAAACGAAACTGTTTTGCGGCGTTTTGAGCCGCCATCAACAGGCGTTTTGGGTCAAACGGTTTTTCTAAAAAACTGTAAGCGCCCTGCTGCATGGCTTGCACAGCCATAGCCACGCCGATACAAAGATAAAGGGTGGCGAAAGTTCACTTGAGAGGGTTTCTTCAAACAACTGCAAGCCACTAATGCCAGGCATTTTAACGTCTGAAATAACTAAATCTGGATTGCAAGAAATAATCCTTTTTACACCGTTAACCGCGTTAGAAAGGTGACTAACCTGCCAATTGGCTCGTTCAAATAGGTGCACCAAGGACTGCCTTACTTCCGCATCATCATCGATAATCAACACGCTAAGGGCTGAAAACATATTATTCACTCAATCTCACGTGGCTCTAGGAATGGTGACGACAAATTCGGCGCCACCGTGAATGCTCTTTTGCGCCCAAATTTGGCCTTGATGTTCGTTGACAATAGCCGCACTGATGGCCAATCCCAAACCCAAACCATTGGCACTGGCTTTGGTAGTATAAAAAGCTTCAAATAATTCTTCCGGATCCTGATCGCCAAAACCAGGCCCGTCGTCGGCCACTTTCAGCAACCAGCTGTTTTGCTCCAAGCCTAAGCTAACCCATACTTGACCACCACCACTAACCGCTGCAAAAGCGTTGATTAATAGGTTAACCACCACTTGCTCTAAGCGCAAGCTCTGCCCCATCACGTGGGCTACCACCTGCGAGTCCGGGTTCCAGTGCAAATCCACCATAGCATCACGACACTGAGCTTGTGAAAGCTTAATCGCATTATTAACTACTAAATTAAGGTCCACAGGGACAAATTTGGTTTCATCCGGTCGAGAAAAAAACCGCAATTGCGAAGTGGTGCTTTGCATACGCATGGCCACCGCATCTAAATTCCTTAGCAACTGGCCCATGTCCTCGCCATCAGGATCAATTTCCGCCGCCGCTAGGTAGTTTTTAAAGGCCGCAAGTGGTTGCCCCAATTCGTGTATTACCGCCGCCGAGAGTTGTCCTAAAGCGGCCATACGACTAGCTTGGAGCAATTTTTTCTGGGCTAGAGAAAGCCGCTTTTCAGTTCGGTGGCGCTCGTTGATTTCGGCCTCTAAATTATCATTTACTTGTACGAGTTGGCGACGATTTTGTTCACTTTTTAGCAACGACTGCTTTATCGTCCTAGACCTAACGGCGAGCCCCCAAGAAAGCAACAAGAGCACTAATGCGCTCACCACTAAAGCAACAAACGCAGCATTTTTTTTAGCCCTAGCAGGGTCAGACAACAGGTGTAATACCCATCCCGCACTGCCAATATCATGCGGCGTGTACAGGTATTCCTTGCCTTCCACCGTGACATTTGAGGTGTCCACGGCTTGCCACTCAAAGTGTGGCAATGCTTTACCAGCAAACTGCTTCTGTGCTCGGATTAATTTCAATTGAGCTGCGGTTAAAGGTTCCATGGTTTGATACAACCATGGGGTGTTGTTAGACAGGATAATCACGCCACTACCATTGGTAATAAAACCAAGGTCTTCAGATGATTGCCAAATCACCGACAGCGCAGCGGCGTCAATTTTCGCTGCAAGGACGCCAATAACAGTTCCTTTTTTACTGAGCACGGGGCTAGATATAAAATGTCCCGGTAAACCTGTAGTGGCACCAACCGCAAAATAGGAGCCGTCATCACCTGCAAGAGCCGCCTTAAAGTACGGCCTGAAGCCATAATTTTTGCCCATAAAAGACAAGTTACGCGAATGTTGATAATTGGACGCCGCTCGCGTTACCCCTGTGGGATCCATAAGGTAAATAGATTCCAGTCCAGAGGTCGTGGTATACCTCGCTAAGCGCTGATTAAGTTGATTTTTTTTGCCTGTCGCTCCAGACAATACCCCAATAACACCAGGGTCTTCTGTCAGCACACTCAGTAACGGTTTATGCTGATTCAACACGCCCTCTAGAAGGCTTCGAAAGTGACTCGCTCGATCTTGGGTCCTTTGTTGTTCCGCTTGAATGAAGGTTTGATAGGACACAAAGTAACTCACGCTTGCAACTATCACTACTAAACCACTCAACAGTGCTAACCAGCGCCATTTTTGCAATTTTATAGCAACGCCTTCACTGTTCAGCATGTTCATCCCAAAGCTAACCAAGCCGCCACACCGATCATCATGGTACCGGCAATACGGTTCATGAGACGTACGTTACCACTTTTTTGTAACACTTTACTCAGGCTTTTTCCGCCTAAGGCGTACACCAATAAGGATAAGGCTTCGAGGGTTAGTATGACGCTCAGCAGCGTGGCCATTTGTGCAGGCAAAGGCTGCGTGGCGTCAATAAACGGCGGCAACAGAGCAATAAAAAATGCCCAGCCTTTTGGGTTGGCAACGGCGGTGATAAAACCTTGGCTGGCCAATTGCCAGCGGCCTGTGTCTTTAGGTCGGCCATTAAGGTCAATAGCCATTTTGCCCCGTGAACGCCACAGTTGAATACCGAGGTAAAACAAGTAGCCACCACCGGCAATTTTCAATCCTACAAATAGCTCAGGGTATTGAACAATCAACGCAGCAACGCCTACCACCACCAACACCGCAACTAGACCTACACCAATCAATTCACCTAGCATCATCCAAAGAGTACGGCGTATGCCCACCGTCATGCCCAAGGTAAGGGATAAGGTCATACACATACCCGGCGTTACCGAAACAAAAAAGAAGGTGGGAATCAATGCCAACAGTAAGGCCGTGCTCATGAGTTACATCCATTTAAACGCGTTAGGGCTGCGATAGTGCCGCCTCTGTAGAGCCGTGTCAATGCAAAGACAATGAGGCTGAAATCAGTTACCATCGCCTGTCCCAAATGCAATACCATCAAAGGCCCTTGATATGCACCCTATACGCCAGTTTTTTCGAGAATTATTTGACGAAATAATGGCTGTATCTTGGCCTCTGTTTAAACTCATGGTGCCTGTGATCGTTATAGTTAAGGTGTTAGAAGAACTCGGTGGTGTCGCCCTTTTAGGCCAATGGTTGGGCCCGCTTATGGCGCTGTTAGGCCTGCCCGAAGGCATGGGGTTGGTCTGGGCTGCCACCATAGCCACCAACATTTACGGCGGCATGATCGTACTCTATTCGCTGCCCTTAGACACCCCTCTATCCATCGCTCAAATGACCGTTCTGAGCGGCTTATTGCTTATGGCCCATGGCCTACCCATTGAAACCAAAATAGCACAATTAGCAGGCATGCGAATGCGGGCTGCCATCATCATACGTATGCTCGGCGCCTTTGCCTTTGCTTGGTTACTGCATGTATTCTACGATCAAAGCCAGTGGTTACAAGAACCTGCCCAAATGGTGTGGCAGCCGGACCCAATTGCACCCGGTTTAATGCCGTGGGGGCTGGCACAAATCCAAGCGTTGCTGATGATACAAATTATCATTATAGTACTGCTAACCTTCTTAAAGGTCCTAAAAGCCATAGGTGTAGAGCGTGTTATCCAATGGATTTTGCGACCTATATTAAAACTCATGGGTATTGGCAAAGAGGCCACTACCATCACCTTGGTGGGGATAACTTTGGGTTTATCTTTTGGCGGGGGTTTGTTAATTAAAGAAGCTCATGCCGGTCATGTCTCCAAAAAGGACATTTTTACCTCCCTCGCGCTACTGGGTTTTTGCCATAGCCTGATTGAAGATACTTTATTGGTGTTGTTATTGGGTGCCCATTTATCAGGTGTACTTTGGTTGCGCCTGTTGTTTGCCTTTGTCGTCACCAGCGCCTTAAGTTACTGGCTCACAAAAGTCAGCCCAGCATTTCAACAAAAGCACCTTATACGATAACCACATGTGATTAGCCGCTTTTGATTAGCCAAATTAGGCCAACAGTCTTTATAATAGGGAATGTTAAAGATATCCAACCGCATCACCATTCCTGCCCACGAGATAGAGCAACAGTTTATTCGTGCCCAAGGCGCCGGTGGCCAACATGTTAATAAAACCTCAACAGCGGTGCATTTGTTTTTTGACATCCGTGCTTCAACGTCTCTGCCGCCTTACGTCAAACACAAACTCCTGAATACGGCAGATCACCGCATCAGCGCTTCTGGCAAAATTATCATTAAATCTCAGGCCAGCCGAAGTCAGGATGCTAACCGGCAAACCGCATTAGAGCAGTTAACCTTAGTCATCCAAGCTGCCATGGTGCAAGAAAAACGCAGAATTGCCACCAAACCCACCAAAGGCTCTAAAACTCGGCGTTTAGATAGCAAGACCCAAAAAGGCCAAACTAAAAAATTACGCTCAAAAGTCCATGGGATCTGACACCACACGATAATCCCCCGCTGCTACGCTTTGAGGCAATTTAATATGGCCTATTTGGGTTCGGTGAATACTCAGCACGGGGTTACGAAAATGACCAAACATACGTTTGATCTGATGATAGCGACCTTCCTGCAAAATAACTTGGGCGCTAGTCGCCGTGTGTAAATGTAGCTGCGCCGGTGCCGTTGTTAAGTCCTCAAAAGAAAAATAGATACCTTGTGCAAAAGCATCCACTTGCGCTTGGGTAATCGGGTTCGCTACGGTAACGTCATAATACTTAGCAAGCTTAGTGTCTGGCTGGGTGATTTGACGAGACCATCGACCGTCGTTCGTTAACAACAGCAGGCCCGTACTACTCAGGTCTAAACGCCCGGCAATGTGTAAACTGTGATACTCCGGAGGCAACAAATCCAACACGGTTGTATGTTGATCATCAACTGTAGCACTCACAACCCCCGCGGGTTTATGTAGCATTACATAGAGTGGGTTGTTGTGCCTAAGCACTCTGTGCTCACCGTCAAGGTCAACTTCTACCTTCGAAAACTGGCCAATAAGCTGTTCGCCTTGGTAACACGCCTTGTCATCTAAGGTGACCAAACCCTGAACCAGTAACAGCTGTACTTGGCGTTTTTTGTAGCCCAGCTGTTGGCCCACAAACTTATCTAGACGAGTGGCGTAAGATGTCACAGTGCCACGCCGTTACCAAGCGCCGCTGACAAGAAAACTCTTATAGGCGACCAGTTTCTTTTTACCGACGTCTTGGGCACCTTCATAGGTTACATTCAACGGCGACGGCATCTTTTTAGGTGCTTTCACAAACCAATCTACAGCCAACTTACCACGCTGAATATGGGCTTTTTGGGTAACTAACTCAGACATCTTTTGGCTCGCCAAAGTGTCGTTTTCTAACACAAAAAAATCACCTTGATGCTGCAAGTCGGTTAGTGACTTCTTGGCTTTCGCCATGGGTTTTTGCATCATCCAAGGCTCGATTTTAGCGTCTTGTCCGGCGCGTTTAACCAACACAGGGAACAATGGCGCCATAAAATCGATCAACCAACCATCGGCCTCAACCCAGGCATGGTGCTGACTGTCATTGCTTTCTAAGCGGCCGCCTTGAGACTCGCCAAAGGCCAGCACTTTAGCTTGCGAACCCAGATGATACGCTGCAAACCCCACCACCGGCTGGGCCGCAATACCGTAATGGCGTTTGAGTATTTGTGCGCCATACACGCTAAACAAAAAATTAGCTTCATGGCTATCAACTGCATCGGCAACCAATAACGAGTGGATTGTGGAATAGATATGGCGGTAATCAGGCAGTGTAATAAGCATATAGGGGTTCTAAACAGGTAAAATAAAAGCCCAAATGTTCATTTTATAACCATGGCTAAAAATAAACATTTAGGCTTGCTTGGTGAAATAAGGTGGCCCATCAAGAATTGGCTTGAGCCCGATTTTCAACATGACTACGGATCCGTTGCGCCAGCTCTGGCCGGTCTATGTCTGCCTCTGAAACAAACAAAATTTGCTGGTCTATTTCTGGCGTGAAACGGCCGTTCTCTCGCTCTTCAGCAAGCCGCGATCGCAATACGTTAGCCACGGCGTTGGCTACTGGCATGATGATCGGTGATTGACATAAATCAGGCATGCTGATGTTCATCGCATAGATAATGTCCAAACCAGTTTTCATGCTGGTCTCATTACTGGAGGAAGCATTGTAGGGCACCAACAAGATATGACCTTGCCGCGTCATTAAGTGCGACATGAGCTCTGCATCGGTTTCGTTGATGCCAATGATATCGGCTTCGTCTATGGTAAAGCCAGCCAATCTAATGTGATTAAATATTTTGTCACGGATGGCCGACCAATAAGGTCTAACGGGGGTCACTTTAGTATACATTTTGGGGTTCCTTTGCTGCAAACCTATCTATCGATGAATACGTGTATAGCAAGTGAAACAATAGAGAGAATCGCCACCAATAGCAACAGCTCCAAACTCAGGCTTTAGCGGTAAGGTGAACTACTGCCTGCTGCTTGAGTCTGGAGTGCCAGCACGGTTGCTTCTCCCAATGGCCTTAGTCGTTGGTCCAACCACTAATGGACTTCACTTCCAAAAAGTCTTCAAGGCCCCAAACACCACCCTCACGACCATTGCCAGACTGCTTGTAGCCACCAAAAGGTGCACCAGCGGCGCGAGACGTACCGTTCATTTCCACCATGCCAGAGCGCAAGCGACGTGCCACTCTGTTGGCTTTATTGCCGTCTTGGGTTTGTACATAGTTAGTCAAACCATAAACGGTGTCATTAGCAATTGCCAAGGCTTCTTCTTCGGTGTCAAACGGAATCATGCATAACACTGGCCCAAACACTTCTTCGCGGGCAATTTGCATGTCATTGTTAACGTCGGCAAAGATGGTAGGTTTAACAAAATACCCCGTCTCTAGACCTTCTGGTTTGCCTAGTCCACCAGCAATAACACGAGCGCCTTCGTCGATACCGACTTTAATAAGGCCTTGGATTTTGTTGTATTGTAACTCTGAAACGACAGGACCAATGTGATTGCCTGCCTCTGCAGCCCGGCCCACTTTAGTTTTAGCAGCCACCTGAATTGCAGTTTCTACCGCTTGGTCGTAAATGCTGCGCTCTACCAACATACGCGTAGGTGCGTTACACGATTGCCCAGTGTTGTTAAAGCAATGCCTTACACCACGTACAATGGCTTTTTCGTCGGCGTCTGCAAACACGATATTTGCACCTTTACCACCAAGTTCTAGGGCCACACGCTTCACACTGTCGGCAGCGTTTTTAGAGATTAAGGCACCGGCACGGGTTGAACCCGTAAACGACACCATGTCGACATCTGCATGACTGGTCAGTTGAGAACCGACACCCACACCGTCGCCGTTAACCAGGTTAAACACACCGGCCGGAATGCCTGCTTCGTGGATCATGTCGGCAAATACTAAACCAGACAACGGTGAAATTTCAGACGGCTTAAGTACCATGGTGCAGCCCGCAGCCATAGCAGCGATGGCCTTTAAGGTCACTTGGTTCATGGGCCAGTTCCATGGCGTAATCAAGGCGCACACACCAATCGGCTCATAGATGATTTTATCGTTTGGCGCACGGTCACTCAATGGGCGCTCAAATTCAAACTTATCGAGTTCACGTAATAATATTTTAGTATGCCAAATGCCTGTGCCCACCTGAGAGGCATTAGCCATGTCGATCGGTGCGCCCATTTCTTGGCTAATGGCTTGACCCATTTCGCTGGCTCGAGCCTGATAAATTTCAAGGAATTTTTGCAATAAGCCTAAACGCTCAGCTTTAGGGGTTTGACTCCAGCTCTCAAAGGCTACTTTAGCAGCTGCAACTGCAGCATCGGTGTCGGCCGCGCCACCAATAGAAATAGTGGCACAAACTTGTTCCGTAGACGGGTCTATGACGTCTAGGTCTGTAGCGGCCAAAGGCGCAACCCAAGCGCCGTTAATGTAAAACTTTTTCGTGTCGATCATAATATAGGTCTCTAAAAAATCTAGTTAATCAGACCACTTGCTCTGGGCAGGTGGTTTATATTCCTGTAAACGCTGCAATAACTTTGTGGGGTCGTCATCGACGATTAACAACTGTAAGTGTTTAGGCTTAATAAAACCAGCCAATACTGCATGGTCAAAAAATGCCAATAGGGCGTCATAATAGCCGTTAATGTTGAGCAATCCAATGGGTTTTTGATGAAATTCAAGTTGTGCCCAAGTTAACACTTCTGTCAGCTCTTCTAAGGTGCCAAAACCGCCGGGCAAGGCAATACATGCCCCCGCTAATTCAAACATCATGGCTTTGCGGGTGTGCATGGAATCCACCACATGTAACTGCGTTAACCCTGCATGGGAGACTTTGTGAGCAAACGACTGTGGAATAATGCCCACCACCTTTTGACCACCGCCTAACACCGCATCTGCAACTTGGCCCATCAAACCCACTTGGGCGCCACCATAAACCAGCCCCAACGAACGTTCACTAATGGCGTCGCCTAAGGCTTTTGCGGCGGCCATGTAAATCGGATCGCGGCCCTCGCTCGAACCACAAAAAACACAAACATCTTGCATCATCATGCACCTTACTCATTAAAATTATCTTATTCTATATTGTCATAAAATAAGGCTACAAACAGTACCGGCCCACAATCTATTGGCAATTGATATTAAAAGGGAGAGAATGGCTGGTAAAGTCGTAATCCATGTGGAGTGTTAATGCAGCCGTCACCACCCATTTATATTCTGATCAGTGGTTTACCCGCCAGCGGCAAATCTACCCTAGCCAACCAATTGCAGGCGAGCTTAGGTCTGTCACTGTTAGATAAAGACACTATTCTTGAGCAATTGTATGTGGCTTTTCGCTCCACCAATGCCGAACAAAGGCGCCATGTCAGCAGCAGCGCAGACCAAGTCTTCGTCGCGATAGCCAAACAGCTAGGCCGCGGCATTTTATGCACCTTTTGGGACCATCCCGCATCCACTACAACCCCGGGCACAGATACCCAATGGCTCCGCACTAGCGCGGCCCAAGTGATTGAGGTTTATTGTCACTGTCCTGCCGAAACCGCCTTTGAACGGATCCAAATACGGCAACAAAAACAGGGCGCCCAAGACAACAATCGGGCTAATTTAGGGTATGACCTGTTGTCTGAATATAAAATAGAGGCCAGCTTAGGGCCCTTAAATCTAGGTAAGTTAATTACTGTAAAAACTGACCAGCCCGTTAAATTAGAGTTATTAACCCAACAGATTATAGACCTTATCAACACCAAGGAATCCATTTAATGAACTCAAACACTCAATACAATCGTATCGCCGTGGTTTTACATTGGCTCATGGCAATTCTTATCACCTTCTCTTTATTGCAAGGAACCCTTGTGCTTGAGCACACACCTAACTCCGATCCCGAAAAACTGCCTGCCTTACAGACCCATGCCGTATTTGGATTAGTGATCGGTTTGTTGCTTATCCTAAGGTACTTAAACATCAAACTACGCAACACGCCGGAGCCGGCAAACCCAATAGGCTCACACATGGCTTGGATGTCGAGTCTAGCCCATAAACTCATCTACATACTCATATTATCCGTTGTAGGCACCGGCATGGCTATGGGCGTTGAAGCCGACTTTGCCAACCTCTTTACACAAACAAGCCCTATGCCAGAGAATTTTGACAACCTGCAAACACGTACCGCTCACGCCATTTTAACCAAGCTACTGATCCTAGTATTATTAACCCACATTGGTGCGGCACTGTTCCACCAGTTCATTGTTAAAGACCGGCTAATGCGCCGCATGCGATGGAAGCGTTATAACCGATAAGCCAGTAAACTAATCAACCAACAATAGCGGATCCACGTGGGTGCGCTACCAAGTGACGCCCAAACCATGGTCAAGCATGATAGTTTTACCCGTGTAAAACATATCTTCGTGCACTAAGGCCACTTGTCCTGCAATAGGCGCAACAATCGGTGTTCCCGCTGGAGCGGCAATATCAACTCCATTGTGCGGGCTTTTTGGCACGCCATTAAGTATGCGGCGAGCACCATAAACACCACTAATACGGCCATCAACAGGCAGGATCCAAGGCTGCGCCAGCCACTCGGCTTGAGTCAGACTCGCTCGTACCGCGCCAATTTTAGAATTGTCTGCATTAATGCGCAGACGAACCTTAGGCTCTGGGTTGACCTTTTTAGCGGGTAAACCGTTAATCTTTTGTTCAGCATAGATACGTTGCTGAACCACCAACGTTTGCACAACAGGGTCGCTATCAAACTGAGTTTTGACAGTCACCTCAGGTGCCGCATTTCGAGCCAGCCCAAACACATAGAGCCCCGCATGGGACACTGGTAATACTTGATCGCCAAACCAAACTTGAGTGTTGGGCGCAACCTTACCCACCACTAAATCACCTTGCTGGTAGTTTGATGCATGGGCCGGCGAACTCGCCAATGGTGCCAAGAATAATGTCGCTGTCAGTACCAACGGACCCTTATAAGGCGTTATTAACACGCTGCAGTAATAGAAATCTCTACCAACAAAGTAGGCCGTGCCATGGCCGCTTGTACGCAGGCTCTTGCTGGCGCATGGCCTGAGGGCACCCAAGCATTCCAGACCAAATTCATGGCCGCAAAATCGTCCATTGTTTTAAGGTAAATAGTGGCGCTTAACATACGGCCAGAATCAGAACCCACACTGGCTAACAACTCATCAACTTTGGCTAACATGGTCTGAGTTTGTTCGGTAATATCGGTATCGGCATCGGCCGCGACTTGGCCACATAAATAGGCCACGTTATTGTGGACCACAACTTTACTGGTACGCTCATTAGTTTGATGACGGGCTATGTTCATTAGTTGACTCCCAAAAGCTTGATGATAAAACTTAAGCCCCTGTTTTTGCAAATATTAATCAAATTTTTTAAACAAATTACTACGCCACTATTGACCCTATTAAACCAGCATGTCATGGTCACCCTACGTCGCCAATACAGCCTAAACTCAAGTAATCGGAACCGGCATTATGCCCCACCTTTTTAGCCCACTGACCATCAAAGACATCACCTTACGTAATCGTATTGGTGTGGCGCCCATGTGCCAATACAGCGCCGTAGATGGTGTAGCCCAAGCGTGGCATATGTCTCATCTGGGTTCAAAAGCCGTAGGTGGCGCCGGTTTAGTCATCACAGAAGCAACAGCCGTTTTGCCTGAAGGCCGTATAACACCAGTGTGTATGGGCCTGTGGAATGATACTCAAGTAGAGGCGCTGAAACCTATCATTGCCTTTATTAAAAGCCAAGGTGCCATTGCCGGTGTGCAATTGGCGCATTCTGGTCGCAAAGGCAGCAGCACGCCCCCATGGTTAGGCGGGCAACAACTCACCGATGCCGAAGGCGGTTGGGACACCTTAGGCCCGACAGACGCACCCTTCGACGACGACGGTACGCGCCTGTGGAAAACCCCAAAACAAATGTCACAAACCGACGTTGACCGAGTACAAGACGGTTTTGTAGCGGCAGCCGGTCGCGCCGTGGAAGCGGGCTACGAATTGCTAGAGATTCACTGCGCCCATGGTTATTTGTTACATAGTTTTTTAAGCCCGTTGGTCAATACACGTAACGACGGCTACGGCGGTGACTTAAACGGCCGAGCTCAGTTTCTATTAGAAACTATTAAAAAAGTAAGAGCAGTTTGGCCTCAAGGTTTACCTTTAGCGGTACGCCTTTCTATGACCGACTGGGTAGAAGGTGGACTAACGGTACAAGACAACATTCAAGTGGCCAGCTGGCTCAAAGATCTGGGTGTGGATTTGGTGGATTGTAGTTCAGGCGGCGCAACACCCGCTGCTCGTGGCTCTATTAACGGTGGTATTGCACAACAAGTGGGTATGGCAACCAAGGTGCGCCAAAGCACAGGCTTAATGAGTATGGCGGTGGGCGAAATCACGCAAGCCGATCAAGCCGAAAATATCATCGTCACCGGCCAAGCCGACATTGTGTTGCTGGCAAGAGAAATGCTACGCGACCCATACTGGCCCACCCACGCCGCCCAGCAATTAGGCGTTGAAGTAGCCCAAGTTATGCCACCGCTACATCAATTTTTTATTGGCCGTTAAAAACGCCTGATGTCAACTTAAGACCTTTGCACGAGACTTCTATTAAACAATACCGGCCTGAGTTAACACCGCCTGTAACAACACCTGACAGCCCGCGCCTAAATCCTCCGGTAGGGCGTTTTCAGCCTCATTGTGACTAATGCCGTTTTCGCAAGGTACAAACACCATTGCAGTGGGTGCTATACGACTAATATAGCAAGCGTCATGCCCCGCCCCGCTCACAATGTCGCGATGGCTATACCCTGCCTCTTTAGCGGCTTGCCTCACCGATGCGACACACTGTTCATCAAAGGCAACAGGGGGTGAATACCAAATCTCTTCAAACGCCACCGCCAAACCATGTTGTTTAGCGGCAGATTCAACCGCGGCACAGACCTTGGCATCCATTTGGCTCAATACATCATTTTCGGGGTGGCGAATATCAATGGTGAAAAACACTTCCCCCGGAATCACGTTACGAGAGTTCGGATAGCTTTGAATAAGGCCAACCGTGGCACAGCCTAATGGGGCATGTTCTAGACCAATAGCATTGACTTGCGCAATGACTTTGGACGCGCCAACCAAGGCATCCTTACGGATGGCCATCGGTGTGGGCCCTGCATGCGACTCTTGGCCTGTGAAGGTGACTTCGTACCAACGCTGACCTTGAGCGTGGCTGACTACACCAATGGTTACTGCTTCATGTTCAAGAATAGGGCCCTGTTCTATATGGGCTTCAAAAAAAGCCTTCACTGGCATGCCACCCACTTGGGTATCACCATCATATCCAATACGCTGCAACTCTTGACCCATCGTTAAACCATCTAAATCGGCACGACTGAGCCCGTATTCCAAGTCAAATACACCTGCAAATACCCCCGAAGCAACCATGGCTGGCGCAAAACGCGAACCTTCTTCGTTGGTCCAAACGCTGGCCTCTACGGGGCCTTTGGTGGTAATTTTGTGATCATTTAGACTACGAATAACTTCTAATCCAGACAACACGCCATACACCCCATCAAACTTGCCACCTGTGGGTTGAGTATCTAAATGGCTGCCCATCATCACCGGTGGCAAAGTGTTATCTTTTCCTGCTCGCCGAGCAAAGATATTACCCATTTTATCGATGCGTATGGTGCAACCTTCTTGTTTACACCAATCGACAAACAAATCACGGGACTGCTTATCTAAATCGGTTAAGGCCAGCCGACAACAGCCGCCTTTTTCTGTCGCACCAATTTTTGCCATTTGCATTAAACTGTCCCATAAGCGGTCTGCCTTAATGGTTACTTTATTCATTTTCACTCTCCCGCTACGCGCATCGGATTATTGGGGTGTTGTGACCAGTTACGGTAGTCACCAGACACCGGCAGGCCAGTGCGCTCATCCATCTCACCCGCTTGTAGCTGACGTAAACTGATACAATCTTCCACTGGGCATACATTGACACACAAGTTGCAACCCACACACTCTTTGTCAATCACTTCAAACCCACGTTCGCCGTTTATCTGCGTGCTGATGGCCTGATGAGAAGTATCTTCACAAACAATGTGGCAACGGCCACATTTAATACATGAATCTTGGTCTATCTGCGCCTTCACCACATAGTTGAGGTCTAATTTAGCCCAATCGGTGACCGTGGGTACAGCGGCAGCGATCAAATCATCGACCGACGCCATGTTTCTATCCGCCAAACAACGGCTAAGGCCATCAATCATGTCCTCAACAATCCTAAAACCATAGGTCATTACCGCCGTACAAACTTGTACATTGGTAGCGCCAAGGGCCATAAATTCTGCGGCATCACGCCAATTGCTAACACCACCTATCGCAGAAATAGGGATACCGCCACACTCCGCATCCCGTGCCACTTCGCTTACCATGTGCATGGCAATCGGTTTAACTGCAGGGCCGCAATAGCCACCATGAGCGCCTTGCTCGCCCACCGTGGGCGATACACGCATGGTATCAATATCCACGCCCATCACGGAGTTAATGGTGTTGATCATAGACACGGCATCTGCGCCGCCACGCACGGCTGCTCGCGCCGAAGTACGAATGTCAGAAATATTGGGTGTGAGCTTAACGATCACCGGCAATTGTGAATACTGCTTACACCAAGCAGTCACCATTTCTACATAGTCAGGCACTTGCCCTACCGCCGCACCCATACCACGTTCCGACATACCATGGGGACAACCAAAGTTGAGTTCAATACCGTCTGCACCAGTGTCTTCCACCTGCATGAGGATATCTTTCCATGACTGTTCCTCACATGGCACCATAAGGGACACCACCACACCGCGATCAGGCCAATCTTTTTTAACCTGGATAATTTCTTGCAAATTTATATCTAAGCTGCGATCTGTAATGAGCTCGATATTATTGAGCCCCATTAAAGTACGATCTTTGCCATGCCATGCGCCATATCTTGGACCACTGACATTGACGATAGGCGGTCCTGCTTCGCCCAAGGTTTTCCACATCACACCACCCCAACCTGCTTCAAAAGCGCGATTAATGTTGTAGGCTTTGTCTGTGGGTGGTGCAGAAGCCAACCAAAAAGGGTTTGGGGTTTGAATTCCAATAAAATTTGACTTTAAATCGATCATAATAGGCTCCTTACACTTCACTTTGGCGGGTTTGGTTTTGGCCACAAACGAGCCATTGATGCATCGACTTTGCAGCCACTTTGCCATCCTGCACCGCGCTTACCGCCAAGTCTTCACCACCAGCAATGCAGTCGCCACCTGCCCATACCCCATCCACTGAGCACCGTTGCTCGGTGTCCACTTCAATACGCCCTGACGTTAAACTCAAATTACCCTCTAAAGGCAATAAGGTCTGGCCAATGGCTTTAAAAACCACATCTGCCGAAAGGGTAAAATTGTCACCTTGAGTTGAGGCGAACTCTACCCCTACCAGTGCATTGCTTTGCACCTCTAGCTTGATAGGTTGCGCCCAAAACACCAAACGAATGCCATTTTCTAAAGCAAAGGCCTGCTCATGGTCACTGGCATTCATATGTTCCTGGCCGCGGCGATAGGCAATGGTGACTTCTTCTGCGCCCAACAACTTACTTTGAGCCGCGATATCAATAGCGGTCATGCCGCCGCCAATCACCAATACCTTTCGCCCCACGGGCAAGTCGGACAAACGCTCGGTTTGGCGCAAGTCATGGATATATTCGATGGCATTTTCCACCCCGTGGGCCTGCTCGTCGGCCAAATTTAATCTTCGGCTCTGGCCTAAACCAGTGCCAATAAACACCGCCTCATGGCGGGCTTGTAAATCGGCTAAACTCAGGTTTGTTCCAATACGAACGCCGTGTCGTATCTCAATACCACCAATGGATAAGATCATGTCGACTTCTTTTTGCGCGAAGTCATCCACCATTTTGTAGGCGGCAAGGCCATATTCGTTCAATCCACCGGCCTTTGCTTGGGCTTCATAAATCACCACATCATGTCCCAACACCGCCATGGCGTGGGCACAAGCTAAGCCGGCGGGGCCTGCACCTACAACCGCTACACTATGCCCCGTAGGCTCTGCGCGCGTAAAAAAGCTCACTTGATCTTGGCTGGCTTGGTCGGTGGCATAGCGCTGCAACATCCCTATACGTACCGGACCATCGTCTTCATGGTTACGTACGCAGGCTTGTTCGCACAAGGTTTCCACAGGGCAGGCACGAGCGCAGGTGCCCCCCATAATGTTCTCGGTTAATATTTTCCCTGCGGCACCATGATTATTGTGCTGGCTAATCATACCAATAAAACTAGGCACGTTAATGCCGGTTGGGCACGCCGTTTGGCACGGTGCGTCGTAGCAGTAGTAACATCGATCGGCTTCGACTAGAGCCCCGTATTTAGTCAAGGGTTGATGTAAATCAGAAAAGTGTTGCTGACACGATGCTTCGCTTAAACGCTGAGAAACAATGCCATCTTGGGTTTTATTACTGGACTTTGTCGTGTTCACAATAGTCTCCTTAATGCTAAATTTTATCAATACGAATCCGCACACCCTGTTTGGGTGCGTGATTGTGGGATGAAAAAGCCGTTAAATTAGGCCGAGCTAAGTCAGCCGTCTCGGTCTACAGAAAAAGGCGGCGTTCGTTCTCGCATTTTGTTAATGGCATCAAAATAGGGCGCAAACGGTGGTCGTTTGATATAACGTCCCGCACCCCGCTCAACCATGAGCTTACCGTGCTGATACACCAATTTACCTTGGCTAATGGTGTGCGACGGTATGCCGGTAACCTGTTTGCCTTCAAAGATGTTGTAGTCCACATTTTGAAAGTGCGTTTTAGCAGAAATGGTCTTCGTTGCGGCAGGGTCCCAGACCACAATATCGGCGTCTGAACCCACCGCAATAGTGCCTTTATTAGGGTACATATTAAAAATATGTGCCGCATTGGTGGAGGTTACGCGCACAAATTCATTGGGGGTTAATCGGCCGGTGCTCACACCCGCATCCCATAACACTTCCATGCGATTTTCAATGCCGCCTGTGCCATTAGGTATCTTACTAAAGTCGTCCTTGCCCGCGGCCTTTTGGTCGGCGCAAAAACAACAGTGATCCGTTGCAGTGGTCTGTAAATTACCCGACTGTAGCCCACGCCAAAGGGCTTCCTGGGCCTGTTTAGGGCGAAATGGAGGGCTCATTACATGGGCCGCAGCCACATTGAAGTCTGGGTCTTTATAAACAGACTCGTCAATTAACAAATGTCCAGCCAGAACTTCACCAAATACACGTTGGCCTTCATTACGCGCCCGTGTCACCGACTCCAGTGCTTCTTCTGTAGATACGTGTACCAGGTATACAGGTGTTTTTAAAGCCTGAGCAATACGAATCGCTCGGTTAGCGGCTTCGCCTTCCACTTCCGGTGGGCGCGATTGAGGGTGGCCCTCTGGGCCTGTTATGCCCATAGCCAAGATTTTTTGCTGCAACTGATACACTAGCTCGCCATTTTCCGCGTGTACGGTGGGCAACGCACCTAATTCCCAGGCTTTACTAAAGCTATTCACTAAGATTTCGTCATCGGCCATAATGGCGCCTTTGTAGGCCATAAAGTGCTTAAAGCTATTCACGCCATGTTCCTTAACCAAGGTTTCCATATCTGCCGCAACGCTGTCGTCCCACCAAGTGACCGCCACGTGAAAGGCATAATCGGAGACCGATTTATCAGCCCATTCACGCCATTGGTGATAGGCCTCTAACAACGATTGTTGCGGTGCAGGGATCACAAAATCAATAATACAGGTGGTGCCGCCGGCCAACCCCGCCGCAGTACCCGAATAAAAATCCTCACTCGCCACCGTACCCATGAAGGGTAACTGCATATGCGTATGAGGGTCGATGCCGCCAGGCATCACTAACTGCCCAGTGGCATCAATAACCTGTGTATCTTGTGTGTAGCTAGGCAAATTAGACACATTTAAATGTGGCCCAATCTGAGCGATTTTGCCATCCACACAATACACATCAGCCACAAAGCTTTGGTCGGCATTGACCACTGTGCCGCCTTTAATCAATAAAGACATAAATTCCTCCTTTGGGCCCAACTCAGGCCCGCCGTAGATGTTGCGGCTGATGCAACAACGCACCAACCGCACAGAGTTTAGTTATGCCCTTTAAAAGGCAGCATCCCAAACTTTTTGGCTCCAAGCGCCCGCAGGCTTACTGGAGATAACAGGGTCTGAACCACCGTTCATCAAAGTCGATACGGTACGTTCATAGTCTGCCAACTGTAGTTGACCACCACCTGCGGTTAGCTTATTGACCTCGGCCATCATACGACGCTGATGCTCTTGTGTTTGAGCACCGGTTTCATCGTTTTCAAGCACAATGTCTGCAGCTGCATCTGGGTTATTACGCGCCCATTCCCAACCTTTCATAGACGCTCTTACAAACCGCGCCATCTTATCAACGAAGGCTGCATCAGCTAGGTTCTTCTCTAACACATAGAGGCCGTCTTCTAGGGTGGCTACACCCTGATCTTCATACTTAAAGGTCACCAGCTCATCGGCGTCAAGGCCCGCATCAATAATCTGCCAGTACTCGTTGTAGGTCATGGTAGACACACATTGAGCTTGCTTTTGCAGAATTGGGTCAACGTTAAAGCCTTGCTTCAATACCGTTACACCACCGCTGGAACCATCAGTCGCTAAACCAAGCTTGCTCATCCAACTAAGGAACGGATATTCGTTACCGTAAAACCATACGCCAAGGGTTTTGTCCTTTAAATCGGCAGGGCTGGTAATGCCACTGTCTTTGCGACAAGTTAGCATCATGCCCGAACGCTTAAAGGGTTGGGCAATATTAACCAACGCCAAGCCTTTTTCTCTCGAAGCTAACGCCGAAGGCATCCAATCGATGACTACATCGGCACCGCCACCGGCTATCACTTGAGGCGGAGCAACGTCTGGCCCACCTGGTTTAATGGTGACATCAAGATCTTCGGCGTCATAGAAACCTTGATCTTGGGCCACAAAATAGCCGGCAAACTGGGCTTGTGTCACCCATTTAAGCTGCAGTGTCACGGCATCTGCCGCTTGCACTAGGCTGCCACTGGCCATCAGCGCCAAACCTGCCACTAAACTTCCGATTTTATACTTATTATTCATCTTCTAACCTCCAGGTTATCAAGTCTGCCCTTTGCGGGCCTTAGTTTGTCACCTTCCTAAATGACGCATGCCAAAAAGTCACACGCCGTTCCAATAGGGCTAACAATCCATAAAATGCCGAACCGGCCAAGGCCGCTACAACAATAGAAGCCCACACCATCTCAAGGTTCATACGGCCGACTTCCGTGGATATACGAAAGCCCATACCGACAATTGGCGTGCCGAAAAATTCCGCCACAATGGCACCAATTAAAGCCAAGGTTGAGTTGATTTTGAGGGCATTAAAGACAAAGGGTAAGGCGTTGGGTAAACGCATTTTTACCAAACCCTGCCAATAGGTCGCGCCATAAGAGCGCATTAAATCTCGTTCCATGGCGTCTGCTTGCGCAAGGCCAGATATGGTATTCACCAACATGGGGAAGAAGGTCATAATCACCACCACCGCCACTTTAGATTGCCAGTCAAAACCAAACCACATCACCATAATGGGCGCGATACCGACAATGGGAATAGCACTGACTAAGTTGCCTACGGGTAATAAGCCGCGCCTTAAAAATGGAATTCGGTCAGCCAAAATAGCCACCAAAAATCCCACCAAGTTGCCTAACAAAAACCCGGGGATGACCGCTTTAATCACGGTTTGATGGAAGTCTGCAGCCAAGGTCGGCAACGAAGAGACCAAGGCATACCCCACGGTGCTGGGTGCCGGTAAAAGCACATGGGGTATAGCAAAACCCACGGTAACTAATTGCCATAGCGCCACGATCCAAACACCCAATATGGCTGGAATAACTAAATTGATGGTCTGTTGTAAGCGCTGCTCCACGGGTCGAAGGCCTGTGCCAAATGTGACACTAGCAAGTAAGCTCATGCTGTGCCAAATACTAAAACCTACCGCCAGCACTTGTAACCAAAAACCGATCTTTGCCAGCTCCGAGGGCTGACTGCTAGTCACAGAATAAAGGCAAATCCCTAACCCCAATAACGTCAACACACTGTTGATCAGTGCTTTACTGACGGGGCTAAACACCGGCAGATTAGTTACCAGTACTACTAACATCAATACCCATAAGGGCCCTGCTGCATCAGCAATACTGGGCACTGCTAGCCAACGGCAAAAGCTGCCTACTAATACGGCTAACAAGAGCCACACTTGGGCCTGAAATAATGGCTTAAGGTTCATGACGTCACCTGCGGGTCTGCCTGGCCACCGGCCAAACGTTGAATCACATAGCGCTCTAGATAACCAATAATAGAAACTAAGCTAGCTGACATCACGGCCGCGACAATTAACGCGGCCCAAATCAAATTGGTTTGGCCGTAATAAGAGCCAGACAATAACCGAGAACCCAGGCCCGCTTGGCCACCCGTGGGTAACTCAGCCACAATCGCTCCCACCAAGCTAAGAGCAATGGCCACTTTTAAACTGGCAAACAAAAATGGTACCGCAGAAGGCAAGCGTAAGCGCAAAAACACTTGCCACTGACTGGCATGATAGGTGGCCATCAAGTCCACTAACATAGGGCTTGGAGACCGTAACCCTTTGACCATACCCACAGTCACCGGAAAGAAACACAAGTACATGGATATCAAAGCTTTAGGCAGTAATCCAGATATCCCCATGGCGCCAAACACCACAATAACCATAGGTGCCAAGGCCAATATAGGAATGGTTTGAGATGTGATAATCCACGGCATTAAGCTGCGATCCAAGGTGACCACGTAAACAATACCAATAGACAAAACAATGCCTAAAGAAGTCCCTAAGACAAACCCGAGTAAGGTGGACGACAAGGTAATGGCAGCATGATAAACCAGGCTGCGTTTAGAGGTGACGCTCTTATCGATAATGGTTTTTTTTAATTCTATAGCGACTTGATGCGGCGCAGGCAATACCGCCCGTTTCATACTCCAGCTATCCATAGCCAACTGAGTAAAGCTCCAATCAACGTTCTTTTTCACATAGCGGTCAATAATCTGAGGGCTATTGAGCTGCACGGCACCAGCGTACCAAATCACAATGATCGCCATGATCACGGTAATAACCGGTATGCTATTGCCTTTGTTAGTCGTCATAGCTGTGGCCCGCTTGTAAACCCTGACGCACACGTTGGGCAATGGCTAAAAACTCAGGAGTCTCACGGATATCTAAGGTTCGATCTAAGGGGAAATTACAGTCGATGACATCAATAATGCGCCCAGGCCTGGGCGACATAACCACAATTCGGCTGGATAGAAATACCGCTTCTGGAATCGAGTGAGTGACAAACACCACGGTTTTTTTTGTGGCCTGCCACAGTCGTAACAACTGATCGTTAAGGTGGTCGCGGGTGATTTCATCCAAGGCGCCAAAAGGTTCATCCATAAATAACAACTGTGGCTCTACGCTCAAAGCACGTGCAATGGACACCCGTTGCTGCATACCACCTGATAACTGCCACGGAAACTTATTCTCAAACCCGTCAAGATTCACCAATTGCAAATACTCGTGTGACAAGGCCTGTTGTTCGGCCTTGCTCTTACCCATAATTTCGAGCGGCAAGGTCACATTATCTTGCACCGTGCGCCACGGTAACAACGCAGGCGCCTGAAACACATAACCATAAGCCCTCTGCTGCCGTGCTTGAGAAGGCGTCATGCCATTCACTTGCACACGACCAGCGGTAGGGGTTTCTAAATCAGCTAGTACTCTCATCAAAGTAGTTTTACCACAACCAGATGGCCCAATAAACGACACAAACTCGCCACTCTCTATGGTTAGGTCTACCTCAGACAAGGCTGACACAATGCCGTCTTTAGTAACAAAGTCTAATGATAAGCCAGCCACCTGGACCACGCTGTTCAGGGTGTTTATTTCAGTCAATTGCTTTGCCTCTTGTTATTGTTAGGGCATAAAAATAATGGACTAGATCAATTCAAATCCGTAAGTGGGGTGTAAGTTTCGGGCCTACGATCACGGAAGAACTGCCAACCGTCTCTAACCTCTCGAATGACATCCATATCAATATCGTGAATCAGCATTTCGTCTTTGTCGGCACTGGCTTGGGCTTCAATTTGACCACGAGGGTTAACAAAATAACTAGAACCATAAAACTCACCAATATTCCAAGGTGGCTCTACTCCAACCCGATTAATGGCAGCAATGTAACAACCGTTAGCCGCCGCAGAAGCCGGTTGCTCTAGTTCCCACAAGTACTTAGATACCCCCGCCACGGTAGCCGACGGGTTATAGATGATTTCGGCGCCGTTAAGGGCCAAAGCACGCCAACCTTCAGGGAAATGTCGGTCATAACAGATGTAAACACCCACTTTGCCGTACGCTGTGTTGAAAACGGGCCAATCTGATGCGCCAGGCTTGAAGAAAAACTTTTCCCAAAAGCCTGCCACATGGGGAATGTGTGTTTTGCGGTATTTACCGAGGTAACTGCCGTCGGCATCAATGACTGCTGCGGTGTTGTAATACACCCCTGGCATCGCCTCTTCATAGATGGGCACGATAATAACCATAGCGTATTTTTTTGCGTATTCCTGCATCAAACGAGTGGTATGGCCGTTGGGGATGGGTTCTGCTGCTGCGTACCAACGCTTGTCTTGGCTGGGGCAAAAATAGGGCTGGGTAAAGACTTCCTGAAAGCAGAGGATTTGTACCCCTGCAGCCCCGGCTTCGTCTATGAGCGGCGCATGGGCTTCGAGCATCAAATCGCGAATTTGATCAGGTGACATACTCGCGTCACCTTTAAGGCTCATTTGAATAATGGCAGATTTTACTTTCGACATTGCTAACATTCCTCAAACAAAGAAATACACAAAGCACTTGGTCTCAATCGGCAACTTCAACATGCATCATCGAGCTAAGTACGAAACACCTGCGAAATTTTTACCAAATTTTTACCATATGGTCAAGAAATATTCCGAGTTATTTTACCTTTTGGTCAAGTTTCTATGAAGTAGGCGTTCTAGACTTAAGGCCAAAACCTCGAATCAGGATGTCGGTGACCAATTTGGTGGCCGCTGGATAAACCTCGACATCATAGTCATCAACCGCTAACACTGCGCTAATTTGAGATTCGAAATCGGCATAGGTTTGAGTGGTGGCCCAAATCATAAAAAAGGCATGTGCGGGCTCTATAGGTTCCATTAACCCTTCGGCTTGCCATTGCAAAAACACCGTTCCTTTGTCCTCTACCCAAGCCCTTAACCCCTTGCGCAGGTAGTCACCTATAATGGGTGATCCAGAGATAATTTCCATAGCAATAATACGCGAGGCTTCTGGATATTGTTGTGACAGCTGCATTTTCTTAGCCACATATTGAGCCATCACTTCCGCGGGTTCAGACTCTTTGCAAAAATCACCAATGGAATTGAGCCATAGCGCAAGCACATCTTCCATGACTGCCCTATACAGGTCCAACTTGGTTTTGAAATAATACAACATGTTAGGTTTTGACATGCCTGCCAGTTGCGCAATCTCGTCCACACGCGCACCGGTGTAGCCTTTACGGGAAAACACTTTAGCTGCTGCCGCTAGCACTTTTCGGTGATTTCTATCACCCAAAGATCCCGCTTTAAAGCGGTTAGCCGGCGCATCAATAGACGATGCCATTTGTTGGGTATACATAAATAAGGGCCGTAACTTGGTAGATCACTACTAGTGTCTGATATTGGGGAATACTACGACAAAGTCAACCTAAGTCAACCTAAATCAAACTTAAGCCCTAAGCACTGGCCGAGTCAGGCACGTTGGCCCACCTTGACAAGCAATACATAAGGCATCACCAGCAAGAGATCATGGCACAGCTCTAACCGAGACCCAACAAGCTATCTCTACTGCCTCTCAACACACCTCAAAACAAACCGCATTGACTGGTATGATACGCTCTGACATGGAATTAGAAGCCCGAATTGTGGGTTTCTTCGATGAACACTTAAAAGGCCTTTAGCCCATGTTATTGCAACAATTTCAAGATTGTCCGGCCCTTTGGCTTTCAAGTGCAGCTTTTTTGAGCCTGCTGATAGGTAGCTTCTTAAACGTGGTTATCCTACGTTTGCCCAAAGCCATGGAGCACCAATGGAAGCAAGAGTGCAGAATGTTGCTAGCATTAGATGAGCCAAGCGAGTCGCTCACTCGCCCAGCTTTAGCCGCCATTGCATGGCCCAATTCCCATTGTCCCAGCTGCAAAACCCCACTCAAAGCCTGGCACAACATTCCTCTAATTTCTTACCTGCTACTCAAGGGCCGGTGTGAGTTTTGCAATTTACCCATTAGCCCACGCTATCCAATGGTAGAACTACTTACAGCCGTGCTAGGTTTAGCTGTAGCTTGGGTGCTGGGTCCAAATTGGCAAGGCGTAGCAGGCTTAGTGCTGGTGTATATATTGGTGGCCATGGCTTTTATAGACCTAGACCATAAACTGCTACCAGACCAGCTCACTTTGCCGTTAATGTGGCTGGGGCTAGCAATCAATGCGTTAGGCATTTTCACCAGCTTACAAGACGCCTTTTGGGGCGCTGTAGCAGGCTACATGAGCTTGTGGCTGGTGTATTGGGGGTTTCGTTTAGCCACGGGCAAACACGGCATGGGCTATGGCGACTTTAAACTGCTTGCTGCCCTTGGGGCTTGGATGGGCTGGCAGGCATTACCCATGATTGTGTTGATGGCGGCAGTTGCAGGCATTGTGGTAGGCCTTGTTTTACGCTTGAGAAAAACACCTACAGATCCACAGATGCCCTTTGGGCCATATTTAGCCGTTGGTGGTTTGGCTTATCTACTGTGTGGCCAACAGATATGGGGGCTATTTAACGCTGTGTTTTGACCCTAATAGAAATACAACCGATTGCCTGGATCGGGGTATAAGTGCGCGACTTGATCGCCATAGCCATTAAACAATAAGGTAGGTTTACGGCCTAATTGGCCAATCACCCGCTCTGTGGCTTGAGTCCAGCGAGGGTGATCAAAACGTGGATTAACATTGGCATAGAAGCCGTATTCACGATCATTCTGTTTCCACCAAGTATTTTGTGGCATATGCTCTACCAACTCTATTTTAACAATAGATTTAATGGATTTAAAACCATACTTCCAGGGCACTACCAAACGTATTGGAGCGCCATTTTGTTGCTCTAACGTCTTATCATAAATACCTGTGGCCATAAGAGTAAGGGGATTCATTGCTTCAGCAATGGTCAGGCCTTCAACATAGGCACCACCAGACCAACCGGCATTGGGCATTTGTTGGGCATCATTTAAGGTGGTAAAGCGCACAAACTTGGCCTTACTATTGGGTTGCGCAGCACGAATTATGTCGGCCAGTTTAATGCCGTTCCAAGGAATCACCATAGACCAAGCCTCGACGCACCTAAATCGATAAACGTGGTTTTCAATGGCGTACTCACCTTTGATGTCAGCAATGTCATATAGACCGGGCTTATCTGCACCTACACCTCCAATATCAACAGTCCAGGGAGACGTAATTAAGCTTTTGGTGGCCTTGGATGGATCATCTTTGCCATAACCAAATTCATAATAATTGTTATAGTTTGTAATAATATTTAACGGCGTAGGCTCAAGCACTTCTGGAATCAGCTCCGGCATTGAAGCCAGAGGAGGGAATGGCTGTTTAGCCTGTTCCTGCTTTTGTAGCAACAGGGCATAACCCTTGTCCACTGCAGGTAAGGCCAACACGGCTAAACCTGCAGCGATCAACCTGCGACGCTTGTTAAATACCATTTCTGAAGTGATTTCCGATGATTTAATGAGCATGGCGATACCTCCAAAGTAAAACGGCAACTAACACACAACCTAATAATAACGGTTCCAGCACGTCGGACTTTTGGGCCATAAAAAAATGCGCCATAACCGCAGCAATGGCAATATACGTAAGGCTATGAAGGCTTTGCCATGACCGGTAGCCCAGCTTCTTAAGCCCCCACCGATTAGACGTCGCTGCTAAGGGCACAAGTAAAACAAAGGCTAAAATACCCAATAAAATAAATAGGTTGCCTCCAATTTCGTCAACCATAAGCTGCCAATCAAAGGCAAACTCCAAGGCAATCCAAACGATCACATGCACGCTAGCGTAAATAAAGCCCCATACGCCTATATTGCGCCGCAAGGCTAGGTGGCGCTTAACCCACAGCCAGCGCTGGCTCAAAGGTGTAAATAAGAGGCTAACAAGTAACAAATAAGCGCCATAGCGGCCGGTAAAACTGCGTAAGTCCGAGACCAGATCGGGCCCCATAAGGGCATCATAAATGCCCCACATTAGCGCCAGACACAATGCTATATTAAGCAAGTGCTTACGGGATGATAGCGGTAACACTGTGATCGTCATAAGGACGCCTTTACGTAGACCTGTCTGACCTAAACGTAGCAGTTTAAGATAAATAATTCAGTTTCTTGACCAAATATTACTTTAGCACGCCCAATAACCAAGTGAAGTCTTTGCTTGACCAGCACCAATTTCCATAGGATTATCAAGTTAATTGGCGCTCTAGCAGCGTCACCGTCGGAATCACCTCTCAGTATTAACCCAAGCACAAGCGCAGAATTATTGTATTCTGTCTGAAACACCATAAACACACAGGACAAAAAGGGCACACCTTATGTTTGCACGCGAAAACCTTGCCTATGAAGCCATAAAACTGCCTGAGCGGCCCCACGTCAGTGACGCGCAGATGCAACAAACCGCATTAGATTATTACCACACCATGAAACAGCGGCACTCAGTACGGGATTTCATCGGCCGCGAAGTGCCCACCGCTGTGATTGAACAATGTATTCGCACAGCCGGGTCGGCCCCCAGCGGCGCCAACCACCAGCCATGGCATTTTGTCGCCATCCGCAACCCCAACATCAAGCACCAAATTCGCTTAGAAGCTGAAGCCGAAGAAGAAAAGTTTTATGCAGGTGGCGGCGGTGACGAATGGATAAAAGCCCTCGAACCCATCGGTACCAATGCCGACAAGCCTCATTTAGACATAGCACCGTGGCTGATTGTGATTTTTGCCCAACGTTATGGTGTATTCGATGACGGCACCCGCTTCAAAAATTACTATGTGCCAGACAGCGTGGGCATTGCTACGGGGTTTCTCATCTCTGCATTACATCATGCTGGCCTGTGTAGCCTAACGCACACGCCTAACCCTATGCGGTTTCTCAACAAACTACTCGATCGCCCTGATCACGAAAAAGCCGTAATGATCTTAGCCGTAGGCCACCCATCGCCCGACGCCACCGTACCCGGTGTGGCCAAAATAAAAAAGCCATTAGACGAAATTCTCACAGTGGTCTAGATCATATCAACCCGCCAACGCCAACTCAGACGCTATAGCCGCCCCCAAGCGTGCATTATTGAGTACTAACTGAATGTTTGCTGCAAGGCTTTCGCCTTGGGTCACTTGAGCTATCTTAGACAGTAAAAACGGTGTGCTTTGTTTACCACTTATGCCTTGCTTTTGCATTTCTACAATAGCATCGGCAATCACCTTTTCAATTTCATCCGCATCCATGGCATAAGCCTCTGGAATAGGATTAGCAATGACCACCCCTCCTGCTAGACCTATATTCCACTTAGCTTTTAAGGCTAAGGCAATACTAGCCGCTGAGTCGAGCTTATAGTCGACGTTAAAGCCACTGCTCTGGGTATAAAATGCGGGCATCACCTTGGTTTTATAACCTACCACCGGCACACCATGGGTCTCTAGGTATTCTAAGGTTAAGCCAATATCCAAAATCGACTTCACTCCTGCACACACCACCGCAACGGAGGTACGAGCTAGCTCTTGCAAGTCGGCTGAGATATCCATGGTATTTTCTGCATGACGGTGCACCCCACCAATGCCACCAGTAGCAAATACTTTGATTCCAGCCATAGCGGCAATAATCATGGTAGATGCGACGGTAGTAGCGCCATCGAGCTGCTGCGCCACCATAAAAGGCATGTCACGACGGCTAGTTTTAACAACCTCAAACCCACGCTTGCCTAGATGGGTGATTTGCGACTCATCTAAACCCACCGTTAAACGGCCATTTAAAATGGCAATGGTGGCTGGTTCGGCTCCGTTTTCCCTTACCTCCTGCTCTACTAACAGCGCCGTTTCCACATTTTTTGGATACGGCATACCGTGTGAAATAATGGTAGATTCGAGTGCCACAACCGGCCGATTATTAGCCAACGCGTCGGCAACACGTGGGTGTATATCTACATACTCGGTGAGCATAATGGTGTCATTTGGCATGGGTATTCCTTTAACATGCGTTGTACTAATTGAGGGCTGAGCTGTGGGTTGATGGTGGTTTGGCTCGACATGGCAATTTGCGCGCAAGCAAGTCCGTAGGCCACTCGATCTGGGGCGTCTAAACCTTGTATCCAGCCTGCACAAAGCGCCGCCATCATAGCATCACCTGCGCCATTACTATTGATAATTATTGGGGCTTTTTGGGGTTCTGCTATGGCCATTAAAAACTGTTGTTTTGGCCCACGGTACAACACGCCGCGGGCACCCAAACTTAGGTACAAATGCCGTACACCTTGTTGCGTAAACCAATGAGCCAGGGTACTCAGTTGGGCGTCGGTGGGTGTTGAACCATAGTCTGTGTCTGCAATCGCCTGCGCTTCAGCCAAATTGGGTTTAAGGCTATGTATTTGCTGCAAGTGAGGTTTAATTCGCACCGCTTTCGCCACCGAAACCGTGTCTACAAACAACTTTTTATTTGGCAAAGCAGCACACAAATAGCGCAAACACTCAGCGCTTAAATTAGTGTCTATAACCACCAAGGCTGCTGAGTTAAGGTGATCTAGATGCGGTTTTAGTTGCACCTCACCAAAATGGTCGATCAACGCCATATCGGCAATCGCCACCTGCATCTCACCGTGTTCATCAACGATCGACACATAAGTAGAGGTAGACTGCCCTTTTTGCATTGATAAGGCTTGCGTTTCTATACCCAATTGTTGGCAATGCTGCTGCATAAAGCGGCCGTTAGCATCATCGCCTAAGGGCGCCATTAACCAACAGGGCTGCTGCAACCGACTTAAGTTGTCGGCAATATTGCGGCCTACCCCTCCAGGACTACTGGTGACATAACCTGGATTTGAGGTAAACCCTAAGAGGGTATTGCTAGGCGAACCCAACAAGTCCATATTGGCACCACCAATAACAACGCAATAATCTGTTATACAAACTCCGCATGGGTATCGGCCTGTTGGCAAACTCCCAATGCGTCTGCTAATGACACAGCACCATTCATGAGGGCACGCCCCACCACCACACCAGCGATGTTAGGTAACAAACGTAAGGTAGAGATATCATCCAGGGTTTTAACCGTACCACTAGAGATAATGGGAATATTGAGTTCTGCCACCATTTGCGTGGTCATGGAAAAGGTCGCTTCGGGGTGATCCACGTCCAAGTCGATGTCGGTGTATATAATGGCCGCTACCCCATGATTTTGCAGATCTTTGGCCATTTCTAACGGTGTGTATATGGTTTCTTCGGTCCAGCCGTGACACATGACTTTATTTTGCCGGGCATCAATAGAAACCACCACTTGGCCCGGATAATGGTTACACAATTCATGCAAAAAATGTCGGCCTTCTATCGCCGCCGTACCAATTACCACACGAGAGGCGCCGTGTTCAAACCACCAACGTGCCCCTTCGATAGTACGAATACCGCCACCCACTTGTACCGGCACATCCGCGGCTTGAATGATTTCCAACACGGTTTTGTGATTGTCGTGGCCGCCCCGCATAACGTTATCTAAATCCACCACATGTAACACTTGTGCACCTTGAGCGACGTATTGCAGGGCCGCTTCTAAGGGCGAAACATCATACACAATGGGATCTTCCATGTGTCCGCGGTGTAAGTTCACACAGCGACCATTTTGGATTTCTATGTCTGGATAAATAACCATGCCTGAGCTCCTATTTACTGTTGTTCTGACAGCATACTCCGCCACACAAAAAAATCCAACTTTCACGACAAATGCAGGGTCACAGGTTAGACGACTGGTTTAGGCAGTCTATTGATGTACAACATAGCCACAAAGGTGACCCAAGACGTGATGGCAAAACCCAACACTAATGGCAACACGGTGCCATTGTAAGACATGCCCACCCACATACCGATAGGCACCGATATCAAAGTAGCGCTAGAGCCAACTACCGAAGCACCCATGCCCGCGAGTTTACCTAAAGGCTCCATGGCAAGGGCGTTTAAGTTGCCAAAACGAAAGCCGATGCCAAAAAATATGATGCTGCATAAGGCCATAAAGGCACCCAAACTTGGGCCAGTGGCTAAGTTATGGGCATAGATGTAAAAGGCCAAGCAAGCCGTGCCGGTCATAACGTTAGTTACTTGTACCAAACGGTACATGCCAAACCGCACCACTAACTTAGCATTCAGTAGCGAGGCAACAATGGTGGGCAAGGCTAACACGGCAAAATAGAAAGGGAAGGCCTCGCCTACGCCATAGGTCTGCTGAAAGATCTGTTGGCTGGAACTCAAATACCCCATAAAACCGCCCAATACCAGGCCAGAGACCAAGGCATAACCGGTAGCAATGGGATTAACCAACACTTGTAACATGGTGGACCAGAGCTTTTTAGGATGCAGCGATAAACGGTTTTCGGGTTTGAGGGTTTCATCTAAACGTATAAACACCCAAACCAACATGATCGCTGCAATCACCACATACAGGCCAAAGATCCACTGCCAAGGGCCTACTAACAACACCCCTTGCCCTACCAACGGCGCCATAATCGGCACAGCCATAAACAAGGTCATGGCAAACGACATGATACGCGCCATGTCTGGCCCGCTATAACAGTCTCGGACTAAAGCCACTACCATCACCCGAGGCCCTGATGCACCAAAACCCTGTAAAAAACGGCCGATAAGCATGGTTTCTAAGGTGGTGGCACTGGCGCTAACAAGGCTGCCGATAGTGAAAATAGCCAAACCGATAAAAATACTGCTTCTACGGCCATATTTGTCAGAAATAGGTCCATACACTAGCTGCCCTAATGCATGACCGGCAAATACCCCGGTGACGACTAATTGAATGGCATTGCCATCCACTACAAAGTCTTGCGCCATGAGGCCTAGAGCCGGCAACATGGCATCTGTAGTTAACGCCACCATAGACATCAAGCACGCGATAATAATGACAAATTCGCGCTGGCTAATGCTCATAAGGCTAGCCTGCCATTAAGTTAGGCAGCCATAATACTAAACCAGGCAAAAGAATTAGCGTCATTAAGCGTACGATGTCTACAATCCAAAACGGCGTTACGCCACGGAATATAGTGCTCAGCTTAACATCGTCCAACATGCTCTTAAGCACAAATACATTGAGGCCCACGGGCGGCGTAATAAGGCTAATTTCGGTAATCACTACCACAATAATACCAAACCAAATAAGCGCCAATTCAGGGTCCATCAAGGCGTCAGAGTAACCACCTAAGTCTAAACCTAAGACTAACGGGTAAAACACAGGCACCGTTAACATAATCATAGAAAGGCTTTCTAACACCGTGCCTAACACCACATAGACCAGCATAATAAGCATAATCACAGCAATCGCAGACAAGTCGAACGACACCACCCACTCCGACAATAACTCTGGTAAACCCGCAATATTAACGTAGTTGGAGAAAATTTCTGCGCCAATCAAAATAACAAAAATCATGGCCGTTGTGCGTGCACTTTCTACTAATGTTTCAAACAGCGACTGCCAACTTAGGCGCTGACGAATTAAGGCAATAAAGAACGCACCCGAAGCGCCAATGCCGGCGGCTTCTGTCGGCGTGAAAATACCACCATAAATGCCACCAATCACTAAACCAAACAAGGCCAATACGCCAGACACACCCCATAAGGCTTGCAGCCGTTGGGGCCAACCAAAACGGTCGCCACGCGGGCCTTTTTCGGGCTTTAAGGTTACGGTGACTAACACGGCAACCAAATACAAAATAACACCCAACAAGCCAGGCAAAATACCGGCAATAAATAACAAACCAATATCGCTTTCGGTCATGATGCCAAAAATAATTAAAATGACGCTAGGTGGAATCAAAATACCTAAGGTACCGCCAGCGGCAATGGAGCCTGCGGCTAGGCCTTCGTCGTAGCCGTATTTTCTCATGGGTGGCATGGCCACTTTAGACATAGTCGCCGCTGTGGCTAAACTCGAACCACACACTGCACTAAAACCACCACAAGCCACCACAGTAGCCATGGCAAGGCCGCCACGACGGTGGCCTAAAAAGGCATTGGCAGCCGTATATAGCTCGTCCGACAAGCCTGCGCGGCTAACAAAATTACCCATTAAAATAAATAAAGGCACTACAGAAAGGCCATAATTCAAGCCCGTGTCATAGGTGATAATACTGGCCATGGCCATAGACCCAGAAAAACTGGTCATTAAACCAAACCCTACAAACCCCACCAAACCCATGGCAAACGCAATAGGCATACGCACCACAATCACTAAGGTGAGCATCGCAGCAAAGGCAATTAAAGATTCATACATAGTGTTTATGCTTTTTCAGAAGAAGGAGTAGAAGGGGTAACGCCTGCTCGAGCATATTGCCAAGCCAACAATAAGGCAATAAGACTACTGATGCCTATAGCGATACTGATGTAGAAAAATACCGGTGCCGTGGGCAACAATAACATGGCTGTTTGATCGCCATAACGTACCGATTCAAGGGCTTTATGCCATACTTTGTAACTAATTCCAGCTAAGATGATGCTCGTAGATACGGCAATTGCAACATCCCTTAACCAAGCTAAAAAGTTGGGCACAAAGGTATCAATTAAGTCCACAGTAATGTGGGCGTCTTTGGCAGATACCAAAGGTAGAGCAGAAAATATAATGGCCGCCAACAGCAATTCAGTGATCTCGTAGCTGCCGTTTACCGGCGCATTAAACCCATAGCGACCAACCACGTCGACTAAGGTTAACAACATCAACAAAAACAAAAGGGTGGCTGCTAAGCCACCCAATATACGCTGCAGCACAAACTGCATTACGGAGCCGGATACAAGTACTCGGCTCCTTGCTTGACTAAGCGACATTACTCAGCAGCAACTTTAGCAATTTCGGCACGTAAGTCAGCCATTACTGCAGTACCGTCTACACCCAAGCCATTAGCTGTAGCGATCCAGTTAGCTTCCAAATGGCCCGTTACAGCTTGAATTTCTGCTACAAACGCATCGCTTGCATTAACGGTAGCAATACCTGCATCGTTCATTGCAGCTTGACCTAGCGCATCATGCTTATCCCAACCTTGACCCGCAATACGCGCAAAGTTTTCGCCAGAAGCGCGCATTAGAGCGGCTTGGTTGTCGGCACTTAAGCCTTCAAACTTAGCAGGGTTCATGGTTAAGAAGAAACTAGTGTTATACAAACCACCTGGTATCTTAGTGGCATGGTTCAATAACTTGGTTAGCTTGAACGACTTAATGGACTCAGTCGGCAAGAAAGTACCGTCGGCAACGCCGCTAGATAACATTTCGTAGTTTTTAGTGGCCGAGGCCAACATTGCAGTCACACCCAGGGCTTTAGCTGCATCACCAGCAACACCACCACCTACGCGGAACTTTAAACCAGCCATGTCTTCAACGCTGTTAATAGCACGAACGTTGTTATGAATTACACCCGGCCCGTGAGACATCAAGCCCAACAAAACCGTGCCTTCATGTTCGTTAACTGATTCTAGGTGCTTCTTGTAGATGCGCCAGTAAGCAACAGATACGTCTTCTGCACTGTCACCCAAAAATGGCAACTCGGTAGCGGCCGTTAGCTTAAAGCGGCCTGGCTGGTATCCGTGCACACCGTAAGTGATATCAGCAACGCCGTCTTTAGCAAGGTCATAGTGAGCTGGAGGAGAGCCCAATGCCTTAGGTAAAATACGCACCTTAAGCTCGCCGCCACTTTCGGCTTCTACGGCTTTAATCCAAGGCTTGATAATGTCAGCAACCACTGGGTGTTTAGGTGGCAACCAAGATGACAACAATAGGGTTTCAGCGGCGCTTGCCACAGTAGACGCGCCTAGCATTAGGCCAGTAGCCATAGTCGCGACGATTAACTTTTTCATGTATTACTCCAAATTTTTAGATTTATCAGCGAACCAGAAACCAGTGGCACAAGCCACCAATTTGGGTTCAGCATACACGCGATTAAGTTCACATGTAAACTATACAAACGGATATATGATACTTTTTTTGAATAAACTTACTTTTTTATGAATCATTTTATTAAAGTTGCGGCCTTATACAACAGTTGCTACTATACATCCAATAATAGTTAATATGTTAACTAAATTGACAAACCTAACAAGGCCACTGCCCATGACTTCTGCGAGCCAACTGCTTAACGACTTACAAGACATCCTGCCCACCATTGCCGCCAATGCCGACCAGGCAGAAGCGTTACGCATGACCCCTCCGGAAAATATTGAACTGTTAACCAAGATTAAATTCATGCGCGCGTTTCAGCCTAAGGCATGGGGCGGGTTAGAACTTTCCTTACCTCAGTTTGCCGAATGTGTAGCTGCCCTGGCTGGCGCATGCGCTGGCACAGCTTGGTCTACCAGCTTACTTAACACCCACAGCCACCAACTGGCACTGTTCTCCAAACAAGCACAAGAGGATGTGTGGGGCGAAAACCCAGAAGCCACCATTAGCTCAAGCATTGCACCCTTTGGTAAAACCACAGAAGTAGATGGCGGCGTGATGTTTAGCGGCGACATGAGCTGGAGCAGCGGTTGCGACCACGCCCAATGGGCTATTTTAGGATTTATTCGCGCCGGTGCTGCGGTAGATGCTAAGCCACACCAACACTTTGCTTTGGTACCTAGAGCCGATTACGAAATTATTGATAACTGGCATGCCATGGCCATGAAAGGCTCCGGCACCAAAACCCTGCAAGTGCGCCATGTATTTGTGCCGGAACACCGTATTGAATCGGCCAAAGCCTTGATGACGGGGCAATCCACTGGCTACGGTATATATCCAGATAGTGACATCTTTTTTGCGGCCTACCGCCCCTACTTCGCCTGTGGCTTTTCTGCCATTAGCTTAGGCATTGCAGAACAAATGATTGTTTGGTTTACCGAACGATCTAAAACCCGTGTACGCGCCTACACTGGGGCAGAAGTGGGCAAAGACGTACCCGCCTATATGCGTTTAGCCGAGTCTAAACACCAAATTAACGCTGCCCGCGCGTTACTAGAAAAAGACTGGAACGACCTAGCGCAAATGGGTGTAAAGCACGCCCTACCCGATGCCGATCAGCTCGCCCAGTGGCGTACCAACCAAGCCTACGCAGTAAAAATGTGTGTAGCCGCCGTGGACCGTTTATTTGAATCGAGTGGTGCTAACGCTTGGTTCTTAACCAACCAAGCACAGCGACTGTTCCGAGATTCCCACATGACTGCCGCCCACGCCTATACCGATTACGACGTATGCAAGCAGATTTACGGTCGTCATTTGGTAGGCCTAGAACCAGACCCACGCTTACTGTAACGCGCAACCTGTATAACTAACATGGCCCTGCACTGGCCATGTTAGCTTAGCTCCACCACATCGTGTAATAGATCTAACAGATCGCTCATTTTTTGAGCCCCATACTTATCGTTTAAACCTTGGTAAATGACTTGCACCTCAGGGGTAACCGATTCGATTAGCTGCGCACCTGTAGGCAATATCTGCAACAACACTCGGCGCCCATCTTTGCCATCGGCACGGCGCGTGAGCATGTTCTTTTCTTCTAAGTTCTTGATAATACGTGTAAGGCTTGGAGCCAGAACACAGGCACTTTTAGCTAGTTCTTTCGCATCCATCAAGCCATTTTCGTGTAACACCCGCAACACCCGCCACTGTTGATCAGTGACATCGTGATCTTTAAGTACCTTACGAATAGGTGACATCACCGTTTCTCGGGCTCGCAACAAAGCCAAGGGCAACGCACGGTCTGTTTTGGTAGGCTGCATAGTCAGTCTCGAACAGTTATTAGATTAGTTACAGTTATTATACCGACTTAACCGAAAATACTAAACAGGTTAACTAGATCCTGACCTTCGTCAGGATGACACTTGGGTGGTCAGGATGATCAGGCGCGTCAGGATAACCCGGACAACATAGCCGCGCACACCCCAAACCAAAAACATGATTTGCATCAAACTCACTATTTAGTTAACATATTAATTAGTTTGCCACATACTGCATATAAAGAGACACGCCCATGCCCCACGTTACCATGGAATATTCCGCCAACCTCGAATCACAAGTTGATTTTGACGGCTTGTGCCGCGCCATCCACACCACCGGTATCGACACCGGTTTATTTGAACTCGGTGCCGTGCGGGTACGCGCTATTAAGTGCGAGCATTACGCTGTAGCCGATTTGCTGCCGCAAAACAGCTTTATCGACACCTCCATTCGTATTGGTTTGGGCCGTAGTCAAGCCGACAAAGAACGTTTAGGCGAAGCCATAAACGCCACTATGAATACCTTTTTAACGCCCCAGCTCGCCCAGCCCTACTTTGCGCTGTCTATAGAAGTACGAGAAATCAACACCCCCCTCAGCTGGAAGACCAACGCCATGCACCCACGCATTCGTAATGCCGCCAACGTCGCCAACAACCAAGGAAATAACTAATGAGCAGCTTCGCCCAAAACCAACAAGACGCCGCACAATATTTAGCCCAGTTTGATGGCGGTGTACTAAACCACATTGATGGCCAGCAACAAGCGGCCCTAGATAACACTTGGTTTGAAAGTTTGTCGCCTATTAACCTTAAACCCCTTGCCAAAGTAGCCCACGGCAAAGCCGCAGACATAGACCTTGCGGCCCAAGCGGCCCACCGTGCCTTTAGCACATGGTCTGCCATGAGCGGTAAGCAACGCCAAAAAATCCTCCACAAGGTCGCAGATGGCATTGAAGCTCGCGCTCAAGAAATTGCATTGTTGGAGTGTATTGATACCGGCCAAGCCATTAAGTTTATGGCTAAAGCTGCCTTAAGAGGCGCAGAGAACTTTCGATTTTTTGCCGACAAAGCGGTCCAAGCCCAAGACGGCCAATCGCTTTACGCGGCAGGCCAAGTTAACGTCACTAAACGTTACCCTATTGGTCCCGTTGGTGTCATCACCCCGTGGAATACGCCGTTTATGTTATCCACTTGGAAAATTGCCCCCGCGCTAGCAGCAGGTTGCACCATTGTACATAAACCGGCTGAGTTTTCGCCATTAACCGCCAGTCTATTGGTACAGATTGCCGAAGAGGCAGGTTTACCTAAAGGTGTATGGAACTTAGTTAATGGCATGGGCGAAGATGCGGGTAAAACCCTAACCGAACACCCGTTAATCAAGGCCATTGCCTTTGTAGGCGAAAGCCGCACCGGTTCTTTAATTCAAAAGCAGGGTGCCGACACCTTAAAACGTGCCCACTTTGAATTAGGCGGAAAAAACCCAGTATTAGTGTTTGCCGACGCCGATTTAGACAAAGCCGCAGACGCCGCCGCGTTTATGATTTATTCGCTCAATGGCGAACGCTGCACCTCGTCGTCACGCCTATTAGTAGAAGAAAGTATTTACGACACCTTTTGTGCCATGGTATCCGACCGCGCCAACCGCATTAAAGTGGGCCACCCGCTAGACCCTAACACCGTTATTGGTCCGCTTATTCACCCAGAACACGAAACCAAGGTTTTGTCTTACTTTGAAGCTGCCAAAGCCGATGGCGCCACCATTGCCGCTGGTGGTAATAAAGTCAGCGAGTTGTCTGGCTGTTACGTAGAACCTACCCTCTTTACCCAAGCTCACAATAAAATGCGTGTAGCTCAAGAAGAAATTTTTGGCCCTGTACTTACGGCGATTCCGTTTAAAGATGATGCCGATGCCATTGCGATTGCTAACGACTGCCAATACGGCTTAGCTGGCTACCTTTGGAGCCAAAACGTAGAACGTTGCTGGGCTATTGCCGATCAGCTTGAGGCTGGAATGATTTGGATTAATTCCGAAAACTCACGCCATTTACCCGCACCCTTTGGTGGCGTTAAAGCCTCTGGCATTGGCCGCGACGGTGGCGATTGGTCGTTTGAGTTTTACATGGAAACTAAAAACATCTGTTTTGCTATGGCCGGCCACCAACCACCCAAGCTTGCTAAATAACGCCCAACAGCCACAGAACACTCTATAGGTATTACTATGAACAACTATCCAAAATTTGCCACCGTTAAAGCCAATGCTAACACCCACTATGGTTTAGTTACCGACACTGGCTTTATTAGCCTAAGCAACACCTTTGGGGCCCAGTACCCCACACTAAAAGATGTAATTGAGGCGGGCCAGTTAGATGCCTTAGCTGAATCTACTCAGGGCCAAGCGGATGATTTTAAAAGCGATGAATTCACCTTTCAAATCCCCATTGATAACGCTGAAAAGCTTATTTGTATTGGCGTAAACTATCCTGCTCGCAACGAAGAGTACAAAGATGGCCAAGACGCGCCGCCTTTCCCATCCATGTTCATTCGTTTTGCCCGTTCATTCACTGGTCATAACACCCCGCTTGTGCGCCCTAAGGCGTCTAGCCAATTGGATTACGAAGGCGAAGTCGTGATTGTGATCGGCAAAGGTGGCCGCCACATTAGTAAAGAAACAGCCCTTGACCACATTGCCGGCATTAGTCTATGTAACGAAGGCACCTTGCGCGACTGGGTACGCCACGCCAAGTTTAACGTAACCCAAGGCAAAAACTTTGATGCTAGTGGCGCTATTGGCCCGTGGATAGTTGCCTATAAAGATGAAAGCCAAATTGCCGACATTCGCCTCACCACCAAGGTCAATGGCGAATTACGCCAAGAAGACCGCACTGGCCGCATGATGTTCGACTTCCGCTACATTATTAACTACATTTCTACCTTTACCACCTTGGTACCTGGCGACATCATTGTTACTGGCACGCCCACTGGTTCTGGCGCACGCTTAGATCCACCTGTGTACCTACAGCCTGGCGACGTGGTAGAAGTAGAAGCCGAAGGCATAGGCTGCCTACGTAATACTATCGTTGACGAGGCGTAATTAATGGCCCTTAGCAAACAACAGATTACACAGGCAGCGCAGCGTCTAGACGCTGCTGAACAAGCCCGCCAGCAAACGGGTTTAATGTCGCTCGCGTATCCTGACATGACCATGGCTGACGCATACGCCATTCAAGCCGGCTGGGTGGCGCACAAATTGGGTAATGGCCGTAACATTGTAGGCCATAAAATTGGCCTAACGTCTAAGGCCATGCAAGCCGCCCTTAACATCGACATTCCAGACTCAGGTATTTTGTTTGATGATATGTTGTTCACCAGTGGCAGCGACATTCCACAAGACCGTTTTATTCAGCCTCGTGTAGAAGCCGAAATTGCGTTTGTGATGAAGCACGACCTTAACGGCAATAATGTCACCGTTGAGCAAGTCATTGCTGCCACCGATTACCTAGTGCCGTCGCTAGAAATATTAGATACCCGTATTCACCGCCTATGCCCACAAACCGGTGTGACTCGCAATGTGTTTGACACCATTGCCGACAATGCCGCCAATGCGGGTTTAGTATTAGGTGAACAACACACTGACCCTAAAGACGTGGACATGCGCTGGGTAGGTGCGATTGTGAGTGCTAACGGCGAAGTAGAAGAAACCGGCTTAGGTGCAGGCGTACTCAACCAACCGGCCTTAGGCATTGCTTGGTTAGCCGCGCGTTTACATGAGTATGGTGATAGCATAAAGGCTGGCGAAATCGTACTCTCTGGCTCCTTTATCCGCCCCATCGAAACTGAACCGGGAACCTTAATCGAAGCCGATTTTGGTGATTTTGGCCAGGTTAGCTGCCGCTTTTAACGCCCTCTACTATTCATAGGAACCACCCATGCCCGCACCCATCAATCAGTTTAAACAAAAGCTCTTAGCAGGCCAGCAACAAATTGGTTTTTGGTTAGGCATGGGCAGCCCCAATGCTGCCGAGATCGCCGGCGGCGCGGGTTTTGATTGGTTATTGATTGACGCCGAGCATGGCCCCAACGACATCACCAGTCTCATTAGCCAAATGCACGCTCTCCAGGGCTCGCAATCTAGCATGGTTATTCGCCCAGCCGTCGGCGAAACATGGATGATTAAACAGATTCTAGACATTGGTTGCCAAACCCTATTAGTGCCCATGGTAGAAACCGCCGAGCAAGCTAGGCAACTAGTACAAGCCATGAACTACCCGCCACAAGGTATTCGTGGCGTAGGCGCAGCCCTTGCTCGGGCCTCGCACCACAACCGCATTCCCGATTACCTACAAACCGCCAACGAGCAAGTGTGCCTGTTAGTACAAATTGAAGCCCAACGCGGCTTAGATAACCTAGCAGAAATACTCACCGTAGACGGCATAGATGGCGTATTTATTGGCCCAGCCGATTTAGCCGCAGACATGGGTTACTTAGGCCAACCCACCGCCGAACCTGTACAACAGGCCGTGTGTGCTGCTATCGAGCAGATCGTTGCCGCCGGTAAAGCCGCGGGTATCCTTATGGCCGTACCAGAGTTAGTACAACAGTACCTAACACTCGGCGCCACCTTTGTTGCCGTAGGCACCGACGTCACCAGCTTCGTTAAAGCCACCGACAGCTTAGTCGCCCAATACAAAAATACCAACGCGTCAGAGTCGGAATCCGGCGTCTATTAGCGTACAATACGGCTCTGAATTTTACCTTACGGAAGCCGTGCCCATGACCACATTCATCGACTACAAAGTTGCCGACATCTCCTTAGCCTCTTGGGGCCGCATGGAAATCGACATCGCCGAAACCGAAATGCCAGCTCTAATGGCGTTACGCACCAAGTACGCTTCTCAACAGCCTCTGGCCAATGCCAAAATCATGGGCTGTATCCACATGACGATTCAGACGGCAGTGTTGATCGAAACACTTGTCGATTTAGGCGCTGAAGTTCGTTGGTCATCTTGCAACATTTTTTCCACTCAAGACCACGCCGCTGCAGCCATTGCTGCTGCCGGCATCCCTGTATTTGCATGGAAAGGCGAAACCGAAGACGAAGCCGAATGGTGCATCGAGCAAACCATCGTTAAAGATGGCAAAGACTGGGGCGCTAATATGATCCTAGACGACGGCGGCGACCTAACAGTCATGTTGCACGACAAGTTTCCAGAAATCCTAAGCAACTGCCATGGCATCTCTGAAGAAACCACCACCGGTGTGCACCGTTTACAAGAAATGCTAGAAGCTGGCACCTTAAAAGTGCCAGCCATCAACGTCAACGATGCCGTCACTAAGAGTAAAAACGACAACAAATACGGCTGTCGTCACTCACTAAACGACGCCATCAAACGCGCCACAGACCACCTTCTTGCAGGTAAAAAAGCCTTAGTCGTGGGTTACGGCGACGTAGGCAAAGGTTCTGCTGCATCGTTACGCCAAGAAGGCATGATCGTAAGGATCACCGAAATTGATCCAATTTGCGCCATGCAAGCCTGCATGGACGGTTTTGAAGTGGTTTCGCCCTACCTAAACGGCGACAATACTGGTGATGTAAGCTGCATCAACACAGCCATAATGAGTACTACTGACCTAATCGTCACCACGACCGGCAACACCAATGTGTGTGATGCCAACATGCTCAAAAGCATTAAAACCGGGGCAGTAGTGTGCAACATCGGTCATTTCGACAACGAAATTGACACCGCGTTCATGCGTGAAACTTGGAAGTTTGAAGAGATTAAGCCACAAGTACACAAGGTATACCGCTCAAGCGACAACAAAGGCGACTTCGTTATCCTCTTGTCCGAAGGCCGCCTAGTCAACCTAGGTAACGCTACAGGCCACCCATCACGTATTATGGACGGCTCATTCGCCAACCAAGTGTTAGCTCAAATGCACCTATGGGAAGCCAAGTTCGCCAACCTAAGCGCAGCAGACAAACAAGCCAACCTATGGCTCAAAGTCTTACCAAAGAAACTAGACGAAGAAGTAGCAGCCGACATGGTGGCAGGTTTTGGCGGTGTAATGACTAAACTCACCACTACCCAAGCCAACTACATCAACGTACCTGCTCAAGGGCCATTTAAGCCAGAAAGTTACAAGTACTAATAAACAGCAGGTCTCGAGACCCTGGCCTACGTCAGGGTGACCGTCTTTGCATCGAATTCAAGTCATCCCGGCGAAGGCCGGAATCTCACCACGGCTCGGGATCCTGACCTTCGTCAGGATGGCAGCCTTTGCGAGCCCAGCGACGCAATCCACCTTTCAAACTAACACCCAATGCGCGTTATATTTTCCCACCCAGGGTCAAGGTAACTTGCTGGGCAGCTGTGGTTACTTTGGCTCCAATTAGGGCGATGTGCTGTGGCTCAAAACGCACACTAGGGCCAGACACCGATATGCCACCCACCACTTCGCCGTGGGCGTTACGTATCGCCGCACCGACACAACTCATGCCGATATAACGCTCTTCTTCATCAAACGACCAGCCCCGTGCTGCGATTAGGTCTAAGTCGGCATACAGATCTTGTGGGGTGACTAGAGTATTGGCGGTGTACTGGGTTAAACCCACTGTCTTTAACAAACCATCGACTTTATGCCGCGGCAGTTGTGCAAGCAAGGCTTTACCTATGCCTGATGAGTGCATAAGTGCTCGCGTTCCCGCACTAAAAAAGGCCCGAATAGGGTTTGTAGTTTCTACTTGAGCCACAAATACGACTTCAGCATTGTCCATTACCGCTAAATTGGCCGTTTCACCGGTGACTTCCATCAAATGACGTAACGGTGCTTGCGCCGCTTCAATAAAATTGGTCCGTGACAAGTACGCACTACCCACCCTAAATGCCTCAATACCCACTTGCCACAGTTGTGTATTTTCATCAAAATCAACAAAATCATGTTGCTGCAGGGTCATCAACAACCGGTGTGCGCTAGAGGCTGGCATACCCACTTGCACCGATAAGTCACTCAAGCTCACGCCATGGTGCTGAGCGATTGTTTGTAGCAAAGCGATACCTCGATCTAGCGCTTGCACGGTTGATTTACCAGCTTCAGCAGCGACGCTTCTAGGGCGACCACGGCCACGCTTAATGTCATTCACCATTTACACCTCCAAAATTTTATTATTGTATTAAGCGATAAGGCAGGAAACTTATCAACTATAATTTTCCAACAATATGTAATAATATTTTTTGAAATATTAAATAACCTTTATTTTCAATAAGTTGATTATTTTAATTATAAATGGAATTATTTTTCAAAAAAATTGTTTATTAGTAAACTAAAAAGCAAACTACCCATATAAACTGACGTAACCAAAGGTAGTAATGATGCAACATCAAAATCCAATTTTTATCCCAGGCCCAACTAACACGCCTGATGTACTTAAAGCAGCTATGAACATCAGCAACTTTGATCACCGAGCACCCGATTTTGCAGACCATTACATGCCGCTGTTAAGTGACCTTAAAAAGGTCTTTAAAACAGAAACGGGCCAAATCTTACTATTTTCAGCAACTGGAACGGGTGGCTGGGAAGGCGCAATCAGCAATACCCTATGCCCTAGCGATAAAGTTCTTATCGCTCGTTACGGCATGTTCAGCCAACGCTGGATCGACCTTTGCCAACGGTTTGGTCTCGACGTAGAGGTGGTTGACTGTGAGTGGGGCACCGGGGCACCAATCGAAGAATTTGGCCGCCGCCTTTGCGCCGACACACAAGGCCATATCAAAGCTGTACTGGTGACCCACAACGAAACCGCTACAGCGGTAAAAAGTGATGTACATGGCGTTCGTAAGGTTATGGACACAGCCAACCATGAGGCATTATTAATGGTAGATGCTGTTAGCTCTTTGGCCAGCATGGAGTTCCGCATGGATGATTGGGGTGTAGACATTGCCATTACCGGCGCTCAAAAAGGCTTTATGCTGAATACGGGCTTGGCCATTGTTGGCGTCAGCCCTAAGGCCATGCAAGCGACCAAAACCGCAACACTGCCACGCTGCTTTTTTGACTTTAACGACATGGCCAATGCCAACGCGATTGGAAGCTACCCCTACACGCCTCCTGTACAGCTTTTTAACGGCCTAAGAGCCAGTGTAAGCCTACTTCTTAACGAAGGCATGAATAATGTGTACGCAAGGCACCACCGCATTGCAGAGGGCGTTAGGGCTTCCGTAGTTGCATGGGGGCTTGATCTATGTGCTCAAACCCCAGACCTATACTCGGATACGGTTACGGCCATCATGGTGCCACAAGAAAAAGATGCGAACCTAATCACTCAACACGCTTACAAGGCTTATGGCGTATCTTTTGGTGGCGGTCTTGGACAAATGGCAGGCAAACTATTTCGCATAGGACACCTTGGCGCAATGACCGATGTAATGGCCTTATCAGGCATTGCCACCGCCGAGATGGTGATGGTCGATTTGGGTTATAACATTAAGCTGGGCTCAGGCGTTGCAGCGGCGCAACAGGTTTACCAAAAAGGCTATGACGATTAGCCAAACATCGGCTTGTATAAAAGCCCTTGTTAATTTAATTAGTTTTAGCTAATATACTGTCAAGACTAACTAACACTGAGAAACAAGATGGCTTACACCGAAAAATTCCAAACCATGTCCGACCAAGCAATGGCTCGAGTAGAGGCTGTTAACCCCAATCAAGTTGATGCACTCGTGGCAAGCGGCGCCATCTTGCTTGATATTCGTGATCAAGAAGAGCACAACAAGGACCACATCAGCGGCTCTCTAAATGTTAGCCGTGGCAAATTGGAAATGAATATAGAAGGCATTATTCCCGATTTAAACAGCACCATTATTTGTTATTGCAACGCCAATAACCGGGGTGCCCTGTCGGCAGCATCATTACGGGATATGGGTTATAACCAGGCTATGTTTATTAAGGGTGGCCGCCTAGCTTATCGCGCCTTGTCACAGGCGTCCTAACCGATGTGGGATCAACGTTACGCCAACCCAGACTACGTATACGGCACTCAGCCCAATGACTTTTTGCGACTAAACGCAGCGCGCCTACCCAAATCAAAAATTTTGTGTTTGGCCGACGGCGAAGGTAGAAACTCGGTCTACTTAGCCAGTTTGGGCTACCATGTCACCGCCGTAGATAGCTCTGAGGTAGGACTAGCAAAGACTCAGCAGCTTGCACACGAACAAGGTGTAACCGTAGCCACTGTACATGCAGACCTAGCGGATTATGACTTGGGCCAAGGCCAATGGGACGGTATCGTTTCAATTTTTTGCCACCTACCTCCGCTATTACGGCGTCAAGTGCACGGCAACATACCAACAGCCCTTGCCGCTGGAGGTGTGTTACTACTAGAGGCCTATACGCCAAAGCAACTGGAGTTTAAAACCGGGGGGCCACCTAACGCTGCGCTAATGATGCAAAGCTTAGAGCTAGCCACAGAACTCAATCCATTATGCCTAGACCTAAATCAAGAAGTGGTACGTGATATCCATGAAGGCAGTGGCCACCACGGCAAAGGCGCTGTGGTTCAGGTGATTGGCGTACGCTCATAGGGCAAGCTCACACTAAGCCATAAACTTTCTCAAACCCAAAAAAAAAGGCGCTAACTCAAAGAGTTAACGCCTTTAGCTAAACCGGTAGCTAACCTACATGTGAACAGGTAAGACTATGCCTTAGCAGCAGCAGTGGCATCGGCCAATAGCGCGTTGAGCGTGGTACTGGCTCTCATCACGGCTTTAACGTCATCACGGCTAGCATGGTAGTACCCATTAACAGCTGCGGGTGTACCTTGAACTGCACGTAGCTCGCTGATGATCTGCTCTTCATTAGCAGCCATTTTTTGTGCAAATGGTGCGTATATTTTAGCAAGATCAGCATCGTCAGTCTGAGCAGCCAAGGCTTCAGCCCAGTACATACCCAAGTAAAAATGGCTGCCACGATTGTCTAACTCGCCGGTTTTACGTGACGGAGACTTGTTGTTTTTCAAAAGCTTTCCGGTAGCTGCATCTAGGGTTTGAGCCAAGATTGCCGCACGTTTGTTACCTTGCTTAATACCCATGTCTTCAAGGGAAACCGCAAGCGCCATAAATTCACCTAATGAATCCCAACGCAGATGGTTTTCTTCAAGCACCTGTTGTACGTGTTTAGGTGCTGAACCGCCAGCGCCAGTCTCGTACATACCACCGCCTTTGAGCATTGGCACAATAGACAACATCTTGGCCGAAGTACCTAATTCCATGATAGGGAACAGGTCTGTAAGGTAGTCACGTAACACGTTGCCCGAGACTGAGATGGTGTCACGACCACGAATCATACGTTCCATGCTGCGGCGAATAGCTTCGATATAATTAAGGATTCTAAGATCAAGACCTTCGGTATCATGGTCTTTAAGATACAACTCTACCTTCTTGATTAACTGGATATCATGAGGACGGTTGCGATCTAGCCAAAAAATAGCGGGTGTCTTTGATTGGCGACTACGGGTTACAGCCAACTTAACCCAATCACGCACAGGCTCATCTTTAGTTTGGCATGCACGCCAGATGTCACCCTTTTCAACATCGTGCTGCATCAACACAGTGCCATCGGCTTTAACAACGCGCATCACACCTGCAGCTTCTACTTCAAACGTCTTATCATGAGAGCCGTACTCTTCAGCTTTTTTAGCCATCAGGCCTACATTAGGTACTGTGCCCATAGTGGTAGGATCAAAAGCGCCGTTGGTTTTGCAGAAGCTGATCATTTCTTGGTAGATGGTCGCGTAGGTACTTTCTGGCATTACCGCCTTACAGTCCTTTGCTTTGCCATCTGGACCCCACATACGGCCGCCGTTACGGATCATGGCAGGCATAGATGCATCAACGATTACATCACTAGGCACGTGTAGGTTGGTCACGCCTTTAATAGAATCTACCATGGCAAGTTCTGGACGATGCTCGTAACACGCATGAATATCTTCTTCGATCTCTTCTCTGAAAGAGCGAGGCAATTCAGCAATTTTTTCGTAAACACTGCTCAAGCCGTTGTTAGGGTTCACTTCTAGCTTGTCAAATAACGGGCCATACTTGTCGAACAACTCTTTGTAAAACACCGTTACCGCATGACCAAACACTATCGGGTGAGATACCTTCATCATGGTGGCTTTAACATGCAAAGACCACATTACACCAGCGTCCTTGGCATCGTTAAGCGTTTCTTCTAAGAATGTTCTTAACGCATCGACACTCATGTACATGCTATCAAGGATCTCTCCAGCTTCTATGCTTAGCTGTTTCTTAACCGTAACAACACCATCCATATCAACAAATTCGATACGGATGTCAGTGGCTTCTTCGAGGGTAATAGATTTTTCGCCGGAATAAAAATCACCTTTGCGCATGTAATCAGCGTGGCTACGTGAAGCCATGCTCCAACGACCCATTTTATGAGGATACTTACGTACATATTCTTTTACTGCACTGGGTGCGCGACGATCTGAGTTGCCTTCCCGTAACACTGGGTTAACCGCACTACCCAAAATTTTTCCGTAACGCTCTTTGATCTCTTCTTCTTCACTTGTGTGAGCAATCTGCGGGTAATCTGGTAGTTGATAGCCCTGCTCTTGCAGCTCTTTGATACAGGCGTCTAACTGAGGTACTGAGGCACTAATATTGGGTAACTTCACGATATTGGCATCTGGGTCTTGGGTTAAGCTGCCCAAAAATGCCAAACCATCTACAACTTTCTGGTCTTCGCTAAGAAATTCGCTAAAGGCAGACAAAATACGACCGGCTAAGGAAATGTCAGTGATCTTTACCTTAATGCCAGCAGCTTCGGTAAACGTTCTAACGATAGGTAGCAGTGAGCAGGTTGCCAGTGAAGGCGCCTCATCGGTTAGAGTGTAATGTATGGTTTGTTTGTTAGTAGTCATAGGTTCCCTTCATTTTTTGGCGGATAAGCCAGAAACTCTTCGGCGTTACAGCTTGTGGCTGTGAATACTGCCGATAAGTTACGCGCTGGAGTATTAATTAACCCCCCTACTATACGTTAAAAAACTACAAAAGTAGAAGCCTAGGCTATGATTACTCACTATTTACGGGCCAAATAGCGCGTAATTGTAGTTGTTTTACCAAAAATTTATTTATGTCTGGTGCAGGCGCCACGTCATGCTGGCGTAGGCGTCACGTCATGCCGGCGTAGGCTTCACTTAAGTCACGTGTCATTCCGGCGTAGGCCGGTATCTAGCACCCAATAAAAAACCCCTAGCCTTTTTGGGGCTAGGGGTTTTTTAT
>JAPYOS010000009.1 GCA_029938085.1 Oceanospirillaceae bacterium | reverse complement strand
TCAGGATCTCTCCAACCCCGCTAGATTCCGGCCTACGCCGGAATGACGTGACGCCCAACAATGGATTGCAACGTTGCTGCGCTCCTCGCAAAGACAAAACGTCAAAGCTGGGTCATGGTATAATCCACGCACTATTAAACAGGTTCTTCTACTATGTCCAGTAACACGCTTATTGTTCTTCTTGCAGTTTTTTGTCTTCTAATGTTTGGCTTGGTTGGCTGGCTATATATGCGCCAACGTAGTGCGCTCAAAACTAACCAAGCTCGTATTGCTGGTTTGCAAGACATGTTGAAAAAGCAATATCAGCATCGGGTCGAGAGTATTGGTGTGATTGCCAGTGCCATGATGGACAAACAATGCGAATACACCGAGGGGTGCATTCGCTTAAAACAGCTCGTGGAGCAGGTTGAACCCGAAATTTTAGCTCAGGACGAATATAAGGTAATTGAGCTAATGTACAGCGAAACAGAACACATGCCTATTAAAGAGCAGTGGACACAGTTAGATAAAACAGCTAAACAAAAATTCACCCAACAGCGCTTTAAACTAGAAGCTAAGCATGAAGTGGCTATTCATGCCGCCGCAGTCGCGTTAAAACAGCGTCAGTTTGCCGGCTACCAAAACTTAAGCTAAGACTTTTTTGATGCGCTGTACCGCCTGTTCCAATACCGAGTGAGGGCAGCCAAAGTTAAGCCTTAAGAAGTTGGCGTCGTTAAAGCCTTGGCCAGAGGATAAACCCACGCCGGCCGCTTCAAAAAATGACACAGGGTCTTCTAAATCCAATTCAGAAACGTCTAACCAAGCTAGAAAGGTCGACTCTAAGGGCAGCATACGGATGCCTCTGATGTCGGCAAACTCAGCCATCAAATAGTCGCGGTTGTGACGTAAATAAACATTCATGGCTTGCAGCCAGTCATCGCCGTGTTCCAGCGCCGTAAGGGTTGCTGTAAACCCTAGAGGATTAATTTCGGAAATGATGCCATGCATTTCTGCCTTAAACGCGTTACGAATTTCAGGGTTAGCAATCACCGCCCAGGAACACGCTAAACCGGCGACGTTAAATGCCTTGCTGGCAGCACCCAAAATAATCGAATTATTTAACGCATGGGGGCTTACATCCAAATAGGGTAGGTGCCGTTTATCCTCGTCTAGGATGATGTCTGCATGAATTTCATCGGATACCAATATCAAGTTATTAGCTTCACAGTAGGCATCAATCCGTTCAAGTTCGGCACGAGTGTATATAGTGCCGCCGGGATTTTGTGGATTACAAAATAACATCACTTTTGCGTCTTGTGCATTGCGCTTTTCAAGGCCATCAATGTCAATCCTAAGGCGGTCTTGCGTATAGGTCATGGCAAGGTGGTTGGCTTGCTTGCCCGAGGCTGCTGGGGTGGTGTGTAGGTATGGGTAGACAATGTCTGGCGTTAACACTTGTTTGTGTTGTTTAGACAAGCTGCGGATGGCCAGCGTTAAGCTGGCGACGATGCCAGGTACCCATACAATCCAATCAGCATCAACCTCACAGTCATATTTGTTTTTGTAATAGTCGGCGACAATTTGATTGCGCTTTTGATCGGTACGAGTGTAACCAAAAATACCGTGTTGAACTCGCTCTTCGATGGCTGTTTGAATGACCGGAGCCGCCTTAAAATCAGTGTCCGCCACCCACAAAGGAATGACATCTGCGCCTTTGTATTTATCCCATTTGAGCGAGTGGGTGTTATGGCGATCGGTGACTGTATCAAAGTCGTAAGAATTGGTGTTTGCCATGAGCCTGCTATTCCCTTTTAAAGTCGATTTTCGATGTTGTTTGTATTGCCAGCAACGGGGCCAGCGGCTATATTGGTCGCCATAAGTTAAGTCTCAGTTTAGACTATAACTGCCACCTTACCTATGCTAAAGCAGCGTTATTTTTTTGGAGTTTCGGCCATGAGCAGCAGCAACAGAGTGATTATCTTTGATACCACCTTACGTGATGGTGAGCAAAGTCCCGGGGCTTCCATGACGCAGGACGAAAAGCTGCGTATTGCTAAACTACTTGAAAAAATGCGTGTCGATGTTATTGAGGCGGGTTTTGCCATTGCGAGCCCCGGCGATTTTGCGGGTGTTAAATCGGTCGCAGATCACATCAAAGACAGCACCGTATGTAGCCTAGCGAGAGCCTTAGATGGTGATATTGATCGTGCAGGTGAGGCGCTTAAAAACGCCAATTCGGGCCGCATACATACGTTTATCGCCACTTCCCCAATCCATATGAAATACAAGTTGCAAATGCAGCCTGATCAAGTGGTAGAGCGCGCGATCTATGCGGTGAAACGTGCTCGTAATTTGATGGACGACGTGGAGTTTTCCTTGGAAGATGCCAGTCGCACTGAGTTTGACTTCATGTGCCGCATTGTTGAAGCGGCCATCGACGCAGGCGCACGCACCATTAATATTCCTGATACCGTCGGTTATGCCGTGCCAGAAGAATTTGGCGCCACCATTGGGCGTTTAATGAATGCCGTACCTAATATCGACAAAGCTATGATCTCCGTGCACTGCCATAACGACCTAGGCTTAGCGGTGGCTAATTCTTTGTCAGCAGTAAATCACGGTGCGCGGCAAGTAGAATGTACCATTAATGGTTTAGGCGAAAGAGCCGGCAATGCCTCATTAGAAGAGATCGTGATGGCGATTCGCACCCGTGCAGACGCCCTAAACGTAACCACCAATATCGACACCAAACACATTGTGCCTACCTCACGTTTAGTGTCTGGTGTCACGGGCTTTCCGGTGCAACCTAACAAGGCTATTGTAGGTGCAAACGCGTTTGCCCACGAATCAGGCATTCACCAAGACGGCGTGTTAAAACATCGTGAAACCTATGAAATCATGACTGCTCAAGACGTGGGTTGGAATGACAATAAAATGGTTATGGGTAAACATTCCGGCCGCGCAGCATTTCGTGCTCGTTTAGAAGAGTTAGGCACCAGTTTTGCCAATGATGTAGCATTTAACGACGCCTTTCGTCGTTTCAAAGAGTTAGCAGACAAAAAGCATGAAATATTTGATGAAGACTTACAGGCGTTAGTCAGCGAAACAGGCATGGAAACAGCAGAAAATGCCCGTTTTAAACTGACCTCATTACAAGTAACCTCCCAAATTGGTGAAACTCCTGTAGCCCATGTGAAGTTAATGAAAGACGATGTGGAAGCCGCTGCCGAATCGGTGGGTAGTGGTCCCGTGGATGCCGTTTTTAAAGCCATAGAGCAGGTCGCTGATTCTGGTACGAGTTTAGAGCTATACAGCGTTAATGCCATCACTAGTGGTACCGATTCCCAAGGTGAAGTGACCGTAAGGCTGGAAAAAGCAGGCCGTATCGTTAACGGTTTGGGGGCCGACACAGATATCATCATTGCCTCGGCCAAAGCCTATATTCACGCGCTTAATACCTTAGACAGTGGTGCCGAAAAAGCCCACCCTCAAGTTTAGCTTAAGGCACAAATTAACATGGTTATGTTCCCTCAACTCAATGAACCCCAACGCTTGCAGTATATGCAGGCTTTGGGCGTAACCAGCTGGCTACCGCGGCAGGCGCTGGAGGGAAGCCAGAATAACACCGTGGTGTGGCAGCATGAGGATGAACACACTGCGGCGGCGGCCTTGGAGCCCACGGCCACTCCAGCCGCGTTCGAGCAGAATGCCGAAGAGCCACAGCTAAAGTCACAGCCAGCGGTCGAGAGTCAAGCGCAAGCAGTGGCGTTGGCATTGGGTGGCTTAGTCACCGCAGTAAAAGTGGCCCCTGTTAGTGTGCCGGTATTACCCATCGAGGCTGGAATTGCTGCCAGCCATGAGCCGGTTAACGTGGCGCCCATGCACCTTGCATTGTCTTGGTATGCAAGTGGCGTGTTAGTCATTAATGATGTGCCGGTGCAAGAGGGAGCTGCCATGAGCAGCCCTATACAGCGGCTACAAACCGCGATCGTCAATGCGCTAGTAAGTTGTGGCTCACAAACGATGCCTAGCGCCACTGTAGAGTTTAATTGGCCGTTGGTGCCAGGGCCTCATGGCGATCATTCCTTAGCGGGCGCAAAAAGTGGATTGACCTATAGCTTAATTAAGTTGTTGCAAGATAAAACCTGTCACCAATTATTGGTTATGGGGCCGGCCGCAGCGCAGTTGTTGCAACCAGAGCTAGCGTTGGGTGGGCTGTCTAAGCTTGATATGGGATCACACTCAATGACATTGGTGTACAGTCACAGTTTGCACCAACTGTTAGCCGTGCCTAGTTTAAAGGCCGCAACATGGGCTCACCTACAGCCTTTGTTAGCCAGCGAATAAATCACATCGTCACCCTTCGCCTGATGCGGGCCACAGACATCCCTTCAATTTTGAGCATAACATTAGTTGAGGGTGAGCCTAAATGGTCTGCAGGGGCCTTAACCGATGCTTTAGGCAGTGGGTATTTAGCCTTGGTTGCATGCCATAACGATGTTGATGGCGAGGTGGTAAGTTACGCGATAGCCAGTTACCTGTTCGAACAAGGTGACGTACAAAATGTGGTGGTAGCCCCGGCATGGCGCGGTCAAGGTTTGGGTAGAAAAGTGATGCGTAGCCTCATTGATGCGGTGACCCTCGAAGGGGTTGAAACCCTGTTCTTGGAAGTCAGGTGCTCTAACCAAGTGGCGATAAATTTATACCAGTCTATGGGCTTTCAACGCATACAAAAACGCCGAGGTTATTACCCCGGCGTTGATGGTGCACGTGAAGACGCGTTGGTGTTTAGCCTAGCGTGTCACTAGCAACCTTGTAGTCTGGGTCTTCAATAACGTTCAACTCAACCATATTGCCGGCCTTGGCGAGCAGTTGCTTACACTCAGGTGTGAGGTGACGTAAGTGCAGGGTTTTGCCCGCCCGTACATAGCGTTCTGCCAAGGTGTCGATAGCCTCTAAACCTGAATGATCCGCAACCCTAGAGCGCTCAAAGTCGATGATGACATCTTTTGGGTCTTGGGCGGGGTCAAATAACTCCAAAAAGTTCTGTACCGAACCAAAGAAGATGGGGCCGCGTAGGTAGTAGATACGGCTGCCGTCCAAGTCTTTGTGGGTGACTTGAGTGTGCTTGGCGTGTTTCCAAGCAAACACTAACGCTGAACAAATGACGCCCACGACTACTGCAATCGCCAAGTCGGTAGCCACGGTAACGCCAGACACCAAAATCAATACGAAGGCATCCGACTTGGGGATTTTGCCCAAAATACGAAAGCTAGACCATTCAAAGGTGCCCACGACCACAATAAACATGACACCAATTAATGCAGCAACTGGGATCATTTCAATCAGTGGCGAGGCCACTAAGATAAAGGCCAATAAAAATAGCGCTGCACTGATGCCGGATAAGCGGCCACGACCGCCCGAATTAACGTTAATCATGCTCTGGCCGATCATGGCACAACCGCCCATACCACCAAACATACCGGTAGCGGTGTTAGCTATACCTTGGGCTACACATTCTTTGTTGCCACGACCGCGAGTTTCAGTAATTTCATCCACCAAAGTTAAGGTCAGCAATGACTCAATTAGGCCGATGGCGGCCAAAATAACGGCGTAGGGCAAAATTATAATGAGGGTTTCTAAGGTGTATGGCACCTGTGGGATATGGAAACTTGGCAATCCACCAGCGATAGAGGCAATGTCACCGACGGTGCGAGTATCAAGGTTCATGCCGATCACTAACAAGGTTACGACCAAAATGGCGGCCAAAGACGAAGGCACCGCACGGGTGAACTTAGGCAAGAAGTGGATAATGGCCATGGTTAGGGCAATTAAGCCTAATAGTAGATACAGCTGAGTACTCTCTAACCACTGTAAATTACCGTTGTCATCAATGAACTTAAACTGGCTTAACTGGGCCAAGAAAATAACAATGGCTAAGCCGTTCACAAAGCCCAGCATCACTGGGTGGGGAACCATACGAATGAACTTGCCTAAACGAGAAACACCCGCCAATATTTGTAATATTCCCATCAGTACCACGGTGATAAAGAGGTATTCCACGCCGTGATCGGCAACCAGGCTCACCATGACTACCGCTAAAGCACCGGTAGCACCAGAAATCATGCCCGGGCGCCCACCAATCACTGCGGTGATTAGACCCACCATAAAGGCGGCATACAAGCCCACCAACGGATCTACGCCAGCCACAAAGGCAAAAGCCACGGCTTCTGGTACCAAGGCTAAAGCCACGGTTAAGCCCGAGAGAATGTCATTTTTAGCATTAGCCGGCGCGCGGCTTGCAAGATCGAACATGGTATTTCCTGAAAATGGGTGCATCAAAAAGGCGCGTATTATACGTAAAATGTAGCATTATCTCAATAAAATGGTGATAAATTGGCTGTTTTTTGAACAGCCGAGTGCGCTTCGTATTGAGGAAGTCGACTTAATCGGCGACAATAGAAGACCTTAAGAGGGCCAGTTTTTGTGCCGCTCTACTTACACTCCATTGATCCAAGCTATTATGTCCAATTTGATTGCCGAAGAAGTTGCCGCTCGTAGAACCTTTGCCATTATTTCTCATCCCGATGCGGGTAAAACCACCATTACCGAAAAGCTGTTGTTGTTAGGTCAAGCGATCCAAACGGCAGGCTCAGTCAAGGGCAAAAAAGGCGACAAGGCTGCCACTTCGGATTGGATGGCCATGGAGAAACAACGTGGCATCTCGGTGACTTCGTCAGTGATGCAGTTTCCCTATAAAGACCGCACGGTTAACTTGCTGGATACACCTGGCCACGAAGACTTCTCGGAAGACACCTACCGCACACTGACTGCCGTGGATTCGGTGCTCATGGTAATCGACGGCGCTAAGGGTGTGGAAGATCGCACCATTAAGCTGATGGACGTGTGCCGCTTGCGTGACACCCCTATTTTCACCTTTGTTAACAAGATGGACCGTGAAGTACGGGACCAGATTGAAGTGTTGGACGAGGTTGAAGACGTGCTTAACATCGCCTGTGCACCTATCACTTGGCCCATTAGTATGGGTAAGCGTTTTAAAGGCGTTTATAACCTCTACACCGACACCATCCACGTGTTTACCCCAGGCCAGGGCCATACCTTGTCTGACGACATTCAGATTAAAGGCTTAGACTCCCACGAAGCAGCTGCCTTGCTGGGTGAGTTGTTAGATGACCTGAAAGACGAAATTGAGTTGGTGCGCGGTGCCAGCCATGAGTTTGATATGCAGCAGTTTTTGGACGGCAAGCTCACCCCAGTGTTTTTTGGAACCGCTCTGTCTAACTTTGGCATAAGGGAAATGTTGGACTACTTTGTACAATGGGCACCGGCCCCTGAGTCTCGTGATGCTGGTGAGCGAGTGGTACGAGCCACAGAATCGAAGTTCACTGGTTTTGTATTTAAAATACAGGCCAATATGGACCCTAAACACCGTGACCGTATTGCCTTTATGCGCATTTGTTCTGGCGCCTATGAGCGGGGCATGAAGATGCGCCACGTACGCATAGGCAAAGACGTTAAAATTGCCGACGCCGTAACCTTTATGGCCGGCGAGCGGTCTAACGTCGAACAAGCGTGGCCGGGGGATATTATTGGTTTGCACAACCACGGTACTATTCAGATTGGCGATACCTTTACCGGCGGCGAAAAACTCAAGTTTGCTGGCATTCCACATTTTGCCCCCGAACTGTTTCGACGGGTGCGGTTAAAAGACCCACTAAAAATGAAACAGTTGAAAAAAGGTTTGCAGCAGCTCTCCGAAGAAGGTTCAACGCAGCTGTTTATGCCGGGCAAAAACAATGACCTGATTGTGGGCGCCGTCGGTGTGTTGCAGTTTGAGGTGGTGGCCTATCGTCTACAAGATGAATATAAAGTAGAGTGTATCTACGAACCTATTGCGGTGAACACAGCCCGTTGGGTGGAGTGTGATGACCCTAAGACGCTGGATGAATTTAAGCGTAAAGCGGCCGATAACTTGGCCATCGATGGTGGTGGTCATTTGACCTATCTGGCGCCATCGCGGGTGAATTTGAGCTTAACCGAAGAGCGTTGGCCTGACATTCAATTCCGTGCTACACGAGAGCACTAACATCATTTAACGGGAGGTCTCAATGCATCAGCTAATCGATAGCCATTGCCATTGGGACCACCCGCGTTTACAAAGCCTACAACCAGACCTATGGCAGTCCTGCTTAGATCATGGCGTGACGCAGCTGGTAGTGCCTGCGACCCAAGCGTCTTATTTTCAGCGTCAAATTAAACTGTGTCAACAAAACCCTCACTGGCATTTAGCTCTAGGCTTGCATCCGTATTTTTGTAATGCCCATGAATCTAGCCATTTACAGCTGCTGCATGAGACTATTGAGGCGCATCAGCCCATAGCAGTAGGCGAGATAGGGCTGGATTTTCACCTAGACATGAGCTTAAAGGGGTTCACGCAGGCCGAGCAAGAGATTTGCTTGCTGGCGCAATTAGATTTAGCACAGCAACACAGCTTGCCCGTCATTGTGCATTGTCGTAAGGCTAATGACAGGCTAGCTCAACTGTTACGGCGACACGCGTTTGCTGAGGGCGGTATTGTGCATGCCTTTAGCGGTAGCCAGCAGCAAGCACTGGCCTTTACCAAGCTCGGCTTCAAAATCGGATTAGGGGGTACGCTCACCTACGACCGTGCACAGGCGATAAAACGCTTGGCGATAGCCTTGCCCTTAGCAGATATAGTGTTGGAAACAGATGCGCCGGATATGCCTATGGCAGGCTCAGATAGAGCCTTGCCTAATCGGCCCGATTATTTGCCAAGGGTGTTACAGCAACTGGCAACCATAAGGCCTGAATCGATTGAGCAAATCGCCCAACAAACCTATGTCAATACCCAGCAAGTATTACGGCTGGGTTAACACATGTCGTCAAATGGATTGCTTAGGCTAAGGTCTACCGCTTGAGCATAGCCTGGGATGCGTATTTCATGACGACTAATGCTCAGGTCTTCACCCGCTAATACGTTATGGCCAAACTTATAGGTGGGTTGCGTTTGCCCACGCATGGTTTGGGTATCGTACTCAGATGCCGCGGCTAGCGACTTTTCTTGCGCCAGAGCCAAGGCTGCCATAGCCTTGGCGCCATGTTTTTTGGTCATCAATTGCAGAGCAATATGGGGGCCCATCAGCACCGCGCTGGCATTGTTGCCGCCAAACCCTTTTGAGTTGAGCAGCACTGTATCGATGCCTTGTGTGCCTAGCTCGTGATGTTGCGCTTGAATGGATAAATGACTGGTGTGTACGTCATCAGCAACATGATCGATAGTAGCGATGCCGGGCAGGATGCCATAACGCCATAATCCCAAAGATACGGCTAACTGATCGCCGCCCGCAGTGCCTTGTGAGTGGCCTAGGTAAGCTTTGACCGCGCCCACTTTCCACGCCTCAATGCCAAAACTTTTAGCCGTTTTGTTGAGTACATGGGATTCGGTCACGCGATTTTGCGGTGTGCTGGTGCCGTGTGCCTGTACGCACGAGCGTTGTTGTAACGACTGGCTGCCTAACATACTTTCGGTCAGGGCTGCGGCTTTGGCTAAGGTAATGTAATTGCCAATGCCCGGTGCTGATATTGACTTTTTATGGCCATCGGCATTAACGAAAACGCCAGGCACAGCGGCGTGGATTTGGGCACCCAGTTTGAGGGCTAGATCATCACTAGTGAGTACGATCCACTGCGAGGCTTCGCCCATGGTAAAACCACAGTTAGTGGAAAACGGCCTGGAGGTGCGACGTAAGTTGGCCTCCGCTGCATCGTCTAAGGCCGCTACGTCGTGGTCTTCTGCCAACGCACCCATAGTGCGAAAACCTTCCATCACCTCTGGCGTAATCGGGGCATCACTACCGCCGACCACTACCAAATCGCGGCGGCCGCTCTTGATGTCGTCCACGGCGTTACGCAAATTATATAAAAACGTTGCACATGCGCCTAGGGCTGAACCGACAGCACCCACACTGCCTAATAAATAGGCATTGACAAAATCGGCTGGCATTTGACCATAACCCAACGGCATTTGTTTAGAGGTAATGCGCTTGCCTGAAATCGGGTTTTTTAACAAACCACCAAAACCGGCTTCATCAAGCTGGCCAATGGAATTGCTGGCATATACAGCGATACGGTCAGGTGCAATCTGATCTTGTATGTCTTGCCACTCTATACCGGTAGACTTAAGCGCGTCGGAGGCACCGTACACTGTCATCTGTAAATTACGTGGATGATTACGTGACTGATACAATGAACCCGGGGCGAAGCCGTCCGGCAACTGGCCAGCGGCACTCACCGGTGCACGTTTGCTGTCGGGTAATATGGCGGCAAAGCTGCCGCTAATGGTAACTTCTACGGTGTCCTCGTCGACAGGTGTCACTGTCCAAGTGTCAGGCCGTTGGCTGGGCAAATGGCGTTTGCGCATCCGGATGCAGGTGCTGTCACCGCTGGCGGGGCGAATTTCCGCTGATTTATTAAGGACTAACTGGTGAATGTCGTATGCTGCGGGACGGATGGGTCGAATTAAGGTCGCGTCTTGTAACTGAGTCGACAGCTGTGAGGCCAATTGGGCTGGTGAATATTGTTGGGTTTGGCCAGGTATCTGGTAATGGCCGTTATTGTAGGTGGCCGTATTAGTGAGTATGGCCAAGTCGGTGAGGGTGTCTATTCTGCTTTGCTGATCTAGCGAGTCAAGTATAAGGCGGCGGTAGCCATGGTGGGAGGAGGTTCGACCGGCCGGATTAACTCCACCGAAACCAATGATCACTGGTAGATTCGACAACTCATATTCCCCGAAAAATAATAGCTTAAACGCCTAAAGGCCTATTCTAGCAGAGTGGGCGCTAAACTCTAGAGCCTGTCACGGATTCTAGTGGATTCGATGCACTTCTAGGTGAACATGGGTTAGTTTCTTACCAAGTAAGTGTAGTTCACCTAAGGTTCTTTGCTCGCCATCACTGCTAAATTCGAACATAAACTGGCGTAATAACACCACATGTCCCTTGTGGTTGCGTTTTAGGCGGGTCTTCTTCAGGGCGACTGTGTCATCTAATAGCTGTAGATTTTGTTGCTCGCACTGTTGTTTAGCCAATACTCTAGCCCGGTCTTTAGCCGCGCTAGTGTCCCACCAATACACAAGTGCAGCGATTAATGGCAATAATAACCAACCCATTAGCCACCTGCCTTTTTTACCGAGCTCCAACCGCGGTTGCTGAGTAATAATAATAACTTATCCCGTTGATCCCCTTGTAGTTCTAGGGTTTGGTCTTTAACGGCGCCGCCGGTGCTGGTTTTTTGTTTTAATTCTTTGAGTAGTTCTTTCAACTCAGCTCCAACTAAAGGAATGCCGGTTACAGTGGTGACCCCTTTACCTTTACGGCCTTTGGTTTCTAAACGTATACGTACATTACCGTCGCCCGCTTCAGCGTCACTGGTGCTGCATTGGCATTGGGCTTGCTGGCAGTCGGGGCAGAGCCTGCCTTGATCTGTAGAGTAAACAAGTCGCGACATATTACAGTTCCTTAGTATCGCTGATGGCGTCTTCGGGTTCGGTCTCGGGCTGAGGTAGCTGAACCAATGCGCTGCAGGGGTGAAGAAGGGCATCGCCCCACCAACTGGCATGCCATGGCTCCAACTTATTAACGCGGATCAAGCCCCTGATATCATTGATGTAGTCTATCCCTCTAGAAGAATAACCTATGAGTCCCGCAGATAAGGCCCGGCCCGACATTGTTTGTTTGTTGTTGATTAAACACTCACGTATACGCCTTAAACCAATGTAGCTGCCATGGGAGTTTAAATTACGAATATAAGCATCCACCGAGGCTTGAGGGTCTTTGAACTTGCGTACTTCGTAGGTCTCGCCAGCGGGGCGGCCGTTGGGAATCAGACCGCAGCCTTTGCTAAAACACCACTGGCCAAATAAATTATTACCTTGGGTGGCAAATCGCGAGGTGCCCCATGCGCTTTCATTGGCTGCTTGTGCCAACACCAACGCGGCGGGTACGCGTTCAATTTTGCGTAACAACAAATTAATTTGTTGTTGTGGATCTTTGGTTTTGATCTTGTGGGTTTTAGATAAGCGGTTTAGGCGCTGGGTTTGTAAGTGGGTGAGTCGTTGGGGGTTCATGCGCTTTATTTCGGCACGAAGTTGTTTGATCTTAGTATTGGCGGTTTGCGATAAAACCAGCAAATAATTAAAGAACGCGGTCTTTTTTGTTTTCACGTCCAGCATAGCGCCAAAGTTGGGCAGTGGCATCACCTCTGGCCGTAAGCTGGATTCAATGGCGTGGCTAATACTAGCGGCGGCATTAGCGCTCGACACGACCCTAGGTTCGGCCGCAACGGGTGCTACAGCAACGGGTGCTACAGCAACGGGTGCTACAGCAACGGGCGTTTTAAATGTCCGCTTAGGGGTCTCAGTTTCTGGGGCTGTGGCCACGTCCGCATCTGGCGTTGGCTCATGCTTGTTTATCGTCACCACGATCAAGGCGAGCATTAACACACCAACAATGGACAGTAGGCTTTTGTGTCGCTGAAAAAATAAGGCGCTATTCATATACAGAAAAATTTCCTAGTGCGGTCTAGACTCAATATCGGTTTTATCCCATTCCGTTAGTTGAGCCCGAAGGCGTGCATTTTCCTGCTGCAATTGTGCGATTTCCAGGTTTAGAGTCAGTGTTTCCGTCAGCATCAGTTTCACCTTGGCCTCTAAAGTGGGCATCAAGGAGTGAGAATGGCGGCTAGACTGAAACATAGAATTTTATTGTTTGGAGGCGGCTTTGGCCGCTTCCATAGCTGCAAAAGCACTTTTTTGTGCGTCTGTCGCTGGGGTTTGGTGGTTTTGCTTCCACTGCTCATAGGGCATGCGGTAAACCTGCTCTCGAGCTTGGTCATAATCCATGGCTACGCCTTGTTCATCGGCTGCGGCCATAAGCCATTTGCTCATGCAATTACGGCAAAACCCAGCAAGAATCATTAAGTCGATGTTTTGTACATCTTTTCGATTATCTAGGTGAGCCACAAGTTTACGAAAAGCGGCGGCTTCCATTTCAGTTTGAGTTGTTATTGGGTTATCCATGAATCGTCTCTAAAAGGCCAAATTGAGCAACCGCCATGATATCGCTTTCAGGCCTAGTGCGCTAGACGAGGGGCTTGATGTTGGCGTTAAAATAGGTAAAATACTGGTTAAATATACAGTTATTTGGCGTGATCATAGATGCTTAGTCCCGTGCCGGTCGATCGAAAAATTATCCATTGCGATTGTGATTGTTTTTATGCGGCCGTGGAAATGCGAGACCAACCCAGTTATCAGCATAGACCTATTGCTATTGGGGGGCCTGCCAATAGCCGCGGTGTGATTGCCACGTGTAACTATCCTGCACGGGTGTTTGGGGTGCATTCGGCGATGTCCTCAGCACAAGCCTTGCGGGTTTGTCCGCAGCTGTTGATTTTGCCCGGTCGTATGGCCTTGTATAAGTCGGTGTCCGCACAAATAATGGCCATCTTTAGGCGCTATTCAGATCGTATAGAACCTTTGTCCTTAGACGAAGCATTTATCGACGTCACCGAGTCCACCCTATGTGGTGGTAGTGCTACACGTATTGCTCAACGCATTCGTGCCGAAGTGGAGGCTGAAGTGGGGATTACCATCTCTGCAGGTGTTGCGCCCAACAAGTTTATTGCCAAAGTAGCCAGTGACTGGCGTAAACCGAATGGTTTGTTTGTGGTTAAACCTGATGAAATGGACGCCTTTAGTGCTCAGTTGGCAGTTAACAAAATACCTGGCATCGGCCCCGTCAGCGCCGCCAAACTGGCCGCCGAAAACATCTATATTTGTGCCGATTTACGTGCTTTTACGGCATTGGAGTTAGAGCATAAGTTTGGTCGCATGGGTCAGTCGTTGGCGCTGCGTCGATTTGGCTTAGATGAGCGGCCTGTGCAAACCCGTCGCATTCGTAAATCGGTGTCGGTGGAAAATACCTACCGTAAGGATTTGGTGAAGTTAGAAGATTGTGCACAAGCGTTGCAGCCACTCTATGAACAACTGATGTTACGCTGGCAGCAGCTCACTGCGCAGTATGCGGTCTCTGGGGTGGTGGTTAAACTCAAGTTTGCCGATTTTACTCAGCTCACCCGAGAGTATGCCACTAATGACATAGACTTAGACCTGTTTCAACCATTGCTGCAGCAAGCCTTTACAAGCGGAAATGCGCAGCAGCAAAAAAGAGGGGTGCGGCTGCTGGGGCTGGGGCTCAAGTTGCAAACCCCCATCACTCAGCAGCAGCTACGCTTGTTTTAAGTGCTGCGTTTTTTGCCCGTCAGTATCGCCGTTAGGTTTTCTAACATGAGTACCATCGAAGGCACTACAAACAGAATTAACAGCGTGCCTAAGGCCAAGCCAAAGACAATAGAAATGGCCATCGGGATAAGGAACTGCGCCTGTAGCGACTCTTCAAATAAAATGGGAGTAAGGCCAGCGATGGTGGTCATGGAGGTGAGTAATACCGCCCTTAATCTTTGACAGGCGGCCTCGACCACTGCGGCTTTTGGCTCCATGCCTTGAGCGCGAAACTCTTTGTAAAAAGACAGCAGTACAATGCTGTTATTAATGACGATGCCGGACAAACCAAATAAGCCAAACAATGACAAGATCGTTAAGTCTCTGTCCATCATCACGTGGCCTAAAACAGCGCCTGTTAAACCAAAAGGAATGGTGAACATGACCGCAATAGGCCAAGTATAGGACGCAAATACCCACGCCAATACGATGTAGATAAGTACTAAGGCTAAGGCTAGGCCGGTCATCATTTCGCCTAAGGTTTCTTCTTCGTCTGCCTTGGTGCCACCAAAACTAATCTGCACACCATATTGGCGCTCTAAGCTAGGGATGGTTTCTTCTTTTAACGCCTCGATCACCACGTTGGCGTTGGTGGCACCCACGTCCACGTCGGCTTGTACGGTTACCATGAGCTGCCCGTTTTCGCTGCGGAACTTGTCAATGCCTCGACGAGAACTGAATTCTACCAATTCTAATAACGGCACGGTTCTGCCCGAAGGCAGAATGATAGGCAAGGCGTATAGGGTTGAAAGGCTATTACGATCTTGGTCTTTGAGCATGAGCCGCACATCAATTTCGTCGCTGCCTTGGTAAAAGCTTTGCACCGTCACACCGTCAAAGGCATACCTGAGTTGACGACCAATGTCTGAGCTTGTAAGGCCTAATGTAGTGGCTTCGGGGGTTAAACTGAAAATCAACTGTTCCATGCCGTACGGTAGGTTGTCATCGATGTTTTGCACGCCGGTAAAGGCTTTTAGTGCTGTTTGTAATTCCAGCGCAACTTGTTTCATGACATTAGCGCTGGCACCGGTAATGTTGGCTTCGATGGGTTTGCCTGGAGGGCCGGACTCTGGTTGGTCAATAATGATTTTTTCCAACCCTGGTACCCGAGGAATTTTGCTGTTCCAGGTGTCAATAAACTCGGCATTGGACACAGAGCGTAGTACCGTGCTGTCTAACTCTACTCGCAGCAGAGCAATTTGATCACGGCTAGAAATACCATCCTTAGATAACATGTGGGTGCCAAAGTAGGCCGCCCGTTCACGAATTAGCTGGCCGCCTAACTCTTCCTCGGTGGCCAGTAAAGCGTCTTCTACTCTTACCAGGTAGGAGGCCACTTCGGCCGCTGGGGTGCCGCTGCTAAACTGAACATTGGCACGCAAATTATCACCATCTACGCTGGGGAAAAAGGCAAACTGCAAGCGTCCACCTACCAGCAATCCGATCGCTAGTACAAAGGCAGTGATTGCCAAGCTAAAGGTGACTAATCGAAAGTCGATGGCAAAACTAACGGCTGGGCGGAAGATGTTGTTTTTGAAGTTTTCAAAACCTCGGTCAAAGGCTGTGCGCCAGCGCGACGGGGTTTTTCCCTCGCGGTTTTTAAGCGCATGGTGAAGGTGTCCAGGTAGGATTAAGAAGCACTCCACCAAAGATACAGTGATCACGCAAATAACCACCACCGGGATGTCCGATAAAATGCTGCCAATCGGCCCGCCAATTAACAATAATGGTAAAAAGGCTGCAACGGTGGTTAATGACGACGCAGCCACAGGCCCCAACATACGTTGCGCACCGGCCATGGCGGCCTGCAACGAGGGTTCGCCGCGCTGCGAATGAGCTAGGGTGTCTTCGCCTACTACGATGGCATCGTCAACGATAATACCTAAAGCCATGATCATGCCAAATAAGCTGATCATGTTAATGGAACCGCCGATGTAGTACATCACTCCCCATGTGGCGAGCAGAGACGCAGGAATACCCATCGCCACCCAAAATGCCACCCGGGAGTTAAGGAATAAAAATAGTAAACCCACCACAAATAATAAACCTGTGGCGCCGTTATTGATCAACAGGTTGATGCGGGCTTTAAGGATGAGCCAAGCCTCATCATACACCACGATTTCTACACCCTGAGGAAAACGCTCGCGGGCATCGGCCACCCAGTCATTCATAATGGCAGCGGTTTTAATGGTGTCGTCGTTTTGGCTGCGCATGATCGACAGTTCAATGGCTGATTTTCCGTGATAACGTATGGTGCTTTGATCTTCCTTAGGCCTCAGGCTGATGTCGGCAACGTCACCTAAGCGAAGCAATTGAGCATTGTCGCCTGTCAGTAACGGCAGTTGTTCAAAACTGTTGACGTCTGAGACTTTGCCAATAGCACGTAGTTGTTTAGAGCCGTCTGTACGTCCGGCAGTTCCCGCCATCACGTCTTGGCTTTGATTGTTGATTAGGCCCGCCATATTTTGCAAAGACAAACCTAGCTCGTGCATGGTGCTGGTGTCTACTTGAATGGCAATTTCCCGTTCCGGTAAACCGGTAAAGTTAATTTTGCTGATGCCCTTGGCCAGCAATTCCCGTTCAGCTTGGCGGGCTAAGTTAGTCAGTTCATCCACAGGGCCGTCGGTGGTAATGAGCAAGGTGCCCACGTTTTCATACATAACAAACTGTTCAACGCTTGGAGTTTTAGCATCCGTAGGCATATTACCTACCGAATCGACCCGCTGTTTGATGGCATTGGTGGTTTCTGTAAAATCTGCACCGCTGTCGACGTCTAACCAAAGGCTCACGCCGCCACGGTAGGTGCTAGAGTTAACTTTAGTCACGTTAGCTACGCTTTTTAAGGCCTGTTCAACAGGGATGGTAATGCTGCTTTGTACGTCTTCTGCAGCGGCCCCAGGCCACGCTATATTTACCATCACCACATCGACAGCAAAGTCTGGGAAAAACTGCGTATTGAGCTGCTTTAAACCATAGGCGCCAGATAAAAATAGTAACAACATTAACAAGTTAGGCGCTACTTTATGGTTGGCAAAGAGGCGAATAAATGATTGCATCATAGTGCTATTCTCCGCCTATCGGGTTTCAACTAATAAGCCGCTAACGGCGTTGGGTAGCTGGGTGCTTAACACCTGGTCGCCGCTCTGTAACTGAGCGCTGCGCACCAAGGTTAAGCGTTCGCCCGTGGGGCTGGTCCAAGCACCAACACGGTCAATGCTCACAGCTTGCAAACGTTGATCAACAATCCGGTAAACACGGTTTTGGCCATAAATGGCTAGATCAGGTAGGGCAGCCACATTGGTTTCCATAGGTAGCTCAACCTGTACTTGCAAATTGCGGCCGACTTCAATGTTTTGGCCTTGCTTAAGGGTGAAGAATGCATCAATACCGCCTTGACTGGTTGATGCTTCAGCCGACAAACGATCCAACTCCAATGGATAGGTTCGGCCTGCGTGGATAATGCTGGCGGTCAGGCCTGCGCCTGAGGCGGTAGTTTGCATCATCGGTAAATAGCGAGCCGGAATCTGGCTGCGAACTTCTAAACTTTGAGTGTTATACAGTTTAATCACGCGGTCGCCGTTACGTACACGGTTGCCCGCTGCGGTATCTACACTCAATACCCGACCTTCAAACGGTGCAAGGATGCGAGTGCGTTGCAGGTCGAGATGTGCGAACTCGAGTTGTACGTTACTTTGAGTGGCAGCGGCTTTAAGTTGAGCCAAACGATTAGGGTGGTCGGCGATGGTGTTTTCACGGTTGAGTAATGACAATTGCTGTTGTTGAACGGCGCGAGTGGCGTCTTCTAAGCGTGATGCTGGGGCCACGTTTTGGTCGACAAGTTGTTGCTGGCGGCGCAAGTTTTTTTCATTGATGGCTTGTAATTGTTGCTCAACTTTTAACGCTTTTTGATCGGTTTTATTGCGATTAATCTCGCTGTTAATGCGCGCCTCAATGTCGGCTAGGCTAGCTTCACGTTGAGCCAGGGTCAGACGTAATTCCCGATCGTCTAGCTGTGCGATGGTTTGCCCTTTGCTTACTCGGTCTCCGAGGCTAACACTCACTTGGTTAACGAACGCGTTGACTGTAGCGCTAAGCTGAACTGTCTCGCTAGCCTCTACGGCACCATAAAGGGTGATTTGAGGGGCTAGGTCTTGAAGTTGGATGACATGGCTGGAAACCCCCCATACTTGCTCGGCAATCGGTTTGGCCGGCACTTCTGGTTTGGACTCTTTAAGGTATATGAAACCAGCGATAGCGCCAGCAACAATAGCGATGGGCAGGGCCACCTTAAAAATTAGACGAGAAAGGATGGATTTGGCACTCATGTAAATGACCTTGTGTAAGCAGAAAAAGCACAACGGCTTTCGAGACTGATAAAAACTAGGGCTAAATAGTACATTAATGCTTGCTGATTTGATATTTGTGACTGTGCGGTAGTTGAGGTCTTTACGCTTTTTTACTCACTCAGGTCATGTGTCTGAAGGGTAGATGACATACAGCAGTATGCGGTTGAGCTGTGGCAGCTTATAATGGGGCTAATGATCCACTAATGTAAGTAACTGGGCGACATCAATGCCATCACAAGACTATAACGATTATCGACGCGAATACGAAGCCGAAGGGCTGCGTAGGCAAGACCTCGCTCTGGACCCATGGCAGCAATTTGGCACTTGGTTAGCGCAGGCGACCAACGCATGCCCTTTGGATGCCACCTCGATGTCGTTGGCAACCGTGTCGGCTTGTGGCATGCCCAGTGCCCGCATTGTGCTGATGAAAAGCTATGATGCACAGGGTTTGGTTTGGTACACCGATAGTCGCAGTCATAAAGGCCAGGACTTGGCCAGCAATCCACAGGCATCAGTGTTGTTTTATTGGCAGCCTCTGGAGCGGCAAGTGCGTATTTCGGGTAAGGTGGTGATGCTGCCAGACGCGACCGCCGATGCATACTTCCAGAGCCGCCCAAGGGCAAGCCAGTTAAGTGCAGCGGCCACTGCGCAAAGCCAAGTGGTTAGCGGCTCAGCAGAACTGCAAACCAACGTGCATTCTCTCGACCAACAAACCCTAGCAACGCAAGTCGAGCGTCCTAAACCTTGGGTAGGTTATTGTTTGCAGCCCACTCATTTTGAGTTTTGGCAGGGGCGCCCTAGCCGTTTGCATGATCGTTTTCGGTATCAGTACGGCGCTGATGGTTGGGCTATTGATCGTTTGGCACCCTAATTATTATGTCTAAAAACTCAATTCCATCTCCATCCTTAGACATGGTGAGCCACTTTGGTGAACTCAATATTTGTCGGCTGCCGCTAGACCCCAGACAAACGTTGCTGGCATTTGATCAAGGCGATTTACTGGCCTTGGATTATATCCATGAGCAGAAACTGTTACAGCCCCATAGCCGAGTGCTACTGGTGAACGAACCTTTTGCCGCCGTCACCTGTGGCCTAACAGAGGCGGTGAAGACGCTCACAGGTGGTGTGCCGACTTTGTGGAGCGATTCGCATATCGCCCTGCAAGCGTTGGCGTACAATGCGCAACATAATGATCTGCCATTAGCCGATTTTGTGCCGGCTCATGAAACGCCTCAAGGTGCGTTCGATTTGGTGGTGTTGAAATTGCCAAAAAGCCATCGATTATTAAAAGATCAGGTGGCTCGTCTATTGCCACAGCTGGCTGCGGGTACAACCATCATCATGCCGGTGATGGTAAAGCACTTAGACACGCCCCTGTTTCAGTTGTTGGAATCTTTGTTGGGCCCGCTAACGACTAGTTTGGCACGGAAGAAGGCGCGTTTAGTATTGGCGGAAAAGGGTGAGGTTGGTGGCGGCGAGAGCCCGCCTGCACAAACGCAGCGCTGGTCGGTGGAGGGCTTAGGCCTAACCCTAGATCACTACAGCGGTGTGTTTAGCTCCACACGACTAGACCCCGGTGCGCAGGTGTTGCTGGAGAATTTCCCCGACGGCAGTTATCAACATATTATTGACTTGGGCTGTGGTAATGGCGTGCAGGCTATCATGGCCGCTAAAAAATGGCCTCAAAGCCAAGTGGTCGGCGTGGATGAATCCTTTATGGCGGTGGCCTCAGCTACCAGCAACGCATTGGCCAATGGCGTTGGTCCGCAGTGCCGTTTTATAACCAACGATTGCCTCACCGATATGGGCCCACAGTCGGCCGATTTGATCTTGTGTAACCCACCCTTTCACCAAGAGCGCGTGGTAGGCGATCAAATTGCTATGCGTATGTTTGCTCAAGCCGCACAAGTGCTTGTCGCAGACGGCGAACTATGGGTAGTGGGCAACCGTCACTTGGGTTACCACGCTAAACTAAAACGCTGGTTTAAGCGGGTGCAGCAGATCGGTTCACACCCGAAGTTCGTGGTGTTAAAGGCAAGGCTCTAAGGCTTGGAGTTAAGTGTTGCGCCGGTAATGTCGGGGTTATAGTTGGCCGGTATTTTGCCCACCTTATTGCGGTAAAAATCAGCAATGGCCTGCATGTCTGCGTCCATATCATCGGTGGTTTCGAGCATTTCTCCTATGCCACCAACCTTCTTGGAAAAGTCAAAATAGGCTAAGCCTATGGGAATCTGTGCGCCTTTAGCCATGTGATAAAAACCTGTTTTCCAGCGCGGCACACTTGAGCGAGTGCCTTCCGGCGCGATAGCCATAACTAAATTCGGGTGAGTGTTGAACGTTTGTATTGAGGCGTCGACAAAATTTTGACTGGCGTTACGGTCTAAAGGAATACCGCCTAACCAGCGCATGAAGGGCCCCATAGGTCCTTTGAATAAGGTGTGCTTGCCAATAAAATAGACGTGAAGATGCAGGTGAAAGGCCATGGCAATTCCAAGTGGAAAATCCCAGTTTGAAGTATGGGGTGCCGCAATAATAAGATAACTGCCGGTGGCGGGTGCAACGTTGATGACTTTCCAGCCGCTGAATTTCAAAATCAGCCAAGATAAGCCCCTGATTAGGTGGATAACACCCGGGGTATCGTGAATAGTAAAATGCATGGAAGTTAGAGCCTAGAAGCGATTTTTGCGGTATTATAGCAGGTTGCTCAAGCGCATGAGTTAAGTTTAATTATTGACGCCCTAAACAAGACTGTTATTAGGGCATTTTGGAGTATCAAATGAAAATTGCCGAAAACAGCGTAGCTAGCTTCCATTACACCCTAACTAATGGTGCGGGTGAGCTAGTGGACACCTCACGCGAAGGCGAACCATTACCCTATTTGCATGGTGCAAACAACATCGTGCAAGGCCTAGAAGAAGCCCTAGAAGGCAAAGAAGTGGGTGACAAGCTACAAGTAGAAGTGCCACCTCACAAAGGCTACGGCGAATACATGGAAGAAATGGTGCAACAAGTAGATCGTGAAATGTTCGCCGGCATAGACACCCTAGAAGTAGGCATGCAATTTAACGCAGAGGGTGATTCTGGCCAGCCCCACGTTGTCACCATTACCGCGGTTGATGGTGACAACGTAAGCGTTGACGGTAACCACGATCTGGCTGGTGAAACCCTCAATTTTGATGTAGAAGTGATGGCTATTCGTGAAGCCAGCGCCGACGAATTGTCTGCCGGTCATATCCACGGACCTGGTTGTAATCACTAACACGGTTTTTGCTAACGTACTTTTTTCAGCCCACCTTTTTTAGAGCGCTACACCGACATTATGGAAAAGACATACAACCCCAACGCCATTGAGCAACAGTGGTACCAGCAATGGGAAGATAACAATTACTTCGCCCCCTCCGGTGAGGGCACGCCGTACAGTATTGTTATCCCACCGCCTAACGTCACGGGTAGTTTGCATATGGGCCATGCTTTCCAAGATACCATCATGGATACCTTGACTCGTTTTAAGCGCATGCAAGGCCATGATACCTTGTGGCAGGTCGGTACCGATCATGCCGGTATTGCTACCCAAATGTTGGTGGAGCGTAAAGTTCAAGCCGAAGAAGGCAAAACCCGTCATGACCTAGGTCGTGATAAGTTTCTGGAAAAAGTATGGGACTGGAAAAATGAATCAGGCGGTACCATTACTCGCCAGCTTCGTCGTATGGGCGCCAGTGTTGATTGGAGCCGAGAACGCTTCACTATGGATGACGGCTTTTATACTGCGGTGCAAGAAGCCTTTGTACGTTTGTATGACGATGGCCTCATCTATCGCGGCAAACGGTTAGTCAACTGGGACCCCAAACTACACACGGCTATTTCGGACTTAGAGGTTATTTCTACCGACGAAAAAGGTCACCTTTGGCATTTGCGCTACCCCCTAGCAGAAGGTGCTACGACCGCCGATGGTAAAGATCATTTAGTGGTCGCCACCACTCGTCCAGAGACCATGCTAGGTGATGCCGCCGTGGCGGTACATCCTAAGGATGAGCGTTACCAGCATCTTATTGGAAAATTCATTGAGCTACCCTTGGTCGGTCGTTTAATTCCGATTATTGCCGACGACTACGTTGATATGGAATTTGGTACGGGTTGTGTAAAAATCACCCCGGCCCACGACTTTAATGACTACGCCATGGGCCAGCGCCATGATTTAGGTATGATTAACGTATTAGATCACGACGCTGCCATTGTGCAGGTGCCGGACGTATATACCACGGCTGGCAAGGTGGTTGAAGAACATGATGAAACTGTGCCAGCCGCGTACTGTGGCCTGGATCGTTATGATGCCCGTAAACAAATGGTGGCCGATCTAGATGCAGCCGGTTTGTTAGAAGAAATCGAAGATCATGGCTTAAAGGTGCCTCGTGGTGATCGCTCTGGGCTGGTTATCGAGCCCTTGTTAACAGACCAGTGGTTTGTGAGCACTAAACCATTGGCTGAGCCCGCTATTGAAGCGGTAGAAGATGGGCGTATCGAATTTGTGCCCAAGCAGTGGGAAAATACTTATTTTTCTTGGATGCGTGACATTCAAGATTGGTGTATTTCGCGTCAGCTTTGGTGGGGCCACCGTATCCCTGCTTGGTACGACGACGAAGGCAACTTCTACGTCGGACGCAGTGAGCAAGAAGTGCGTGATAAGCACGAGCTTGGCGATATTAACCTGAAGCAAGATGAAGACGTGCTCGACACTTGGTTCTCCTCTGGTTTATGGACCTTTGGTACCCTAGGCTGGCCAGACGCCACCGAAGCCTTAAAGAAATATCACCCCACCGATGTGTTGGTGACTGGCTTTGATATTATCTTCTTTTGGGTGGCACGCATGATCATGATGACCATGCACCTCACTAAAGACGAAACTGGCGAAGCTCAAGTGCCGTTTAAAACTGTATATGTTCACGGCTTGGTGCGTGACCAAGATGGCGACAAGATGTCCAAATCTAAAGGTAACGTCATTGACCCACTCGACTTGATTGATGGTATTGAGCTGGACGCGCTACTCGAGAAACGCACCGGTAACATGATGCAGCCGCAGTTGGCCAAAAAAATCGAAAAGCAAACCCTAAAGCATTTCCCAGACGGCATTGCCTCTTACGGCACTGACGCCTTGCGATTTACATTATGTTCGCTGGCCTCAACAGGGCGCGACATTAAGTTTGATTTGGGCCGTATCGAAGGTAATCGTAACTTCTGTAATAAAATTTGGAATGCCACCAACTATGTGCTGATGAACTGCGAAGAGCAGGATTGTGGCCAAGCCGGTGGTGAGGTTGGATTAAGTTTGGCCGATCGCTGGATTCGCTCACGCTTGCAGCAAACCGAGCAAAAAGTGATCGAGTCTATGGGGCTATACCGTTTTGATCATGCGGCCGAAGCCTTGTACCACTTTATTTGGAACGAATACTGCGATTGGTACTTGGAGTTGTCTAAGCCCGTGTTGTGGGATGACAATGCCACTGCGGAGCAATTGCGGGGCACTCGTCGCACCTTAGTGCGGGTGCTGGAAGCCGTGTTGCGCTTGGCGCATCCGTTAATGCCGTACATTACTGAAGAAATTTGGCAGCGTGTGAAAGGTTTAGCAGGCGCCGAGGGCGACAGCATCATGTTGCAGCCCTACCCGGTACCAGACGACAGTATGCGTGACGAAACCGCCGAAGCAGACTTGAATTGGGTGCGCGGCATTATCGACGGCATTCGTAACATTCGTGGTGAAATGAACATTGCTCCAGGTAAGCCTATTCCTGTACTGCTTAACAAAGCCAGCGCTGCGGATCAGGAACGTTTACGCAGTAATAGTCAGTTCCTCATTAAGCTCACCAAGCTAGAAAGCATCACCTTATTAGACGCAGATACCGAGGCGCCGCTGAGTGCGACCGCACTCGTGGGTGAGCTGGAAGTATTGGTGCCCATGGCGGGCCTCATCGACAAAGATGCTGAGCTTGCGCGCTTAAACAAAGAGCTAGGCCGGTTGCAGGGTGAAATCAAACGCCTTGGTGGTAAGTTAGGTAACGCTAAGTTTGTTGATAAAGCGCCTGCGCAAGTTATTGAGAAAGAGCGTGCTAAGTTGCGGGATGCCGAATCTGCTGCGAGTACCTTGCAGCAACAAGTGGCCAAAATCCAAGCGATTTAGGCCGCAGCGGTTAAGGTGGAGGTCTTAAACACAAGGTTGCCTGCGTATTTATTGGCTTTCCTTGGTTTAAGGTGCTAGACTGTGCTCCGCACTAGCTTGACCGTTATGTGTGTAGACCCAAACCGTAAATTTGCGCAGTAACAGATGTCATCTGTTTGAGAACCCGCGCAGATGAAGGCGGTTTATCAAATTAATTTAGTAGCAAAGAGTAAAGATATGAGCAAAGGTACAGTGAAGTGGTTTAACGCCGATAAAGGTTTCGGTTTCATCACTCCAGAAGACGGTGGTAAGGATTTATTCGTACACCATTCTGAAATCCGCAATGGCGGCGGTTACGCCACTTTGAACGACGGTCAAGCCGTAGAATTCGAAGTTGGCCAAGGCCAAAAAGGCCCTTGCGCCAACAATGTTGTTCCTTCTTAATTCGTTAAGAAAATAACATTGAGAAAACGCCGCTTTTAGCGGCGTTTTTTTTCGCCTGTAGAAAAGTTGACCGACCCAGCAGGTATAAGGTAAAACCATGGTTCTTGACTGCGTTATTAGAGAACCAACATGAGCCAGCCCACAGAACCCCAGTTTGATCGTAACCAAAACGCTTTTATGGACGCCCTGTATTGGTACGGCGTAGCGACCTTGTTTCGTGCACCCCACAACCCCAATCCTAGTGACTGCGACATTGCTTTAGTGGGTGTGCCCCACAGCAGCGGTAACGGCACCACCGAACGAGATCAGCATCTTGGGCCCAGAGCGGTACGCAATGTATCGGCTAATGGCCGTCGTGTGCATATGAACTTTGAGCTAGACCCTTGGCAAGCCTGCCGTATTAACGACTTAGGTGATGTACCGCTCACGCACATGAACGACAATGAAGTGTCGATCCAGCACATTACAGACTACTATGCCAAAATAGATGCAGCGGGAACGAGGCCTGTGTCTGTGGGTGGCGACCACTCTGTTACGGGCGGTATCTTACAAGCCTTAGGCGGTCCTCAATCGAAGCTCACCGGAGGGGAACCCGCTTGCATCTTGCATTTTGACGCCCATACCGACTGCTTTAGTAATATGAAACACTTTTTAGGGGCTAAAAAATCGGCCGCCCATTGGGCCTCGTATTTGGTGCAGCAAGGTAATGTGGACGCCCACCACAGTGTACAGGTGGGCATTCGAGGTAACGCCCGCACCTTAGATTGGTTGCAGCCGAGTTACGAGCATGGCTACGAGGTGATTACCATGGATCGGTACCATCAAATTGGTGCGCAACAAAGTATTGATATCATTCAGCAGAGTATAGGTACTCGGCCCGTGTACATCACCTTTGATTTGGATTGCTTAGACCCTACCGTCGCGCCTGGCGTATCTAATATTGAGGCCGGATGTCAGGGTTTTATGATGGATCAAGTGATGCAGTTGCTGCAAGCCACCCGAGGTATGAACATCATTGGTGGTGACGTGGTGTGTTTAATGCCCACTAAAGACAGCCCTAACAATATTACTTCAATGGTAGCTACTGCCATCATGTTTGAAATAATTAGCCTGATTGCCGACCGTCAACGCGCGGGTTAAAGCTTATGGTACTGCATGCTGCGGCCTTGCTGCTGATAGCTGCGGTAGTGCTGGCGAGTAATGAGGACCATTTCTGGGTCTTGGATCACCACTTCAATGATACGTTCAAACACTGTAGGAGCCAGTTGTTGGCTCAGGTTTATGCAGATATCACGCGCGTTAGGGTATTGGTCTTCGGGGATGTTCGGGTGACCGAGAACCACCGGCGCTACGCCTGCATCGCCAGCGCAGATATGAGCAATAAATGAATCCGGTTTAAAGGCCCATATATACTCATCAAGGTGGCTGGCTTCAGCATCGTCGCGGCACTGAATGTATACCTGTTGGCCACTGCCTACGGCTTTTTCCAACAAGCGGCACAGCAGCGGATAGCGGCTGGCCGGATCGTCGGACTTGAGCTGATAAAAATCGGCTCGTTGCATGCCTATGCCTGATTCACAAGGTGCTGAACCAGTAGCGGAACGCAACGGCCTGTGGCTCCTTTCTTGGCCCCAGAGGTCCAGGCAGTACCGGCTATATCAAGGTGCGCCCAAGTGTAGCTTTCGGTAAAGCGAGACAAGAAACAAGCGGCGGTAATGGTGCCCGCTGAGCGGCCACCGATATTGCCTAGGTCGGCAAAATTGCTTTCTAACTGTTCTTGATACTCTTCCCCCATAGGCAACTGCCAAACCGCATCGAAGGCTTGTTTGCCAGCATTCATCAGGCTCCCAGCAAAGGCGTCGTCGTTGCTTAATACCGCGCTGGTATGATGGCCAAGGGCGATAATGCAGGCACCGGTGAGGGTGGCTACGTCAACTACAGTGCTGGGATTGAATCGTTCGGCATAGGTGAGGGCGTCACATAATACTAGGCGGCCTTCGGCGTCGGTGTTGAGCACTTCTACGGTTTTACCAGACATGGTGGTGTAAATGTCGCCGGGTTTAGAGGCGGTGCTAGAGGGCATGTTTTCGGCACTGGCAACAATCGCCACCACGTTGGCCTTTAAGTCCATATCGATGATGGCCTGCATAGCACCGATAACGCTAGCTGCGCCACACATGTCATACTTCATTTCATCCATGGCTGCGCCAGGCTTAATACTGATGCCGCCCGAATCAAAGGTGATGCCTTTGCCCACGAGTACGTGCGGTGCTTCACCTTCAGTGCCACCTTGATAATTAACGATGATCAATTTAGAGGGTTCAGCACTGCCTTTGCCTACAGACAGTAAAGAGTGCATGCCCAAGTTTTCCATCTCGGCTTCTTCTAGTACCTGGGTGGTTACTTTGCTGGAACTAGCGGCCAGTTTATGGCCCTGCTCGGCAAGGTAGCTTGGTGTGCACACGTTGCCAGGAAGGTTGCCTAAGTCACGACATAGATCCATGCCATGGGCCGTGGCAGTGGATTGCTCAAGTTGAGTTTGGCTGCTCTCATCAGCAACAAAGGTCATGCTGGGCAAGGTGGGTTGTGGCTTGGCATCTGATTTAAACTGGTCAAAGCGGTAACAAGCTTGGACTAAGGCTTCTATGCTTAAGCGTACCTTGCTGGATGTGTCTAGGTCAGTGGTGTCGGCGGTGGTGAGTTGGTTAAGCACGCTAGTGCCAGGATTGGTTTTGAGTTGACTCCAAGCAGCTTGTGTTAATTGGCCAAATTTACGGCCATTAAGCTTGGTGGGGTCGCCAGAACCCATCACCAAAATGCGATCTGGGCCAGCACCGGCATGCAAAAACAATTGACTACTTTTGAACTTGCCGGTTAAGTCGCCGCTGTCAATCGCTTGGCGAATAGCGCCGTTAAGCAGTTGGTCGGCTGCTGCCAAACTGGCTGATAGGGCGGGTTCGCTACCTTCAATAGCAGACAAAGGTAAAATGAGGCTAGATGCGCTGTTAAAATTCAAGGCATCCTGTTGTAAAGAAAATTCCATGTTGTCTCCAAGACAAGTGCGTGGTGGCGTAGTCGATATTGAGGTTGCTTCGGAGTTTGAAGCAAAGGCAAAATTCTACGCCAAATTTAGCTCAGGCTCTAGTGGCGTATTGGCTTTAAATGGCATTAAATCTGATACACTAAGTTCATTGTTCAGTCATGCGTACTTAAAGAAGCCGTCACCTTGTCTATAATTACTCGTTATATCAATCGAGAAGTGCTGGTTAGTGCTTTAGCCGTGAGCATGGTATTGCTGCTTATTATTTCTAGTAGTCGCTTTGCTCACTACCTCAGTAAAGCAGTGACTGGTGAACTCGACGCCCAAGCGGTGGTAGAAATTATCATTAACCTACTGCCTGCATACTTGAGCACCTTGTTGCCACTGGGTGGTTTCTTGGCAGTGTTGCTAACCTTGGGTCGGCTGAGTGTTGATAACGAACTGACTGTGTTGTTTGCCAATGGGGTGAGCCAAGCGCAGCTGGTTAAAGTGGTGTTAGTGCCCTTGTCTATTTTGGCCTTGTTAGTGGCCTTTTTAAGCCTTTGGCTGGCCCCAGAAACCTCCCGCAACGTAGAGCAGGTGTTGTACCAGCAATCCCACGAAGCCGAGTTTGATAGTGTTGTTGCTGGGCGTTTTCAAGGCAATATTGAGCGTCAGGTGATTTATGCGGAAGGCATGAGCGATGACCGCCAACAGTTACAAAATGTATTTGTCTTTAATCGCCCGTCGTCAGGCGCAGCGCCGGTGGTGATTAAATCTACATCGGCACGGCAGGTGTTCGATGAGCAATTTCAAAGCCGTTACCTGCTGTTAAAAGATGGTTCTAGAACCGAAGGTGAGCCAGGGCAGTTAGATTACACCATCACTCACTTTGAAGAACTAGCGGTACGACTCTATACCCAAGAGTTAGAAATTAATATTACTCGTGGTTTTACCTTGCCTACACATGAGCTTATTGGGTCGCCTTTAGCCGACCATCGGGCGCAACTTTATTGGCGTGTTTCGTTGCCGCTAATGACCCTTATCGTGAGCTTTATCGCCATCGCTTTAGGCCAAGTAAACCCTCGTAAAGGCCGCTTTACGCGCCTATTGCCGGCCATTTTAGTCTACCTTATGTATTTGTCGGCACTCACCAGTTTTCGAGACGACATGTCTAAAGGCCTGGCGGGTGCCGATATTAAAATTGTGGCTTTGCATGCAGGTTTCTTGGTTATAGGCTTATTATTGTTATTTGCAGGGTCGTTTATACGTTCTATTGTGGGCCGCTTGCGCCATCAGGAAAATCATCATGCGCCTACTTGATTGGTACATCGCAAAACACATCTGGGCGGCAGTGGGGATAGTGCTGTTGGTGGTTCTTGGGCTCGATTTAATGACTGCACTTGGCAGTGAATTAGATGCGCTCGACCAGGGCGCTAGTTTTAGCCAAGTACTGATTTATATTGCTTTAACCGTGCCCCGGCGCGTGTATGAGTTTATGCCATTAACGGTGTTGGTGGGCTGCTTAGTCGGTTTAGGTACGTTAGCCAATAATAGTGAGCTCACGGTGATGCGAGCCGCGGGCGTATCGCTTCGGCGTATCGTCTGGTCGGTAATGCAAGCGGTTGCAGTATTTGTGGTTTTTGCAGGCCTTATGGGTGAGTTTGTAGCTCCTCATAGCCAGCAAATAGCAGAAGCTCAGCAAGCCCAATATAAGGGAGTAGCGTCTAGTAAAGGCTTCTGGCTGCGCGATAATGAAGATTATATCTTTGTCCGCTCGGTTCGAACGGATGGCACCTTAGCCGACATTTCGCGGTACCGTTTTGAGCAACAAGACTGGCAGCAAACACTGCTTGCACAACAGGCGGTCTATACGGATGGCACTTGGGCTCTGCATAACATTGAGGTGGTGGCACTTAAAGATCAGCAGTTGCAGCAGCTGACCCACCCGCAGGCACCGTGGGCAGTGACCTTGGAGCCACATTTGTTATCGATCCTAAGTATGGATCCTCAGCATTTGGCGATTACAGACCTTGTGGGTTATAGCCAATACTTAAATCAAAGTGGTTTAGAGGCCGCACCGTACGAGCTGGCTTTTTGGAAAAAAGTACTCCAACCCCTAGCTACCTTGGCCTTGGTGTTTGTGGCTATATCGTTTGTTTTTGGTTCCGCCCGTTCGGTGACTCTAGGTCAGCGTGTGCTGGTGGGGGTGATGGTGGGCTTGGCCTTTAATTATGCCCAAGAAGTACTAGGCCCAGCCAGTAGCGTGTTTGGTTTTACCCCGGTACTGGCCTATTTGTTGCCGATTATGGTTTGTGTGGTGGGTGGCGCGTGGCTGCTGCGCAGAGCCGGTTAGTTATGGTTGTTTTGGCAGCTGCACGATACGACTGTTTGACCAGCGGTCATGCCAGCTGAGATTGTTGGCGTCGATCAAAATCCACCAGTAGCCTAAACCCAAAACTAGCGCAGAAAATATAGCGCCCATAAAGCGCAATAAAGACTGCTTAGCGTCAAGCGCTTGACCGTCGTCAGTCTCAACTCGTAGCCGCCAAGCAATCATTCCTAAAGTTTGACCGGAACGGGTCCAAAACAGCGCAAAAAACAAAAAGGTGACCAAAAAAATGCTGCTGTTAAATAGCGGCCCCGACACCGCTTCGCCATCGTTAAAGGCAATAAACACATAACCAACCAGCATCCACACAGCGACGACTAGTAATGTGTCGTACATCATCGCCATTAGGCGTTTGACTAAGCTGGCGTTGGGTAAGTTATGGCTTTTAAAGCGTCGGTTCATGTTAGTTGGTCGCAGCGCTGGTATAGCTGGTGGCGTAGTCTTGGTACAAGGCATCGCCTTGGCTTAGATTGTCTCCTAGTTTGATGGCCAAACGTGTCACCATAGCGGCCGCTGTAGCGTGACCGTTTTGTGCAGCCACCTTGAGCCATGCATAGGCCTGACGGTCAGAATCTAAGCCGGCTTGGCTAACTTGGGCGAAATGCATAGTGCCTAAAAAGAACATACTGTCGATGTGGCCGGCCTTGGCGTTGGCTAGATAGCCGGCTTCGGCTTTAACAAAATCTTGCTCAGTACCCAAACCAAAGTTGTGGGCCCGTGCCAAATTCATGCGGCCATCCATGTGGCCTTGGTCGGCGGCTTTTTTATACCAAGTATATGCAGCTTGTGGGTTAATGCTGTGACCTTGGCCAAATTCGTACATGCGGCCTAATCGATTTTGTGCTTGGGCATTGCCCGCTTCAGCTAATGGCTCTAGGGTGACCAGCTCGACCTTATACTCACGGTTAAGGATGTCGCCTAAATTAGCCAATGCAGACAAGTGCCCCACTCGAGCACCCGCTTCAAAATAGGTTTTAGCTAGGGCGATGTCGATATTTACACCCACGCCTTGTAAATACATTTCACCGAGTAAGTTACTCGCATCCGCATTGCCAGACTTGGCAAGTGGTTGTAGCTCGGTAATGGCGGCAGAATAATCGGCTGCGGCATAGTGCTTTTTGGCTTGTTTAAAGCTTGCTGCATGGGCTGGCAAAGTGCACATGGCAACGATGGTTGCGCTGACGAGCAATCGAGAAAGTGGGTTCATGTGCTAAATCACTGGATTAAAAACGGATGTTCATAATAACATAAAGTGCTAAATAGTCGTATGCTTTGGGTTGGTTTTCCCCATAGTAGATTTCTTTTTTCGCTATAACTGCATATGATAATGCCACCTTGGAATGGAGCGAGATAAATAATGCACTCAGAACAAGTGACCCGTTGCAGCTGGCCCACAAAAGACGCCATATACGTCACCTACCATGATGAAGAGTGGGGCCGGCCGGTGCACGAAGATGTGCGCCTGTTCGAACAGCTCGTGTTGGAAGGTGCGCAGGCTGGATTGTCGTGGATCACCATTCTAAAGCGGCGCCATCACTATAAGCGTGTATTTTGTAACTACGATTTAGATAGATTGGCGGCCTTCACAGCTGACGATATTACTCACGCTTTGCAAGACAAAGGCATTATTCGCAACCGCCTCAAAGTACAAAGCGTGGTTAATAATGCCGCCAAGTTTATTGCCGTGCAGCAAGAGTTTGGCAGTTTTGATGCCTATATATGGGGTTTTGTTAATGGTCAGACCATCGTCAATGAATTTACCCAAGACAGCCAAATTCCGGCCCAAACCGAACTCTCCGCCAACATTGCCAAAGATTTAAAAGCCCGCGGGTTTAAATTTGTTGGTGCCATAGGTATTTATGCGTATATGCAGTCCATAGGTATGGTTAACGATCATCTGGTGAGTTGCTTTTTCTACTCACAATGTAATTAAAAGCGAGAGCTGATACTTACGCTGTAACCCGAAGAGGTTGCAGTAGTGCTGCTTTTGCCCAGGCTGGAAACGCTGGATTTATAGCCTAGGTTTAAGATCAATGCATCCATCACTGGCAAGCTAAAGTCCACCCCAAACTCTAAATCATCAAGTGGGTTTGAGGTACTGGTGCCGGCTTTAAGGACTAAGTCGGATGCGCCGCCTAAACTCATGTGGTGCATAGCGCCAAGCATAAACAAGGTTTCACTATTGTTGGTAACGCTGGCTTTATTAGCGCTAAAGTAGGTGGAGGTGGCGTCATCTAAGCGGTAACGCACGCCAATGTCGGTGTAATTGATGCTAGTCGACGAATTCACTTTGGCGCTGCGATAGCCAAGCATGAGCCCGAGTTGGCTGCTGATAGCCATATTTACGCCTATATCAGTGCCCGTGCCACTGGTGGTGTAGCGTGTGCTATTGATGTAGGTGGCGCCACTATTGTTGGTTAAACCAATATAGGCATTGTTGCTCGCGGCCATGCTGATGGCGGGTACGGCTAGGCACGTGGCTAAACAGGCCAAACGTGTCACAGAGTTGAGTGTGCGCATAAATTTATTCCTTTATGAATATGGCAATTGAGTGTGCAGCCATTATGGTCTTGTCTTAACATGAGTGCAAATCTGGCACGTGTATTAGTTTCGCTCACCTAGCGTAAATAATGCTCACCCAGCAGCCACTCAAAATCTTGTACTATGGCTCCATTGTTACAAACAGTTCTTGGAAGCCAATTAAATGAACATAACCCATAGTTTTTCACCTAGCCGAGTATCGTATGCGCCGGTTTATCAAAGCGCCTCTGTGGCAGGGTTGTGTTGTCCGGTTTGTGGCAATCGCCAAGAGGACGACCTACAAGGTTTGCACCCGTGTGAGCATTTGGCTTGTGTGTACGATCAAGAAGCACAGGAATTTAGTTATCAAAGTGCTAGCTTTAAGCAACGTCGGGCTGAAGCTTCAGTTAGCTTGCCCGAAGAACTCGATGCCTACGCCTTAGCCAAGCTTGGTTACGGTGATGAGTTACTGGCTTTGGACTTCACTCGTGCCGGTTGCTGGAGTCGTGAGCTGTTTGCGTTTGATTTTACAGCAAGCTCATAGGTTAGACTGCTAAGTTTTTTATTGCAGGAAAACTTTGATTGTTCTTTAATAGGCCTCGTTCTCTACACTTGGTCCCGGAAATTGTTACAGGATACCCATCAACTAATCAGCATTGAAGCCGAAGACGAAACGGATGTGGTTTTGCAGGTCCATCTGTGGCCAGCCACTGACGCCACTGGGTGGGTGCATATTATGCACGGCATGAGTGAACATGGTGCCCGGTACGGTCATTTGGCTCAGGCGCTCAATAAGGCAGGTTTTCACGTCAGTGCTGATGATCATCGAGGTCATGGCCTTACAGCAAGCGGTTCTGGCAGCTTAGGCCACTTAGCCAACCATGACGGTTGGAATAAAATGGTGGCCGATCAGGCTCAAATAATTTCCCATATACAGCAACGGTGGTCTCAGCCATTAACCATCTTGGGCCACAGTATGGGCTCTTTTTTGGCGACTCGCGTAGTGCAACAGTATGCCAGCAGGCTCAAACCTCGTTTGGAGGGGTTGGCGCTGTCTAGTTCCAACTATAGCGCGCCTTGGTTTTTTCGTATTGCCTCTGTCATTGCCGCAATTGAATGCAGGCGCCAAGGGCCGTTAGCGCAAAGTAAACTATTGGACCAGTTGTCGTTTGGTAGATTCAATAGCTCTTTTAAACCATTGCGCACACCTAAGGACTGGATTAGTTCCGACGCAGAGGTGGTGGATGCCTATATTGCTGATCCGTTGGCTGGCCATGGAATTAGCAATCAGTTTTGGTTTGACTTGTTGCATGGGCTGGCGGACTTATCAGATCCAGAAGAGATGGCAAGAATTGATGCCGATCTGAGTATATATTTATTCTCAGGTGATAAGGATCCAGTAGGGAAGCAAGGCAAGGGCGTGGTGGCGTTACAAAAAGCCTTGCAGCGAGCTGGGTCGAGGGAGGTGAGTTGTATCCTCTACCCAAATGGCCGTCACGAAATGATTAACGAGCCCAATAAGCAGCAAGTGATTGCTGACTTATTGGTCTGGTTAGGCAGGGGTCCATGACGCCAGTATTCACTGTAGATCGTTTTGTTGTAGCAGACACAGACGCCTTAGTCTTACTATGGCACGAGTGTGGCCTCACTAAACCCTGGAACGACCCCCATAAAGACATCGAACGTAAGCTCAAAGACCCAGTGGGCGGTTTATTTGTAATGCATGCTAATGACTCTGTAGTAGCTAGCGTCATGTTAGGGTATGACGGCCATCGTGGTAGCATCTATTACCTTGCGGTGCATCCAGCGTACCAGAACCAAGGTTTGGGCCGGTTGCTGATGGATTATAGCCAAACCTTTTTGTTGGCTCTTGGGTGCCCAAAAATCAATCTTTATGTGCGAGATAGTAACCTTAAAGTGTTGGAGTTTTACGATCACTTAGGCTACGCTATAGACCAATCTGTGGTGCTTGGTAAGCGACTTATTGCTGATTATTAAGCCTGTTTTAAGGATAAACATATGACATTAGCTACTTGGCTTTCATTGGTGGCTATTTGTTGTTTGGGCGCCATGTCGCCCGGACCAAGTTTAGCTGTAGTGTTAAGGCATACCATAAGTAATGGCCGCGCTCACGGTATAGCTACGGCGGTGAGTCATGCAGCAGGAGTGGCTTTGTGGGCTTTACTCACTGTTTGGGGCTTAGCGTTGCTGGTGGTTGAGTGGCCGCTTGCTTACACACTGCTGACCTATGCCGGTGCGGGTTATTTGATGTGGATGGGTATCAAGGCCCTACGTTCAAAGGGTGCTGGTACAATGCGTGTTGTACCTGTTGTTGCGCCTATAAATGAGGCGGCTAGAGATGGGCTCATGGTGTCTTTACTCAACCCAAAGCTGGCGTTTTTCTTTATTGCGTTGTTCTCTCAGTTTGTGTCTGCAGAGCTAGTGTTGGCAGACAAGCTCATTATGACCGGCACGGCTGCAGTGATTGATGCCCTGTGGTACATCATCGTTGCGGTGGCTTTGTCTCATTCTAAGGTATTGGACAAATTACGATCAAAATCCGCCACCATCGATAAAATTAGCGGTGTTATTTTGGTGGGTCTGGCCTTACGCGTGGTTACGCTTTAAGCCAGTTGTCGGCTGGGTAGTCACACGTTGCATCCACAAGGTGCAGGGTGAATGCCTGACGCGAGCGGCTAGACGTATTGGCCGCGCTGTAGTGAGGTAGTTGCCCATGCAGTATGATCAGAGTGCCAGCAGGCACTTCTAGCATAGTCAAAGGTTGTTCTGGCCATGGGCTGCTATCTAACGTCTCAAACTCCGTTCCGCCACTGGCTGCACGCTTAAAGCGTTGCTTAAGTGGAATCGTGTGGCCGCCAGCCATGGCCTGCAAACAGCCGTTGTTAATGGTGGCATCTTCTAATGCCATCCAAAAGCCGATGCAGCTTTTCGGCTGCGTGTACAAAAACGTGGAATCTTGATGTAAGCCGACTTCACCGCCGATACTGGGCTGTTTAAAGATATGCATGGATTGTATGGCTTTGGGTTTGCTCAGTCCCAGTTGCAGGCCTAAGCTCGTCAAATCCAATGCCGCCATCGTGGCTTTGTAGACCGGATCAAGCGCATGCTGGGCATGGCCTATTTTATTGATGGATTGCTGCTTGGCTACGGTGAAGTGACCCTCTTTGTCGATGGCCTTTTCTTCAAAGAAAAAGCGTATTTGATTGCCTGAGCTCAAAAAGTAGTCATCGCTGGTGCGCTCCTGTTCGTCAGTGGTGAACACCGAGCGTTGCGGTGGCGGTTCAAAGGCCTCGATGAGTTGTTTGGCACGAGTCATTAGGGCTTGGCGTTGAGCCATGCTTATAAAGTCTTCGATAACCAAATACCCTTGCTGATTAAAATCGTCGAGTTGTTTAGCGTTGAGCAAATTGTTTTCCTTAACCGCAGCAAAAACCAAACTTTTACACAAATTCAGGTAATAGACAAAGCCTTTTTCATGGGTTGTTGGCTGGGTAAGGGGTTTTTCGGCTTGCAAAATATAGTTACGCATGTAACTATATGTACAAAGATAATCATGTGGATACTTTGATGAGCAATTTATTTCCCAATCCAGCGGGCCTTTGCGGTTTTGAATTTGTTGAGTTTGCATCACCTAAGGCAGGTGTGTTGGAACCGATTTTTGAGATGATGGGTTTTACCCATGTAGCCAACCATCGTTCAAAAAATGTGAGTTTGTATCGTCAAGGTGGTATCAATTTCATCATCAACAGCGAGCCTAATAGCTTGGCGGCATTCTTTGCCGAAGAGCATGGCCCTTCTGCTTGTGGCATGGCCTTTCGGGTAGATAATGCAAAAGATGCCTACGAACGTGCGTTGTCGTTAGGCGCCCAGCCCATAGATATTCCTGTTGGGCCGATGGAATTGCGATTGCCTGCCATTAAAGGTATTGGTGGCGCACCTATCTATTTGATTGACCGGTTTGAAGAAGGCTCATCAATTTATGACATCGACTTTGATTTTATTGATGGCGTTGACAAGCACCCACAAGGTTGCGGTTTTTTTGAAATTGACCACTTAACCCATAATGTTTACCGTGGACGTATGCAGCATTGGGGCGACTTTTACGAGAAGCTGTTTGGCTTTAGAGAGTTACGTTACTTTGATATTAAAGGCGAGTACACCGGCCTCACTTCAAGGGCAATGAGCGCTCCCGATGGCAAAATTCGTATACCGCTTAACGAAGAAGCTGCTGGTGGTTCTGGCCAAATCGAAGAGTTTTTGATGCAGTTCAATGGTGAAGGTATCCAGCATATAGCGCTGATCTGTGATGACTTGCTCGCCTGTTGGGACAAGCTTAAGGCCTTGGGTGTGCCCTTCATGAAGGCGCCGCCTGATTCATATTACGACATGCTTGAAGGGCGTCTTCCAGGCCACGGCGAGCCAACCGATGAACTACAGGCCCGAGGCATTTTGTTAGATGGCACTACTGGAGACGGAGAGCCTAAGTTGTTGCTACAAATTTTTTCAGGCACCCTGCTTGGGCCTGTATTTTTTGAGTTTATCCAACGCAAACAGGACGAGGGTTTTGGTGAAGGTAACTTCCAAGCCCTATTCGAATCTATCGAGCGTGATCAACTCAGTCGAGGCGTAATTTAGCGAGGGGTGTAGCATGAAAGTCAACAAAATCCACCATGTGGCCTACCGCTGTAAAGATGCAAAACAAACGGTTGAATGGTACGGAAAATACTTGAATATGGACTTCATTTTGGCCATTGCCGAAGACCAAGTGCCTTCGACAAAAGAGCCAGACCCTTACATGCATGTGTTTATGGATGCTGGCCAAGGCAGTGTGTTGGCGTTTTTTGAGTTGCCAACCAAGCCCGACATGCAGTTAGATCAAAATACACCGGCTTGGTGTCAGCACCTAGCGTTAGAAGTGGACACTATGGATGATCTTTTAACCACCAAAGCGCGACTGGAAGCTGACGGCATAAACGTGGTTGGCCCAACCAATCACACCATTTTCCAATCCATTTATTTTTTTGATCCGAGTGGCCATCGCTTAGAATTGGCAGTTAACACCAGTACGCCAGACATGGATAAACGTTTGGATCAGGTGAAGTGGGACATGCTCAATGAATGGGCCGAAACAAAACAAGCTCCCGGGCATGCCCGCTGGATGCACCAATAAAGGTTTTAACAATGCTTAATGCAACTCATAACCCTCAGCTCAAAAGCTGGGTAGCCAGTGCTAACTCGCAAACCACAGACTTTCCTATACAGAATCTACCTTTTGGTGTGTTCACCTCAGCAGCCAACTCCGAGCCCCATGTGGGTGTTGCTATTGGCGACCAAATAGTCGACCTATATCTATTAGCGACCTCTGGTTTGTTGGATGTTAACGCCAGCTTGTTTGCTCAAGCTAACATCAACGCTTTTATGGCTCTTGATCAAACAGTCTGGTCGAGCACGCGGGCGCGATTGTCTTACTTACTCAGTAATGAGGATGCAGCCACGCAAGCGCAAATTGAGCCTCTGCTTGTAGGCCAGTCGACAGCGACTATGTTGTTGCCAATCAAGGTAGAAGGGTACACTGACTTTTATGCGTCCAGAGAGCATGCGACTAATGTGGGTACTATGTTTCGTGACCCGGAAAACGCATTGATGCCCAACTGGCTACATATTCCTATTGGTTACAACGGCCGCGCCAGTACCGTAGTGGTAAGTGGCACTGACGTGCGTAGGCCGTTAGGTCAACTTAAGCCACCTACAGCGAGCGAGCCCCATTTTGGGCCTACGCAAAAACTAGATATCGAACTGGAAATGGGAGCGGTTGTGGGTACACCCAATGCCATGGGAACGCCGTTAACAGTAGCCCAAGCGCAAGCCAATATCTTTGGTTTTGTATTGCTCAACGATTGGAGTGCGAGGGATATTCAGGTGTGGGAATATCAGCCATTAGGGCCGTTTCAGGCTAAGGCATTTGCCACCACTATTTCACCTTGGGTGGTGACACAAGAAGCGCTTGAGCCGTTTCGTGTGGACGGCCCAGTACAACAACCCAAACCATTGGACTACTTAGCGCAAAACCAAGCCAGTAACTACGATGTTGCATTACAAGTGGACATTAACACGGCGGCATCTGACGACACACAAACCATTAGCCAAACCAACTTTAAGGCGATGTATTGGTCCAGTGCTCAGCAGTTGGCGCATCATTCTAGCAGCGGCTGTGCCATGCAAACAGGTGACTTGTTAGGCTCGGGTACCATTAGTGGCACTACCAAAGATTCTTTGGGTAGCTTGCTAGAGCTTACCTGGAATGGCAAAACCCCGTTGACGTTAGCCAGCGGCGAGCAGCGTTGTTTTGTAGAAAACGGCGATACCTTAACCTTGCGTGGTCACTGTCAGGGTGATGGTTTTCGTATTGGTTTTGGTAGTGCTGTGGGCAAAATCCTGCCTGCCCATAGCTTATAACCAATCAATAGTCGTTTCGCCCTGAGTGTCAATGTTTAACCATTGATCCGGGGCGTCACCTTCCTGCCATCCTGATGCAACGCATCGTACGCTTGATTGAAAGTGTTCAAAGGCGCCTAGAGCGCAGGCCCTGTCGTCAGCCCATGGCGTGGTGTTAGTATTAAACCAAACACTACTAAAGTTACTTTCAACCTTGTTGAGGGCAATGATTTCAAACTCTTTCTCAGAGCTTGCAAAGGTTGCCCAATAGGCTTGACGTTTAGGGCTTGAGCTCTTTACCGCTAAGCTAGATGTGCAGCTTTCCAACCAAGCCTTTATGGCTTCGGGGCTTACAGACTTAATGTAAATTTCAATATCGGTTTGGGGCGACGTCATAGTTATGACTCCTGTGCCATCAAGCGAGTTAACACGCCAAGATAAACATCCGTCAACTGCTCCAAGTCACTGACTTTCACACATTCGTTAAGCTTATGAATGGTGCCGTTACATGGCCCCAATTCAACTACTTGAGCGCCGGTGGGTGCAATGAAGCGTCCGTCTGATGTGCCGCCAGCAGTAGAGAGTTCTGTGTTGGTGCCGGTGGTGTCTTTAATCGCATCACGGCAGGCGTCAACTAGAGCACCCGATGCCGTTAAAAAAGGCAGGCCGTTATAGGTCCAAAGAATGTCGTAATCCACCTTGTGACTGTCCAAAATAGCTTCTAGTTTGGCGGTTAAGTCATCGGCCGTGAGTTCTGTGGAATAACGAAAGTTACACATCACGTCTACATGGCCGGGTACCACGTTAGAAGCCCCGGTGCCGCCGTTAATGTTGGCAATTTGGAAGCTGGTGGGTGGAAAAAACTCGTTGCCTTGATCCCAAGTGGTGGCCGCTAGTTCTGCTAGCGCCGGCGCCACTTTGTGAATTGGATTATCCACTAAGTGAGGGTAGGCCACGTGGCCTTGAATGCCTTTTGCGGTAATGTTGGCTGTTAACGAACCACGGCGACCATTTTTAATAACATCACCTAACGTGTTAGTGGACGAGGGCTCGCCCACAATACACCAATCCATTTTTTCACCACGGGCTTCTAAGGTATCAATCACCCGAGTGGTGCCATCCACAAATGGACCTTCTTCATCACTGGTAATGAGCAAGGCTAAACTACCGCGGTGGTTAGGATATAGAGCAATAAATTGTTCTAAGGCCACAACCCAAGAGGCCAGGCTGCCTTTCATGTCGGCAGCACCACGGCCATATAAGAAGCCGTCTTTAATGGTGGGTTCAAACGGCGGCGTGTGCCACTGGTCCACTGGTCCACTGGGCACAACGTCGGTATGGCCGGCAAATGCCAGCACTGGTTTTTCTGTGCCGCGGCGGGCCCAAAAGTTATCCACTGCGCCAAAACGCATACGCTCCACAGTAAAGCCAATAGCTTCAAGGCGGCCGATCATTAATTCTTGGCAGCCTTTGTCTTCTGGCGTAACTGAGGCTCGGCCCATTAAGTCCTGGGCAAGCGCGATAGTCGGTGTCACTGTGGCGTGTTCGGGCATGGTATTAGACATCTTAGTTATTAGTGTGGAGGTCTGCGTTAAGTTCTACCGCGGTACCGTTAGGTTTCACTTCAATGCGGCCATTAAGGGAGTTACGACGGAATAAAAGGTCCGGCTTGCCTGCTAGGGTAGCGGCTTTTACAGTGTCTATAAGCTCGTTATTCATGTCTAACAAGGCGACTTTAGAACCACCAGTAATGTACAAACCAGCTTCAATGATGCAGCGATTACCAATAGGAATGCCCATGCCGGCGTTAGCGCCTATGAGGCTGTCTGAACCCACTGAGTTAACAATTTTGCCGCCGCCAGACAAGGTGCCCATGGTTGAACAACCGCCACCAAGGTCGCTGTTGTTGCCCACAGTAACGCCAGCGGAAATGCGGCCTTCAATCATGCCGTGGCCCAAAGTGCCGGCGTTAAAGTTAATAAAGCCTTCGTGCATTACGGTAGTGCCTTCGGCGACGTGGGCGCCTAAACGAACACGCGATGCATCACCTATACGGATACCCTTTGGCACCGCGTAATCGGCCATACGTGGGAACTTATCGACGGCGTTCACGTGTAGCCACTCGCCACGTAAGCGCGCGTCCATTTGGCGCTGGGTTAAATCATCAATGGCCACAGCGCCTTCGTTGGTCCACGCCACGTTAGGCAATAACCCGAAGATACCGTTAAGGTCCATGCTGTTGGGTTGCTTAAGGCCGGTAGACAGTAGTTGTAACTTAAGGTACACCTCTGGCGTAGTGGTTGGGCCGCTGTCGGTTTCTAATAGTGTTACCACCATAGGTTGGCCTGCGTCAGCCGCTTGAGTTAACCACTTTGCTTGGTCAGCTTGGCCTGCAATAGTGCACGCCTCGGCTAATTGACTGGCTTGTTTAGCATCAAGCTGCACGGCGTGGTTGCCCGCAGCTAACTGGCTACCTAAAACACCGGCAATGGCAGCAACTAGGTCCGCACTTGGGTTTAAAATAGGCTGTGGGTAAAACACTTCTAACCAATCGCCTTGGCTAGATTGGCTACCGATACCAAAGGCAAAACTAAAATGCGACATGGGGCTCTCCAATAAATAAGATGTTAAAACTTATAGTTTAAAAATAGTAGCATATTGTTCGGCTTTAAAACCGACAACTGCTTGTGTTTGTAGCAATAAAAAAGGCCGTTTAATCATGCTCGGGTGGTCAGCGAGTAGCTGGCAAACGGTTTCTGCCGAAACAGTTTGTTGTTGTTCGGTAGGTAGTTTTCGCCACGTGGTGCCGCGTTTATTAAGTAATAGCTCCCAATCAACCATTCCAACCCACTGTTGTAGTTCGTTGACGCTGGGTGGCTGTTTTTTATAGTCTCTAAAATTAAATTCAATGCCCGCTTCAGTCAGCCATTTCTTGGCCTTCTTTATAGTGTCGCAATTGCTAATGCCGTGCATTTGAATTTGAGTCACTGGGTGTTCTCTATAGTTGTGGTTGTGAGCGTTTAGTGGTGCAAAAAATGGAGCAAATATACTATCAGAGTTGTAGTCGCTTTAGCTATCTAAGGCGCTACAAATCTCGTCTTCTAATGTTTGCAACAGGGTTTGATCAACAATGCGCTCGCCATTGTCTAGGGTAATAAAGAATACGTCTTCCACACGGCCGCCAATGGATTGAATCTTGGCTTTTTGAATACTGATGCCTAAATGCATAAACACTAAACCCACCTGTGCTAGCAGCCCCGGCCTGTCCGAACTGGAAAGCTCTAAGCGGGTCCAGCTGCGGCCTACGGGATTACTTAAGCTCACAATGGATGCCTGCTTGAATAGCTTGTGGCTTCTAGGCTGGCGTTGTTGTACCACATAGCCAAAGTCATCCGGGAATTGTAAGGCATGGGTTAAGCGTTTTTGTAACTGCTTAAGTAGTGCAGGTGTGTGGTTGATGGTATTGCCATTGGTGTCTAGCACTACAAAGGTATCCATGCTGTAGCCATCATCTGTGGTGATGATGCGGGCGTCTTGGATGTTGAGTTGAAGCTGGCCCAAAATTGCACATAAGGCCGCAAACAGGTTGGGTTTGTCTTGGGTGTAAACAAACACTTGTGTGCCACCCTCAAAGGCATTAAAAGACATCTCGCTAAGTGCCACTACGGGCCCATCGATTTGATGGTTGAGAATAGTGCGGGTGTGCCAAGCAATCGTTTTGGCATTTTCGCGAATGAAATAATCATCCCCAAAGTTTTTCCACAGTCGCCTCATCATGGCTGGGTTGAAGCGTTGCTCCTGTAGCAATTTGCGCGCATCGGTTTGGCTTTGCTCTATTAGCGCTTGGTGATCTACCGGCACGTCTAGGCCTAGACGCAATACGCGGTTAGTAGCGGTGTAGAGTTGACGCAGCAAAGATGCACGCCAGTTATTCCACAGTTCGGGATTAGTGGCGTTGATATCACATACAGTAAGTACGTAAAGGTAATCTAAGTGGAGCTCGTCACCCATTTTGGAGGCAAACTCGTGGATAATGTCGGGGTTACCGATGTCTCGCTTTTGCGCCGTCATGGACATCAGCAAGTGATTGCGTACTAACCAGCTAACCAGGTCTGTATCCCATTTTCCAAGCTGATGTTGGCTGCAAAATTGGCGCACCTCTTCGGCCCCCACCACGGAATGATCGCGGCCACTACCTTTGCCTATGTCGTGATATAGCCCAGCGATGTACAGCAGTTCAATTTTGGGCAACTCATGCACCAAGCGAGCCGCCACAGGAAAGCGCTCTTGTTCTCTAGGCAGCAAGAGTTCGCGCATCTTTTTCACCACCTTCATGGTATGCGCATCAACCGTATAGATATGATACAAATCGTGCTGCATGCGCCCAACAATCTTATTGAAGGCCGGCAGATAGTCGCCTAACACACCTTGGCGTTGCATTTCTAACAGCGTATGAGACATACGCTCAGGTGAACGAAGCAGCTCCATAAAAAGACTGTTGACCCGTATGTCACGGCGATATTTGTCGTCTATTAGTGGCCTGTGAGCTTGAATCAGGCGTTTGCATTCGGCGCCAATGGCGTTGCATTGTGGGTTTTGGGCCAATATAACAAAGGCTTCCATCATGGCGAATGGTTGGCGTAGAAATACGCTCGGGTAGCAGGCCTGTAAGCGGCCGTTACGTAATTCAAACCGCCTGTTGATAGACACGACTTGATCTTCTTCGTGGGCATGAAGAATGGCCTGGTCAAATAGTTGTAATAAGGTTTGGTTTAATTCTGCTAGGTGCATGGCGGTACGATAATAACGATGCATAAACTGCTCAACAGCCAGTTCATCGTCATTGTCTAGATAACCAAAAAATTCGGCTAGTTTACGTTGGTGATCAAACAGCAGTCGGTCTTCTGGACGCTTGGCGATCAAATGTAGTGCGTAACGAATGGTCCACAGGTAGTTGATACCACGTTTAAGGTTGTCTAGTTCGGTTTGGTTAAGGTAGTCGTGGTCGGCCAGTTGAGCCATATAACGCAAACCAAAGTGCCGTTTTCCTATCCAACCAATGGTTTGTATGTCGCGTAACCCACCCGCCGAATTTTTGATGTTGGGCTCTAAATTGTACTCAGTGTCATTGGTACGCTGGTGCCTTTTTTGCTGGGCTTTGATGCGGGCTTTATAAAATGCTTCGTCACTCCACGCTTTCTCAGAAATCACCCAGTTGAATACTTTTTTAAGCAAGTCTGCATTGCCAATAAGGGTGTGTGATTCCAGTAAGCTGGTAGCAATTGTAATGTCACCTTTGGCTTGTTCGTAACAATCGTTAAGGCTGCGTACACTGCTGCCAATTTGTAAGCCTAAATCCCAGATGAAGGTGATGAACTGTTGGGTACAGGTGTGCCAGCTAGATTCCGGCAGATCGTTATCGAGTAAAATGAGTAAGTCGATGTCAGACTGAGGATGTAACTCACCACGCCCGTATCCACCCACCGCAACTAAGGCTGCTTGTTCTGGCCATGGGTATTGTTGCCAAGCTAGGCGGAGGATTTGATCTACCATCCAAGCGCGAGCATGCACTAGTTCATAAACACGTGTTTCTTGGTGTTCGTTGAACAAAGCGTCAAGTTTAGCTTGGCCGCGTTCAAGGGCGGTTTTTAACACATGGGCAGGGTCTTGCTCAGCCAGTTGTTGCTGCAATTGCTTGTGGTTGATAAGCAGCTGTTGCAGCGATTCGCTAACCACAGACACGGTTACACCATTTCTTCTTTACGAATAGTGAGGTTTTCATAGCCGTCGGCAGTCACCAATATGGTGTGTTCAAACTGAGCCGATAAACGCTTGTCTACGGTAGTCACTGTCCAGCCGTCGTTCTTATTCAGCTTCACATGGCGCTTGCCTGCATTGAGCATGGGTTCAATGGTAAATATCATGCCTTGTTTGAGTTCTACACCCGTATTGGGTTTACCGTAATGCAACACCTGTGGGTCTTCGTGAAAACCTACGCCAATACCGTGGCCACAATATTCTTGCACAATGGAGTAGTGATTAGCTTCGGCGTGTACTTGGATTACATGACCAATGTCGCCTAAACGAGCACCAGGTTTAACCAGCGCCATGCCTTTATATAAACACTCTTGGGTAATAGCGACTAAACGTTCGGAATGGGGGGCTGCTTTGCCGACAGGGAACATGCGGCTGGTATCGCCATGGTAACCGTCTTTAATCACCGTGATGTCGATATTCACCCAATCACCATTCTTGAGCGGTTTGTCGTTAGGTATGCCATGGCACACAACCTGATTAACCGAGGTGCAAATAGACTTAGGAAATCCGTGGTAGTTTAGCGGCGCAGGTACAGCCTCTTGCACATCAACAATGTAGTCATGGCAGAGCTGGTTGAGTTTGTTGGTGGTTACGCCCACTTGTACATGCTCGTGGATCATTTCCAATACTTCTGCTGCCAAGCGGCCGGCTACGCGCATTTTTTCTATTTCGGCGGCGTCTTTAATAAGAATATTCATCGACTTCTCAGTGTGTGTTTAGCAAGTGGGCTTTGTTGTACGGAATTATATCAGACATGGAGTAGAAATTAATTACATGGCTTGGCATCGGTGGTAAAAATACGAGCAGCTAAAATGCTGCAGTGATTGCAATTATGTTTTGCCTTTGTGACGTGTTTTATGGTATAAATTGCGCGCCCAAATTCGAACTGCTCTTGTGTAACCACAAACGCAACGTATTTGGAGCTTAACTTAACGTCACACATAAACCGGCACATGGTTCTGGGTGTTGGATGCCTGCTTTAAGGCTTCTGATCGAACTGTGGTCCTTGCTTCTATTAAGTAGAACAAGGCGAGGGTTTATGGAGGCCTAACCCGTACAAAGGAAATTAAAATGACTAAAGTAAGTATGCGCGACCTGCTTAAAGCCGGCGCCCACTTCGGCCACCAAACACGTTACTGGAACCCAAAAATGGGCCAGTACATCTTTGGCGCTCGTAACAAAATCCATATCATCAACCTAGATCAAACTTTGCCAGCCCTTAACGATGCCCTTGCTATCGTTGAGAAAATGGCTTCCAACAAGAACAAGGTATTGTTCGTTGGTACTAAGCGCGCGGCAGGTAAGTTGATTAAAGAACACGCTAGTCGTGTTGGCATGCCTTACGTTAACCATCGTTGGTTGGGCGGCATGTTAACTAACTACAAGACGATTCGTCAGTCGATCAACCGTTTCCGTACATTGGAAACTCAGTTCAACGACGGCACATCTGAGCAGTTGACTAAGAAAGAAGCGTTGATGCGTCAACGTGAAATGGAAAAGCTTGAGCGCGCTATCGGCGGCATCAAGGACATGGGCGGCCTACCAGACGCTTTGTTCGTAGTTGACGTTGAGCATGAGCGTATTGCGATCAACGAAGCCAACAAGCTGGGCATCCCTGTTATCGGTATCGTTGATACTAACAGCAACCCAGATGGCATCGATTACGTTATCCCTGCTAACGACGACGCACTTCGCGCGATCGAAATCTATGTTTCTGCTATGGCTGATGCCTGTGCAGCTGGCAAAGACGACGGCACAGCAGTGGCTGGCGAATTCGTTGAAGTGGCTGAAGTAGCCGAAGAAGCAGCTGCTGAATAAGACTAAACCCTTGGTTTAGCTAAGCATTTGCATATAAAAGGGAGCTTTGCTCCCTTTTTTTTAACAACGTCTTACCGTGTGGGTAAGGGCGTTATGAACCCAATTTGAGGATTTTCTAATGGCTGCAATCTCTGCATCTATGGTTAAAGAACTGCGCGAGCGTACTAGCTTGGGCATGATGGATTGTAAAAAAGCCCTTGTTGCTGCTGACGGCAACATTGAGCAGGCAATCGAAGACTTACGTAAGTCTAGTGGTATGAAAGCGGCTAAGAAAGCTGGCCGTACTGCTGCTGAAGGCGTTGTATGTGCAAAAGTTGCCGACGACGGTTCTTTTGGTGTATTGGTTGAAGTTAACTCAGAAACTGACTTTGCTGCTCGTGATGCAGGTTTCTTGGCTTTTGTTAGTCAGGTAACGGATGCTGCTTTTGCTGCTAAGCAAGACGACATGGCTACTTTGATGGTTGGCGATCTAACTGATGCTCGTGAAAAGCTAGTACAGAAGATTGGCGAAAACATTACCCCTCGTCGTATTGTTATGCTTGAAGCTGCTAACGTTGCCGCATACGTGCACAGCAATAACAAGATCGGTACCTTAATCGCGTTGACTGCTGGCGAGAGCGAGTTGGCCAAAGACATCGCCATGCACGTTACTGCAGTTAACCCGCGTGTGATCAGCCGTGACGACATGTCTGCAGACGAAGTGGAAAAGGAAAAGGAAATCATCAAGGCCCAGCCAGACATGGCCGGCAAGCCTGATGCGATCGTCGATAAGATGATGACTGGCCGTATCAACAAGTTCTTGGCTGAAAACAGTCTAACTGAGCAGCCTTTTGTTAAGAACCCAGAGCAAAAAATCAGCGACTTGCTTAAAGCAGTTGATGCGTCTGTGTCTGCCTTCAATCGTTTAGAAGTTGGCGAAGGCATCGAAGTTGAAGAAGTGGATTTTGCTGCAGAAGTTGCACAGCAGCTAAAAGGTTAAGATTAATTAACCTTATATAAAGCGTCGTCACGGTAGCTAGCCTGCTGTGGCGGCGCTTTTTTTTTGATTTTAGTCTAGGGCATAACTTGCTCTAGACTGATTAATACGTCACTATCTTATTGTTTTGTCAGCGCTATCTTATACACATGTCTAGGCTAGCGGGGCACAGTAACTACTCGGAGAAGATGAATGGCAATTCCTGATAAGCGCCAACCTCGCTATAAGCGGATTTTGCTCAAGCTCAGCGGCGAAGCCCTTATGGGTAGCGAAAGCTTTGGTATAGACCCCAAGGTATTGGATCGTATGGCACTTGAGATTGGTCAGTTAGTGGGTATCGGTGTGCAGGTTGGTCTAGTCATCGGCGGCGGCAACTTGTTTCGTGGTGCTGCATTGAGTGAAGCCGGTATGGATCGAGTGACTGGCGACCATATGGGCATGCTAGCTACGGTGATGAACGCCTTGGCCATGCGTGATGCGTTAGAGCGCTCAAACATCACGACTCGAGTCATGTCGGCTATTCCCATGAGCGGTGTAGTGGATCATTATGACCGTCGCAATGCTATGCTATATTTATCTCAAGGCAATGTGGTGATCTTTTCTGCCGGTACGGGTAATCCTTTTTTCACTACCGACTCTGCTGCTGCGTTACGTGGTATTGAAGTAGAAGCCGACGTAGTGCTTAAAGCGACCAAGGTGGACGGCGTATATGATGCGGACCCCGTTAAAAATCCTGCTGCGGTTAAATACGAGTACGTTACCTTTGACGAAGCCATAGAAAAGCAGTTGGGTGTGATGGATCTTACGGCCATGTGTTTATGCCGCGACCAAGAAATGCCGGTACGAGTATTTAATATGAATAACCCAGGTGCGCTAGTCAACCTAGTCGTCGGTGGCCATGAAGGTACCTTGGTAAATGTGACATTGCCTGAGGGCGGGGAATAAAATGATTAACGACATTCAGCAAGATGCCGATGCGCGTATGGACAAGAGTATTGGCGCCCTTAGTGAAGCCTTTAAGCGTATCCGCACAGGTCGCGCACATCCCAGTATTCTAGACAGTGTAATGGTGTCTTATTATGGTAGCGACACGCCGTTAAATCAGCTGGCCAACATTTCTGTAGAAGATGGCCGTTGTTTGGCTGTCTCTCCTTGGGAAAAACCCATGGTGCCAGAAATTGAAAAAGCCATTATGAAGGCGAACTTAGGCCTTAACCCGTCTACATCAGGTGACTTGATTCGTGTGCCGATGCCGGCGTTAACGGAAGAGACACGCAAAAGCTTTATTCGTGGTGCACGCGAAGAAGCTGAAAAGGCCCGTGTATCGGTACGCAGCATTCGCCGTGATGCCAATGGCGATATTAAGGAACTTTTGAAGGATAAAGACATCTCAGAAGATGATGCCCGCCGTGGTGAAGATTTGGTGCAAAAGGTGACTGATGCACACGTGGCTAGCATCGAAGCGGCCCTACTAGCGAAAGAAAAGGATTTGATGGAGGTTTAACCTGCATCTCGCTTCTTTCTAGGCCCATATTAAGGATGACTGCATGACCGACCCGCGCCAAACTATACTGGCACAGAAACTGGACGCTTTACCTGAGCATATTGCCATTATTATGGACGGCAACAATCGCTGGGCTAAGCGCGAAGGTTTGTCTGGTGTTGCTGGCCATAAAGCGGGTGTTGACGCAGTGCGTGCCGTGATTGAAACGGCGGTGCACTACCAAGTTCCTGCGCTCACGTTATTTGCGTTTAGTAGTGAGAACTGGCGGCGCCCGCCACTCGAAGTTAAAGCCTTGATGGACTTATTTGTGTACGTGCTTAAGCGCGAAGTGAATAAGCTCCATGAAAACAACATTCGCTTGCGAATTATTGGTAACATTCAGGGCTTAAGTCCAGAATTACAAAAGCTGATTGTATTGGCAGAAACTAAAACTCAAGCTAACACCGGTATGCAGCTTAACATTGCGGCCAACTATGGTGGCCGTTGGGACATTGTAGAAACAGCTAAAAAAATGGCGCTCGAAGTTCAGCAGCAAGGCTTGGATATCGACGCCATAACTGAAGAAAAGTTTGGCAAATACATGAGTTTGGGTGATTTGCCGGCGGTAGACCTATGTATTCGTACCAGTGGTGAGCAGCGCATTAGCAACTTTTTGTTGTGGCAAATGGCGTATGCGGAGTTTGTTTTTGTAGATGCCTTGTGGCCTGAGTTTAAGCACCAAAAGATGGTTGATACACTTGTGGAGTTCGGCCAAAGACAACGGAGATTTGGCCAAACAAGTGCGCAGTTAACTGAACAAGAGTCGAATGCCTAACCACGGAGTGGTAAGCCGCTTTGACGCAATATAAAATAATAATATGTTGAGATCAAGAATTGCTACAGCCTTGGTGCTGGCCCCGCTTACGTTAGGCGCGGTGTTTTTTTTGCCGCACCAAGCGTTCGCATTATTTATGGCCCTCGTTGTACTTATGGGGGCATGGGAATGGACCGCTATGATGCGGTTGGTAAGCCGTAGTCAGCGTACCGTGTACGTGCTGACTGTATTGTTTGCGATTGTGGTGCTACAAAAGCTCATGGCGCAGTACCAGCAATGGGTGTTTGCCGTGGCTGCTGGTTGGTGGTTGGTGGCGACACTGTTGGTAGTGAAGTACCCGCGTTTTTCTAAGCTTTGGTGTCGGCGTCCTAGTAAAGGCCTAGTTGGGCTGTTTATTTTGGTCCCTACATGGGCGGCCATGGTGTCGATTCGGCAGATGGATCAGGGTCCGTGGCTGATGGTGTATTTGTTTTTGCTGGTATGGGGTGCGGATACCGGTGCCTATTTTGCCGGTAAACGTTTTGGTAAGCGTAAGCTCATGCCTAGGGTTAGCCCCGCAAAGTCATGGGCGGGTGTGGGTGGTGCAGTGGCCACTGTATTATTGGTGTCTGCCTTGGTGCAGCCTTACCTACATTTCGCCAAGGATATGTCCTTGAGCATCTATCTTTTGGCTGTGGTGGTGTTATTTGCCTCGGTGATTGGCGACCTCACTGAAAGCATGTTTAAACGCCAGTGTGGCATTAAAGACAGTGGCTCAATTTTACCCGGCCATGGCGGCATCATGGACCGCATTGATAGCCTCACTTCTGCAGCACCCGTATTTGCACTGTGCCTTCTTTTGGTGGGCACTTAAACCCCTGAGGCGTAATGCTTACTACCATATTAACCACATTATTTGCCCTTGCTGTATTAGTCAGCATCCATGAGGCGGGTCATTTTTTTGTAGCCCGTTGGAGTGGTGTCAAAGTGCTGCGCTTTTCCGTTGGTTTTGGGCGCCCCATATTTCAGCGTATCGGCCAAGATGGCACTGAATATGTGTTTGCATGGATACCGTTAGGTGGCTATGTACGTATGTTAGACAGCCGTAATGATGACGTTCCTCAACATGAGATGGCGGCTGCGTTCGACCAGCAAAAGGTATGGGTGCGCATTGCTATTGTGGCCGCGGGCCCTATTGTCAACTTGGTGTTTGCTGCCTTGCTCTATGCCGTAGTGCAAATGGCCGGCACCACCCAGTTGATTCCCGTAATCGGGCCTGTTTTGGCGAATTCGCCAGCTCAAACAGCAGGCTTAACGCCAGTACAACAAATTATTTCTATTGATGGGCAGGTAACGCGTAGTTGGGAAGCGGTTAATCTAGCATTGGCCAAGCGAATTGGCGCAACGGGCTACATTGACGTGGCGTTGCAGCCGCTGGATAGGTCTGTATTGCAGCAGCAAGCGGTGCACGCCAATGCGTCAGATCAACTGCCGCTGGTAGGCGGTGTTGTGTCCTATCGGGTTCCTGTCAATCGGTGGATGGCTGAGGCTGTGCAAACAAGCCCTCTATCGCAGTTAGGCATTGAACCTTGGCGACCCAATGTGCCCATCGTTATTGATCGGCTGATCGAGGGTGGTGCTGCGCAACTCGCTGGACTGCGAGTGGGCGACAAAATAGTAGCGCTTAACCAGCAGCCGATGGCTGGCTTTAATGAGTTTGTAACCTATGTCCAAGGCCACCCAGATACGAGTGTGCTGGTCGCTTTGGAGCGTCGCGGCGAGCTGTTGTTATTGCCGTTAACATTGCTCAGTGATGTTGACCAAGCAGGTGGTTTAATCGGTAAGATTGGGGTAGGGGTCGCCTCTATTTCATGGCCTTATTCTATACAACACCAGCAGCAGCTAGGCTTGGTCGATGGGATAATGGCAGGTGGTCAAAAAACCCTAGAAATGGCCGCTCTCACCCTTAGCTTTCTGAGTAGAATGGTGCAAGGGGTGGTGTCGGTCGAGCATTTAAGTGGTCCTATTAGTATTGCTAAGGTCGCTGCCGCTTCCGCCGCGTCAGGTTTGATTACCTACATTAGTTTTATGGCCTACTTAAGTGTGAGCTTAGGTGTGTTAAATCTATTGCCTGTTCCTATGCTCGATGGCGGGCATTTGCTATATTACTTCATAGAGTTAGTTACCGGTCGGAAAGTGCCTGATCGAATTCAGGCTATAGGCTTGCGTATTGGAATGGCCATAGTGTTTAGCGTTATGATCATCGCTATTGCTAATGACTTGATGCGTCATTAATAATTATAGGTAAAATGTATATGAAACGTGTTCTTTTGGGACTCTTGTTAAGTTTGACGATGGCCATGTCTCCTATGGCTCTGAGTGGAGAATTTACCATTGAAAACATCCACATCGAAGGTTTGCAGCGCCTAACTTCAAACCAAGCTTTTGCGACATTGCCGTTGCAAGTAGGTGATGATGTAGACGACCGAAGCTTGGCGTTTGCTACCCGTAGTATGTTTAGAAGTGGCTATTTCGAAGACATTGAACTACAACAAGACGGTAACTTACTGGTCGTAGTCGTACGCGAGCGGCCTGCCATTGGTTTTATTGGATTGGATGGTAATAAATTACTAAAAACCGAGCAGTTACGTGCTGCACTAGAAGCTGCGGGCCTCAAAGAAGGTGAGATCTTCCAGCGCGCCACCCTCGCTCAAATCGAGCTCGAATTGGAGCGTCAGTATAACAGTCAGGGTCGTTATGCCGTGTTGGTAGAGTCGGTTGTAGAAGATTTGGGTGAAAACCGCGTATCCATAGAGGTGAGTATTAATGAGGGTGTGACTTCCTCCATTAGTCATATCAATATCATTGGTAATGATGACTTCAGTGATAGTGAATTGATCAAACTGATGAGTCTGCAAACCCCTGGGTTTTGGACCTTGTTTACTAAAGACGATCAATATTCCCGCGAAAAGCTCACCGCCGACTTAGAAAACATTCGCTCGCATTATTTAGATAAAGGCTATGTGTTATTTAATATCGAATCGACCCAAGTGGCGATCTCAGCAGACAAAACTAATGTGTTTATTACCATTAATTTGGCCGAAGGCGACCAGTTTACCATTGGCAAAGTGAGTATTGCTGGTCAATACGAAGTCCAAGAGGCCGATATCAGAAGCCTCATCAATGCCTCGTCTGGACAGGTGTTTTCCCGTCGAGATTTAGTCAACGCTGCACAAGATGTACGCCAACTGTTTGGGGATCAAGGGTTTGCCTTTGCCGATATTCAGCCGGTGCCACTAATCAACGAAAATCTAAAAACCGTAGACGTGCAATACCAAGTGCGAGCCGGCAAAAGAACCTATGTTCGACGCATAGATTTCCGCGGTAACACGCGCACCAGTGATGAGGTTTTACGTCGTGAAATGCGCCAAATAGAAGGTGGTGTTGCAGCCATGGCCGACATTAGGGCATCTAAGCTACGTTTACAGCGCTTAGGCTTTTTCAATAATGTTGCCGTGGAAACCACCCCTGTTGCGGGTACTGACGATCAACTCGATGTGGAGTTTGCTGTGGAAGAAGGCCTCACGGCAGATTGGTCTGCAGTGGTGGGTTATAACGATGGTGAGGGTGCATTTTGGGGTGGTTCTGTTAACCAAAACAATTTCTTAGGCACCGGCAATAAAATGGAAGCCTCATTCTCGTCCAGTAGTAGTACTGACGAATATCGCTTTAGTTATCTTAATCCCTATTACACCGTGGATGGCGTGAGTCGAGGCATTGATCTGTATTACACTAAGCGCGATTATGCCAAAGTTGCTGTGAGTAACTTTGCGACCGACACAGTGGGTGTAGACATGCGCTTTGGCTACCCTATTGACGATCATACACGTCTCGATTTTAAGTTGGGCTATGAGCGTATTGACTTAGCATTGGGTGGCACAACGGCGACCGAGGTGGCTAGTTTTGTTGCCGCAGAAGGCAAGCAATATAAACAATATAAGTCCACCATAAACTGGAACAATAACACCCTTAATGACTTTTGGTATCCGACCAAAGGCAGTTCCCACGGGGTTAACTTAGACTTGGCGTTACCCAACAGTGATTTGAACTTTTATCAATTAGGTTACGACTACCGTACCTTTACACCATTAAACCATAGTGAGTCGTTGGTGTTTTCTGCGGGCGCTCGTGTGGGCGTTGTAGGGGCATACGGTGACACCAGCACGGCACCATTCTTTGCCAACTATTATGGTGGCGGTTTTGGTAGTGTGCGTGGTTTTGCCTTCAACTCTCTAGGCCCTAAAAACTCCATTGGCGAACCATTAGGTGGGCAGCTACTAACCACGGGTTCGGCCGAACTTATTTTCCCTTTGTTTAATGATATGCCTTCGGTGCGAACTTCGTTGTTTGTGGACGTGGGTAACGTGTATCAGTCTGGTGCATTTAGCGCCGGTGAATTGCGGGTTTCGGGTGGTTTGAACCTGTCCTGGTTAACCCCAGTTGGGCCTTTAACCTTGGTGGTTGCTAATCCGTTAAAGCAAAAGTCCGGCGATCAGACGCAGTCTACTCACATCACTCTTGGTCGATCTTTTTAACTTAATAAGGATAGTTAATAATGAATAAATTCCCGCGTATATTAGGCTCGGCACTGTTGGCTATGAGCCTAGTGGTGCCCGCTTTGGCACACGCAGAAACCATCGTGGTGTTAAAGCCCGAGCAAGCCATGTTTGCCACCGAAAAAGCCATTGCTTTGGGGCATCAATTATCCGCTGAGCTGAAACCCCAAACGACACGCTTTGATGCCATGGGAGTGGAATTGCAAGCATTGCAGCAGCGTTTGCAGGCAGACAAAGACCTGATGAGTGCCGCAGAAGTCCAAGCCCTTCAGGGTGAAATTCAGGCTTTAGCAGCAGAGTATCAACAGTTACAAAATTACTTATCAAATACTAAGCTTAAAATAGAGCAAGAGTTTTTAGCTAAAATGCGCCCAACGTTGGACAAAATCTTGCGTCAGTTAATTGAAGAAAATAACATCTCCTTAATTATTAACGGCCAGTCGGTGATTTATAACGCCGCGGGTATCGACATTACACCTAAGGTTGTCGAACTGTTAAATTTGGAGCCGTAATTGCAACATTTAACCTTGGGTGAAATTGCACGGCTGCTTGGTGCTGAATTAAAGGGCGAAGCGGATTACCCGGTCACTGGGTTAGCAACGGTGGTTAAAGCTCAAGCGCACCAAGTGAGCTTTTTGGCGAATATGAAATATGCCAGTCAGCTACAACAGTGCGTCGCAGGTGCGGTCATTTTGCACCCTGATCAGGCACACCTTTTTAGTGGCAATTGTTTGTTGTTAGTAAACCCATATTTGGGATACGCCCGTTTGTCACAGGCCTTTGCCCCGGCGGATCAATTTAGCGGTATACATGGCTCAGCCGAAGTGGCGGCCAGTGCCCACCTAGGTGAACAGGTTAATTTGGCACCAGGTGTGGTGATCGGTGCCGATGCGATTATCGGCGATAGGGTCACTATTGGTGCCAACACTGTGGTTGGCGCTGGTTCATCTATCGGTGATGATACCCGCTTAGGTGCTAACGTTACCCTCTATCACGATGTTCAATTAGGCTGCTCGTGTACTGTGCATAGCGGCGCAGTGATTGGCGCAGACGGCTTTGGTTTTGCCAAAGACGGTGATGAGTGGGTTAAAATAGAACAGTTAGGTGGCGTTATTGTAGGTGACTTTGTGGAAATTGGCGCCGGCACCAGCATCGACCGTGGCGCGCTCGATAATACTATTATCGGCCATGGTGTTAAGCTGGATAATCAGGTGCAGATTGCCCATAATGTAGAGCTGGGCGACTATACTGCAATTGCAGGGTGTACCGCCATTGCAGGCAGTACAAAACTGGGTAAACACTGTACCGTGGCGGGAGCATGTGGCATTACTGGCCACCTTACCTTGGCAGATGGCGTGCATGTGACGGCCATGTCACTGGTGACCCACTCGATTAATGAGCCAGGTGCCTATTCATCGGGTACGGGCCTAGACAAAAATCAAAAATGGCGGCGTAATGCTGCACGTTTTAAACAACTAGACCAAATGGCGAAGCGGCTTAAGCAATTAGAAGCCGAACTTCAACAGTTAAAAGGCTGAGCGCTGTTTTTTTGGCATAGACAAGAACGAAAGGAAAAGGCATTTTTATGGTTATGGACGTTAAAGAAATCCGCGAATATCTACCTCATCGCTACCCATTCTTATTGGTTGATCGAGTTACCAAACTCAATCTTGGTGAGTCCATTATCGCCTACAAGAACGTGACTGTGAATGAGCCTTTTTTTAATGGCCACTTTCCAGATCATCCGGTCATGCCAGGCGTATTGATCATCGAAGCGATGGCGCAAGCGGCGGGTATTCTCGGTTTTAAAACCATGGATAAAACCCCTCAAGACGGGTCTATTTATTACTTTGTTGGGTCCGATAAACTGCGCTTTAAACGCCCGGTGGTACCGGGAGACAAGTTGCAGCTTGAAGCCAGCATCATGTCTGAAAAACGCGGTATCTGGAAGTTTGATTGTTGTGCCAGTGTGGACGGTGAACGCGTGGCATCGGCTACTATTTTATGTGCAGATAGGAAGGTTTAGTGTCCCAGCCATTGATTCATGCAAGTGCTATTATAGATGCCAATGCCATTATTGCGGATGATGTGGAAATTGGTCCATACTCCATTGTTGGTGCTGGCGTAGAGCTTGGCGCTGGCACTAAGCTAGAATCACATGTGGTCGTTAAGGGCCCTACTCGTATTGGGCGTAACAATCATATCTTCCAGTTTAGCTCGGTAGGCGAAGCCTGCCAGGATATGAAGTATAACGGCGAGCCCACACGGCTTGAGATAGGCGACGATAACGTCATTCGTGAAGGCTGTACCCTGCATCGCGGCACGGTACAAGACGCGGGCGTCACCCGTATTGGCAACAACAACTTACTCATGGCCAATGTGCACGTAGCACACGACTGTGTGGTGGCCAATAACGTTATTATTGCTAACAATGTAGCCCTCGCTGGTCACGTCCATGTCGGCGATTTCGTCATTTTAGGTGGCTTTACGGCAGTGCATCAGTTTTGCCATATCGGGCCTCATTGTATGACTGGGGCAGGCAGTGTGGTGCTCAAGGATATCCCTGCATTTGTCATGGCTAACGGTAATTCAGTCTCGCCTCACGGTATGAATACCGAGGGCTTAAAACGCCGAGGTTTTTCTGAGCAAGCCATTAAGAATTTGCGTCAAGCCTATAAGATTCTCTACCGTCAGGGTCTAACTTTGGATGCCGCGATTGCCCGTCTACAAGGCCTGTCTGGTGAGGGTGACGAATTGTCTGTTTTGATTACTTCGTTACAAGACACTAGCCGCGGCATCATTCGATAACCGCTACCCTATGGCCAATCACACCATTGTTATTATCGCCGGAGAGGCATCGGGCGATGTGCTCGGTGCGGGGTTAATGCGTGCTCTGCAAAAACAGAGGCCGGAACTGAATTTTGAAGGTATTGGCGGACCACAAATGTTAGCCCTAGGCTTCACCAGTTTGGTGCCTATGGAACGATTGTCAGTGATGGGGTTGGTGGAAGTGTTGGGTCGTTTGCCCGAACTGTTAAGGTTGCGTCGGCGTTTGATCAAACGTTACATAAAACAGCCACCATTAGCGGTGGTGGGAATTGATGCACCAGATTTTAATTTTGTACTGGAAACTCGGCTTAAAGCGGCTAATATACCCACCGTACATTATGTCAGTCCATCGGTATGGGCGTGGCGCGAAGATCGAGTGTTTACCGTGGCTAAAGCGTGTCACCGCGTATTGGCTCTGTTACCCTTTGAATTGCCATACTATCAACGCCACAATATCCCAGCGACCTTTGTGGGTCACCCCTTAGCCGATGTTATTCCTGGTGATTTGACCCAGGCGGCGGCGCAAACTCAATTGCAGTTAGTCGCACGACAGCCGGTATTAGCTCTGTTGCCGGGCAGTCGTGCCGCAGAGGTGCGCAAACTAGCGCCGGATTTTTTGGCAACCGCGGCATTATTGCAGCAACAGCACCCACTTCTGCAGGTGGTGGTGGCAGCGGCTAACCCGCAGCGTCAAGCCGAACTGCAGCACCAATTGTTAGCCCACCCCAAATTACGCATTCAACTTGTGTTGGGCCAATCCCACCCCGTGTTGGCGGCGGCAGACGCGGTGTTAGTGGCTTCGGGAACGGCAACCTTAGAAACCCTGTTGTTCGAAAAACCGATGTTAGTATGTTATCGCATGAACGGCTTGAGCTATCGCTTGTTTAAACGCAAGCTTAAGGTGCCGTTTGTAAGTTTACCTAACCTGTTAGCCGGTCAACAAATAGTAGAAGAATTATTACAAGATGCAGTGCAGCCAAAACTCATGGCGCAAAAACTAGAAGCTTTGTTGTTTGATACCAACGTGGCTGCCGCACAGCAACAGCACTTTGCTGACATTCACCAACAGTTGGCGTGTGGTGCCAGTGCCACGGCGGCCCATGCGGTGTTAGAGGTGATTGCGCAACAGACATCTGATAAGGCGGCAACATGACCCAAGCAATGAGTTTGATCTGCGGCGTAGATGAAGCAGGGCGAGGGCCTTTGTTTGGTGATGTGGTGGCGGCGGCTGTGATACTTGACCCAAATAAGCCCATTGCTGGGCTAGGAGACTCAAAAGCCCTCACCGAAAAAACCCGTGAGCGGTTGTTTGATCTCATTTTACGCGATGCTTTAAGTGTGTCTGTGGGGCGGGCTAGTGTTGCTGAGATTGATAATATCAATATATTGCAGGCCACCATGCTTGCGATGCAGCGCGCCGTATTGGGTTTGTCGGTGATGCCAGATTTAGCGTTAATTGACGGCAATCGTTGCCCGCAGCTGCCTTGTGCCAGTGAGGCCATCGTTAAAGGCGATGCTAAAGAAATTTGTATTGGCGCGGCGTCTATTATTGCTAAAGTCACCCGCGACCGAGAAATGCTAGGCTGGCATCAACAATACCCAGATTACGGTCTTGATAAGCATAAGGGTTACCCCACTAAAGCCCATATGCAGGCCCTTGAAGAACACGGCGTGAGCCCGCAACATCGGCGTAGTTTTGCGCCGGTGCGACGATTGATTGGAAATTAGATAATGTCACTAGTTGTACCCTTTGTGCATTTGCGAATGCACTCCGAGTTTTCATTGATTGATAGCATGGTGCGTATCAAACCATTGATGAAAACTCTGCAAGCCGAACAAATGCCTGCGATTGCCTTAACGGATCAGTCCAATATGTGTGGCATGGTCAAGTTTTACAAAGCGGCACAAGGGGCCGGTATAAAACCCATTTGTGGCTGCGACATTTATCTAGCTGCCGATCCGGCCACCGACCTGCCAGTGAGCCGTATGACCCTGTTGGCCATGAACCCCCAAGGCTACCTTAACCTAACCGAGTTGGTCTCACGCTCGTTTCAAGAAGGCCAGACCCCAGAGGGCAAAGCCATTGTAGAGCGTCATTGGCTGGCACAGCAAAGTGACGGTTTGATTGCCCTGTCTGGAGCCTCGCAGGGTGAGGTGGGCCGTGCCCTTCTTAATCGTGGTGTGGACGAAGCAGAGGCCGTGCTGGCCTATTGGACTGGCGTGTTCGGCGACCGTTTTTACTTAGAGGTGCAGCGCACTGGACGTCAAGATGATGAACAGTGTCTGCACCTGTCAGTGGCCTTAGCCCACGTGGCGCAGGTGCCCTTGGTGGCCACTAATGACGTCATGTTTGTGGCGGCAGAAGAGTTTGAAGCCCACGAAACTCGCGTCTGTATTAACCAAAGTATGACCTTGGATGACCCACGCCGCCCTAAGAATTATTCCAATCAGCAATATCTACGTAGCCCCGAAGAAATGCAAGCCTTGTTTGTGGACTTGCCATCGGCTTTAGCTAATAGTGTTGAAATTGCCAAGCGTTGTAATCTGGACATTGAGTTAGGCCGCTGTTGCTTGCCTAACTTCCCGGTACCGGAAGGCATGACCATGGATCAGTTTTTTGGTGACGTGTCTCGTAAAGGGTTGGACAAGCGCCTTGAAACCATTCTCGATAGCAACGATCCAGACTTTGCTGTAAAGCGAAAAGAGTTTGATGATCGGTTAGATTTTGAACTCGACATCATTACCCAAATGGGTTTCCCCGGCTACTTCCTTATTGTTATGGACTTTATCCGGTGGGCCAAAGATAACGACATCCCTGTGGGCCCTGGCCGTGGATCGGGTGCCGGTTCGTTAGTGGCTTATGTGTTAGAAATTACCGACCTAGACCCCCTTAAGTACGATTTGCTGTTTGAGCGTTTCCTAAATCCGGAACGGGTGTCGATGCCCGACTTCGATATCGATTTTTGTATGGATAACCGCGACCGAGTGATCGAGTATGTGGCCCAAACTTACGGTAAAGACGCAGTATCACAAATCATCACCTTCGGTACCATGGCCGCTAAAGCCGTGGTGCGAGACGTCGCTCGGGTGCAAGGTAAACCGTTTGGTTTGGCCGATAAGTTGTCTAAATTGATTCCTTTTGAAGTGGGCATTACCCTGAGTAAAGCGGTGGAGCAAGAAGATGCTCTGCGAGAGTTTATTGATGGCAGTGACGAAGTCCAAGAAATCATGGAGATGGCTTATCAGCTGGAAGGCTTAACCCGCAACGTCGGTAAACATGCCGGTGGTGTGGTGATCGCGCCCACCAAGTTAACTGACTTTTCGCCGCTTTATTGTGACGTTGATGGCTCTGGCTTAGTGACTCAGTACGACAAAAATGACGTCGAAGATGCAGGCCTGGTTAAATTTGACTTTTTGGGTCTAAAAACTCTCACCGTGGTGGATTGGGCCATGGGCATGATCAACCAGCGACGGGCAGAAAAGGGCGAGTCGGCCATCGCCATTGAAACCATACCGCTGGATGATGAGCCGGTGTTTAAGTTATTGCAACGGGCCGAGACCACGGGTGTATTCCAGTTGGAATCACGCGGTATGAAAGACCTGATCAAACGGCAGTTACCTAGTACTTTCGAAGATATCATTGCTTTGGTGGCGCTGTTTCGTCCGGGGCCGTTGCAGTCGGGCATGGTGGATGACTTTATCAACCGTAAGCACGGCCGTGCTAAGTTGGCCTGGCCCCACGAAAACTACCAGTTAGACTCTTTGCAGCCAGTGCTAGAACCTACCTACGGCATTATTTTGTACCAAGAGCAGGTCATGCAAATTGCTCAGGTGATGGCGGGCTATAGTTTAGGCGAGGCCGACATGTTGCGGCGTGCTATGGGTAAGAAAAAGCCAGAAGAAATGGCCAAGCAGCGCTCTGGTTTTATCGCCGGTAGTTTAGCTAACGGCATTGCCGACGAGCTTGCAGGCAATATTTTTGATCTGGTAGAAAAGTTTGCCGGTTACGGATTTAACAAATCACATTCGGCTGCTTATGCCTTAGTGGCCTATCAAACCGCTTGGCTCAAGTACCATTACCCAGCCGAATTTATGGCAGCGGTGTTGTCGGCGGATATGCAAAATATTGACAAAATCGTGATTTTTGTTGAAGAATGCCGCCGTATGGAATTGCCCCTTAATTTACCCGACGTCAATGCCAGTCACTTCAAATTTACGGTTAATGATAACAGTGAAGTGGTGTATGGTTTAGGCGCAGTAAAGGGCGTTGGCGAAGGCCCTGTGGCCGCTATCATTGAGGCCCGAGAGGCCGGTGGTGCGTTTGTTGACCTGTTTGATTTTTGTAAACGAGTGGGTAGTAAAAAAATCAACAAACGTGTGCTCGAAGCCCTAGTAGCCAGTGGTGCGCTCGACCAAATGGTGCCTAACCAAGAACGCGCCGTGCTTTATAGCGCCATCCCTGATGCGGTGCAAGCGGCTGATCAAAACGAGCGTAACCAAGACGCCGGTATGATGGATTTGTTTGGCGAAATCGCCGCTGTAGTGGATGATGTTGATGCCCTAGATGCGGCATATGATCGGCATATGAGTGCCCGCCCCCTAACGCTCAAGCAGCGACTAAAAGGCGAAAAAAATACCCTTGGCTTGTATGTGACAGGCCACCCTATCGATAGTTACGACCATGAGCTAGGTCGATTCTTACGTTGTCGCTTAGACCAGTTGTTTGCGAAAAAAGAAAAGCAGTGGATTGCAGGTTTAGTGGTTGCTAGCCGCACCATGAAAACCAAACGTGGTAAAACCATCGCCTTTTTAACTCTGGATGATCGGCGAGCACGAGTTGATGTAGTGCTGTTTGGCGATACCTACAATAAATACCGCGAATTGTTACAGAACGACCGTTTGCTTATTGTTGAAGGCGAAGTGTCTGAAGATGATTATTCTGGTGGGCTTAAAGTAAGCGCTCAACAGATCTTAACCATGCCCCAAGCACGCACGGTTTTTTCCAAAGGTTTGCACTTGTCGGTAGCCGCAGAGTTTGCTCAGGGTAAGGGATTGCAGCAGTTGTTGCAGATACTTACCCCGCATCAAGTGAGCGGCGATACACCCGCTGCGAAGCTAGAGCTACAGGTTGAAAATGACATTGGCCGAGGGGTTATTCGTTGTGCTTCGCCGTGGCGATTGCAGGTAGAAGATGATATGTTGCAAGATCTCGCATACTTGCTGGGCGAAGACGCTGTAAAAATGCGTTATCGCAAGTTATAATAACCCCATATTTGCTGATCAATAATTAGAAGCTAGGCCCTATGAATCCAAATTACCTCGACTTTGAACAACCCATCGCTGACCTTGAAACCAAGATTGAAGCCCTGCGATTGGTGGGTAATGACAACGAGCTGAATATTAGTGACGAAATTGCTAAATTATCCGCTAAAAGTGTCAACCTGACAGAGTCTATATTCTCTAACTTGTCAGCAGCTCAAGTGTCTAAAGTGTCCCGCCACCCTTTGCGTCCTCACACCATTGATTACATTGCTAGCATATTTGACGATTTCGATGAATTGCATGGCGATCGACATTTTGGTGACGATCAGGCAATGGTTTGTGGTATCGCCCGCTTAAATGGCCGTGCAGTGATGGTGATGGGGCAAGAAAAAGGCCGTAGTACCAAAGAAAAAGTGGCTCGTAACTTTGGTATGCCTCGCCCAGAAGGCTATCGCAAAGCCTTGCGCATGATGCAAATGGCTGAACGCTTTAAGATGCCTATTTTGACCTTTATCGACACGCCAGGTGCCTACCCAGGTATTGATGCAGAAGAGCGCGGCCAAAGTGAAGCCATTGCCTATAACTTAGCCCAAATGTCGGGTCTTAAAACCCCTGTAATTGCCACCGTTATTGGCGAGGGTGGTTCTGGTGGTGCGTTAGCCATTGGCGTCTGTGATCAGCTTAACATGCTGCAATATTCCACCTATTCAGTTATCTCCCCAGAAGGGTGCGCCTCTATCCTTTGGAAAAGTGCTGAGTATGCTGCTGATGCGGCCAATGCCATGGGGATTACCTCTGGCCGCTTACATGATTTAGGTCTTGTGGATCATGTGATCAAAGAGCCCCTCGGTGGTGCTCACCGTGATGCCGGTTTAGTGGCTGCAAGTATTAAGTCAACCTTGATTAGCCAGTTGGCCGAACTTGATCTCATGGACGCTGATACATTGGTCGATCGTCGTTACAAGCGGCTCATGGCTTACGGCCTAAGCTCTTAAACTCATAGTTAGGTTGTGTCTTCTGTCATGGCCTTTACCCACCATGTATTATCCTCCGAAGCCTCGGGTCTGAAACAACACGTTCAGGCTGCAGGTTGGTTGGTGGCCGTTAGTGGTGGGTTAGATTCTATGGTGCTGTTGCACGCACTTGTGCAATTGAGCCAGTCTCAGCAGTGTCCTCCAATCCGAGTAGTGCATGTAAATCACGGTTTACATGCAAATGCGCAGGTTTGGCAGCAGCAAGTTGAGCAACAAGCACAGGCGTATGGCCTTGCTTGTGCAACTCAAAATGCTGTTATCAATCCTTTGCTCAAGCAAAAACTGGGCCTAGAAGCCGCTGCTCGTGATGCACGCTACCAATTTTTTGAACAGCAATTGCGAGTCGGGGAAGTGCTGTTGTTAGCTCAGCATGCCGACGATCAAAGCGAAACCATGTTATTGCGCTTGATGCGCGGCGCTGGAGTAGCAGGACTACGCGCCATGCCGCAACAACGTAGACTGGGTTTGGGTTGTATGCTTAGGCCGCTTGTCAATGTGCGCCAGCAAGCCCTTATCGACTATGCAAACCAACACCAACTCGTCTGGTGTGACGATCCCAGCAATGACGATGCTCGTTTTGACCGTAATTTTTTGCGCCATCAAGTGTTGCCCTTATTGCGCCAACGATGGCCAACGATGGATCGTCGGTTGGCGACTACCGCGGCGGTTATGGGTGATACTGCGCAGTTGCTTGATGAAGTTGCTGCCGCAGACTTATACCTGTTAAATAGCGATTTAGCTAATAGTGAATGCTTACCTACGGCGGCTTTGTTGGCCCTGTCAAAACCGCGCCGCCATAACGTTTTGCGCTATTGGCTCGCATTGCATAAGGTTCCCGTACTCAGTCATGCAGCCATGCAGCAGGTTGACGTCGAGGTGTTAGCCAGTGCCGATGATGCCCAGCCTTGCCTTGTATTTGGGGCTTGGAGCTTGCGCCGTAACCATGGTCAGTTATGGCTTGCACCATATGAAGGGCATGGCAAAGTATGGGTTTGTGAGCCGTGGTCGGCCACCATCACCCAAGCTGACTTAGATTATGGTGTGATGGTTTTGAGTGCTGGCAAGCTCCATGCTGGTGACTATACAGTGGCGATAGCTTTGTCGGTGGGTGATCATTTGGAGTTGCGAGGGCGAGTGGGTGGGGAGCGCTGCAAGCCCTTGGGGCGAGATCATAGCCAGAGCCTTAAGAAACTATTGCAAGAAGCCAAAGTGCCAGCGTGGGAGCGGCAGCGCTTGCCACTGTTTTATGTCAATGGCGAGTTAGCCATGGTGGCTGACTTATGGGTTAATGCTGGCTTTGAGCCGGCGTTTGGCCAGCCAGCTTGGGGTTGGCAAAAGCCCAGCTAAAACGCAGCTTTTTATTGTTCAGAATAGCCACTTCTGGTATCCTACACTCCCATCTTAAGACGGAAATTTGATCGCATATAAAGCGCCCGTTTCCGCGTCAATTATTATAAACGTTAGAGTAGCCCACCCCGCCACGAGTAAGGCGTTGTTCTGTGGTTGCTCCATCGTGTTTTGTTCAAATCGACGTTACTAACGTCACATAAGACATAGGTATTGCATGACTCGTTTCATCTTCGTTACTGGCGGTGTTGTTTCTTCTTTGGGTAAGGGTATTGCTTCGGCGTCCTTGGCTGCCATTCTAGAGGCCCGGGGCCTTAACGTAACCATGTTGAAGTTGGATCCGTATATTAACGTTGATCCAGGCACCATGAGTCCGTTCCAACATGGAGAGGTTTTTGTAACCGAAGACGGTGCCGAAACGGATTTAGATTTGGGCCACTATGAGCGTTTTATCGACACTAAAATGTCTAAGCGTAATAACTTTACTGCAGGACGTGTGTATGAACATGTCTTGCGTAGGGAACGTCGCGGCGACTACTTAGGTGGTACAGTACAAATTATTCCCCATATTACAGACGAAATTAAACGTCGAGTATATCGGGGCGCCCAAGGTGCAGATGTGGCCTTGGTCGAGATTGGCGGTACGGTTGGCGACATTGAATCGCAGCCATTCCTAGAGGCGATTCGACAGATGAAGGTTGAGGTTGGCTTTAGTCGAGCGCTGTTTATGCACTTAACCTTGGTGCCTTATATTGCCACCGCAGGTGAAACCAAAACTAAACCGACACAACATTCGGTAAAAGAATTGCGTTCCATTGGTATTCAGCCTGACATTTTGATCTGTCGTTCAGAGGTGTCGATTGAAGCACCGGAGCGTAACAAAATAGCCTTGTTCACCAACGTAGAGCAGCGTGCGGTAATTTCGTTGCCAGACGCAGATACCATTTACACTATTCCTAGTTTGTTGCAGGACCAGGGTCTTGATTCAATCGTCACTGAGCGTTTTGGATTAGATTGTAAAGCCGCGGATTTATCCGAATGGAATGTGGTGGCCGAGGCCAAGTTGAACCCCGAACGAGAAATTACCATTGCCATGGTGGGTAAGTACATGGAGCTGTTGGATGCCTACAAGTCTCTGATTGAAGCCATTAGCCATGCCGGCATTAAATCTCGCACCAAGATCAACACCCGTTATATTGATTCTGAAGACATCGAGTCTCAAGGCGTGTCCTTGCTTGAAGGAGTAGACGCGATATTGGTGCCCGGAGGTTTTGGCGAGCGCGGTACCGAAGGTAAGATAAAAACCGTGCAATATGCCCGCGAGAACAAGATCCCATATCTGGGAATTTGTTTAGGTATGCAGGTGGCGGTGATTGAATTTGCCCGTAACGTGGTCGGTTGGAGTGATGCCAACAGTAGCGAATTTGACGCCAGCTCTAAGCACTGTGTGGTCGGTTTGATTACCGAATGGATCGATGAATCTGGGCAAGTAGAGCAGCGTTCAGAAGCGTCGGATTTAGGCGGCACCATGCGTTTAGGTGCACAGCAGTGTCGTTTGCAGATTGGCTCATTAGCCCATCAGTCTTATGGTCAAGAAATTATTACCGAGCGTCATCGTCATCGTTATGAAGTCAATAATAACTTGGTTGACCAATTACAAGAAGCTGGCTTGAAGTTTTCTGGTCGATCTATGGATGGTACCTTGGTAGAAATGGTTGAGTTGCCAGACCACCCTTGGTTTGTTGCCTGCCAATTCCACCCAGAATTTACTTCAACGCCCCGCGGTGGCCATGGATTGTTCGAAGGTTTTGTAGGTGCAGCGATCACCCAAGCGGGCAAGTAGTACAGTTGTTCAAGTAGCGTAAACACGAGTTAATTCTAATTTTAATGGAGCTTATTTTGGATCAATTAATTGCCGACATTCAGGCAAGGGAAGTATTGGACTCACGTGGTAACCCCACTATTGAAGCAGACGTTTTATTAGCCGGCGGCGCCTTTGGCACCGCGTGTGCGCCATCAGGAGCCTCTACGGGTTCACGCGAAGCGTTGGAATTGCGAGACGACGATAAGTCACGTTATTTGGGCAAGGGTGTTCTCAAGGCCATTGCCGGTATTCATGGGCCGATTCTTACCCGCTTAAAAGGTATGGATGCCACTGACCAAAGTGCTTTAGATGCGGCAATGATTGAACTGGACGGTACTGAAAATAAAGAAGTGCTAGGCGCTAACGCTATTTTGGCCGTTTCTTTGGCTGCTGCTAAGGCTGCCGCAGTGTACAAAGGCATGCCCTTGTACGCACACATTGCCGAACTCAATGGCACAGCTGGCCAATACAGCATGCCTGTACCTATGATGAATATCATCAATGGTGGCGAGCATGCGGACAATAACGTAGATATTCAAGAATTCATGGTGCAGCCAGTGAGTGCACCCAACTTTGCCGAAGCGTTACGTTGTGGTGCAGAAATATTTCATGCCTTAAAGAAGGTATTGAGCCAGCGTGGCTTAAGCACTGCGGTAGGCGATGAGGGTGGTTTTGCACCTGACCTGCCGTCTAACGAAGCAGCCTTGGATGTGATTGCAGAAGCCGTTGCCAACGCCGGTTATGAGTTGGGCAAGGATGTTACTTTAGCCTTGGATTGTGCCGCCTCAGAATTTTATGCCGACGGTAGTTATAACCTCAGTGGTGAAGGCAAAGCCTTTGATGCTTCTGGTTTTGCTGATTATTTAACCGAACTAAGTAACAAACATCCTATCGCTTCTATTGAAGACGGTATGGACGAGAGTGATTGGGATGGTTGGCAGGATTTAACCCAAAAGTGCGGCTCACGCGTACAGCTGGTTGGCGATGACTTGTTTGTCACCAATACTAAGATCTTAAGCCGCGGAATCGAGCAAGGTATCGGCAACTCAATTTTGATTAAGTTTAATCAAATCGGTTCGCTTACCGAAACCTTGGCCGCCATTCGTATGGCCCAAAATGCTGGTTTTACCGTGGTTATTTCTCACCGTTCGGGTGAAACCGAAGATACTACGATTGCTGATTTGGCTGTGGCTACAGCGGCAGGGCAGATCAAAACGGGTTCTTTGTGTCGTTCTGATCGAGTGGCAAAGTACAACCGCTTACTACGTATAGAGCAAGAGCTAGGTGCTGCCGCGCCTTACCGTGGGCTTGCCGAAATTCACGGCAAAAGCTAACGCTCAGTTCAACGAGTCTATATAGATTGTTGGCAAATGTGCTAGCCTACTAACGTAAGCGAGGGAGTTTAGCTGGGCATTGTAGTCCAAGCAGGCTCCCTTTTTTTGTGAATAGAAACTGGCACAGCGTCAGGTAGGTTACGCTTATGAAATGGTTAGTCGGTCTAATATTTATTGCTTTAGTGTTGATGCAGTACAGCCTTTGGTGGGGCCCGTCGGGTTTGCTGGAAGTGGCACAGCTACAGCAGCAAATTGATGCGCAAGAATCAGTTAACGCCACCTTGGCCGAGCGCAATCGACAGCTGCATGCCGAGGTGTTGGATCTAAAGCAAGGCATAGCCGCCATCGAAGAGCGAGCGCGTTATAATCTTGGTATGGTTAAGCCCAACGAAACATTTTATCAATTGGTAGAAGATTAATGGCTAATGCCGACTCCGTACAAACCTTAGCGCCCCTGGCGTGGCCCATCAATTGGGCCTATGCCCATGGTGAACCGCAAACTACAGCGCAGCTTAAAACCCACTGCAGCGACTTTTTGGTGACCGAAGACCTTGGTTTCGAACCCTGCGGTGAGGGTGAACATGTGTATTTGGATATTACTAAGACCGATACCAATACCGACTTTTTGGCACGCAATATCGCCAAGTTAGCTGGCGTTCCCTTGCGCCAGGTTAATTACTCGGGCCTCAAGGACCGTAGGGGTGTGACGCGTCAATGGTTTGGCGTTCATCTGCCCGGCAAGGCAGAAGATGTAGATCCAGATTGGCAGCAACTCCAATCCCCACAAGTACACCTTCATCATGCCGTGCGTCACTTGCGTAAACTCAAAACAGGGGTGCATCAGGGCAATTATTTTTGCATCCGTTTACGTGGTATTAACACCTCTGATCTGGTTGAGCACAGGTTGGCAACAATTGCTCAGCAGGGTGCGCCTAATTACTTTGGTGATCAGCGCTTTGGTCACCATGGCGGTAACCTCGGGTTGGCATTGTCGATGCTGCAAGGTAAGCGTATCAAGGACCGCTTTAAACGAGGCATGGCGTTGTCTTCTGTAAGGTCCTATCTGTTTAATCAGCTGCTCAGTGAGCGGGTCAACGATGCCTCTTGGTTGCAAGCCATAGCCGGTGATCGATGTATGTTTAGTGATGGTTTTAGTCAGTTTGATGCCGCCGCTGATGGTGCGGATTTAGCCGACGTTCAGGGTCGTATTGATGCAGGTGACCTTGCGCCTACGGGCCCCATGGCCGGACGTGTGGGTAATCCCCCTGCGACGCCCGCAAGCCTATATGAAGGCCAGATATTGGCCCCGTTTTCACCTTGGATCGAGGCGTTGGTGGCGCAAGACCTAAGCGCACAAAGGCGTAGTTTACGTTTGTGGCCCAAAGATTTCAGTTGGCACTGGGTCGACGGTGACGTTTTAGAATTGAAGTTTCATCTTATGCGTGGCAGTTACGCAACCGCCTTAATACGCGAGATCACGCAAACACAATGACAGAAACAGCGTTATGAAAATATTGATTTCAAACGACGATGGCGTGCAGGCGGTTGGTCTTTCCCACCTGGTTAAGCAGCTAGAGTTAGATCATCAAATTACCGTGGTTGCTCCCGACCGAGACCTAAGCGGCGCCAGCAACTCACTGACCTTGTCTCGTCCAGTACGCTTGATGCCTCAGCAAAATGGCTTTTTTGCTATCGATGGCACACCCGCAGACTGTGTGCATCTGGGTATTAATGGCGCCCTCGATATTGCAACAGACATGGTGGTGTCGGGCATTAACCACGGTGCCAACCTAGGTGACGATGTGCTGTATTCAGGTACCGTGGCGGCGGCCATGGAAGGGCGCTATTTAAAGCACCATGCAATGGCTGTGTCTTTGGTGGGCAAACAACACTTTGAGAGTGCTGCAAAAGTTGCACGTCAGTTGGTCAAGGGTATGCAACAATTACAATTGCCGCCTCGCTGCATTATTAACGTCAACGTACCAGACTTGCCCTATGCAGAGATTAAGGGCATAAAAGTGACCAAGTTGGGTACCAGGGAGTTAGGAGCATCAGCCATTGATGCCAGAGACCCTCGAGGTCATCAGTGTTATTGGATTGGGCCTGTCGGTCTGATTAAAAATGCTCAACCTGGTACAGACTTTCATGCCATCGAGCATGGCTATGTATCGGTGACGCCATTAACTCCCGATATGGCTTGTTATGATGCCTTTGACAGCGTTACAGATTGGCTGCAGGATACCTTTTAATGCGCTACAGTGTGACAGATCCTAAACGCCAACACGCGCGTCGCCAAGGTATAGGTATGACCTCTCAGCGCACTCGCGAGCGATTAGTTGAGCAATTGCAGATGTTAGGTGTGCAGGACCCACGAGTACTTGCAGTGATGCGTACCACAGCGAGGCATCTTTTTTTAGACGAAGCCTTGGCGCATCGAGCCTACGAAGACAAGTCTTTACCCATAGGCCACAATCAAACTTTGTCACGGCCCTATACGGTAGCCCGCATGAGTGAGTTGTTGCTCGCTTCTTGCAGCGCCAAAAAAGTGTTGGAAGTGGGCACTGGTTCAGGTTATCAAACCTGTGTGTTGGCGCAATTGGTACCACGCTTGTTTACCATGGAACGTATTGAGCCATTGTTAAATAGGGCCAAACTGCGGCTGGAAGCGATGGCTATCCATAATGTGGTTTACCGCCATGGCGATGGTTACGAAGGCTGGCCAGACAGAGAACCTTTCGATGGTATTATGGTGACGGCGGCACCGTCGCAAGTGCCTAAAACCTTGCAGTGGCAGCTGGCGGAAGGGGGTTGTATGATTATTCCAGTGGGCGACAATGAGCAACATTTGTTAAAAATCACCCGCTCCGGCAATCACTTTAGTAAACAAAAAGTAGAAGCTGCCAATTTTGTGCCATTGGTTACTGGCACAGTAGGTTAACGACTTAGTTAATGGACTATGATAAGACGATGAAACAAAAAGACTTTTGGTGGCAGTGGCGTACAATAATTACCGGTATGATGATGGGCGCAGCAGACTTGGTGCCTGGCATCTCTGGCGGTACAGTGGCCTTGCTCAGCGGCATATACGGCCGGTTGTTGGCGGCCATTAGTGGTGTAGATCTAACCTTTGCTAAGTTTTTAGCTCGTGGTCAGGTGGCACAGGCGTGGCGGCACCTCGACGCGAGCTTTTTAGTTAACCTAGGGCTAGGCATAGGTGTGAGTCTGTTGTTGCTGTCTAAGCTGATTAGTTGGTTACTCGTGGTTCAGCCCTTGCTCATGTGGAGCTTGTTCTTAGGTTTGATCTTGGTGGCCAGCGGGTTGCTCCTCAAAGAATTGTTGGCACGGAAGAGCTTGCGATTGGTTTGGCTCATGTTAGGTGTAGTGGTGAGTGCCACGCTGGCCAATATGCCCGTGCTAGCCGTTGTTGATGGGTTTTCTGGCTGGGGTTATTTGTGGCTTATGGCCGCAGGCGCCTTGGCCATAAGTGCGATGATATTACCCGGTATTTCGGGTAGTTTTATTTTGCTTATCATTGGCGTTTACCCCTACTTGATTGGTCGATTGGCCGCCTTAGACCTGCAAGTTATTGTTGTTTTTGCCCTGGGTTGTGGCGTAGGTTTACTCACCTTCAGCCGCTTAGTTAGCTACCTATTAACTCATTATATGGCTTCGGTAATGAGCCTGCTGACAGGGTTGATGATCGGTTCAGCGGTTAAATTGTGGCCCTGGAAACACACCATCACCTATCGGTTGAACAGTTCTGGTGCAGAAGTGCCGCTACAACAAGAAAACTTATTGCCCTGGAACTATAGCCAAATGACGGGTTTAGATCATCAGTTAGTGGCCAGCCTGGTCGTGTTTTTGTTGGCGGCTGCGCTGGTGTTTAAATTTGGTCGAATTAGGTTGCAAGACTTAAAGGCTAACGTTGATGGGTAAGTGTGCCCCTTCGGCTGTGTTGCAAGCATTATGTTATGGCGTATTCGGGGTGCTTGTGACGGCCTGTGGGGCCAGCCAATATGCGCCTGTGCAGGAGCTTGGATACAGCTTAAGCACACGGTCGGCCAGTGCCAGTAGTGTGCGCTCAGCCCCAACTTCCTATCAAGTGCGAAGTGGCGATACGCTGTTTGCGATCGCCTGGCGTTTTGGCTGGGACTATAAAAAATTGGCAAAAGTGAATGCTATAGCGTCGCCTTATACTATCTATGTGGGGCAAAATTTGGTTTTTAGTGAAATAAACGCTAATTTAAATAAAAAAACATTATTGTCGGTTTCTAAGCCGAAGGTTTCGCCAAAAAATGTAGTTAAAAAAGTTTCGAATATTAGAACTAATTCATTGAATAATAAGCAAGAAATTGACACCGGGTCGGTCAAGTGGCAGTGGCCACTAAGAGGCTTGGTGGTACAAAAATTTGCCAGTAAAGGAGTCATTTCTCACGGCATCGAGGTCTCATCACGTCTCGGAAATTCAGTAAAAGCTGCATCAAGTGGAATAATAGTATATGCTGGCAGCGGTATCCAAGGTTACGGCAATTTAGTCGTGGTTAAGCACAATGAAACATTTTTGAGTGCTTACGCCTATAACAGCCGGATTTTGGTTACAGAGGGTGCCCAGGTTAACGCTGGCCAAGTGATTGCAGAGGTAGGAAAGGGTCCCCAGTTGGATCCTCGGTTACACTTCGAAATTCGAAAAGATGGAAAACCGGTTAATCCACTACAGTACTTGCCAAAACTATAAGCAGTTGCCCATAAAGCTCCGTAGTAACGACTTTGATGAGTATAGGATAGTTGAATGATGCAAGAATTATCGGTAGAACAAGCACACGAGAAACGTAGTCAAGTTAAATTTGCTGCCTATAAAGGCAAAAGCAATAAATCTAACAATGTCACTCAGTTCAAGGATGCGACGCAGCTTTATTTGGGCGAAATTGGATTTCGCGCACTATTAACGGCAGAAGAAGAACAATATTTTTCTCGTTTGGCCTTGAAGGGCGACGAAAGTGCCCGCCACCGAATGATTGAAAGCAATCTTCGCTTGGTAGTTAAAATTGCCCGGTGTTACCTCAATCGCGGTTTAACTTTGCTAGACCTGATTGAAGAAGGCAACTTAGGCCTGATTCGAGCGGTCGAAAAATTTGACCCAGAACGAGGCTTTCGATTTTCGACCTATGGCACTTGGTGGATACGCCAAACCATAGAGCGAGCAATTATGAACCAAACTCGTACTATTCGGTTACCGATTCATGTGGTTAAAGAGCTCAATGTTTATTTTCGTGCAGCACGGCAGTTAGCACAAAAGTTAGACCATGAACCCACAGCCGAAGAAATTGCACAGTATTTGGATAAACCGGTTAAACAAGTCACCGCTATGCTTAGCCTTAACGATCGAGTCAGTTCGGTTGACAGTGCTCTAGGCCCAGATAACGACAGCACGCTGCTAGATACCATTGCTGATGTGAATAGCCCAGGACCAGAGCATCATGCTGTAGACAGTAATTTGATGACCAACATGGAACAATGGCTTGATCACCTAACGGACTTGCAAAAAAACATTATATGTCGGCGTTTTGGTTTACGAGGCCATGCCGTATACACGTTAGAGCAAGTGGGTAAAGAAATCGGCCTGACGCGAGAAAGAGTCAGACAGATCCAAGTCGATGCGTTACGCAGTTTACGCAATATTTTAGAAACCGAAGGCCTAAGTAGCGCCGATATGCTCGACGCAAAGCTGTAGTGTTAACGCGCCTTGTTATTGTTTTAGGGCGCGTTGCATTTGATAAACTAGGTCCAGGGCCTGCCTTGGTGTCATGTCGTCGGCGTTGTTGTTTTGCAACAAACTTTCCACGGCATGGGGCAAGCTACTGAATAAATCGGTTTGTAATGGTGTGGTTGATTTACTAGGCTTGCTTGAACCGTCATCTACCTCAAGTTGTTGCAATTTAGTGTGTGCATCATTGATTACGTTGAGAGGTACACCTGCCAGTTTAGCCACTTGTAAACCGTAGCTTTGGCTCGCTGGGCCGGGCAACACTTTGTGCATAAAGATAATGCTGTCGCCATGTTCGGTCGCGTCTAAATGCACATTCTCCACTTGCGTCAACTGGTCGACTAAATGCGTCATTTCAAAATAGTGAGTGGCGAATAAGGTCAGCGCAGCAATGTCTTGGGCTAGGTTGAAGGCGCAGGACCAGGCTAGTGAGAGGCCATCAAAGGTGCTGGTGCCACGGCCTACTTCGTCCATGAGCACTAGGCTTTGATGGGTTGCGTTGTTTAGTATATTGGCGGTTTCTGTCATCTCCACCATAAAGGTTGAACGACCACCTGCAAGGTCGTCACTGCTGCCCATACGTGTAAATATACGATCTACAATGCCAATGCTGGCATTTTTTGCAGGTACAAAAGACCCTATTTGAGCCATGATAACGATCAGGGCTACCTGCCGCATGTAGGTGGACTTACCACCCATATTTGGCCCAGTAATGATTTTCATACTTTGGCTAGCTGAGAGACAGCAGTCGTTGGCAACAAAAGGTTCACTGATCAACTGTTCGACAACCAAATGGCGGCCATGATCAATATTGATGCCCGCTTGTTCAGTTAATTGTGGCTGTACTAAGTCTAGGCTAACGGCTCGCTCGGCTAGGCAGGCGAGAATATCCAGTTCGCTAATGCCATCTGACGCAAGCTGAAGGTCGCTTAGGTGTCCTGCCAACTGTTCAACAAGGGCTTCATATAGTGCCTTTTCTCTGGCTAATGAGCGGCTCTTGCTACTCAGAGCTTTGTCTTCAAAAGTTTTGAGCTCGGGGGTAATAAAGCGTTCAGCGTTCTTCAGCGTTTGGCGGCGCACATATTCAGTAGGTGCCTGGCCCGACTGTAACCTGCTGATCTCAATATAATAACCATGCACCCTGTTATAACCCACCTTAAGGGTCGACAAGCCAGTGCGTTCGCGTTCTTGGGTTTCTAGGTCTAGCAAGAACTGACCCGCATTTTGACTTAAACCACGTAGTTCATCGAGTTCGGCATCATAGCCTTCGGCAATAACACCGCCGTCGCGGATGATGACCGGTGGGTTTTCGATAATGGCCTGATCTAAGAGTTGAACTAACTCGGGAAATTGATTGATGTTTTTGGCCAAGGACGCCGATTTGGCAGTGTCTAGTAGGCTTAAGTGTTGTTGCAGTTGAGGCAAAGCTTGCAAGCTGGCGCTGAGACGTGACAGGTCCCTTGGGCGTGCTGAGCGTAGCGCAATACGAGACAATATGCGTTCAATGTCGCCAATGGGCTTAAGTGACAGTTGCAGCGACTCGGTAATATCTGTTTCTATGGCTTGTGCAATAAAATCTTGGCGCTGATGTAAGGTGTTGATGCAGCGTAACGGATTGTTGAGCCAGTGGCGCAACAACCGCCCACCCATGGGTGTGGAGGTTGAATCAAGGGTTTGGGCTAGGGTGAATTGGTCGCCGCCTTGGACGTTTTGATCGATTTCCAGATTTTTTCGGCTCGGTCCGTCGAGTATCAGAGTGTCTTGGGCCAATTCAACCTGCAAGTTACGTAAATGAGGCAGTTCTCCTTTTTGAGTTTCTTTGGCATAGTTGAGTAAGCAGCCCGCAGCACAGATGGCAGCGGCCATTTCATCACAGCCAAAGCCGCTCAAATCGCGGGTATTAAATTGGTTGCATAGCAAACGCTGAGCGGTATCAAGGGAAAAGTTCCAAGTTGCTTGTGGCCTACGGCAGGGCCAGTCTTGAATCTGGATCAGCATATCACTGCTTTCGTCAAACAATAACTCAGCCGGTTTTAAGCGCTGTAATTGGGTGTGTAGTTGGTCAGCAGAGTCAGCTTCAAGTAACGAAAATCGACCACTACTCATATCTAAGCTAGAAATGCCGTAGCGACCCTGTAATTGGTACACTGCCGTAAGTAAACGCTCGCTGCCTGCATCCATTAGCGCTTCATCGGTGAGGGTGCCTGGGGTAACCACGCGCACTACTTTACGGTCTACAGGGCCTTTGCTGGTGGAGGGGTCGCCAATTTGCTCGGCCACAGCAACGGAGCGGCCGGCATTCACAATTTTGGCAATATAGCCGTCAGCGGCATGATAAGGGATGCCTGACATAGGTATGGGCTGCCCGGCAGACTGGCCCCTTGATGTAAGGGAAATATCAAGTAACTCAGAAGCGCTCTTAGCGTCGTCATAGAACAACTCGTAAAAATCCCCCATGCGGTAAAACACCAGATCGTTAGGGTGGTCGCGCTTAATACCAAGGTACTGTTGCATCATGGGAGTGTGGTTACTTAACGGTGCAGAGGCTGCCATGAAGGGTGTATCCGAAAGGAGTTAAATGAATGCCATATGTTACTTCAATCGAGCGAGGCTGAACAATAAAACTTGCTTGACTGATCGACACAAGCTGGCATCATTAAGGGGTCTCAACCGTAAGAGCAGCACAGATGTCCAACCAACTACAGAAACAGCATGATTTAATCTTGGCGCTTGGCGGTAGGTTAAGTCAAAAAGGCTTAATCATGGCCACCGCAGAATCATGTACCGGCGGCGGTATAGGGGCTGAAATAACCGCTGTAGCAGGTAGCTCTGGGTGGTTCTCTGGGGGCATTATCAGTTACAGCAATAGCGCCAAAATTAATCTCCTCAAGGTGTCGTCAGGGCTGTTAGAAGCCCATGGCGCGGTTAGTGAGGCGGTGGTAGAAGCGATGGCTTTGGGTGGGTGTCGGGCGTTAAACGCTGACGTTTGTGTTGCGGTGAGTGGCGTTGCAGGGCCAAGTGGCGGCACCGCAGAAAAACCTGTAGGCAGTGTGTGGGTCGCCTGGGCGCAATCAAATGGGGCGGTAGCGAGTGAGCTTTTTCAGTTTGTAGGCAACCGTCAAAGTGTACGTCAGCAGACCATAGCGGCAGCGTTAGAAGGGATGAATAGAGCGCATTTACCCTGCTTGTAAGAATAACCCTTGCACTTTTTTCTGGTTATGTTTTAATACTGTACAAATACACAGGTACTGTATGTAATTACAGTGTAAATGTTGCACATAGCGCATAGGCAATAGCCGTAATTTAAGGTGAATCACATGGATGCAAACAAACAAAAAGCTCTCGACGCGGCCCTAAGTCAAATTGAGCGTCAGTTCGGCAAAGGTGCAGTCATGCGCATGGGTGACCAGCCACGTGAAGCCATTCCATCGGTGTCTACCGGTTCTTTAGGGCTAGATATTGCCCTGGGCATAGGCGGCTTACCATTTGGCCGCATTTGTGAAATATACGGCCCAGAGTCATCCGGTAAAACAACACTCACTTTGCAGGTTATCGCCGAAGCACAAAAAATCGGCAAGACCTGTGCCTTTGTTGATGCTGAGCATGCCTTGGATCCAAGTTATGCAGAAAAGCTCGGTGTTAATGTTGACGATTTATTGGTAAGTCAGCCGGACACTGGGGAGCAGGCTTTAGAGATTACCGACATGTTGGTACGTTCTGGTGCGGTTGATGTGATCATTATTGACTCGGTTGCAGCACTTACACCTAAGGCCGAAATTGAAGGTGAAATGGGCGCAAGCCATGTGGGTTTGCAAGCGCGATTGTTGTCGCAAGCTATGCGCAAAATTACAGGTAATATCAAAAACGCTAATTGTTTGGTGATCTTCATTAACCAAATTCGTATGAAGATTGGTGTTATGTTTGGTAGTCCAGAGACCACAACCGGTGGTAACGCTTTGAAATTTTACTCTTCTGTACGCTTGGACATTCGCCGCATTGGCGCCGTTAAAAATGGCGATGAAGTCATTGGTAACGAGACCCGAGTGAAGGTAGTGAAGAACAAAGTATCGCCGCCATTTAGGCAGGCCGAATTCCAAATTATTTACGGTAAAGGCATCTATCGTATGGGTGAAATTATCGACCTAGGAGTCAAGCAAAACCTAGTAGACAAGGCCGGTGCTTGGTATGCGTACAAGGGTGATAAAATTGGCCAAGGTAAAGCCAATGCGTCGCAATACTTGCTAGATCACCCTGAGATTGCGTTAGAAATTGAACAGCAAATCCGTGATGAGCTATTGGCTATCCCTAAAGCGGAAGAAGCTGCTGACGTGGTAACGCCGCTCACATTTTAGGTGGGCGTTGTTACCCATGACGGATGTTGAGCATGATCAAGACAAGAGCAATAAACAGTTAGCGTCATTGCGCTATCAAGCCATGGGATTGTTGGCGCAACGCGAACAATCTCGTAGTGAATTGCTACAGAAATTGCAGATCAAATGTCTAGCAAAAGATTGGCTTGTAGATTTAGATCATTTGCTTGATGAGTTAGAGCGCCAAGGTTTGCAGTCTGACGAACGGTTTGCAGAAGTATTGGTGCGTTCAAAGGCCAACGACGGCTATGGTGTTACCCGCATTTATCAGTGGGGTCATCAATACGGTTTAAACCGTTTGTTAGTGCAATCGCAGGTGGACGCGCAACAGCCAGATTGGTTTGAAATTGCCCTTGCGCAAAAGCGCAAGCACTGTGGTTGGTGTGTTGTTACCAATGCGCCAGCACGGGCCAAGCAAGCACGATATTTGTATCAACGTGGTTTTGCTCAAGAGCAGATCCAATACGCGCTGCAAACGCAGCCAAAATAAACTCTATTTTCGCTTAAAAAGCCGTATTTTACGCCATTTTTGGCCCGCAGCGGTCGAAAGGTATTGGTGTATCAGTATATACTTACGCTTTTGTTTTGACAGCGAGACCTTCCATGAAAATTGCCGCCATTCGACAGGCTTTTCTCGACTATTATCAGCAACTCGGACACGAGCCGGTGCGTAGTAGTTCTTTAGTGCCTGGTAACGATCCTACCCTGCTTTTTACCAACGCGGGCATGGTGCAATTTAAGGATGTGTTTTTAGGCGACGAACAGCGGCCCTATAATCGTGCGGTGTCTTCTCAGCGTTGCGTGCGTGCGGGTGGCAAACATAACGACCTAGAAAACGTGGGTTACACCGCACGTCATCACACCTTTTTCGAAATGTTAGGCAATTTTAGTTTTGGCGATTATTTTAAACGTGATGCTATTAAGTTCGCGTGGCACTTTTTAACTAAAGAACTCAATATACCAGAAGAGCGGCTTTGGGTGACTGTACACCACAGTGATGCTGAGGCAGAAGAAATCTGGTTCAATGAGATGGGTATTGATCAAAGCCGGTTTTCCCGCTTGGACGAAGATAACTTCTGGTCTATGGGCGATACCGGACCTTGTGGCCCTTGTTCAGAAATATTCTATGATCACGGTGCCGATGTTTGGGGTGGGCCTCCGGGCACTGCGGAAGAAGACGGCGACCGTTACATCGAAATCTGGAACATGGTGTTTATGCAGTACAACCGTTCAGCCGATGGCGTGATGGTGGACCTCCCCAAGCAATCGATTGACACGGGTATGGGGCTTGAGCGTATTGCAGCGGTTTTACAAAACGTACACTCAAATTACGAAATTGATTTATTCCAAAATTTGCTGGCCGCTACGGCGCAAGTGATTGGTACCGAAGATCACCAAAATAAGTCTCTAAGAGTTATTGCCGACCACATTCGTTCGGTGTCATTTTTAATTGTAGATGGTGTTACCCCTTCCAACGAAGGCCGTGGTTATGTGTTACGCCGTATTATGCGACGAGCCATTCGTCACGGTAACAAAATGGGTGCACCTGCAAACTTTTTCCATCAGTTGGTTCAGCCTCTGGTGCAAGAGATGGGCGAAGCCTATCCTGAACTGAGTGCAGCCCAATCTCAAGTTGAACAAGTGATCGTCAAAGAAGAGAAGCAGTTTGTTAAGACTCTTGATCAGGGCATGCGAATCTTGGAGCAAGATTTGGCGAAACTTACCAGCAAAGAAATTGCCGGTGATACGATCTTTAAACTGTACGACACCTACGGCTTTCCTGTAGACCTTACCGCAGACATTGCCCGTGAACGTGAATTAACTATGGACATGCCCGGTTTTGAGACGGCTATGGAAGCTCAACGTACGCGGGCTCGTTCTGCGAGTAATTTTGGTGTGGATTACAGTCACAACCTTAATTTAACAGGCAATACAGAATTCACTGGTTATGATGAATTGGTGCAAACAGGCACAGTTGTGGCTTTGATTCAGAACGCTGAATCAGTCAAAAATGTAAGCGGTACTGGCGCGGTACAGGTGGTATTGGACAAAACCGCGTTTTATGCCGAAGCGGGCGGCCAGGTGGGTGATCATGGTGAGCTTAGCAACGACTCAGCTCAACTTTGCGTAACTGATACCACTAAACAAGGTGGCCATTTTATTCACCAGTGCCAACTTATCAACGGTGAATTGAGTGTGGGCGACACTGTTGAAACTTGTGTTAATGCAGAGCTCAGAGCTGCATCCGCACAAAATCACTCGGCTACCCACTTACTACATGAAGCCATGCGACGTGTGCTTGGTGAGCATGTGACCCAAAAAGGATCGTTGGTTAACCCAGAACGCTTACGCTTTGATTTCTCTCATTCTGAACCAGTTACAGCGGCCCAAATGGCAGAAATAGAAGCCTTGGTTAACTTAGAAATAAGAGGCAATGCAGACGTCGCCGCAAATACCATGGCCATTGATGATGCCAAAGCGGCTGGCGCAATGGCGTTGTTTGGCGAAAAGTACGGTGACCAAGTACGGGTTGTGACTATGGGTTCAACGGCCCAGGAGGCGGTCTTTTCCCTAGAGTTGTGTGGCGGTACCCATGTGCAGCGTACGGGCGATATCGGTGCTTTCACCATCATTGCCGAGAGCGGTGTGGCAGCAGGGGTAAGGCGTATTGAAGCACTCACCGGCGCTGCTGCTAGCCAATGGTTTGCTGGCAATACGCAGTTACTAAACCAAGTGACTGGACTGGTTAAAGGTGGCCGTGAACAGGTGGTGGAAAAGGTAAAGTCCATACTCGATCGTAATCGTGTTTTAGAGCGAGAACTGGATCAACTTAAGGCAAAAATGGCGGCTTCAAAAGGCGCTGATTTGTTAACTTCTGCAGTCGAAATTAACGGTGTTAACGTATTGATTAGCAGGCTCGAAGGCGTAGAGCCTAAGTCGCTACGGGATGCTATGGACCAGTTACGCAATAAACTAGGATCAGGTGTGGTGATGTTGGCGGTAAACGTCGATGGTAAAGCCAGTGTTGTGGCGGGTGTAACACCAGACTTAACCCAACGTGTTAAGGCCGGTGATTTGATACGCCACACGGCAACAGCCATGGGTGGTAAGGGTGGTGGACGACCTGATATGGCTCAAGGTGGTGGCCAAGCCGATCAATTAGATGACGCTTTAACCAGTGCACGGGCTTGGTTACAAGAGACTCTAGCCGGGTAAGCAGTTTAAGTAGTTATAGGAAATATAAAATGGCGTTGTACGTACAAAAATATGGTGGCACTTCGGTAGGCTCAGTGGAGCGTATTCAACAAGTGGCAGACAAAGTAAAAAAATTTCGCGATCAAGGCCACGATATAGTCGTCGTGGTGTCGGCGATGAGTGGCGAGACCAATCGCCTGATTGGCATGGCTAATGCGATGCAGGAAAAGCCCAGCTTACGCGAAATGGATGTGTTAGTGTCCACCGGCGAGCAGGTGACCATAGCGCTGTTATGTATGGCGCTCACAGCAAGGGATTGCCCAGCACGATCTTATACCGGTGGGCAGGTCAAAATCCAAACTGATTCATCCCATACCAAGGCGCGCATCCAAAACATTGATGTTGATAACATGCGCAGTGATCTTGATAGGGGCCGAGTTGTCGTAGTCGCTGGTTTCCAAGGTGTGGATGATGCAGGCAATATCACCACGTTAGGTCGGGGTGGATCCGACACGACTGGGGTTGCACTTGCAGCTGCGCTTAAGGCTGACGAATGCCAAATTTATACTGATGTTGATGGTGTCTACACCACCGACCCGCGAGTGGTGTCGAGCGCCCAGCGTCTTAACGAAATTACCTTCGAAGAAATGTTGGAGATGGCAAGCCTTGGGTCTAAGGTGTTGCAAATCCGCGCTGTAGAGTTTGCAGGCAAATATAACGTGCCGTTAAGAGTGTTACATAGTTTCAAAGACGGCCCAGGAACACTGATTACAACTGAGAGTGAAAGTACCATGGAACAACCTGTTATTTCTGGCATAGCCTTTAACCGAGACGAAGCGAAATTAACCATTACTGGCGTGCCAGACGTGCCTGGTGTGGCCTCTAAAATTCTATGTCCTATCAGTGATGCTAACGTTGAAGTTGATATGATTTTGCAAAATGTGAGTGCCGAGGGTCTAACGGACTTTACCTTTACCGTACACCGCAACGACTACGACTTGGCCTTAACAACCCTAAAAAAGGTGGCCGTTGACATGAACGCCACCGGCGCAATCGGTAGTGACAAAATTGCTAAGGTGTCTATTGTTGGTGTGGGCATGCGATCTCACGCAGGCGTGGCTAGCCGCATGTTCAACAGCCTTGCGCAAGAAAATATTAACATTCAGATGATCTCGACATCAGAGATTAAGGTGTCTGTGGTACTGGATGAAAAATATTTGGAATTGGCTGTACGCGCGCTACACACTACATTTGAAATGGATAAGCCGGAAACTATTGAAGATTAGTTTATAAGTCATTATGATGAGTCGGTGTATATGACAGTAGTTTTTCTGTTGCCGTATACATATCGCCCAAAGGAAGCAATTAGGAATAATTAAGGTGTTCGGAAGCTAGCGGTATTTGGCTTATCGGCCCAAATGATAAGGAGTATGTCATGTTGATATTAACCCGCCGCGTAGGCGAAACACTAATGGTGGGTGATGAAGTTACCGTCACTGTTTTAGGTGTAAAGGGTAATCAAGTACGTATAGGTGTAAATGCTCCCCGCGATGTTGCTGTGCACCGTGAAGAGATTTACCAGCGTATCCAAGATGAAAAATCTTCTGAAGAAGATTAATCAGTCTACCATTCAAGTTGCGTTTTTGGTGCTGGCGTTCTAGCTAAGCACCATAATTGAATGTGCAGGGGCCCAGGCCAAGCACTTTGTAGGCAACTGCTTAGCGCTTGTGCCGTCGCTCCTGTGGTTGTGACATCGTCAATAATGGCGATACTGTGTAACCGCGAACTCACTTCTTTAGTATTGACCTCAAATACACCTTGCATATGCCTCAGGCGTTGACGCCGATTCTGGCCCTGTAGTGGTGACTGATCACCGAGTCGCCGGCAAAGGCTTTTGCACATGGGGATGTGCAGGTCCTTACTTAGCCCTTGGGCGATGAACTCTGCTTGATTAAAACCTCTCTGCCTCAACCGAGTACTGTGTAACGGTACAGGAATCAACAGTTGTGGCCGGTACATTTGTTGTTCTAACAAGGCTGAGCTTATGGTTTGAGATAAACTAAACGCAAGCAAGCGTCCAGCCGCTAAATTGCGCTGATGTTTAAACTGTTTAATGAGTCCGTTGATGGGTGGTAAATAGTCCAAGGCGCATACGGAATAGGTATATCCCAGCGTTTGATTCACTATGGATGGCTGAGCCCAAGGTAAATCCAGTAGGCATGCTTGGCATATGTTATGTCGATAGTGAGGGTGGCGACCACAAAGCAGGCAAGATGGTTGCACAAGCTGAGCAAATTGGTTAAATAGTGACCAGATGTAAACCTCCTTTTAGGGTATAGGTTGACTACAAGCGAGCAGCTTTTAATATGCGTGCAGAATTAAATTGTTGGAGTCTCTATGACCTTTGCCACTGTTGCCACCCCTACCCATACCACCATGGATAATAAGTCTAGCTCAAGCTTGGCTAATGGCCAGCGCCATAATTGGGGTGTTGCCGAAATCACCGATCTGTTCAATATGCCATTGAATGATTTGTTGTTTAAGGCCCAGACAACTCACCGCGCACATTTTGACCCTAATGAAGTGCAAGTTAGCACCTTGCTTTCAATCAAAACCGGTGCCTGCCCTGAAGACTGTAAATACTGTCCGCAGAGCGTGCACAATGATACGGGTTTAGACGCCGAGCGCCTGATGAAGGTGAAAGAGGTCATTGAAGAAGCGGTAGCCGCTAAACAACAAGGCGCGAGCCGTTTTTGTATGGGAGCAGCATGGAAAAACCCTCGTGCTAAAGACATGCCCTACGTATTAGAAATGGTGAAAGAAGTCAAAGCCATGGGCCTAGAAACCTGTATGACCTTGGGTATGTTGGCGCCAGATCAAGCCCAGCAATTAGCCGATGCTGGCCTCGACTACTACAACCATAATCTGGATACTTCGCCAGAATTTTATGGTTCAATTATCACCACCCGTACCTACCAAGACCGCCTTAATACCCTTGGCAACGTACGTGATGCAGGTATGAAAGTGTGTGCCGGCGGTATTGTTGGCATGGGCGAAAACTTACGAGACCGCGTAGGTCTTCTACAGCAGTTAGCTAACATGCCACAGCACCCAGAAAGCGTGCCGATCAACATGTTGGTAAAAGTGGAAGGGACGCCGTTAGATCAAGTAGAAGATTTAGAGCCATTCGACTTTATTCGTACCATTGCAGTGGCCCGTATTTTGATGCCGCAATCGCATGTGCGTTTGTCTGCAGGCCGTGAAGAAATGAATGAACAAATGCAGTCCATGTGCTTCTTTGCTGGCGCTAATTCTATATTTTATGGCGAGCGTTTGTTAACCACAGACAACCCCGCGGCAGAAAAAGACCGGGCATTGTTCGTGAAACTGGGTATTCGCCCTGAAAAACGCCAAGACGTGTCTGATGAAGCCCATCAAGGCGCTATCGAACAAGCCATAGAGAGCGCTAAGTCGGAGCAGATGTTTATAGACGCCGCCCTTTAATGGCAGACTCAATACCGATGGATCAAGCGCTGGCGGCGGATTTGCAGGCGCGTCGTGCTGACCACCTGTATCGTCAGCGCAACCAGCATAGCGGCCCGCAAATACCGCTAATAAAGGTTAACGGCAGTCAACTGTTGGCCTTTACAAGCAATGATTACCTAGGGCTCGCCAATCATCCTAAACTCATCAGTGCCGCGTACAGTGCCAGTAAGCAGTATGGCCTAGGTAGTGGTGCATCCCACCTCGTGAACGGCCATACAGACTTGCACCATCAATTAGAGCAAGCGCTGGCTGCAGCCACGCAAAGGCCTAGGGCCTTGTTATTTAGCAGCGGTTACATGGCGAATATGGGGGTGCTTAATGCCTTGTTAGATCGCCGTGATGCGGTTTATCAAGATCGCCTGAATCACGCATCTCTGCTTGATGGCGGTTTACTCAGTGGGGCCAAGTTCCAGCGCTATCGACACAATGACACCGCCAACTTGGCTGGCAAGTTAGCAGCAACCCAAGCCCGTAGGCATGTGGTTGCCACTGATGCCGTGTTTAGTATGGACGGCGACATAGCGCCGCTTAAAGGCTTGAGTCAAGTGGCCAATGAACATCAGGCCTGGCTCATGATTGATGACGCCCACGGCTTTGGTGTGCTCGGAGAGGCTGGTGGTGGCAGTGCGTTAGAGCAAGGGCTCAGTGTCAACGATTGCCCGATATACATGGCCACACTAGGCAAAGCCTTAGGTAGTTATGGTGCTTTTGTGGCGGGGAGTGAAGAGCTCATTGAAAGTTTGATTCAGTTTTCTCGTAACTACATTTATACCACGGCGTTACCACCGTCGGTGGCGGCTGCGAGCATAGCCGCAGTAGCTTTGTTGACAGAAGAAGCATGGCGCCAGCAGCATTTAAACCGGCTCATTAATTATTTCACGCATCAAGCGCAGTCCATGGGGCTGCCCTTAATGCTCAGTCAAACCGCCATCCAGCCCCTACTCGTCGGTTCATCTAAAGTCGCGCTACAGATTAGTGATGAGCTTAGACAGGCAGGTTTATTGGTGACGGCTATACGGCCGCCTACCGTACCCAAAGATACGGCACGTTTAAGAATTACCTTGAGTGCCGCCCACAGCGAAGCCAATGTTGATGAATTGCTAGCCGCCCTAGGTCGACTACAAAACCAGGGGCTAATCAGTAAGGTAGAACATTAATGATTAGCCCTGAGGCATGCCCAGTCCAAGTGAATTTGGTTTTGATTCACGGTTGGGGTTACGACAACTCGTGTTGGCCCGATGGTTTGGTAGCGCAACTGGAGCGCCACTTCAATGTCATATTATTGGATCTTCCAGGTCACAGCGGTGCCCCAGAACCTGTGCTTGACACTGCTTACGGCGATGATTGTGTCGATCAGTTAGATGCCTGGCTGGATGTCACTAAAGCACAACTGCCTAACCGCTACCATGTTTTGGGCTGGTCGTTGGGTGGCCAGGTTGCTATCCGCTTAGCCCATAACAATAGCCATGTTGATCGCCTTATTTTATTAGCCACCAATGCCAAGTTTGTACGCGATCACGATTGGCAGCATGGTATGAGTTTGGGATTGTTAACACAATTTGTGGAAAAGTATCAGGCACAGCCCGCTAAAACCATGCGCCGCTTTGCCAGTTTGCAGGCCTTGGGGTGCGAGCAGAGTAAAACGTTTGCAGCACAGATGGTGGCGCAGATGGCGCCTGAATCAAGTAAGTTATTGGGGTTGAAATTGTTACACACGTTAGACGAACGCGCGCATTTAAAGGCGCTTACTAGACCTTGCTTAATAGAGCTGGCAACTGATGATCAGCTAGTGCCCAAAGACTGGGTAGAACAATGGGTGTTAGCGCCGACATGCATGGTTAATTTGGTGGCAGGTGGTCATGCTTATGTGTTGCAAAGTGAAACCTTAGCGTCTCGTGTGATTGCCTTTTTAAGCCCGCAAGCAACGCCCGTTACGGTGACCCAATGACCTCCATTAATCCTATCCATAACGCGCTTCCTAGTGTGCAGCAAATTGCCCAAGCTTTTAGCCAAGCAGCACAAACCTACGACCAAGTTGCGGGGCTGCAACGTTTGGTGGCCGACGACTTGTTGGCTCGTGGTCAAGCACTGCATACAGGTAAAATATTAGATATCGGGAGCGGTACAGGGTATGTGAGTGCTCACCTTGCAAGCAAGGCAGATGTGATGTCGGTGACCGGTATCGATATTGCACAAGGCATGCTCGATTTTGCCAGCAGTCAACATGCGCATGACAAACTCTCGTGGTTGTTAGGTGATGCACAGAACTTGTCTAGTGCCTTAGGCACACGCCGTGGCTCTTTTGATACCGTGGTTTCGTCCTTGGCTATTCAATGGTGTAGCGATTTAGTGGCCCTGTTCTCCGGAGTGGCCCAGAGTTTAACCCCAGCAGGCGTGTTTCATGCGGCCACCTTGGGTCCCAATACCTTGCATCAGCTAAAGTGGGCTTGGGCTCAGGCCGATGACTACCAGCATGTGAACGAATTTGTTGCCAAACAGGCGTTGCAGGCGGCCTTAAATCAACATTTTGACGACGTTGAGCTAGTTACAAAAGAAGTGGTGCTTGGCTATGACACGGTGCAGCAGCTAACCCGCGATTTAAAAGATTTAGGGGCGAGTAATCACAATGCTCAAGCTGCGCCTGGCTTAACCGGCGTCGGTCGTTTACGACGAATGATGCAAGCCTACGAAAGTTTACGTGATGAAAACGGCCAGTTACCAGTCACCTATGAGGTGTATTTTATCACTGCACGACAAACCAGCGGTCGGGCCAATAAAAGTAGGGTTAGTTCATGAAAAAGACTTATTTTATTGCCGGTACCGATACGGATGCCGGTAAAACTCTGGTGGCTTGTGCCTTGTTGGCTAAGGCTCGTGGGCAAGGTTTAACCACGGCGGCGGTAAAACCTGTGGCCGCCGGTTGCGAGCCAACCAATGAAGGCCTGCGAAATGACGACGCGCTACAACTCATGGCTCAATGCAGCTTGCCCCTCTATTATGAGCAAATTAACCCCGTGGCCTTTGAGGCGCCTATTGCCCCGCACCTTGCCGCACAAGAGTTAGGTCAACGTTTACAGGTAGATCGTTTGGCTGGTTTTTGCCGTGGTGTCACCATGCAGGGCGCCGATTTAACCTTAATTGAAGGAGCCGGCGGCTGGCGCGTACCGCTTAATCAAACCGAGACTTTGGCAGACCTAGCCAAGGCACTTAGTGTGCCAGTGATTTTGGTGGTGGGTATGCGCTTAGGCTGCATCAATCACGCCTTATTAACCATAGAGGCTATTGTCAGGGATGGCGTGCAATTGGCGGGTTGGGTAGCTAATCGTATTGACCCAAACATGGCTGTGTTCGAGCAAAATTTGGCCACCCTAGAGCAACGTGTTCAGGCGCCCTTGCTAGGGGTAGTGCCGCATTTATCAACCTGCGCCAACAGTGCGGAGCGGGTAGATACTGCGCAAACATACCTTTGCCTAGACGCGCTCATCAACTAACTCTATATGCTACTGGCTGGCATGACTCTAAAGTCTCGCATTTGACCTTGGTGTTATTGCTGGGTACATTGTCGGCATAGATTCAAACGGTTGTTTGAAATAATTTTACTTTTCTGGAGTCACTATGCCTACATATCGCGCCCCTCGCCGAGACATTCAATTTGTTATGCACGAAGTTTTGGCCATGGCAGAGCACTATAAAACGCTGCCTGGTGGTGAAGACATGGACGCAGAAATGATTGATGCCATACTTGAAGAAGCGGCAAAGTTTTCTGAAAACGTGCTGGCACCAATCAATGCTTCTGGCGATGAGCAAGGTTGTCGATGGAATGATGGCGTAGTCACCACACCCGATGGTTTTAAAGAAGCTTACTCGCAATATGTGGATGGTGGCTGGCCTTCATTGTCGCTTGATCCAGAGCTCGGTGGCCAAGGCCTGCCTGAATCTTTGGGCACTATGATCAGTGAAATTAATGGCACCGCCAACTGGTCCTGGAGCATGTACCCAGGCTTAAGCCACGGTGCTATGAATACCATTGCCGCCCATGGCACAGACCAACAAAAGCAACACTACTTAATGCCCCTTGTGGAAGGTCGTTGGACGGGCACTATGTGTTTAACCGAGTCACACTGTGGTACCGACCTAGGCATGCTACGCACCAAAGCTGAACCACAGGCCGACGGTAGCTATGCCATTAGTGGCACTAAAATCTTTATTTCGGCCGGTGAACACGACATGGTGGACAACATTGTTCACATTGTACTAGCCCGCCTACCCGATGCCCCGCAAGGTACCAAAGGCATCTCGCTGTTTATTGTTCCTAAATTCAACTTGAATGAAGATGGCAGTTCGGCAGAGCGCAATCAGGTGGCTTGTGGTTCCATTGAACATAAAATGGGCATCCACGGTAACGCCACTTGTGTAATGAACTTCGATCAGGCAAAAGGCTATCTTATCGGCCCTGCCAATAAAGGCCTAAACTGCATGTTTACCTTTATGAACACGGCCCGTATTGGTACTGCGGTACAAGGGTTGTGCTCAGCCGAAGGTGCATTCCAAGGTGCGTTAGAGTACACCAAAGAGCGCTTGCAAATGCGTGCACTAACTGGCCCAGTGGCCCCAGAAAAAGCTGCCGACCCCATTATTGTTCACCCAGACGTACGCCGTATGTTGCTCACGGCCAAAGCCTTTGCTGAAGGTGGCCGTATGTTGGCGTACTATTTGTCGCAGCTAAATGACACGGTAAAAGGAAGTACTGATGCCGATAAAGCAAAAGATGCTGAAGTGCGTTTGTCTTTGCTGACGCCGATTGCCAAAGCATTTATGACAGAAACGGGCCTTGAATCAGCAAACTTAGGCATGCAGTGTTTTGGTGGTCATGGCTATATCCGCGAGCAGGGTATGGAGCAGATTGTGCGTGATGCGCGTATCTCTACCATATACGAAGGCACCACAGGTATCCAGGCGTTAGACTTATTGGGTCGTAAGGTGCTGATGACACAAGGTGAAAGCCTTAAGGCCTTTACCAAAGAAATACATAAGTTCTGTAAAGCCGAAGCAGGCAATGACGCCATGGCGGAGTTTATTAAGCCACTCATGGCTGCCAACAAAGAGTGGGGTGACCTGACCTTGAAAATAGGTATGGCCGCCATGAAAGATCGTAACGAAGTCGGTGCAGCGTCAGTGGATTACCTAATGTACTCGGGCTACGTAACCCAAGCGTATTTGTTTGCCCGAGCCGCCAAAGTTGCACAAGAGGCGCTGGCAGGTGAGAGCTCTGAAACAGACTTCTATGAGGCCAAGCTATTTACCGCACGCTTCTTCTATAGTCGTTTATTACCGCGTACCCAAAGCCATGCTACAACCATGTTAGCCGGAGCCGATACGCTACAAGGCTTGGATGAAGAGCACTTTATGTTTTAGGCCGACAAGGCCCGATACACAAATTCTCCCCATACATAAACAAACAATAAGGCTGCGACAAACACAGCAGCCGATCCCATGTCTTTGGCAGCGCCTGTTAAGTCGTGATGGTCGGTGCTGATGCGGTCTAAGGTGGCTTCTATGGCGGAATTCAAGTACTCCATTAAAATCACTAATATGCCCGCGCCGAGCATCAAGATGCGCTCTACAGGGGACTCACCCAAGTAGATGGCACAGGGAATGCTTGCTATGAATATAAAGCTATATTCACGCATACCTGCTTCGTGTTTAAAACAATATACCATGCCCTTAAGGGAAAATTTAGCGGCGGTATACATGCGCGCCCAGCCACCATTTTTCGGATAGCTAGTGGGGTGAGATTGTGGTTTGTTCATGGTTTTATTCTTATGTTTTAGGCTATGATTGTGGCGATGCTTAGTTTAACTATATAGCCCTCTGGTGAAAAGTGTTTGGCCTCACATGTGTCTCCTTGAGGGTGGTAAAAGATGTTAGAATACGCTTTTAGCTATGACCACTGTGCGGACGTCCCCTTGCATCAATTTATTGCCAATTTACCTAAAGTAGAGCTGCACTTACATATTGAAGGGAGCCTTGAGCCTGAACTAATGTTTACTTTGGCTAAACGTAATGGCATCGCTATACCTTACGATACACCTGCCGCAGTAAAAGCAGCCTACGATTTTTCTAACTTGCAGTCATTTTTAGATATTTATTATCAAGGTGCACAAGTCTTACTGACTCAAACCGATTTTTACGACTTGACGTGGGCCTATTTGTTGCGCTGCAAGTCCGACAAGGTGCATCACACAGAAATATTCTTTGACCCACAAACCCACACAGAACGCGGTGTTGAGTTTGATGTTGTGATGGCAGGCATCACCCAGGCCCTAGACCAAGCCGAACGCGAGTTAGGTATTACTAGCCAGCTCATCATGTGTTTTTTACGCCATTTGGACGAGGCCAGTGCGTTTGCAACGCTACGTCAAGCCGAACCGTGGAAGCCTCAAATAGTGGCCGTGGGTCTAGACTCGTCAGAAGTGGGGCATCCACCTCAAAAGTTTGCCAGAGTGTTTTCCGAAGCCCGTCAGCAAGGTTATTTAGCCGTAGCCCATGCAGGTGAAGAAGGCCCCGCAAGCAATATTGTTGATTCACTAGATATTCTTAACGTGGATCGCATCGACCACGGCGTGCGCTGTGTCGAAGACCCTGCATTAGTGGCTCGTTTGGTCAGCGATCAAGTGCATTTAACCGTGTGCCCCTTATCCAATACCAAGTTAAGGGTATTTGAGCATATGCACCAGCACAATGTTGTTGAGCTGTTGCGGCAGGGCATAAGTGTCGGCATCAATGCCGATGACCCGGCCTATTTTGGTGGCTACATGAACGACAATTTCAACGCGGTTGCAAACGCTATACCAGTTACTCAGAAGGAGCTGGCACAATTCACTCATAATGCCATTGCGGCAAGCTTTTGTTCGCAGGATCGTAAGCAGCAATTACACGCACTGGTGTTGGCCTATGTAGAGCAGGCGGAGGCAGATGCTTGATTAAACTTCTAGTAACCGGTGCTTCTAGCCAGGTGGGGTCGGCGCTATGTGCGCGTGCACTCTCCGAAGGTATGTCAGTGGTTTGGTTTGACGATGACATTCTTAATAGTTTGGATGCAAGTGCTATCGAAGCGGCAATCAGTAGGCATCAGCCGAGTTACGTAATAAATACCGCCAGTTATTCGGTGGTAGACAAAGCACAAACAAACCCTCAAGACTGCTACCGTGACAACCATGATGTGGCACAGGTATTAGCACAGGCATGCCAGGCCTTGTCGCTGCCATTGCTACATTTATCTACCGATTATGTGTTTTCAGGTGAGCAACAGCAACCCTACAAAGAAGATGCAAAAACAGCACCTGTAAACCATTTTGGCACTGCTAAGTTAGCGGCCGAAAATGTGATTAGAGATCAATGTGCCGCCCATATTATATTGCGGGTGGGTTGGATTTTTAGTGCCCAAGGTAACAACTTTGTATTACGTACCTTGCGACAGCTACAGCATCAAAGTCATGTTAAAGCCGTGTCTGACCAGTACGGCTGCCCTACGTATGCCAATGATGTGGCGCGCGTACTTATCGCCATTATCAAGCAGCTGAGTTGCGGCATTGACGTTTGGGGCACCTATCATTATAGCGGCGCCGAAATCGCCACCTGGAAAGGTTTTGCCGAGGCCATTTTAGCCGCCGCTAAAACCCATGGGGCGCCCCAAGCTGACATGATTGAGTCCGTTACTAGTGCCCAGTGGCCTACAACTGCGCCTCGGCCCGCCTATAGCGTGCTAGATTGTAGTAAATTGCTGGCCACCTTTGGTATTAGGCAGCGACCTTGGCGCTCTGGGTTAGTGAAGGTGATTGCGAAAGTGTTTAAGCAGTCTGAGTGAAGGAAGCGTATAATATGCGCTCAATAAATTTGAAGTCGGCGCTATAGATAGGCCATGAGTTAATTTATGCAAAAACAGCTGATCGATGGCTTCGGGCGTCGAGTAGATTATGTAAGGATTTCGGTTACCGACCGATGCGATTTTCGCTGTGTGTATTGTATGGCAGAAGAAATGACCTTTTTGCCGCGTGATAGCATTATGAGCATCGAGGAAATTGAACTGGTGGCCCATGCGTTTGTTGAGCTTGGGGTCAGCCGTATACGTCTAACCGGTGGCGAGCCGTTGGTGCGCCGTGGTTTAGTTGAGAACCTACACAAAATTGGCCAGCTCGACGGTTTGGAGGAGTTGCTCATTACCACCAATGGGTCTCAACTAGTGCGCCATGCCAAGGCTCTCAAGGCTGCGGGTGTTAAGCGCCTTAACGTGAGTTTAGATTCGTTAGATGAAGCTAAGTTTAAGGCCATGACACGTATTGGTAAATTACCTCAAGTGCTAGAGGGGCTTAATGCCGCTATTGAAGAAGGCTTTGAGCGTATTAAAATTAATGCTGTGGTCATGCGTGGAAGCAACGACGACGAAGTGTTAGGCCTGGTTGAGTTTGTACGAGATAAAGGCATTGATATTGCTTTTATTGAAGAAATGCCTCTGGGTGCTATCGAAAGCCACGATCGAGCGCTAACCTTTTGCTCGAGCGACGATGTGCGTGAAATTATAGAGCAGCGCTATACGTTAACCCATGTACCTCAAAAGACAGCTGGTCCATCGCGCTATTACGCCATGCCGGGCCATAGCTCGCGTATTGGCTTTATCTCGCCCCACAGTCATAATTTCTGTGGCGATTGTAATCGTGTGAGGGTGACGGTAGAAGGACGTTTATTGTTGTGCCTAGGTAATGAGCACAGCGTAAGTCTGATGCCTCTGCTTAGGGCACATCCTGGACAAGTAGGGCCTATTAAGGAGGCGATTGTAAACGCCATGTCACTAAAGCCAGAAAAACATCACTTTGATTTGCATGAAAAGCCGCAGATCCTCCGATTTATGAATGCCACTGGCGGATAATAAGAACTATAACAATGACCCACGATACTGATCCATTCCACGATATACGCCCTTACAACGATGACGAAGTAAGGCCAGTAATCTACGCTTTAATACATAATAAAGAACTGCTCGATGTGCTGGGGCGTTTTAAGTTTCCGCGCACCAAATCACTTTTAGGGCCTGCCATGAACCCACTGGTTCGATGGGCATTAAAGCGTGAATTTGAGGGTGTAGACACCGTTTTTGCTTGGCAAAAAATAATCTCCAAGTATATGGGGAAAACCCTCAAACGTACTGTTTCTCAGCTCACATACAGCGGCTTAGAATACCTGCAGTCTGGCAAAGGTTATTTGTTTATTTCTAATCACCGCGATATCACCATGGACCCAGCCCTTGTTAGTTACGGTCTTGAACAGAACGGTTTGGAAACGCCGCGGGTGGCGATTGGTGATAACTTGCTGCAAAAGCCGTATGTCAGTGACATTATGCGCCTCAACAAAAGTTTTGTAGTGAAACGCTCGGCGACAGGCATTCGAGAGAAGATGAAGTCCTATATGGACTTGTCTAGTTACATTGATCAGTCGGTCCACACTGGGCATAATATTTGGATTGCTCAACGAGAAGGTCGCGCCAAAGATGGCATTGATGCGACAGATGTAGCGGTGATGAAGATGTTATATATGTGTAAGAAGAAATCGGGTCAAAGTTACGCCGATTATATTAACAGTTTGCATATCGTACCCGTTTCAATTGCTTACGAATTTGATCCCTGTGATGTTGCTAAGGCCGAAGAGTTGGCGGCGTTGGCCAATAACGGTGAGTACGTAAAAGGCAAGTTTGAAGACATGAAAAGCATCGTTAAAGGCATTACCGGCCACAAAGGCAAGGTGCATGTAGCCTTTGGCAAACCGTTGGAAGGCGAGTTTGCAGCACCCGAGGATATCGCTCGAGCTATTGATGCTAGTATTGCGCAAAATTATTGTTTGCAGGATACTAATTTGGCCGCACGAGCATTACAGACCGGTCAGCAACATGCAGCGCAAGCCGTTTTAGAACAGCGCTTTGCCGACTTAGATGTTGAACAAAAGCAGCACGCGTTGGCCATGTATGCCAACCCGGTAATTAGGAAAAACGACTTTAACCTGGTTGATGCCAGCTAATATTATTTAAGGACTGCTGATTCATGTCGCAATTGACTCACCTGGATACGCAAGGCCATGCCCACATGGTGGACGTGTCAGAAAAGGACATCACCACGCGTGTGGCCCGTGCCGAGGCCTATGTAGAAATGTTGCCCGCCACCTTGTCGTTAATAACCGATGGCAAGCACAAGAAAGGCGATGTGCTTGCTGTGGCGCGTATTGCCGGCATTCAAGCGGCAAAAAAATGCAGTGACTTAATTCCCCTGTGTCACCCGTTGATGTTGTCTAAGGTGAGTGTGGAGCTAGTGCCAGACGTGGCGGCTAATCGGATCAATGTGAGCACCATGTGTAAGCTTAATGGCCGTACTGGCGTAGAAATGGAAGCCTTGTGCGCAGCCTCAACAGCCGCACTCACCTTGTATGACATGTGTAAAGCCGTGGATCGAGGCATGATCATTGGGGGTTTGCGCGTCACCGAAAAACAAGGTGGAAAAAGTGGCCATTGGGTGATTGAAGGCCAAGATGGCGGTGCCTTGTGATTAAGGTTTTGTTTTTTGGACAGCTCAAAGATCAGCTGCAAACGGACGTCTTTGAATTGCAAAGTGAGGCCCCACAAACGGTGTCTCAACTGCTAGTTAATATCATCGAGGGCCGACCTGAATGGGCCCATGACTTGAATAATGACAAGCTATTAGTGGCGGTAGATCAAGTGATGGCTAAGCCAGATACCTTGGTTCCTGTGGCTGCTGAAGTGGCTTTTTTCCCACCCGTTACCGGAGGCTAGTATTATTTTATTTGTTAGGGCCCTAGTTTTTTATATTGGTTTAGCTGTTATTTCCATCTTAGCGTCTACGCTGTTGGTGCTCACTGCGCCGCTTGTAAAGCGCCAGCTGCGGTTTAAATTTGTGGGTTATTGCAACCGTGCTGTGTTGCAGTGGATGCGCTTAACCTGTGGTGTGAATTTCAATATTAGCGGCCTAGATAACCTTCCCAAGGACCGCCCGGTAGTGGTTGCCTGTAACCACCAAGGCGATTGGGAAACCTTTTATTTGCTCACCATGGGTTTGCCTGTGAGCACCGTGCTCAAACAAGAACTCTTGTATATTCCGTTTTTTGGTTGGGCGCTAGCCATGCTTAATCCGATTGCTATCAATCGAAAACGTAAAACTAATGCCTTAAAACAGTTGTCGCAACAAGGTTGTGAGCGTTTAGGCGCAGGTATTTCGGTGGTTATTTTTCCTGAAGGTACGCGTAATCCACCTGGTCAATTGGGGCCTTGTACCAAGGGTGCAGCGATGCTGGCCCATAAGGCCGCGGTACCTATTTTGCCTATCGTGCAAAACAGCGGCCGCTTATCACCCGCGCATAGTTGGGTAAAACATGCGGGTGTTGTGGAAGTGAAGATTGGTCCAGTGATCGAGGCGGATGTGCCCACTAAAGAGATGCATACCAAAATGGTGGCATGGATGACGGACAACTTGGCAGAGATTTCTTAATCATCTCAAGCCAAGTGAAAAGCATATTGTCATTCGGCCTAACTACTTGTCATTCTGGCGAAGGCCGGAATCTGAGTGGGTTTTCTGAGATCCTGACCTTTGTCAGGATGACGCGTAGGGTAGTCAGGATGACAAGTTGGGCCGTCAGGATGACAGCCCGTCTACTTAAGCAACGTATTTAGTAAATACCAAGCTTGCGTTAGTACCACCAAAGCCAAAGCTGTTAGACATGACCGTGGTTAATTCCACGTTGTCTTGCTTCTGCGTGACTACGGGCATGCCATTGGCACCTTCATCCAGTTCGTCAATATTTGCCGAGGCTGCTACAAAGCTGTTAGCTTGCATAAGTAAACTGTATACCGCTTCTTGTACGCCAGCAGCACCCAAAGAGTGACCAGTAAGAGACTTGGTTGAGGTGATGCGAGGGCATTGGTCACCAAATACCGACTTTACCGCTTTCAGTTCCTGAATGTCACCTGCAGGTGTGCTGGTGCCATGGGCATTGATGTAATCAATCGGCATGTCGGTGGTGCTCATGGCTTGTTGCATGCAGCGCATAGCGCCTTCACCTGAAGGTGATACCATGTCATAGCCATCAGACGTGGCGCCATAACCGACGAGTTCAGCGTAGATTTTTGCACCACGGGCTTTAGCGTGTTCTAGCTCTTCAATCACTAACATGCCGCCGCCGCCAGCGATTACAAAACCATCGCGGTTAGCATCGTATGCTCGAGACGCCTTGGTTGGTGTATCGTTGTACTTACTTGATAGGGCACCCATGGCATCAAATAATACGCTTTGACTCCAATGTAGCTCTTCACCACCGCCAGCAAACACAATATCTTGTTTGTTGAGCTGAATTTGTTCCATGGCGTTGCCGATGCAGTGGGCGCTGGTGGAACAAGCCGAGGTAATGGAGTAGTTACAGCCTTTAATTTTGAAGGGTGTAGCCAAACATGCAGAAACCGTGCTGCCCATGGTGCGGGTTACACGATAAGGGCCCACTCGGCGTAAGCCTTTTTCGCGCATGCCGTCGGCCGCTTCTACGATGTTGCCGTTAGAGGCGCCACCAGAGCCGGCGATTAAACCGGTGCGGGGATTAGAGACTTGCTCTTCAGTTAAACCTGAGTCAGCAATAGCCTGTTCCATAGATAAATAGGCGTATGCCGCGGCGTCGCCCATAAAGCGCATTTGCTTACGGTCGATGAGGCTGGCAAAGTCTATATCAACACTGCCGGCAATGTGACTTTTGAAACCCATTTCTTGGTATTCAGGCTGAAAACTAATGCCCGACTTTCCCGCTTGTAGGGACGCTAATACTTCGTCTTGATTGTGACCAATACAAGAAACAATACCTAAACCGGTAACGACAACTCGTCGCATAATAGACCTCGTTATTCTGTGGTGTATAGAGAGTGCTAGTTAAAAATCATCGGTGCTGGTGAATAGACCTACACGTAAATCTTTGGCGCTGTATATTTCGCGGCCATCAACTTCCATGCTGGCATTGGCAATGCCCATGACCAATTTACGTTCGATGCAGCGGGTAATGTCAATTTTGTATGTGACTTTTTTGGCTGTAGGTAGCACTTGACCAAAAAACTTAACTTCGCCAGCGCCTAAGGCACGGCCGCGGCCTTTGTTGCCTTTCCAGCCGAGGTAAAAGCCAACGATCTGCCACATGGCGTCTAGGCCAAGGCAGCCAGGCATGACTGGGTCTGTTGGAAAATGGCAATCAAAAAACCAAAGGTCTGGGTTGATGTCTAATTCAGCAATGATCTGACCTTTGTCGTGGCTGCCGCCGGTTTCAGAAATGTGCGTAACTCGGTCCATCATAAGCATGTTGCCAACCGGCAGGCGTGCGTTACCTGGGCCAAACATATCGCCGTGGCCGCAAGAAAGTAATTCGTCACGGTTAAAGGAAGAAGGTCTGGTCATGAAGTATTTCCGTATAGTTATGGCTGATAAGTCAGCGATTATAGCATTATTAGTTTTGTCGGGCTAAGGCTAGGGTGCATAAATCAGCTAAAGACTGCTTGTAAGGTGAGTCAGCTAGTGCATCTAGGCAGGTAAGAGCCTGCTGAGTCTCTTTGGTTGCGAGCTGGTAAGTGTAATCTAGGGAGCCGCAGCGTTTGATTATTTGTTGAATGCTGTTAATGTTTTCGACACTACCTTGGCGAATGGCTTTGCGTATAAGTTTGCGCTCGTCGTCTCTGGCGTGGGCCATGGCATGGATTAGTGGCAGGGTGGGTTTGCCTTCGGCTAAATCGTCACCCACGTTTTTGCCCATGGTGGTTTCATCGCCGGTATAGTCCATTAGGTCGTCAATGAGTTGAAAGGCAATGCCCAAGTGACGGCCAAAACGGCGTAAGGCTTCAGTTTGTTGTGGGTCCGCTTGTGCTAATTGTGCGCCGGTATGGCTGGCCGCTTCGAATAACATGGCGGTTTTGCCTAAAATCACCTGCAAGTAATCGGCTTCGCTGACATCTGGGTTTTTGGCGTTTAATAATTGTAATACTTCGCCTTCGGCGATCACGTTAGTGGCATTGGATAACGTGCCCATGACGTCCACCTGGCCAATAGATACCAGCATTTGAAACGCGCGGGAGTATAAAAAATCGCCCACTAGCACGCTGGACGAATTGCCCCACTTGTTATTTGCAGTGGGTTGGCCTCGGCGTAAATCTGAGGTGTCTACCACATCGTCGTGTAGTAAAGTGGCCGTGTGAATGAACTCTACAACGGCGGCTAGAGTGATGTGCTGGTCTTTGTCATAGTCGCAGGCGCGAGCTGCCAATAACACCAGCAGAGGGCGCAGGCGTTTGCCGCCGCTTTCGATGATATATTGGCCAATTTTTTCTACCAACGGAACTTGCGAGCTCAGGTGGTGAACTATGGCCGCATCAACGGCTTCAAAGTCTTTTTTGACGGCGGAATAAAGGTCGGTAGCCTGCATAGGTTAGACGGTGTCTAATATTAGAAAGTTGAGTGCGCAATGCTAGTGAGCTGAGGCCCAAGTGTCAAGGGAAGGTGCGAGTAAAAGGAGGCTTATGGATGTGCTAAATAACTGCTCAATTTGGCTTGTTAAAGGGGTCTACTTAGCGTAAAATTACGCCCCCTGTGACTGGTCCACCTTGCTCCCTGTCATATGGCATTATTTGAGGCCTTTTTGAGGCCTTAAAATGCTATTAGCAGCAGGCCCTTTTTTAGTAGCCGGATCAGCACATATTGGAGAAGTGTATGTACGCAGTAATTGTAAGCGGTGGTAAGCAACACCGTGTAGAAGAGGGCGAGACCCTCAAGCTTGAGAAATTGAACATTGAAGTTGGCGCCAGCGTTGACTTTGACCGTGTGCTTTTAGTAGCTAACGGTGAAGATGTTAAGATCGGCGCTCCTGTTGTTGAAGGTGCTAAGGTTTCTGCTGAAATCGTGTCTCACGGTCGCGGTAAGAAAGTACGCATCATGAAGTTCAAGCGTCGTAAGCACCACATGAAGCAGATGGGTCACCGTCAGTGGTTTACTGAAGTTAAGATTACTGGCATTAGTGCCTAATCGTAAGGAGATAATCCATGGCTCATAAGAAAGCTGGTGGTAGTACTAATAACGGTCGCGACTCAGAATCGAAACGCTTAGGCGTTAAGCGATTTGGCGGCCAAGCAGTAGAAGCGGGCAACATTATTGTTCGTCAACGTGGAACTCACTTCCACGCCGGTACTAACGTAGGTTGTGGTAAAGACCACACTTTGTTTGCTACCGAAGCTGGCACTGTTAAGTTTGTAGTGAAAGGTCCTAAAAACCGTAAGTTCGTTACTATCGTACCGGCTTAAGGGGTTTCAATACCTATTTCAAAAAGCCCCGCCTAGCGGGGCTTTTTTAGTTAAAATTACTGATCAAGGCGCTGAGCCTTTATCACGCAGCCTTTACCTCAAGGAAGGAGCTGCACGGAGATTGTATGAAATTTATCGATGAAAGTAATGTCATAGTGGAGGCAGGTAAAGGCGGCAATGGTTGCTTGAGCTTTCGGCGTGAGAAGTACATTCCCCGTGGAGGCCCTGACGGCGGCGACGGCGGCGACGGCGGCAGTATCTTTGTTACAGCAGACGATACCCTTAATACCCTAGTTGACTATCGCTTCCAGCCACGTTACCAAGCTCAGTCAGGCCAGTCAGGTAAAGGCAGTGACTGTACGGGTGCTTCTGGCGAAGATATGACTCTAACAGTGCCCGTGGGTACCACTATTGTTGACCGTGACACCGACGAAGTATTAGCCGACCTCACTGAAGAAGGTCAGGTGGTCAAAGTGGCCCAAGGTGGCTTCCATGGATTGGGTAATACGCGTTTTAAATCCAGCGTTAACCGTGCTCCACGTCAAACTTCTAACGGTTCACCCGGTGAAAAACGTAACTTACGTTTTGAATTAAAGGTATTGGCCGATGTTGGGTTGTTGGGTTTGCCCAATGCCGGCAAGTCTACTTTTATCCGTGCGGTTTCTGCAGCTAAGCCTAAAGTAGCCAATTACCCATTTACTACCCTTACACCTAACCTTGGTGTAGTGAGTTTGCAGCGCCACCGTAGTTTTGTTGTGGCTGATATTCCTGGCCTTATTGAAGGTGCTGCCGAAGGCGCAGGCCTTGGTATCCAGTTCCTTAAGCACTTGTCCCGTACTAGTTTGTTATTACATTTGGTAGACATGGCGCCGTGGGACGACGTAACACCAGCCGAATCGGCCAAGATTATCGTGCGTGAGCTAGAAAAGTTTAGTCCAGCATTGGCAGACCGGGAGCGTTGGTTGGTGCTTAATAAGCTCGACATGGTGCCAGAAGATGAGCGCCAAGAACGCTGTGATGCAGTCGTTGAAGCGCTAAACTGGAAAGGTCCGGTATTTCAAATTGCGGCCATTAACAAGCAAGGCACACAAAAGCTTGCTGGCGAAATTATGGATTTCATCGATGAGCGTACTGAGCGTACTCTTGCCGATCCAGAATACGCCGCGCAAGAAGAAGAATTAAAATTACGTTTAGAACAAGAAGCACGCGAACGTGTACAGCAGTTCAAGTTAGCTAGCCATCAGCAGCGACTAGCAGCCAAAGGTAGTGATGACTTCGACGATGACGATTATGATGACGACGACTACGATGTTGAAGTCGAGTACACCTATGACTAAGCAAGACAGCCATCAAACCTTCCACCAAAGTGCCACTAGTGCGCAGCGTTGGGTGGTTAAAATCGGTAGTGCGCTGCTCACCGATGATGGCAAGGGTTTGGATCAGCAAGCCATTAGCGGTTGGGTAGACCAGCTGGCTGAATTGCGCCAGCAAGGTGTAGAGATTGTTTTAGTGTCTTCAGGTTCCATTGCCGAAGGTATGGTGCGTTTAGGTTGGCAGCAGCGTCCCAAAGAAATACATAACTTACAAGCCGCTGCAGCCGTTGGGCAGATGGGTTTGGTGCAGTGTTATGAACAAAACTTCTCTCGCCACCAAATGCGCACTGCCCAAATCCTACTTACCCATGATGACTTAACTCACCGCGAGCGTTACCTGAACGCTCGAGGCACGCTGCGTGCTTTGGTGAGTCATGACGTTATTCCTATCGTCAACGAAAACGACACGGTTGTAACCGATGAAATCCGTTTTGGTGACAACGATACCTTAGGTGCTTTGGTTGCCAATTTGGTTGAGGCTGATTTGTTGATCATTCTCACCGACCAAGATGGTTTGTGTGACAAAGATCCGCGCCATCATTCAGACGCTAAGCTGCTGAAGCGGGTGAGAGCTGGAGATCCTGCGCTCATTCCCATGGCCAGCGGTGCCGCCGGTAGTTTAGGCCGGGGTGGTATGCTCACTAAAGTACAAGCCGCCAAGCTGGCTGCGCGCTCTGGGGCTAATACTATTGTGGCTAATGGCCGTACCCCTAACGTGTTGCAAGGTCTGCGCCAAGGGGAACAGCATGGCACCTTGTTTGTGCCTGACCAAGAACCCTTGTTAGCACGCAAGCAGTGGCTTGCTGGCCATCTTAAGGCAAAAGGCACGTTAGTGTTAGATGCAGGCGCAACCGCAGTGCTGACCCAGCAAGGCAAAAGCCTATTGGCCGTTGGTGTGACTCAAGTCCAAGGTCAGTTTACCCGCGGTGACATGGTGTTAATTAATGGTCATGATGGACGCACCATTGCCCGGGGTTTAGTTAACTACAGTGCGGTTGAGTCTAACCAGATTTTGGGTATGGCCAGCAGTGCTATAGAAAGTGTTCTAGGCTATATGGCCGAACCTGAGCTTGTGCACCGCGACAATCTGGTCCTCGTTTAGCGGGCACAAAAAAACCGGCCTAGGCCGGTTTTTTTAACGCTATAATTAAAAATTATAGAGCTTTGATTTTTGCGCTTAAACGGCTCTTATGACGAGCAGCTTTGTTCATGGTGAAAATGCCTTTAGAGACACTCTTGTCCATGATTGATACGGCAGTTGCGTACGCGGCTTGGGCAGCTTCTTTGTCGCCAGCTTCAATAGCAGCGAGAACTTTCTTTAAGTATGTGCGTGCCATGGAGCGCAGGCTTGCGTTGTGGCTGCGACGTTTCTCTGATTGGCGAGCGCGTTTCTTTGATCCAGCGGAATTGGCCACGATCTGGCTCCTATATAAAATAATAATTAAAGCTTAAAATAACGTTTCACTATTGAGTGAAATACAACATCCTAAGCAGGGTGTTTATGAGGTGCGAAATTATTCCCGTTTGGGCGTCTCTTGTCAACTTAGATTACGCCTTTTTGGCATAAATATGCGATCATTTTGATGTTTTTGCGTTAACATGGGGAAAACACTTGAATAGACGGTGTAAATTACCCTGTCTTTGTTTTATTTTAGAGATTAATTAAGCCGCTCATGAGTTCAACGTTACCTCAGAAACATACCTCCAAAGGCTTACTTGGCTCGAGTTTGATTGTCGCCAGCATGACCATGTTGTCAAGGGTGCTCGGTTTAGTGCGCGATATCGTCATTGCCTCGATGTTTGGTGCCGGCTCCCACGCCGATGCTTTTTTTGTGGCCTTTAAAATCCCCAATTTCTTACGCCGCCTATTTGCCGAAGGGGCGTTTAACCAAGCCTTTGTGCCAGTGTTGGCGGACATTAGCCAGCAAGGCGACCGGCAATTACTTAAAGCCATGGTCAGTAAAGTGTCTGGCAGTTTGTTGTTGGTGTTGTCAGCCATTACTGTGGTGGCCTTGGTGGCTGCGCCAGTGTTGGCCCTAGTGTTTGCGCCCGGGTTTGCCGACGACGGCGATAAGTTGGGTTTAACGGCTGATATGCTGCGCATTACCTTTCCCTATTTGTTATTAATCTCTATGACTGGCTTTTTAGGCAGTCTGCTAAACCATGCTCAGCGGTTTGCGATCCCTGCGCTTACGCCAGTGCTGCTCAATTTAAGTTTGATTACCGCGGCCTTGTGGTTAGCGCCACAAATGCGCGTGCCGGTGATGGCTTTGGCATGGGGGGTGCTGGCTGCAGGTATTTTGCAGTTAGCGCTGCAGTTGCCGTTTGTGGCGCGTTTAGGTTTGTTGGTCAAGCCGCAAATCGGTTTTTCTGATGCCCGGGTTAAGCAAGTCATGCGTTTGATGTTGCCTGCTATGTTTGGTGTTTCCGTGGCCCAAATTAACCTGTTGTTAGATACGGTGTTAGCGTCTTTGTTACAAGCGGGTAGCGTGTCGTGGCTGTATTATTCCGATCGACTCATGGAGTTGCCCTTGGGTGTATTTGGGATTGCCATTGCCACGGTGATTTTGCCGGGCTTATCGCAGCGCCATGCGTCCAAGTCGCAGCAGGCATTTAGCCTGACCTTAGATTGGGCGTTGCGCATGGTGTTGATTATTGGTGTGCCCGCTGCTATCGCCTTAGGGGTGTTGGCCGAGCCTTTGATCGCCACCTTGTTTCACTACGGCGCCATGGGTGATCGTGACGTGTTATTTAGCGCGGCCAGCTTACGCGCCTATGCATTTGGATTGTTGGCCTTCATGTTGGTGAAAGTGTTGGCGCCGGGCTACTTTGCGCGTCAAGACATGAAGACACCTGTACGCATTGGTATTTGGGCCATGGCTGCCAATATGGTGTTTAATTTATTGCTGGTGTGGGAGTTTGATCACGTCGGCTTGGCTATGGCTACCGCCTTGTCGGCCTGCTTAAATGCCGGTTGGTTGGCGCTTGGTTTGTATCGCCAGAAAATATGGTACCCAGCGCCGGGCTGGTGGGCGCTGGGTGGGCGCTTGTTGGCGGCTAGTTTGGCTCTAGTGGCGGTCATTTTCCTGACCTATCAACCGGTACAGGTGTGGTTGGATTGGGGCTTGTGGCAGCGTATTGGGCACTTGTCACTGATCGTTATTTGCGGTGCCCTAGCTTACCTAGCGGCGTTACTGCTTACAGGCTTACGCTTGCGCCATTTGCGGGGCCCTAAAGAAGCATAATTTTGGCATACAAATGAGCCACACAAGTCGCCTAATAGGCCGTGTCTAGTATATAATCATCGGCTTATTTTTTTATTGTTGGAACCCTATGGAATTTATTCGTGGCCTATACAACCTCAAGCCGGAACATCGTGGCTGTGTAGCGACCATTGGTAATTTTGATGGTGTGCATTTAGGGCACCAGCGGGTTCTGCGCCAGGTAAAGCTACAAGCCATTATGCAAGGGTTGCCGGCGGTGGTGATTCTGTTTGAACCACAGCCTCTGGAATTTTTTGCGAAGGATCAGGCGCCACTGCGCATTACTCGGTTGCGAGAAAAACTCCGACTGCTCGAAGAGCATGGCATCGACCGAGTCTTGTGTTTGCGGTTTGACGCACGGCTATTGGCATTAACGGCTAACGACTTTATTGACCAATTGTTAGTCAGTGGTTTGGCAGTAAGTCACTTTGTCGTGGGTGATGACTTTCGTTTTGGTCAAGGCCGCACTGGTGATTTTGCACTGTTGCAAAAAGCGGGCGCCGAACACAAGTTTGAAGTGCAGAATACACAGACGTGTGAATTAGACGGCGAACGGGTGTCGAGTACCCGCATACGTAATGCCTTAGAAGCGCACAACTTAGCCGCAGTAGAACGTTTTATAGGGCGGCCATTTACCATCAGCGGCAAGGTGGCATATGGGCAACAGTTAGGTCGTCAGTTAGGTGTGCCCACGGCCAACATTCGTTTACAAAAGCCTCGGCCTGCCCTACAGGGCGTGTATGCTACCTGGGTCCATGGTTTGCTGGATCAACCCATTGCCAGTGTGGCCAATATTGGCTACCGGCCCACGGTAGCTGGAGTACAGCCGCAGCTAGAAGTGCATTTGTTTGATTTTAGCGGCGACATATACGGAAAGAATATTAGTGTTGAAGTGTGTGAGTTTATCCGCACCGAACAAAAGTTTGACGGCCTGGAGCAATTGCAGGCACAGATTAAAAAAGATATGCAGGTGGCGAGAGACTTTTTTGCGTTGCCTACTGCAGTTTAACAATACATTTGATTACATAAAGAAGCGAAATAAAGCATGAGCGACCATAAATCCACCTTGAACTTACCACAAACCGATTTTCCTATGCGTGGTAACTTAGCCCAACGTGAGCCCAAAATACTCAAAAAGTGGCAGCAAATGGATCTCTACAATAAGTTGCGCGAGGCCGGTAAAGGCCGCGAACAGTTTATTTTGCATGATGGTCCTCCGTACGCCAACGGCGACATTCATATTGGCCATGCGGTCAACAAAATCCTTAAAGACATTATCGTTAAATCCAAGACCTTAAGTGGTTTTGATGCGCCATACGTGCCGGGCTGGGACTGCCATGGCTTGCCGATCGAACATAAGGTTGAGCAAAAAATAGGCAAGGCAGGCAATAAAGTTAGCCATGCCGTATTCCGTGAAAAGTGCCGTGTGTATGCCGAAAAACAAGTGGCCGGTCAAATGGCCGACTTTGTGCGTCTAGGTATTATTGGTGACTGGGAAAATCCATACAAAACCATGCGTTTTGAAACCGAAGCCAACATCATTCGCTCATTAGGCAAGATTGTTGAAAACGGTCACTTGGTGAAAGGCTACAAGCCGGTTTATTGGAGTGTAGTAGGCGCCTCTGCGTTGGCGGAAGCCGAAGTTGAATACCAAGACAAAACCTCAAACTCCATAGACGTCCGCTACCCTGTGGTTGATCAGCAAGCATGGAATACGGCTTTTGGCACCAATACAGATCTGCCTATCTCTGTGGTGATTTGGACCACCACCCCATGGACCTTGCCATCGAGCCAGGCGGTGAGTGTGCATGCCGAACTGGACTATGTATTGGCGCAAGTAGATGGCCAATGCCAAGTGTTTGCTAAAGACTTGTTAGCCAATGCCATGCAACGTTACGGCATTGAAGATTACCAAGTGCTTGGCGAAGCTAAAGGCCAGGCGTTTGAACGGTTTGCGGTACAGCATCCATTTATCGAAGGTTTGCAGGTGCCGGTTATTTTAGGTGATCACGTTACCACCGAAGCCGGTACCGGTAACGTACACACTGCGCCAGACCACGGTGTAGACGACTTTAATGTCGGCCGTGCTTATGGCATTGGCACCCTAAACCTAGTGGATGATAACGGCGTGTATGTCGACGCGGCTGGCGAATTTGCTGGCGCCCACGTCTACAAAGTTGATGATCAAGTAATTGAAGCCCTTAAGGCTCAAAATAACCTCGTGTTTCAGACCAAAATCACTCACAGTTACGCTCATTGCTGGCGTACCAAAACACCATTGATCTACCGTGCCACACCGCAGTGGTTTATTTCGATGTCTGAGAACGGCTTGTTAGAAAAAGCCTTAGATGCAGTGAAACAAGTGGCATGGCACCCAGAGTGGGGCGAAGCTCGTATTGCTGGTATGTTGTCGTCTAGCCCAGACTGGTGTGTGTCTCGTCAGCGTACTTGGGGCGTGCCAATTACCTTGTTCGTTAATCGCCAAACCCAAGAATTACACCCACGCACGGCTGAGTTGTTTGAAGAAGTGGCGCAAAAAGTGGCAGAAAAAGGCATTGATGCTTGGTTTGAGCTAGACGCTGCTGACTTACTCGGTGATGAAGCTGCAGACTATCAAAAAGTGTCCGACACCATGGACGTATGGTTTGATTCCGGCACCACTCATTTTTCTGTATTGGAGCAGCGTCCAGAACTACGCTTCCCAGCGGATTTATATTTAGAAGGTTCGGATCAGCATCGTGGTTGGTTCCAATCGTCCCTTAAGACCTCCATTGCCATGCATGGCGTCGCGCCGTACAAAGGCGTGTTAACCCACGGCTTTACGGTGGATGGACAAGGCCGCAAGATGTCTAAGTCGATCGGCAACGTGATGTCACCTCAAAAAGTGTGTAACACCTTAGGCGCAGATATTATCCGTTTGTGGGTGGCTGCTACCGATTTTAGTGCTGAAATGTCAGTGTCTGATGAGATCCTTAATCGCACGGCCGACGCCTACCGTCGCATCCGTAATACGGCGCGTTTCTTGTTATCAAACCTTAACGGCTTTAATCCGGCTGACGATTTGGTGGCTGTGGATGACATGTTGGCTTTGGATCAATGGGTATTAGGCCGAGCGTCCGAATTACAAACAGAGATTGAAGCGGCTTATCACAGCTATAGCTTCCACACTGTGTATCAAAAAATATCCCACTTTTGTTCACAAGATTTGGGTGGTTTCTATTTGGACATCATCAAGGATCGCCAGTATACCTGTGGTGCCAACAGTTTAGCGCGGCGTTCGGCGCAAACGGCAATGTACCATTTGATCGAGACTTTAACACGTTGGGTAGCTCCTATTTTGAGTTACACCGCCGACGAACTGTGGGAACACATTCCGGGACCGCGTGCAGCATCGGTGCAGTTGGATCAATGGTACGCCATGCCACAATCTCAAGCCTCATCTATGAACGCCGACTACTGGACTCAAGTGATGGCGGTTAAACAAGCCGTTAATAAGAGCTTAGAAGCACAACGTAACGACGGTGTGATCGGCGGTTCGTTAAGCGCAGAAATCACCTTGTATGCGGCACCAGCCTTGCATGAACAGCTCGCTAAATTGGGAGACGAACTACGCTTTGTGTTGCTCACTTCGGCAGCCACCTTGGTGGCTGGCCAAACCGAAGGCGTTGCGACTGAACTAGAAGGCTTAAACATCGATATTCAAGCCTCTGCGCACGCCAAGTGCGAGCGTTGTTGGCATTATCGCGAAGACGTAGGCACAGTGGCTGCAGAACCTGAATTGTGCGGCCGTTGTAATGACAACGTCCATGGTGATGGCGAGGTTCGAAAGTTTGCCTAATGCTCCTGTAGTTGCTGAGGCAGAGAACTTTTCGGCCTCAGCCCTTAGGCGTTTTGGTGGCTTGATATTGTTGCTATGGGGCCTAGACTTGTTGATTAAGTGGTGGGTGACCCAGCACTTCAATTATGGCGAACGAGTTAATGTGTTGCCATTTTTCGATCTAGTGTTGGCCCATAACACCGGTGCTGCTTTTAGTTTTTTGGCCAGCCAGTCGGGTTGGCAACGGTGGGTGTTGGCAGCCATCGCTATTGGTATTAGTGGTTGGTTGGTCGCTTGGCTAAAGCGAACACCTCTCACCGATTGCGTTCTGGGTTTGAGTTTGAGCTTGGTGCTGGCAGGCGCTCTTGGCAACTTAACCGATCGATTAGCCAATGGCTACGTTGTAGATTACATTTTGGTGTATTACCCACCTTATTATTTCCCTGCATTTAACCTAGCCGATAGTGTCATTTTTCTTGGTGTGGTTGGCCTTTTTATAGATTTTTGGCGCACCAACAAACGTGAAAAACAAGCTAAACAACAATAGGACATGAAGACGTGACTCAAACTATCGCTCAAGGCTCCACAGTGGGCCTAAATTTTGCGCTGCACCACGAAAATGGTGAAGTCATCGATTCCACTTTTGGTAAAAGCTCGGTTGAGTTTACTGTCGGCGACGGCAACTTGCTGGCGGGCTTTGAAGCCTGTTTGATTGGTTTGTCTGCTGGCGATCACCAAACGTTTGTGGTGCAGCCAGAAAATGCTTTTGGCCAACGCAACCCAGAAAACTTGCAAACCTTAAAGCGTCACCAGTTTGGCCCTGATATGGTGTTGGAACCTGGGCTTATTGTTAGCTTTTCTGATGCGGCAAACACCGAACTACCCGGTGTAGTGCAGTCTATTGACGGCGACCAGGTGATCATGGATTTCAACCATCCGTTGGCCGGCGTTGATATTAAATTTGAAGTTGAAATCATCGCAGTAAGCTAAAACTAGTCTACACTTCAGACAGCAGCCAATAAGGATGTTGTCATGCGCTTACTCACTGTCAGAAAAAAACTATTGCCTAGCTGTGCGGCATGGAGCTTGCTCGAGCTACTTGTAGTACTTGCCATCATGGCTCTCTTGGTGGCCACTACCGGCCCCAAACTCCATGCGTCATGGCGCTTGCAACAACTACACGACGAGCGTCAACGGTTGGTGCAGGCCCTGCGCTATGCCCGTCTAACAGGCCTGCAGACCAATACTAAAATCAGCCTTTGTTGGGCGCCAACGTGTGGCGCCTCTAACGGTTTGCGCGTCTACCGCGACGACAACGGCGACGGTCAGTGGCAAACTTCAGAGGTAAGCTTAGCCCGTTGGCAAATGCCAGCAGGCCTTAGGCTTAAGTTTAATCGCGCAGCGCAAATTAGCTTCAATAGCTCAGGTAATACCGCCCAGTCTGGCACGCTAGTGTTGTGTGCTAGCGGCGTGGGTTCGGGTTTGTCTGTGGTTTTGTCTTCTAATGGTCGTACTAGGTTGGCAGAGGCATCGTGCGAATAGATTTTGGCACCGGCCCAGCGCATGGGTTCGCCTTGCTTGAGGTGTTGCTGGCCTTGGGCCTGTCTAGCGTCATGCTGTTGGTGCTCTATAGCGCGCAACGCCATAGCCAAGCCGTGCTGGTGTATAGCCAGCAACTACATCATGCCAATCAGTTGATGTTTCAAGTGGCCAGCCAAGTATGGGCTTACCCACAGCATTACCAATTGTTAACCAGTGAGTTAAATGCAGGTGACGCAATGTGCCTTGCTGGGCGCCATTGTAGTCCTGCTGCGATGACTCAGGCTTGGGCGACCTATTGGCACCAACACCCGTTGCAACAATTGCCCCAAGCTGATTTAACTGTGACTTGTACCGATAGGTGTATCGCCGGTCAGCGCCTGACCATAAAATTACAATGGCAGCAAAAGTTGGCGTCAGAAAGCCCAAACTGTCCGCTGGAGGTGGCATGTGTAGCGCTGCAACTGACACTGTAAGCGCGCGCCATAGTGAGGCCGGTTTCAGCCTATTAGAGCTGGTGTTGAGCACGGGTTTGGCCGCGCTGATGATGACAGCATTAATGACCAGTTTAATGCAATTTAATCGCCATAAACTGGTCGCTCAAACCATTGTTAATCAACAGGCCCAAGGCCAGCTCGCCAGCGCTCAAGTGTTACAAGATTGGGCTGATGTGTGTGGCGCTGGTGTAGTTCAAGGCTCAGCAACCTCAATTTCTCTTAAACGCCTGCACCAAGCACACTGTGTGACTTATGATTACGGTTTAAATGCGCCTGCACATAGCCTTAAGCGCAAGCGCGCCGGTGGCCGTTATAGTAGTTTTTTGGCCGGTGTTGAGGCGCTAGATTTATGGTATGGCCTCGACACTAATGGTGACTGTGGTATTAACCTGTGGACTAACCATTACCAAACTTCTTTAAACCACCGCTTGCACCAAGTTTGGGTACGCTTAACCATGCGTACTGAAGCCAGTAGGCAACTAGGGGGTAACCTAGAAAGTGGTTGGCTGTGGCACGAGCAAGACAACGTATTGCTAAACAAGGTTGGGTTTATCTGGCGCGTGGCTCATGTGTGCAGTGACTAACGGCATCGATGCTAAACAAGCAGGCTGGTTGTTGCTGGCGGTGCTGGTGGTGGTGTTATTGGTCGCTGCGGGGGCCGCCATGTTAATGGCGCAAGCCCATTTGGGGCTGCGTAGTGTTCAGCAAGAGCACCGAACATTGCAAGATGATGTTGACCAATGGCCGCCGCTATTGACTAGCCGGGAGTTAAATAATGGTGAATAACGAGGCCGGTTTTAGTTTGTTGGAGTTGTTGTTAGTGCTGGTTTTGGTGGGGGTTCTATTGGTCATGGCGGTGCCCAGTTGGCAACAACATCAATGGCTAGCTGGTCGTCAGCAAGCGTGGTTGCAGCTGCAGAGCATAGGTTTGCAACAACAAATGTGGCACCTCCAACACGGTGTTTACGTTGACGATGTAGCGTTGTTGGCACCGATTCCCGAAACCACTCGCTATGATTATTTTATTGCGCTAACAGACAGTGGCTATTTATTATCTGCAACCATTAAAGCCAATGGCCCTCAAGCCCGCGATTTGCGTTGCCAAAGGTTGACCTTAGCGGCCAATGGCGAAGTTAAAAGCTATGGTAGCCATGGTGAATCTAACATCTGTGGATGAGTAGAGTTACGGCGCTATAGCGATATAGGGTAAAATGGGTTTTTTAGTTGTTGGATTTTTTCTTTATGAGTGTTTCACAGCAAGACAAAATAATATCTGCCCTGCATACCTTACCGTTAATAGACATTGAAGCAGAGGCGGCTAAACGTATTGAGTTTTTACAACAGTGTCTAAACACTGCGGGTGTAAAGACCTTGGTGTTGGGTTTGTCAGGTGGTGTGGACTCGACTACGGCGGGTAAGTTAGCTCAGTTGGCATGTGACCAACTCAATCAAATACACAACACCAACGACTATCGATTTATTGCGGTACGTTTGCCTTATGGCGTACAAGCCGACGAAGCGGATGCCCAGCAGGCACTTGAATTTATTCAGCCTAGCCAACGGGTAACGGTGAATATAGAAGCTATGGTGAAGGGCTTGGATTTAGGGGCTCAAGAGCTGGTGCAAGAGTTGAGCCTGGACGCGCATACGGTGGATTTTGCCCGCGGTAATAACAAAGCCCGCGCTAGAATGAGCGCCCAATACTATGTCGGCAGCTTGCTTAACGGTTTAGTGATTGGCACTGATCATGCGGCCGAAGCGATTACTGGCTTTTTCACCAAACACGGCGATGGAGCCTGTGACATTGCGCCACTGTTTGGCCTAAACAAACGTCAGGTACGAAGCATTGCCGCCTACTTAGGTGCACCAGAAAATTTGGTGAAAAAAGTGCCCACGGCAGATTTGGAAGAGCAAAATCCACAGCAGGCAGATGAAGATTCCTTGGGCTTAAGCTATGACCAGATTGATGACTATTTGGAAGGTAAGGTGATCGACGTTAACGCACAAGAACAGTTAGAGCAGCGCTACCGCCAAACAGAGCATAAACGCCAAGGCCCCGTGACCTTATATTGTCAGTGGGACACTTGAAGTTAGGGCTTTAATTAGTCAAATAAACCAAAGGTTAAGCGGCTAAACCAAGAGCGGGGCTTGGCGTCGGCTTGCTGTTCTTCGGCTACAGGCATTGTCGCTGTGTCGGTCGCGGCGCCATAGTTGGCGTCTAATACTCGCTGGGCGTTATCGGCATTGTCCTGTAAGCCGAGTTCTCCATACGCTGTTACCATAATGCCCAAAGCCGTTTCAACCGAAGGCGTGAGTTGGTAATTTTCAACCACATACTTGGCACGGTTGGCTGCGGCTAACCAGGCGTTACGAGAAATGTAATAGTTGGCGACGTGGATTTCATGTTTGGCGAGCAAGTTACGTAAGTACACCATACGCACGCGGGAATCTGGTGCGTATTGGCTGGTCGGGAAGCGTTCTAACAAGGTTGCAAAGTCGGCAAAGGAGTCTCTAGCTGCGCCAGGATCTTTTTTGGCTTTGTCGGTACCAAGGTATTGGTCAAAGGCACCTTTGTTTTCTTCAAATGCGGTTAAGCCTTTTAGGTAGTATGCATAATCAACGTGTTCATGATCGGGGTGTAAGCGTATAAACCGCGCCGCGGCGGCTTTGGCTGCAGCAGGTTGGCTGCTGCGGTAGTAGGCATACACCAACTCAAGTTGTGCTTGTTGTGAATGACGCCCGTAGGGGTAGCGTGCTTCCAGCGCTTCCAAATCCTCTATGGCAGGGCGGTAGTTGCCGCCTTCGAGTTTATTCATGGCGCTTGTATAAAGTTCGGCTTCTGGCTTAACTTCTTCGATCACTGGCTCTTTACTGTTGCTGGAGCAGGCGCCAAGTATTAAACCAGCGAGTAAAAGTCCAATGACTTGAAAGGAACGGGTAGTGTGGGTGTGTTGCATAGTGGGTAGATCGCCTGTTGCAAAGAGAGTTGAGTATATCATTGTCTTCCGCAGAGGGTAATTGTCTATCATCGGGGTAAATGCTGTACAATGAGCCCTAGTTTAATATGCCAGCTCTGCTTGCGCCAACGATTGCTCACAAACGATATCTATAATGCACGAAACAATTTCGCTCCAAGCCCAAGTCGACCCAGAATGGGCCGGCATGCGCGTCGATCAAATCGCCGCTTTAGCCTTTTCTGAATATTCCCGCTCACGCTTAAAAAAGTGGATCGAAGAAGGCGACATTCTGGTCAACGGTGAGCAACTACGCCCACGAGAAAAGCTCTATGGTGGTGAGAAAATCACGCTAGATTGCAAAATTGAAATCCAAGAACGTTGGCAGCCAGAACCAATTGATATAGACATCGTGTATGAAGATGATCATATATTACTCATCAATAAAGCTGCAGGTTTGGTGGTACACCCCGCTGCGGGTCACCATGGTGGTACGTTGCTAAATGCATTGTTACACCACTGCCCACAGCTTAATGGTGTGCCCCGTGCAGGTATTGTGCACCGATTGGACAAAGACACCACCGGTTTGATGGTAGTGGCAAAAACCATTCCAGCACAAACTGCGCTAGTGGCTCAGCTTCAAGACCGCAGCATGGGCCGTGAATATGAGGCGGTGGTTAAAGGTGTGCTTACCGGAGGTGGAACCGTTGATGAGCCAATGGGTCGTCATAGCCGTAACCGTTTAAAAATGGCAGTGTCTGCTATGGGTAAAGAAGCCATTACCCACTATCGTGTTTTGCGACGTTTCCGCGCTCACACTCATATTCGTTTGAAGCTAGAAACGGGCCGTACTCACCAAATCCGGGTACACATGACTCACGTTAATTACCCGCTACAGGGTGACCCGCTATACGGTGGTCGCCAACGGTTACCTAAGGGCTGTGATGAAGACTTCTTAGAAGCTTTGAGGGGTTTTAAGCGTCAAGCATTACACGCTAAGCGTTTGGAGCTCATGCATCCGATTACCCATGAAGACATGGAGTGGGAAGTTGACTTGCCAGACGACATGCTCGGCCTATTGAAGCAGCTCAACGTTGATACCAAACTTAACCCAGAATCACGCTTCTAGTGAATGATAAGGGCCAGCCTTCGCGATATTTGCAACCCGACTGGCCCGCACCTGCAAATGTTCACGCAGTTTCAACCTGCCGGTACTTAGGCGGCAGCGAGCTGGAAAAGGGTTTAGCAGGGTTTAACCTCGCGCTCCATGTCGGTGATGACCCAGCGAGGGTATTGCGGCATCGCTTACAGCTACAGCAGGACCTTGGTCTTGAACGCCCGCCGTTTTGGATCAATCAAACCCATTCGACTGATCTATTAAAATTGCCCGCACCTGCAGGCTTATATGATTGCGACGGCAGCACTACGCAAACCAAAAATTGGCCTTGTGTAGTGATGACTGCAGATTGTTTGCCGGTGCTGTTATGTGATGTTGGTGGCACTCAAGTAGCGGCAGTGCACGCTGGTTGGCAAGGTTTAGCCAATGGCATCGTCGGTAAAGCAGTCGCCCAATTTGATGAGCCATCACAAGTCATGGCATGGCTTGGTCCAGCTATCGGCCCAAAAGCCTTTGAGGTGGGTGTTGATGTGTTGCGCGCCTTTGGTGTTGATCCATTGGCGACATCTACAGAATTCAAGCCAATGAACGGTCACCCCAAAAAATGGTTAGGTAACCTGTATGCCATTGCGCGCGCACAGTTGAATCAGTTGGGCGTAACGCAAATATACGGGGGCCAATATTGCACAGTATCCGACCCTCAACACTTCTACTCCCACCGTCGTGATTCCGCAAGTGGCCGCATGGCTAGTGTAATTTGGCTCGATTAGACGAATTGTAGTGGCGTATTTCGATTGTCTAATGTGGGTATGGCCTGCTCTTGAAGTTGCTGCCCGCGACCCCATAAATAAACCACAAGTTAATCACCTCGTCACCTTATTTAGACTTTTCTGAAAAGCACTGACGGGTATTATTGAGGTTATATCATGCGTTTTGAAAAACTCACCAGCCGTTTACAAGAAGCGATAGGCGAAGCCCAATCTTTGGCCCTTTCATTGGACCATCAATTTATAGAACCAGAGCATATGCTCAGTGCATTGTTGCAGCAGCAAGGTGGTTCGGCACAATCCTTGTTAGTTCAGGCGGGGGCAGATATGCCCATGTTGCAAACTAAACTCAGCCAGCGACTAAACAACATGGCCAAGGTGGCTAACGATAGCGGTGATGTGCATTTTGGCAATGGTTTGGCGCGTCTATTTAATGTGGCAGAAAAAGCTGCAGGAAAATTAGGCGACCAATTCATTTCGAGCGAGCAACTAATCGTAGCGCTGGTTAAAGATACCAGTGGTGTGGGCGACTTACTGCGTAAGTCGGACGTAAAAACCGACAAGCTAACTCAAGCCATTGATAAGTTACGCGGTGGCGACAAAATCAACAGCCAAGGCGCAGAAGAAGAGCGACAAGCGTTAGATAAATTCACCATTGATCTTACGCAACGTGCAGAACAGGGTAAGTTAGACCCCGTGATTGGCCGAGATGATGAAATCCGCCGAGCTATTCAGGTGTTACAGCGCCGCACTAAAAATAACCCAGTAATGATCGGCGAACCTGGCGTGGGTAAAACCGCCATCGTAGAAGGGTTGGCGCAGCGTATTGTGAATGGCGAAGTACCCGAAGGCCTGTTGGGGAAACAAGTCTTGTCATTGGATATGGGCGCCTTGATTGCGGGAGCTAAGTTCCGTGGCGAATTTGAGGAGCGCCTCAAAAGTGTATTGAATGAACTGAGTAAACAAGACGGCAATGTGATTTTGTTTATCGACGAAATTCATACCATGGTGGGCGCGGGTAAAGGCGAAGGCGCAATGGATGCGGGCAATATGCTTAAACCTGCCCTAGCGCGTGGCGAGTTACATTGTTTGGGTGCTACCACACTAGATGAATACCGTAAGTATATTGAAAAAGACGCAGCCCTAGAACGTCGTTTTCAAAAGGTGTTTGTAGGAGAGCCGACAGAGCAAGCAACCATTGCCATTTTACGTGGTTTGAAAGAACGCTACGAATTACACCATGGTGTGGATATTACCGATTCTGCCATTATCGCTGCGGCACGCTTGTCACAACGCTATATTACTGACCGCCAGTTGCCTGACAAAGCCATTGATTTGATTGATGAGGCAGGCAGCCGTATCCGTATGGAAATGGACTCTAAGCCCGAAGTGATGGACAAGCTAGAGCGGCATGTGATTCAGCTAAAAATTGAACAACAAGCCTTGAGCAAAGAAAAAGACAAAGCCGCTGCAGCGCGATTAGAAGATTTGCAGCGCGAGCTGGCTCAAACCGAAAAAGAATTTGCTGATTTACTGGAAATTTGGAAGGCAGAAAAAGCCTCGGTATATGGGGTTCAGCAATTTAAAGAAGACTTAGAGCTGGCTCGACAAGAGCTCGAAGTTGCTCGCCGTAATAGTGATTTAGGCCGCATGTCTGAACTGCAGTATGGCCGTATTCCTGATTTAGAAAAACAATTAGAAGCGGCCCATGAAGCTGAAGATGTAGAAACCACCTTATTACGTAGCAAAGTCGGCGAAGAAGAAATTGCCGAAGTGGTCAGTATGTGGACCGGTATTCCCGTCAGCCGTATGTTAGCAGGCGAGCGCGAGAAGCTTCTTAACATGGAAGCGGTATTGCATGATCAAGTCATTGGCCAGGCCGAAGCGGTGTCTTGCGTTTCCAATGCGGTGCGTCGTTCGCGGTCTGGTTTGGCAGATCCTAACCGTCCAAACGGTTCGTTTTTGTTCCTCGGGCCAACGGGTGTGGGTAAAACAGAGCTGTGCAAGTCTTTGGCTACCTTTTTGTTTGATACAGAAGAAGCCATGGTACGTATCGATATGTCTGAGTTTATGGAAAAGCATTCCGTAGCTCGGTTGATAGGCGCACCACCGGGTTATGTGGGGTACGAAGAAGGAGGCTATCTAACTGAAGCCGTTCGCCGCCGTCCTTATGCCGTTTTGCTGTTGGACGAAGTGGAAAAAGCGCACCCAGACGTATTCAATATTTTGTTACAAGTATTGGAAGATGGCAGACTAACCGATGGCCAAGGCCGGACGGTGGATTTTCGTAATACGGTGATTGTCATGACCTCTAATATGGGGTCTGATGTTATTCAAACCATGACCGATGAAAGCCAGTATGAGGCAATGCGTACACAGGTGTTGGACATTGTTGGTGCGTATTTTAGGCCGGAATTACTTAACCGTATCGATGAGCTGGTGGTGTTTCACCCATTAGGTAAGGATCACGTTAGACAAATTGCCGACATTCAGTTGTTGCGTTTGCAAGATCGTCTAGGAGAGCATGATTTGAGTTTGCAACTCACGGATGCCGCGAAAGACTTGTTGGTAGAAGAAGGGTTTGATCCGGTCTATGGCGCAAGGCCGCTTAAGCGAGCGATTCAGCGCAATTTGGAGAACCCATTAGCGCAGGAGTTGTTGGCTGGTCATTATGTGCCGGGGCAGATCATACTTTGTGATGTTGATGATACCAAACTCACGTTTGGCGTGGCAGACAAGCACTAGCTTCGTGTTTGTCGCCTATAGCGAAAGCCGAGGGGGGCTAACATGCCTCGGCTAGGCTAGATGGTTGCCATCAATACATGGCTTTCTCATCACGTACGACTTCGCGCAAGGCTTCCAAAAACAACTTGTCGGCATCGCTATGTTCAGCGGGAATCTTTACGTTAGTAGAGTCTGAAATCCTTTGAGCTATTTTTTGGTTGGCATTGTCTTCGTCAATCAATTCACGAGTAATGGCTAGAGATTGTGGAATAATCTCTGGCTCTACCAAGATTTTTTTAAGAAAAATTCGCAGCTCTTCAATGATGCGATCGCGGTTTCGTAACTCTAAACTAGACATGGGGTACCCTCAAACTAAAAACGTTTTGCTATATGCTGGTCACTATAACACCAAACCTTCGAATCGGGTTTGAAAAAGTGGTCAATAATTTACTCAAATAGTTAGTATATTCGTCCCTGATTTACGTCTAAGCCCTTGAATTAAGGGCCTTGGCGTGTGAAAATTATTTCTTTAGGTTGATGCACATGTCGCTCAGGTGATCCCTGGCGTTTGTGATACGGTAAGCAGTACCCTTTCGCTTGTCTGCCCTGAGTTCTACGCACGTTGCAACCCGACAATGCTGGAGCTTTGAGCGTCACCACTTTAGGCGCATTCGCGCCTACACGATATTGCGGTCTGGCTACAAGCGCTGCCCGCAAACCATCGATGGTTACATGAGAAAAGTCTCAGACAAAAAATAACGGCCGCTGCTTTTAAAGTACGGCGAGAGGATATTACAGTGGAAATGCTTTCCGGCGCAGAAATGGTGATCCGTAGTTTACAGGATCAAAAAATAGAATATATATACGGCTACCCCGGTGGCTCTGTATTACATATATACGATGCCTTGGCTCAACAAGAGCAAGTAAAACACATTCTAGTTCGTCACGAACAAGCGGCTACCCATATGGCCGACGCTTATGCGCGTGCATCTGGTAAGCCTGGTGTGGTGTTAGTGACGTCTGGCCCAGGGGCTACCAACGCAGTCACCGGTATTGCTACCGCCTTTATGGATTCTATTCCAATGGTGGTGATTTGTGGTCAGGTACCCAGTACTTTGATTGGCGAAGATGCGTTCCAAGAAACCGATATGATGGGTGTTTCTCGTCCAGTGGTTAAACATAACTTTGCGGTTAAGCATCCTTCAGAAATTCCGGGTCTTATTAAAAAAGCCTTCTATATCGCCAGCAGCGGTCGTCCCGGGCCTGTGGTTATCGACATCCCTAAGGATATGACCACGCCAACTGATAAGTTTGAATATAGTTACCCCGAAACTGTGTCAATGCGCTCATATAATCCTGCGACTCGTGGTCACAGTGGTCAAATTAAGAAGGCGGTTGAATTGTTGCTGGCCGCTCGTCGCCCAGTGATTCTTGTGGGTGGCGGTGCTGTAGGTGGTAAAGCCACAGCCGAAGCTACTGAGTTGGCCAAAACCCTAAACTTCCCAGTAAGTAATACATTGATGGGCTTGGGTGGTTATCCTTCAACCGACAGGCAGTGGTTGGGTATGCCGGGTATGCACGGCAGCTACGAAGCGAACATGGCGTTGCATAGTTCAGACTTGATCTTGAGCATCGGTGCGCGTTTTGACGACCGCGTAACTAATGCCACAGAAAAATTCTGCCCAACGGCTAAGATTATTCATATTGATATCGACCCGTCATCCATCTCTAAAACCATTGCTGCAGACGTGCCGATTGTTGGCCCAGCCAAAAGTGTGCTGATAGAAATGTTGGCACTATTAGCGAAGAGCGGCAAGCAGCCTGATGCAGATGCGATATCCAGTTGGTGGAGTCAAATTGATCAATGGCGCGAGCGCCATGGCGGCCGCTACGAGCGTAACGAAGGCGGCATGTTAAAGCCGCAGCAAGTTGTTGAGGCTCTGTACCAAGTCACTAAGGGTGACGCATACGTTTGTTCCGACGTAGGTCAGCATCAGATGTTTGCCGCGCAATATTACAAGTTTGATAAACCTAACCGTTGGATTAACTCTGGTGGCCTAGGTACCATGGGTTTTGGTTTTCCAGCAGCCATGGGTGTGAAGCTACACTACCCTGAAGCCGAAGTGGTTTGTATTACCGGTGAAGGTAGTTTTCAGATGAACTTGCAAGAATTTTCCACCTGTAGCCAGTACGGCATACCGGTTAAAATTGTCTGCTTAAATAACCACTCTCTAGGCATGGTGCGCCAGTGGCAGGATATGAACTACGAGAGTCGTCATTCCCAGTCCTATATGCAGTCATTACCTGATTTCCATAAGCTCACCGATGCTTATGGACATAAGGCGATAACTGTAAAGACAGAAGCAGAATTAATTCCAGCTCTAGAAGAGGCGTTTGCCCTCAAAGACGAATTGGTATTTCTCGATATTCACGTTGATCCAACCGAACACGTGTATCCGATGTTGGTGCCTAAGGCCTCGATGCGTGATATGTGGTTGAATAAGACGGAGAGAACCTAATGAGACACATTATTGCAGTGTTGTTAGAAAACGAAGCCGGTGCCTTGTCTCGGGTTGTAGGTTTGTTCTCGCAGCGTAATTTCAACATCGAAACCTTGAACGTTGCGCCAACAGAGGACCCCACTTTGTCCCGTCTCACGGTCACTACTTCGGGCAGTGATCGTGTGATTGAGCAAATCACCAAGCAGCTTAATAAGTTGATTGAAGTGGTGAAGTTGGTGGATCTGACTGAGGGCGAGCATATCGAGCGCGAAATGATGTTGATTAAGCTTAAAGCGACAGGTCAGCACCGCGACGAAGTAAAGCGCACTGTAGACATCTTCCGTGGTCAGATCGTCGACGTATCCAGCAGTATTTACACGGTGCAGCTAACCGGTGATCAAGGCAAGTTGGATGCATTTATTGCTGCCATTGGTGAAACTTACGTATTGGAAACGGTACGTACGGGTGTGTCGGGCATTGCTCGGGGCGACAAAGTGCTGAGCATTTAGTTTTAGCATCAAGGAAAAGGCAGCTGAGGCTGCCTTTTTTGTTTCTGTATTGTGGTTTAGCCATGGTAAGCTAGCGTTAATTCATTAATAGAGCAGTAAATTCATGACTCAAGATCCTTCAGAGCAGCCGAGCAAGCCAGAACAGCAAGAAGAAATTGCGGTTAAAAAGCCGGCTAAAGGCGTCTATCTGCTACCTAATAGCTTTACTACGGCATCGTTATTTTCTGGTTTTTACGCTGTTGTCTCAGGCATGAGTGGTAATTTTGAAAACGCGGCTATCGCCATTTTTATCTCGATGATCTTGGATACGCTGGATGGCCGAGTGGCTCGTTTAACCAATACCTCCAGTAAGTTTGGCGCAGAATACGATAGTCTAGCCGATGTGGTGGCTTTTGGTGTGGCGCCAGCCTTGGTGTTATTTTCTTGGTCGTTACAAAGTTTAGGCAATTTTGGTTGGGTGGCTGCGTTTATCTATGTGGCGGGTGGTGCATTACGTTTGGCGCGTTTCAATGTGCAGCTGGAAATTACAGACAGTAAGTACTTTATTGGTTTGCCGATTCCCGCAGCCGCCGGTGTGATGGCGGGTATGCTTTGGACTGGCGTCGATTATGGCTTGGGCGGCGAGAGTTTGAGTTATATGGTGGCCGTAGTCACGGCAGTGCTTGGTATCTTGATGGTGAGTAACTTCAAGTATTATAGCTTTAAGGATTTAGATCTCAAAGGCAAGGTGCCGTTTGTAGCTCTGTTAGCTGTAGTGTTGGTGTTTGCCATCTACTCTTTGCAGCCGCCGATACTATTGGCGCTAACATTTCTTGTGTTTGCGGTATCTGGGCCTGTTTGTTGGGTGCTTAAGATTACCAAGTGACCTGTGCCACGTAAGTGGCGCACGTTGTTAGCCTTATTTCCCTTTTTTTGATCTAATTTCCATTTACCC
>JAPYOS010000016.1 GCA_029938085.1 Oceanospirillaceae bacterium | reverse complement strand
AGATAAGAAGGCCGCAGATAAGAAGGCCTCAGACAAAAAAGCCGCAGATAAGAAAGCAGCTGATAAGAAGGCTTCAGACAAAAAAGCCGCAGACAAAAAAGCAGCTGACAACAAAGCCGCCGAGCAGTTAGCTGAAGTGCAGCAAGCGCTAGATGATTTGCTGGACGACGAAATGGCCGCAGATTTGGCTGAGGAAGACCGCATAACTAGCGGCCAAGCCGTATCTGCTGCTGTGCATTATATTCGCAATGAAATACGCCAGCGTTGGGTGAGGCCTGCTGACGCGCGTACCGGTATGATCGTTGAATTATCGATTCAGTTGGTGCCAACTGGTGAAATTGTCAATGTAGAAGTGTTATATCGAGATGCGAGTGCAACGGATGCCTTTGTAGCTTCAGTCAATAAAGCTGTGCTAAAAGTGGCTAAGTTTGACAAGTTAGGTGAGTTGAATGTAAATGTATTTGATGCCAATTTCCGCAATTTCACGTTAAAATTTAAACCAGAGGATCTGAGACTGTGATTCGAATAAATCTAATAATACGCCTGTTGCCACGGGTGCTAGTCACAACCCTATTATCAGCCGTGTTGGCCACTTCGGTGGGGGCCAATAACTTGGTTATCGAGATTACTCAGGGCGTAGATGACCCAGTACCGATTGCTGTGGTGCCTTTCCACTGGAGTGGTACTAAAGCGCTTAAAGAAGATGTGGCGCAAATTGTGGATGCCGATTTGGAGCGCAGTGGTCAGTTTAAGGCCCTCAAACGTTCGCTAATGCTCAGCTTCCCTTATCAAGAGGCAGACGTCTATTATCGAGATTGGCATTATTTAGCCACTGAGTATTTGGTTGTGGGTACTGTTTCTGCGAGCGAAAACGGTTATCAAGTCGACTATCAATTGTTTGACGTGCAGCGCCAAGTGGCCATTGATGGTGGGCGCTTTCTTGGCGGCCGGAATGATCTTAGAGCATTGGGGCATTCGGTAAGTGACGCAGTGTATGAAGCGCTAACGGGCCTCAAAGGGGCATTTAGGACTCGAGTGGCTTATGTGGCGGCCGATAAAAAGGTAAACCCAAGCTACTATAAATTATTAGTGGCTGATGCAGATGGCCATGATGCGAAAGAAATACTTAAATCCAACCAGCCTATTATGTCACCCTCATGGTCGCGAGATGCTAAAAAATTGGCCTATGTTTCGTTTGAAACTAATCGCCCGGCGATTTATATTCAAGACATTACCACCGGCAAGCGAGAGCGTATTAAATCGTTTAAGGGTATTAACGGCGCACCTGCCTGGTCTCCAGATGGTAATAAATTAGCTTTGGTATTGTCTAAAGATGGTAATGCCGAAATATACGTGTTGGATCTCAATACCAAACGTCTTACTAGGGTAACGAAGCATTACGGTATTGATACTGAGCCGTTCTGGAGTGTTGATGGTGAGCACATTCTATTTACGTCGGATCGAGGTGGCAAACCACAAATCTACCAAATTACGCTGGACACAGGTTGGGTAGAGCGCCTTACCTTTGAGGGCGATTATAATGCCCGTGGTAGTTTAACCCACGATGGACGCTTTTTGGTGCTGGTCAGTCGCCACGATGGACGCTTCCACATTGCGGTGCAAGACCTGCAGCGTGGCACTATGTCTTTGTTGACCCAGTCCAATCTAGATGAGTCTCCTAGCGTGGCACCTAATGGTAGTATGGTGATGTATTCCACTCAGGATGGTGGCCGCGATATTCTTGCTGCCGTGTCCATAGATGGTAAGGTTAAATTTAAGCTGCCGGCGAATGAGGGGGTAGTAAGAGAACCTGCTTGGTCGCCTTATTTAAACTAACAACGTTGACGCGGGTTATGTCTAGTGATTGCGTGTGTTTGTGTGTTAGAATCGGGCACGAATTTTCGATTCCAAATTTTTATAGTTAAGGAGCCAGTCCATGCCAGTGGGTAACCTAAGTAAAGTCATCGCTTCCAGTGTTTTGGTTGTGTTTTTAGCTGCATGTAGTTCAACAGGTGAGACGACTGACGCGACCTCTAGCACTCAGGCAGCTCAGGCAGCTCAGGCAGCTCAGGCAGCTCAGGCAGCAGCGGATGCCGCAGCTTTAGCAGAATCGCAGGCGCTTGAAGAAGTCCAGGCGGAGGCAGCAGCACAAGCGGCAGCAGAGGCAACTGAGCAAGCTGCGCAAGAAGCAGCACAGCAGGCTGCAGATGAAGCTGCAGCAGTCGCTCAAGAACTTGCACAACAACAGCAACAAGCTCAGGACGCTGCGCAAGCTTTGGCTCATGTGATTTATTTCGACTTTGACCAATCCACTATCAAAGCTGAATTCCGTACAGCTCTTAATGGCCATGCTGCATACTTAAGTCAAAATCCTACAGCAAAAATCGTTTTAGAAGGTCATGCCGACGAACGTGGCACACGTGAATATAACATTGCCTTGGGCGAACGTCGTGGTAATGCGGTGAGTCGCTACTTGGTTGTGCAGGGTGTATCAGTTGACGCCATCGAAGTGGTTAGTTTTGGTGAAGAACGCCCTGTTAACGCTGGACACGACAGCGCTTCTTGGGCTGAAAATCGTCGCGTAGAAATTCGCTACATTAATTACTAGTAGGCCACTGTTGAGCCTATATTAGCGTAGGTTTATCACGCCTTAAATACCATCGTTGTGCTTGCCATAACGGTGGTTTTTTTTAGACAACGTTTTTTGAGGTGCTGGTGCATGTATCATGCAGTAAGTCGATTTATCTTTGTACCCATGGTCTTATCGCTAACCTTAGTCGGCTACGTTAACGCTAATAGTGCCGTACCCGTAACCGACTTAGGCAATGCCGTAACTGATGAGTCCGTGACTAGAGTCAAAGTGTCTGCAATAGCGCAGCCCTCGCCAGCCGTGCACAATGCTAATGCTCAATTATTCGATATTATTGAGTTGTTGCAGCAAGAGTTGCAGAGCCTCAGGGGGCAAGTTGAAGAATTAACCTTCAATCTAAAGCGCTTAAAGGACGACCAAAAACAACGTTATTTGGACCTAGATCGCCGCATTGTGAGTTTAACCAGTCAGCCCGTTGTTGAGCCAACTAGCCCGCAGGAAATTGTAGTCACCAGTGATGTTAACTCCAACGCAGCGGTTAATGTTAGTGCTGCTGTCGCTGATCCAGAAGCGGAAAAAGCGGCCTATAAAGCAGCCTTTAGTTTAATTCGGGAACGCCAATATGAGGCTGCTATCACAGCCCTTAATTCTTTTGTAGTGGCTTACCCGCAGGGTATTCTGGTTGGGAATGCGCATTACTGGTTGGGTGAAGTGTATATGGTAGAAGGCGATGTGGCAGCCGCTGCAGCCGCCTTTGAAATAGTCATCAAAGACTTTCCGGTGCACCGAAAGGTCCCAGACGCGCTATACAAAGCAGGCGTTGCCTACCAAAAAACTGGCGACTTAAGCAAAGCTAATGCATTGCTCCAACGTGTGTTGCATGAGTATCCAGATTCCTCGGCCGCACGTTTAGCCCAAGAAAAGATTCAATGATATGAACTCAATATCAACCTCACTGATGACTCAAGAAGCGATTGCCTCCCGTGTTTTGGTACAAGAACACTTGGCTCATGAGCACTTAAAGAGCTTAAGCGCACCTACTGATGTTGAAGCCCAAAAACGGCGTATTAAAGCCTTATTAAAAAGCCAAGACGCGGCATTGGTGGCACATTATTACACCGATGCCTTGGTGCAAGAACTCGCCGAAGAAACCCAAGGTTGTGTATCTGATTCGCTGGAAATGGCACGTTTTGGAAGCCAAAGCTCTGCTTCCACGTTGGTGGTGGCAGGTGTTCATTTTATGGGTGAGACGGCCAAAATACTTAACCCCGAAAAACGGGTGTTAGTTCCGACCTTGGAAGCCACCTGTTCTTTGGACATTGGGTGTCCTGCGCAGGAATTTAGCGATTTCTGTGACGCGCACCCAGATCACACGGTCGTGGTTTACGCCAATACCTCTGCTGCGGTTAAAGCCCGCGCCGACTGGGTGGTAACCTCGGGTATTGCGGTACGTTTAATGGAACATTTGGCGTCGCTAGGCAAGCCGGTGATTTGGGGCCCTGATCAGCATTTAGGCCGTTACATTGCTCAACAAACGGGCATCGACATGTTGTTGTGGCAGGGCTCATGCATAGTGCACGAGGAGTTTAAAGTTCGTGGCGTAGCGGATTTGAAACGAGTATACCCAGACGCTGCTCTGTTGGTTCACCCTGAGTCGCCGTTGGCGATGATCGAAATTGCTGATTTTGTTGGCTCAACTACCCAGCTGATCAAGGCAGCCCAAGACTTGCCTAATTCACAGTTTATTGTGGCTACTGACCGCGGTATATTCTACAAAATGCAGCAGGCGGCGCCTAACAAGTTGCTCATGGAAGCACCGACCGCAGGTAACAGTGCAACTTGCCGTAGTTGTGCCCATTGCCCCTGGATGGCGATGAACGACTTGGACAAAATTGAGCAAGTGTTGTTACACGCCAATAACGAAATAATCATCAGCCCTGAACTTCAAGTTGCAGCGCTTAAACCGCTACAGCGGTTGATGGACTTCGCTGCAGCGGGCTAAAGCCAAGCCTTAGCTTAGTTAAACTCCAATTGATCTTGATGTAGCTGTTGTGCTTGTTGTTTATAAGATTGTACATCTTTAACGAGCGGGTCTGGGGTTTGTAGCAACCCATATTCCGCTTGCTGCAGTGCCAGCTCAGATTCTCCGCGCAATAGATGCCAGCGTGATTTGGCCGCATGGTGCAGTTGCTGTCTATGGGCTTGTGCACTCCATTCTCCCAACGTACGCCAACCAAGCACCCAGTTGGGTTGTTGCTCTAAGGTGCGCCATAATGAGCTTATGGCGGCCGTGGTTTGTTGGTTCGAATATAATGTCTGAGCGGTAACCCATAAGGACATCTGATCCTCGTGACGCTGTAGCTTACGTAACCTTAGTTGCTTGAAAATCTGATCATGTTTACGGCTGGCTAATAACACTTGCATCCAGCTGTACCAAACCAATTGAGCTTGGGGTTGTTGTTGGTGGATTTGTTCAAGTTTTGTGGCGGCCAACTCGGACGCACCTAGCCGCTGGTGGGTTAGGGCCGTGGCATAGTCAATCAATAAACCATAATGTTCCGATAATTCGTCAATACCCATGACCAAGTCGGCAATCGACGGTAGCGGAGTCGATGCTAAGTTTATGCGTTGATAAATACGCAACAGCTCAAAACTCAAATCGAAACCGTGCTCGGTCAAACCACTGTTGATGGTCATAGCTCGTTGACTGATGTCGGCAACACGCTCGTTGGTTACGGGATGGCTGCGTGCCCACTCCCATGCCTCTGTATTTGATGTATACGGTGACTGTAAGCGTGCAAGCAATTGTTGCATATGATGGACGTTAAACGGGCTTTGGCGCATGAGTTCAAAACCGACACGGTCGGCTTGCCTTTCATGCACTCGGCTATAGCTGAGTTGGCTGCGCTGTAACGCGGATTGAGCGGCGTACAGTCCGGCTTCGCCTATGTCTGAATCGATGTTGCTGGCGATCCAAATGGACGCCAAAAAGGCTCCCAGTACCAATGGCGCTTGGGTTTTTTCCTGAGCTTGGGTTTGTACATAATGGCGTAAGCTGAGGTGTCCAACTTCATGGGCGATGACAGCGGCTAATTCATCCACCGAGGCGGCTTGTTGGATCAGCCCTGTGTTGATACCAATAATGCCGCCAGGCGCAGCAAAAGCGTTGATGTGATTATCTCGCACGATAAACAACCTGAGTTGTTTGTTGGCTAATTGGCTGTGGCTAATCATGGGTTGGCTAATGTCTTGCAAAAACGATAAGGCGGCCAGATCCTGCCAGAGGGGCACTTGCTGATGAATGCTGCCGGCAATGATATCACCAAAGCGGTATTCGTCTTCGATACTCATAGCAGTGGTTGTGTGATCGCCAATAGCAGGCAAGGGGTTAGCCCGACTGCCGGGGCTGACAATTAGTAACAGCAGCAAGGTAATGCTGGCGAGGGTGGTCGGCGTTAAGTGCATGTAAACACCAAAATAACAGCGCCTTTGATAGGACTGAAGGCCAGCTTGGCCTATAATGTGGGCACTCATCTATAGCAGGTTCCTTTGCGTGAAGACTGACACCACAGCCAAAACAAACATTGATACTGCAACTGCGCAGGAAAGCTGGCAGCTGCTGTTAGACGCTCAGGGCCTTCAATGCCCATTGCCTTTATTAAAAGCCAAACGGGCGATCAGTCAGTTAGCTCAGAAAGATTGTCTAAAAGTGTTGGCCACCGATAGCGGTTCTCAGGGAGATTTTGCTGCGTGGACAAGGTTAGCTGGCCATCACTTACATCAAAGTCAGTGTATTGATGGTGTTTACCATTACCTTATTGAAAAAGCATAATTTAGGATAGCACATGTTTAAAGTATTCCGCACTTGGCTTGACCACTTTTTTGCCGATGAACAAGCCCTTTTATTAGTAGTTCTTTTAGGCTTAGGGCTGGCTTTGGTGTTGACGTTCGGGCCCACTCTAGCGCCGGTGATTGCCAGCATGATTTTAGCCTACTTAACCTTTGGATTGGTGCAGTGGTTAGAGCGCTTTGGGGTGCGGCATTTGCCTGCCGTTTGGGGTATTTATTGCCTGTTTATCGCGCTGCTATTGGTTTTCGTTTTTGTTACCTTACCGTTGTTGTGGCACCAAGCTACGGATTTATTGAGCGACTTGCCGCTAATGCTCGACAAAGTAAGGGCGTTGTTTATGCTCTTGCCCGAGCAATATCCAGACATAGTTACAATGGTGCAAATTAAACAAATTGCTGATGCGGTGATGTCCGAAGCTGGCAATGCGGGGCAGCTGGTGTTGTCTTTTTCGTTGGCCTCAATAGGCCAATCTCTGACCTTGCTTGTGTACCTTGTATTGGTGCCTATTTTGGTGTTTTTCTTTCTTAAAGATGGCCATATGATGGTGCGCTGGCTGACTGCGTTTTTGCCTGACGAGCGCTCAATATTGAGTCATGTGTGGTTAGAGATGGACCAGCAGATTGCCAACTACGTGCGTGGTAAAGTGGTAGAAATTGTTATTGTTGGTGGTGTCACTTACATTGCATTTTTATGGCTTGGACTTAACTACGCTGCATTGCTAGCCATGATTGTAGGCTTGTCAGTATTGATTCCTTACATCGGCGCGACCTTAGTGACCATTCCAGTGGCGCTTATTGGCTATGTTCAATGGGGCGTATCAACGGAATTCTATACCTTGCTCGTGGTTTACGGCATTATTCAGGCACTAGACGGTAACGTGCTAGTACCTTTGTTGTTCTCAGAAGCCGTTAACTTGCACCCCGTTGCGATCATTGTAGCGGTGCTGTTTTTTGGCAGTCTGTGGGGCTTGTGGGGAGTGTTTTTTGCCATTCCTTTGGCAACGCTGATTAAGGCGGTAATGAATGCTTGGCCTAAGAAGCTGTCAGTCCCGTAAGGTAGTCGAGCACTAGCTGTGCGTGCTGTGGTACTTTAACACTACGCCACTGGTTAATGAGTTTGCCCTGAGGGTCTATCACGAAGGTGCTGCGGTCGATGCCGAGGTACTCTTTGCCATACAGCTTTTTTAACTTGATGACGTCAAACAGTTGGCACAAAGCTTCGTCTTCGTCACTGATAAGTTCAAATTCGTAACCTTGTTTAGCCTTAAAGTTTTCGTGTTTTTTGATTGAATCTCTAGAAACCCCAAACACGCTGCAGTTTAGTTTTTCAAACTCGGTGAGTAGGGCGTTGAAATCATGACCTTCTGTGGTGCAGCCAGGCGTAGCGTCTTTGGGGTAAAAATACAGCACCACAAACTTGCCTTGATATGCGCTTAGGCTAAATTCTGTATTACTGGTGGCGGGTGCTAAAAAATCAGGTAAGCTCTGACCTATACAAATACTCATAAGGGTAGTCTCGAAACGAGACCTATTAGGCCTCTAAATAAAAGTGGTATGATACGGGTTTTGCCCTATAGAAAACAACTGGATGTCATTTTGAAACTACAACACTTTGATACTGTGCGCGTTTTTCCAATGCTGGTGGCCTCTTTGGTGATTGGCGCGTGTTCAACAAATCCTTTAACTTCTGCTTCTGAAGACAGTATTCTAAGGGATAAAAGTTTGGATTATGCGCAATCCAAGGTGATTGCACGTTTAACCGTGCCAGCAGACTTAGATGCTTCCGCCATTCAACAAGACCTTCTAAGGGTACCCAGTCAGACTGCGGAAACGGCAACAGGTGTTGTTGCCGCGCCAAGGCCCGATTTTGTGTTTGCGCAAACTGGCAGTGCTTCGGCTCGGCTCATTGATAATGGTCAACAAAAACGCATCAGTGTTGTTGGTAATGTCGCCAAAGTAAAACAGCAAGTCGTGCAGTTTTGGACTAACCAACAAATTTCCATGGTAGAACAACACGCCGGTACGCAAGAAATTGTAGAAACCCAATGGTTTTCCTTGTCCAACGATACCGTCGCCGATGATTTTATTAGCCGTTGGGTGCGCAGCTTAACCGATGCCGATGATGACATCGCCCATGGTCGGGTAAGGATTGAATTGCTGCCACAAGGCGAAGATCGCGTTGAGTTGGTGTTGTCATTTTTACAACAGAGTCAGTTGCAGATTGCCCAGCAACAAGAGCTCAATTGGGGTGCTGCAGGACAGTCGTTGGCCAATGAATCGGAACTTACCTTTGAGTTATTGCGTTATTTAAGTCGTACCGGCCAAGTGGCTCAGAAAAGGCAATCAACGGCGAACCACAAAGGTCTAGTGTTATTGGGCAAGGATCAGTTTGGTGAACCCGTGATTCAGTTAGACATGGGCGCCGAAGAAAGTCTCAACACTGTGCTGCAGGCAATGTCTGACTTTGATGTGGGCAGTCATGACCTTAATACACAAAAAATCTATTTTACTTATACCAGTCATGTAGTAGCCGTAGCACAACAACAATCATCATCAGCCGGCATTTGGGGTTGGTTTAAAGGCTTACACGGTGGCGAACGTAAAGAGGGTATTAGTCTCGATTTAGCCTTACTGGGAGGCGGTGAAGCGTTGGCCAACACGTCTGCTGCGCCAGTTTACTCATCTAACCCTGATCAAGCAGACCCTGTAACCGATTTGGCCGACAAAAAAGGCTACAAAATATGGCTAGCAGGCGAAGTGATTTACGTCTTTGAAGACGAGGATCAAGGTGATCTGAACGACCAAGGAGAGTATACCTACGTGGGTCAATATCAACTCAATTTTGAATTCACACTTAAAAGTACCTACTTGCAAGTGCTCAACAGCGACGGTGAAGCCGCGCCTACGGTATATGCAAAAGAGATACTTTGGAAAATTCAACAAGGCTTAGACTCATTAAAGTAGCTCAGGTTTATTGTTAATGCGCGCGGTATTGTTGGACCTAGACAGCCTTGGACCGAACGACCTCAGTTTGGATCCGTTGTACGCCGCGGTGACTCAACTCGAATGTCACGGTATAACTACACCCGAACAAGTGTTAGATAGGTTATCCTGTGCCCAGGTGGTTATTGTTAATAAGGTGGTGCTGGACCGCCATATATTAAGCGCTCTGCCGCAACTCAAACACATTGTGGTGGCAGCCACTGGGGTTAATAATGTAGACCTAGTGGCTGCCGAAGAGTTAGGCATTAGTGTGCAAAATTGCCGAGCTTACGGGGTAGAATCTGTGGCTCAGCATTGTTTGATGTTAATGCTTGCCCTAAGTACTCGGTTGCTCGAATACCGGGCTGCCATCGATGAAGGCGCTTGGAGCCGAAGTGCTCACTTTTGTATGCTTGATTTTCCAGTGGAAAGTTTGGCTGGCAAGACCTTAGGGGTCGTCGGTTACGGCGAGCTAGGTAAAGGTGTCGCACGTTTGGCTGAAGCCTTTGGTATGAGCATAATGATTGCCGCTCGAGCAGGTGAGGCAGCCCCTGCGGGGCGCTATAGCCTACACGATATGTTGCCCCAAGTAGACATATTGACATTACATTGCCCGCTCACCGACAACACTGAAAATTTAATCGATTGGCCACAATTGTGTGCCTTGCCCAACCACGCTTTATTGATTAATTGTGCGCGCGGCGGCATCGTCAATGAAACGGCTTTAGTGCGGGCTTTGGATGAGCAGCAAATTGCCGGCGCAGGGGTTGATGTGTTAACCAGTGAGCCGCCACCTGCTGATCACCCCTTGCTTACGACCAGCAGACCTAACTTAATAGTAACCCCGCATACCGCGTGGGCAAGTCGTCAAGCACGGCAAACCATAGTGCAGCAAGTGAGTGAAAATTTATTGGCCCTCAATCAACTTAGAAAGGTCTAAGTGTTTGATTTAATAAGTGCAATAGTAACAAGCTGAAAAAAAGCCTTTTTTATTGCTAGTTTTTAGCTGTTTTAGCCTTGACATACGTAACTTATTGAAAAGAATGGTGCCTGTTGTACACATTATTTATAACTTGCGCCAGATCACAAAATGTTAAGAGAATTATTTAAAAGTTAGTCGTTGACATTGATAAACTCTTGATTAATAAGGATTTTAAAAAGGTGGTTATTTTTTAACCAGTTTGTTGGTAGCTACCATTTCATAGGCTTTGGGCCACCTTTCCCATAATTGTTAACAGACTTATCCACAG
>JAPYOS010000002.1 GCA_029938085.1 Oceanospirillaceae bacterium | reverse complement strand
AAGTCACTGATCTTTCTCTAAAAATGTGCGTGGTACCAGTGGGCGGACTCGAACCGCCACGTCTTGCGACAACGGATTTTGAATCCGTCGTGTATACCAATTTCACCACACTGGCACATTGAGGGGCGAATTATACAGAGTTCACCTTAAGCGTCAACGGCTTCAGAGCTATTTTTCAGGATTTTGCTTAATTAGCCACTTGCTGAACAGCCAAAGGGGGCCGATAAGCAGGAATTTCAAATCATCGAATAGGCTGGGTTTAGCGCCTTCTATCTTATGTCCAATGAACTGGCCTATCCAAGCCAGCAAAAAAATAACTATGAGTATTTGCAAAGAAAGGTTAAAGAGGCCAGTAACGAACAGGCTTGCTGCAGCCATGGCCCAGAAGGTTAATAAGGGTTTAAACCCTAAACGCAGGTAAAAAGCACTCGCAAGGCAGCCACTCACAAGCAGTAACCAGGGTGATATGAAGTGAACTATTGCAACAACACTTAAGAAAATTAGCGGCACACAAAGGTGATGTATGAGTACGTTTTGTGGATGTTGGTGAGATACAGCATAAGCGTTGATCCACTGTTCAATAGATTTGGCCATAACTCATAGTCTCCGGTGAATTTAGGCATGGTGTATAACATGACATGTTAGCAAATATTTGTGCGTCAAAGAAACGCTAAAAACGCCTGTGCTGGAGCAGTCTATTTTGCTATTATGGCGAGCTAAATTATCTAGGCCTTGGCTTTGTCACCAAGAGACCCCATCAAGATCTCATGCAAGTTTCCGATTTTAGTTTCCACTTACCTGATGAGTTAATTGCTCGTTACCCTACCGAAGAGCGTACTGCTAGCCGTTTAATGCGGTTGCAAGGTGAATCTGGCGCTGTATCCCATGGCCAATTTACTGAGTTGCTGGCGTTTCTTCAGGCGGGCGACCTGTTGGTACTTAATAATACGAAGGTCATTCCCGCGCGTTTGTTTGGAGCTAAGGAATCGGGCGGCAAAATTGAAGTGTTGGTAGAGCGGTTATTAGGCGAACAAAATTTCTTGGCCCATGTACGTGCCAGTAAATCACCTAAGCCCGGTGCGCGATTGTTGTTAGAAGGCGAGGTCTGGGCGACTATGGTGGCGCGGCACGATACTTTGTTTGAGTTGCGCTTAGATGAAGGTGAGCGAGCGTTAGATGTGTTGCAGCGGTTGGGCCATATGCCCTTGCCACCCTATATTGATCGGCCCGACGATACCGCAGACCGTGATCGCTACCAGACTGTATTTGGTGAGCATCATGGTGCGGTTGCCGCGCCTACCGCGGGTCTGCACTTTGATGAGTCGCTGCTGGCTGAAATAGCGGCCAAAGGCGTTAATCTAGCTTATATTACGTTACACGTGGGCGCCGGTACCTTTCAGCCGGTTAAGGTAGACCGCATAGAAGACCATCATATGCATGGTGAATTGGTTGAGCTTGATGCCAGCGTAGTGGCCGCGGTCAAAAGTACTCGTGTTAATGGCGGTCGAGTGGTGGCCGTTGGAACCACCTGTGTAAGAGCGCTAGAAAGCGCCAGCGCCGGTGGGGAAATTGCCGCCTTTAACGACGAAACACATATTTTTATTTACCCAGGTTACCGCTTTAAGAGTGTGGATGCCTTGGTAACTAATTTTCATTTATCCGAATCGACCTTGTTGATGTTAGTGAGCGCCTTTGCAGGGCGTGATAACGTTATGGCGGCATACGCCAACGCCATTGAGCAAGGCTACCGATTTTTTAGTTATGGCGACGCCATGTTAGTGACGCCACAACCCACTGCTTTGGAACTGACATGACACGCAGCTGTTTTATGAAATTTGAACGTTTGGCCCAAAGTGGCGAGGCGCGTCGTGGCCGTTTGAGTTTTCCTCGCGGCACGGTTGAAACGCCATGTTTTATGCCAGTGGGTACTTACGGTACGGTAAAAGGCATGTTGCCCCGCGATATTGAAGCCACGGGTGCTGAGATTATTTTGGGTAATACCTTTCACTTGATGTTACGCCCTGGCACAGAGGTGGTGAAGTTGCATGGCGATTTACATGACTTTGCCCAGTGGGATAAACCCATTCTTACGGATTCGGGTGGTTTTCAGGTATTTAGTTTAGGTGCCAAAATTAACGAAGAAGGGGTTAAGTTTCAATCCCCCGTTAATGGCGACACGGTGTATATGACGCCAGAATCGTCTATGCAGGTTCAAAAAGACCTGGGTTCCGATGTGGTAATGATTTTTGACGAATGTACACCGCACCCTGCAACGGAAGAAGAGGCCGCCACCTCTATGCGCCGTTCTATGCGTTGGGCTCAGCGTAGTAAAGATGCGCATGGCGATAGTCCATCGGCCTTGTTTGGTATCGTGCAAGGCGGCATGTATGAGCACTTACGTGATGAGTCGGTAGCGGGTTTAGCTGACATCGACTTTGATGGTTTTGCCATTGGTGGTTTGTCCGTTGGCGAACCTAAAGAAGACATGTTGCGCGTGCTGCGCCACACAGCACCCAAACTACCTGCTGATAAGCCTCGCTATTTGATGGGCGTAGGCAAGCCAGAAGATTTAGTGGAAGGTGTGCGTCGTGGCATAGATATGTTCGACTGCGTGATGCCAACCCGCAATGCTCGCAATGGGCACCTTTTTATTACCAACGGCGTAGTAAAAATCCGTAATGCGGTGCACAAAACTGATACAGGCCCGCTAGATAGCGAGTGCGATTGTTATACCTGCAGTAACTTCTCGCGGGCTTATTTGTACCATTTAGACAAGTGCCGTGAAATGCTGGGAGCCCAGCTCAACACCATCCACAACCTGCATTATTATCAGCGCCTAATGGCAGGATTGCGTGCTGCGTTGGAAGCGGGTACATTGGACGACTTTGTCGATGATTTTTATAGCAAGCGTGGCTTAGCAACGCCTGCGTTAGATGAATTATAGTTTTTTAGTATTTATTAGTTAGTTATTGGAGATAGTATGAGTTTCTTTATCGAATCAGCCGTAGCCGAAGGTGACGCTGCTGCAACAGGTGGTGATCCAGGTTCCTTAGTCATTATGATGGTGATTTTTGCCGCCGTATTTTATTTTATGATCTGGCGCCCACAGTCCAAGCGCACCAAAGAACATAAGAACTTGATGGGTGGATTGGCCAAAGGTGACGAAGTAGTAACCAATGGTGGCATGATCGGCAAAGTGGTTAAAGTAGGTGATGACTTTATTACCATTACTTTGGCTGACGGTGTTGACGCCCATTTTCAAAAAGCTGCAGTAGCTTCGGTATTGCCAAAAGGCACCATCAAGTCTATCTAGTTTGCTCTACCCAAGCCTTGTTTGCACGCGTTGGCAGCAGGGCTTCTTATGACTCGTTTTTCAAGGAAAGCCTGTGTTAAATCGTTATCCCCTATGGAAAAGCCTACTGATTCTAGTGAGCTTGGCCCTTGGTGGCCTGTATGCGCTGCCAAACCTATACCCAGATGATCTGGCTATACAAATCTCTGGAGCTAGAAGCGCCACGGTCATTGACACACATGTGCTTGACGAAGCGACCCATGTTTTGTCACAAGCTCAGCTTGATACTATTGGTATTGAACTGACAGATAAAAACGTGCTCATTCGGGTGGCTGATTCCGAGTCACAATTACATGCTAAGGCGCTGTTGAGTGATGCTATGGGCGAGGCTTACGTAACCGCGCTTAACTTGGCACCAACAACGCCAGATTGGTTAACTAACCTCGGTGCTGGGCCCATGAAACTGGGTTTGGATCTTAGGGGCGGCGTCCACTTTTTGTTAGAAGTGGATATGGTACAAGCTGTAGCCCAGCGTTTAGACGTGTACGTGAGTGAAATCAAATCCTTGTTACGTACCGAAAAACTACGATATCGCGCGGTTAGCCATCAAGATGATGGCAGTTTACGTATTAAATTTATGGATGCTGAGGTGCGAGATCAAGCACGCTCGGAGCTTAAGTCCAATTACAGTGAGTTCTTAATGAGCGCCGAAGATGGCGATGGTGTTTACTACTTGTTAGTCACCCTCAATGAATTTACCGTCGGTGAAATCGAAGATTATGCGGTTAACCAAAACCTCACTACGCTGCGTAACCGTGTTAACGAGTTAGGCGTAGCCGAGCCATTGGTTCAGCGTCAAGGCCGAAACCGTATTGTTGTGCAATTGCCTGGTGTACAAGACACCGCTGCCGCTAAACGTATATTGGGTGCAACAGCTAACCTAGAATTTAGGCTAGAGGCCAAGCCTGGTGCTGCACGTGTTGCCACTGAAGAATTTACCTTTCGCTCTAATCCTGAGCGCAAGGCAACCTTAGAGAAAGACCTTATCATCACTGGTAATAGTGTATCTAATGCACAATCCAACTTTGATGAAAACGGCATGCCGCAAGTGAATATCGACCTGGATAGTCAGGGCGGTAAGCTTATGAATCGCGTCACCCGTAATGCGGTTAAGCGTCGCATGGCCGTGGTTTTTGTGGAGCATAAATCCCGCACTAAAGTGGTAGAAGTTGACGGCGAGTTAGTCGAGAAACGCCAGCCTTATGTGGAAAAAAGTGTTATTTCTTTGGCCACCATACAAACTGCGTTGGGTAACAGCTTTCGTATTACTGGCCTAGATGGCGCTGGTGAAGCTTCAGAATTAGCCTTGTTATTGCGTGCAGGTTCCTTGGCAGCGCCTATCTACTTTGTGGAAGAACGCACCGTAGGCCCAAGCTTGGGGCAAGAAAATATCGACCTAGGTTTAACTTCTGTACAAATTGGTTTGGCCTTGGTGATCATCTTTATGCTCGCTTATTACAGTGTGTTTGGCATTATCGCTAATATTGCTTTGGCCTTTAACCTATTGCTCGTGGCAGCAGTGATGTCATTGCTTGGTTTTACCTTGTCGTTACCGGGTATTGCTGGGGTGGTGTTGACTGTGGGTATGGCGGTAGACGCAAACGTGCTCATATTCTCGCGTATTAAAGAAGAATTGCGCGCTGGTTTGGCACCACAATCTGCTATTCATGCAGGTTACGAGCGCGCCTTTACCACTATCTTTGACGCCAACATTACCACCTTGTTGGTGGCGGTGATTTTGTATGCGGTGGGTACTGGACCAGTGAAAGGGTTTGCCGTGACTTTGTCGATCGGTATTGTAACCTCTATGTTTACCGCCATTATGGTGAGTCGTGCCATGGTTAATGGGGTTTACGGTGGCAAGAAGTTGACCGATATCAAGATATGGCCGCTGTTTATGGGAGCAGGCAAATGAGTGACATAAAAATCATTAACTTTATGGCCCTGCGTAAAATCGCAGGCGCCTTGTCCGTTGCCTTGGTGCTAGGGGCGATGGTGTCCCTTGCAGTGAATCAACTGCAGTTTGGTTTAGACTTTACCGGTGGCACCTTAATAGAAGTTGGGTATGAGCAAGCGCCAGACCTAGTGGCCGTACGTAGTCAGTTGCAGGGCGCAGGTTTTGACGACGCCGTCGTACAAAACTTTGGTTCTGACAAAGATGTATTGGTGCGTTTGGGTCAGGCCTTTAACGACAAAGTTGGCGAGCAAGTATTAACGGCTTTGCAGTCTGCATCGTCATCTGAGGTTGAGTTACGCCGGTCTGAATACGTTGGCGCTCAAGTCGGTGAGGAACTCACCGAGCAGGGTGGAATGGGCATGCTGTTGGCACTGGCCATTGTGATGATGTATGTAGCGTTGCGTTTTCAGATTAAGTTCTCTGTGGGTGCCGTGGTAGCATTGATCCACGACGTGCTGATTGTGTTAGGCATCTTTTCGTTATTCAAATTAGACTTCGACTTGACTGTGTTGGCCGCCATTTTGGCGGTGATCGGCTATTCGCTTAACGATACTATTGTAGTCTCTGACCGAATTCGAGAAAACTTTCGCAAGATGCGTAAAGGCACCACCATTGAAGTTATCAACGAATCCTTAACCCAAACCTTGGGTCGGACATTAGTCACATCCATTACCACTATTTTGGTGTTGCTGGCTTTGTTACTGTTTGGTGGTGAGCTTATCCACGGTTTTGCGTTGGCGTTGATTATTGGTGTGTTAGTAGGCACTTACTCGTCGATTTATGTAGCGGCCAACGTGTTGCTGATGCTGGGCATCAGTAAGGAAGATTTGATCGTACCGCCCAAAGAGGATTTTGTTGAGGGCGAAGGCTTTGAGGAAGGTGAGGGTTTTGAAGAGGGTGAAGGCTTTGAGCAAGATCTAGAGCCGCGCTAGAATTTGGTGTGTGAGGTTCCTGTGGGGTGTGCGGGAACCAATGCAGGCCTTCCAGTCATTCCGGCGTAGGCCCACTTGTCGTTCCGGCGTAGGCTCGCTTGTCACTCCGGCGTAGGCCGGATCTTAGCCTAATTCCTGAGATCCTGACCTTCGTCAGGATGACAGTTGCTTCGTCAGGATCAAAAGCTACGCGTTATGCGCCGCTTTAAGCATCAACTTTAGTAGCTTAGGTGTGGCACACACAAGTTGCCCTTTATTGAGGGCTGCGCCACCACTAAAGTCGGCGGCTAAGGTGCCGGCTTCCAGTACGAGTAATAAACCTGCATCCGCACTTTGGTCTTCGAGACTACTATGCCACAAACCATCAAATCGCCCTGCGGCAACGTAGGCTAACGCCATGTTGTTGCTCATCTGACCGTAGGTGCTGGCGCCGTTAGTATAAAGATTACGGCTAATGGCCTGGTGGCGGTCATAATCGGTTAGGTCTTCGCGGTTGTCACTGCAGCCGCCGAATAGTTGTGCACCGGTTAATGTAGCGCGTTTACTGGCCCGAATTCGACGGCCATTCAGTTGTGCGCCACGACCTTTGCTGGCGCAGAACTCTTCGCCGCTGGATGGGCAGATAATGATTGAGTGCATGAGTTTGCCATCTTCGTAGCAAGCCATGGTCAGTGTAAACATCGGTAAACTGTGGGCGTATTGGTCTAAACCATCAATGGCGTTAATGCGCCAAACTTTAGTAGGTGCTTCGTCTGGGATGTTGATTTCACCACATGCAGCGCCGATGACACCTTGCTCTGGATGAGCCTTGTGAATTTCATAGGCGATGGTGCGTTCAGCGCCTTCACATTGACGACGTAAATGCACATCTAGCTCTTGGCCTTCTTCGTGAATAAGGTCCAATCGCTCCATTGATCTGACAAGTTGTTCGCTAGCGATACGTGCGGCACGCAGGCCGATATTAATTAGCGGAAGCATGTGAAATTTCCTACAGTTAACCAAAAGTTTAAAAGAACGGGGCGCACCTGCCAGTGAATTTGTGCTTTCAACTACGCCGAAGGCGCGCAGTATAGCAAAAAAGTGTGAAAAAAAACGTTAACTTTAGCTCAAATATCGCTATCATTCGCGGCTAATACTTTTTAAACGTTTAGGTTAGTTGTCCCAATGCAAAATTTAATGGCTAATGCACGTATTGTGCTCGTCAATACCTCTCATCCCGGTAATATCGGCGGCGTTGCCCGGGCGATGAAAAACATGGGCGTGCACAACTTGGTTTTGGTCGACCCTCAAGAATTTCCAAGCGGCAAAGCCGACGCGCGCTCTGCGGGTGCAAAGGATGTGCTGCAAAATGCCACCATCGTGCCCACCTTAGAACAAGCTATTGAGGGCTGTGGTTTGGTGGTGGGGACCAGTGCTCGTAGTCGCCATATTCCGTGGCCGTTGCAAGATCCCCGAGAGACGGCAGCGCAAGCGCTAGCCGAGTTGCCAAAGCATCCAGTGGCGTTTGTATTTGGCCGCGAAGACCGTGGTTTAACAAATGACGAGCTACATTTGTGCAATTTTCACGTACATATCCCGTCTCACGAAGACTTTAGTTCGTTAAACCTGGCTGCTGCGGTACAAGTTATTGTGTACGAATTGCGTATGGCATTACTAGCCGCCGAGAAAGGTGACGCGCCTGCGCCCATGTGGGGCACGGAGTGGGATGAGGAGCTGGCAACCAGTGAGCAAATGGAGCGTTTATTTGAGCATATGGAAGAGACCTTAGTGGATATTGAGTTCTTTGACCCTAAATACCCGCGCCAATTGTTGGCTCGTTTAAGGCGCCTATTTTTGCGCGCACGTTTGGATCGTATCGAGCACAATATCTTACGAGGTATGTTTACCGCCACTCAGCGTACGTTGAAAAAGCTACGTTAAACCCTATATAAACTAACAGTTCACTAAATCAGGAATCCGGTCATGTTTCGTCATTTAAAAGAAGACATCGCATCAGTTTTTCATCGCGACCCAGCGGCGCGAAATTTTGTTGAAGTCTTGACCTGTTACCCTGGCTTGCATGCCTTGTTGCTGCATCGTATTGCCCATAGTTTGTGGAATATTCGACTCAAGTGGTTGGCGCGTTTTTTGTCTACATTGACGCGCTGGTTTACTGGCATCGAAATCCACCCTGGGGCGCAAATCGGCCATCGCTTTTTTATTGATCATGGCATGGGTGTAGTGATTGGTGAGACCGCCATTATTGGCGACGACGTGACGCTATACCATGGTGTTACCTTGGGTGGCACAACGTGGGATAAAGGTAAACGCCACCCAACACTGCATGACGGTGTGGTGGTCGGTGCGGGTGCTAAAATATTAGGGCCATTTGAGGTGGGTAAAAATGCCCGTGTTGGTTCAAATGCTGTGGTTACCAAGCCGGTACCCGCCAGCGCCACAGTGGTGGGTATACCTGGGCGTATTATAGAGCGCCCTACTGAGGCTCAGCAAAAACTACGTCAAGACATGGCGGATAAGTTTGATGCTTATGGCATGAGTTCTGATCTACCCGATCCGGTAGCCAAATCGTTGGCCGCGATGTTGGATCATATGCATGCGGTGGATCGTAAGCTGCAATGTATGGCCGATAAAATGCAGGAGTTGGATGCGAGTTATGTGGACGAGTGTCTGCCCGAACTTAATGATGCCGACTTCTCTGGAGCCATTGATCCCAATGGCGATAAACAAGGCTGAAACGCTGGTTTTAAGGTCGCTTTTAATACTTGACTAAATTAGTCAGGTTTTAGTAAAATGGTACCTTGTTTGACGAGCCGAGTTATATTGGCGCCGAAACTAAACTTGGAATGCCCATGAAGCTCACTACTAAAGGCCGCTACGCCGTTACTGCAATGCTGGATCTAGCGATTCACGCATCGGGAAAGCCTATTAGTTTGGCAGATATTTCTGAGCGCCAAGTGATTTCGTTATCCTACCTTGAACAGTTATTTTCAAAACTGCGCCGCCAGGGTTTGGTGGACAGTGTTCGAGGTCCGGGTGGTGGCTACCGCTTAAGCCGTGATTCAGAGAGTATTTTTGTTGCCCAAGTCATTGATGCCGTCAATGAGACAGTGGATGCCACGGGTTGTCGTGGAACGGGTAATTGTCAGGCCGGTGATATCTGCCTTACGCACCATTTATGGGCTGACTTGAGTGCCCAGATCCATGGTTTTTTGAATGACATTAGTTTGGCTGATTTAGTTGCTCGTGGCGAAGTTCAAAAGTTGGCACAGCGGCAAGTCGATAAGTTGGACCAAGTGGCTTCACTTAATTTTGTTAGCTAGCTTAGGCTGGCTGACCTGTATTTGTAGAATGTAAATTGCTGTTTAGTTGCAGCGGAGAAACAACATGAAATTGCCTTTGTATTTGGATTATTCAGCGACCACGCCGGTTGACCCTCGTGTCGCCAAGTTAATGTGCGACTGTTTGACGCAAGAAGGAAACTTTGGCAACCCCGCGTCACGTTCACACGTGTACGGTTGGCAAGCAGAAGAAGCGGTAGAAAATGCACGTCGCCAAGTGGCTGACCTAATTAAGGCCGATCCACGTGAAATTGTGTGGACCTCAGGCGCGACCGAATCAGATAATTTGGCGATTAAAGGTGTGGCTCACTTCTATCATAAGAAGGGCAAGCACATTATTACCTCTAAAATTGAGCATAAGGCTGTTTTAGACACCTGTCGCCAGTTGGAGCGAGAAGGCTTTGAGGTGACTTATCTTGAGCCTAGCACCGACGGTTTGATTAGCCCTGAACAAGTGGCTGAAGCCTTGCGTGAAGACACCATTTTAGTGTCTTTAATGCATGTGAATAATGAGATCGGCGTGGTCACAGATATTGCCGCTATTGGTGAGATTACCCGAGCTAAAAAGGTATTGTTTCACGTTGATGCAGCCCAGAGTGCAGGCAAAATTAACATCGACGTAGAAACCGCTAAAGTTGATTTGATGTCATTCTCTGCTCACAAAGTATACGGACCTAAAGGTATTGGTGCTTTGTTTGTGCGTCGTAAGCCGCGTGTTCGTCTAGAAGCACAAATGCACGGTGGTGGTCATGAGCGCGGTATGCGTTCTGGCACCTTAGCAACCCACCAGATTGTGGGTATGGGTGCGGCTTTTGCTATTGCCCAAGCCGAGATGGAGTCCGACAATACCCGTATCGACGCTTTGCGTCAGCGCTTGTGGGATGGTGTAAAAGACATGGAAGAAGTGTATATGAACGGCCACGCTACCCAGCGCGTGTCTGGCAATGCCAACATTAGCTTTAACTTTGTAGAAGGCGAATCGCTATTGATGTCATTGCGTGAACTCGCAGTGTCCTCTGGTTCTGCGTGTACCTCTGCCAGCTTGGAACCATCTTATGTGCTGCGCGCTCTAGGTATGAATGACGAATTGGCACATAGCTCAATCCGTTTTAGTATCGGCCGTTTCACCACTGAAGCCGACATAGATCAAGCCGTTGAGCAGTCGCGCAATGCAGTCATCAAGTTGCGTGATTTGTCACCACTTTGGGATATGTACAAAGATGGTGTGGATTTGGACAGTGTGGAGTGGGCTGCACACTAATATAATAGATTGAGAGGATAGACACATGGCATATAGCGAACAGGTCATCGATCATTACGAAAACCCGCGCAACGTTGGCAAGATGGATGAAGCTGACGCGCACGTAGGTACTGGTATGGTAGGTGCGCCCGCATGTGGCGACGTAATGCGTTTGCAAATCAAGGTTAACGACGAAGGTGTCATCGAAGACGCCAAGTTTAAAACCTATGGTTGTGGTTCGGCCATTGCTTCAAGTTCATTGGTTACAGAATGGATGAAGGGCATGACCTTGGATCAGGCAGGTGAAATTCGAAACTCCAATATCTCTGAAGAATTGGCGTTACCACCGGTTAAAATCCACTGTTCAGTACTTGCCGAAGACGCTATCAAAGCGGCTATCGATAATTACAAAAGCAAGCAGTAACGTTTAACGCGTATTTAGAGGATATTCCCATGGCCATTACCATGACCCAAGCCGCAGCAGACCACGTTAATAACTACTTAGTTAACCGTGGCCATGGCGAAGGCGTGCGCCTAGGTGTACGTACTACAGGTTGTTCTGGCATGGCCTACATTCTTGAATTTGTTGATCAGGTGGCGGCAGAAGATGAGGTGTTTAACACCTTGGGTGTGAAGATTGTTATTGACCCAAAAAGTCTCTTATATTTAGACGGCACCGAGCTAGATTACGCCAAAGAAGGTTTGAACGAAGGTTTTCAGTTTAATAACCCCAATGCCAAAGGTGAATGCGGCTGCGGTGAAAGCTTTAACGTTTAAGCGGCTAGCAGATACTTTAACCCATGGACATCAGCCAAGATTATTTCTCCTGTTATAGCTTGCCGCGCACGTTTGAGCTAGACCTAGGTGTTTTGCGACAAAGTCATCGTGCGTTGCAGCAAGAGCACCACCCAGACCGGTTTGTTAGTTTCGGTGATGCGCAACAGCGGGTGGCGGTACAAACTACGGCCTATTTGAATCAAGCCTTTGCGACCCTGAGTGCGCCCTTGAAGCGAGGCATTTACCTGTTGCAGTTGTTGGGCATGGATCCTATGGCGCCCACCAATACGCAAATGCCCATGGACTTCTTGCTGCAGCAAATTGAACTGCGTGAAGGCATGGAGGAGTTGTCTCAGGCGCCAGACCCAGAGCCTGCTATAGAAGCATTGGCGCAAGACTTACAAGCACAAGCCGCGCAGTTAGAAACAGATTTTTCGCAGTCTTACACCGCAAATCACTACCTAAGTGCAGAGACAGCGGTGCGAAAGTTACAATTTATTGTCAAGTTACAGCAGCAATTAGATGCCCTCGAGGGCGAGTTGCTCGATTAAGGATTAGATTTCATGGCCTTGTTGCAAATTGCAGAGCCCGGTCAAAGCGCTAAGCCACATCAGCGTAAATTGGCAGTAGGTATCGATTTAGGCACCACTCACTCCCTTGTGGCTAGTGTGCGTAGTGGGCAGGCAGAAACTTTGCCCAATTCCCGTGGTGAAGCGCTGCTACCCTCCGTTGTGCGTTATTTGGTCGATGAGTCACCGCAGGTGGGTGTTAAAGCTGAAGCGCATTTGGTAGATGACGCAGCCAACACTGTGATGTCGGTTAAGCGGCTTATGGGTCGTGGTATCGAAGACGTTAAGCGTCTTGGCAGCAATATGCCGTATTTATTTGAGGCCTGTGATCAAGGTATGCCGATGATCCATACAGTGGCTGGCCTTAAGAGCCCGGTACAGGTTTCTGCCGACATTCTGCGAGCCTTAGTGCAGCGTGGTGAGAGCAGTTTGGGTGGTGAGTTAGTGGGTGCGGTAATTACGGTGCCTGCCTATTTTGATGATGCTCAGCGTCAAGCGACCAAAGATGCGGCTCAGTTGGCGGGTATCCAGGTATTGCGGTTGCTCAACGAGCCTACCGCTGCGGCGGTAGCTTATGGGCTTGAGCAGCAAGAGTCTAATCAAGGCGAGCAACAGCAGGGCACCATTGCTGTGTTTGACTTAGGAGGCGGCACCTTTGATATTTCTGTTCTGCGTATGGAGCAAGGCGTATTTGAAGTGTTGGCAACGGGTGGTGATTCAGCCCTTGGTGGTGATGATTTTGACCATGCCCTAGCCCAGTGGATGCACCAGCAGCGCCAAATTCCACAGCAGCTAGACCTTGCTCAACAGCGCTTTTTGTTGCGTTTGGCTCGTGCTACTAAAGAGCGCTTGAGTACAGAAAACACAGCCACTTTGTCGTTTGAGGGTTGGCCGGGCGGTGATGTCTATGCCGATTTAGCCTTGAGCCTTGAGCAAATGAATGAGTTGCTGGACCCTATTATTAGCCGTGCTATTCGGGCCACTAAGCGCACCTTGCGTGATGCTAAGGTAAGCCTAGACGAAGTGGCTGAAGTAGTGATGGTGGGTGGCTCAACGCGCAGTTTGCGAGTGCAGGAGCGCGTAGCTGAATTATTTCAACGCCAGCCATTGACCTCTATCGATCCGGATCGTGTGGTCGCTCTGGGCGCCGCGCGTCAGGCTGACGTGTTGGCCGGCAATCAAAGTGGCGAAGAATTATTGTTGTTAGATGTGCTGCCCTTGTCGTTGGGTTTAGAAACGATGGGCGGCTTGGTTGAGCGTGTGATCGATCGTAATACACCGATCCCTGTGGCTCGTGCACAAGAATTTACGACTTACCAAGATGGCCAAACAGCCATGGCTATTCACGTGTTGCAGGGTGAACGCGAGTTGGTACAAGATTGCCGCTCTTTGTCGCGATTTGAATTACGTGGTATTCCGCCGATGGCCGCTGGTGCGGCTAAAATCCGAGTCACGTTTCAGGTGGATGCCGACGGTTTATTGGAGGTAAGTGCTCGCGAGCTAACCTCGGGTGTGGCTGCCACGGTGCAAGTGAAGCCGTCTTACGGCCTGTCTGATCAGCAGGTCGCTGACATGATTAAGGCTAGCTGGAGCAATGTTGAAGATGACCGCAGCGCGCGCAGTTTGCGTGAGCAGCAGGTGGAGGCAGATCGTTTGCTAGAGGCTGTGACAATGGCTTTGGCAGAAGATGGTGAGCGTTTGCTAACAGCACAAGCCCAGCAACAAATTGTGGTTCAAATGGAACAATTGGTCGTCGCTCGTAATGGCCAAGACCATCATGCCATCGCCAAACAAATTGAAGCGATGGCTAAGGCTAGTGATGCCTACGCTGCCATGCGTATGGATGACAGTATTAAGCGCGCTTTGGCTGGCAAGTCTGTAGATCAGTTGTAGCTTGTCGCCAATCCGTGAATTTAAAGAATGCAGTTGAGGAGTTGTAACCGTGCCCCAGATTATTATATTGCCCCATGCCGAACTTTGCCCAACAGGCCAAGTGATTGAAGCTGATGCGGGCCAAACCATTCTTGATGCGGCCAAAGCCAATGGTATTGATATTGAGCATGCCTGCGAAAAGTCTTGTGCTTGCACTACCTGCCATGTGATTGTGCGCGAAGGTTTTGATTCTATGATTGAGTCCGACGAATTAGAAGATGACATGCTAGACAAGGCCTGGGGCTTAGAGCCAGATTCTCGTTTAAGCTGTCAGGCTGTTGTGGCCGATGAAAATTTGGTGGTAGAGATTCCTAAGTACACTATTAACATTGTTTCAGAAGCCCACTAGGAGCTTGTTATGTCGCTGAGTTGGACCGATACCTTAGATATTGCTATTGAACTGTATGAAGCTCACCCAGAGGTTGACCCACGGCAGGTGCGGTTTACCGATTTAATGCAATGGACTATGGACTTGCCAGAGTTTAATGACGATCCAAAGCGTTGTGGCGAAAAAATATTGGAAGCCATACAAGCCGCTTGGATTGATGAGCTTGACTAGCCTCTATTAAAGCTAGTCAATACAACGTATAATTACGCGGTCAAATTTCGCGTACGATTTTCGTGCGAGTTAACACTTTTTATTTATTACCCATTTTATGGGTCCCACTGTTTGGAGAATACCATGGCGGTAGAACGCACTCTGTCCATCATCAAGCCTGATGCTGTAGCTAAAAATGTTATCGGAAAAATCGCTTCACGTTTCGAAACTAACGGTCTTAAAATCGTTAAAATGGAAATGAAGCAGCTAACCGAAGCTGAAGCTCAAGGCTTTTACGCTGAGCACAGCGAACGTCCTTTCTTTGGTGACCTAGTGACTTTCATGACTTCTGGTCCTGTTGTAGTTCAGGTGCTTGAAGGCGAAGGCGCGGTTAACAAAAACCGTGATCTAATGGGCGCTACTAACCCACAAGAAGCTGCTGAAGGCACTATTCGTAGTGACTTTGCAGAATCTATCGATGCCAACGCTGTGCACGGTTCTGACTCTACTACGTCGGCTGCACGCGAAATCGGTTACTTCTTCGGCGGTTAATTCCGTGACAAGAAAGTAAGCTGTTATCGGCTCGCACTTAGGTGCTGAAACGTTATCGGCAACACAGTGCGGCGTTCCTAGTGAGCGCCGCATTGCGTTTAGGCAAATAAAACTTGCCAGTTAAATATATAGGTCTGCAAATGTCTGAAGTCAGCAAAAAAACCAATATTTTGGGTTTTTCCCCAAGCCAAATGGAAGCTTATTTTAAAACTATGAATGAACCCAAGTTTAGGGCCATTCAAGTGATGAAGTGGATCCACCAATTTGGTGCTGAAGACTTTGAAAGCATGACCAATGTGAGTAAGCAGCTGCGTGAAAAGCTGACTCAAACGGCCGAAATCGTTGAGCCAGAAGTGTTGTATCGCGGTGACTCTAAAGACGGCACCCGAAAGTGGGTTATTGGTGTGGCCGGCGACAACAAAGTTGAGATGGTATTGATACCCGATGGCGACCGTGCCACCTTGTGTGTGTCATCTCAAGTGGGTTGTGCTTTGGATTGCAGTTTTTGTTCCACAGGTAAGCAGGGCTTTAATCGAAATTTAACCTCTGCTGAAATTATCGGCCAAGTACGTATTGCTATAAAATCCTTTGGCCCAGTGGACCCTAATGGCCCGCGCCGCGTCACCAACGTGGTGTTTATGGGTATGGGCGAGCCCTTGTTGAATTTTGATAATGTAACCCCTGCCATCGCCTTGATGATGGATGACAATGCGTATAATTTATCTAAACGGCGTGTGACGTTAAGCACCGCTGGCGTGGTGCCCGCTATTGATCGTTTGAGCGAGGTCACCGACGTGTCGTTGGCTATTTCTTTGCATGCCCCCAACGACTTGTTGCGTAATGAGTTAGTGCCAGTGAACAAAAAGTACAATTTGGATGCGTTATTAGACGCCTGTAATCGCTACTTAGATAAGCTCACTGATAAGCGCGTGATTACCATGGAGTACACCATGATCGACGGGATTAACGACCAGCCTAAGCATGCCCGTGAGTTAGCAAAAGTATTAAAGCGAGTACCTTGCAAGCTTAACCTGATCCCATTTAACCCGTTCCCTGGGTCTGATTACCGTCGTAGCCCTCGGCCGCAAATTGAAGCCTTTCAGCGCATTATGGCCAAAGCAGGTATTATTACTACCATTAGAACCACCCGCGGTGACGATATTGATGCCGCTTGTGGGCAGCTGGTAGGTCAAGTAAAAGACCGTACGCGGCGCAGTGCGACCTATGCGGCACGTATAGAAGCGCAACAAATTTAGCCGAGGAACTAAGCTAAGCTGGCAGTGTCCAAAAATGGGCGCTATTATTGCTGCTAATATAAACAAACTTAACTAACTCTACTGTAAATAATAACAAAAGGTACACATAGTGAGTGATGCGGAACCGTTAGACATGTCAGATCAACATCAACTGGACGGGCAGTTACCAGGCTTTCCCGGATACTTATTGCGTCAAGCTCGAGAAGATAAGGGCTGGTCTCAAATGGAGGCCGCGCGTGAATTGCACTTAACTTCCAAGGTGATTAATGCCATTGAAGAAGACGATTTCGAGCTTATTCCTAGTTTTGTTTTTGCCCGTGGTTATATTCGCTCCTATGCGCGTCATGTGGGTTTGGATGGCCAAGCTTTAGTCGCCGAATTCGATGCTGTGTATGGTGTGCCGGACCATGCTAGTAAGCCGATGTTGGGCGTGCGCAACGCTGGTGAGCAAAGCAAGCCTAGTGATACATGGGTGAAAATTGTTTCGGCGCTGTTTGTCATTGGTTTGGTGGTTGTTTCTCTGATGTGGTGGCAAAGCCAAAATGGGGGCTTAGCCATCTCTCAATTGACCAGTGTGACGGTGGATACTGCGCAAGGTGAGACGCTTGTCGAATCAGTAGAAGAGCTTGACGATAACCTTGATCTAGCCACGTTAACTGCTAGTCAAGCTGAAGTCGGGGCTGCACCTTTAGTTGAGGAGAGCCAAACACCGGCGAGTAATGACACAACGCTGGTAGTGGTTGAAGTGCCACTCGAGCAACCCGTCGCAGAAGTGGTGGCGCCTGCGTCAGTGCCTGCAGAGCAACCGGTTGAGCAAGAGGCTCCTGTGTTGGCGGCCAATGAGGCTGTGTTGGTTATGGAGTTTGATAAAGACTGTTGGGTGGAAATTAAAGACGGCAATGGCAAAATGATTTTGTCGGACCTTTTTTCTGCTGATGATCGCATCGACCAGGTGGTTATCGCACCGATTAAAGTCTTGTTGGGTCGTTCGTCTGCAGTCTCTAACATGACCTTTGATGAGCGCATCATCGACTTGAAGCCTCATACACGTAAAGACATTGCGCGTCTTACGTTAAAGAAATAATCGACAACCCGTAAACAGTTTAGTAAAGGAACACGTTTTGGCATCTATTAAAGCCATTCGCGGCATGCACGATATCTTGCCCGATCAAACACCATTGTGGCAGTTTTTTGAAGCGCAAGTTAAGTCTGTCTTTGAGCAATATGGTTATGCAGAAATTCGCATGCCTATTGCCGAAAAAACCGACTTATTTTGCCGTTCCATTGGCGAAGCCACAGATGTAGTGGAAAAGGAAATGTACACCTTTGCAGATCGTAATGGTGACCATATGACTCTGCGGCCAGAAGGCACTGCATCTTGTGTGCGGGCGGCTTTGGAGCACGGGTTAACCTATAACCAAGTTCAGCGTTTGTGGTATCACGGGCCAATGTTCCGCTACGAGCGGCCACAAAAGGGTCGTCAGCGCCAGTTTCATCAGTTTGGTGCAGAAGTTTATGGTCTAGATGGCCCCGACGTTGATGCAGAACTGATTATTATGACCGCCCGCTTATGGCGCCAGTTGGGTTTGCAGGACGCCGTTACATTACAGCTTAATACCTTGGGCAGTTCTGCAGCCCGTGCGGCGTACCGCACTGACCTAGTGACCTTTTTGCAGGCTAATATGGGCTCTCTCGATGCCGACAGTCAGCGCCGTGTGGCGACTAACCCGTTGAGAGTGCTGGACAGTAAAGATGAGTCCACGCAACGCTTGCTGGATGGCGCACCTGATTTCTATGCCTATTTAGATGACGAATCCCGTGATCACTTTGAGCGCCTACGTCAGCTGTTAGATGCCGCCGGTGTAAGCTATGAAATCAACCCGCGACTAGTGCGTGGCTTAGATTATTATTGCAAAACGGTGTTTGAGTGGGTGACCGATAAGCTTGGTGCTCAAGGTACTGTGTGTGGCGGCGGTCGTTACGATGGCATGATAGAAGAATTAGGTGGTAAACCTACACCGGCTGTGGGTTGGGCGATGGGTGTAGAACGGATGATTTTGCTGCTGCAAGAGCTACAGCAAACGCCTGCCGATATTACTCAAAAGGTGGATTTGTATGTCGCCCATTTGGGTGCCGAGGCCAACGTGCGCGCCATGCAGTTAGCAGAACAATTGCGCAGTGATATCACAGGCCTGCGTGTGGTTTGGCATTGTGGTGCAGGCAGCTTGAAAAACCAAATGAAAAAGGCAGATCGAAGCGGTGCTAAAATGGTGCTGATTTTAGGTGATGAAGAGCTTGCGCTGGGCCAAGTTCAGTTGAAACCACTACAAGGTCAAGGCCAACAGCAAAGCATCGCTATTGATCAAGTTACGGCTCAAGTGACCCGCTTTTTGTAACACAATTAACAATTATTATTAAATGCAGTATTGAGGAGTTTTTGGTCGTGACCGAAATGAAAACCGAAGAAGAACAGGTAGAAGCGTTAAAAAATTGGTGGAAAGAAAACGGCAAGTCGTTGATTCTCACCATCGCCGTGTCTATCGGTGGCGTATTGAGCTGGAATGCTTACCAAGACTATCAGGTGCAGCAATCTGAAGTAGCCAGTGCTTATTTTCAGCGTTTGCTTAATAGCGCCTCGGCGGGCGAGTTAAGCAAAAAAAATGCCGCTAGTATTCGCCATAATAGTGATTTGTTAAAAACTGAATTTAGCACCAGTACTTACGCACAGTTGGCTGCCTTAATGGTAGCTCGAGTGGAAGTGCAAGCGGGCAACCTTGCTGCTGCGGGCTCTGAATTGGAGTGGGTAGTGGCGCAACAAGGCGATGCTGAAATAGTGGCTTTGGCTAACGTCCGTTTGGCCAAAGTATTGGCGGCACAAGGTCAGCATGAGCAAGCGCTAGCATTGCTGGTAGACGGCGATGATGCATGGTCTGCAGCACGCTTAGAAACTAAAGGCGATATCCTTGTGACGCAAGGTGAGCTTGATGCGGCAAGGGCTGCATATACTCAAGCGTCGGCCCTGGCTAAGGCTAGTGGCGCTAATAACCCGCTATTGGGTTTGAAGTTGGATAATCTTGCGCAATAAATTGCGTACTTAACCACTGTGATAAGGTATGACTCAATGTTAACTCGACCGTTACGACTGCTTCTTTTGTGTATGGCTATGGTTGCGCTTGGCGCCTGTTCATCCACTGGCGGTACTGTGCCAGAACCTACTCGGCTGCAGTCTATTGTGGCGCAACAAGAGCTGGTTAAGCACTGGTCTAGTAAAGTCGGTGCGGGTGATCACAATGTTTTTTCTGTATTGGAGCCGATACTGCAGCAAAATCAAATTGTAGCGGTGGCGTCCAGCGGCAGTGTGGCGGCCTATAACATGGACACTGGCACTCCAGTGTGGCAGGTGGATTTGGGCCAAACCTTGAGTGCGGGTATAGGCGAGTCGCAGGATTTACTTTTTGTAGCCACCCGAAGTGGCAAGTTGCTGGCCTTGAGTGGTGTTGATGGTTCGTTGCAGTGGCAGGCGAATACCTCCAGTGAAGCGCTGGCCGTGCCGCAAACCAACGAACAGTTGGTGGTGGTGCAAACTATTGACGGCAAGGTGAGCGCATACCAACTTGAAAGCGGCAAGTTTTTGTGGTCTTACACGGCTAATTTACCGAGCCTAACGGTGCGGGGTACGAGTACCCCAGTGGTCACCAATAACTATACCTATGCGGGTTTTGCTAGCGGCAAACTGGTTGCGCTTGATAACCAAACGGGCAGCATCGTTTGGCAGCAAACTGTAGGCTCAGCTAAAGGTCGCTCCGAAATTGAACGTTTGGTTGATATCGACGGCGCCTTGCGGTTGTTAGATGGCGTACTGTACAGCGCTAGCTATCAAGGTAGCTTAGTTGCCATTGATGCCCTTACTGGGGCGGTAAAATGGCAGCAGCCGCTCTCGAGTTTAAGTAGTACGTTTATTGTTGGTAATACCATTTTAGCAGTTGATGCTGATGATGTGGTGCTGGCCTACGACCGCATTGAAGGTCATTTGTTATGGCAAAACGATAGCCTTAAGAATCGTCTGTTGTCGTCGGCCATGAGTCTGGATAATCAGGCCTTAGTGATTGATGCACAAGGTTATGCCCACCTGTTACAACTGACAGATGGGGCCTTTTTAGGGCGCAAAAAAATAGGCACCCTAGGTGCACGCGTTGGTAGCAAGAGTTACCAAAATAACATTTACATATTGAGTCAAGATGGTCGTTTAACGCGCATCGGCTTGAAATAATTGGTTTATCTATGAATCCCGTAATTGCCTTAGTAGGGCGTCCCAATGTGGGCAAATCCACATTATTTAATCGTTTAACGCGTTCACGTGATGCGCTAGTGGCTGATTTCCCAGGCCTTACCCGAGACCGTAAATACGGCGAGGGAAAAATTGCTGAGCGCGATTTTTTGGTCATCGATACGGGCGGTATTAGTGGTGATGAAGCTGGCATTGACCAGGTGATGGCAGAGCAGTCCCTGTTGGCCATCGAAGAAGCCGACGTGGTGTTGTTTTTAGTCGACGGTAAGGCGGGTTTAAACCCCTCAGACGAACTCATTGCAGACCATTTGCGCCGCAGCGAAAAGCCATCTTATCTAGTGGTTAACAAAACCGACGGCATTGACGCAGATGTGGCGATGGGCGACTTCTACGGACTAGGTTTAATGGGTATGCCACGACCAATCGCTGCCTCCCACGGACGTGGCGTAAGCCAGCTTATGGAAGATGTGTTGGAGCCGTTCCCAGAAGCCGAAGGTTTTGGCGATGAAACTGAAGGCGGCATCCGTATTGGTGTAGTGGGTCGACCTAACGTGGGCAAATCGACTTTAGTTAACCGTATGCTGGGTGAAGATCGAGTGGTGGTGTACGACGAAGCGGGTACCACCCGAGACAGTATTTATATTCCGTACCGCCGCAACGATAAACCCTATACCTTAATTGATACCGCAGGGGTGCGTCGCCGTGGAAAGGTTAAGGAGACCGTAGAAAAGTTTTCTATTGTAAAAACCCTGCAAGCCATTAAAGATGCCCATGTTGTGGTGTTGGTGGTGGATGCACATGAAGGTTTAACCGAGCAAGACATGCACTTGTTAGGTTTTGTTCTTGATGCCGGTCGTGCCTTAGTGATTGCCGTTAACAAATGGGATGGCATGACCGCAGACGACAAGGCCCATGTGAAGCATGAGCTAGAAACGCGATTGGAGTTTGCCAAGTTTGCGCGCATCCACTTTATCTCGGCCTTGCACGGTACTGCCGTAGGTGATTTGTATAAATCGGTAGAAGAGGCTCATGGTTGTGCATTTACTAAGTGGAGTACTAACAAGTTAACCACCTTGCTAGAAGATGCGTTGCAGGATCACCAGCCACCACTGGTGCATGGCCGCCGGATCAAGTTACGCTATGCCCACTTAGGTGGCTCTAATCCGCCGTTATTTATTGTTCACGGCAACCAAACCAACGCGCTGCCTATGGCCTATAAGCGCTATTTGGAAAATAAATTCATTAAGGTGCTTAAGATTCGTGGCACCCCAGTGCGCTTTGAATTCCGCACCAGTGATAACCCTTTTGAAGGCAAGAAAAATCAGTTGTCGGCACGCCAAATTACTAAGAAACAGCGGTTAGTGAAGCACGTCAAAAAAGCCAAGAAAAAGGCTAAAAGCAAGTAATGACAGAGGCCTTGGCGCGCGTCATAGCGAAGGGCCTAGCCCAGCCCCCCGTCATTACGAGGGGTCTAGCCCCGTGGCAATCCACACGCTGCGGTGTAGTGTGTCATTAACCTCGCTTAATCAATTGCTGCATTTACTTGCAGATGGCCATTTCCATTCGGGTACCGACCTAGGCCAACACCTCAACATGAGCCGCGCCGCAGTATGGAAGCAGCTCAAGGGCGTGGAGGCTTTAGGTGTACAGCTGCACCGTGTTCGTGGCCGTGGTTACCGCATTGCCGGTGGTTTAGATTTACTCGACTTAGAAGCTATTCAGCGTCAATTACCTCCGCTCACTCCCGCCTTTAGTATGCAACTGCATATGTCTCTGGCATCCACCAACCAAACCCTCATGCAACGTGTGCAGCACGAGCCTATTCATGGGCAAGTGGTGCTGGCCGAAGTGCAAACCAAGGGTCGTGGCCGCTTGGGCCGCCAATGGCAATCTCCTTTTGGTCAAAACATAGCGCTGTCGATGGGTTGGCGTTTTACGGGTGGCGCAGCTGCCTTAGAGGGCTTGAGTCTGGTGGTGGGTTTGGCTTTGGTTGAGGCGTTGCAGGATCTAGGAATGTCATCGGCAAAACTTAAATGGCCTAATGATGTGTTGGTCGAAGGTAAAAAGCTGGCAGGTATTTTGTTGGAAATGCGCGGCGATGCTACCGGTCCGTGCCATGTAGTGATTGGGATAGGGGTCAATGTACATTTAGAGCATAATCCCAATATTGACCAGCCTTGGGTGAGCCTGCGGCAATTAGGTTGCCAAGTACAGCGCAACGATTTAGTGGCACGTTTGCTGTTGCGCTTAAATCAGCATTTGCACACCTTTGTGGCCCAAGGTTTTGCACCGACGCGGGGCTTGTGGCAGTCTTATAACCAACATCAGGATCAGGCAGTACAATTATTCTTGTCTGGCGAGACCCTGAGTGGCGTGTGCCGAGGCGTCAATGACACGGGTGCGGTATTGGTTGAGGTTGGTGGCGAGCTACGGGCCTTTAATGGCGGAGAAATTAGCCTGCGGCCACAGAGGGATGAGATATGACGGACGTATTGATCGATGTTGGTAATACGCGCTTAAAATGGCGCGCTCAGCAGCAAGGCGCCTTAGTTGGAGCTGGCACCATGGCCACCGGTGACATTACCTTGGCGGCTTTGGATGCGCAATTACCAGCGCAGGTAAGCCAGTTGGCGTGGGCTAGTGTGGCAGCGCCAAAGTACGGCACAGTGATAGAAGAGTGGGCAAGCGCGCGGAACCTGCAGGCGTACAAGGCAGAGTCACAAGCGCAATGGCAAGACCTGACTAACGGTTATGAGCAGCCACAACAAATGGGCGTCGATCGCTGGTTGGCTATGGTGGCGGCAAGAGCACAGTTCAAAGCGCCGCTGTGTGTGGCCGATTGCGGCAGCGCAATCACTGTTGACTATATTGATGCGAGTGGGCAGCACGAAGGCAGTTACATTATTCCCGGGCAGCGGTTGATGGTGCAGGCGTTACTGCGCGACACGGCACAGATTCAATTTTCAGGTGTGACTGTAGAAGCTACAGTGCCAGGCAAAAATACCGCCCATGCGGTGTTGGCAGGTTGTGGTCAGATGGCCAGTTATGGCCTATGTGGATTATTGCTTGAGGCCCAGCAGGCGGGTTATGTCATTATGCTCACTGGTGGTGATGGTAGGGCCCCTGCGCAGGCGCTGGGTGTCACTTATAGTAGTGATTTAGTCCTCGATGGCTTGGCTCTAGTTGCTGACTTAATAAAAGTGTGAAAAACTTTAATGAAATCATGCATTGATGCTTGCATCCTGCTACTTCGTTAAGTATTATACGCCCCTCCTGAGTTCAGGCAGATTCAGGAGCACAGGCATTTAGCCGGTATAGCTCAGACGGTAGAGCAACTGACTTGTAATCAGTAGGTCCGGGGTTCGACTCCTCGTGCCGGCACCAATTCCTGTTAAAGAACATTAGGTGGGGTTCCCGAGTGGCCAAAGGGATCAGACTGTAAATCTGACGCGCAAGCTTCGGTGGTTCGAATCCACCTCCCACCACCATTCTTAGCGGGTATGGTATAATGGCTATCACGACAGCCTTCCAAGCTGTATATGCGGGTTCGATTCCCGCTACCCGCTCCATTGAGTGAAGCTTACTAGTTAGTGAGTTGTTTGAAGGCTATTTAGAGCCAGTTTAGTGCGATATAAGCTCTAGTAGCTCAGGGGTAGAGCGCACCCTTGGTAAGGGTGAGGTCGGCGGTTCAATTCCGCCCTAGAGCTCCATTGTCATGAGAACAATGGAGCACAGTATATTTTGAAGGGTAGATATAGCAATGTATCTACCCTTCTTGTTATCTGCGGTTTGCTCAATACGTGAGTATAATTGCATTTTTTAACTTAGCGCGGTCCAGTGGCCGCCCATTGTCGGAGGCTATCATGGCTAAGGAAAAGTTTGAAAGAAATAAGCCACACGTAAACGTTGGCACCATCGGTCACGTTGACCACGGTAAAACTACATTAACAGCTGCACTAACTCGCGTTTGTGCAGAAGCTTGGGGCGGAGAGTTAAAAGACTTCTCTCAAATCGACAACGCACCTGAAGAGCGCGAGCGTGGTATCACCATCGCCACTTCACACGTTGAGTATGATTCTGAAGAGCGTCATTACGCCCACGTTGACTGTCCAGGACACGCCGATTATGTGAAGAACATGATCACTGGTGCTGCTCAAATGGACGGCGCTATCCTAGTATGTGGCGCAACTGACGGCCCAATGCCTCAGACTCGCGAGCACATCCTTTTGTCTCGCCAGGTTGGCGTACCTTACATCATCGTATTCCTAAACAAGGCAGACTTGTTGGCTGAAGATTGCGGCGGCGCAGACTCAGAAGAATACGCAGAGATGCTTGAGCTTGTTGAAATGGAGCTACGTGAGCTTCTAGACGAGTACGAATTCCCAGGCGACGATACGCCAATCATCCCGGGATCTGCCCTAATGGCATTGAACGGCGAAGACGACAACGAAATGGGTACTACTGCAGTACGTAAGTTGGTTGAAGCGCTAGACAGCTACATCCCACAGCCAGAGCGTGCGATTGATGGTGCATTCATCATGCCTATCGAAGACGTATTCTCAATCCAAGGCCGTGGTACTGTAGTAACGGGTCGTATTGAGCGTGGTATCGTTAACGTTGGTGACGACGTAGAAATGATCGGTATCAAGGACACTACCAAGTCAACTTGTACTGGTGTTGAGATGTTCCGTAAGTTGCTTGACGAAGGTCGTGCAGGCGAGAACGTTGGTGTACTACTACGTGGTACTAAGCGTGAAGACGTTGAGCGTGGTCAAGTATTGGCTAAGCCTGGTTCAATCACTCCACACACCAAGTTTGAAGCTGAAGTATACGTACTAGGCAAAGACGAAGGCGGACGCCACACTCCTTTCTTTAAGGGATACCGTCCACAGTTCTACTTCCGTACTACCGACATTACCGGTGCATGTGAATTGCCTGAAGGCGTAGAAATGGTTATGCCTGGTGACAACATCCAAATGGTTGTTGAGCTAATTAACCCAATCGCTATGGATGAAGGTTTACGCTTCGCCATCCGCGAAGGTGGCCGTACTGTAGGCGCCGGCGTTGTAGCTAAGATCCTAGCTTAATTTAAAGTTAAGGATGTGCAAGCAGTTATCCTTAACTGCTTGCAAAAAACATGGGACACGTATAATATACGCGTCCCATACTTTTGGTGTAATAGTAATTATTATGCCAGAAGATGTTCTAGGCCAGTAGTTCCAACGGCAGAACGTCGGTCTCCAAAACCGAATGTTGGGGGTTCGAATCCCTCCTGGCCTGCCATATTTTAAGAGTTAACCAGAGGCTCCATTATGAGCGCTACATCAGGTACACAAACTACACGCTTCGACACTGTTAAGTGGATTATCGTTGCTGCCCTTGTGATTGCTGGCGTAGTGGGTAACTCGGTCTATTCCGATCAATCCTTGTTATACCGCACCTTAGCCTTAGTGGCGATTGCGGCTGTGGCTTTGTTTGTAGTGTTACAAACAGCTAAAGGCAGTGGTTGGGCAGTAAGTTTTAAAGAAGCGCGCAAAGAAATACGTAAGGTCGTTTGGCCTAACCGTCAAGAAACAACCCAGACCACGCTGATTGTTGTGGTAGTGGTGTTTATTATGGCGTTGCTTCTTTGGGGCTTAGACTCATTTTTGAGTTGGGCTGTTTCGTCTTTAATCGGTTAATCAGCTCGAACAATAGTTAGGAAGATATCATGGCAAAGCGTTGGTACGTTGTTCACGCATACTCAGGTTACGAGAAGCAAGTTATGCGCGCCTTGCATGAGCGCATTGAGCGTTTTGAAATGCAAGACGTGTTTGGCGATGTTTTAGTGCCAACCGAAGAAGTGATTGAAATGCGCGCCGGCAAAAAGCGTCGCAGTGAGCGTAAATTCTACCCTGGCTACGTGCTAGTGAATATGGAATTGAATGACGACACATGGCATATGGTTAAAGAAACGCCTCGTGTAATGGGCTTTATTGGCGGCACAGCTGACAAGCCAGCACCCATTACAGAGCGTGAAGCTAACGCCATTTTAGAGCGCGTTGAAACCGGTGCTGAAGCGCCTAAGCCAAAGACAATCTTTGAGCCGGGCGAAATGGTACGTGTTGTTGATGGGCCGTTTGCAGACTTTAATGGCGTGGTTGAAGAAGTAAACTACGAAAAAAGCCGTCTACAAGTTGCGGTGCTTATTTTTGGCCGTTCAACACCGGTCGAATTGGAATTTGGTCAGGTCGAAAAAGCCTGATCTTTGGCAGCTTAGGCTGCCAACTCTAGACCCTGGAGCCGTTATTGGCGTCCAGGGTTTTTGCGCATTCAGCACTAGCAGAATGTACTTATGAACTGGGGAGCCTGATAAGGGCGTTATTACCCATTAGGAGATATATATCATGGCTAAGAAAGTACAAGCCTATATCAAACTACAGGTTGCTGCCGGTAAGGCCAACCCAAGTCCACCAGTAGGCCCTGCATTGGGTCAGCACGGTGTAAACATCATGGAATTCTGTAAGGCGTTTAATGCTCAAACTCAGAGCATGGAAGCCGGTATGCCTGTACCAGTAGTTATTACTGTATACACCGACCGTAGCTTTACTTTCATTACCAAGACTCCTCCTGCTGCTGTACTTCTTAAGAAGGCTGCAGGCTTGAAGAGCGGTTCTGGCCGTCCTAACACCGAAAAGGTGGGTACAGTGACTCGTGCGCAGTTAGAAGAGATCGCCACTACTAAGATGGAAGACTTAACAGCTGCAGACATGGACGCAGCGGTACGTACAATTGCGGGCAGTGCTCGTTCTATGGGCTTAAATGTAGAAGGTGTTATCTAATGGCTAACATGACTAAACGCGCCAAGGCGATTGCCGAAAAGGTAGAGCTTGGTAAGGTATATGAAACTCAGGCAGCAGTTAATCTTTTAACTGAATTGTCTACTGTTAAGTTCGCTGAAGCGATCGACGTGGCTATTAACTTGGGTGTTGACCCACGTAAATCTGACCAGGTTGTTCGTGGTTCTACTGTACTTCCTAACGGTACAGGTAAAGAAGTTCGTGTTGCCGTATTCACTCAAGGTGAAAACGCTGAAAAAGCCAAAGCTGCTGGTGCAGACATTGTAGGTATGGACGATCTAGCGGCAGAAGTTAAAGCCGGTAAGATGGACTTTGACGTAGTTATTGCTACTCCAGACGCAATGCGCGTTGTGGGTCAGCTAGGTCAGATCTTAGGCCCACGTGGTCTTATGCCTAACCCTAAGGTTGGCACTGTAACACCAGATGTTGTTACCGCTGTTAAGAACGCTAAGTCAGGTCAAGTACGTTACCGTACAGACAAGGCCGGCATCATTCATTGTTCTTTAGGTAAGGTTGGTTTTGCTGCAGACGCAGTACAAGAAAACCTTTTAGCCCTTTTGGGTGACCTAAAACGAATGAAGCCAGCTTCTGCTAAAGGCGTTTATATTCAGAAAGTCACCATCTCAACAACTATGGGTCCAGGCCTTGTTGTTGATCACGGTGCTGTGAAGTTCTAAAGCATTCGGCTCGCCTTGTGCGAGCCATATTAAGGGGCATGCTGATGTTAGCTTGCCCCTTAATAAACCAAACTTTGGGGTCTTGTAATTATACAAGGCTGTCAAAGACCGTAGGTGGTTTTGATCCTTCTGGTGATTGACCTTAATTAACGCCTACGCAGACGGTGAACCCGATTCAGAATTCTGAATCCAACACCGTTATAAGGTTCTTGTTTTTATTTAGCGCAAGCCGAATAAAGATAAGGAGTTGGATAATTTTTCCAGGAGAAATAGCGTGGCTATAGGTCTCGAAGACAAGAAAGCGATTATCGCAGAAGTCAGCGAAGCAGCCACCAGTGCTCTATCTGCAGTAGTAGCCGATTCACGCGGCGTAACTGTAGGTGACATGACTGCTCTTCGGAAGCAAGCTCGCGAGAATGGTGTGACCGTACGGGTTGTACGTAACACTCTGGCGAAGATTGCTCTTGAAGGCACGGATTACGCGTGTTTGCAGGACTCCTTCAAAGGTCCAAGCATTATTGCATTTTCTAACGAACATCCAGGCGCTGGCGCCCGTTTGTTTAAAGACTTTGCAAAAAGCAACGGCAAATTTGAAGTGAAAGCACTGGCGTTTGAAGGCAACCTTATGGGTGCCGATCAAATCGACGTATTGGCGTCATTGCCAACATACGACGAAGCAATTGCTAAGTTGATGAGCGTAATGCAAGGGGCGACCAGCAAGCTGGCCCGTACTCTAGCTGCAATCCGCGATCAAAAAGAACAGGAAGCCGCTTAAATCCATTAGGCCTATTTTGGCCGGATTTAAACCGACTTTACGCATGAACTGATGACCCATTATGGGTCTTACAAAAGAGTAGGAATTGTTATGTCTATCACTAAAGACGATATCATCAATGCCGTTGCCGACATGTCTGTAATGGATGTGGTTGAACTTATCTCCGCTATGGAAGAGAAGTTCGGTGTAACTGCTGCAGTTGCAGCAGCTGGCCCAGCAGCTGGCGGCGACGCTGGCGGTGCAGCAGAAGAGCAAACAGAATTCGACGTAATTCTAACTTCTGCAGGCGAAAAGAAAGTAGCAGCTATTAAGGCTGTACGTGGCGCAACTGGACTTGGCTTGAAAGAAGCTAAAGGCCTAGTTGAGTCTGCTCCAGCAGCTGTTAAGGAAGGCATCTCTAAAGAAGACGCTGAAGCCCTTAAAGCTGAACTAGAAGCAGCTGGCGCTACTGCAGAAATCAAGTAAGCCATCTCTTTGAGATGTGCTTGCTTGAGCCTATGCTTCCTTACGGAAATATAGGTTTGACTGCACACGGCTGGTGGCATATTTGCCACCGGCCTTTTTCGGTTCTATAGCGAAGGCTTTTTTTAGCCGCGTTTTATAACCGAAAAAGGCTGGATTGAAGTGCTTAAATCACTTTACCAGTACCGTTTTGCGGGGTGTATGCCCCCGTCGCTTAGGGCGAAATAAGTATATTTGGACATTTGTCCGACCAATTTAACGGTCTGAATACAGACCCAAATCGGGGATTTTTGATGCCTTACTCATACACTGAGAAAAAACGTATCCGCAAGGATTTCGGCAAGCTGCCTCCGGTGATGGATGTGCCTTATCTGTTGGCCATCCAGATCGACTCCTACCGCAAGTTTTTACGATCAGGTCATGGCTTTGACCAACGTAATGACATCGGCCTTCATGCTGCTTTTGAATCTGTTTTTCCCATTGTCTCTTTTTCTGGCAATGCGTCGTTAGAGTACGTTAGCTATAAGCTTGGCGTACCTGTTTTTGACGTTAAAGAATGTCAGTTACGAGGTGTAACTTACGCCGCGCCGCTGCGCGTTAAAGTACGCCTCGTTATTTATGATCGTGATTCCAAAGCGAAGGCGATTAAAGACATCAAGGAACAAGAAGTCTACATGGGCGAAATGCCTTTGATGACAGACAACGGTACCTTTGTTGTTAACGGCACCGAGCGAGTTATCGTTTCTCAGCTACACCGCTCACCGGGTGTATTCTTTGACCATGACAAGGGCAAGACCCATAGCTCTGGCAAATTATTGTATAACGCGCGTGTTATTCCATACCGTGGTTCTTGGTTGGACTTTGAGTTTGATCCAAAAGACATGCTTTATGTGCGTATCGACCGTCGTCGTAAGTTACCTGCATCGATTCTATTACGTTCTTTGGGTTACACCACTGAGCAAATCGTACAAACCTTCTTCGACAATGTTGATGTAACCATCACCGAAGAAGGCTTCACCATGACTTTGGTGCCTAGCCGTTTACGTGGCGAAACAGCCACCTTCGACATTGTTGACCAAAAAGGCAAAGTGCTGGTAGAAGAAGGCCGCCGTATTACGGCTCGCCACATCAAGAACATGGAAAAGATTGGCCTTGAACAGCTACAAATTCCAGAAGACTACCTAGTCGGCAAGAAAATTGCTATGGATCAAATCAACCCAGCCACTGGCGAGTTGATTTGTGACTGTAATACAGAAGTCACGCAAGAGTTATTGGTTGCCCTACGCGAAGCCGGTGTCACTGCTTTACCGTTGATTTATAGCAACGATTTGGATTGTGGTCCATTCATGTCAGACACACTGACCGCTGACCCGACCCGTACTCAGCTAGAAGCATTGGTGGAAATTTACCGCATGATGCGTCCTGGCGAGCCACCAACCAAAGAGTCTGCAGAAAACTTATTTAACAACTTGTTCTTCACGAGCGAGCGTTATGACCTTTCTGCCGTTGGCCGTATGAAGTTTAACCGCCGTTTGGGCCGTAGTGAAACTACTGGCGCTGGCGTACTTAACGATGAAGATATCGTTGCAGTAATGCAAACGCTTATCTCTATCCGTAACGGTAAGGGCATTGTCGACGACATTGACCACTTGGGTAACCGACGTGTACGTTCTGTAGGCGAGATGGCAGAAAATCAGTTCCGTGTTGGCCTAGTACGTGTAGAGCGTGCGGTTAAAGAGCGCCTAAGTATGGCTGAATCCGATGGCTTGATGCCGCAGGATTTGATCAACGCTAAGCCTGTTTCTGCTGCCATTAAAGAATTTTTTGGTTCCAGCCAATTGTCTCAGTTTATGGACCAAAACAACCCGCTTTCTGAAGTTACGCACAAACGTCGTGTGTCTGCTTTAGGACCTGGTGGTTTGACCCGTGAACGTGCTGGTTTTGAAGTACGTGACGTACACCCAACCCACTACGGTCGTGTTTGTCCTATTGAAACACCGGAAGGTCCAAACATCGGTTTGATTAACTCGTTGTCGACCTATGCTCGGACTAACGATTACGGTTTCTTAGAGACGCCTTATCGTAAAGTTGTAGCCGGCAAAGTGACCGACGAAATTGAATACTTGTCTGCTATCGAAGAAAGCTCACACATTATCGCCCAGGCCAACGCCAAGGTTGATGCCAAGAACAAGCTTTCTGAAGACCTAGTAACGGTACGTCACGAAAACGAATTTACTTTGATGGCACCAAACAACGTGGGCTACATGGACGTGTCACCACGTCAGGTGGTTTCTGTGGCGGCATCATTGATTCCATTCCTTGAGCACGACGATGCTAACCGTGCCTTGATGGGCTCGAACATGCAGCGTCAAGCTGTGCCCACACTACAGGCGCAAAAGCCTCTAGTGGGTACCGGCATGGAGCGTCACGTAGCTCAGAACTCTGGTGTATGTGTTGTGGCTACCCGTGGTGGTGTGATCGAATCTGTGGATGCGACTCGTGTGGTAGTTAAAGCCCATGATTCAGAAACAGAAGTGGGTGACGCAGGTGTGGATATCTACAACCTGACTAAGTATACCCGTTCAAACCAGAACACCTGTATTAACCAGCGCTCTATCGTTAACTTAGGTGACGTAGTCGAGCGTGGCGACGTATTAGCCGACGGCCCTTCTGTGGACCTGGGTGAATTGGCCCTTGGCCAAAACATGCGTATCGCCTTTATGCCTTGGAATGGTTACAACTTCGAAGACTCGATCTTGATCTCTGAGAACGTTGTTAAAGAAGACCGTTTCACCACGATTCACATTCAGGAACTGACTTGTGTGGCGCGTGATACTAAGTTAGGCAGCGAAGAAATTACTTCTGACATCCCTAACGTGGGCGAAAGCGCGCTAGGTAAGTTGGACGAGTCTGGCATTGTGCACATTGGTGCAGAAGTTGGCCCAGGCGACATTTTGGTCGGTAAGGTTACACCTAAAGGTGAAACTCAGCTCACACCAGAAGAAAAGCTACTACGTGCCATCTTTGGTGAGAAAGCCTCAGACGTTAAAGACACGTCACTACGCGTGAAGACCGGTACCAAAGGTACTGTAATTAACGTGCAAGTGTTCACCCGTGATGGTGTTGATAAAGATCAGCGTGCCGTTGCTATTGAGCAAATGCAGTTGGATCAAGAGCGTAAAGACCTCAACGACCGTTTCCGCATTGTAGAATCGGCCACCTTTGAGCGTTTGTCTGCAGCCTTAATTGGTAATGCAGTTAACGGCGGCGCTGGTTTCAATAAAGGCGATAAGCTGACTGTTGAGAACCTCGCTGAAGTTGACCAAGCCGATTGGTTCAAGCTACGTATGGCAGACGACTCGCTTCAGCAGCAGCTAGAATTAGCTCAGCAGTCTTTAGAGCAAACTCGTGCCGATCTTGACGCGAAGTACGAAGACAAGAAGAAGAAGCTGCAAACAGGCGACGATTTGGCACCAGGTGTGTTGAAGATCGTTAAGGTTTACGTTGCCGTTAAGCGTCGTATTCAGCCAGGCGATAAGATGGCCGGCCGTCATGGTAACAAGGGTGTAATCTCTGTAATCATGCCAGTTGAAGACATGCCTTATGACGAATTTGGCAAGACTGTAGACATCGTGCTTAACCCGCTTGGTGTACCATCGCGTATGAACGTTGGTCAGATCCTAGAAACCCACATGGGTATGGCTGCCAAAGGTTTAGGCGAGCGCATCGAAGAAATGATGATGCTAGAACGTGCCAAGTCCATCAAAGAAATCCGTGTTTTCTTAGATCAAATCTATAACGATGATAAGTGTTATCGCCAAGAAGATCTTAAGAGTTTCACCGATGATGAAATTCTGGTATTGGCCAAAAACTTAAAAGCCGGTGTGCCTTTAGCAACACCTGTGTTTGACGGTGCCGAAGAAAACGAAATTAAGCGTTTGTTAGAGCTTGCTGGCTTAGATCGTTCTGGCCAAACTTGGTTATACGACGGCCGTACTGGCGACAAGTTTGACCGTCCGGTAACCGTAGGCTACATGTACATGTTGAAGTTGAACCACTTGGTTGACGACAAGATGCACGCTCGTTCTACCGGTTCTTATAGTCTTGTGACACAGCAGCCATTGGGCGGTAAAGCTCAGTTTGGTGGTCAGCGATTTGGTGAAATGGAAGTGTGGGCCCTAGAAGCATACGGCGCAGCGTACACCTTGCAGGAAATGCTTACGGTTAAGTCGGATGACGTTAACGGCCGTACTAAGATGTACAAGAACATCGTTGATGGTGATCACCGTATGGAACCAGGTATGCCTGAGTCCTTCAACGTATTGGTTAAGGAGATTCGTTCTCTAGGTATCGATATGGAATTGGAAACGGACCAGTAGCAGGTTAAGAGGAATAGGCAATGAAAGACTTACTGAAATTATTAAAAGCCCAAGGCCATTCGGACGAGTTTGACTCGATCCGGATTGGTTTAGCATCACCAGAAATGATCCGTTCATGGTCGTTTGGTGAAGTTAAGAAGCCAGAAACCATTAACTACCGTACCTTCAAGCCAGAGCGCGAAGGTTTGTTCTGTGCCAAGATCTTTGGCCCAGTAAAAGACTACGAATGTTTGTGCGGTAAGTACAAACGTTTGAAGCACCGTGGTGTTATTTGTGAAAAGTGTGGCGTAGAAGTTGCATTGGCCAAAGTTCGTCGTGAACGTATGGGTCACATCGAACTGGCTAGCCCAGTGGCACACATCTGGTTCCTAAAATCATTGCCGTCGCGTATTGGTTTGTTACTAGACATCACTTTGCGTGACATCGAACGCGTGCTTTATTTTGAAAGCTACATCGTTATTGATCCAGGTATGACCACCCTTGAGCGTGGTCAGATGATGAACGATGAGCAGTTCTTTGAAGCTGTAGAAGAATTTGGCGACGACTTTGATGCCCGTATGGGTGCCGAAGCGATTCAAGCCTTATTAAAAGATTTGGACATGGCTCAAGAAGCCATTCAGTTGCGCGAAGATATTCCTGCAACTAACTCCGAAACTAAAATCAAGAAGCTATCTAAGCGCTTAAAGCTAATGGAAGCCTTTTTGGCTTCTGGCAACAAGCCAGAATGGATGGTGTTAAACGTATTGCCTATCTTGCCACCGGATTTGCGTCCATTGGTACCGCTAGATGGCGGCCGTTTTGCAACGTCAGATTTGAACGATCTATACCGTCGTGTGATCAACCGTAACAACCGTTTAAAGCGCTTGTTGGATTTGAGCGCACCAGACATCATCGTACGTAACGAAAAGCGTATGTTGCAAGAATCTGTAGACGCCTTGTTGGACAACGGCCGTCGTGGTCGTGCCATCACTGGCTCTAACAAACGCCCACTTAAGTCACTTGCCGATATGATCAAAGGTAAGCAAGGTCGTTTCCGTCAAAACCTTTTGGGTAAGCGCGTAGACTACTCTGGCCGTTCTGTAATCGTGGTTGGCCCATACTTGCGTTTGCATCAGTGTGGTTTACCTAAGAAAATGGCCTTGGAATTATTCAAGCCGTTTATCTTCTCTAAGCTAGAATTACGTGGCCTTGCCACTACTATTAAAGCCGCTAAGAAGATGGTAGAGCGTGAAACTGCCGAAGTTTGGGATATCCTGGCCGAAGTCATCCGTGAACATCCAGTGATGCTTAACCGTGCACCTACGTTGCACCGTTTGGGTATCCAAGCCTTTGAACCAGTATTGATCGAAGGTAAAGCCATTCAGCTTCACCCACTCGTTTGTGCGGCCTACAACGCCGATTTCGACGGTGACCAAATGGCGGTACACGTACCACTTACCATTGAAGCGCAGCTTGAATGTCGTGCCTTGATGATGTCTACCAACAACATCTTGTCACCGGCTAACGGCGACCCGATCATCGTACCTTCGCAGGACGTAGTATTGGGCCTTTACTTTATGACTCGTGACCGTATCAATGCCAAAGGCGAAGGTATGGTATTTGCCAACATCGCTGAAGTAGAGCGTGCCTACGGTGCCAAGCATGTAGACTTGCAGGCTAAGGTTAAAGTCCGTATCACTGAGTACAAAAAGAACGAAGACGGTTCTTTTGACGCCACCGATACCGTAATCGACACCACTGTGGGCCGTGCCCTGTTCTCCAAAATCATGCCTAAAGGTTTGCCTTACAGCTTGGTTAACCAAACCTTGAAGAAGAAAGGTATCTCTACCTTAATCAACGAGTGCTACCGTAACGTTGGTCTTAAAGAAACAGTTATCTTTGCAGACCAATTGATGTATACCGGTTTTGCCTATGCGACTCGTTCGGGCGCTTCTGTTGGTGTTAACGACTTTGTTATCCCAGAAAAGAAAGCCTCTATCATCAACGGTGCGGAAGACGAAGTTCGTGAAATCGAAGCTCAGTTCCGCGACGGTTTGGTAACTCAAGGCGAAAAGTACAACAAGGTAATCGACATCTGGTCTCGTGCTAACGAACTAGTTGCCGGTGCCATGATGGACGCTCTAAAGAGTGACACTGTGACCAACGCCGCAGGCGAAGAAGTAGAGCAAGAGTCGTTTAACTCTGTTTACATGATGGCCGACTCCGGCGCCCGTGGTAGTGCTGCTCAGATGCGTCAGTTAGGTGGTATGCGTGGTTTGATGGCTAAGCCAGATGGCTCTATCATCGAAACACCGATCACGGCTAACTTCCGTGAAGGTTTGTCGGTACAGGAATACTTTATCTCTACTCACGGCGCTCGTAAGGGTCTGGCCGATACGGCGTTGAAAACAGCTAACTCCGGTTACCTAACGCGTCGTTTGGTAGACGTGGCACAAGACTTGGTTGTTACCGAAGTGGATTGTGGCACCGAAAATGGTTTAACCATGTTGCCTGTAATCGAAGGTGGTGACGTACGTGTACCACTGGGTGACCGTATCTTGGGTCGTATGATTGCAGAAGACGTGGTTAACCCATCAACTGGCGACCTACTGATTGCTAAGAATACCTTGATCGACGAATCATGGGTTGAGCGTTTAGAAAATGACGAAACTTTGTCTTCTGTAGACGAAGTGAAAACACGTTCTCCAATCACCTGTGAAACACGTCACGGTATTTGTTCTAGCTGTTACGGCCGTGACCTAGGTCGTGGACATCAGGTTAACATTGGTGAAGCTGTTGGTGTTGTTGCTGCACAGTCTATCGGTGAGCCGGGTACACAGCTAACCATGCGTACCTTCCACATTGGTGGTGCGGCATCTCGAGCTGCAGCAGAAGATAAGATTCAGGTTAAAAATGGCGGTGAAATCCGTTTACATAACCTTAAAGCAGTGACCCGTAAAGATGGCAATTTGGTAACCACCTCGCGTTCGGTAGAGCTGGGTGTAACCGATGAGCACGGCCGTGAGCGTGAGCGTTATAAGCTGCCATACGGTTCTGTTATTCAAGTGGCCGACGGCGCAACCGTTGCGGCTGGCGAAATTGCAGCTAACTGGGACCCACACACTCACCCCATCGTTTCAGAAATGGCGGGTAAGGTTGAGTTTGTTGGTTTGGAAGAAGGCCTTACTATCAACCGTAAGACGGATGATTTGACCGGTCTGAGCTCTATCCAGGTGCTTACCGTGGGTGAACGTCCTGCAGCGGGCAAGGACTTGCGTCCAATGATCCGTTTGTTGGATGCTACCGGCAACGAAATCATCAACCCAGAGTCTGGCGCACCAGCTCATTACTTGTTACCAGGTGGCGCGATGTTGTCCATCACCGATGGTAGCCAAGTGGAAATCGGCGACCTAGTGGCTCGTATCCCACAGGAAAGTGCAACCACCAAGGACATCACCGGTGGTTTGCCACGGGTAGCTGACTTGTTTGAAGCACGTAAGCCAAAAGAAGCAGCTATCTTGGCCGAAATCTCTGGTATTGTGAGCTTTGGTAAGGAAACTAAGGGTAAGAACCGCTTAGTTATTGCGCCTACCGATGGCAGCGACAACTACGAAGAGCTGATTCCTAAGTGGCGCGTATTGAACGTGTTCGAAGGTGAAACTGTAGTGAAGGGCGAAGTTATCGCCGACGGCCCATTCAACCCACACGATATCTTGCGTATCTTGGGTGTTGAAGAATTGGCACGTTACATCACTACCGAAGTGCAAGAAGTTTACCGTTTACAAGGTGTAGGCATAAACGACAAGCACATCGAAGTTATCGTACGCCAAATGTTGCGTAAGGTTGACGTGGTTTCTTCTGGTGACACTAACTTGATCAAAGGTGATCAAGTTGAGTACACCCGTTACCTTGAAGCTAACGAAAAGATGGCTGCAGAAGACAAGATTCACGCTCACATGCAGCGTGTGTTGTTGGGCATTACCAAGTCTTCCCTAGCCACTGAATCCTTCATCTCTGCGGCGTCTTTCCAAGAGACTACCCGTGTATTGACTGAAGGCGCAGTAACTGGCAAGAAAGACCACCTACGCGGCTTGAAAGAGAACGTAGTAGTAGGTCGTTTGATTCCTGCCGGTACTGGTTTAGCTTACCACTCAGAGCGTAAGCGTAAGCGTCAAGAGCAGCGTGCAGCCGAAGGTACGTCCACTGTAAGTGCAGAAGAAGTGCAAGCAGCACTGACTGAAGCGCTACGTGCAGAGATGTCTGGCAGCTAAGCTGACTGGCGCTTCTCACGTCATCCCGGCGCAGGCCGGGATCTCCTAGCAAGATTCTGGCCTGCGCCAGAATGACGGCTAGAAACCAACGTACTGACGTACTCAAAAAGCCCGACTAGCTCGGGCTTTTTTGTGCCTGAGGTTTTGTATTGGACCGGTAGACCTATGTTAAACTTAGCGGCTTTGCCATTGTGATAACTCAGGTGTTCGCTCATGCGTTACGATTCCCTCCAAACTGGTTTGTATAGCCTACGGGCCAATAAGCTATTTGAGCTGACGGTGGTGTCAGTGATATTGCTTTCGGCTTTAGTCATCGGTGCTAAAACTTACTCCATTTCACCCACCTTCATGGTGCTGGTAGGCTGGTTAGACATAGCTATTACGGTTTTCTTTTTACTGGAAATTAGCTTTAGGTTTATGGGTGAGCCCCGTAAATGGCGCTTTTTTAATAACCCATGGAACCTGTTCGACACCATTATTGTGGTGGTGAGCCTGATTCCGGTAGAAGACAGTGAGCTGGCTTTAATTGGCCGCCTAATTCGCATTTTTAGGGTGCTGCGTATGGTCTCCATTGTGCCGGAGTTACGCTTGTTGCTTAACTCGCTACTTAAGGCCATGCCCCAATTAGGTTATGTTATTCTGCTGATGTTTATCATCTTTTACATCTATGCTGCCGTGGGTGCCTCGTTCTTTGCCGAGATTAACCCTTCGTTATGGCAGGATATTTCTATTTCTATGCTTACCTTATTTAGGGTGATGACGTTTGAGGATTGGACCGACGTCATGTATGAAGTGATGGAGGTTTATGGCTATGCCTGGGTCTATTTCTTGAGCTTTATTTTCCTCACCACATTCGCTTTTTTGAATATGGTGATTGGTATCGTGGTGAACGTGATGGAAAACGAACACAGCAAAGAGCGAGAGGCAGAAGCCATTGCAAATGGTGACGTAACCTTAGACGACCTCAAACAAGAACTGGCAGAAATAAAGGCGTTGCTGCGCAAGTAGGCAGATAAAAAACTCATCTAGTCTGAGACTGGTCATCCTGAACCCTCGGGCTGGTCATCCTGAACTTGATTCAGGATCTCCACCGCTCGCCTGAGATACCGGCCTACGCCGGTAAGACATGGCGGGAGTTGCTGAGATACCGGCATGCGCCGGTATGACATGGTGGGAGGTGCTGAGAAGCGGGTATGACGCGGTTGTTGAATAAAATACCAGGCAATAAAAAACCCCGCACTGGCTAAGCCAGTGCGGGGTTTTTTATTGGAGGAAAAGTGCTTACTTTGCAGCGCGCTTTTCTTTCTCTTCAGCGATTACTTTTTCAGCAACGCTGTTAGGGCAAGGCATGTAGTGAGCAAATTCCATTGAGAACTGACCGCGGCCAGAAGTCATGGTGCGCAAGTGGCCAATGTAACCAAACATTTCAGAAAGCGGTACGTTAGCCTTGATGCGAACACCAGTAACACCAGCTTCTTGGTCGTTGATCATGCCACGACGACGGTTTAAGTCACCGATAACGTCACCTACGTGATCGTCTGGAGTGTACACGTCTACCTTCATAATGGGCTCTAGTAACTGAGGGCCAGCCTTAGGCATGGATTGACGGTAAGCGCCTTTAGCAGCGATTTCAAAGGCGATAGCCGAGGAGTCAACGGCGTGGAATCCGCCGTCTACCAACTCGATTTCTACGTCTAGAAGCGGGAAGCCAGCCAATGGGCCTTCTTCCATCATCATCTTGAAGCCTTTTTCGATGGCTGGGAAGTATTCCTTAGGCACGTTACCGCCAACTACAGAAGACTTAAAGATGAAGCCAGAACCGGTTTCGCCTGGAGTAACAATGTAGTCGATCTTACCAAACTGACCAGAACCACCAGACTGCTTCTTGTGCGTGTAGCTGTCTTCTAGCTTAGTAGTGATTGTCTCGCGGTATGCAACCTGTGGTTGGCCTACAAGCAAATCTACTCCGTATGTACGCTTAAGGATGTCTACTTTGATGTCTAGGTGAAGTTCGCCCATGCCTTTAAGGATGGTTTCGCCTGAATCTTCGTCTGTTTCAACGATGAACGAAGGATCTTCTGCAACCATCTTGCCAATGGCAATACCCATCTTCTCAGTAGAGGTCTTATCTTTAGGGGTTACCGAGATGGAGATTACTGGTTCTGGGAAGATCATTGGCTCAAGCGTACATTCGTGCTTAGGATCACACAAAGTGTGGCCCGTTTGTACGTTCTTCATGCCTACGATAGCGATGATGTCGCCCGCTTGTGCAGAGCTAAGCTCAGTACGTTCATCGGCGTGCATTTCTACCATACGACCTACACGTTCGCTTTTGCCCGTGTATGAGTTAAGAATGGTGTCGCCCTTTTTCAGGGTGCCAGAGTAGATGCGTACGAAGGTTAGGGCGCCGTAACGGTCGTCCATAATCTTAAAGGCTAGAGCGCGTAGTGGCTCGTCGGTAGCTACAACGGCAAACTCACCATTAGCTTCGCCAGTTTCTTTGTCTGTCAAAGGCTGTGGGTCAACTTCCGTTGGGCTTGGTAGGTAGTCGATTACCGCGTCTAGAATTAACTGAACGCCTTTGTTCTTAAACGCAGAACCACAATATGTTGGGAAGAAGTCTAGTGCGATGGTACCCTTACGGATGCAGCGCTTGATATCGGCCATTGAAGGTGCATCGCCTTCTAGGTAGGCTTCCATTAGGTCGTCGTCTTGCTCTAGAGCAGTTTCAACAAGCTTCTCGTAGTACTCGTCTACTAGGTCGACCATGTCTTCTGGAACGTCGGAAACTTCAAAGTTCTCTGGTAAGCCACTATCATCCCAGATATGGGCTTGCTTGGTTAGTACGTCTACAACGCCTACAAAGTTTTCTTCAGCGCCAATTGGCAGCGTCATTACTAGTGGGTTAGCTGCAAGTACGTTTTCTACTTGATCAACAACTCGTAGGAAGTCTGCGCCCATACGGTCCATCTTGTTAACCAAGATAATACGCGCTACTTCAGATTCGTTAGCATAGCGCCAGTTGGTTTCTGACTGAGGCTCTACGCCGCCAGAACCACAGAATACGCCAACACCGCCGTCGAGTACCTTAAGTGAACGGTATACTTCTACAGTGAAGTCTACGTGTCCAGGTGTGTCGATGATGTTCATGCGGTGGTCTTTCCAGAAACACGTGGTCGCTGCAGACTGGATGGTTATGCCGCGCTCGGCTTCCTGTTCCATGAAGTCTGTGGTGGATTCGCCATCGTGAACTTCACCTGTCTTATGGATCTTGCCCGTAAGCTTTAGAATTCGTTCTGTGGTGGTGGTTTTGCCCGCATCTACGTGAGCAAAAATACCAATATTTCGGTACAAGTTTAAGTCAGCCATGTGGGCTCCAGGTTCATTACAGTCTAAAAAACGTCGGCGCATTGTACAGGAAAGCATTGTGGATATCGAATAAAAACGGCTAAAAAGCGAGGTCATTGTGGCCTTTTTGGATGTTTTTTCTAAACCAGGTATAGATGAGAGGTAAAAAGTGCCTTTTTCTTGTATTGAAGAGCAAAATGACTGCTGCCTTGCTTGACGCTAATCTATTAAAGCGAATATAATTCACCGCCCGAAATTGGCAGGCAAATATAGTCCTGTGTATTTTTGGGTATTTTCGGCGGTGCTAGCAAATAGGTTGTTAGTGTTGTGCCGATGAAGAAATGTGGAGTTTGCATAATGGCAACAGTTAACCAGTTGGTTCGTAAGCCTCGTAAGCGTAAGATCGTAAAGAGTGACGTACCTGCACTACAGGCCTGTCCTCAACGTCGTGGCGTTTGCACAAGGGTTTATACAACTACCCCTAAGAAGCCTAACTCTGCTCTACGTAAAGTATGTCGCGTGCGTTTGACAAATGGTTTTGAAGTTACCTCCTATATTGGTGGTGAAGGTCACAACCTACAAGAGCACAGCGTTGTATTGATCCGTGGCGGTCGTGTAAAAGACTTGCCAGGTGTTCGTTACCATACAGTACGTGGTTCTTTGGATACATCCGGCGTGAGCGATCGTAAACAGAGTCGTTCTAAGTACGGTACTAAGCGTCCTAAGTCTTAATGAAACTTTCCTTAGCTGATCGTTGTTAATAACAACAATCAGCTAGGACGGGCAATAACAGCCTTGGTTGTTATTGTTAGCCAGCCTGCTTTTTAGCAGCTGGCCATGAGGCTTATCGAGAACCGATAAGAGTAAGGCCAGGTAAGCACTTAATTATGAGTGTTAATTCCTGAACATAACCTGAAGTATATTTGAGGCCCATCATGCCAAGAAGAAGAGTTGTCGCCAAACGCGATATCCTGCCAGATCCAAAGTTTGGCAACGTTACCCTAGCCAAGTTCATGAACCATGTCATGATCTCGGGTAAAAAATCCGTCGCAGAACGTATCGTTTACGGTGCTCTAGACAAAATCGTTGAGCGTAAAGGCGGCGATCCACTAGAAGTATTTGAAGCAGCGTTAGAAGCTATCCAACCAATGGTCGAAGTTAAATCTCGCCGTGTTGGTGGTGCGACTTACCAAGTTCCAGTTGAAGTACGTCCTGCACGTCGTTCTGCCCTAGCTATGCGCTGGTTGGTAGACTACTCACGCAAGCGTGGCGAAAAGTCTATGGCTTTGCGTCTTGCTGGTGAGATTTTAGACGCTGCTGAAGGCAAAGGTGCTGCGGTTAAGAAGCGTGAAGACGTTCACCGTATGGCTGAAGCTAACAAGGCCTTCTCTCACTTCCGCTTCTAAGCAGACGTAAGAGAATAGAGAGAACTGTCATGGCTCGTAAGACTCCAATAGATCGATACCGTAATATCGGTATCGTCGCTCACGTAGATGCGGGTAAAACCACGACTACCGAGCGGGTTTTGTTTTACACTGGCCTGTCCCATAAAATCGGTGAGGTGCACGATGGTGCAGCCACAATGGATTGGATGGAACAGGAACAAGAACGCGGTATCACCATCACATCGGCGGCGACTACCTGTTTTTGGAAAGGCATGAGCAAACAGTTCGATGATCACCGTATCAACATTATCGACACTCCAGGGCACGTCGACTTCACCATTGAAGTTGAACGTTCTTTGCGGGTGTTGGATGGTGCGGTGGTGGTATTATGCGGATCTTCCGGCGTTCAGCCGCAAACAGAAACCGTATGGCGTCAAGCCAACAAGTACGGCGTACCGCGCATGGTATTTGTCAACAAGATGGACCGAGCAGGTGCCGACTTCCTAATGGTGGTTGAGCAACTTAAGGAACGCCTTGGTGCCAATGCTGTGCCGATTCATCTAGCCATTGGTGCCGAAGACGAATTCAAGGGCGTGATCGACCTTGTGCGTATGAAAGCCATTATGTGGAACGAAGAAGACCAAGGGATGACCTATGAGCTGGAAGATATTCCTGCTGATATGCAAGACCAGGCCGACGAATTCCACGAACAGCTAGTTGAAGCCGCGGCTGAAGCCAATGACGATTTGATGGAAAAGTACCTTGAAGAAGGCGACCTATCTACTGAGGACGTTAAAGCCGGTTTGCGTGCACGTACGTTAGCCAACGATATTGTGCTAGTACATGCAGGTTCTGCATTTAAGAACAAGGGTGTACAAGCGGTATTGGACTCTGTGGTTGAGTACATGCCCTCGCCAATTGAAGTAAAAGCTATTGAAGGCACGTTAGACGACGGCAAAGGCACATTGGCAGTTCGTGAAGCCAGTGACGAAGCTCCGTTTGCTGCCTTGGCATTTAAGATCGCTACGGACCCATTTGTGGGTACCCTAACCTTTATGCGAGTCTACTCAGGCGTATTGAAATCTGGCGACCACGTTTATAACTCGGTTAAAGAGAAACGTGAACGTGTGGGACGTATGGTGCAAATGCACGCAAACGACCGCGAAGAGATTAAAGAAGTACGTGCTGGTGACATTGCTGCCGCCATTGGTCTTAAAGACGTGACTACCGGTGATACTCTTTGTGCTGTGGACAATAAAATTGTTCTCGAGCGGATGGAATTCCCCGAACCTGTAATCTCCGTTGCTGTAGAGCCGCGCTCTGTAGCCGACCAAGAGAAAATGGGTGTTGCACTTGGTAAGCTCGCTCAGGAAGACCCGTCTTTCCGCGTGAAAACCGACGAAGAAACAGGCCAAACCATCATCGCCGGTATGGGTGAATTACACCTTGATATCATCGTTGATCGTATGCGCCGCGAATTTAGTGTTGAAGCCAACATTGGTAAGCCACGTGTGGCCTACCGTGAAAAGATTCGCGCTACCGTTGATGCCAACCATAAGTTTGTGCGTCAGTCTGGTGGTCGCGGTCAGTATGGCCACGTGGTTATTGAGTTTAGCCCTTCCGATGACGAAGGTTTAGAGTTCATTAACGAAATCGTGGGTGGTGCTATTCCTCGTGAATACATCCCAGCCATACAAAAAGGAATTGAAGAGCAGATGAAAAACGGCGTTATTGCTGGTTATCCTCTGTTGGGCCTTAAAGCCCGTTTATATGACGGTTCCTTCCACGACGTTGATTCTAACGAAATGGCCTTTAAAATTGCCGCTTCTCAATGTTTGAAGAAGTTCGCTCAATTAGCAGACCCGTGTTTGCTAGAGCCAGTAATGAAGGTTGAAGTGGTAACCCCAGAAGAAAACATGGGAGACGTGATGGGAGACCTGAACCGTCGTCGTGGTATCGTACTGGGTATGGATGACAGCTCTGCGGGCAAAGTCATCAATGCACAAGTGCCATTGGGTGAAATGTTTGGTTATGCTACTGACGTGCGTTCTGCCACGCAGGGCCGTGCCAGCTACTCCATGGAATTTGAATGCTATTCAGAAGCGCCTCAGAATATTGCTGACGCGATTACTAATCAAGCCTAATTTTTAGAGGATTCTACTCATGGCTAAGGAAAAGTTTGAAAGAAATAAGCCACACGTAAACGTTGGCACCATCGGTCACGTTGACCACGGTAAAACTACATTAACAGCTGCACTAACTCGCGTTTGTGCAGAAGCTTGGGGCGGAGAGTTAAAAGACTTCTCTCAAATCGACAACGCACCTGAAGAGCGCGAGCGTGGTATCACCATCGCCACTTCACACGTTGAGTATGATTCTGAAGAGCGTCATTACGCCCACGTTGACTGTCCAGGACACGCCGATTATGTGAAGAACATGATCACTGGTGCTGCTCAAATGGACGGCGCTATCCTAGTATGTGGCGCAACTGACGGCCCAATGCCTCAGACTCGCGAGCACATCCTTTTGTCTCGCCAGGTTGGCGTACCTTACATCATCGTATTCCTAAACAAGGCAGACTTGTTGGCTGAAGATTGCGGCGGCGCAGACTCAGAAGAATACGCAGAGATGCTTGAGCTTGTTGAAATGGAGCTACGTGAGCTTCTAGACGAGTACGAATTCCCAGGCGACGATACGCCAATCATCCCGGGATCTGCCCTAATGGCATTGAACGGCGAAGACGACAACGAAATGGGTACTACTGCAGTACGTAAGTTGGTTGAAGCGCTAGACAGCTACATCCCACAGCCAGAGCGTGCGATTGATGGTGCATTCATCATGCCTATCGAAGACGTATTCTCAATCCAAGGCCGTGGTACTGTAGTAACGGGTCGTATTGAGCGTGGTATCGTTAACGTTGGTGACGACGTAGAAATGATCGGTATCAAGGACACTACCAAGTCAACTTGTACTGGTGTTGAGATGTTCCGTAAGTTGCTTGACGAAGGTCGTGCAGGCGAGAACGTTGGTGTACTACTACGTGGTACTAAGCGTGAAGACGTTGAGCGTGGTCAAGTATTGGCTAAGCCTGGTTCAATCACTCCACACACCAAGTTTGAAGCTGAAGTATACGTACTAGGCAAAGACGAAGGCGGACGCCACACTCCTTTCTTTAAGGGATACCGTCCACAGTTCTACTTCCGTACTACCGACATTACCGGTGCATGTGAATTGCCTGAAGGCGTAGAAATGGTTATGCCTGGTGACAACATCCAAATGGTTGTTGAGCTAATTAACCCAATCGCTATGGATGAAGGTTTACGCTTCGCCATCCGCGAAGGTGGCCGTACTGTAGGCGCCGGCGTTGTAGCTAAGATCCTAGCTTAATCGGCTAGTCATCTGACGCCAAGAAGTGTCATCCTGAATTCGTTTCAGGATCTAGATTCCGGCCTACGCCGGAATGACAGACTTCGATAACGTCACCCTGAACGCCTCGGCGTCATCCTGAACTTGTTTCAGGATCTAAAAAAGCCTCCTCGGTTCACGCCAAGGGGGCTTTTTTGTGCCTGTCGTTTGTGACTCGGTAATTAGTTGTTCAGCTTGGGCGGATTCTGGCTAAAACTTGGATAATTAACTTAATAACGCCTTGGTTAAACGCCCGTGTTATAGTCGGGCGCTTATCATTGCACATGACGTCGGCAGGCGTGTTACAAGAGCGCTATTCCTTATTATGATACAACTCCCGCAAACTCCTAGCTTTAATTTAACTGGTAAACGAGCCCTTATCACCGGCGCATCCTCTGGTATCGGTTTGGCGCTGGCGGCGGCCCTTGCTCAGGCAGGGGCTAGTGTGACCGTAGCTGCAAGGCGAGAGGCGCAGTTGCAGGAATTAACGCAAGCACTGGTAGCCCAAGGACACACTGCAACATACTTGGTGATGGATGTTGCGGACGTAGAGCACACCGAAAACCAAGTCGTACAGAACGGGCCTTTTGACATCTTAGTCAACAGTGCAGGATTGGCTATTCACGGGCCCGCTACAGAAACCCGGCCTGAGGATTTTGATTCTGTCATGAGCCTTAATCTAAAGGGTGCATATTTTCTTACACGAGCCGTAGCTAAGGGGCTGATTGATGCGGGTAAGCCTGGCTCACTGATTAACGTGTCTTCACAAATGGCCCATGTAGGCGGTATAGACCGTGCTGTTTATTGTGCATCCAAACATGCAGTAGAAGGTTTTACCAAAGCCATGGCCATTGAGTTTGGGCCTAATCAAATACGAGTCAATACCCTATGTCCAACGTTCATACGAACAGCCCTTACAGCGCCCACCTTTGCCGATCCCGATAAGCTGGCGTGGATTGAAAATCAGATTAAGTTAGGCAGAGTAGGCGAGGTAGAAGACCTGATGGGCGCAGCGGTGTATTTAGCCAGTGATGCCTCGTCCATGGTCACGGGCACAGGGCATTTAGTGGACGGTGGTTGGACTGCGAGTTGATTGTTGGTTGTTAAAATTCCTGCAAGTTTATCCTACCTTTTGATAAATACAGTCTACAGTTAAAGTCGATCAACGTTTTTTTGCCGTGAAAATTTTACAAGGGGTTACTGTGGCCGTTAAAGGAAAACAAGCAATTGCAATAATTTGGGTTTTGGCGAGTCTATTGTTAATAGGTTGTGCTGGATTAAGTTCCAAAGAGCAGCAGGGGCCGGTGCAAAAGTACTATTTGGATAATGGCCTAGAAGTCATTCTTTGGGCTAATAGTAATAGTCATTCTAACGATGAAGTTGAGCTAGACCTAGTTATTCACACGGGCAGCTTACAAGAAACGGACGATCAATTAGGTTATGCTCACCTCGTAGAGCATATGCTGTTTGAGCAGGTGGCCGAAGATGGCAGTCATCCGGTGAAAGATGTGCTCACCAGTTTAGATTTAAAGTTGGGCCAGCATGCCAATGCTTACACCACGTATGACCACACCAACTATTACCTAAAAGTGATTGGAGCCGAGCAGCAGCGCTTGCACAGTGCGTTAAAACTATTGTCTTCTTTTGCTTTTAAGAGCGAGTTTGTTGAAGCCGAAGTAGCACAAGAAATTGGTGTGGTACGCGAGGAGTGGCGCTTGCGAGAGCCAGAGGCTCATCGTGCTCAGTACAAGCTTCGCCAGCTGGATTTGGCCGGCAGTAGATATTATGAGCGGCCCCCAATAGGTACCTTGGCGAGCATCCAGGCGGCGCAAGCCACTAGCCTAAACACCTTTTATAAAGATCATTACCGGCCCGCCAACGCTAGTCTTATTATTAGCGGCGATTTCAACCTGGAGAAAATGCGTCAAAGGGTAGAGTTGGAATTTAGCCAATGGCCCAGCAAAGATCTTGGGCGCGCTCAGCAATACCCAGCACCAGCGCTTGATAATACCTCTACCCATATGCTTACAGACCCGCTACAGGACAACTACTGGCTTGCATTAATGCGCGAGGAATCTGAGGCCACAGTAAACAATGCAGTAAATTGGTTAGACACAATGAAGCACGATGCAGTATTAGAGATACTTTGGCAGCGACTAGAGAAAAGGCGGTTTAAAGCGAGTGGTGGAGTGCGCTCATTTAGTGCGGGCATGGATCATCCCTATGGCAATATGATGCGCTACTACGTGTCTCTCGAAGCGAGCCTTGATAGTTTGCCAGAAGCGGTGCGTCTGTTGGCGCAGGAGCGTCATCGTATTGCCACTTTTGGGGTCTCAAAAATAGAGCTAGATGCTTGGCGAGATGCCATGCTCATTAACGAGCAACCACAACAAGACAGCGCTTGGCACCTGGCAGAGATAGCAGTTGACCACGTGGTGTACGGCACTTGGTTACGTGGGCAACAGGAATATCTTGCTACACTAGAGGCCCAGTTGCCTTTGCTTACATCAGCGGATATCAATACAGCCGCCGCCGATATGTTTGCATCTGACTTAAAAGTTGAATTGGTGGCGCCTAATACCCAAACCTTGCCGTCACCTGCAGACTTGAGTCAGTGGTTGTTTGAGGAGTCGGTAGATGACGGTTTTGCGGTGCAATTACTGTCTTTGCAAACCTGGCCAGTCAACGCTGCTCTTGGTCAAATTATTCAACAACAGACACTCGCCAATGGCGTGACAGTGTTCGAGTTAAGCAATGGCATTACGGTGCAGCATCGCTATTCTGCCTCGGCACCGGGCAAGGTGTATATGCATTTGGTGGGGCAAGGTGGGCTCAATCAGCTCTTGGGCCGAGATGCCATCAACGCTAGGCTGTCCCTGCAAACTATGACGGCAAGCGGCTTGGGTGCCCTGGATGGTCCAGCGTTGAGTCAGTGGTTAGAGCAACGCGGTATTGTATTGCAGCCGTATTACACCTATTTTACACGTGAAATGCAGCTAGCTTCACCTAGTGAAGATGTAGATCTTAGCTTGCGTCTAATGCACTACGCGTTGACCCAGGGGCGAGTTTCAAACTCGGTGTTAGACTATTACAAGCAACAAAATTTAGACGTAATTGTAGAAATGCAAGGTAGCGTTCTAGACCCTTATCATCGAGACATTGAGGCGGTGTTCAGCGGCACCGATCCAAGTCTTAGGCGCCTCACAGTGGATGAAATAAACGTCACTCAAGCATCGCAAATGTTGGCCCTGTATAATCGCCATTATAAGGGCGCACAAAATTATGTGCTTAGCATTGTAGGCGACATTCAGGCTCATGAATTGGAGCAAACCTTGGCTGCCAATGTGGCGAGTTTGCCATTAACGGCTAACCCACCCGCTGGATTTAGGCGTGCACCCGTGCTCCGAGAGCCTTTGCAAATTAGTGGCCAAGGCAGTAACGAAAAATCCACTCAGGTTGTGCTTTTGTATCAGATCCCTAAGTCTGTTGTGGCGCAGGTTACGCCCTTGCACATGGCCTTTGTCGGTGAGCAGTTAACCAAAGCGTTACACCAAGGGTTAAGGGAGGATAAAGGCTGGACTTATAGTGTGCACGCGCAAGTGCAGGGTGCATCGGTATACGAAGACATGTATCGGTTGCAGGTGGTGTTTAGTTGCGATGAAGAAAATGTAGAGGCAGCCATAGCTGAAGCAGAGCGCTTATTCAAAACATTGGTTAATGATGGCTTAAAGCAAAACGAGGTAGGTACCTTCTTGCGTATTGGTAGGCAAAGTTATGACAAAAACCAAACTGACGCCAAAACTGCATTGACGGAACTGGCGTCTCTACCATTACTTGGTAAAAACATTAACGCCGTCGGCAACGCCAAGCAAATGCTACCGGATTTTGATGTTGCCCTAGCTAATCAGGCGATGGGCCAGTTTTTTGGGACCCAATCCCTGCGGGGCCGGATCGTGCTAATGCCCTAAACTACGCTGATGCCATGGTCACGGCAACGGCTATAGTAGACGGCGGTTGGGCTGCTAGTTAAAACAAACAAAAGGATTTTTCTATGCAGCAACGTATTGCCAGCTTAGACCTTATTCGTGGCGTAGCGGTATTGGCTATTTTGTTGGTCAATATCTATGCCTTCACTTTACCCTACCAAGCTTACGACACGCCGTTGTGGTTAATTGGTGTGGTTAACGAGGTTGATATTTGGGTTTATGGCGTACAGCAGTTGTTTGTTAATGGGCGTTTTATAACGCTTTTTTCTGTATTGTTTGGCGCAGGACTCGCCTTGCAAATGCAGCGTATGCGTCAAGATGGGCGTGACGGCCGCAAACTTATGCTACGCAGGTTGTATTGGTTGTTGGTATTCGGTGTGATTCATGGGGTATTTATTTGGTATGGCGATATTCTCACCATATATGCCTTGGTGGGTTTGATCGTTTATCGCTGGGCGGATAAGCCCGCAGCTTGGTTGTTTAAGTGGGCATTCATTACCTACTCCGTAGGCTGCATTGCGATGGCGCTGTTGATGTGGGCCACCATTGCAATGGATATACCGGTATCGCAAGACCCTTGGGATGCTATTCAGTTAACCCACGCTGGGCTACTAGAACAGGCCGAATTATGGACAGGGCCTTATGGAGAACAGGTGGTGTTACAGGCCGTTTTCTTCTTTGTCTCATTAGCAGGAGCCGCCATAACCTTCGCTTGGATGGCAGCGGGTATGATGTTTTGTGGCATGGGTCTGTACCACAGTGGGTTCTTTACGCGAGGACTCAGTGTAAGCCGCATCATTGTATTATTTGCGGTGGGTTTAGCTTTGGCGTTGGCCGACTTGTGGTTAAAATATGACGCTGGCTGGGTTTCCGCATCCGCAGTGCTCAACCCATTGCCTCTGATCGCTGCAGCATTCATGGCTGCAGTGTATGCCGCACTCATGGTGCGTTGGGCTGCCATAGGTGGGTGGTTGGCGCGTGCGTTACAAAGTGCAGGCCAAATGGCCTTTACCCTATACATCAGCCAATCGGTCGTGATGGGGTTGCTGTTTCGATGGCTAGCACCAGATCTTTGGGGGCAGCTTACTCGTCTGGAGTGTATGGCAGTGGTTTTGGTCTACAGCCTTGTTCAGGTCGTCTTTGCTGTGGTTTGGCGCCGACACTATGGCCAAGGCCCACTAGAAAGGCTATGGCGATGGTTGGTGCTTAGGTAGTATTGCTAAGGCCTAGCCTAACTGAAACTCACCCAAGTAAGACCATCGGCCGTTGATGATCACGTCTACTCGATGAGTGCCTATGTAGTGAGTGCGAATAGAGAGGTTAGCAAGGTTCAACTTTTTACTTAGTGCTTTTTGAGTGGAAGGCCCTAGCTCCAATTGGCACCACTTAAACACCTTGGGTCGCGCTTTGCCATTGGCCTTAATGTAGTACACCGCAAAATCAATCATCAGTGCTTCAGAGCGGGAGCCTTGGTTGTGAAGTGTTGTAGAGATCCTTACGGATTCACCTATCAGAGCATGATCGGGTGTTACCGAACTATTGTTGGTTGCTATGCCTTTTGAGTCAGTGTAACCCAGCAGCGCCAGCGCTTCAGGCTCGCAACGTTTAACTGCCGAGCGTAATGCGTGGTTGATCACCCAGTCTCGGTTCTTATTGCTATGTTTTTGCCATTTGCCGAGTAACTCATACACCAAGTGCGGGTGGTCCTTGCCAATGTCGTTGAGGTTGTTTGCCACCGAGCGGCGCACATAGAGTTCCGGGTCGTCCTTAAGCGTTTCTAAAATGGGGAGTATTGGAGACGGGTCTATCTGCAAATTGCGCAAACGGCTCGCCCATGGTAAGCGTGGTCTAGTGCCTTCCGATACCAATCGTCGCACGTGGGGATTGGGGTCTTTAATCCAATGTTGGAACAACTTAAAGCTTTGAGCTGGGTGGCGTTCTATAAAGGCCCGGATGCTAAATTCTGCGCTAAATCGTTGGGTAATCTCATATTGAGCTGTCATAGACGCATCAAAGTGATCCAAGCCATACTTGCCCACAAATAAACTAAACGGTAAGTGTAAAAAGCTCACATCGCTAAAGTCGTCCGTGGACATGTGCACTGGGCCAAGGCTGGCCACCACAACACTAACTGCAGCGAGGTAGTTGCTGGGCAAAAACTCATACAAACAATCCGCCACCAAGTGACAGCGAGGCATCAGTTCTAAGTCTAAATATTGCTCAGTAAACCGTTGCCTAAACCCTGCCGCATTAAATGCAGGCATATTCACGTGAATGTTGTTAGCGAGTTGGTCAACTAGGTTTGGGCCGACGAGGTGTTTTAAAGGTTCTGCCATGATGGAGGTATGCGGTTAAGGGCGATGTGTGTTGATGTGGCGAGTATAAGCTAATTGTAACAGCGGGCGCTTATGGCTTGACCGGAAGTTTGTAGGGGTGTTGTTGGTAAAGCGGCTGAGGGTTTGCATTCGTTGGTGTAATCCCGTACAATCTCGTACCCATTTTATTCGGGCCAGAAGGTTTTATGCTTTTTGGTGTGAGGATGGGCTAGATTTAAACCCGTTTTAAAGAAGGTTGTAGTCGATAATGCAAAACCAAAAAATCCGTATTCGGTTGAAGGCTTTTGATCATCGTCTGATTGATTCTTCTACGTTGGAAATCGTAGATACTGCTAAGCGTACTGGCGCGCAGGTTCGTGGTCCTATTCCACTACCTACACGCAAAGAGCGTTTTACAGTTCTGACTTCACCGCACGTCAACAAAGACGCGCGTGATCAGTTCGAGATCCGCACCCACAAGCGTGTTCTAGACATCGTTGACCCTACAGAAAAGACTGTAGATGCATTGATGAAGCTAGACCTAGCTGCGGGCGTAGACGTTCAGATCAGCTTGAGCTAATCGAATCGTAGTGCCGAAAGGCAGCGTGGCAGCGCTCTAAACGTGCAAAACTATTATTTTTTTCGTGTAATTGGTGTGTATCACCAGCCGTAGTGGGTAAGCAGCCCCTTGCACAACTGGCAATTTGAGGTAATACAATGACTATTGGATTAGTCGGACGGAAGACGGGCATGACCCGTGTATTCACCGAAGCAGGTGATTCCGTGCCAGTCACCGTTATCGAGGTTGATCCCAACCGCGTAACGCAAGTGAAGACAACAGATGCGGATGGCTATGCAGCTATTCAGATTACTGTTGGCGAACGTCGCGCTTCACGCGTTACTAAGGCTGCTGCAGGCCATTTTGCTAAGGCAAATACTGCTGCTGGTCGTGGTTTATGGGAAATGCGCAATGTTGATGGCGAAGAAGTCTCTGTTGGCGATTCACTGACTGTCGAGCGTTTTAACGCTGGAGAGAAAGTAGACGTAACAGGCCAATCAAAAGGTAAGGGCTTTCAGGGTGGTATCAAGCGTTGGAATTTTACAATGCAAGATGCAACTCACGGCAACTCTATCTCCCACCGTTCTATCGGTTCTATTGGTCAGTGTCAAACCCCCGGTCGTGTCTGGAAAGGCAAGAAAATGGCGGGTCATATGGGCTCTGAACAAGTTACTACCCAATCACTAGAAATCGTTCGTGTTGACGCAGAAAATAATCTGTTGTTGATCAAGGGCGCTGTTCCTGGTGCACCAGGTGGTGATGTGATCGTTAGACCTACCGTCAAAATCCGTCGGTAAGGCTTAGGAGAATATCATGAATTTAAATCTTGTCGCAGGTGGTTCAGTTGAAGTGTCCGAAGTAGCCTTTGGTCGTGACTTTAATGAAGCGCTTGTTCACCAAGTAGTAACCGCATATCTAGCTGGAGGCCGTCAAGGTACTCGCAAGCAGAAGACCCGTTCAGAAGTGAGCGGTGGCGGTCGTAAGCCCTGGAATCAGAAGGGTACAGGTCGTGCGCGTGCTGGTACTATTCGTAGCCCAATTTGGGTTGGCGGTGGTCGTGCATTTGCAGCTCGTCCTCAAGATCACTCACAGAAAGTTAACCGCAAGATGTACCGTGCTGCGATGCAATGCATCCTAGCCGAGCTAGTACGTCAAGAGCGTTTAATCGTTGTTGAAACGTTTGAATTGGCTGAAGCCAAGACTAAAGCAATGCTTGTTAAGCTTGCTGAGTTTGGCGCTACCGACGCACTAATTGTGACTGAAGCAGTAGAAACGGGCCTTTACTTGGCCGCTCGTAACATCCCTAAGATTGACGTTGTTGATGCCGCTGGCATTAACCCTGTTAGCTTGGTTGGAAGCGAGAAGGTTATCGTAACCGTTGCTGCTCTGAAGAAGATCGAGGAGTTGCTAGGATGAACCAAGAACGTATATATCAAGTGCTGCTAGGTCCGCACATTTCTGAAAAAGCCACAATCGTCGCAGACGACGGTGGTCAGGTTGTTTTCCGCGTTGCCGCGGATGCGACTAAGCCAGAAATTAAAAAGGCTGTTGAGCAGTTGTTCGAAGTTAAAGTGGCTTCTGTCCGTGTACTTAATGCTAAGGGTAAGGCTAAACGCACCCGTTATGGCATTGGTCACAAGGACAATATCCGTAAAGCGTACGTACGCTTAGCGGAAGGTCATGACATCGATTTCATCGCTGAGGCGTAAGGAGAAGCACATGTCTATTGTAAAGTGTAAACCTACTTCTCCGGGTCGTCGTCACGTCATTAAAGTCGTACACGCTGATCTGCATAAAGGCAAGCCATACGCGCCTTTGCTAGAGAAGAAGTCAAAGTCTGGCGGTCGTAATAACAACGGCCGTATCACTACCCGTCATATCGGTGGTGGTCATAAGCAGCATTATCGCATGGTCGATTTTAAGCGCAATAAAGTGGGCATTCCAGCCACTGTAGAGCGTCTAGAATACGATCCAAACCGTACTGCCAATATTGCACTTGTGCTTTATGCAGACGGCGAACGTCGTTACATCATTGCCTCTAAGGGCATGAAGGCCGGTGATCAAATTCTTTCTGGTGCTGATGCACCAATTAAGAGTGGTAACACCATGCCTCTACGCAATATCCCTCTGGGTAGCATAGTGCACTGCGTTGAAATGAAAGTAGGTAAAGGCGCGCAAATCGCTCGTTCTGCTGGTGCCTCTGTGCAACTGGTAGCGCGTGAAGGTGATTACGCTACATTACGTCTACGTTCCGGCGAAATGCGTAAAATTCGTGTTGAGTGTAATGCCACTCTAGGCGAAGTAAGCAACTCCGAGCATAGCCTTCGGTCATTGGGTAAGGCTGGCGCCTCCCGCTGGCGTGGTGTTCGTCCTACCGTTCGCGGTGTGGCAATGAACCCAGTTGATCACCCACATGGTGGTGGTGAAGGACGTACCTCAGGTGGTCGTCATCCTGTGTCTCCATGGGGTACCCCAACCAAGGGTTACAAAACTCGTAGCAACAAGCGCACCGACAAACTTATTGTTCGTCGTCGCAACGCTAAATAACTAAGAAGAGGATACGGCTGTGCCACGTTCACTTAAGAAAGGTCCATTTATCGACCTTCATTTGTTGAAAAAGGTTGAGACTGCAGTTGAAGCCAACGACCGTCGACCAATTAAAACCTGGTCTCGTCGTTCGACGATCTTCCCTAACTTTGTAGGGATGACGATTGCAGTCCATAACGGACGCCAACACGTACCTGTTTTCGTAACTGAAGACATGGTAGGGCATAAACTCGGCGAATTTTCTGCCACGCGGACCTATAAGGGCCACGCAGCAGACAAGAAAGCCAAGCGCTAATGGAGAATATGATGGAAGTCACCGCAAAACATATGGGTGCCAGAATATCTGCTCAAAAAGCGCGTTTGGTTGTCGATCAAATCCGCGGAAAGCGCGTAGATGAAGCATTAACTATTCTTGCTTACAGCCCCAAAAAGGCGGCTGAGTTAGTCAAGAAAGTTTTGGATTCAGCTATCGCTAATGCAGAACATAACAACGGTCTCGACGTAGACGAATTAACGGTTACTACCGCATTCGTAGACGAAGGTATGACCATGAAGCGTATCAGTCCACGTGCCAAAGGCCGTGCCGACCGAATTTTAAAGCGCTCATGTCATATCACCGTGAAAGTCGCTGAGAAATAGGAGCTACCAATGGGTCAGAAAATACATCCTACGGGTATTCGCCTTGGTATAGTGAAGGACCATACCTCTACTTGGTATGCGAACCGCTCAACCTATGCGACTAACCTGTTGCAGGACTTAAAAGTTCGTGCCTTTTTGGAGCAGCGTCTTGAACGTGCTTCAGTAAGTCGCATCGAAATTGAGCGTCCTGCTCAGAATGCACGTATTACAATTCACACAGCACGTCCTGGTATCGTTATCGGTAAAAAGGGCGAAGACGTAGAAAAGCTACGTAACGAATGTTCTAAGATGATGGGCGTGCCTGTGCACATCAACATCGAAGAGATCCGTAAACCAGAATTGGATGCGAAACTCGTTGCACAAAGTGTAGCCGGTCAATTGGAGCGTCGGGTTATGTTTCGTCGCGCCATGAAACGTGCTGTACAAAACGCCATGCGTCTGGGTGCCGAAGGCATCAAGATTCAATTGGGTGGTCGTCTAGGTGGTGCTGAAATCGCACGATCTGAGTGGTATCGTGAAGGTCGCGTTCCATTGCACACATTCCGTGCAGACATCGACTACGCTCCCTATGAAGCCAATACTACGTATGGCATCATCGGCGTTAAAGTGTGGATTTTTAAAGGCGAAATTTTGGGTGGTTTGGACGAAGTCCGTGCTGCAAAAAACAACGCTTCGAAAAAAGCTAAATAGGGGATACATTAATGTTGCAACCTAAACGCACAAAATTCCGCAAAATGCACAAAGGCCGTAACCGCGGTCTTGCACTTCGCGGTAGTAAAGTTAGTTTCGGTGAATTTGGTCTTAAGGCTACTGGCCGTGGCCGTATTACCGCCCGTCAAATTGAAGCGGCTCGTCGTACTATGACGCGTCACGTCAAACGTGGTGGTAAGATTTGGATCCGAGTTTTTCCAGACAAGCCGATTACTCAAAAGCCTCTTGAAGTTCGTCAAGGTAAGGGTAAGGGTAACGTTGAATATTGGGTTGCCCAAATTCAGCCAGGCAAAGTCTTGTTTGAGATGGAAGGTGTTTCTGAGCAACTAGCCAATGAAGCGTTCACGCTTGCTGCAGCTAAATTGCCACTCGCCACCACTTTTGTTAAGCGGACGGTGATGTAATGAATACTGTTGAATTGCGTGAAAAATCTGTAGACGAATTGCAAACGTCTTTACTGGACCTATTAAAGGAACAGTTTAACCTACGTATGCAAAAATCTTCAGGTCAGCTAGGTCAGTCCCACTTGTTGGGTCAGACGCGCCGCGATATCGCCCGCGTAAAGACTATTCTTAACGAAAAGGCAGGTAACTGATATGACGGCAACTGAACAGCCTCGTCTCGCCACTGGCCGGGTCATCAGCGACAAGATGGACAAGTCCATTACTGTGTTGATTGAACGTCGTGTAAAGCACCCTATTTATCATAAGTATGTGAAGCGTTCTACTAAGCTTCATGCACATGATGAAAACAATGAGTGCGGCACCGGCGACCTGGTAACTATTGGTGAAACACGCCCAATTTCAAAGACTAAGTCTTGGTCTTTGGTAAAAATTGAAGAAAGCGTCGCAAAGGTGTAGAATACCCGCCTCGCTTCTCGGGATCCCCAATTTTGGGCGCCTAAATTAGAAGGTTTTCTGGTTAAGGAGCGCAAAATTGGCCCTAATAGTTTGGAGTAAACCATGATTCAAACAGAATCAATGCTAGACGTTGCTGATAATAGCGGCGCCAAGCGAGTACAGTGCATCAAGGTACTCGGCGGTTCTCACCGTCGTTACGCAGGCATCGGCGATGTCATCAAAATTACTGTTAAGGAAGCAATTCCTCGCGGTAAGGTGAAGAAAGGCCAAGTGCTTAAAGCTGTTGTAGTACGGACCCGTAAAGGTGTGCGTCGTCCGGATGGTTCTATCATCCGTTTCGATGTTAACTCTGCTGTGTTGTTAAACGCATCAGACGCCCCTATCGGCACACGTATCTTCGGCCCAGTAACTCGTGAGTTACGTACCGAGAAATTTATGAAAATTATTTCCCTGGCACCTGAAGTACTTTAAGTCTCCCTAGGGGGCTAAACTGGCCCGCTTGCACAGCGGGGTAGAGAAAGAGCGCAGCAGCGCTCTTTCTAGTATGAGAAGGATGTAGGAAAGGACAAAAAAATGCTTAAAATTAAGCGCGATGACGAAGTAATCGTTATTGCAGGCAAAGACAAGGGCAAGCGCGGCACTGTCGCAAAAGTTCTTGACGGTCGCTTCATTGTGTCTGGCATCAATATGGTTAAGAAAAACCAGAAGCCAAATCCAATGACGAACCAACCTGGCGGCATCATTGATATGGAAGCAGCAATTGCAGCTTCTAATGTTGCTATTTTCAACTCCGCAACTGGTAAAGGCGACCGTGTTGGCTTCAAGATTCTTGAAGACGGCAGTAAGGTACGTATCTTCAAGTCCAGCGGCGAAGTGATCGGCGCATAAGGGGATTCGGACTATGTCAAGACTAAAAGCATTATACAAAAACGAAGTAGCTGCTAAGCTCCACAAAGAGCTAGCACTTGCAAACGTTAACGAAGTTCCAAAAATCACCAAAATCACTCTAAACATGGGTGTTGGTGAAGGCATTGGCGACAAGAAGATGATCGAAAACGCAGTAGCTGATTTAGAAGCTATCGCTGGTCAGAAAGTTGTTGTTACCCTAGCGCGTAAGTCTATTGCAGGCTTTAAAGTGCGTGAAGGATGGCCTGTTGGTTGTAAAGTTACTTTACGTGGCCAGCAAATGTGGGAATTCTTTGACCGTTTGGTTGATATCTCTATCCCTCGTATCCGTGACTTCCGTGGCTTAAATCCTAAGTCATTCGATGGTCGTGGTAACTACAGCATGGGTGTGCGCGAGCAGATCATTTTCCCTGAAATCGAATACGATAAAGTGGATAAGCTACGCGGTATGGATATCACCATCACTACCACAGCACGTAACAACGAAGAAGGTTTGGCGCTATTAACAGCCCTTAACTTCCCGTTCAAAAAGTAGGGCGATACCATGGCTAAATCTTCCATGAAAGCGCGTGAAGACAAACGTGCACAAACAGTTGCTAAGTTTGCCGTTAAACGCGCTGCAATTAAAGCAATTTTAAACGACGTTAACACTAGCGATGAAGATCGTTGGGATGCCCAAATGGCTTTGCAAAAGTTGCCTCGCAACGCAAGCCCAGTGCGTCAAATGCGCCGTTGTCAAATCACAGGTCGTCCACATGCGGTTTACCGTAAGTTCGGCCTATCACGTATCAAGCTTCGTGAAGCTGCGATGCGTGGTGACGTACCAGGGCTTAAGAAAGCCTCTTGGTAGTCAGGTTGGCTGCTTGGCACCTGTGCTTCGCAGCCAATTTAAAGTTTGAATGTGCAATTAGGTGCATTCAGATTTTTAAAACGGTGGTTGGAAACCTAAGTCAATACCGACTTCAGGTCTGATCACGCTTTTGATAAGCGCGCCTTAGGGCATGCTGTACAAAAGTTATTATATGGAGCTCACTCACATGAGTATGCAAGACACATTAGCGGATATGATCACACGCATCCGTAATGCGCACATGGCTGGTAAAGTATCAGTCACTATGCCTTCTTCAAAGTTGAAGGTGTCAGTAGCGCAAGTTCTCCAAAGCGAAGGTTACGTAGGCGACATCTCAGTTGCTGAAGGAACTAAGCCTGAACTAACTATTACTTTGAAATATTATGAAGGCAAGCCTGTAATCGAAAAGATTGTACGCATTTCTAAGCCTTCTCTACGCGTGTACAAAGGCGCTTCTTCTATTCCTACCGTTGAAGGTGGTTTAGGTGTTGCAATCGTTACAACTTCTCATGGCGTCATGTCCGACCGCGCAGCCCGTGCTGCTGGTATCGGTGGTGAAGTCATCTGTACTGTATTCTAAGGAGTTGTCATGTCACGAGTAGCAAAAAGCCCTGTGGCGCTGCCCTCAGGTGTGACCGTCACTATTAATGGTCGCGACTTGACCATTAAAGGTGGTAAAGGATCTATGGACTTGGTTATCCACAACGACGTGGAAGTTGATCAAGCCGATAACGTTCTTACTTTCGGTGCACGAAATAATAGTAAGCTAGCCATCGCTATGTCCGGCACCACCCGTGCTTTGGTCAATAACATGGTATCTGGCGTCGTCAACGGTTTTACTAAGACTTTGTTATTACAAGGTGTTGGTTACCGTGCTGCCGTTAAAGGCTCTGTGCTTAATCTAACCTTGGGTTTTTCCCATCCGGTAGATTACCAGTTGCCTGAAGGCATTACGGCCGAGTGCCCTAACCAAACTACAGTCGTAGTTTCCGGTATCGACAAGCAACGTGTAGGCCAGGTGTCTGCAGAGATTCGCGCTTTCCGTCCGCCAGAGCCTTATAAAGGTAAGGGTGTACGTTATGCAGACGAGCATGTGCGTCGTAAAGAAGCTAAGAAGAAGTAAGGCAGGATAACGATGGAAAAGAAAATTGCACGTATACGTCGCGCCGCGCGCGCACGTTATAAGATGCGTGACCTAGGTGTGACCCGTTTGTGTGTTAACCGCACATCACAGCATATCTACGCACAAGTCATTTCTGGCGACGGATCTCAAGTACTAGCTCAAGCTTCTACTTTAGACTCTAGCTTGCGCTCTGGCGCTACTAGCAACGCTGATGCGGCTGCACAAGTAGGCACATTGATCGCAACACGCGCTAAAGAAGCAGGTGTCGAGACGGTAGCATTTGACCGTTCTGGATTTAAATACCACGGCCGAGTGAAGGCGTTGGCTGAAGCCGCGCGTGAAGCTGGCTTGCAGTTCTAAGGAAATATGACAATGGCTAACATTGAACAGAAAGACGGCGACCTGCAAGAAAGCTTGGTACAGGTTAACCGTGTATCTAAAGTAGTTAAAGGTGGTCGTATCTTTAGCTTTACCGCTTTAACAGTGGTAGGCGACGGCGCAGGCCGTGTAGGATATGGACGTGGTAAGGCTCGTGAAGTGCCTGCTGCAATCCAAAAAGCTATGGAAGCTGCGCGTCGCAACATGATCACAGTGGAATTGGACGGTACTACCCTTCAATACCCAATTAAAGCTCGCCATGGTGCCTCTAAGGTATACATGCAGCCAGCATCTGACGGTACCGGCGTAATTGCTGGTGGCGCAATGCGTGCTGTATTTGAGATGGCTGGTGTCCATAACGTATTAGCTAAGTGCTACGGTTCTACCAATCCGGTAAACGTAGTGCGTGCAACATTCAATGGCCTTAAGGCTATGAATTCTCCAGACGAGATTGCAGCTAAACGCGGTAAAACTGTTGAAGAAATACTGGGGTAATTAAGTCATGGCAAAAGCAAAGTCTATGATCAAGGTCACTCTTGTGCGCAGCGTGCATGGCAAATTGCCACGTCACCGTGATTGCGTCAAGGGTCTTGGCCTCAAGCGCATGTGGCATACAGTAGAAGTGGAAGACACTCCATCTGTACGTGGCATGATCAATAAGGTCAACTACATGGTTCGCGTTGAAGGCGAATAAGGGAAATTGATATGCGTTTAAATACTCTATCCCCAGCCGAAGGTTCTACCCACGCGCCAAAGCGCGTAGGTCGTGGCATCGGTTCTGGTTTGGGCAAGACGTGTGGCCGCGGTCACAAAGGTCAAAAGTCTCGTTCTGGCGGCAGTGTTAAGCCAGGATTTGAAGGCGGCCAGATGCCTCTACAAAGGCGTCTACCTAAGTTTGGTTTTACCTCACGCAAAGCTGCTTTTGTAGCTGAAGTGCGGTTGAGCGAAATAGCGAGCATGAATGTTGACGTGATCGACTTGGCAGCACTACAAGCTGCTGACGTGATCAACGATCGCATGAAAGACGCTAAAATTATCCTTAGCGGCGAGCTAAACCGGGCAGTTACTGTCAAAGGTTTGCGCGTAACTAAGGGCGCTGCAGCAGCTATTGAAGCTGCTGGCGGTAAGATCGAGGCATAGTATGGCAAAGCAAGGTAAGTCGCCAGCTGGCAATCAAGGTGGGTTAAGTGAGCTATGGTCTCGCTTGCGCTTCGTTCTGATCGCCATTTTGGTGTATCGTATCGGTGCACACATTCCAGTTCCTGGAATTAACCCGGACCGCCTTGCCGCTATGTTCGAGCAGAATCAAGGCACCATCCTGAGCATGTTTAACATGTTCTCGGGTGGCGCGTTGGAGCGCATGAGTATCTTGGCCTTGGGCATTATGCCTTACATTTCGGCTTCGATAATCATGCAGCTCATGACCGTGGTAAGCCCACAGTTAGAGCAGCTGAAGAAGGAAGGTGAAGCTGGTCGACGGAAAATAAGTCAATACACCCGCTACGGTACTGTGATTTTAGCCACAGTACAGTCTTTAGCTATGGCGGTCGGTCTTGCTGGGCAAGGAATTGCCTTTAATGCAGACCTCAGCTTTTATTTCGTTGCAGTCGTAACCTTGGTGTCTGGTGCTGTGTTCTTGATGTGGCTTGGTGAACAAGTGACAGAAAAGGGCATTGGTAACGGCATCTCAATACTCATTTTTGCAGGTATCGTTTCAGGTCTTCCTGGCGCGGTAGGACAATCGTTTGAGGCCGCCCGTCAGGGTGACTTAAATATTATCGCCCTGCTGGCAATCGCCGTACTGGCGCTCGCGACCATCGCATTTGTGGTGTTCATGGAGCGTGGTCAGCGTCGCATCACCGTTAATTATGCCAAGCGTCAGCAAGGCAATAAGGTGTTCGCCGCTCAGTCCAGCCATTTGCCTTTGAAAGTGAATATGGCGGGGGTAATACCGCCTATTTTTGCATCGGCCATCCTGTTACTACCGGCTTCAATCGGTCAGTGGTTTGGTCAGGCAGACAATATGCAGTGGGTACAGGACATTTCCTTGGCGCTTGCGCCGGGTCAGCCTTTGTACATATTGCTGTTTGCAGTAAGTATTGTGTTCTTTTGCTTCTTTTATACCGCATTGGTCTTTAACCCAAAAGACGTGGCGGATAACTTGAAGAAGTCTGGAGCTTTTATTCCAGGCATTCGCCCAGGTGAACAATCGGCGCGTTATATCGATACTGTCTTAGGTCGGTTAACGTTATTCGGTGCACTCTACATTACCGCGGTTTCGCTAATGCCGCAGTTCTTAGTGATTGCATGGAATGTGCCTTTTTACTTTGGTGGTACATCATTGTTGATCGTTGTGGTTGTGGTCATGGATTTCATGTCCCAAGTACAATCTCACTTGATGTCCAACCAGTATAGTTCCCTGATGAAGAAATCGAATTTGACGGGTAATAATGGTCTGTTGGGTTAATTAACTTAACAATTTTAACGCCCCAAGAATTTAGGAGTTCGAAATGAAAGTACGTGCATCAGTTAAGAAAATGTGTCGAAACTGCACAATCGTGCGTCGCAAAGGTGTAGTTCGCGTGGTCTGCAAAGTAGAGCCACGTCATAAGCAACGCCAAGGCTAAGCTTATTTGACCTGAGAAGGTATCGAATGTATAATTCGCCGCCTTCTGTGACGAAGAGAATAGAAACGAAGCACTTTTTGAGTGCCTCGAACGGAGTAAATTGAATGGCTCGTATAGCTGGTGTCAATATTCCAGATCATAAGCACACGGTTATCTCGTTGACTTATGTCTTTGGTATTGGCCGACCTACTGCTCAAAAGATCTGTGCCGACCTCAACATTGTGGAAAGCACCAGGGTCAGTGATTTGGGTGAAGAGAAATTAGATGAGATTCGTAACGCCATTGCTAAAATGAACGTCGAAGGCGATTTGCGCCGCGAAGTCTCAATGAACATCAAGCGATTGATGGACTTAGGTTGTTATCGTGGATTACGTCACCGTCGTAGCTTACCGCTACGCGGACAACGTACCAAGACTAACGCACGGACCCGTAAGGGACCGACTAAGCCTATTCGCCGATAAACATAAGTACAGGATATCAACATGGCTAAGCCAGGTACTCGTACACGTAAAAAAGTTAAAAAGCAGGTAGCGGACGGGCTAGCGCACATCCACGCCTCTTTTAACAACACGATCGTTACTTTAACCGATCGCCAGGGCAACACACTAAGCTGGGCAACAGCTGGTGGTTCTGGTTTCCGTGGCTCTCGAAAGAGCACGCCTTTTGCCGCCCAGGTGGCTGCAGAGCGTGCTGGTAAAGCAGCAATGGAATTTGGATTGAAGAACATTGATGTATTCGTTAAAGGCCCAGGACCAGGACGTGAGTCTGCGGTTCGTGCTTTAAACGGTTGTGGCCTTAAGGTTGCAAACATTACAGACGTGACTCCAATTCCACATAATGGTTGTCGCCCGCCTAAAAAGCGTCGCGTATAAAGGGGTAGGATCAAATGGCAAGATATATTGGACCCGTTTGCAAGCTGTCTCGACGTGAAGGAACAGATTTGTTCCTTAAGAGCGGTGTGCGGGCATTAGACTCAAAATGTAAAGCTGATACCATTCCAGGTGTACACGGCGCACGCCGTAGTCGTCTGTCTGAATTCGGCACGCAATTACGTGAAAAGCAAAAAGTACGTCGTATGTACGGTGTGCTTGAGCGTCAATTCCGTAACTACTATAAAGAAGCGGATCGTCTAAAAGGCGCAACAGGTGTTAACTTGTTGGGTTTGTTAGAAACTCGCTTGGATAACGTTGTTTACCGTATGGGCTTCGGCTCTACACGTGCAGAAGCGCGTCAAATTGTCTCTCACAAGAGCATTTTGGTAAACGGCCAGACTGTTAACATCCCAAGCTACAAAGTAGCTGAAGGTGACGTAGTCTCTATCCGTGAAAAGGCAAAGAATCAGTTGCGCATCAAGAGCGCTCTCGAGTTGGCCGCACAGCGCGCCGCGGTAGAGTGGTGTGATGTGGATGCTACTAAGATGGAAGGTACCTTTAAAAGTACACCTGAGCGTAGCGAACTGCCTGCCGAAATTAATGAGCAGTTGATTGTAGAACTTTACTCTAAGTAAACTTTTTAAATTAATTGCCACAGTGAAAGGTGAGTCCATGACTTCAACCAACGATCTATTGACACCGCGTAACATCGAAGTACAACGTGTAAGTGAAACCCGCTCTAAGATTATTCTTGAGCCATTAGAACGTGGCTTTGGCCACACTCTAGGTAACGCTTTGCGTCGTATTTTACTGTCTTCAATGGCAGGCGCGGCAATCGTTGACGTAGAAATCGACGGTGTTGAGCATGAGTACAGCTCCATTGAGGGAGTGCAAGAAGACGTTATCGAAATCTTGCTTAACCTTAAAGGCGTTGCACTAACCATGCACGAAGGCGAAGAAACAGTCCTAACTCTGACTAAACAGGGTCCTGGTACTGTAACGGCTGCCGACATCGCACTGAGCCACAACGTTGAAGTGGCTAACCCAGACCATGTGATTGCCCAATTAAACACTGCATCCAAGCTAGTAATGCAGCTTACCGTGCGCGCCGGCACAGGCTATGAGCCAGCCGACGCACGCGACCTTGGCGAAGACGAAACTCGCGCCATTGGCAAGCTACAACTAGACGCTTCTTTCAGCCCTGTATTGCGAGTAGCATACGCGGTTGAAAGTGCGCGTGTAGAACAGCGTACTAACTTGGACAAGCTAGTGATTGATCTTGAGACCAACGGTACTCTAGATCCTGAAGAAGCAATCCGTAGCGCCGCTACCATTCTGCAACGTCAGATGGCGGTGTTTGTGGCCTTGGAAAACGACAACGAGCCAGAAGCTAAGGTTGACGAGCCGGAAATTGATCCGATTCTTCTACGTCCAGTAGACGATCTTGAGCTGACCGTACGTTCGGCTAACTGTTTGAAAGCAGAAAACTTAAACTTCATTGGTGATCTGATTCAGCGCACCGAAGTTGAGTTGCTTAAAACTCCGAACCTCGGCAAGAAGTCACTGACCGAAATTAAAGACGTACTCGCCTCTCGTGGCTTGTCTCTTGGTATGCGTTTAGAGAACTGGCCACCAGCCATTCTTAAAGGCACTCAAGCGTCTTAACCGGCTTACAATTTCAAACTTAGTTTGATAAGGAATTAACAAATGCGTCATCGTAAAAGTGGTCGTCATCTAAATCGTACCAACACTCACCGTAAAGCCATGTTCAAGAACATGTCTGTTTCGTTGTTTGAACACGAATTGATCAAAACCACCCTACCTAAAGCCAAGGAGTTGCGTCGTGTGGCAGAGCCACTGATCACCCTTGCTAAGGAAGATAGCGTTGCTAACCGCCGTTTGGCCTTTGCTCGTACTCGTAGCAAAGAAGCAGTTGGCAAGCTGTTTAATGAACTAGGCCCTCGTTATGAGGCTCGTCCTGGGGGCTATATCCGTATTATGAAATGCGGCTTTCGCCCTGGCGACAATGCCCCTATGGCCTATGTGGAATTGGTTGACCGTCCTGTAACTAGCGACGAGTAAACCTTCTACGGAAGTATAAAAAACCCAGTCTTATGACTGGGTTTTTTTTGTTCTCAATAATGAACACTAAAAATGCTTCAGGGGTGGGTCTATCATGTATTTTTCGCTACCAATTAATTTCCTAATAGTCAATGGCTTAGGAGGAATTGAGTTAAATTTAGTAAAAAAATGTTTTTAATGGCGCAGAACATGTGTTATTAATATAAAGACCTTGCAAATTTATCGGTTATGTGTACGTAACTTTTAATGGTTTTGTTGCGTTGTAGTGTTCGGATCTAGGAAGGAATGTCACTAATGGTCAAGTCTAAGAAAAACAATAATTCAAAATCTTTGACTGTATTAGCCATGGCTCCGGTGGCTTTTTGGCCACCTACATTGTCGTTTTGGGCTAAACGACCAAATAAGTTGTCCGCTACGTCGTGGTCGATATTAATACCCGCTTGGTCGGTGAATACGCCGCGCAGGACCTTCATGATAAAATCAAAGGCCATCACAATGCAGACACCAATAGTTAACGCTAAGAGCGATTCCATGGCTTCATTAGGAATAACTCGGTCATACACCGTCATGATATAAAAGGCGCTAACTAGGGCAAATAGGTTAATGAATACGGAGGCTAGAATAACCTGCATGTAGAGTCGTTTGCTGCGTATAACAGGGCCAAAAAACCAGTGTTTGGATGCCGATTGGTGGTATGGTTTACTCATGGTAGTTGTTCTGACGTCACGTTAAATTGGTGAATGATTTGTTCGCTTAATAAAACTTGGTCAAGAAGCAGTTGTTGCATGCCTGAGGCGATACTGACTAAATCAATTTGGGTGCTGGCGATTTGGGTGTGTAAACTGGCTAAGCCGGCATGATCATTGGCCGTTTTACCTAATGCTAATTTCATATTATTCAGCTGTAAGGTGAGGTTGTTATACTTTTTAACACCTTCTTGCTGGCGTAATTTTAAATCGTCTAACTGGCGTTTGCTGGTTTTTAAGTCTAATGCCTTTTGTTGAATTACCTGCTCTAAGGCGCGTTGCTCTGCGGTTATGGCATGACTAATGCTTGCCATTTTGGCAGAGCGATAACCGCTATCAAATGCAGGGAACGTTACACGAAATTCACCGGCAACACGATAGTTGCTTATGCTGCGTGTCACATCGTACAGCGTGGTATTAAGGTCGACAACGACCTTTGGTTTTTTTTGTGCGGCGATGCTACTGCGTTGATGGCGCAGGGACGTTTGGGAGCCTTGGCTGATCGCACTACTGCGTAAATTTTGTGCGTCTATCCGAGCGGCGAGCTGTAGTTGTGGTTCAATGTCATTCCACGCGAGAATCAAGGGCTCGATCGCTAATCCGTAATCACTGCTAATGAGGTGTTCTACGGCGTTCATTTTGTTAAACAGCTGGATAACTTGGGTTTCTAAATCGATCTGACTAAGTTGGGTTCGGCGGATATCCGCTAGGGTGCCTAAACCTGCCTCGAAGCGGTGTACTAGGTCGGTCTGGACCAAATCAATGTCAGCTTGAGCGGCAGTTACTATGAGTATGGTTTGTTGGGCTTTTTGATGCTGAATAACTAAGCTAAATAAGCTGTGCGTTTGTTGTTCAAAACCGTTGGCGAAGGCTAGGTGGGCTTTGGTTCGCAGCGCTCGTTCCGCATCAATGAGGGCGTCGGCTTCACCAAAATCGTACACCGTCTGGCTGGCGCTAAAAACTAAGTCTAAGTATGGGTCGGAGGTGGCAACCCGACTGAACGAGTGCTCAAAGTGCTCCGCTATTGGCAGGTGTGCAGAACTTCTAATGTCAAAATCAAAGCCTTTTTCTGCCTCAAGTTCTAAGATTTTCCATTGCTGTTTTTCTATGGTGCTGTGATGCACACGTAAGCTGGGGTGGTCGAGCACGGCTGCTACCCAGTCGTCGGTGGCAGACACAGGCGAACTGGTGACGGCCAAACTTATAATGGCCGTCAATAGAAGTAGTCGATACATTTAACTCCTTTGCTCTTTGGCTCAGTGAATGGGGATTAAAACCAGCGTCAAGCGAAGTCGAGGGTGACGACATTGCGCTCTTGATCAATGTACAGGGTACTGGTGCCATCTGTCCAGCCATCAAGGTTTTGGTTGGTGAATTCATCGCAGGTTAAACCCGGACTCGCGCTATTGGCCCAAGTTGCACCACTTAGTGTCACAATGTCGTATAGTGGTATCCACAATACTCACTTGACTGTTGTTACCAGCAAGAAGCGGCAGCTGAGTCAGAAGACACAAGTGAACCGACAGGTGAGTCTAATAGCTAAAATGAACATCGGCAGTGTGACGCTTTAGGTTAATAGCGGCGCCAAAAAGCGACCCGTATGGGAAGTTGGATTAGCGGCCACGTCCTCTGGTGTGCCTGTGGCGATGATCTGGCCGCCTTTGTTGCCTCCTTCTGGGCCTAGGTCCACAATCCAATCTGCAGTTTTAATGACATCTAGATTATGTTCTATCACTACCACAGTGTTACCGTGATCCCTGAGGCGGTGTAGAACAACCAGCAGCTGCTGTATGTCGGCAAAATGAAGCCCAGTGGTGGGTTCGTCTAGAATGTACAGGGTTTGGCCTGTGTCACGCTTAGAAAGCTCCCGAGACAACTTAACTCGTTGCGCTTCACCGCCAGAAAGGGTGGTGGCATTTTGGCCTAAACAAATATAGCTTAACCCCACATCCATGAGGGTTTGCAGGCGGCGATGAATCATGGGTACTGCAGCAAAAAACTCAACAGCGGTTTCTACGGTCATACCCAAGACTTCGGTAATGTTTTTGCCTTTGTATTGGATTTCTAACGTTTCGCGATTGTAGCGTTTGCCTTTGCACACGTCACAAGGCACATACACGTCGGGCAAAAAGTGCATTTCTACTTTTATTACGCCATCGCCTTGGCAAGCTTCACAACGGCCGCCTTTAACGTTAAAGCTAAAACGGCCGGGCTTATAACCACGAGAGCGAGCTTCTTGGGTGCCAGCAAACAACTCACGAATAGGGGTAAATATACCGGTATAAGTGGCAGGGTTTGAACGGGGTGTACGGCCAATTGGGCTTTGGTCTATGTCGACCACCTTGTCCATTAAGTCTAAGCCAACCACAGCCTTATGGGGGGACGCAACAAGGGTGGTGGCTTTGTTAAGCACGGTGGCCGCCAAAGGGTAGAGTGTTGCGTTAATGAGCGTGGATTTGCCGGAACCCGATACACCGGTAATACACGTCATCAGGCCTGTGGGAATAGCTAGGTCAACGTTTTTTAGGTTATTGCCCGTGGCGCCGATGAGTTTAAGCCATTTGTTTTTTTTTGGTTTGTTGCGTTTGTCGGGCACCGGTATGCACTTAACGCCACTTAAATATTGCCCAGTGAGGGAGTTTGGGTTGGCCATGACGTCTTCTGGGGTGCCTTGTGCCACGATGCGGCCACCATGCACGCCAGCGCCTGGGCCAATGTCGATTACGTGGTCAGCAAGGCGTACGGCCTCTTCATCATGCTCCACCACAATGACGGTATTGCCTAAGTCTCGTAAGTGAATCAGGGTTTTGAGTAGGCGTTCGTTGTCGCGCTGGTGTAAACCGATGGAAGGCTCGTCTAGAATGTACATTACGCCCACTAGACCGGCACCGATTTGGCTGGCTAACCGAATACGTTGGGCTTCGCCGCCGGATAAGGTGTCGGCATTACGGTCGAGGGTGAGGTAGTCTAGTCCCACGTTAACGAGGAAATCTAAACGTAAACGGATTTCTTTTAGAATCTTATCAGCAATCTGGCCCTGTTTGCCTTCCAGTTTTAAATTGGCAAAGTAATCTGAGCAAGTGCCTACGGCTTTGCTGGTGATTTGTGGCAAATTAAGCCCGTCAATAAACACATGGCGTGCTTCGGTACGTAAGCGGCTGCCGTCACAACTAGGGCAGGGCTGCATGTTTAGGTATTTGCCTAGGTCTTCGCGCACCATGTTCGATTCGGTTTCACGGTAACGTCGCTGGAGGTTGTTGATAATGCCTTCAAAGGGGTGGTTGCGGCTAATCTTATCCCCACGGTCATTGATGTAGTAAAATTCGATGGAGGTTTTACCGGTGCCGTAGAGAACTACTTTTTGTACATCGGCGGGCAATTCCTGCCATGGGGTTGCCATGCTAAATTGGTAGTGCTTGGCCATGGCGCTGAGCATGCCATAGTAATAAATAGAGCGGCGATCCCAGCCTCGTATGGCACCTTCGGCTAAGCTGTTCGCGGGTTGTTGAACTACTTTACCCGCATCAAAGAACTGGCGAATACCCAAGCCGTCACAGCTTTGGCAGGCACCGGATGGGCTATTAAAACTAAATAACCTTGGCTCAAGTTCGGCAATGGAATGGCCGCAGGTGGGGCAGGCAAAACGAGAAGAAAAGATCATTTCTTCGGCTTCTGGATCATCCATGGAGGCCACTTTGGCAATGCCGTCGGTGAGGTTGAGGGCGGTTTCAAAAGACTCCGCCAAGCGTAATTGCAGGCCGTCTTTAACCTTAATGCGATCGATCACCACTTCGATGGTGTGTTTCTTGTTTTTCTCTAGGTCGGGTGTGTCGTCTAAGTCGCACAAAGTGCCATCTATACGGGCCCTAATAAATCCTTGGCTGCGTAGTTCATCTAAGGTGTGTAAGTGCTCACCTTTACGGTTTTGCACCACTGGTGCTAACAGCATTAGCCGTAGCCCTTCTTCTTGTGCCAGTACTTGGTCTACCATTTGACTTACGGTTTGTGCCGCTAACGGCAAGTCGTGTTCTGGGCAGCGTGGCTCGCCAGCGCGAGCAAACAATAAACGTAAATAGTCGTATATTTCGGTGATGGTGCCTACAGTGGAGCGCGGGTTATGAGAGGTGGACTTTTGCTCAATGGAGATGGCGGGCGACAAACCCTCAATGTGGTCTATGTCGGGTTTTTCCATCATCGATAAAAATTGGCGGGCATAGGTAGACAGGGATTCTACGTAGCGGCGTTGGCCTTCGGCATAAAGCGTATCAAAGGCTAGGGATGACTTACCCGAACCGGATAATCCGGTAATTACCACCAACTTGTCGCGAGGAATGTCGATGTCGATGTTCTTTAAATTGTGGGTGCGCGCGCCGCGTACAATGATGGTGTCCATGGGTCAATCCGCTAAGGGCCAAACCAACCATTATAGGCGTTAGTGAAAGGCAGAAGCAATGTCATTTTGTTACACGAATAGTCTTTGAATAGTTGCGCCATTAAGCCTATAATTTGCTCCCCAATTCATTGGAGTTGGGCATTTTTAGTGTGCTAACACATACAGAAACTCAATACTCATACAGCAGGAGAAGATCATGGCACGTGGCGTTAATAAAGTTATTTTAGTAGGCAATGTAGGCGGCGACCCAGAGACTCGTTTTATGCCCTCAGGTGGTGCAGTCACCAACCTGACATTGGCTACCTCAGAATCTTGGAAAGACAAACAAACCGGTCAACCTCAAGAACGTACCGAATGGCACCGCGTGGTGTTTTTTAATCGCTTGGCAGAAATTGCAGGCGAATACGTACGTAAAGGGTCTAAGATTTACGTAGAAGGTTCTTTGCGTACCCGTCAATGGGAACAAGATGGTGTAAAGCGCTACACCACAGAAATTGTAGCGGCAGAAATGCAAATGCTAGACAGCCGTCAAGGTGGCGCGCAAGCCGGTGGTCAAGGCCAAAACCAAGGTCAAGCACCACAGCAGCAGAACTACAATCAGCAAGCCCCTCAAGGCCGCCCGCAAGCACAACAGGCGCAACAGCCATACCAACAGCAGCAACAAGCTGCCCAGCAGCCTCAACAACAGCCTCAGCAGCAGCCTGGTGGTTTTGATGCTGATTTTGATGATGATATTCCGTTCTAAAAAGCCTGTCTGAATGTCATTTTAAATCTATAAAAGCCCTTAATTGTAAGGGCTTTTTTGTTTATAAAAAGGATGATTTAATGTTGCTTAAGCTCTTTATACCCTTTGCTTTTGGTTATTTTTTATCCTTTTTGTATCGCGTAGTTAACGTCGTTATTGCCCCTGATTTAGTGGCAGAATTTGGCCTCAATGCCGCTCAAATCGGCATGGTAAGCAGTGTTTATTTGTTAACCTTTGCCTTGTGCCAACTGCCTTTAGGTATTCTGCTAGATCGTTATGAAAGCCGCAAAGTGAGCGCTGCCTTGCTATTGTTGGCAGCATTAGGTGCGTGGATATTTGCCGGTGCCAGTTCCATTGAAGGCTTGTTGCTCGGTCGAGGTTTGATTGGCATTGGCGTTTCCGCATGCCTTATGGCGGCCTTTACCGCCTATGCTAATTTACTGCCGTTGCAGAAGTTGCCGTTAGTTAATGGTCTACAGCTTATGACCGGTGGTTTGGGCGTGGTGGCGGCCTCTACACCGGTGCAATGGTTCTTATCTTGGGGGGATTGGCGCCTATTGTTTCAAGCCATGGCGTTGGCATCACTGCTAGCTAGCGCTTTGGTTTTGACCTTGGTGCCGCGTTATGTGGTGGTCGTTAAGCAGCAGAAACTAAGCCAGCAATTGGCTGAGCTTTGGCAAGTCATTAAGAGTCCTATGTTTTATCAATTGGCCCCTCTGTCGGTGGCAACTCAAGGCATATTTGGTGCTTTTATTGGCCTTTGGGCGGGCTATTGGTTGCGGGATTACTTGTCGCTTTCGCCCGCAGAGGCGGCGCAAGTATTGTTGACCATGGCGTTAGCCATGACGGCTGGATTTGTGTTGCTGGGCTGGTTGGCTGGCTGGTTACAAAAGTTTGGTATTGGTGCCCATATGGTGAGTGTAGGCGGCATGTTGGTTTACCTGCTCAGCCAGTTGGTGATTGTGAATGAGTGGAGCCAGTGGCATCACTTATGGTGGGGCATTAGTGGCTTTTTTGGCATCTCCGGGGTGCTGATGTACGCTTATTTATCCCAGTCGGTACCCAAGGCATTGGTTGGGCGGGTCAATACCAGCCTTAATCTATGTGTATTTGTGTGTGCTTTTGCTGGGCAGTGGGGGTTGGGTATGCTTATTGATCAGTGGCCCGCTAACGCCGCAGGGGTATACCCTCAAGTGGCTTATTTTAATGCGTGGGCGTGGGTGCTGGGGCTACAAGGATTGGCCCTATGTTGGTTGTTGTATAACGCCGTCTTGCGCCAATCGCGTTAGCTGTTGATCAGACAGTCCTAATAGTTCTTGTAATATTTCGGTATTATGGCTACCCAGTGTTGGCCCTGCCCAGCGGGTGGCACCTGGGGTTTTGTCTAGTTTAGGTAGGATGGCTGGTATTTTTAGTGGCTTGCCATTGATTTCTACCTGCTCAAACAAACCTCTTTCATTGAAGTGTGGGTCTTTCACCATGTCTTCTACGTTGTAGATTGGGCCACCGGGTACTCGGTTTTTATCCAGTATTTCAAGAATACTAATGGAACTGTTGTGCGCACACCAGTGGCTTAGGGCTTGGTCTATTTTGGCTTCGTTGGTAACCCGTCCTGCGTTTGATGCTAGGGCAGGGTCAGTGGCCATGTCAGGGTAACCGGCCGCTACCATAAGGCGCTGGAAAATAGAGTCGCCATTGCCACCAATTACTACGTATTTACCGTCTTGGCAGCGGTAGGTGTTGGTGGGCACGATACCAGTGACCGTACTGCCAGAGGGTTCTCTAACTACGCCAGCGCCATCGAATTCCGGCACTACTGCTTCCATTAGATTAAACATCGACTCGTATAGGGCTACGTCTACAACTTGGCCTTGGCCACTGTTTTTTTGCTCCAGCAAAGCCAAGCAAATACCTAGTGCTGCATGGATGCCAGATATGGTATCGCCAATGCTTAAATTAGGGCGTACGGGGGCTTGGTCTGGGTGACCGTTAACATAACGAAAACCACTAATGCCTTCACACACCGAAGCAAAACCTGGTTTTGATGCATAGGGCCCGGTTTGGCCATAACCCGAGATACGGGCGTACACCAGCGCTGGGTTTGATTGTTTAAAGACGTCTGGGCCAATACCCCAAGCTTCTACCACGCCGGGCCGAAAGTTTTCGATAACAATATCCGCGCCATCAATGAGCTGTTTCACTAAATCAATGCCGGCTTGGTTTTTTAGGTCGATAGTGACCGATTTTTTGTTACGTGCCAATGAGTGCCACCATAGTGAAGTGCCATCACGTACTTCGCGCCAGTTACGTATAGGATCGCCGCCCTTGGGTGATTCAATTTTAATCACTTCGGCGCCAAAATAACCCAGCATGCAGCCCGCAAACGGGCCTGCTAACAGCTGGCCAAGTTCAATAACACGGTAGCCTGCAAGTGGGCCAGCATTGGCTGTAGTGGTCATGGTTAGTTAATTTCCTGCTGCAATTGTGCGCACCACACGGTAACACGTTGGTCGGTGAGTTCGTGTTGGCTGTCTTCATCTACCGCTAACCCCACAAATTGGCTGCCATCTACGGTGGCGGCTTTTGATGTTTCAAAGGTATAACCGGCGGTTGACCAATACCCAATAGCGTTCGCGCCTTGAGCTACCAGCTTATCGTGCAGTAAGCCCACGGCATCTTGGTACCATTCTGGGTAACCAATTTGGTCGCCACAGCCAAAACATGCAAACTGTTTGCCGTTCAGGTCTAGGTTGTCGATTTCTTCCCAAATATCTTCCCAGTCGGCCTGTAGTTCACCGTAATCCCATGTAGGAATGCCGCAAATAAGGGTGTCATAATCGAGCATTAGGCTCACCGAGTCATCGGCGACATTGTAGATGTCGAGTTGGTCAGCCCCAAAAATATCACGAATCTGGTCGGCAATGTCTTCGGTGTTGCCGGTGGTAGAGCCAAAAAATAAGGCGATGCTCATGGTGGGTGTCTCGTCGCAATAAAAGCTTAGGAATAATTCTGAATTTTAATACATTTACTTGGCAGCTTGAATAGCTATGGGTAAAGTGGGGTGGCTTTCCACAGCATTAGTGGCGATTTTATGGCCTGAGGCAACTCAGGCCATTTTTTTTACAAACTAATCACTGGTCCAGCCATCGCCGAAACCCACGGCCCTTCATCAAGCACCGGGCCCATACCGTAACAAGCGTAGACTAAAATTCTATGCCACGCTGCGCTTTGATACCGTCTCTAAACGCATGCTTGATATCTTTGACTTCGCTTACCGTATCGCATACGGCCATGAGGGGTTCGGTAGCCCCGCGCCCAGTGATGACTAAATTCATATGCGCTGGGCGCTGTTTAATCGCCTGTGTCACTTGCTCCAATTGCAGCCAGCCATGGCTAAACATGTAGGTCAGTTCATCAAGGATCAAAAAATCAATCTTGGGGTCGGCCAGTAACCGAGCCGCCAGTGCCCACGCGTTTTCGGCTGCTGCTTGGTCGGCGGCTTGGTTTTGGGTTTCCCAGGTGAAACCTGCCCCCATTGCATGGTAGGACACCAAGGGGTGCTGGCTAAAAAATAGTTCTTCGCCACATTCCCAGTCGCCTTTGATAAACTGCACTACACCACAGTTATGGCCATAACCAAGGCTGCGGGCTAGCATACCAAATGCTGAACTGCTTTTTCCTTTGCCGTTACCGGTAAGTAATACGGCCACGCCTTGCTCTTTGTCGGCGTTAGCAATTTGTTTGTCTATTTGTTGTTTTACTTTACTCATGCGTTGTTGGTGCTTGGCTGGGCTGGCGGGCTTTTTCACGGTCATGTTTCCTTAGTGTTTGCGGCAGTCTACCCATTGGCGAGCCAGTGAACAAGAGTCAAACAAGTGGTATAGTCCATGCAGGTCGCTTTTAAGTATCCATGCTTAAAGGATCAACGTAAACTGTGTCCCCAACGATTTATAAGGCTTAGTTCACCGCTTTGGATACCTTAGTATGACTCCCCATCGACAGCTGTTTCTAGGCGGCGCACGATCAGGTAAAAGTACCCTTGCTGAGCAAGCCGCTAAGGCTTCTGGGCTTGATGTAGTGTATGTGGCTACGGCTGAAGTACAAGATGGTGATGCCGCCGGTAGCATGCAGCAACGTATAGCGTTACACCGCCAGCGCCGACCCGCGCAATGGCGCTTAGTAGAGCAGCCCTTGGCGCTGAGCCAAACCTTAGCATCACTTGACGAGACACCGTGTTGCGTATTGGTGGATTGCTTAACCTTATGGCTCAGCAATCACCTATGCTCGGCAGCAGGTGGCGTGGATATTGTATTAGATGAATTAGTGCAGCAGGTGGCTAATACGCAACACCAACTAATTTTGGTGAGCAACGAAGTGGGCTCGGGGATTGTGCCCATGGGTGAATTGAGCCGCCAATTTCAGGACTATTCGGGGCTGATGAATCAGCTCCTAGCGCAGGTATGCGATGAGGTCACACTTGTTGTGGCGGGGTTACCATTACCCTTAAAACAATCTACTAAAACCTAAAGTAATCAAAATTATGAATTTCGACTGGATCAATCAACCGCTTTCACCACTCAATCAAACCAGCCAAATAGAAGGTTTGGATCGCCAAGGTCAGCTCACTAAACCACCGGGCTCGTTAGGTGCTTTAGAGGCCATGGCCGTGCGTTTATGTGCCATGCAGGGCACGAGTACTCCAAGTGTAGATAATGCCCAAGTGGTGGTATTTGCCGGTGACCATGGTATTGCAGAAGAAGGTGTGTCTGCGTTTCCGCAAGTGGTTACTGGAGAAATGGTAAAAAACTTCTCCCGTGGTGGTGCTGCTATTTGTGCCTTGGCACGGCAAAACAATGCTCAATTTGAAGTAGTTAACTTAGGCACTGTAGTCGACCTACCAGCCATGGCTCATGTGGTCGATAGCACCATCATGGCGGGTACTGCTAACTTTGCCCAACAAGCCGCTATGACCCTAGAACAATTAGGCCAAGCGCTGGCAGCGGGCAAGGCGTCGGTAGACCGTGCAGCAGCTAACAGAACGACTATTTTTATTGGTGGCGACATGGGTATTGCCAACACCTCTGCGGCCACGGCGTTAGCCGCGTGGGCCACAGGCCAAAGTGTTGCAAGTTTGGTGGGCCCCGGTACGGGTTTAGATGCTGATGGCGTGTCTCACAAAGGTAAAGTGATTGAGGCGGCTTTGGCTACTCATAGTGGGCAGATGAGCTCGCCCGTTGAGGCGCTTCGTCACGTTGGCGGCTTAGAAATTGCCGCGTTAGTGGGCGCTTACATTCGGGCCGCACAATTAGGCATAACCATTTTGGTAGACGGTTTTATTACCACATCGGCGGCTATCATGGCTGCAAAGATTCAGCCGGAAATCACCCAGTGGATGTTTTTTGCTCACGCTTCGGCAGAGCCTGGTCATCAAACCATGATGGCGTCTATCGGCGCCGACACTATTCTTGATCTAGGTATGCGTTTAGGTGAGGGCAGTGGCGCGGGTGTGGCTTTGTCTATTCTCAAGAGTGCTTGTGTCACCCATAACGAAATGGCCACCTTTGCTGAAGCTGCCGTGTCTGAGAAGTCGGCATAGGTGATGCGCGTCAGCCTGTTGCGCCACGGTATGACCCAAGGCGGTGATATTTACCGTGGTCATACCGATGTGGCGTTAACGGCTGAAGGTTTGTTACAAATGCAGCAAGCCAATGCTGGTTTCGCGCTGCCAGTGGACTATTTAGTTAGCTCCAACTTGCAGCGTTGTGCCGCCTTTGCCGCCTTGCATGCGCAGCCAGAGCTGCTCGACGCTCGTTTGCAAGAGATGTCCTTTGGCGATTGGGATGGTCAGTTGCGTAGTGAGGTGTGGTTAGCTCATACCGAACAAGTGAAGGCGTTTTGGCATGACCCCATGGTGGCCGCTGCGCCTAATGGTGAATCTGTGGCTGTAGTGCAAAAGCGGGCTATGACCTGTTTACACGAGCAGGTTCAGTTGGCCCTAAAGCAAGATAAAAAGCATGTGTTGTTGGTGACTCATGGCGGCGTGATCCGCGCCATGTTAAGTGACCTGTTACAAATGCAGCCTCAAGCCTTATTTAATATTGATGTGCCCTACGGCGGCGTGGTGTGTTTGAACGTGGCTAGTTTTGAAGACGATGCTGGCCAGCCGGATTATCACATTAGTGTCGACTTTTCCGCCAAACAGGATTTTGTATGATTTTTAAGCAACACTATCATGCCCTCATATTGGCGTTTCAGTTTCTGACCCGTATTCCCGTGTATCGTGTGTTTACCATTGCCAATACAGCACCAACGGAGCAGGTGGCAGGCAAGGCTTTGCTGTATTACCCACTAGTGGGCGGCGTGATTGGCAGCTGCTTGGTCTTGTTGCCTTGGTTAGTACAACATTACGGCTTAGGTATGAGCGCCGGTTTACAGGCGGGTTTGGTGTTAGTGTTGTGGGTTTGGCTCACCGGTGCCCTGCACTTGGACGGTTTGGCCGACAGCGCCGATGCTTGGTTGGGCGGTTTTGGAGACAAGCAGCGCACCCTAGATTTAATGAAAGACCCTACCTGCGGCCCCGCCGCCGTGGTGGTATTGGTGTTGGTTTTACTGGTTAAATGGCTGGCGTTAACCGAAGTGTTAGGTTTGCTCGCTGGCGCTAGTGATGGCCTCATTTATATGGCTTTGTTGTGGGTGCCTGTCATGGCGCGCTGCCAGGCCATGGTGCTGGTGGTACATACACCCTATGTACGTGGTCAAGGTTTAGGTACGCAGCTAAAAAACCAAGCTCAAAGTCTGTGGGTTTGGTTACAATTGTTGGCTTTAGGGCTGTTGACTGCATACCTTTTAGGGCTGGTTTTTGTGGCTCTTCTCACCGCGTTGGTTGTGGGTTACTGGCTAATGCGGCGGTTAATGTTACAGCGCATCGACGGCTGGACCGGTGACACAGCCGGTGCTAGCATTGAGGTTGCGGAGCTGATCTTGTTGCTAACCGTGACCTTTTGCTTGAATTAGTTTCATGACCGCCTAAAAGGTTTCACCCAGCAGCTTCGCCGATACTGACATAATAACAACTCGCCTGTTTGTTTACGCCGACCCACCTCGGCTGCAATTACCTATTGAGTTGTTTTATGACCCCGCGCTATTCTTTTGAGTATTTTCCACCCAAATCTAATCCAACAACCTTGGCGTTGGACACGTGTATTTCTGCGTTGAAGGTATGGCAGCCTGAGTTTTGCTCCATGACTTATGGCGCTGGTGGATCTAGTCAAAGCGAGAGCTTTAATGCCATTAAGCGATTACAGCGTAATGGCATGGAAGCAGCCGCTCATATCACTGCCGTAGGCGCAACTAAAGCGGCAGTGAACGCAGCTGCGCAACAGTTTGTGGCGGCCGGTGTGAATCACTTGGTGGCCTTACGCGGCGACAGCCCCGAAGGCGAGTTTGTGCCGCACCCCCAGGGATTCCAGTTTGGTACCGATTTGGTGGCTGGATTAAGGCAGTGGTTTGACGGCATCATATCAGTGGCAGGCTACCCAGAAACTCACCCTCAAGCCACAAGCAATAGTGCTGATTTAAGGCATTTGGCGAGTAAAGTTGAGGCCGGTGCCAGCCAAATTATGACGCAGTACTGTTACGACACCGATCAGCTGCTACGTTTTGCAGACCAGATGCAGCGTCAAGGTATAGATGTGCCGATAGTGGTAGGCGTTATGCCCATTCATGACATCGTAGCCATTCAGCGGTTTTCTGCACGTTGTGGTGCCAGCGTGCCGCGCAGTATAGTCGCCCAGTTTGAAAATTTGCAGGACGCCGATGGCCAGTATCAACTGTCGGTGGATATTGCGGTCGAACAGATTCAGCGGTTGCATGACCATGGTTTGAATCGGGTGCATTTGTACACCTTAAACCGGCCTCAGTGGGTGCAGGGAATATTACACGCACTAGAGCAGCCTGCGCTCGCAGAAAGTGCGTAAACAACGTAAATAAGATATACTGCGCGGCCTAATTCTTCATCCCAAGACAAGCCGCCAATGCAGCCACACGCGAAACCAAAAGCAGTCGTTATTTATTCTGGTGGAATGGACTCCTACACCGTGTTACACCTTGCTATTAAGCAGGGTTATGAGGTGTATGCGCTGTCGTTTAACTATGGCCAGCGCCATAGTAAAGAGCTGGATGTAGCCGTTGCCGTATGTGCTGATTTGGGTGTGTCTCATAAGTTAGTGGATATCACCGCCATTAATCAGTTGTTACAGGGTTCCTCGCTAACCTCTACCGATATAGACATTCCTACCGGCGAGTATGAAGAAGACAATATGAAGTCGACTGTGGTGCCTAATCGCAACATGATTTTATTGTCTCTCGCTATTGGTTATGCGGTTTCTTTAGGCACTACTCAAGTGTTTTACGGCGCCCATTCGGGTGACCACGATATCTACCCAGATTGCCGACCAGAATTTGTTGATGCTATGAATGTGGTGTCGGCTATTGCCAATTACGACGACGTACAAATTAATAGCCCTTTCTTGCATCAAAGCAAACTCGCAATCCTACAAGCCGGCCTCGATATGGGCTTAGATTATGGCCAAACTTGGACTTGCTATTTAGGGTTAGAAAAAGCCTGTGGTGAATGTGGCTCATGTGTTGAACGTTTGGAAGCGTTTGCCGCAGCTGGACTAACCGACCCGGTAGGTTATGCGTAATCATGTATTCTGTTAAAGAAATATTCTACACCTTGCAAGGCGAAGGCCGACAAGCGGGAAGGCCGGCGGTATTTTGTCGCTTTGCTGGCTGTAACCTATGGACCGGCAGCGAAGCGCGCCGCGGCCATAGCATTTGTGACTTTTGCGACACCGATTTTGTCGGCGTAGACGGCACCCTAGGTGGCCGTTACAGCGCCCAAAAATTAGTACAAGTTATTGTTAACTGTTGGCCAGAGGGCTTGCCGGGCCAGCCGTTAGTGGTGCTCACCGGCGGTGAACCTATGCTGCAAGTTGACGAGGCCTTGGTGCAGGAATTGCACCAGGCAGGCTTTGAAATTGCCATCGAAACCAATGGCACTTTACCGGTGCCAGCCAGTATCGATTGGATCTGTGTGAGCCCAAAAGGCACTTCAGAAGTAGTCCAAACCACAGGCCACGAGCTCAAGCTGGTTTACCCCCAGCGCCAAGCCATGCCCGATCGGTTTATTGATTTTGATTTTGAGCATCACTATTTACAGCCCTTAGACAAATCCTATATAGCGACATCGAGTGACGATGACAGCTATGTACAACAAACCATTGATTATTGTTTGCAGCACCCTCAGTGGCGCTTAAGTTTACAAACACACAAAATTACAGGTATCCGCTAATGGAAATCTACAAAGACTTCAGCTTCGACTCAGCCCACTTTTTGCCTAACGTACCCGCAGGCCACAAGTGTGGGCGTTTACACGGCCATACCTTTGCGTTACGTATTGTGGTGTCTGGCCCGGTGGGCGAAACTACCGGTTGGATTATGGATTTTGGCGACATTAAGCAGGTATTTAAGCCCATTTACGAACAGTTAGATCATAACTATTTGAACGACATTGATGGTTTAGAAAACCCCACCAGCGAAGTCATGGTGCAATGGATTTGGCAGCAACTCAAGCCGGTTTTACCGCAGCTTGCACGCCTTGAACTCAAAGAAACCTGCACCTCGGGTTGTGTGTATGTAGGTCCTTAAACCATGGCGATTGATGGTTTGGCTAGTGACGATATCAAGTACATACGTGACCATGTAAAAACCATCGCCGTGGTGGGTTTGTCCCCCAAGTCGCACCGCGCCAGCCATCAGGTGGCCTTGTACTTACAGCAACAAGGCTATCAAATCATACCGGTTCACCCGCAGCATCAAACCATACTGGGTTTAACCTGCTACCCAAGCCTTGCGTCAATTCCTTTTGATATAGATATGGTGGACTGTTTTCGCTCTAGCGAAGCTATGCCTGCGTTAGCCGATGAAGTGATTGCTAAAGGCGCCCTAGTGATGTGGATGCAGCTCGATATTTATCATGCCGATGCGGCCGCCAAGGCCCGCGCTGCTGGCATCACTGTGGTGATGGACCGCTGTCCTAAGATTGAGTTTCCTCGATTAGGTTGAATTACCCTAAGTTAGTAGGTTGGTTTGAGATGTTTGTATTAATGGTGCAGGGCCGTGTGCTGGTTTCCTTGAGCGTCAAAATTATCCACTGCCAGCCATCGTTCATAACCAGCTCGTAGGCTTGGCCAGTCACTATCTAACATTGAAAACCAGGCCGTATCGCGGTTACGGCCTTTGTAGATAGTGGCTTGTTTAAATAAACCGTCGTAACTAAAGCCTAAACGTTTTGCCGCGGCTTTGGAGCCTAAGTTTAGGTTGTCACATTTCCATTCATATCGACGGTAACCCAAGTCAAAGGCGTTTTTCATCATCAGGTACATGGCTTCGGTAGCGCTTGTGGTCTGTTGCAAGGCCGGCGAGAAGTTAATATGACCGACTTCAATCACCCCTACTGCGGGCTGAATACGCAGGTAACTGGCTACACCTAGGGCTTTGCCAGTGTTGAGGTCAATAATAGCGTAAAACAACGGGTCCTCACCTACACAGGTGGCATTGATCCAGTCCTCTAGCTGACTTTGATTATCGAACGGTCCATAGGGTAGGTAAGTCCAAATACGGTGGTCCGTGTCGGTATTAAATGCGTGCCAAAGGTCGGCGCCGTGTTGTGCTGCAGTCAGCGGCTCAAGACGACAATACTGACCCTGTAATATTGTTTTTTGTGGCTGTGGGCACGCTGTCCACTCAGGCAGAGGTGTGCCGGTGTTTTGACTCAGTTGAGCGAAAGGTTTTGGCATGGCTAGTCTACTCAAATGGGCGATAAAGATATCTTAAGTTAGTTGCTGCTAAATGCAAGCTTGGGAAGCTGAAAAACTACCCACAAATACTCGCTTTCAGGTATAATTCGGCCACTATTTTTGCGCACTAATTTGCGGTATCGAAACATGTTCGAAATCAACCCTTACATCCTTTCCATGAAAGACCTTGCCGAGCGCACTAATGTGCTTAGGGGGTATCTTTGACTATGATGGCAAACAAGAACGTTTAGTTGAAGTAGAGCGTGAACTAGAGCAGCCGGATGTCTGGAATGACGCCGAACGAGCTCAAGCTTTAGGTAAAGAACGCTCCCTGCTAGAGGGCGTGGTGAATACCATTGATATCATGGACACGGGACTTGTGGATGCCCGCGATTTGCTCGACCTTGCGGTAGAAGAAAACGACGAAGACACCCTCAACGAAGTACAGCCCGAGCTAGATGCGTTAACAGCGAGTTTAGAAAAACTTGAATTTAGACGTATGTTCTCTGGTGAAATGGACGCCAATGCTGCCTTTTTGGATATTCAATCCGGCTCCGGTGGCACCGAAGCCCAAGATTGGGCCAGCATGATTTTGCGTATGTACTTACGCTGGGGCGAGCAAAAAGGTTTTAAAGTTGAATTGATGGAAGTCAGTGACGGTGACGTTGCAGGCATTAAAAGTGCCACCATTCGTTTTGAAGGTGATTATGCCTTTGGTTGGTTGCGTACGGAAACGGGCGTACACCGTTTAGTGCGTAAATCGCCGTTTGACTCAAGTAGTCGCCGCCATACCTCTTTTGCATCGGTGTTTGTATCGCCAGAAATTGATGACAATATTGATATCGAAATTAATCCATCAGACGTGCGAGTCGATACCTACCGCGCCAGTGGTGCCGGTGGTCAGCACGTTAACAAAACCGACTCTGCCGTACGTTTAACCCACGGACCTTCGGGCATTGTAGTACAGTGTCAGAACCAGCGTTCGCAACACCAAAACCGCGACTCTGCCATGAAGCAGTTGCGTGCCAAACTGTACGAACAAGAGATGCAAAAACGCCAAGACGCCTCCCAAGCCCTAGAAGACACTAAGTCCGATATTGGTTGGGGCAGCCAAATCCGTTCCTATGTGTTGGATGACCAGCGCATTAAAGACCTACGCACCAACGTTCAAACCGGCGGTTGTGATAAGGTGTTAGACGGTGATTTAGATCAGTTTATTGTGGCCAGCCTTAAAGCCGGTTTGTAAATTGGCGATCGTAAAAAATCCAGTAAAGAATATTACCCAAGTGTAGAACCCAGACCTATGAATGATACTAACGACAGTTTAATCCCAGACGACAACAAGTTGATTGCTGAACGTCGCGCCAAATTGGCCCTGCGCCGCGAAGCTGGAAATGCGTTTCCTAATGACTTCCGACGCGACAGCTATGCCCAAGATCTACAAGATGCCCACGGCGAAAAAGATAAACCCGAGTTAGAAGCCTTAGCCCTGCCGGTAAAGGTTGCTGGCCGTATTATCCGTAACCGCGGTGCGTTTATGGAAATTCAAGACGTGTCTGGCCGTATTCAGTTGTACGTTAACCGTAAAGGCCTAGCGCCAGAGCAGTTAGCCGAAATTAAGACCTGGGACCTAGGCGATATTGTTGGTATTGCCGGGGTACTTCAAAAGTCGGGCAAAGGTGATTTGTTTGTTGATATGACAGACCCACAATTGCTCACTAAAGCCTTGCGCCCATTGCCAGATAAGCACCATGGCCTTGCCGACCAAGAAATGCGTTACCGCCAGCGTTATGTCGATTTGATCGTTAATGAAGAGTCGCGCAAGACCTTTGTGATTCGCACCCGTATTGTAGAAGCCATTCGCCAGTACCTTATTAGCCGCGAATTTATGGAAGTAGAAACACCCATGATGCAGGTGATCCCTGGTGGTGCGTCTGCAAAACCGTTTGTTACTCATCATAATGCGCTAGACCGTGATATGTATTTGCGTGTTGCACCAGAGCTTTACCTTAAGCGTTTGGTTGTAGGTGGTTTTGAACGGGTGTTTGAGATTAACCGTAACTTCCGTAACGAAGGTCTATCTACCCGTCATAACCCAGAATTCACCATGTTGGAATTCTACTGGTCCTATGCCGACTTCCGCGATTTGATGGACTTAACCGAAGGGATGTTGCGCCACATTGCAGAATCGGTGTTGGGTAATACCAAGGTTACTTACCAAGGCAGTGAATACGACTTTGAACAGCCGTTTTGGCGCATTTCAGTATTTGATTCTATCCTGCACTACAACCCCAGCATCAAAGCCGAAGACTTGGCCGACGAAGCAGGTGCCCGTGCCATTGCCGAAGGTTTAGGTATTCCCTTGAAGGACTACTATGGCCTAGGTAAGGTGCAGATTGAAATCTTTGAGAAGACCGTAGAAGATCGTTTAGATCAACCCACTTTTATCACTCAGTACCCTGCAGAAGTGTCGCCTCTAGCGCGCCGCAACGACCAAGACCCGTTTGTAACGGACCGGTTTGAGTTCTTTGTAGGTGGTCGTGAGATTGCTAACGGTTTCTCTGAGTTGAACGATGCTGAAGACCAAGCAGAACGGTTCTTGGCTCAAGTAGCCGAGAAAGACGCCGGTGATGATGAAGCCATGCACTACGATGCCGACTACATAGCCGCCCTAGAATACGGCATGCCTCCCACAGCGGGCGAAGGTATTGGTATTGACCGTTTAGTGATGCTATTTACCGACGCTCCGTCTATACGTGATGTGTTGTTGTTCCCTCATATGCGCCCCGAAGCCAAATAAGCTCACGGTTGTTTGCTTATGACCATGCCGCAAGTATGGCAGGCCGCAGGTTTGAGTCAGGTGCATGGCACTTGGCTCAATACCTTGCAAACTAGCCTTCAAACCCCACCTTTGCAGGACCTTGCTGTTTTTTTGCAGCATCAACTTGAGCAAGGTGAAACGGTACTGCCCGCGCAGCAAGACTGGTTTAATGCCTTTAAACTGACACCGTTTGAGCAAGTGAAGGTAGTGGTGTTGGGGCAAGATCCATACCACGGCATGGAGCAGGGATTGCCCCAAGGCCATGGCTTGAGTTTTTCGGTTAACCCTGGCGTAAAAATCCCACCATCGTTACGTAATATCCTCAAAGAGCTGAGCGCCGATTTAGGCACAAAGCCGGCCACGCATGGTGATTTAAGCCAGTGGGCGCAGCAAGGTGTGTTGCTGTTAAATACGGTGTTAACCGTGTTACAAAGTCAGGCGGGTGCGCATCAAAATAAGGGCTGGGAACAGCTCACCGATGAAGTAATCAGTGCGCTGAGTCGTGAACGTACGGGGCTGGTGTTTATGTTGTGGGGTAAGCCCGCACAGAAAAAAGCCCAGCTTATTGATGCCGACAAACACTTAGTATTAGAGGCGGCACACCCATCGCCTTTGTCGGCCCATCGAGGTTTTTTTGGTTGTGGTCACTTTTCTAAGGCCAATGGCTATATTCAACAACAGGGTCAGACTCCTATCGACTGGCAGCGCACACCTGTATTAGCCGAGCCGAGCCAAATTCAATTGTTGTAAAAACCTGCTAAGCTGAATACATCGTTATTCAGGCTACTTTTATGCAACATCAATCTTCAGGAAAAGACGATACCTTGCGGCCCAAACCGTACCAATGGCTGTATACGGTATTAATTGCCGTAGACCAGTTAGGTAATGCCTTGTCTGGTGGTTATGCTGATTCCACTATTTCTGCGCGGGTGGGGTATAACGCCCGTCATTCGAACCCGCTGACCCGAAAGTACTGGTGCTTTTTGCAATGGCTGATTAATTACAGTTTTTACCCATTGGACGGCGCAGACCATTGTTACCAAGCTTATCTAAGCGGCAACAAAAGTCACTACCGCGATGGTAGTGACTTGATGAGGGTGATTTTGAGTGTGCTGATTATAGTTAATGCCGCGCCCATCATCCTAGTGACCCGCATGCTGGCATGGTGGCAGAAAAAAGCTAGAGCTTAATGCGCTCAAACACTTGTGGGTCAATGTCGTAGGGCAGGGGTACTATGGTGATGTTGGCCTGTTCCTGCTCATGCAGGTGCAATTGGTCTTCAAGCGCTTCGCTGCAGTTGATCACTGCGGTAAAGACGTAGTTATTGTTGCCAAGCGTTGCATAGCTCACCACTTTGCCCACGTTTTTACGTTTGCTGGCATCAATTTGTTGGCCTATTGCTAGCTCTGTGGTGCTGTTAACCTCACCAATAAATAGGTGGCGTTTGAGTTTGCCTAAATATTGCATGCGGGCCACGATTTCTTGCCCTGTATAGCAACCCTTGTTAAAGTTAATGGCGCCTGTGGCTTGTAAATTAAGCATTTGCGGCACGTAACTGTCGCTGATCTCCGGGGTAACGTAGGCCAGACCAAGGTTGATTTGTACGGCTTCAAAGTTTTGTGCCGAGCCTACTTTTGCGGCCGCCGCTAACTTTTCGGCAACACGCTTGGTTGCATCGGGCAAACAATAAACAATAAAAGCACTGGCATTGCTGTCGGCCGCCCAAACAAAACCATCATCAAAGGTAGTGGTGCTACGTTGGCTATTGGGGCTGTCGGTGAGTTGCTGGATACATTGGGCCGCTGCGGGCCCCCAAACGGCAAAACGAGACCATTGCTCGCTGGCGTTAGTGAGTTCGGCTTGGGAAAAAACGATGTACTTTGCCATGGCTTTTTGTACCGTTTCTACCATGCTCGTAGGCATGTGTAATAACAAGCTTTGTTGGTGCTGCACTAGATCAAAGTTGGCAATCACGTTGCCTTTGGGTGTGCAATAAGCCCCAGCTTGACCCTGTGAGGTTGAGACAAGGGCAACGTCGCAAGTCACTTGGCCCTGCAAAAAGGCAGTGGCGTCTTGGCCGGTTAGGCTAAGGCTGCCGAAATGGTCTAAAGTACAATAATAAGTGGGGTTCATAGTCAATATCTTGATAGCTGACAGGCGCAAAAGGCCGGATTGAGTTAATATGTTTGCTTAGGGTATATGGTATGGGCTACGGCTGGGGATTTCAATGTTGAACGAAATAGAATTAAAGCGGCAAGTGTGGCATAGCCGCCGGGGCATGTTAGAACTGGATGTCTTGTTAGGCCCGTTTGCAGCCCACGCACTGCCGTTGGTGACAGCGGCACAACAACAAGTGTATGTGCGCTTGTTGAGCCAGCAAGACCCAGATTTATTTGCTTGGTTTATGGGTCACCGAGAGAGTGACGATAAAGAACTAGCGGCCATGGTGGCCTTGGTACAAGATTATGCTCAGTCGGGCCAAATTTCAGCTTAAGCCGTCTGCCCAACTAACCCGCGTGGGCGTGTTGGTGTGGGGGCTTGTGAGTGCCTGTGCGTATAGTATTGCTGGTGGGTCGTGGCTGACCCTGAGTTACGCCCTATTGGCCGCTTTTGTGGTTGGTTTTTGGTTGTGGCGCTATGCTTGGCTTAAAGACCCCACTAGCGTGGTGGCTGTGAGTTGGACACCAGAAGAGCTGTGTTGTTATTTGGCTAATGGCGAACAAGTAAGCGGTACTATCTTGCCCAAGTCCGCCTTTAATCCGCAGTTTATTACGCTCCACCTAAGCACCATCGAGGGTGGTAAGTTTTGGTGGCCCTTGATGGCAGATAGTGGCCCTGCCGACGGCTTACGTAAGTTACGCGTATTTGGGCGCTGGCATCAACAAGAGCCGCCTAGTGCCAGTCGAAGTTAGACGGCGTTAAAATAGTGTTGCGTGCGAGGGTTTGAGTGTGGGGGTAGTCTAAGGTGTAGTGTAAACCTCGGCTTTCCTTACGCTTTTGAGCACTATGAATAATGATTGAAGCCACTAATGCAAGGTTACGTAATTCAATCAAGTCTGCGCTTATGCGGTAGTTACTATAAAATTCGTTGATTTCACTGAGTAACAATTCAACTCGATGCTGAGCCCGCGTGAGGCGCTTATCGGTGCGCACAATACCAACATAATCCCACATAAAGCGCCGTAATTCGTCCCAGTTGTGGGAAATAATCACATCTTCATCGGAGTCTGTGACTTGGCTTTCGTCCCAGTCTGGGATATGGACGTCAATCTCGGTATCTTGCCAATGGCTCTCTATATGGTGCGCCGCTGCGTGACCATACACAAAACACTCAAGCAGTGAATTACTGGCCAGGCGGTTAGCGCCGTGCAAACCGGTAAAGGCTGTTTCACCAATGGCGTACAAGCCGTCGATGTCGGTCATGCCGTTTTGATCGGTAATGACACCACCACAGGTATAGTGTGCAGCGGGCACCACAGGGATGGGATCAGTGGCCATGTCGATGCCCAAGTCTAGGCAGCGTTGGTAAATGGTGGGGAAGTGAGATTGTACAAACTCGCGGCCACGGTGGCTAATGTCTAAATACACACAGTCGTCACCTAAGCGTTTCATTTCGTGATCGATAGCGCGGGCCACAATGTCTCTTGGGGCCAATTCTAAACGCTCATCAAAGCGCTGCATAAAGGCTTCGCCATTAGCCAGTATTAACTTACCGCCTTCGCCTCGTATGGCTTCGGAGATCAAAAATGACTTGGCTTGAGGGTGATATAAGCAGGTGGGGTGAAACTGGTTAAATTCCATGTTGGCCACCCGGCAACCTGCGCGCCAAGCCATGGCGATGCCATCGCCAGAAGAGCCATCTGGGTTACTAGTATAAAGATACACTTTGCTGGCGCCGCCGGTGGCTAGAATCACCGCCTTAGCTTGGTAAGCATTAACGTGGCCGGTGGTTTGGTCCAGCACGTAGGCACCTAAACAACGGCTGCCTGGTAAGCCTAGTTTGGTATCTGTAATCAGGTCTATGGCGACCTGGTGGCTCAGTAAATCGAGATTTTTAGCTTCCTCTGCACGTTCAAGTAAAGTGCTTGTCACGGCTAAACCAGTGCGGTCCGCCGCATGGATAATACGCCGATGACTGTGGCCACCTTCTTTGGTTAAGTGATAACCCGTGGCGTCGTTGGCATCTTGGGTAAAGGGTACTCGTTGCTCTATGAGCCAATCAACGCTCTTCTTGGCTTGCTCTACGGTAAACTGAATGGCTTCTGGGTTGCCTAGGTTCGCGCCGGCGATGAGGGTGTCTTGAATATGGTTTTCTAACTGATCTTTGTGATCCAGTACAGCGGCAATGCCACCTTGGGCCTTGGCGGAAGCGCCGGCATTAAGCTCGTCTTTACTAAGGATCGCAACTCGCCGGTTGGTGGCTAAGCGCAAACCTAAACTGAGGCCAGCGGCACCCGAACCAATGATAAGAACGTCGTATGTAAAATCTTGTTGCATGTTATGGGAACTCGCTGCACCACACTGAGTCAGTATTTGCAGAGCATGAATAAGAGCAAAGAAAAAGGTATTATAACTTGAGCGCGAAATTGGTGCGAGTCAGTCTAATCTGTTGTACTCTAATAGAGTAAATCACTAATTCAAATAGTATGGCGTACAGTAATCGTCTCGATAAGGACACCTAAGTGCCCAACCCCCTTTTACAACCCAAGGCAGCAGAATCAGATCAACAGCTGGTCGAACGTGTGCAAGCAGGGGATAAACGCGCCTTCGATTTATTGGTGCTTAAATATCAACATAAAATAATTAGTTTGGTGGGGCGTTATGTTAACGACCACCACGAAGCCATGGATGTGAGCCAAGAAGCCTTTATCAAGGCCTATCGTGCGTTAGCCAACTTTAGAGGCGACAGTCAGTTTTACACCTGGCTCTATCGCATCGCCATTAACACCGCCAAAAATTATTTGGTTGCACGCAAGCGCAGGCCGCCAGACGTTGATGTAGAGGCCAATGAGCAAGGCGATTATGGTAGTGCTGATATTATGGCCGATGTTGAAACGCCAGAAAACCTCATGGCCCGCGATCAATTACAAGACAAGGTTTTTGCCACCTTAGAAAAATTATCCGATGACCTCAGGACTGCGCTCACGCTCAGGGAATTTGAAGGCATGAGCTACGAACAAATTGCCGAAGTTATGGCCTGTCCGGTGGGCACGGTACGCTCACGAATATTTAGAGCGCGGGATGCCATCGACAAAGAAGTGGCAAAACTCATGGGTTAGTTCTGTTGGCTAGAAATAAATTGAACCAAATTGAATGTTCGTCGTCCAATGCAGTAACTTTGAAGCTCGTGGTTTTTGAATTCCCCCCCATGAGCCCATTTTAGGAATAGATATTTTGCAACCAACACAAACCACAGCAGACTCAGTACGCGAATCATTATCGGCGCTTATGGATGATGCTGCACAGCCCTTGGAATTGCAACGGGTGTTAAAGGCGAGCCATGATGACAGTCAGGTGCGCGAGCAATGGGCGCGTTATCAGCTGGCTAGTGCGGCGTTAAAACGGCAAGCCACCAGCACTAGTTCGCCCCTGAGTTTGGCCGACAGTGTACGCACTGCGCTGGAGTCTGAAGCCACCATACAGGTGTCTAAACCGAGTACTGTGGCGCACAAGTTCAATCAGTTTTGGCAGCCCGTTGCGGGTTTGGCCGTGGCAGCTAGTGTAACTGTGGTGATGGTAATGGGCGCCCAGCGTATAGGTGTAGCATCGCAACCCAATATCATTCCAGCTCAGCAAGGCGTGGTTTTGTTAGAGCCTAGAAACAGTAATCGTGGTATTGAATTGGCGAGCACTAATGCGGCTAACACCACTGTGTCGGTTGCCAACACCAATCAAATCATTCGTCTGCCTGCGCCTACTCAAGCTATTAATGCCACCGACGGCCAATGGCTAGCCCAGTATTCACCTGCCGGTTTTGTACTCACTCAGCGTAGCTTAGATGAGGCTAATCAAACCCCGCGGGAAGTGCTGACCTATAGCGACGGTGACGCCAGCTTTACACTTTATGTTGAAGCGCTCAATGGCCGTGATATTGCAGAAGGTCATGCTTATGCTGGTTCTAACTTAGTTTTAGGCCAGTCGTTGAGCAATAATGGCGAACCAGTATTTGTGACCCTGGTAGGGCAACTCAGTTTGGCGCAAGCTGAGCAAGTGGCCAACTCTGTGGTATCCTTAAAAGCCCAATAACGCTTTTCCACGAGCACCGTTATGCACGACGCCGAATCTATGATCGAGCAGGTGGCACAAGTCCACGCCATTGATCCAACCTCTGTCTGGTTAGACACTGTTCGCTTGAGTACATGCAACTCCTGCAGTATGAAAAGCGGCTGTGGCCAACGGCTCATGAATCAAGCCACAGACTGCAAACGTTCTCGCATTCAATTACCCTTGCCTGCCCATATGTCACTCCAAGTGGGTGACGAAGTGGTGTTGGGCGTACCTCAAAAGGCCTTTATCAAGGCCAGTTTAATGACCTTTGCTATGCCTCTGGTGGTGATGTTAATAACGGCCATCATTGCTCAGGCCTTATCGGCTTCAGAACCAGTTATCGCACTAACGGCGCTGTTGGGGTTGGGGTTGGGGCTCTCCTTAGTGCGTTTGTATAGTCGCAGTTTAAGCGCTTCTAACAATACAGCAGCAAGCAATCAATGGCAGCCCGTCATATTGCGCCAGCAGCAGGCTGAAGGTGTCCAGGCGTTGCGTTTTAGCGAGTAGGTCGCTGTGCAATATTGTGTAAAGGGCGTGATTTATTGGCTCTAGTGTCCTCAATTCATCGTATATTAAACCACGCCATTCATCTCCTAGAGGAATACGCTATGCGTATAATGCCTTTTTTCAAACGACCGCTAGCCCATATCGTGTGGGCCACGTTATTGTTGTCAGCGATGTCTCCGCTCACTGTTGCAGCTGCGCTACCCGATTTTACTCAGCTTGTTGAGCAGGCCGCACCGGCGGTGGTGAATATCAGTACCAGCCGTACTGTTGATGAAAAAACGGCAGGCAAGTCGTTCAGTTTGCCTAATCAAGATCAACTCCCCGATATTTTTAAACATTTTTTTGAGCGCCAGTTCCCGCAGCAAAAGCCCCGTCAGCAAGGGCCAAATCCCAAGCTTCAGTCACTTGGTTCTGGTTTTATAATCAGCGACGATGGCTACCTGTTAACCAATTATCACGTTATTGAAGGCGCAGATAAAATCATCGTTGCCCTGAGTGACCGCCGAGAGATGGAAGCCGAATTAGTCGGTAGTGACCCTCGTTCAGATCTGGCCTTATTAAAAATAGACGCCGACCAGTTGCCCTATTTAACCCTTGCCGACTCCGATCAGCTCAAAGTGGGCGAGTGGGTATTGGCCATTGGTTCACCCTTTGGTTTTGACCATTCGGTAACCGCGGGTATCGTCAGCGCTAAAGGCCGTAGCTTACGTACTGAAACCTACGTGCCGTTTATTCAAACCGATGTGGCCATTAATCCAGGCAATTCTGGCGGGCCGCTGTTTAATCTCGACGGTGAAGTGGTGGGTATTAATTCGCAAATCTACACCCGTTCGGGCGGTTTTATGGGCCTTAGTTTTGCTATTCCAAGTAACACTGCAACCTCTGTGGTGGCTCAGTTGCGCGACCATGGCGAGGTGTCCAGGGGTTGGCTGGGTGTGCAGATTCAAGAGGTGAGTCAGGATTTGGCCGAATCCTTTGGTTTAGATAAAGCCGCAGGTGCTTTAATCGCACAAGTTATAGAGGGTAGCCCTGCTCTGGATGCCGGTTTGCAGGCAGGTGATGTGATCACCTCGGTCAATGGCCACGAAATTATTTTATCGGCACAAGTTGCCCACTTTATCGGTGCGCTAGTGCCAGAAGAAATTGCGCTTATTGGTTTGGTTAGGGGTGGTGAAAATATATATATCAAGGTGGTTATCGGGGCCTTGCCCGATCAAGTTTCGGCCGCCCTTGGCGCGCCAGAACAAGGCCAATACCTTGCACGGATTGGCCTGCGGGTGGCAAGTTTGCCGGCCGATAAAGCCAAAGCGTGGCGCATAGGCCATGGTGTGGAAATCATCGAAGCCGACCAGGGCGTAGCTCAAGAGCTGGGCTTACAGGCCGGCGATGTGATCACTAGCATCGCTAACCAGCGCATAGAAAGCGTAGAGCAAATTGTTGGGTTAGTAGCGCAGTTGCCGCTACACCGCTCTATTTCCTTACGTATTGTGCGCCAAGGTAGGCCACTGTATGTGGCGTTTAGGTTGAATCAATAGTTATGCCGGTTGCAGGCGACAGTGTTACTGAATATGGTTGCCCACTCTTACCACTTTTAAGGTGTTGGTGCCGCCATGGGCTTTAACATAATCGCCTTTGGTAATGAGTACAATATCGCCATCTTTCACCACGCCTAGGTCTTTGAGTTGTTCCACGGCAATGTGGTTGACCTTGTTGTTGTCGAGCACTTCTGAATCGAAGGGGTGAGTAATCACTCCGCGATAAAGGCATACGCGACGTTGGGTGTCGGCTTGTGGGGTAAAGGCGAAAATGGGGATGCCTGAGCGTATGCGAGACATCAGTAAGGGGGTTTGTCCTGTTTGAGTCATACAAATAATGGCTTTTACGCCATCTAAATGGTTGGCCGCATACATGGCGCTTAAGGCCACGCTTTCATCAATGCTGTGAACCGCAATATCCAGCCTGTGGGATGACTTGTTGGCCTTGCGATGTTGCTCTGCACCGAGGCAGACGCGAGCCATAGCTTCTACGGTTTGCGCAGGAAAGTCACCCACGGCGGTTTCTGCCGATAACATCACAGCATCGGTACCATCCATAACGGCATTGGCTACGTCCGATACTTCCGCTCGAGTCGGCATGGGGCTGGTGATCATAGATTCCATCATCTGCGTGGCCGTGATGACGATGCGGTTGAGTCGGCGAGTGTGTTTAATAATGTCTTTTTGCACGCCAACTAACAGTGCATCGCCAATTTCTACGGCCAAATCGCCACGCGCTACCATGATACCCTCGGAGGCTTCAATAATGCCCTCAAGTACTGCAGGCTCTATGGCTTCTGCGCGTTCGATTTTGGCAATCAGGCTGGCGTTGCTGTTGGCTTGTTCCAACAAAGCGCGCGCCTCGTGCATGTCGTCTGCGTTGCGCACAAAGGAGATGGCAATATAGTCGACTCCAATTTCGGCAGCGGTAATTAAGTCGGCGCGGTCTTTGTTGGTGAGTGCTGGCGCAGACAGGCCGCCACCTTGCAAATTGATGCCTTTGTTATTGGAAAGTGGGCCGCCAATTTCTACTTTCGTATGCACTTTGCCTTGTTCGACGGTGACCACTTTTAGGACGATGCGACCGTCGTCTAATAATAATATATCGTCTTTTTGTAGGTCTTTGCCTAGCTGCGGGAAATCCAAGCCAACGGCTTGGTCGGTGCCCGACTCCAAGTCCATGTTGGGGTCCAGTACAAAGTCTTGGCCGTCTTTAAGTTGTACTTTATTGTTGATAAAACGGGCTACGCGTACTTTTGGGCCTTGTAGGTCGGCCAGCAGGGCAACATGCCGGCCTGCCTGTTTGGCGGCCTCGAGTACCGTTTCGGCCCGTTGTTTGTGGTCAGCTGGACTGCCGTGGGAAAAGTTAAGCCGCACCACGTCGGTGCCTGCGGTGATGATGGCTTTTAGGGCTTCGGGGCTGCTGGTGGCGGGGCCTAGGGTGGCAACAATTTTGGTACGACGTAATTGCATAGTGGGCTGATCTTTTCCTTGATGGTGCGGAGCTTCGGTTTTGGGTTGATAGGTTAATGGTGCATGAGCGCTAAGCTAGTGTCCAGCATTCGATTACAAAAGCCCCATTCATTGTCATACCAAGCCATCACCTTAACTAACTTGTCTTGGGTATGGGTATGGTTGCTGTCAAAACAAGACGACTTTGAACTGTGATTAAAATCAACTGAAACCAACGGCTTTTCAACGTACTCCATAATGTGTGCTAGTAGAGGGTCTTGGTGTATGGCACTTTGTATGGCTTGGTTGATTTCTTGGTTGCTGGTTTGAGATTTGGCAATAAAGGTTAAGTCGACTAAAGAGACGTTGATGGTAGGCACGCGTATGGACATGCCGTCTAAGCGCCCCGCTAACTTTGGCAATACTAAACCGACGGCCGCCGCAGCACCTGTTTTAGTGGGGATCATGGATTGCGTCGCAGAGCGTGCTCGATAAAGATCTGAATGTAGGCCATCGGTGAGTAGTTGATCGTTAGTGTAGGCGTGAATGGTGGTCATTTGCCCTTGGCTGATGCCTACCGCTTGATCTAATATTTTCACCACTGGGGCGAGGCAGTTAGTCGTGCAGGAGGCGTTAGAGACGATGCGCTCGTTACCTGTGAGGGTATTGTGGTTGACGCCGTACACAATAGTGGCGTCTAAATCTGTGCCGGGGGCCGAAATAAGCACCTTGCCTGCGCCCGCGTCTAGATGTGCTTGTGCTTGGTGGCGTTGGGTAAACAAACCGGTACATTCGAGCACCAAGTCGATGTTAAGTTGTCGCCACGGCAGTTGGCTTGGGTCGTGTTGCTGGTAGAGTCTTATGCTATCGCCGTTGATATAGAGGTGTTCGGCATCGTTATCTACGGTGCCATCGAAGCGTCCATGTACGCTGTCAAATTCAACTAAGTGGGCGTTGGTTTGGGGTGGTCCAAGGTCGTTGATGGCAACGATCTCTAGCTCTGAATAAGGGTTTTTGGCTTGTTGTTGGTAGAGTGCGCGAAGTGTATTTCGGCCGATGCGACCAAAGCCGTTGATGGCGATGCGTATGCTCATGGGTTATTTCCTGAAATCATATTATGTTAGTAATATTACAAACATTTATAGCATATATCAAATAATATTTTACAATATAGGTTTTATATCGTGTTTTTATTTGTTAATATTACTTAATTATACGGTAGGGATGAGATTATGAATGAAGTTGTAGCGCTGGTCACACAGGCCATCATTGATCGCAGTGTAGGTACCAGACGTGATTATTTGTCCGCCGTCGATGCGGCCAAGGGCAGTAAGGTCAGCCGCGCCAATTTGTCGTGCGGCAATTTGGCCCACGGCTTCGCTGCGTGCCCGCAGTCAGACAAAGATCGCTTAACCATGATGGATCAAGCCGATGTGGCTATTGTGTCGGCCTACAACGACATGTTGTCGGCGCACCAGCCGTTTGAAAATTACCCACAGTTAATTAAGCAAGCGGTACGGGATATGGGCAGCGTTGCGCAATTTGCCGGCGGTGTACCCGCTATGTGTGATGGCGTTACCCAAGGCCAGCCGGGTATGGAGCTGAGCTTATTTAGCCGAGACATTATTGCTATGTCTACCGCGGTAGCGCTTTCCCACAATATGTTTGATGCCGTGTTGTGCTTAGGTGTGTGTGACAAAATCGTACCAGGCTTATTGATTGGCGCCTTGAGCTTTGGCCACTTACCTGTAGTGTTTGTACCCGCAGGTCCCATGCCCTCGGGCCTGCCTAATGCCGAGAAGGCGCGTATTAGACAGCTGTATGCAGAAGGTAAAGTAGGCCGTGATGAGCTGTTGGCGTGTGAGTCTGCGTCTTACCATAGTGCCGGCACCTGTACTTTCTATGGCACTGCCAATAGCAACCAATTACTCATGGAAGTGATGGGTTTACATTTGCCAGGTGCGTCTTTTGTACCCCCAGAAGGGGGCTTAAGAGAGGCCTTAACCACGGCAGCTGCGCAGCAAGCGGTGAAGTTGACCCATGCATCGCAACATCAGAATTTGGCCCAGATAGTGTCGGAAAAAACCATTGTTAATGCCATGGTGGCATTGCTGACCACTGGTGGCTCGACTAACCATACGTTGCATCTGGTCGCTATCGCTAGGGCTGCGGGTATTATCATCAATTGGGATGATTTTGCCGCCTTGTCTAATGTGGTCCCCAGTTTGACGCGCATATACCCCAATGGTGAAGCAGATATTAACGTTTTTCATGCGGCTGGTGGCGTGCCTTATTTGGTGCAAACCTTGTTGCAGCATGGCTTGTTGCATGAAGACGTAGAGACGGTGATGGGGCATGGTCTAACGCGTTATTGCCAAGAACCTAAGCTCGATCAAGGCAAGTTAGTTTGGCAGTCTGCACCCCAAAAAAGTGCCGACACAGACGTCCTGCGTGCGGCCAGTGATCCATTTTCTGCAACCGGCGGCTTGGTGACGTTACAGGGTAATGTAGGCCGTGCGGTGGCGAAAGTGTCGGCCGTTAAAAGCGCCCACTGGGTGGTAGAAGCACCGGCTAAGGTGTTTGATAGTCAAGCCGACTTTGAGCACGCCTTTAAGCAAGGTTTGCTGGAGCAAGATTTTATTGCGGTGCTGCGCTTCCAAGGTCCACAAGCCTGCGGCATGCCTGAGCTACACAAATTGACACCCTATTTAGGAGTGCTGCAAGACAGGGGTTTTAAGGTGGCATTGGTGACCGATGGGCGTATGTCGGGAGCTTCGGGTAAGGTGCCCGCAGCCATTCATTTGTACCCAGAAGCCAAAGCCGGCGGGCTAATAGGTAAAATAGAAAACGATGATTTGTTAAAGCTAGACTGCCATAATGGTAGCTTGGAACTCTTAGTCGATGCCAAGGTATTAGCCAGTCGGCCACAAGCCGAGCAGCAGCCAGATTTAGGTGTCGGTATGGGACGAGAGTTATTTGTAAATATGCGCCAACAAGTCAGCGCCGCCGAATTAGGCGCCAGTAGTTGCTATTAGAGTGTTAACCTATGTGTCAGTATTCTTTAGTCGCCGATGTCGGCGCCACCAATGCCCGTTTTGCCCTTGTTTCAGATAGGGGTGAGCTACAAAAGATCGCCATATTCCCTTGTGCAGACTACCCTAACCTTGAGTCGGCGATGGTGGCTTATCTAGAACAAGAGCATGCAAAGTCGTTGGTTAAGGCCGTATGTATTGCCATCGCCGGCACGGTGCATCAGCCCATCTTTCAGTTAGCCAACAACCATTGGCAGGTTAATAAAGCCCATGTACATGCCGCACTGGGTAGTGAGGTGTTGTGGATTAACGATTTTACCGCCCAAGCGTGGGCTATGTCTCAAATCACCCAGCCTGATTTGGTCACCATTAAATCGGGCACGCAGGTCACTCAAGGTAATCGTTTGGTGATGGGGCCTGGAACAGGCCTTGGAGTGGCAGGGTTAGTGGCGCACGGCGACGGTTGGTTGCCGGTTATGGGCGAGGGGGGGCATGTTGGATTTGCTCCCGCCAACTCACAGCATAGCGAAATTCTGAGCTACATGTGGCAGCAGCATGAGCACGTGTCGGCAGAGCGATTGTTGTCGGGTTCGGGGTTGATGGGTCTTTATGCCGCAGTCGCCCATGTGTCGGGCCAACCAGCAATATTAACCGACGTGGCTACGCTAGTCCAAAATGCCCAAGGCACTACGCCAGACCCATTGGCCTTGCAAACCCTGTCGGTATTTTGCAGCATGTTGGGCCATGCCGTGGCTAATGCCGCCTTGTTGTATGGCGCAGTGGGTGGTGTGTATTTGACTGGCGGTATTCTACCGCGCATACAAGATTTTTTAATGGCCAGTGATTTTGCTCTCAATTTCACCCACAAAGGGCGTTTGAGCAGTTATCTAAAAGACATTCCAATATTCCTTTGTAGAGCCGAACAACCCGGCTTACACGGGGCAGCAATTGCCTTAGAGCAAACACTACGGAGCTAATATGTTACAACTCGGACAATCAAGCCATTGGCAGCAACTACAGCAGTTGGCGGTTAAATACCAACAGGTTCACCTGCGAAATTTATTTGCCGAGTCGGGTAATCGTTTTGCCGACTACTCAATTGAGTTACCTAGTTTATTATTAGATTATTCTAAAAACTGCGTGACCCCAGAGGTCATGCAGGCATTATTTGGCTTGGCTGACGACATGGATCTGGCAGGCGCCATTGAACGTATGTACCGAGGCGCCAAGATCAACACTACCGAAGACCGTGCAGTGCTGCATACCGCCCTGCGCAACCGCAGTAACACGCCAGTGTATGTTGATCAAAGCAACGTGATGGACCTGATCAACAGTGAATTGTCACACATGCGCCAGTTTGTGGATCAGGTGCGATCAGGTGAATGGCGTGGGTATTCGGGTAAACCGATTACCGATGTGGTGAATATTGGTATTGGTGGCTCCAATTTAGGCCCTAAAATGGTCACTCAGGCCTTACGATCATATGCAGATTCGACCATCAATGTGCACTTTATTTCCAACATAGACGGCGTAGAAGTGGCGGAGATTTTGCGCCCGCTCAACGCCGAACAAGTATTATTTGTGGTGGCCTCAAAGACCTTTACCACCAGCGAAACCATGACCAACGCTCAAACTGCGCGTAACTGGTTGATGGCATCGGCCTTTGATGAGCGTGCAGTAGAACAGCATTTTGTGGCTGTATCGTCTAATGCAGAAGCAGTGCAAGCCTTTGGTATTAAATCAGAATTCATGTTTTCCATGTGGGATTGGGTTGGTGGGCGTTATTCCCTTTGGTCTGCGATTGGCCTGCCTATTGCGCTGTATTTAGGGTTTAGCCAGTTTGAAGAGTTGCTCACCGGTGCTCATGATATGGACCGCCACTTTCGAGATGCGCCAGCCACTCACAACATGCCTATCGTCATGGCCTTAGTAGGCATCTGGAACGGCTTGCTACATGGTGCTCAGAGCCAAGTTATTTTACCTTATGACCAGCCATTAGAGAGCTTTACGGCCTATATTCAGCAGGCCGATATGGAAAGCAACGGTAAACACGTTGACCGTCATGGACAGGCCGTGGACTATCACACCGCCTCGGTCGTTTGGGGCCAGCTGGGCATTGATGGCCAACATGCATTTTACCAACTGTTGCACCAAGGCAATGTGATTGTGCCGGCCGATTTTATTGGCTCGTTGGCCAGTTCCACACCGGTGCGGGGCCACCACGAAAACCTGATGGCTAACTTTTTTGCACAAACTAAAGCCTTGATGAATGGCATTGATGACACCGAAGTAGAGGCGCAATTACGCGCCCAAGGCTTAGACGAAGAGCAAGTAGAAAAACTTCTGCCGCACAAGGTGCACCAAGGTAACCGGCCCACTAATACGCTGTTATTAAAACAAGTGGACCCACGTAACTTGGGTGCTTTGATTGCACTCTATGAGCACAAGATTTTTGCTCAAGGCGTGATTTGGGATATTTGTTCGTTTGACCAATGGGGTGTGGAGCTAGGTAAAACGTTAGCCAAGAGTATTCTGCAAGAAATAAATGGCCAAGTGAGCCATGCACATGACGACTCGACTAACGCTTTGATTGATTATTTTAAACAATCGCGTGTCTAATAGACTCCATTAATTCAATATTGGGTCGCGAATTTCGGTGACGAAGTCATAGCTATCACCTGGAAAATAAGAGCGCGTAAACTCAACCGGTGTACCATCTGCGAGCATCCCTAAACGTTCGATGTATAATGTTGCACTGTCAGTGGGGATGCCTAGAAAGCCAGCCCGTTCTGCATCAATAGTGATGGCCCTCAAGAGCTGAGTCGCTTTAACAGGTCTTACGCCTTGCTGTCGTAAGACATCGTAAAGAGAATCTTCCACAGTAAACGGATTGTCGATAAAGGATCGTGGCACTGCTGCCAACTCTAAGGCCATAGGTTGGTCATCGGCTAAGCGCAAGCGGTTAAAGCGTACAACTTCCTTACCGTCTTCAAGCTGTAAGGCAAGAGCCTCCTCTGCGCTTGCGATTCCCATAGAACGATCGATCCAACGGGAACCGGGGCGCTTGCCTTGGGAGGCCATAATTTCAGTATAACTCTTGAGGAAGTTTAGAGGTTGTTCTAGGCGCTTAGCGACGAAGGTACCCGCGCCTTGGCGTTGCACAAGGAGACCTTCCTGTACCAAGGTGTCGATGGCTCTGCGTACGGTCACTCGGGACACGTCCATACGCTGGCCGATTTCCCGTTCCGGTGGCAGAAACTGCCCCGCTTGCAATATACCCTCGTGAATGGCGTTACGGACACGGCTCTGTAACTGCACATATAGTGGGCTAGATGAGGTTTTTTCCATGCGCCCAAATAGGGCAGTTACCGGATCGTCTTGCATTGTTTTATTCGTCATAGGTGATTTCAATAAGCATACCTCGATTATATTACGTTCGCCATGCTAACCCTGTAGATGGTGATGCGAATAATTAATATTTATGATGTAGTCGATTGCATTTTTGACATCGGCGATGCGTTGCTCGCCAGACTCGCGTTCGATGGCAAATTTGCCTGAAAATCCGAGCTCGTCTAGTGTTGCAAAGAAGTTAGGCCAATCGATTTGTCCCGTTCCCACAGCAACTTCAGTGCCCCACATACCGGCAGTAGTGGCGCGGATTGCATCTTTAATGTGGCATTGTTTGAGAAAAGGCGAGAGCGTTCGAAGCGCAGCTATAGGGTCGCCTTTGTTATACAGTATCATGTTTCCAGGGTCGAAGTTGACGCCAATGTTTGGGCGATCTATGTGCTCGAGAAAAGCCCTTAACGTGTGAGCGTTTTCTTGGCCTGTTTCGAAGCCAAGGTTAATTCCGTGTGACTGGAAAATGTCTGCAATTTGAATGACACGTTGGACAAGTGATTCGTAGGTCGGGTCAGTTTCATTTGGTGGTATAAAACCTATGTGGAAGGTGACGAGGTTGAGCCCAAGATCGGCTGCGATGGGTACTATGGCTTGTATCTTTTCCCATGACTTTGGCCATGTAGCGTCAGGTACGATACCGCCTGTAGCTTTAATAGTGCCGAGGTTCGAGTAATCTTCGCCTTCGGTACTCAGCATGCCTGAGATAAGCGTAATGTTGGCGTCTTGAAGGAGTGATCCAGCATCGATCCATTGTCTGTTATCGAACATTGGGTTCAGCCCGATCTGTACACGTTTTAGGCCGATCGCTCTTATCGAATCAATTAATGCTTGTGGTGATGTGGGTTGCAGTGACCAGGAACACACTGCCACTCGTTCTATTGCAATCGACATTGAAACGCCCCTTTAAATCGGCGCCCTATACCTCTGCCTTTAAGCGGTGCATGGCATCGCCTTGGCTGGTAAATAAGTGGCATTTGTCTGGGTTAACCTGTAAATGTATATGCTGTCCAGGAGAGACTTGCACGTCGCCTGGAAGCACCGCTTTAAAACTTTGTTCGCCACTAACTTGGCTGTTAATCGTGCCATAGGCGATGGCACTACCGCCCAGCCTTTCTAGAACCTTGACCTGCATCTCAAAACCTTGGCCGGAAGATGTTAAGGAGAGGTCTTCTGGACGAATGCCTAGGCACAAGCTATCGCCCTCTTTGCCTACGCAAGAGGATACGGGTAGCGTTAGGGCGCCTATGCCGTCGGCCTTAATGCTGCAATTGGTTGCGGTGCTTGCGGTGCGAGTAGAAGAGATAAAGTTCATGTTAGGCTGGCCAATAAACCCAGCTACGAATTGCGTTTCAGGGTGGTGGTATAGCTCCATTGGAGTGCCAAATTGCTCTACATTACCGCCGTTAATCACCACTATTTTATCTGCCATGGTCATCGCTTCTACCTGGTCATGGGTGACGTAAATCATGGTGGCATTTAGATCTTGATGCAGGCTTGCTAGCTCTACGCGCATGTCGCCGCGAAGGGCTGCATCTAAGTTGGATAAAGGCTCGTCAAATAAAAATACCTTTGGGTTACGTACAATAGAGCGACCAATGGCAACACGTTGGCGTTGTCCACCTGATAGTTGCCCAGGTTTATGTTGTAAGCGATTGGTGAGTTGTAAAATGTTGGCGGCATGCTCAACCCGTTGATTGAGCTCCGCTTCTGGAACTTTGGCAACCCTTAGTGGAAAAGCAATGTTTTCAAACACGCTTAAGTGTGGATAGAGGGCATATGATTGAAACACCATCGAAATGCCACGATCTACCGGGTGGGCGCTAGAAACGTCCTCACCATCAATAATAATTTGTCCTTCGCTTGCTTCTTCTAGGCCTGCGATAATGCGTAATAAAGTGGTTTTGCCGCAGCCTGAAGGGCCAACAAAAACAATAAATTCTCGGTCTTCAATGGATAGATTGATGTTATTAAGTACTTGGGTATCATCAAAACTTTTGCTGATATTTTGAAGAGCAACAGTCGCCATGTGTAAACCTACTGTAAGTGATCTATGAAATGAGTAATAAGGAAGCTAGCACAGAGCTAGCTTCCTTCTGGTTAGGGATGAGTTTTACTTGAACTCTTCCAGTTCTTCTGCGGCGATTGCCACTAAGTTTTCTGCTGAATCTTCACCCAGCAACATGCCTTGAATCATGCTATTAATGGACGTTTGAAGTGACTTAAAATCAACAAACATTGGCTCTGGGCCGCCGCTGCCAATAGGATCAACAAACACTTTCCAGTAATCATCATTTTCATAATAAGGCTTATCTACGATACCATTCTCGTACTGTTTGATAGGCGTTAGGCCCCAGCTAGAGTCTAGATCGTACTGAGCTTCACCCGAAGACAGTGCGCGAGCTAATTCCATGGCCGTATCTTCATGGCCTGTGCCATTAAACACAGCAATAGAGTCGGTAATCAATAATGTGCCACTCACGCCAGATGGTCCAGCTGGAACAGGAACAGTGATAACCTTCATGCCTGCTTTGTGTGCACCACGACCCCATGGGCCCTGAATATACATGGCCACTTTGCCGTCATTGAACAAGGCTTTTATTTGTGAGCGTTCAAAGGCAGTTGGGCCTTCTTGGGCTACATCTAATAGCTTGCCATATAACTCTAGAGTTTCAACCGTTTGTGGGCTGTTCAAAGTGATTTCATTGGTGTCAGCATTGATGACGGAACCACCGTTACTGTACAAGTAGCTAAAGAACTGATGCATGGTGTTGTCAAAGTCTTTACCTGCCAAACCAATGCCCGCTATGCCAGTATTATCTTTCACAGCCTTAGCCATGTTGTACAAACCGGTCCATGTTTTTGGCCCAACACAGGGTAAACCCGCGTCTTCAATTAACTGACAGTTGATAAACAAAGCCTTGGTAGAAAAGGCGTGGGGGAAACCCCAATATTTGCCATCGCTGCTTACGGTGTTGAGAATGCCTGGCTGATAACTAGCCTGCTCTTCCTCAGAAATTTCAACCGGTACGATCAGGTCGTTTTGCGCCAATTGCTTGAGTGTGCGAGATCCCATATAAGCTAAGCTAACAGGGTCGCCTGCGGCAGCTAGGGTCATGGACTTATCCTGACACGTGCCCCAAGGCACAGCTTCCATATTTACCGTAACATCTGGGTTATTGGCCAAAAAGGTATCAATAACTTTTTGGTCGGCTTCTCGAACTTCGCCACCACACATAACAAAATGTAGTTCTTCAGCCTGTACTGCGGGCGCCATCATCATGATGATGCCGGCGCCTACAGCGGCCGCGGTTAAGAGCTTTTTCATATCTTTTTCCTCTTTGTGATTAGAGCGCTAAGCGCCAAGTGACAAGCTGTCACGATTTAACTGCTCCTGCTGTTAGTCCTGCCATGAGAAATTTCTGCAAGAACAAGAAAATAAACAACACGGGCAAAATGCCGATTATGCTAGCAGCCATCATTTGGTTCCAAATGACTTCTTGATAACCGATAAATTCAAAGATGCCCGCGGGTAAGGGCATGTAGTCGCGTTTCTGGTTAAAGGTAATAGCGAACAAAAATTGTTGAGCGTAGGCACCGATGAAGGAATAGACGCCAACCACGATCAAGCCAGGGACCGCTAGGGGTAAAATCACCCGTCGTAGGGTATAAAGCCGTGAAGCGCCATCGACGAACGCTGCTTCCTCAAGCTCTTTTGGGATTTTTTCAAGAAAAGATTTGAGCAAATAAATGCCGGTGGGCACTAGAAATGCAGCACCAGGAATGATCATCGCCCAGTAGGTATTGAGCAAGCCCATGCCGCGCAACAACTTGTATAGGGGAATCAATAGGACTGCGCCAGCAAACATGTTCACAGCTAAAAACAACGCCAGGCTCACCGCTTTGCCACGAAATTGAAAGCGCGCGTATGCGTACGCAGCGGGCACTACAAAAACCATACAAATCAGGGTGGTCATGCTGGCCAAAAACACACTGTTAAAAATGTAGCGAGGCAATTTAGGTACGGTTACCCAAATGTCCGAATAGGCTTGCAATGACATGTCGTCAGACCAAAACTGGTACGGCGATCGGAACAGGTGAGTGAGCGGCCTTAGGGACGCTAAAAGCATTTCCACGAACGGCAGCAGCATAAAGGTTAAAAAGATACCAATGGCTGTATAGAGGCCTAGCTTTTCTAGGGCTGAGTATTTATCAATCATTTCTCGTCTCCATATTTTTTATTGACCTTGTTCACCAACCATAGATACAGCAAGGAAAACACCGCGAGTATGGCAACGATAAGCACCGCTCGAGTAGCACCTTGGCCGTACTTATAATTAGCAATGGCCGTTTTATAGGTATCTACAATAAGTGTGGTAGTGCCTCCTCGAGGTCCCCCTTCGGTTAATATCCAAATGATTTCAAAGGAATTAAAGGTCCAAATGGCAGATAATAAGGCCATCGATGCAAACATAGGCATGATTTGGGGCATGGTGATGCGACGAAAACGATACCAGCGAGAAGCACCATCTATATACGCCGCTTCATATAAATCACGGGGCACATTTTGTATAGCAGCCAGTAAAAATATAGTGATCATGGGCGTGCCAATCCACACGTCCGTAACAATGGCGGAGTAAAAGGCACTGTTCTTATAGGCTAAAAATTCAAATGGACCATCGATGATGCCTAGGTTTTGCAATACCCCAGAGAGAATGCCAAAGTGGCCGTTGTAGAGCCATAACCAACCAATACAACCAATGGCAATAGGCACGATCCAAGGCGGCATAACCAGCACTCGAAAAGCCGCTTTGCCTTTGAGGTTGGCGGCTAACAATGAGGCACCAATGAGCCCAAGAATGAGCTTGAGCCCGACCGATAAAAACATCCAATAAAAAGTTCTGCCAATGGTGTCGGGAAACTTTCGGCTACTCAGAAGTTTTTCGTAGTTGGCGAAACCCACATAATCTTCTATGCCTAGGCCAGAATTGGTGAAGGATAGACGAATGGTTTCCACCAACGGCCATGCCACAATCAAACACATATAAGCTGCTGCAGGGGCGATTAAGGCCCAGGCAAAAAATTTCGTAGAATGTAGTCCCTTGCGGGGCATTAAACGTCGAAGCAGTTGCATTACTCGTCGTCTCCTAAAGTTAAAAGCGCTGGGTAGGCCAGCTTAGGGCTTGCCAAATAGGGTTAAAATCATGTGCCGCCTGAATTAAGTCGGCACCTCTGCGAGTGTTGTTTTCAGTGCACCAAGCACTTTCTGCTAAGCCTATAATACGCGGTGCTAGGGCTTTTTTAAGGTCTTTTGTGCTGGCAATGGTTTCACACCAAAGTGCACCCTGAATACCGGCAATTCCATCACTTGGGTGCCAAGCAGTGGTGTCCTCTAAGCTAATGGTTGCGGCCCAATTGGCACCAGCACTTTGTGAGTTATTATCGCTGCTCATGTCAAAGTAAAGGTGCTGCGCAGGGGTCATGACAACCTGAAATCCTCGGTCTAAAAGGGCTTGCCCAGATTTAGTGTCTTGCCAAGCGAACACTAACGCATCAGTGCCAATATTGAACTCCATACACTCGGCAGATTCCTGCCAGGCCGCAGGCAGCACCCCTTGTTGGCGTACAATGGCGGCGGCTTTGCACATGAACCAGCCTAGTACATCGGCGTCACTGGCAAGATTATGGGTTTGTTTTAATAAATCAATTGCGGGCGAACCATCCCAGCATCCAGCCGTTACTTCATCGCCGCCTAGATGTAAGTGATTACTGCCAAACAGATTACATAGTTCTTTGATAATGGGTGTTAATAGCAACCAGGTGCTATCCAGAGCAGGGTTGATAGTATTGTTATGGTAGCCCTGAACTGACTCTGGTTGGGCGTCTTCGCAGGTGGAAAGCTCCTCGTTAAGCTGGGGTAGGACTTGTTGTAATGCAAGGCTGTGCCCAGGCAACTCAATTTCTGCCATTACCTGTAAGTGGCAGCTGCGCGCATGTTGCAACAGTCTTTCCACATCACCTTTGCTGTAACTTCCGCCGGCAGGGCCGATGCCGCCACCAAAAACGCCGGGTATGAGTTGGCCTTCGCCGCGCCACGCGGTTCTTTGCGCTAGTTCTGGTGCGCACTCAAGTTCAAAGCGAAAAGCCTCATCGTTAATGGCGTGCCAATGAAACTGATTGAGTTTAAGAAGCGCCATTACATCCAACAATTCACATAAGGTTGTAACATCGAAAAACTGACGTGCGCAATCTAGATGTTGGCCGCGCCAATTGAAACGTGGTTGATCTTCAATGCGGCCACAGGGCAATCTGCCGTCATAACTGCAATGCATTTGCATAAGGCTGATAAACCCATAAAAAAACCCATGTTCGTGACTAGCCTCCAGCGACACTGAATGATCATCTATCTGCAGATGGTAAGCCTCTTGGTGAAGTGTTGAATTGATGCTGCATGCAATTAGCGTGTGGCCTTGCGCCGTATTTGTGAGGCCGCTACGTAACCCTAAGGCGCTAGAGTCTTGCCACGCCTTATGGGCCATTGGCAGCTTCAGGCCGGAGGTATTGAAGCCAGATGTGCAGTCGCAGTAATTACCAGTCGGCGTCCAGAGTGTTGGTTTTGGGCTTAGTTTGAGTTGCTTGTGTGGGTAGCTAAGGCTGGTGGGTTTGTTTGTGCCCAAGGCAGCAAAGCGGGTCGGCTGGGTTTGCACTGGAGTGGACTTGCCGGTGTGCGTGATGTAGGCATTTTTTGGCCCCCAGGCCACGTTAAGTGGCAGAGTGTCTTCTCTATAGCTGATGCAGCAAGCCCAGCTGTTGCCTGGCTCTAGAGGCATCTGGTTGGTAGGGATTAGGCGGGTAAAGCCGCCCACTTGTTCGGTTATCTTGCATCCACTCACAGTGGTTGCTGGTGCTAATAGGCTAAAGCACAGGCAAAAATCAGATATCGCGACGGCACCAACATTGGTGAGCTGAAGCTCTATCTTACTTTGGGTGTTCACGTAACTGTGAAGAACCATTATCGGTTTTGCCTGACGCACTCTGCGTACCTAACTTTAGTTATTTAAATACCAATATATATCCAATTTATCGGTCTTGCAAGTATTTTAGTACCAATTTCGTATCCATGTTTGTAGTCTATGCCTATCTTCATGAAAACTATGCCATTTCGACGTTAAAAGTACCGTTTAGAAGGTTTGGTGTTGAAATTTATGCTAAATTGGTTTGTAATACGACTTATTTGTGTATTATATTGGTATTGTTTTGTTATGCTTTCCCACCTTTATAATTGCGGCCTGCCGTTTGGCCACTGGAGTTTAGTTACATGCGAGTAGTTATTGCTGGCGATGCCAATACCGTTGCGACAACCAGTGCTCAGATAGTAAGTCGACAATTGATTGGCCAGCCGACTTCGGTTTTGGGGTTGGCCACGGGCTCTACTCCAGTGATTTTGTACAGAGAATTAGTTCGCCGCTATGAGGCGGGCGAAGTTTGTTTTAGTCGGGCCAAAAGCTTTAACCTAGATGAGTACGTTGGTATAAACCCGGAGCATCATCAGAGTTACCGGCACTTTATGCAACAGCATCTATTCGACCACATTAATATGGACCCCGTGGCAACCCAAGTGCCGCAAGGGTTGGCTGACCCTCAAATAGAGTGCACCCGTTATGAAGCGGCGATAAAGTCGGCAGGGGGCATCGACTTACAGGTTTTGGGGTTGGGCGCCAATGGACATATTGGTTTTAACGAACCTACGTCAAGTTTAGCATCACGTACCCGTATCAAAACCCTCACGGAAGACACGATGGCCGCAAATGCGCATTTTTTTGGGGCTCAAGAGCAGCAACCCTCGTTAGCCCTAACCATGGGTATCGGCACTATAATGGAAGCTCGACACATTTTATTGTTGGCCACGGGAAAGCATAAAGCGCAGGCGGTAAAGGCGATGGTGGAAGGACCAGTGAGTGCTATGGCACCAGCATCGGTGCTGCAATTCCATACAACGGTGACGGTCGTATTGGATGCTGAAGCGGCATCTTTGTTAGATGCTCAGCAATATTATCATTGGGTGGAAAAGATGCGTGCTGAAATAACGCGAGAAAAACTGGAGAGTAGCTGACTATGGTAACAATAAAAGCACTAATAAACGGCCAAATTTTCACCGGACATAAGATCGTAAGTGACCATGCATTGCTTATTGAAAATGGCCTTATCGTTGATTTGGTGCCCCATGCTTCGCTGTCTTCTGCTGTTAATACCTATGACCTTAATGATGGTTTATTGGTACCTGGCTTTATAGATGTGCACGTCAATGGTGGTGCCGGAGAGCTGCTTAATCACCAGCCCAGTGCTAGTTCGTTAGCAACCATTGCTCAAGCACACAGGCAGTATGGTACCACTTCATTTATCCCGACGCTGATTACTGACACCTGGGTGCAAATGGTAAATGCGGTCGCGGCAGTCGCCGCGGCAGTGGAACTGGGCGTGCCGGGTATTTTAGGTATTCACTTAGAAGGTCCTTATCTAAATGAAGAGCGAAAAGGAGTGCATCCTCCCACTAGCATTCGAGTGCCTACCAGCTATGAAGACTTGAGTCATTTGTTTGACGCCTTTCCGGCTAAATTAATCAAGCTCATGACTTTAGCGCCGGAACAGGTGAGTCCTGAGTTTATTCAACGTTTGACAGCTGATGGCATGATTATATCGGCGGGTCATACGGCGGCTAATTATGAGCAAATGCAAATCGCGTTGGAGCATGGGGTTCGGGGGTTTACCCACTTATTTAATGCCATGACGCCAATGACTAGCCGAGAGCCGGGAGTGGTTGGTGCAGCGCTTGACCATGCCGACAGTTGGTGTGGTCTGATTGTTGATGGGTACCACGTACACCCTGCTACATTGCGGCAAGCCATTAAAGCCAAATCACAAGGTAAAATGATGTTAGTAACCGATGCGATGCATACTGTAGGGGCCGGTGCGGGTCAATTTGATCTTATGGGACGGCCTATTGTGAGTGAAAATGGCAAGGTGACAACCCTTGATGGAACTCTCGCCGGTAGTGATTTGAATATGGCTAGCGCAGTGCGTAATACAGTGAATAAAGTTGGTTTGGAGCTGGAGGAAGCTTTGCGTATGGCGTCGCTTTATCCGGCCCAGTTCTTGAGGTTGGATCAGCAACTAGGTAGGATAGCCAGCGGTTTTCAAGCCGATTTAGTGCTGTTGGACGAATATTTAATAGTGCAGCAAACGTGGATCAAGGGAGAGATCTAATATGCATAAAGCAATAAGCTATTGGTCAATGGAGTATGGTTTACAGGCCAATCATAGCATTGAGCAAGCACTAGTTGATGCTCAAAGATTTGGCTTTACCCACCTTGAACTAGCTGTGTCAGACGTTGGTGTTTTGACATGTGATACTCATTTAGCCCCCGTCAAGCGAGCCATAGAAGCATCACCAGTAGTGGTGTCTAGTTTAGCCACCGGCATGAGCTGGAGCCAGAATCCTGCCAGTGACGACTTGGATATGCGGTTAGCAAGTATCGAGTTTCATCAGCGCGCGTTAATAATGGCTGCGGAGCTGGGTTGTGGTGCCTTGCTCATGGTGCCTGGCGTTAGCCGTAGCCCCATAAGTGCAGACTTGGTGCGTTATGACATTGCAGTAGAACGCATGCGCCAAATGTTATTGCCCTTGCTGGAAGTTGCCGAACGGGTTGATGTTGATCTGTGTTTAGAGAATGTTTGGAATGGTTTGTTTTATTCCCCTTTGGAGTTGCGTGACTTTATAGATAGCTTTGACTCGCCTCGGTTGGGCGTGTATTTAGACGTGGGTAATTTGATGGGTATTCATCAATACCCGCCGCACTGGATTGAGCTATTGGGCGAACGGATAAAGCGTGTTCACATTAAGGACTACCGAGAAAGTTTTGGTTGGTCTGGTGCCTATAATTTCTGTGATTTGGGAGCGGGTGAGGTGCCATGGCAAGCAACCATGGCAGCTCTCAAGGAAATTAATTACGACTCCACGCTAACCGCTGAAATGTTACCGTGGGATGCCTGTTTGTTACAGCGAACATCAGTGGCGATGGATCAGATTATGGCACTGAATAGCCGCCAGGAGGCTGGGCAATGAGTCGTAAGGTAAGAGTTGGAGTGATAGGCCTAGGGATAATGGGTCAGACCCACTTGGATGTGTACAGCCAAATGGACAACGTGGAGTTAGTGGCGATAGCAGATCAAGATGAAGCGCGTCTGTTTGGTGCGGTTCAGGCACAAGGCAATATTCAAGGGCAGGGGCAGGGTCAGGCCGATTTGACCCGGGTGCAGCGTTTCACTGATGGTTATGAGTTGATTGAGTCTGCAGCTGTTGATCTGGTTGATGTGTGCGTGGGTACTCACTTACATTTAGCTATGGCAAAGGCGGTGTTGTTGAAAGGTTACCACCTAATGGTGGAGAAGCCGGTGGCAAAAAGCCATGCGCAAGGTCTAGAAATGTTGGCTTTAGCTCGAGCGAGTCAGTCATTTGTTATGTTGGGCATGTGTTTGCGCTATTGGCCTGCGTGGGTTTGCTTAAGGCAAGCCATTGATGACAAGCGTTACGGCAGCTTGAAATCTTTATCTTGTTCGCGCCTAGCAAGCTTCCCTGAAGGTGAGTTTTACAACTCCTGTGAGCAGTGTGGCGGTGCGATATTAGATTTACATATTCATGACGTGGACTTCATTAGTCATTGTTTAGGTCGCCCTAGTGAAGTAGTTAGCCGTGGCCATATAGGGCGATCGGGTGGTTTGGATCATGTGCATACTCAATATACCTTTGCCGGTGAATTTAAAGATGCTGTTGTGACTGCTCAAGGTGGTTGGTCTATGGCTCAGGGTTACCCGTTTAACATGAGCTATACTGCCAACTTTGAGCAAGCAACACTAGGCTATGAGCTCGGAGACGGCGAACATCTAATCTTGTATCACGGGGGAGTGGCTCAAGCCGTGGACCTAGCCGCTGGCATGGGTTATGAGCATGAGATCAAGCATCTCGTGAGGGCTATATTGTCGTCTCAAAGCACTGACTTTGATTCTCTACACAGTGCCGTTGATGCTTTGGCGGTGGTAGAGGCCGAAGCCTTAAGCATCGCTACAGGCCAGCTACAACAACCTCTATACGGTTAATACAAACCTTGTTTAACGCGCATATGCTTTAAACAAATCATTAATACTGGCAATGGTTCGCGCCTCTTGGGGTAGCTGGTGAAGGTCGTTAGCACGAAATTTTCCGGTCTGTACTAAGCAAGCCTGTAAACCAGCAGCCACGGCGCCCACCACGTCGGCGGCCACATCATCGCCCACCATTAAGCATTGTTTTGCATTGAGTCCTGTGGATGCCACTATGTGCTGATAAAACTTGACGCTGGGTTTGCCCATGATAATTGGCTCAACTTGGGCCGCCCAAGCCAAGCCTGTGATAAAGCCGCCAGCGTCCAACATTAAGCCATTACTGCCATTGAAGTAGCGGTTAAGCCCAATGCCAATGAGAGGCAACCCTTGGTGGCAAAGTCGGAATGCCTGGTTCAAGGCTTCATAGGTGAGTCCATCGCGGGCATCGCCTAACACCACACAGTTGGGTTGCGTCTTGGTCAGGTGTGAGAATTCGCTGGCGATCGATGGGTGAACTAAGGCCAAGGGCGATAGGTTATGTTGCTCTAAATATTTAGCTGCGGCTCTTGGAGCAGTGTAAAGCTCTCTAGATTCAATGCTAAAACCCATACCCAGCAGTTGTTGCAAAATGCGGTGATGACTGCGGGTCGCAGTATTGGTAACAAAGCGTAATTGTAAGCCTAGATGTCTTGCTTCACGCACGCAGTCAATTGCACCATCAATGACCTTATTGTCGTCATAGAGCACACCGCTCAAATCGAGCAAAAGGGCATCAAAGGTTAGTGACATGACTGCCTCAAAGTAGATCCGCAGGAGGCTAGTTTAACACTAATTATAGTGTGTCGCTTACATTGCAGCGGCCCGTAATGCAAGTTGATGTACAGCATGCCAGTCTTTGGCGTCGGTTAGACTTTTTGGCGTTAGCCATGTACCACCTACACACATCACGTTATTCAGCGCTAAATAGTCTGCTGCATTGTTAGGTTTAATGCCGCCGGTGGGGCAGAATTTGAGTTCGGATAAAGGCCCAGCAAAGGCCTTTAATGCATCTACGCCACCCACCACCGCAGCGGGGAATAGCTTAAACCGGCGATACCCTAGCTGCATGGCCTGCATGGCTTCACTGACGCTAGCTACCCCGGGTAGTAACGGCACTGTGGCTTGGCTACCGTATTGCAGTAATGCTGTGGTGCTGCCTGGGCTAACGATGAAGTCGGCACCCGCATCAATACAGGCCTGATATTGTGTTGGATTGAGCACTGTACCGGCACCGATGATGGCTTCGGGCAAGGCTTGTTTGAGCTGTTTGATGGCACTTAAGCCGTAATCACTACGCAAGGTAATTTCCAGTACACATAAACCACCTTTAACCAGAGCGCTGGCGATACCTAGGGCTTGTTCGGCATTGTCGAGCGTTAATACGGGAATCACCGGTGTGATAGCACAAATTTGGTCTAGGCGCTGAGTGTTAATGTCTATTTGAGTATTTTGTAAAGATGTCATTTAAGGGCACCAGTGGATGTTGAGGGTTTGCTGAATAAAGGTGTAGATTGGCATTTGATTGCGATCTTGTAGGGCAGTGGCTTGTTCCAATACCTGTAGCTTTGCTGCGCCTTCTATATGTAAATGGATATGTTGGGCCTGCATCAGTGCGTTGGCGGATAAACTCATTCGTTGAGTCGGGTCTACCGGCGCTTGGGTGGCGATGCATAAGTCCTGGGTGGATAATGCTTGCGGAAGGGCTGGGCACAAAGGGAATAATGAGGCGGTATGACCGTCGTCACCCATGCCCAGCACGAGCACGTCAAGTGGCCAATGCATGTGTTGGAGTTGTTGCTGGCAATGGGTTTGTCCCAATGTTGCGCTATTCGCCCCATTAAATAGCGGGTAGAAAGTCGCGTCTTCAGCGTTGTTTTTTAATAGCCAGGTTTTTACCAAGGCAGCATTACTGGCGCTATGTTGCTCGTCTACCCAGCGTTCGTCAGCCAAGGTTACGTCTACTCGGTGCCAGTCCAGTGTTTGTTGGCTGAGTTGCTGGAGCATGGCCGTGGGTGTGCGTCCGCCAGAAACCGCCAAGCTGGCTCTGGATTGGGCCGCAAGGGCTTGTCGCAACTGTGCCGCCACGGCCGAGGCCAAGGAGGCTGCAAGTTCCTCGTGGCTGCTGGCGGCTAACCAATGGTTGTGTGAGGGTAAGGTGGTTGGTTTAGGCTGTGTCATTGCAGTGCTCATACCAATTATGGCCATAGGATTCGATCATATCGCAAGCCTGTGTTGGGCCGTTGCTGCCGGCGGCGTAGAGATCTAAAGTCACATCTTGTGCTTGCCATGCTAGCCTAATTTGATCACACCATTGCCATGCTAATTCGACTTCGTCACGCCTAACGAACAGGCTTTGGTTGCCTTTTAATGCTTCGAGCAACAAGCGTTCGTATGCATCTGGGATACGAGCTTGCGATTGGGTTTGGGCAAAGTCTAAATGCAGTGGGTCGCGCCGCAATTGCATGCTTTTGTCGATGCCCTGTTCTTTAGTGAGCACCTGTAAAGAAATGCTTTCGTATGGCTGTAAACGAATCACCAGTTTGTTTTGAGCAATAGCAGCTTGCTGTTGGTCAAAGATAAAGTGGCTGTTTGGTTTGTAGTGAATGATGATCTCGGTGACCTTTTCGGCCATCCGTTTGCCCGTGCGCAAGTAAAATGGGGTGCCGGTCCAGCGCCAATTGGCAATTTCTGCACGTAGGGCGATAAAGGTTTCGGTATTGCTGCTCGTGTTGGCATCGGCTTCGTTAAGATAACCCGGCGCAGCTTGGTTTTGATGTTGGCCGTCGGCATACTGGCCGAGCACAAGGTGTTTGTCGACTTGGTTTTGCGGTAGGGGTTTTAGCGCCCGTAATACTTTTACCTTTTCGTCACGAATGCTATTGGCGTTGAGTTGTGATGGTGGGTCCATAGCCACCATGCATAGCAATTGTAATAGGTGGTTTTGCACCATGTCGCGCATTTGTCCGGCTTGGTCGAAATACCCCCAGCGGCCTTCGATGCCAACGTCTTCGGCAACACTAATTTCAACATAAGCAATGTGCTTATGATTCCACTGGCTTTCAAATAGTGGGTTAGCAAAACGCAAGGCGATGAGGTTTTGAACGGTTTCTTTGCCTAAATAATGGTCGATACGAAAGATTTGTTGCTCATCAAAGTATTGGCCGAGCTTGTCATTGATAACAACCGACGAGGCAAGGTCATGGCCGATTGGTTTTTCCACCACCATGCGGCACTGATCGGTGATGGCGCCAGCGCTATGGAGGTGGTCGCATATTTGCCCGTACAGACTGGGCGGTGTGGCCAAATAGAAACTTATTTTGGGATGCCATGTGGCTAGTTTTTGGGCTAACGCTTGATAGTCTTGTGCTTGGGTAAGGTCAACCTGACAGTAGCTCAGCCGTTGTAAAAACCGGCTTACGGTGGCGTGATCTAGTTGATCTTCACTCACGTATTGGGTTAACGTTTGTGCAATACGTTGCCGTAGTTCTGGGTCGTCTAACGCGGTGCGGGCCACTGCCATAATGCGAAGTTCGTCGCTCAGTAGTTTGGCGGCTTCTAGCTGATATAGGGCTGGCATTAGCTTACGTAGTGACAAATCACCTAGAGCACCAAATAGAACTAAGCTGTGGCTTAAGGTATGCTTGCTTAACGTTTGGTGATGCGTTGTGGATTGGGTGCCTGACATGGAAAACCTAGTTCGTCTCTGCTCAAGAGGTAATAATACCTTTAAAATTACACAAAAGTCACCAATAATGACAAAATGTTGGTAATATTACATATATTATGCAACTTTATTAAAGAATCCTATCTATGACGTCTAATAATAACTTGCTTCAGCAGCTGGTGCAGCAGCAAGATCAGCTTAATCGTTCGGAACGTAAAGTGGCGCAGGTGATTGTGGCCGACCCACGCGCGGCTACCCGCATGAGTATTGCCGCCTTAGCGGGCTTGGCACAAGTGAGTGAACCCACAGTAAATCGCATGTGCCGTAGCTTTGGACTTAAAGGTTATCCAGATTTCAAGCTGGAGCTGGCACAAAGTATGGCCAGTGGTACGCCCTATGTGAGTCAAAGTGTGGGCCAAAATGATACTGCAGCACAGTACACCGATAAGATTTTTACCAGCTCCATTGCCAGTTTGGATGCCGCTAGGCAGCAAGTGGACAGTAATGTGGTGCAGCGTGCCGTTGATTACTTAAGTCAGGCTCAGCAAATTTGTTTTTGTGGTATGGGTGCGTCTGGTGCTGTAGCTCAAGATGCACTGCACAAATTCTTTCGTTTTAATATTCCGGTGGTGGCGCATAACGATTCGTTGATGATGCGCATGATGGCATCGGCCTGTAAGCGTGGCGATGTGTTAGTGCTCTTGTCGTTTACCGGCCGTACTAAAGAGATGGTAGAAGTGGCCCGTATTGGCCGTGCAGCGGGAGCAGTAGTGGTGGCTATTACAGCCGTTGATTCGCCATTGGCGCAAGAGGCCACGCTAGTGTTAGGTGTTGATGCGCCAGAAGACACTGATGTGTATATGCCGATGCAATCGCGCTTGATTCAACTTACCTTATTGGATGTGCTGGCCACTGGCGTTATCTTACGCCGCGGCGAAGATTTCCATCATCATTTAAAAACCATTAAACAGAGCCTTAAAGGTACGCGCGTAGCGCTAGCAGAGGATGAAGTATGAATGTTACACGATGGATTGTAGTTATGGTGTTGGCCATAAGCGTAAGCGGCTGTGTGTTAACCAAAGTGGTCACAGTGCCCATGAGGGTGGTGGGTGCCGTGGTGTCGGTAGTTCCCGTGGTGGGCAATGCGCTGGATGAAAGTATTGAAACAGTGGCTGACGCGGTGGATGATATTCCGCTATAAAAAAACCGCAGCTAGCTTGGCTAGTGCGGTTTTAGTGCGGCTTAGGTTAGAGAGGCTTATAGCTGCTCTAACTTGGCGCGAATTTCAGCTAACTTTTCAGTCATGATGCGCTCTAAGTGCACAAGATCTTGCTCAATAGTTTCTTTGCTATCGGTCACTTTCTTTTCTTCGTGAGCGAGTTTGTTTAGCTCGGTGAGTGCGCGTAACAAGAAAGGAGAGATTTCGCTCACTTCTTGCCACTGTTGGCGGCCAGAATCAACCATGACAGTGCGTGTAGCACGACCAAAGCGGAACTTTTTGCTGCGTGGTAAGAAAGAGCCTTTTTCGCGCTTGTAGTAGATTTTGAGGATGTCAAAATCGCCTTCTTGGCGCAGGGTGTATTTGTTGATAGCTTCGAAGCTAGTGATACCCATTTCAGTAAGGGTTGGATGCTGAGACATAGTCATTTTCCGAGAGAAGTTAAAATTAATTTTTACTATGAAAATCAATGACTCAACAAATTATTGTAAGGTAGGCTCTGGCGGCCCTGCCTTGCTGGTCTGATGGTTTGCGCAGTGACGAAAGTTGGAACAGCGCGGTCCATCATGGGTGCGGTTTTCAGTGGTTAAATTGTAACTTATTTTTGGTTAAAAAGTAACCACAAGCGCTGCCTTATGTCCGGCATTGATACGATAGGTCGCATTCACTCAACAAATATTCATCGTCTTCTCACCTGGGCTTTTTTTACGGTATACTCAAGGCTAATTTGTTGCATGAGCAGGGCCTGTTTTGCCGCCCGCAAGCTCAATAAGGATTTGTCTGTTTATGTCTGGTGTCATACCCATCGATGAAGGCGTTGAGCGTCTCCCCCTCAAAGAATATACCGAAAAAGCCTATTTAGATTATTCCATGTACGTGATTTTGGACCGTGCCTTGCCCCACATTGGTGACGGTCTTAAACCCGTGCAGCGGCGTATTGTATATGCCATGTCTGAATTGGGTTTAAAGACCACGTCTAAGTACAAAAAGTCGGCGCGTACCATTGGTGACGTGTTGGGTAAGTTTCACCCCCATGGCGACAGTGCGTGTTATGAGGCCATGGTACATATGGCCCAAACCTTCTCTTACCGCTATACCTTGGTGGATGGTCAAGGCAACTGGGGTTCCGCCGATGACCCAAAATCCTTCGCCGCCATGCGTTATACCGAAGCCAAGCTCACCGCTTATGCCGACGTATTATTAGGCGAACTAGGCCAAGGTACGGTGGATTGGGGTAATAACTTTGACGGTACTCTACAAGAGCCGCTGGTGCTGCCATCACGGGTACCTAACGTACTGCTCAACGGCGCCACCGGCATTGCGGTGGGTATGGCTACCGATATTCCGCCTCATAACTTGCGTGAAGTGGTGTCTGCCTGTATTCATTTGTTAGACAACCCATCGGCCACTACCGAAGATTTGCTGCAGTTTGTGCAGGGCCCAGACATGCCCACCACAGCGGAAATTATTAGCCCACAAAGTGATATGTTGCAGATGTATCAAACCGGCCGTGGCAGCATTCGTATGCGTGCCGTGGTTGATCATGAAGATGGCGACATTGTTATTAGTGCCTTGCCGTATCAGGTGTCTGGTGCTCGGATTTTAGAGCAAATTGCGGCCCAAATGCAGGCTAAAAAGTTGCCTATGGTGGCCGATTTACGGGACGAATCGGATCACGAGAAACCCACTCGCTTAGTGATTGTGCCGCGTTCCAACCGTATTGATACCGAACAATTAATGCACCATTTGTTTGCCACTACGGATTTAGAACGTACTTACCGCGTTAACCTCAACCTCATTGGGGTGGACGGTAAACCGCAGGTTAAAGGCCTTAGTCATATTCTTAAAGAATGGCTGGCATTTCGTATGGACACGGTCACTCGGCGCTTGCAATACCGTTTAGACAAAGTGTTAGAGCGCTTGCACCTGTTAGAAGGTTTGTTGATTGCCTACCTTAATATCGATGAAATCATCGCTATTATTCGCGAGCAAGACAAACCTAAACCGGTGTTAATGCAGCGATTTGCATTGTCAGACCGCCAAGCCGATGCTATTTTAGACTTAAAGTTACGTCACTTGGCTAAGTTGGAAGAACATAAAATTGCAGCCGAGCAAGAAGAGTTAGCTGCAGAAAGAGACAAGTTAGAGCTTTTGTTAGGTTCTAAAGCCCGCCTAAAAACCCTCATTAAACGTGAATTGACCACCGATGCCGAAGCCTTTGGCGACGATCGTCGTTCGCCTATTGTGGTGCGTCAAGAAGCGAAAGCCTTGTCTGAGCGTGATTTACTCACCTCAGAGCCGGTAACCGTAGTCTTGTCTAAGCAGGGCTGGGTGCGTGGCGCTAAGGGCCATGACATCGACCCAGAAAACATGAGTTATAAGTCGGGTGATGATTTCTTACTCATGGTGTTGGGGCGCAGCAACCAAAGTGTGGCTTTTCTCGATGAAGGTGGCCGCACCTATGCCTTAGAAGCGCATACTTTGCCGTCTGCGCGAGGTCAGGGCGAACCCTTGAGCGGTCGCTTTAATGCGCCCAGTGGCGTGCAGTTTGCGGCGGCAGTGTGTGCCAAGCCTGACCAGCTGTTACTGATGAGCACCGATGCGGGTTACGGCTTTATTACTACTTTTGAAGACCTGCTAAGCAAAAATAAGGCCGGTAAGGCTGCTATGTCGGTACCTAAAGGCGCTAAGGTCATTGCCCCACAACATATCACGCAGCTAGAAGATACGTGGTTGGTGGCCGTGAGTAATGAGGGCCGTATGTTGGTATTCCCATTGCAAGATTTGCCTCAGTTAGCGCGTGGTAAAGGCAATAAAATTATTAGCATTTCGTCAGCCCGCGTGGCGAGCCGTGAGGAGTTCATGGTGTCTTGCGCCTTGGTGACCGAAGCTAGTGAATTGTTGGTTCATTCTGGCAAACGTTACCTACGCTTAAAGGCTTCCGATCTTGTGCATTATCGAGGTGAGCGGGGCCGCAGAGGCAACAAACTGCCCCGTGGATTCCAAAAGGTAGATAGTCTAGAAGTGGAAGGGTTGGTGCTAAATGTAGCCGAGGAACCCACGCCAAACGCTTAAAGCGTTTGGCTAAAATGGGTAATCTGCATATCCAACAAGTCTTGGTAGTCGCTGCTTAAGCGGCTCAGACTAAAGGCGCCGCTGGCTAATGCCACACAGTTGTCGGCTTGTAGTACCCGTTGTTGTAGCTCAGGGTGGTAAGCCACATGACGGCTAATCACCATGTGATTTTGCCTTTCGCGGCGCGACAGTTGCGCCGCTTGTTCGGTAAGCTGGCTCACATCATCTAAGGTGCCGGTATGCACAACAATCTGAATGTTTAAACTAGATTTGTTGTTGCTGGCCCGCTGTTCATTAAACGCTTTGTACAAACCAAAGAAAAACTGAGCCGCGCACAAAGCGTTAACGCAGTGTGTCATGTGTTCGTGGGGTTTATCGAAAGTCACCAATACGTCGTGGTTGTCTTCTGTTTCTATGGTGCCACCGTAGATGGCACACACCTGATCCACCAAACGTTGGTAGGCCTTGAGTAGTAGATGCTTCTCTGCCGCTTCCATGGGGCCTTGATCACGGGTGTTGACGTTGATATAGAGCAAGCTCACCAGCGGCTCTTCTTCTGCAGTCACCAAGGGTGTAACGACAGGCGTTGCTGCGGGTTCATCTTCTAACGCCACCGGTGTGGCTCGTAATGGCTCTGAATTGTGGCTCTGGCGCAAGTCGTCCATGGTAAAAATAGGTAGCTTGGTGTCTGTGGCCGGTGGGCTCTGTTCGAGCTTAGGGGCAAACAGAGGATCGCTTAAGTCGCCAAGGGAAGGCTCGCCCGAGAGCTCTCGGGCTAAGTCATGTAGCTCATGGTTAAAGGCTTCTTGTTGGCCAGGAGCCTCTAGCTCGGGCTGGTGGTCTGGTGCTTCCGGCGCGGTTAAGCCTTTGCCCGCTGGCATGTCGAGCTCGTATTGATAATCCGTTTTCGCATGTAACAAGCGTTCTTCGTTAATTGAGTTAAAGCCCAAGTTAATAATGCCCCATTCATCGAGTCTGGAGTCATCTAGAGGTGGCGCTTTACCGTATTCAAGCAATTGATCCTGGGCTTCGTGCAGACGGCGTAAGGGTTGTACTAGTTTGGCACCAAACCACCAACCGAGGATGATACAGGCCAAAAATGTGAGGCCTACCGTAGGCCATAACAATTGGCTCAGTTGAGCCAAGCTTGGGTAAAGGTTTAAATCGGCTTGGCGTAAGTGCAAACTGCCAATGGTGGCTTCGTTTAAACGAATGGGCAGCACCAGGTGGTCGATGTCATTTAAGTACCCGGTTTTAGCCAGCATTTGGTCTTCGGCGTCGTATACGGCAGCACCGATAATGGCACCTTGCTCGCGCAGTTCTGCCAAGGTCACATTAAGGCTAATGTAGTCTTGTTTTATGATCAGTGGCGCGCTTAAATTGGCTAACTGCTGCCCCATTTGTTGGGCAAAAAAGGTATTTTGTTGGCCCGCCACTTGGTTGATGTGTTGGTAAGTCATCAGCCCCAATGATGCGCCCACGAGTAGGAATACGGCAATTAGCAGACACACGGTCTTCTGCACTAACGTTAGGCGAGATTGCATTAAGTGTCGAAACGAAAGAATTTTATTGGGCATTGGGTGTGATTCGGTACGGTGTCAAACAAGAAAAAAGCAGTCCATTCTAACCTACAAATGCTAAAATGCTAAGCCCGTCTTTGGAGTAGATTATATGTTTCATCGTTTTACCCTGTTTCAACAAGATGCGCTGCAAACGGTTGCCACCATAGAGACCCTTTTGCGCCCGCAAGCGATTAACTTGACCATGCGTGAGGTAACGCAAATGGGCCAGACCATAGTGCATCAATGGAACTGGCAAAGCGAACACAGTGCTACTGATGTGCTAAAGCACAGCGTGAGTACATTGTTAAACCCAATACGCGATCAAGGTGAACTGGATTACACGTGGCAAACGTCAAACACGCCTATCGCCCCGATTAAGTTGGCCGTGTTTGATATGGACTCCACTCTGATTCAGGCAGAAGTGATGGACGAACTGGCCTATGTGGCAGGTATTGGCCCCAAAGTGGCCGCGATTACTGCCAGTGCCATGGCGGGGGAAATTGACTTTGAGCAGAGCTTTGAGCAACGTTTAGCCTTGTTGAAAGGTTTTGATACCACCCAGTTGGATGCTATTTACCGCAACATTGAGCTGATGCCCGGTGCCGAAAAACTCATGCAGCAACTACAAGCCAACGGCATTTACTGCGCTATATTGTCGGGTGGCTTTAGCTACTTTGCTGACCGTCTTGCCCAACACTTAGACATGCAGCAAGCTTTTTCCAACCCACTGGAACAGATTAATGGCAAGCTCACTGGCCAAATTAGTGTGCCCATTGTTGATGCAAACAAAAAGGTAGCCCTGCTAGAGCAACTCAGAGCAGAGTTAGGCTTGTCTATTGACCAGTGCCTTGCCGTGGGTGATGGTGCTAACGATTTGCCGATGCTCAATACTGCGGGTTTAGGTGTGGCATTCCACGCTAAACCATTAGTTAAGCAACAAGCCCCTCAGCAAATTAGCCACTTTGGTTTAGATGTATTGAGCTGCCTTGTTTAATGGCTAGCGTACACGGTTTTACTGCTGTTGCCGGGCTCTTCGCGGGCTAATTTAGGTACTAAATAGCCCGACATAGTGGCCTGCATTTGCGCCACCAAGTGTTGGCCGCGCTCTAGGCTCACGAAAAAGTGGGTGGTGCCCTCCACATGGTCTGGCAAGTGTAGGTAGTAGGGCAAAATGCCGAGTTCAAACAAGCGCTCACTCAGCCCCTTTAGGGCTGCTAGTGAGTCATTCACCTGCGCAAGTAACACACTTTGGTTAAGTAGCAGCACACCGTGTTGGCGCAATGAGTTACACGCTTGAGCCACGTCTTCGTCGAGTTCGTTGGCATGGTTGGCGTGGACTACCATAACGCAATCTAATCTTGAATTTGCTAGCCGCTTGCACAGGTCTGGGGTGATTCTGGCGGGCAAAACTATAGGCAACCGGCTGTGGATGCGTAACCGTTTGACGTGAGCAATGGCTTCGATGGCGGTGATGATCTCAAACAGTTGGCCATCGGTGAGTGCCAGTGGGTCGCCACCACTGAGAATAACTTCCTCAATATCGGTTTGTTGCTGGATATAATTCAAACTTTGTTGCCATTCACTGCGTGCCCGACGTTGCTCGCCGTAAGGGTAATGGCGGCGAAAACAATAGCGGCAGTTGATCGCGCAGTGGCCGGCGGTAATTAATAACGCACGGCCTTTATATTTATGTACCACACCTGGCTGAGGGTTAAAGCTGGCCTCTTTTAGTGGGTCGGTATTAAAGTCGGGGTGGGCTATGGCTTCTGCAGCTTGGGGTAACACCTGTAGTAATAATGGGTCGTTGGCGTCTTGCTTGGACATTTTTTGTACAAAGGCGTGCGGCACCAGGGTGTTAAACCCTTGGTCATGGGCGGTCATGGCCAGGATTTGTTGCTTGTCAAAGTCCAGTGCTGCAAGTAACTGCGCGGGGCTGCGGTATGCGTTACGCAACTGTGTACGCCAGTCATCGCTGTGTTGAATATGCTTTATCAAGCTTAACGGTTCAACTTGGCCTGTGCTTTGCGGTATCATAGACGACATTATATCCAATCTTTATTTACTAGAGCGACAAAATGGCTAATTATAGCAGCAACGAATTCAAATCTGGCCTTAAAGTCATGCTAGAAGGTGACCCATGTAACATGGTGGACGTGGAGTTTGTTAAGCCCGGTAAAGGTCAAGCATTTACCCGTGTACGTATGAAAAACTTGAAGTCTGGCCGAGTATGGGATCGTACCTTTAAGTCGGGTGAGTCCATTGAAGCAGCAGACGTGATGGATCTCAACATGGAGTACCTATACACCGATGGTGAGTTTTGGCACTTTATGCTGACAGACGGCACCTTTGAGCAATACGGTGCAGACGAGAGCGCCCTAGGCGATAGCATCAAATGGCTTAAAGAACAGGAAGTTTACATTGTTACCTTGTGGAATGACGCTCCAATCGCTGTGGCAGCGCCTAACTTTGTAAACCTAGAAGTCACCGAAACTGACCCAGGCCTTAAAGGCGACACCGCCCAAGGCGGCAGCAAGCCAGCAATCTTAGCCACAGGCGCTACAGTACGTGTGCCTTTGTTTATTGAGCAAGGTGAATTCTTGAAGATAGACACCCGTAGCGGCGAATACGTTAGCCGTGCTTAAATAGCAGAGGGCCGCGGCCCTTTATTATGCAGTGGCAACCGAGTGCAACCGTCCCCCAGCTGAGGCAGCGTGCCTTAGTTTTAGGTCAGATTCGAGATTTTTTTCGAGATCGAAACCTGCTCGAAGTCGATACCCCCGTGATGTCTCATTACGGGGTGTCTGACCCTCATATCGATTCAATACCAGTCGCCTTTACCCCCGATGGTGCGGCAACCAGCCAAACCATGTGGCTCATGTCATCGCCAGAGTATGCCATGAAACGACTGTTGGCCGCGGGCAGTGGCAGCATCTTCCAAATTGCTAAAGCGTTTCGAAACGGCGAGGCAGGCAGGCGACACAACCCCGAATTCACCTTGCTCGAATGGTACCGCGTGGGCTTTGATTTAGGCTCGTTGATGCATGAAGTGGCAGATCTGGTTGATCGGGTGCTTGAGCCTCAATTAGGCCAGCAGCAATGGCGCTATTGGAGTTACCGAACGGCGTTTAAAAATGTACTCAAGCTTGACCCTCACACCGCTACCGATGCGCAGTTGCGGGAGTGTGCTCTAAGTCACATCGACATCCAAATGCATGCGTCGACACCCAGAGACACCTGGCTCGATTTGTTAATGAGCCATTGTATTGAACCGGCCTTGCCGCAAGCCTGCTTTATTTATGATTACCCTGCCAGTCAGGCCGCCTTAGCTCGGCTGGGTGTTGATGAACAAGGTACCACCGTGGCACGGCGCTTTGAGGTGTACATTAACGGTGTGGAACTGGCTAACGGCTATCACGAACTCACAGATGCCCAAGAGCAGCGGCAGCGTTTTATGGCCGATAATCAAGGCAGGCAGTCTTTATGTAAGCCAGAGATGGTGGCGGATCAGCGCCTCATTGAAGCCCTGCAAAGCGGCTTGCCCGATTGCTCGGGCGTAGCGTTAGGCATAGAACGTTTGTTGATGTTAGCTTTGGGCGAAACCGACATTGCCAAGGTGGTGGCCTTTCACCACCCTCGCGCCTAAGCTAAGCTTGCGGTGTTAGTTAAACTAACTCAGCAAACATTTGCCCTAAGCGGGTGGTCGTACCGGCGGTGAGCTCTGCAGGCCATTGGCTTACGCCCTTTGGCAAACACACAATTACCGTAGAGCCCAGCTTAAAGCGGCCCATTTCGTCGCCCTTTTTGAATTCAATAGGGTCTTGTACAGTGTAGTTGAACTGACTCACAGTCTTGCCCTTAGGGCATACCAATCCGGCCCATGTGGTTTCCACGCTGGCCACAATCATTGCACCCACCAACACCATCGCCATAGGGCCAAACTCGGTTTCGAATAGGGTCACTACACGTTCGTTACGTGCAAATAGGCCCGGTACTTGAGCTGCAGTGGCTTGGTTAACAGAGAATAATTGGCCTGGCACATGCACCATGTGCGTTAAGGTACCATCGCAGGGCATATGAATACGATGATAATCCTTAGGCGCTAAATACACCGTCGCAAATTCACCATCGATAAACGGTTTTGCCAGATCAGCATTGCCGCCCAGTAAGGTAGTGAGATCAAAATCATGGCCTTTGGCTTGGAATAAGTTTTCACCACTAATGCTGCCTAGCTGACTGATGGCGCCATCTACAGGGCAGGCCAAATGTTTTGGATTGCTGTCGATCATGCGCGCGTCGGCTTTAAGGCTGCGGGTAAAGAAGTCGTTAAAACTGTCAAACTCGCTGGCGTTCTGACGCTCAGCTTCGCTCATGTCAACTTTGAAACGCTTAATAAATACGTTAATAAAGGTGTCTTTAATGATAGGTAAAGAACTCGCAGCTAGCATACCTACAATACGTGAAATCAAATGTTGAGGTAATAAGTACTGCATTACAACGAATAGACGGTCGCCCATGGTGTGTTCCTAATTGTGTGTGGTGAAATCGTCTAACGACGCTTTGATATTTTGAAAACTGTGCATACGGGCAGGGTCGATGTGGCCGTCTTCTAAGGCTTTTAGTAAGGCACATGCAGGCTCGTGTTCGTGGCTGCAATCGCTAAATTTGCAATAACCTAGGTAAGGTCTAAATTCTACAAAGCCTTCTAGGAGGGTGGCTGTGTCCATGTGCCATAAACCAAATTCACGTATACCTGGAGAATCGATCAATTGGCCACCATTGGGCAAGTGAAATAGTTTAGCCGTGGTGGTGGTGTGTACACCCTTATTGGTTTGTTCTGATAAAGGCAGGGTTTTAATGTCTACGCCCGGGAGCAACACGTTAACCAAGCTAGACTTGCCAACACCAGACTGCCCCACAAATACGCTCACTTTTTGATCCAACGTGGCATGAAGTTCTTCTAGACCCGACAGGCTCTTAGTGGATGCGCGAATGATGCGGTAACCTAGCTTTTGATACCGGGCCAGCATCGGTTCTAAATGAGCCTGAGCCTCATCGTCTAAAATGTCGGTTTTGTTGAGCAATAAGATGGGTTCAATGTCACTCGCCTCTGCCGCCACCAAATAGCGGTCAATTAGGTTAGCGTGAGCATAGGGTTTAGGCGCAAAGGTGACAATAATTTGGTCGATATTGGCAGCGACCGGTTTTAAGTCGCCATATTTGTTAGGCCGGCTGAGAATACTGTTGCGTTCGTCGCGGGCTACAATCACGCCACTTTGATCTGCCGATTGACGCCAAGACACCTTGTCTCCGGTGACCAAAAAACCTAAATTCGAACGAATTTTACAACGAAAAATTTCGCCTTGGTGTTGGCCTTGTAGGGCCTCCACATCAATAAGTGAGCCATAGTGAGCAATAATTAACCCCAGCTGCTCCGCTGACAGGTCGCCATGTTCAATGGCTTCGTCGATGGCGCCATCCTGTTTGTTGGCACGCACACGTCGTTCGTCTTGTACTTTGTCGATTTGCCATTGCTGGCGGCGGGTTAATTTACGTTTGGCCATTAAGAATAAATGTAAGCTGTGGTCAGTAAGGGCTTTATTCTACCGCGAAGTGAGGCATAATTCAGTTTATCCAACTAACAACAAGGCATTTTCTTGTGAAACACCCCAAAAATCTGATTTGGCTAGACCTAGAAATGACGGGCCTAGACCCAGAGCAAGACGTAATTATAGAAATTGCGACCATTGTCACCGACCCTCACCTCAACGTATTGGCCGAAGGACCGTCCATTGTCATTCACCAAAGCGACACAGTGTTGGCCAACATGAATGAGTGGTGCATCAAGCAACATGGCAAAACTGGCCTCACCCAGCGAGTGCGAGAAAGTAGCGTTAGCTGTGCCCAAGCCGAACAACAAACCATTGCCTTTCTAAAAACTTTGGTGGATAGCGGTCATTCACCCATGTGTGGCAACACCATAGGCCAAGACCGGCGCTTTTTAGTGAAATACATGCCACAGCTAGAAGCCCATTTCCATTACCGCAATGTGGATGTAAGCACCCTCAAAGAATTAGCCCGCCGCTGGCGTCCAGAATTACTCGATGGCTTAAAGAAAGGTGGCAGTCACCTGGCTTTGGATGATGTTCGTGATTCCATCGCCGAGATGACGTATTACCGTGAGCACTTTTTGAATATGACGCCGTAAAGCAGTAGCTTCACCAGCGCTAAAGGCCTACCCGTAGGTCAAGGTGGCCTGTTGCACATAGTGTTGCATCAGGCGGCCAGCCATAATGCTTGGTGGCGCAATGTTGGTGGGCAATTGGTCGTAACGAAACCACTGAGCCTCAACAATTTCGACGCCATCTACGTTAATATCTCCGCTCGCAGAGTCGGCAATGTAGCCCAGCATCAACTGCCCAGGAAACGGCCAAGACTGGCTGCCAACATAACCAATGTTGTCAATTTCCAAACCCACTTCTTCAAACACTTCTCGATGTAATGCCTGCTCGGCACTTTCGCCGGCTTCCAGAAACCCAGCCAAAGCGCTAAAGCGGCCAACCGGCCAATTGACATTACGCGCCAACAGGCAGTGATCGCCGCGGGTCACCAACACAATAATGCAAGGCGAAATTCGCGGGTAGTTGCTGATGTTGCACTTATGGCAAATCATGGCATGTTCTTTATCATTGGTTTGGGTCGTTTTACCACAGCGGCCGCAAAAGCGGTGTGTGTCTTGCCAGTCTAATAATTGTACGGCCCGGCAGGCCAAAGAAAACATCTCCTCGTCAGCTAAAACTAACACGTCACGCAATGCAACTAGGTTAAACCCTCCCGCATCAGTCGCTTCTGGGATTAGATCCCAAACCTCACAGTCACGACCACGCCATTGGCCAAGGGTTATTTTTCGTTGGCAGAAAAAACTAAGCGAGTGGGCAGTGTCATTATCAATAACTGGGTTGTGAGTCACTGCGCCACTATCAGCCAATAAAATGTCCCGCCCAACCACGGCAACAACCCATTTTTTGTCTGTGTTCAATGCGACTGGGCTGGCATAAAAGCCGTTTAGGCTGGTGGGTATAGTCACGTTAAGGGCTACCTTTATAGCGTTGGATTAAATGGCCACCTATTAAAAATAGACCACCGTTACATTCTTTATCATATCTCCAGAAAAATCAAAGCTAGCGTCTTTGAAATTGGGCCGGTTGGTTAAATTAATCTGGCTGTAATTGCTAAAACTGATGCCTTCTTTTGGCAGTATATAACCTTTATCTACCTGACCATTGGTGTTTTCATCATGCATAATATTAATCGCATATATGCCATGTGGAAGGTTATCAAACGTGATGGTTACACTGTTGTTGATGATCTTTCCGGTTTGTACGCGGAAGTGATTTTGGTATTTTTCATCAGGTATTGTGCCATCTCGGTTGTAGATGGCCACTTGCACAAGACCTATAGTATTGCGTAGTTCATCTACTTGTACTTGTAGCGACGCAGTGCCATTAGCATTGGCATAGATGGCAAAAGTACTGGCTACGATGAGCGAGCAACATGCGCGGATTATTTTGGCTGGGTTCAACTTGTTGTTCCTTGGGTTGTTAAGCGGATTTTCAGGTCGTGTAGATCATAACGTATTTGCCTTCTTGTTATTAGAGTATGCTAATTCAAATGCTTCAACTTTCGCCCTAAGTGCTGGCTCAGTGGCACCGGCGCTAGGGGAATGTTCTTGTGTTGTCGTTTCTGGAGTTGGTCTAGGGCCCATTCGATGTGTTCTTTCACCATGGGTGTTGCGAGTGTTAGTTGCTGGTTGAGGGCAGTGAGTACTTTGGCTGTGGCTGGGCCATTGCCTAAGCCAATAGCAAGGTTGCGCTGCCAGCCGTCAAAGCCTGCGCGCCTTATGGGCGAGCCTTCGGTGCGTTTAAGAAACTCGTCTTCTGTCCATGTGAGTAGGTCGGCTAGCTGGGCTTGGTCCAGCCCGTGGCGGGGTTTGAAGTCATCTTCTTGGGTGGCGCTGGGTGCACGGTTCCAGGGGCAGGCGAGCTGGCAGTCGTCACAACCAAATACGCGGTTGCCCATGAGTGGGCGTAGTTCTTCTGCAATGCGGCCTTTGTGTTCTATGGTGAGGTAGGCAATACAGCGGTTGGCGTCTAGCACGTAAGGTTGCGGGAAGGCATTTGTGGGGCATACGGTAATGCAGGATTCGCAGCGGCTACAGTGGTCTTTGTTGTAGGGGACATCTATAGGTAGGGCCAGGTCTACAAAAATCTCGCCTAAGACAAACCACGACCCTTGTTTGCGGTTGATAATAAGGGTGTGTTTGCCTTGCCAGCCTAAGCCTGCTTTTTGGGCTAGGGGTTTTTCTAATACCGGCGCGCTGTCTACAAATACGCGGTGGCCAAAGGGGCCGATTAGTGCTTCTATGGCTTTGCTCAGTTGCGCTAGGCGTTTACGTACCAGTTTATGGTAGTCGCGGCCTAGGGCATAGCGGGCGATATAGGCTTGTTGGCCGTCTTCTAGGCTGCTTAGGGTGGTGAGGTTTGGGTCTAGGTAATCCATGCGTAAACATATGATACGTTGGGTACCGGGCACTAATTCGTTGGCCCGATAACGCATAGTGCCGTGTTTGCCCATGTAATCCATGTTGGCGTGGTAACCCAAATCGAGCCATTGGTTTAAGCGTTGGCCAGCGGCTTCGTTATGGGTGTCGGTAATGCCGCAATCGGCAAATCCAAACTCGGTGGCTAATTGTTTGATACGCACGGCTAACTCTTCCAACTGCTGGCTGGTTAAGCTGGGGTGGGCGGCAGGCGCAGGTGCATTTGCAGAATCAAATTCGGACATGCTGGCTATTCTACCCTAGGCCAATAGAGTGAATCTTTAAAAAATGCCATAAAACCAAGGAAATACCTCTTCAATAGGCGATTTTTAGTGCGCTTTTAGGCTATATTTGCATTCCATTGGTTACTTAATTATGAAGGACTGCCTTACCCATGACCCAAGAGCACCAAATTCAAGCCCACGGCGAAGACGCCATGGTGGCTTTGGGCATGCAGTTTGGTCAAGTTTTGGCACAGGCTGGTGATGGTTGCGTGGTGTTTTTACAGGGCAACTTAGGTATGGGTAAAACCACCTTTACCCGCGGGGTGTTGCGCCACTTTGGCCATCAAGGTGCGGCTAAGAGCCCCACTTACACCCTGGTTGAGCCTTATGAGCTGGGCTCGTACAAGGTGCACCATTTTGATTTGTATCGTTTGGGTCACCCAGAAGAGTTGGAATATTTGGGCATTCGAGACTATTTTGATGACCAATCCATTAACCTTATTGAGTGGCCAGACAAAGGCCGAGGCTTCTTGCCCTCTGCCGATATTGAGCTCACCATTACCAGTGCCGATCGTGGCCGTTGTTTGAGTTTTGTGGCAATTAGTGACGTGGGCTGCGCATTGGTGCAGCAGTTGCAGGCGGCTGCGGCATGAGATTAGGGTCTTGGTTGTTGCTGCTGGTGTTGAGTGGCTTTGGTGTATCTGCTGGGGCTGCAAAAATTGAAAATATTCGTATTTGGCCCGCGCCGGATCATACCCGCTTGGTATTTGATGTCACCCAGCCGGTGACCTACGAGCTAATTAGTTTATCTAACCCCGACCGGCTGGTGATTGATATTGATCGCAGCTTACTTTCTACTTCTGTGGCTAAGCTGGACTTGAGTAAAAGTCCGGTGCGAGCTATTCGTTCTAGCCAACGCAGTGACAATAAACTAAGGCTGGTGTTGGATTTGGCCTATAAAGTAAGCCATAACGTGTTTGCTCTTGCACCTAATTCCAGCTATGGGCACCGTTTGGTGGTGGATTTATCCAATTACCGGCAAACCAAAACACCCACCAAGGGCGCCGTGATTAAGCCGGCGCAGCCACAAACAACCATTTTGAATAGCTTGGACCTGCTCGATAGCCAGCGCGACATTATCATTGCCATAGATGCAGGTCACGGTGGTGAAGACCCGGGTGCTCTAGGGCCTAAATTTAGCGGCCGTAAGTTGCGCGAAAAACACGTGGTGTTGGGCATTGCTAAAGAATTGCAGACCTTGATTAAACGGGAGCCTGGTTTTGAGCCGCTTCTAACTCGTAGCGGTGACTACTACATTAGCCTGCGCGGGCGGACTAAAAAAGCCCGCAAAGCCAATGCCGATTTATTTATTTCTATCCACGCCGATGCCTTTAAAAATAGTAAAGCCAAAGGCGCCTCGGTATGGATTTTGTCCTCTCGTGGTGCGTCCAGTGAAATGGGCCGCTGGTTGGCGCAAACCGAAAACGACGCCGACCTGATTGGTGGCATTGGTGGCGTCAGTTTAGAAGACAAAGAAGAAGACTTGGCTAAAACGCTGTTAGATATGTCGATGAATTATAGCCAGACTACTGGCCAAGGTGTTGCTCAAGCGGTGCTGGGCAATATTGGTAAAATTGCTAAGTTGCATAAAAAACACGTTGAAAAGGCCGGTTTTGTGGTACTCAAATCGCCTGATGTGCCGTCTATATTGGTGGAAACTGGGTTTATTTCTAACCCTCAAGAAGCCGCCAAATTACGCACTAAAAGCTATCAAAAACAAATGGCTCAGGCTATTTTTAAAGGCTTAAAGAGCTACTTTTATAGCCATCCAGTCACCAATACTTACGTTGCTTCGGTGGTTGAAGCTAAACGCAAGTTGCGCTCGTACAAAGTGGTGTCTGGCGATACCCTATCGGCTATTGCCCAGCGTTTTGGTACTACCGTTAAGCGCTTACAAAGCGCTAATAAAATGACCAGTAAATCCGTTCTATTAGTCGGAAAAACCCTCGTTATCCCTACCAGCTAGCTTAAAAGCCATTTATATGACTACTAAAATTCGTCAACTCAGCCCCAGATTAGCTAACCAAATTGCCGCCGGCGAAGTGGTGGAAAGGCCAGCTTCGGTGATTAAAGAGCTGCTAGAAAATTGTTTGGATGCTGGCGCTAGCAAAGTAGATGTAGACGTTGAGCAGGGCGGCGTAAAGTTGATGCGGGTGCGCGACAACGGCAGTGGCATTGATAAACAAGACTTGGCGTTAGCCCTTAGCCGCCATGCCACCAGTAAAATAACCAGTTTAGATGATTTAGAAGCGGTACAAAGTTTGGGGTTTCGTGGTGAAGCCTTGGCCAGTGTCAGTTCTGTGTCGCGCTTAACCTTAACCTCCAATGTGCTTGAGCAAGACAGTGCCTGGCAGGTGATGACTGAAGGCCGTGACATGGCCGCCCAGTTGCAGCCAGCGGCGCACCCGGTAGGCACCAGTGTAGAAGTGCGGGATTTGTTTTTTAATACCCCAGCACGACGCAAGTTTTTACGTACCGAAAAAACCGAATTTGGGCACTTAGAAGAAGTGATTAAACGTTTGGCTTTGAGTCGTTTTGATGTGGCTTTTAGCCTTAAGCACAATCAAAAAGTGATTCACAATTTACGGCCTGCAGACACCCAAGTAACACAAGAAAAACGTGTGGCCAGCGTCTGTGGCCCAGCGTTTATGCAGCAAGCACTACATATAGAAATGGAAGTGCCAGGGTTGCGGCTTTGGGGTTGGGTGGGGTTGCCCACCTTTTCCCGTAGCCAGGCCGACCTGCAGTACTTTTTTGTCAATGGCCGCGTAGTACGCGACAAACTGGTGGGCCATGCGGTGCGCCAAGCCTACCGCGATGTGCTGTATCACGGGCGTCATCCTGCCTTTGTGCTTTTCCTTGAGTTGGAACCCGCCAATGTGGACGTTAACGTTCACCCAACTAAACACGAAGTGCGCTTTCGTGATGGTCGTTTAGTACACGACTTTATCTTCCGTAGTTTACACAAGGCGCTGGCGCAAGTGCGGCCAGAAACCCCTACCGGCGGCGGCTTAGAACAGCTGGGTGTAACTCAAAATCAGCCTTTAGCCCAAGGTTTGGAGGCTGGAGTATTTGCCGGTCAAACACAGGTTGATTTAGGCCAAAATGGTAATAATGCTGCGTCGCCTATGGGGGGCTACCAACCCCAATCTTGGCAGTCGGCGTTGCATCAGCCGTCGCCACAGCAGTTACAAGAACAAACCAAAGTGTATGGCAGTTTACATGGTGATGCCGTGGCGCCAACACAGCCAATGGGCGAAGCTGGGCAAGTGCCGCCGTTAGGTTATGCGGTGGCCCAGTTGCACGGTATTTATATTGTGTCTGAAAATGCCCAAGGGTTGGTTTTAGTAGATATGCATGCGGCCCATGAGCGTATTGTGTACGAAAAAATGAAGCTGTCGTGGGCCGGCCAGGGTATTAAAGCCCAGCCTTTGTTGGTGCCTATTTCCATGGCCGTGAGCTCCCGAGAAGCCGATCATGTGGAAACGGCCCAAGACGTATTTGCAGAACTGGGGTTTGTGATTGACCGCGCCGGTACAGAGAACCTTGTGGTGCGCCAAGTGCCCAGCCTGTTGCAGCATGCCAACGTAGAGCAGCTAGTGCGCGATGTGCTGGCCGATGTGGTGACCTTTGGTAGTAGCGACCGTATTCGGGCTGCTCATAACGAATTGTTGGGCACTATGGCCTGCCATGGCGCTGTGCGGGCCAATCGCCGTCTTAACCATGTGGAAATGAATGCGCTCTTGAGAGACATGGAAATTACCGAGCGCAGTGGCCAATGTAACCATGGCCGCCCTACATGGACTCAGCTGAGCTTGTCGGAGCTGGATAAATTATTTATGCGAGGCCAATAACGTGTCGTTGAACCCATTGCCGCCGGCCATATTTCTCATGGGCCCCACCGCTGCTGGTAAAACCGACTTGGCGGTAGAGCTGGTGCAGCGGCGCGATTGCGAAATCATTTCGGTGGATTCTGCGCTTATTTATCGCGACATGGATATCGGTAGCGCTAAGCCGGATGCCGAAACTTTGGCGCTGGCCCCGCACCACTTAATTAATATACGTGATGCGGCCGAAGCCTATTCTGCGGCAAACTTTCGCCGTGATGCCTTGTTGCTAATGCAACAAATTACCCAGCGCGGCAAGGTGCCCTTGTTAGTAGGCGGCACCATGATGTACTACAAGTCATTAATGGAAGGTTTGGCGCCGTTGCCTGAGTCTGAGCCGGCAATGCGTGCTCAATTAGAGCAAGATATAGCCCAGCACGGCTTGGCGGCACTACATGAACGCTTATGTGCCATCGACCCAGTGGCGGGTGAGCGTATTAACGCCACCGACCCCCAGCGTATTACCCGAGCCATGGAAGTGTATCTATTGAGCGGTGAAACCCTCACTAGCCATTGGCAACGGCAGCAACAACAGCAACTACCTTATAATGTGGCCTCGATTGGCGTGTGGCCACCCGAGCGCGCGCTATTACACCGGCGTATTGAGCAGCGTTTTGAACTAATGCTGCAGCAAGGGTTTGAAGCAGAAGTAGCCACATTTATGCAACGCGGCGACCTAAATCTTAATATGCCGTCTATGCGGTGTGTGGGTTACCGACAGATGTGGCAGTACCTTGCAGGGGAGTACGATTACGCCACTATGGAGCACAAAGGCATTGTTGCTACCCGGCAATTAGCGAAGCGGCAGTTGACTTGGCTGCGTAGTTGGCCAGATTTGCAGGTGTTTGATAGCTTAGATACAAAATTAGTATTCAATGTTTTGCAATTATTCGATAGAATAAGGCATTAGTGTAAAGCAGGCGTAAAATGCCTTGTACTGGATCGATGTTTTACGCATTATCACCCATCTAGCCATATTTTATGGTTGGATTAATGACACAAGGAGCTATCATGTCAAAAGGGCAAACCTTACAAGACCCTTACCTCAACGTATTACGCAAGGAGCGGGTACCCGTATCAATTTTTTTGGTAAACGGCATTAAACTACAAGGTCAGATTGAGTCGTTTGACCAATTTGTGATTTTGTTAAAAAATACCGTATCCCAAATGGTATACAAACATGCCATTTCAACTGTAGTGCCTTCGCGCCCAGTTAAAATGCCAGCCGAAGACGAACTCGACTAGGTTTGTTGATTTTTATGTATCCCCAACGAGCACCTCTAGGTGCTCGCTTTGATTTAGGCCATCACTTTGTTTTTTGAACGTCACCAAGCCGGCGAACGCGCTATTCTTGTTCATCTTGAGATGGGTCAAGAAGGCGAGCGTGAAGATGCCAACGAACTAAAAGAACTGGTTTATTCAGCCGGTGCAGACCCTCTTGAAACTATTGGTGGCTCGCGTGCTACACCACACCCGAAGACCTACGTGGGTTCTGGCAAGGTAGAAGAAATAAAGGCTGCCGTGAAGCATCACGAAGCCGAAATAGTGATTTTTAACCATGCTTTGAGCCCAGGTCAAGAGCGTAATTTAGAACACGAACTACAGTGCCGTGTGCTCGACCGCACCGGTTTGATCCTTGATATATTTGCCCAGCGGGCACGTACCCACGAGGGCAAACTGCAAGTTGAGTTGGCGCAACTAGAACACATGTCTACCCGCTTAGTACGAGGCTGGACTCACCTAGAGCGCCAAAAAGGCGGTATTGGTTTACGTGGCCCGGGTGAAACTCAGCTAGAGACCGACCGACGCTTACTACGTGTGCGTATTAACTCTATTCTTAAGCGTTTAGGTAAAGTGCGTAAGCAACGCGAGCAGGGCCGTAGAGCCCGCCGCCGTGCCGAAGTGCCCACCATTTCTTTGGTGGGTTATACCAACGCCGGTAAATCGAGTTTGTTTAATCGCATTACTGTTGCCGACGTGTATGCCGCAGACCAACTGTTCGCCACTTTAGATCCAACCTTTAGGCGCCTTGAAATCAAAGATGTAGGCCCCACTATCTTAGTTGATACGGTGGGTTTCATTCGTCACTTACCGCATAAGTTGGTGGATGCCTTTCGTGCTACCTTGCAAGAAACGGCCGAAGCGACTTTGCTGTTGCATCTAATTGATGCCAGTGACGAAAAGCGTGACGATAACATAGAAGAAGTGAATTCTGTATTGAGCGAAATTGGTGCCGATGAACTACCGCACTTATTGGTCTACAATAAAATCGACATGCTAGACGATTGCCCTGCAAGGATTGATCGTGACAGTTATGGTGTACCACGGCGTGTTTGGTTAAGCGCCTTAACGGGCGAAGGTGTAGAATTACTGGTGCAAGCGATTAGCGAGCGCTTAGGCGGCGAGATATTCGCCCAGCAAATTGTATTAGAGCCGCAGTATGGTAATTTAAGGGCGCAACTCTATGCTCAAGGTGCTGTGGAAAAAGAAACCATTAGCGAACAAGGCCAAATGGTGTTGGACGTTAGGTTACAAAAACGAGATTTTTTACAAACATTGAGTCGTGTGGGAATGGATGCAACGCCGTTTGTTGGCAAACCATCTAACCCATGGGATTGAGTGATCATTTATAAAAGCAATACTCAGGAGAAGATTATGGCCTGGAATGAACCGGGTAATAACGGTAAAGACCAAGACCCATGGGGTGGCAATCGCCGCCCGAACGGACAAGATCAGGGACCCCCTGATTTAGACGAAGCACTCGGTAAACTCATTGAAAAGTTCAATGGCTTATTTGGTGGTTCTGGCAACAAAAAATCTGACAACTCGGACGGCGGTGATACTGCTGCGCCAAGTGGCAAGCTGATTGGTTTTGGTGCCGCCATCGTTTTAGTGTTGTGGGCGGGTATGGGTTTCTATACCGTTGACCAACAAGAACGCGCCGTTATATTGCGTTTAGGTAAGTTTACCGAAACCGTGCAGCCTGGTTTGCATTGGAATCCACCGTTGGTCGATAACGTCACCAAGGTCAATGTGACTGCCGTACGTAACGTTGATCACCGTTCCTTGATGCTCACCGAAGACGAAAATATCGTTGAAGTGGGTTTGTCTGTGCAGTACGTGGTGTCTAACCCTAAAGACTTCTTGCTAGAAGTGCGTGACCCCGAAGGCAGCTTGTTACAAGCCACAGAAAGCGCATTGCGCCATGTTGTAGGCGGCTCAGAAATGCATTCAGTGTTAACCGAAGGCCGTGCAGTATTAGCCTTAGACATTGAAACTCGTTTGCAAGGCTATTTGAATGACTACCAAACTGGCTTAGAAGTGATTAAGGTCAACATTGAAAACACCGCTGCGCCATCTCAAGTACAAGACGCGTTTGATGACGTGATCAAGGCCCGTGAAGATGAGCAACGTGTTAAGAACGAAGCTCAAGCCTACGCTAATGGCATTGTGCCAGAAGCCCGTGGTCGTGCTCAGCGTGTCAGCGAAGAGGCGTTAGCCTATCGTGCGCAAGTGGTGGCTCGTGCCGAAGGTGAGGCAACTCGTTTTACCAAGTTGCTAACAGAATACCAAAAGGCACCAGAAGTCACCCGTGAGCGCCTTTACATCGTGGCCATGGAAGACGTGCTTTCCAACGCCTCTAAGGTCATGGTTGATGTTGAAGGTGGCAATAACATGATGGTGCTACCGCTAGATCAAATTATGCAAAACCAGTCCGTGCGTTCAGCAACGGGCACCGGTGGTAAAGTATCCTCTAGTATGGTGGATGAAATTACTAACCGTGTGATCCAGCAATTGACACAGGGTGCCTCTGGTGCCTCTTCAAGGGAGTCTCGTTAATATGGCTACTCGTACATTAGTAACCTTAATTGGCTTGTTTGTGGCGCTTTTAGTGGCCTCAACCTCCTTGTTTGTGGTTAAAGAAACGCAACGTGCCATCATGCTGCAGTTTGGTGAAGTGGTGCAGTTTGATATTCAGCCGGGCTTGCATTTTAAAGTGCCGTTTATGAACACCGTGCGTGTGTTTGACGCCCGTGTGCTAACCTTGGATGCACGTCCACAGCGTTACCTAACACTAGAGAAGAAAGCCCTAATCGTAGATTCGTTTGTAAAATGGCGTATCAAAAACGTAGCCGACTTCTACACCGCTACCTCGGGTGACGAATTTACCGCCGCCAAGTTGTTGGCGTCTCGTGTGGATACCGGTTTGCGTAACCAGTTTGGTGAGCGCACCTTAACGGAAGTGGTTTCCGGTGAGCGTGACGAGTTAATGACCGAACTGCGTGACGAGCTTAACCAAGTGGTTATCAACGACATGGGTATCGAAGTGGTTGACGTACGTGTAAAGCGTATCGACCTACCGCAAGAGGTAAGTGAGTCGGTGTATGGCCGTATGCGTACCGAACGTGAACGTGAAGCACGTGAGCTTCGTTCTAAAGGTAAGGAATTGGCTGAAGGTATTCGTGCCGACGCTGATCGTCAAGAGACCATTATCGAAGCCAATGCTTATCGTGAGTCTGAGCTTGTACGTGGTGACGGCGATGCCGTTGCAGCAGCAACTTATGCAGCAGCCTTTAATCGAGACCCCGAGTTCTACAGTTTTTACCGTAGCTTAGATGCGTACCGTAAAACCTTTGGCGCGGGTGGCGACGTGATGCTTATCGAACCTGATAGTGAGTTCTTTAAGTACATGAACCAGTCTACGCTGAAGTAAGTATTTGTCATTCTGACGCAGGTCAGGATCTGTAGGTCTGTCATCCTGACGCAGGTCAGGATCTGTAGGTCTGTCATCCTGACGCAGGTCAGGATCTCAGCCCTTTGGTACAGATTCCGGCCTGCGCCGGAATGACCCGGTGCCGGTTTGTCGGAATGACGCGTTCTAGGCCCTTGCCAAAGCTAGCCATTTACACTCAAAAGCAGTACAATTGCGTAACCGAGAAGTAGGGTCCGAGACGGGCCGTATGATGCTCGGTTTTTTTGTGTTTGCAGCATAAGTAAAAAACCATGAATGAATTGATACAGCACCTATTGGTGGCTTTTTGCTTGATGTTAATACTGGAAGGTATTTTGCCCTTTTTATACCCCCAAAGGTGGCGTAAATTGGTGGTGCAGTTAGCACAAATAAGCGATCGACATATGCGCCTATTAGGCTTAGCAAGCATGCTCTTAGGGCTTGGCTTGTTGTTATTGGTGCGCTGATTAAAACGCTAAAGTTGTTGAAACAGGAACTCATATGAGTCGAGCAAATCGTTGGTTATTACCGGATGGCGTGAAGGAAGTATTGCCACCAGAAGCTGCGCGCATAGAAGGTTTGCGACGTACGGTAGTAGATCAGTACCAAGCGTGGGGCTATGACCTAGTTATGCCGCCCCTGATTGAATACATTGATTCCTTATTAATTGGCACAGGCGACGATTTGGACCTGGCTACATTCAAGGTGATTGATCAAAAGACCGGCCGTACCATGGGTATTCGTGCCGACATTACCCCTCAGGTTGCGCGCATAGATGCCCACAGCCTCAATTGCCAAGGTATTAACCGCCTGTGTTATTCCAATACCGTATTACACACCAGCGCGGCTAACCCGTTGGCGTCACGCAGTCCGTTGCAAGTGGGCGCGGAGCTCTACGGTCATGCGGGTATTGAAAGTGATTTAGAAGTCATTAGTTTGATGTTAACCACCTTAACCAGTGTAGATATTAAACACCCGATTACACTCGACTTAGGCCACGTGGGGATTTACCGCGGTTTGATCGATGCCATTGGTTTGGCCGCAGACGACGAACGTGATTTGTTCAACTTGTTACAAAGCAAGGCTGTGGCAGACATCGATGCGTTAGTGGCCGCCATGGATTTGAGTGAGCAAAGCAAAACCATGCTGCAGCAGTTGCCACGTTTGTACGGCGACACACAGGTTTTAGACCACGCTCAACAGTTGTTTGGTGAAGTTTCCGCTCAGGTGAGTGACGCCATTGCTTACTTGCGTGATTTAGCCAACGCCATTAGTGCGCGCTTCCCACAGGTTACTTTGTATTTTGATTTGGCCGAGTTACGCGGCTACGAATACCACACAGGTGTAGTGTTTGCGGCGTTAACCCCAGCCTTTGGCCAAGCCATTGCAAAAGGTGGCCGCTATGATGACATTGGCAAAGTATTTGGTCGGGCTCGCCCTGCCACTGGTTTTAGTGCAGATTTAAAAGTTTTGGCTGAACTGTCCGAGCGGCCACAACAACAAGTCGAAGGCATTGCTATGCCTCTTGAAGCTAACTTATCGGCAGAGCAGCGCCAGCAGTTATGGCACAAACAAACACAATTGCGTCAACAGGGCCAACGTGTAGTGGCGCAGTTGCAGCAACAGGCCAAGCCAGAGCAATGTTCTCAAGAGCTAGTCTGGAAAAACCAAGCATGGGTTATAGAGGCTCTGTAGTTTTTTATAGACCACAGTAGTCAATTATTTTTTAAGTTGGCGTGATTTCACGTTAAGTAGCAATAAACTAGAGCAAAATATTATGGGTAAGAATGTCGTCGTTTTAGGCACTCAATGGGGTGATGAAGGCAAAGGTAAGATCGTTGATTTACTCACCGATCAGGCCACGGCAGTGGTACGTTTTCAGGGCGGCCACAATGCCGGTCATACCTTGGTTATCGACGGTGAGAAAACTGTTCTGCATTTGATTCCTTCAGGTATCCTGCGTGATAGTGTCACCTGTTTCATCGGCAACGGTGTGGTTGTGGCTATGGATGCGTTACTTAAAGAAATGGCCGGGCTTGAAGACCGTGGTGTGCCAGTACGTGAACGTTTGCGTATTAGTACAGCTTGCCCACTTATCTTGCCGTATCACATTGCCTTAGACCAAGCCCGTGAATTGGCCCGTGGTGAAGAGAAAATAGGCACTACAGGCCGTGGTATTGGCCCCGCCTACGAAGACAAAGTAGCACGCCGTGGTCTACGCTTAGGTGATCTACTAGATCCTCAGCGTTTTGCGGTAAAACTTAAAGAAATTATGACTTATCATAATTTTGTGTTGCAGAACTTTTATCGTGTAAAGCCGTTAGATTATAACGAGGTTTTAGAAACTGCATTGGCTCAAGCTGATCAAATTAAAGCCATGTTTACCGATGTGACCGCAGAAATTCATGAGCTACGCCGCGAAGGTGCAGATATCCTGTTTGAAGGCGCCCAAGGCACCTTGTTAGACATCGACCATGGCACCTACCCCTACGTTACCTCGTCTAATACCACTGCTGGTGGCGTGGCCACTGGGTCTGGTTTTGGACCTTTGTTTCTGGACTATATTTTGGGTATCACCAAAGCCTACACCACTCGCGTAGGTTCAGGCCCATTCCCAACAGAGTTGTTCTGTGAAGTAGGTGATGGCCTAGGTGAGCGCGGCCATGAGTTTGGCGCTACCACTGGCCGTGGACGCCGTTGTGGTTGGTTTGATGCCGTTGCACTTAAACACGCTATCCAAATTAACAGCGTATCTGGTATTTGTTTGACTAAGCTTGACGTATTGGATGGCATGGACGAAATTAAGCTCTGTGTGGCTTATCACGATGCCGATGGCAACGCCGTGCCTTGCCCCAGTGATGCTGAAGGTTTTGCAGCGGTTACCCCTATTTACGAAACTATGCCGGGTTGGACTGAGTCCACCGTAGGTACTCAATCAGAAGCTGACCTACCAGCTGCTGCGTTGGCTTACATCGCCCGTATCGAAACCTTGATTGAAGCCCCTGTGGATATTATCTCCACCGGGCCAGATCGAGTAGAAACTATTGTTAAACGCCATTCTTTTGGCGCTTAAATAAAGAGAGACCTAATCTCAGCATGACACAAATTGACGATCCTCACGCTCAGCGTGAGGCGCAGAAGTACGAAAATCCGATTCCAAGCCGTGAATTTATCATGGATCACTTGCGTGACCGTAGCGGCCCAGCGACCCTTCAACAAGTTAGCTTTGAGCTAGAGCTGTTTGAGGCAGAAGACGTAGAAGCATTACGTCGACGGTTGCGAGCCATGGAACGTGATGGCCAGCTTATTAGTGACCGCAAGGGCGCTTATGGTGCCATTAACAAGATGGACTTAATCCATGGCCGCATTATTGGCCACCGTGATGGTTTTGGTTTTCTAAAGCCTGATGAAGGCGGCGATGATTTATTTCTAAGCCACCGCCAAATGCGTGCTGTGATCGATGGCGATAAAGCCCTCGCACGTGTCACCGGCGTCGACCGTAAAGGCCGTAGCGAAGGTGCCATTGTGGAGGTTACCGAGCGTAACACTACACAAGTTGTGGGCCGTTTAACCAAAGAAAATGGCATTTGTTTTGTGCGCCCCGATAATCAGCGCATTAGCCAAGACATTTTGATTGCCAGCGATAGCGTACTACAGGCCAAACATGGCCAGTACGTGAGCGTGAAGATTACCCATCAGCCTAACAAGCGTAACCAAGCGATTGGTGAAGTGGCGGAGATTTTGGGTGAGCATATGGCGCCGGGTATGGAGATCGATGTTGCTATTCGCACCCACGAGATCCCCCACCAATGGCCAGTTGAAACTACTCGCGAAGCGGATTTGTTGGCGCCCGAAGTGGCAGAAGCCGATAAGTACGATCGCATCGATTTACGTGAATTGCCTTTTGTTACCATTGACGGTGAAGACGCGCGCGATTTTGACGACGCCGTTTATTGCCGTAAACGTACCTTAGGTGGCTGGCGTTTATACGTGGCTATTGCCGATGTGAGTCATTATGTTCGTACCGGCACAGCATTAGATACAGAAGCCCACAGGCGCGCAACCTCAGTGTATTTTCCTGAGCGTGTGATTCCTATGTTGCCAGAAGCCATTTCTAATGGTTTGTGTTCTCTTAACCCCCATGTTGACCGTTTGGTTATGGTGTGTGAGATGACCATTAGCAGCAAGGGCAAGCTAAATGGTTACGAATTTTACGAAGGCCTGATCCACTCACATGCGCGTTTAACCTACACCAAAGTGGGTGCCATGTTAGATTCTGCAGACGCGCAATGTCAGCCTTTGCGTAATGAATATCAACATGTGGTTAAACCTGTAGACGATTTGCATCAACTGTATGCGGCCTTGCGTTTTGCCCGTGATGCCCGTGGTGCCATTGATTTTGAAACCCAAGAAACACGTATTGTGTTTGGTGAAGATCGCAAGATCGATGATATTGTTCCTGTACGACGTAACGACGCCCATAAGCTCATAGAAGAGTGTATGTTGGCGGCCAACGTTAGTACCGCTAAGTTCTTAGCTAAGCACAAGTTGGACGGTTTGTTCCGTGTGCATAAAGGGCCAAAACCAACCAAGTTAGAAAACTTGCGCGCCTTTTTAGGTGAGATGGGTCTGTCATTACAAGGTGGTGAAGAGCCACAACCTAAGCATTATCAAGCGTTGTTGACGTCTATTAAAGAACGCCCAGATGCTAGTCTAGTGCAAACGGTAATGCTCCGTTCACTAAGCCAAGCGGTGTATACGCCAGAAAACGAAGGTCACTTTGGTTTGGGTTATGACGCCTACGCCCATTTCACCTCGCCGATTCGTCGTTACCCAGATTTGATGGTTCATCGCGCTATTCGTGGTGTGATTCAAAGCAAGCGCAGAACAAGCGCTGTAAAACGCATTAAAGCGACTCAAAGGCAGCCGTCGTCGCCATGGTATCCATATACCACTGCCGATGTTGTGGCCTTAGGCGAGCACTGTTCTATGGCCGAACGCCGTGCAGATGCGGCCGTGTGGGACGTAGAAGGCTGGCTTAAGTGTGAATACATGCAAGGCCATATTGGTGATTATTTTTATGGCACCATTAATGCCGTTACCAGCTTTGGTTTGTTTGTAGAGCTAGAAGACGTGTATGTTGAAGGCCTGGTGCACATTAGTGCGTTACCAGGCGACTACTATCACTTTGACGCCCCCAAGCATCGCCTACACGGCGAGCGCAGTGGTAAGAGCTACCGCTTAGGCGACATTATTGAAGTGCAAGTGGTACGGGTAGATCTAGACGAGAAGAAGATTGATTTTGAATTGGCCGATGCACCGCCAAAGCCTAAGTCAAAGTCTGGGCCAAAACCCAAGTCAAAATCTAAGTCTAAGCCCAAGGCCAAACAGCCTAGCGAAACGGCAGATGCGCCCTTGTTTGATCAAAAGGGTAAACCTTCTGGCCGTGCAAAAAAGCCTCGTCGTAAAAAGCCCGCGGCATCCTAAGGTAATTGAGGCGCGTTAATTATGGCTAATATCGAATATGTGTTTGGCATTCATGCCGTGCAAACAAAATTGCAACGCAACCCCGAGCGGGTGCAGGAAATTTGGTTTCAAGAAGGCCGTGAAGACCAGCGTCTTAATCAGGTTAGAGGTTTAGCAGACGATCAGGGTATCGAATGCCAAATCATGCCGCGCCGGGAGCTCGACAACAAGGTTAAGGGTCGTCACCAAGGTGTGGTGGCTGCCTGCACGCCAAGCCCCGCCAAAGATGAGCACTTTCTTACCCAGTTGTTAGAGGAGCTTAACGAGCCCGCGTTTTTATTGATCCTAGATGGCGTTACAGACCCGCATAATTTGGGTGCCTGTTTACGTACGGCAGACGCCGCCGGAGTACATGCGGTTATCGCGCCTAAAGATAAATCAGCATCACTTAACAGCACGGTAAGCAAAGTGGCTTGTGGCGCTGCTGAGAGCATGCCGTTTGTGCAAGTCACCAACCTAGCCCGCTGCTTAAAAAGCTTGCAGGCATCGGGTGTGTGGATTACCGGTACGGCAGGCGAAGCGACTCAAGATATTCATCAAGCCGACCTCAAAGGTAACATGGCCTTGGTGATGGGTGCCGAAGGCGAAGGCATGCGCCGCCTCACCCGTGAAGGCTGCGATCAGCTGGTGAAGATCCCCATGGCAGGCGAGGTGAGTAGCCTCAACGTGTCTGTTGCTGCGGGCGTGTGTTTGTTCGAGGCAGTCCGCCAACGTAGCTAGTCATACCGGCACGTCATTCCGACGAAGCTTATCGTCATTCCGGCGCAGGCCGGAATCTAAAGATCCTGACCTTCGTCAGGATGACGTTTTGGAGTTCAGGATGACGGGGAGTTCAGGATGGCAATAATGCTCTAATCCTTAAGTAATACGTCTTTAGCCTGATTAATTTGGCTTGCTAAGTAGGTGCTTCCACCCTTGTCTGGGTGATTTTTCGCCATCATCTTCTTATGTGCAGCGATGATTTCTTCGGCGCTAGCATTGTCTTCAAGCTGCAATATTTTGCGTGCTTGTGCCTTGTCCATAGCCGCCGTTGTAGGTGCGTTTTTAGTGGCGTCTGCTCGATTAAAACCCTTAATCGTCTGCCACAATCCAAAAGCTTTAAGCACTGGCTTACCGTAAACCATTAAACCGCCAAATAAGCTCATGGCCACAGGCCACAACCCACGCAGAGCTAACCCAATAGCCACCAATACAATAACCACTACAGCGGCTCTCAGTAGAAAGGGTTTGCCGTTGCTTGGTGCTCGGTTTAACAATAAGCGGACCAGTAGGGCAACAATAACGATGCCTAAAATCCATAGTATTAAAATCATATCAATCTCCGTCGAGTAGGTCGCCAATACCACCTAAAATAGATCCTTCACCTTTGCGTGATCCACCCGCGCGTGGGGCATTGGCTAGGATTCGGTCTGCTAGGCGCGAGAAAGGTAAGCTTTGAATCCACACGTCACCGGTACCGGTGAGGGTGGCTAGGGCAATGCCCTCACCACCAAAGAGCATGGACTTAATACCTTTAACCATTTCTATGTCGTAATCAATTCCGGGCCCAAAGGCCACCAAGCAACCCGTATCTAGGCGCAAGGTTTCGTTGTTGAGTTGGCGTTTAATGACGGTGCCGCCCGCTTGTAAAAAGGCCATGCCGTCGCCTTGTAGCTTCTGCAAAATAAAGCCTTCGCCACCAAAGAATCCGGTCCCCAGCTTGCGGTTAAAGGCAATGTCGATTTTTGTGCCACGGGCGGCGGCTAAAAAGGCATCCTTTTGGCATAGTATTTGACCACCTTGTTCGGCCATATCTAAGGCGATGATTGTGCCAGGGTATGGTGCTGCAAACGCCACACGGCGTTTTTTACTGCCGTCGTTAGAAAAATGCGTCATAAATAACGACTCGCCAGTAAGCATGCGCTTGCCAGCAGAGAACATTTTACTCATAAAGCCTTCATCTGTGGCAGAGCCATCACCCATGCGGGTTTCGAAGGTGATGTCTTGTTCCATGTAATTCATCATGCCAGCTTCGGCAATCACGGTTTCTTGAGGATCTAGTTCTACCTCAAGGATTTGCATGCTTTGGCCAATTATTTCGTAGTCTACTTCGTCGCAATACATATTAAGCTTCCTTGTTTGGTTCGGGTTGTTTCGAGCCTAAGTCTAGTCGACGTAAATTACCTCGCTCGCGCAATACAAAATAGATAACCACAATAAAGGCGATGATGTCGGCAATAGGGAATGAATACCAAATGCCGTCTATGCCGTAAATGCCTGGCAGGATGAGTAGGGCAGGGATGAGTACAAAATAAATTCTTAGAGAGGACAAGAAAATAGCATGGCGAGCTTTACCTAAGGCCTGGAATAGGGAGCTAATAACCGCGTGCGTATTGGCAAGTGCGAACAATAAGAAGGACCAAAAGGCGATGCTGGCGGTGGCGGTTAACAGAGCCTCGTCTTGGGTGAAAATACCAATAATTTGATGCGGGGCAAGTAGCATCATGGCGCTCACGGCCAAACCATAACCGAGGCTTGAGATAACGCCCAGCTTAACCATGGCCAATACGCGGTCATAGTGTTTGGCGCCGTAGTTGTAGCCGGCAATAGTTTGAAAAGCAATGGTCATGGCAATGGCCGGCAGGATAAAGAAGATCATTAAGCGTCCAATAAGGCCATAGGCGCTCACATATAAGTCGCTGTCCACGTCGTTAAATTGGGTGACTGTGTAGTTGGTAAGGCCAATAAAAACAGAAACGCCCGCGTGCGAAATCAATATGGGTATGCCCAGTAACACAATATTTTTGAGTACAGCCCAATCCATGGCGTACACAAATGGCCGCAATTTAAGGTGCGTTTTGCCGCCAAGAATGAAGTATAGCATTAGGACTGTGGCAAATACTTGAGACAGGATGGTGGCGTAGGCCACGCCTTCTACACCCATGTCGAGTACAAAGATAAACACGGCGTCTAAAATGATATTTAGGACCGCAGATGACACCATGCCGGCCATCATTAGCATGGCCTTGCCTTCGGCTCTAAGTAAGTCGCTGGGGATGCTGCTGATAAATACAATGGGGAAGCTCATTAATACCAGCGGCACCAAGTAGTCATGGGCGTAGGGCCATAAAGCTGCTGACACGCCCAAGAACTCGAGCAGTGTATCGATGTTAAAGTAAATGCCTAAGGTGACTACAATGGCAATGGCTAGGCCTAAACGAAAGGCCATATCGATAGTGGCGTTGGCGGCATCATCCTGTTTGGCACCTAATTGACGAGCGACGATAGACGCCATGCCGCTACCAATTAATGTGGCCAGTGCAAAGATCAGCATTTGAATGGGAAATACGATGGAAATGCCACCCATGGCATTAACACCAATAGCGCGGGTGACAAAAATGGCATCCACTATGTTGTATAACCCGTGCACCATCATACCCACGGCAATGGGTGCGGCCATACCAAAAAATAGGCCGAGGATGGGTTTGGTGCCTAGGTGGCCGGTGTGTTGACTCATGGTGAAACGTCCTTGTTATACGCTAGTTTAGTTACTGGGTTACGTGCTGCAAGGTGGTAATCACTTGATTCACATCTTTAGCCCACGCCATAGCAGTAGCGTTCACTTCCTTAAGCGGGTGCACAATGTCTTCACTGTGCAAGGTAATGTAAGGCGTGCCCATGGCAGCACAATAACCGGCATCAAAGGCAGCGTTCCACTGTTTGTATTTGTCACCAAAACGAATAATGGCAATGTCGGCTTGGGCAATGAGGTTTTTGGTGCGAATGGCATTTACCTTGGCCGATTGATTGTCGCGCCAAAAGTTAGTGGCGGTATCGGCTAAGTGGTCTCCAGCGGCATCGCTGGCCTCATGATTAGTGCATGCCGACGTGAAGTTCACCGGCAATTTTAGCTCCGCACAGCGGTTGATGATTTGCTCGCGCCAGTCAGTATGAATTTCGCCAGATAAATAGATATTCCACATAATAACGTCTCAATTTTGTATTAGTTAAAGCTGTTCACAGGTACCAGGCATTTGGTTTATCCACTGTTTAATGAGTGCCAAACCTTGTTGGTGTACTAGCCCCTTGGATAACTCAGGCATTTTGATTGCAGGATCAAGTGAGCTCATGCGTAGGTGCAAAATAGAGGCTTGGGCCTCGCCTGGCGCAATGGCATATCTCAAATCGCCCGCACCGCGCCCTGCGGCTACCGGCGGTTTGCACACGCCTGTTTTAGTGCTCATGGGCAGTTCTGCTTTAAGCACTAAGCCAGAGGTATGTGCTAAGCCTGCCGGATTGTGACAGTGGCTACAGTTAATGTCCAGATATGCTCTTGCTCTTTGCGGCAGGTTGTTGGGGTTGGCCTCATCCCAGGCGGCTACCTGTGGCCTTTGGTTAGCGTCTTCGGGCAATCCCGTGAGCCAGCCTTTATCTGCTAACTGTTGAAGCTGGTTGGAATGATTAAGCCATTTACTGGCTAAACCAATAGGTTGCATTTGTTTGCCTTGTTTGTGGCAGCTGCCACACTGGTTTTGGTTGGGCACTTGATAATCCCAGTTTGTACGTTTTCCTTCTAGGTTAATGCTTTGAGGTACTAGCGCGCCGCCCACATGGAGTTTGGCAACGCCATTGTTCCATAAGTAAGGCAGGCCAACCCAGCCCGATTGACGGTGAATGAGTAGGCGCGTTTCAATGATTTGTTGGCTGCTTGGGTTGACGAAGGTTTTGCTAATAATAGTGCCAATAGGCGCGTTTAAAGGCCCAGTGGCGGTATAACCCAGGGAGCTATTTGGAGGTAGATAAATAGTGCGCTGTTTTTTCATATAATCAGAAAATAGTGGCGTTTGCAGATTGTAACGGTAGCCCAGTGAAGCTGTTAAACCATAGTCTTCAAGGTTGGGGCAGTCGGCCTCTATGGCTTGCCAGTTAATGCCGTCCATGGTGGTTTTGCAGAGTTCTAGTCGCTGACTGGTAGCCTGGGTTTGCGCGGCACTGGGCCACGTATCAATGGTGATTTCCGGTAAGCTGCTGCGCTGGCAATTGTATTGTGGCTCGTTATACAGTGCCGGACCAGAGGGTAGGCCAAACAGGTTAGTATTGCCACTGCCTAGGTTCATGCTGCCTACTCGAATAGGGCCTAGGTTGTCATTGGTGTTGTTGGCGAAGCAGCTTTGGCCTGCGTCAGCCTCTGCTTGGGTGTTGTAGATTTTAGCAATGCCGTCAACAATAATCTCGGGTGGGTCCATATCAAACAGCAGATTTGGCAGTAAGTTAAAGTCGCTGCCATCCAAATACCAACGGTCAGGCTTTTCAAAACGGTTGTCGTGCACCCATAGAGATTCTGGGTAAGGCTCATAATTGGCATCGGTGACAGGGATTTCTGTGACTAAGTAGCTCACCACCACAAGGCTGGCCGTGCCATGGTTGCGCACTAAGTTGCCAAAGATTTCGATCTCGTCATTGGCCATCACCATTAGGCCCGTGCCCGAGGGAACAATGCCGACGATGTTGCCTTCTGGGGCAAAGTTTTTGGTGCTGTTATCAAACACTACATTGTTAAATACCCGAGTATTACGGCCGCCATAGACGGGCAGATTGGGCAGGTCGAACACTAATATTCCGGCGGTGTTGTAGGCGGTCCAGTTGTCGTATACGTCGGCAAATATAGAGTTTTCAATTTCAATGCCGGCGACGTTGTATTCCACGGTGTTGCGGCGCACCACAATGTTACTGGACTGCCCCACATAAATGCCCGCATCGGAAGCGCCTGAAACGTGGCTGTCTTCAATGACGATGTTTTTACTTTGTACTGGGTATAAGCCATAAGCGCCATTGAGGGGGCTAGGACCGTTCTCCCATGCCACTTTTGTACGTTGAATCAGTAGATGGTTGATGCCTTCTGTTTTTATGCCGTCGCCAGGCGCATTCACCACGGCTAAGTCTTGAATGCGTAGCGCATCGCCTAAACCTAAAATGCCTTGCGCGCCGGAGGCTTGGTTGGTGAAATCGAGGGTGGTTTTAAGCATGCCTTGGCCAGCCAGAGTAATATTGGGCTGGTTGATGATTAACTCGTCGTTAAATTCAAAACGGCCCTCAGGCAAGACGATTAGCGTGCCGGGACGGGCCTCTATAACAGCTTTTTGTAAACGAAAAGCGAGGTCATGGGTGGCTAATAAATCAATACGATAATGGCTTGCTGGCAGGGGCTGTGGTTGGCCTAGCTCTGCAGCAAAGGGTTTGCTAGGTTCTGGCAGCCAGTCTTCTTGTTGCAACCAAAGGTAAGCTAGTGCGGAGGCAGTACCAATGATGAGGAGAACGGCGAGTTGTAACAACCACTTCACGAGTTTGATTGAAACGCTTTGGGTCATGGTACTGCCTCCAAAAATGCTGCTTTATGTCTGTTTGCGACGATCAGTGTGTTACTGCTTACATTAGAATGCAATAGTCGGCTGAGGGCCACTTGATCGGGATTGAGGGTGGCTTGAACTTGGCGTTGGGTTTACGTATAATGTGCCATCACATTTTTAGGTGTGATTTTCCTCCTTGCTTTAAGGCTACTGTTCAATAACGAATTGTTAGACACTTGAGGCTATTTAACCCATAAGGAGCAGCAATGCGTCATTATGAAATTATGTTTTTGGTCCACCCTGACCAAAGCGAACAAGTTCCCGCTATGATCGAGCGCTACACCACGACTATCGAAGCCGATGGTGGTGCGATTCATCGTTTGGAAGATTGGGGCCGTCGTCACTTGGCATACCCAATTAACAAAATCCACAAAGCTCACTATGTACTTATGAACGTTGAATGTTCAAACGTTGCATTGGAAGAGCTAGACAGCAACTTCCGTTACAACGATGCCGTTATCCGCAACATGGTTGTGCGTATGAAAGGTGCCGTAACTGAAGATTCTCCTGTTAAAGCTGCCGAAAGCCGTGAAGACAAACGTCGTCAAGAACGCGCCCCTCGTGCCGAAGCTCCTCAAGCAGAAGCTAAAGCTGAAGAAGCACCTGCCGCTGAAGCAGCTGCCGAATAATTAACTGGAGATATTGACATGGCACGTTTTTTTCGTCGTCGTAAGTACTGTCGTTTCACCGCCGAAGGCGTTGCACAAATCGACTATAAAGATATTGAAGTTTTAAAAGGCTACGTATCTGAAACTGGCAAGATTGTACCTAGCCGTATTACTGGCACCAAAGCACGCTACCAGCGTCAGCTTTCTACTGCCATTAAGCGCGCTCGTTACGTTGCATTGTTGCCATACACTGACGCTCATCAGTAAGCTGCATTAACCCATGCGCAGACTCGCTCAATACGCCATGAAGGGCGGCAAACAAGCAACCTTGGTTGCCGTTTTGTTTGCCATTATTCCGGTGTTGTTTTGGATTAGTGCTGCAGTTGTGGCCCTGGTAATCTTGCGAAAAGGTTATCAAGCGGGTGCGCAGGTGTTTATGTGGAGCCTATTGCCTGCCTTAATGTGGTGGAGCAATGGCGATCCAACCCCGGCTTTAACCTTAATTGGTGTGGCCGGACTTGCTAGCGTTTTACGCTACAGTGCCCATTGGACCTATGTGTTGGTTGCCAGTATGTTGGTGGCCTTCGTATCTATGCCTATTTTGGCGAGCTACTTGCAAGAGGTTATGCTCACTTTTGCCAAAGCTGGAATCCAGCTGGAAGCGAAAAATAGCCTACCCGATGAAGTCACGCCCGAACAAGTGCAAGCCCTTATGGAGGGTGTGCTAGGTGCTGTACATTTGGCTATTTTATTAGCCTGCACAGTATTAGCCCGTTGGTGGCAATCGGTATTGTTTAACCCAGGTGGTTTTCAAACCGAATTTCATCAACTGCGTTTGCCAGTATGGCTCACGGGTAGTTTAGCTTTGGCTGTGTTTGGTTTAAGCAATATTGCGGATATGACGCAATGGTTGTTTATACTGGCCATACCACTGCTATTTGCAGGTTTGGCATTAGTGCATGGGTTGGTTGAGCAAATGAAATTAGGCCGCATGTGGTTGATAGCAACTTACTTAGGGTTGTTGTTTTCCAGTGCATTGGTCTTCACTCTGCTGGCGTTGTTAGCCACTCTGGACAGCTTGTTCGGGTTGCGTAAACGGTTGCCGGTTAGGGTAAAAAACTAGAATTAGACTCTCCATGTATACATGTTGAGCAACTTAAGGAATTGAACATGAATGTAATTCTTCTTGAAAAAATTGGTAAGTTAGGCGCATTGGGCGACACCGTTTCTGTTAAAGCAGGCTACGGTCGTAACTTCCTAATTCCAAATGGCAAAGCTGTACCTGCCAACAAAGCTAATATCGAAGCGTTTGAAGCGCGTCGTTCTGAGCTAGAAGCTGCTGCTGCTGAGAAGCTAGCTGCTGCACAAGCTCGTGCTGACGCTATCGGCGAATTGACCATCACTATCGCTGCTAACGCTGGCGACGAAGGTAAGTTGTTTGGCTCTATCGGTACTAACGAAATTGCTGCTGCTCTATTGGAAGCTGGCCATGCCGTTGACAAGACTGAAGTGCGTCTACCTGAAGGTGCTTTGCGCGCTTTAGGCGAAACTGCTGTTGCTATCCAGCTTCACAGTGACATCACTATTGAAGTGACTGTAGCGCTTGTAGCTGAGTAAGGCTCTGCTTTAGGGGTCTCCTCGATCCTACAACGAAGCAATCCATAAAAAGCCCCTTCAAAGGGGCTTTTTTGTGCCCCCTATTTAATGGCCTTGCTAAAGGTTATCATGGGGTCGATTCCACCCTTAATAAACGATACTTTCATGCAATCAGCTTCACACCTACTCAAGTCCGACCCTCAATTGGATGCCCTTAAAGTTCCGCCCCAATCCAAAGAGGCCGAACAATCCGTTTTGGGTGGTTTAATGCTGGATGAAATGGCATGGGACCGAGTTTCTGAAGCGGTTGCAGAAGTTGATTTTTACCGTCAAGACCACCGTTTAATTTTTCGGGTAATGACCAAGTTGGTAGGCGACTCTCGTCCTATTGATGTGATCACGCTGTCAGAAGAATTGAGCCGTATAGACGAATTGGAAAATGCTGGTGGTTTAAGTTACTTAGGTGAGTTAGCTAAAAACACCCCCAGTGCTTCTAACATCACTGCCTATGCCAATATTGTGCGCGAACGAGCGGTATTACGCCAATTGATTGGTGTGGCCAACGAAATTGCCGACTCCGCGTTTCATACCGACGGTCGTTCATCGGGCGACGTACTTGATGAAGCCGAACGTAAAGTATTCGAAATTGCCGAAGCACGCCCAAAAGAAGGTGGGCCGCAGTACGTTAACCCGATTCTAAAAGGTGCTGTAGAGCGTATTGATGAACTGTTTCGTTCTGACAGCGCCATTACCGGCATTAGCACAGGTTTTACCGACCTAGACAATAAAACCGCAGGCATGCAAAAGTCAGACTTGATTATTGTGGCAGGCCGTCCGTCCATGGGTAAAACCACCTTTGCCATGAACATCGTAGAAAATGCGGCGGTGATTGGTGATGCACCTATACTGGTATTTAGTATGGAGATGCCAGCCGAGCAGTTGATGATGCGTATGTTGTCGTCACTGGGGCGGATTGATGCCACGCGTATGCGTACCGGTAAACTCGAACAAGACGACTGGCCCAAGCTGACAGGCGCAGTGAACTTACTCAAAGACAAGCCGCTGTATATTGATGACAGTGCAGGTTTAAGCCCCACAGAAATGCGTACGCGTGCCAGGCGTATTGCCCGCGAACACGGCAGCGTTGGCATGATCATGATCGACTACCTGCAGTTGATGCAGATTAAAGGTCATACCGAAGGCCGTACCGCCGAAATTTCGGAAATCTCACGCTCCTTAAAAGCCTTAGCGAAAGAGTTAAAATGCCCTGTTATTGCGTTATCTCAGCTTAACCGTAGTTTGGAAAACAGGCCAAACAAACGCCCAGTTAACTCAGACTTGCGTGAATCGGGCGCCATCGAGCAGGATGCCGACGTGATTATGTTCATCTACCGTGATGAAGTATATAACGAAGACAGTGAAGACAAAGGCAAGGCCGAAATTATTATTGGTAAGCAGCGTAACGGCCCTATTGGCACCTCTCGCCTTGCCTTTATTGGCAAGTACACCCGGTTTGAAGACCTTGTGCATAACTATGACGGTTATGACGACATGGAATAACCTGAAGGGTTAATTTTATGAGTGATTGGTTTGAAAGTGAAGATATAGAAGATGCGGCAGCGCCCCCGGCGTCTTTGCTCGACCACTTACCACTGGGCTACGAACTAGTCACCACTGCCCATGACTTACGCCTCTACGGTGACCACAATATTGATTTGATGCAATCGTTGCACTTAGCCGGTGGTCACTGGGATCCCGACTTGCTAGCGTATACTATTCCCTTAGGCCGTGAGGCGCAGCTGGAACACGCCTTAAAACACTTCGCTAAACAACAGCAAGGCATGCTTGATACAATGAGTATTTTGGCCGCCCATATGGCGCCAGACCAAACACAAGTGGAAGAGCAGCGCCGCAAGCGCGCCGTTGATCAACGTATTAAGATTATTGTGGGCCGCTATCATGCGGGTGACTTACTCAAAGGCCATGAAATCATTACCTTGGGGAAGCACTGGCAGGAGTTTCCTGGTTCTCAGTGGCAGGGGGTGGATAAAGCCAACTGTATCGACTGCGAAAAATACTCCCGAGTTTCCGCCACCGTTGAATGTCAGCTGTGTGAGGCAAAGCGCCACGGGCTAGAGCCCATCACCTATTGCTACGCCTACTTTGATTAGCCCCACCGTAACCGTCTTCGCGAGCGCAGCGTGGCGATCCAACTGCCACATCGTTTCTCGCAGTGGCTAGGCTTTTTTAGCAATAAGGCTAAAGCACAAAGGTGGGCAATGCTCGCTTTGTTCCAAGTGAGCGCCAACGTTGGAAATGTCGTGGCGGTACTCTTCAAAGTGATTAATGTTAAGGCCGTGGTCTATACATTGCCCCAAAATATCACCCAAGGTATGTTGAAACCAGTAGCTCGGTGATTCAATTTTAGCATCTGGGTCCATGTAGTCCGCATCATCTTCTTCGCGGTAGGCTGTGCGCTGAAAATAGTCATTCACGACAGTGCTGCCTGACTCTGTTTCAAACATAATCATGACAGGGTGCATTTCATACATAAACAATTGCCCATCAGGCTTCAGCATGCGGCTCAATAAGCCTATGTAGTCACTTAGGTCCGGCAGCCAGCCTAAGGCGCCCACCGTAACGTAAACCACATCAAACTGACCATTGTACTCATCTTTAATGTCATAGAGGTTAGTGCGCACCAGCTCAATATCCACGTCTGCCGCATGAACTAGTTGCTTGCCTTGAGCAATAAAAGCATCACTAATATCCAACCCCAAACAGCGCCCAGCGCCCGCCTTTTTTACTGAAATGAGTTCTCTGGCATTGTTGCAAGAAGGCTGCACCACAGCTTTACCCGATAGATCAATTTGCGCAAACAACCGCTGTTCCACGGCATCAAAGGTGCAGTAGTCAGGCGCTTTAATACGTTTAAGTAAATCATTCACATAGTTTGATTGATGTATCGCCGCCGTTTCATTCCACATGACACGATTGGTTTCGGTGTAGTCTTCACGGTTCTTCATGCTTTATTCCTAAACTCAATAATACGTCATTCTGAACTTGATTCAGAATCTCTTTAAAGTGATTTCTTGTGCTGCCTTAGATGTAGCCATAACACTATGGCTTACCTTGCCTTGCTGGTGCAACCAAAGAGCAACATCGGGCCAGCTATAGAGCGGTGACCCAGACGTGAGCCCATATACAGGCTCAGGAAAGTTGCCGGGGCCACGGGTGGATTTAATGTAATTATTTATAGCAGCACGAGTGAGTTTGCTGCGGCTGGCAATTTCGGCCATTGACGCAACGCCACCTTCCTGTACGGATGCAACACTCAGGCCTGCAGTTTGTACATTTTCAATTGCGAATGTTATCGCTTCTTGTGGAGATTTGGCTTGACGATCAAATTCCAAATAAATGGTACCGTTATAACTGCACACAAGTGCGTCCGAGCACTCTGCTTCATATAGGTTGTCTTCTATACGTGACAACAACGAGCCTGCACCTTTAAGCACCAATGTAAAAAAATAAGTATTCATAGATAAGGTCCCTTCACAATGCACTCATTTACTTTACGTATAATTTGCCGGGCATGTTGCTGCGCAGATTTTGGAGTACTCCACACGCTCATTTGATGCTCGCCATGTAATAGTCGACACTTTAAGCGACAGTATGCGTGGCTAGAATTGCCAGCTTCAACTGGCCTCCAGCCGCAAGAAACTGCATAGCTAATAGCGGCTCGAATGTCCTTATTCGGGTGCTTTTTCATGGCTCGTCCTTAATGTTCTTATCTTACCCTCATCGTTTACAAATGTAAACGATGAGGGTCGTTGCACTCAAGTATGGCAGGGATTCCGGCCTGCGCCGGAAAGACGAGTCGTTATTTTAGCAATTCAGCGAAGGCTGTCGGCATGCGTGCTGGTTTTTGACGTTGGTAATCAAAACAGCCCATGTGGGTTTCGCCAGTGGCAATGAGGTGCCCTGTCTTTTGGTCTTTGAGTTTATACAGTAGGCTAAAACGCGCCTTGCTTATGCTGCTAACACTGAGGGATAGGGTTAGCTTTTGGTGAAGGTGAGCTTGCTTTAGGTAGTCAATATTGGCACCCGTCATAATCAGGCCGCAGCCGCCAACGCCTTGCTCACTGAGTTCATTATGACTTAGCCACTGCACACGAATTTCATGAAAATAGCTTAATATGGCATCGTTGCCTAGGTGATTGCCGTAGTTTAAGTCGCTGACTCTAACCTGTATGCCGCAGTTGTACAGGTGAACCGGATTGTCTTCAGTGAGTGGGGTCATGAGGTTCCTTGAAGTAGGTGGCTAAGGCGCGAAGCATACCTTGGCATAATAGAGCGAGGTCTTGCGGGCTCATTACATAGGGTGGCATCACATAAACCAACTTGCCAAATGGCCTGACCCACACACCTTCATCAACTAACATCTTCTGAATTTTTCCCAAATCCACTGGGTCGGTGACTTGTACCACACCGATGGCGCCTAATACCCGTACATCCTCAACGTATTCTAGCGCCAGTGCGGGTTCTAGTTGTTGTTTGAGGGCTTGGTTCAAGCCATTGACTTGAGCTTTCCAGTCGGTCTGCTCAAGTAAATCTAAACTGGCGTTGGCCACCGCACAGGCTAATGGATTAGCCATGAAGGTTGGGCCATGCATAAAACAACTTGCCTCGCCCCGAGAAATGCTGGTGGCAATTTCTGTGGTAGTTAAGGTGGCCGCAAAGCTCATGGTGCCGCCGGTAATGGCTTTGCCTAAGCACATGATATCTGGGCTAACGTCGGCATGATCACAGGCGAATAATGCCCCGCTACGACCAAAGCCAGTGGCAATTTCGTCGGCAATTAACAGTACATTATATTGTTTACACAAATCGGCAGCGGCCTTAAGCCATGCGGGGCTATAAAAACGCATACCACCGGCGCCTTGAACAATAGGCTCCAAAATAAGTGCGGCCAGCTCATTTTGGTGTTGTTGTAATGTGCTTTCTAGTTCATCTAAATCGACTGTTTCAAGAGGGCGGTCAAAACCCATGGGTGGCGCGGCTATGAAATGGTGCTGTGGTAATACTCCAGCAAACAAGGAGTGCATGCCATTGACTGGATCACACACTGCCATAGCACCAAAGGTGTCGCCGTGGTATCCGTTACGAATAGTCACCAGTTTTTGTTTATTGGTTTGGCCTTTGGAATGCCAGTATTGCAGTGCCATTTTAATGGCCACTTCTACGGCTACCGAGCCAGAATCTGCAAAAAACACTTTCTCTAAACCGGCTGGCGTCATATCGACTAAACGCTTTGCCAAAGTCACCGCGGGGACATGGGTAATTCCGCCAAACATAACGTGCGACATGTCGGCAATTTGTTTTGTCATCGCGGCGTTGAGGTGGGGATGGTTATAGCCATGTACCGCACACCACCAAGAGGCCATGCCATCAATCAATTGCGTGCCATCGGCTAGGGTCAGGCGTACGCCATGGGCACTTGCTACAGGGTAGGCCGGTGGCGGGTTGTCCATAGACGCGTAGGGGTGCCAAACGTGTTGTTGGTCTAGGGCGATGAGTTGTTCTGGGGTCATGATGGTTAAATAATGTTCTGAGTGTCGCCACATCTTAGCATAGCTGTGGTGGATTTTTAGGTAATTTCAACCACCTCAATACACCGTGTTCCCACACGCCAGCGCAGGTTGATGTCGGCAATGTTGCAGCCATAAATACGCTCTGGGTCTTGTTGGTAAGCCGGTCGTGGGTCGTGGGCTACTACCTGTTCGATAAGCTGAGTTAGGTCTGGTGTTAACGCTAATGCCTGCTTGGCTTGGTCGCTATATTTAATGGGCAACCGAAGGACTTGGTCTTCTCCGGCAAAACCGCTTCTAGCGTTGGGGATAGATTCCACCCAGGGCAAGTAGGGCTTAATGTCGATGATAGGTGTGCCGTCAATAAGGTCGGCACCACTGACGTTTAGAATAACGCCATTACTAGTATCAACAGACTCCAGCTTAACTAACGATAAACCCAAGGGATTGGGTCTAAAGGTAGAGCGAGTGGCAAATACCCCTAGTTTGGCATTGCCGCCTAAACGTGGAGGCCTGACCTTTGGTTTCCAACCTTGCTGGGCGGTTTGGTGGAAGGCGAAAGTCAGCCAGATATGAGAAAACTCTGCCAAGCCCTCTACGGTGTCTGCCAGGTTATAGGGCGCTATTAGTTCCACCTGGGCGCTAGCTGCAGTCACTAAGCCAGGTTGGCGTGGCGTGGCAAACTTTTCTTTAAAACAAGAATGAATAATGCCGATGGGTTGGATCTGAATAGGCTGCATAATTACGATTTGCTGTGTTAATTGTCGATTTTTGGCTGACGCCAAGGTTCAAGCTAGATACAATAGCGCTAGTTTAATCGTCTCGTTTAGGAAAAACTATGGCTCGCAAGCCTTACGTCAAAGCCAAAGCCATTCAAGGCCGTGGTTATCTCAAATCTGTTAGCACTGATGGCCCCCATGTAGAATGGCTAGGCATGCCAGAATACTACATTCATACCTTGGTAATTGAAGAACAAGAATACGCCTACTTTTCGGCCGACAAGGCCCTCGAATTTGAAGTGGGCGCCTATGTGTGTTTCCGCTGCCGCGAATCCAAAAAAGGCTTTTACATCGAAAAGCGCTCTTTAGGTATTGCCATTGACCCAGCAGAATACATGCGCCAGCTGGAATCTGGCGGCGAGTGAGTCATAAGGTGTTTGCCCCGTTACCTGCCAACGACAATGGCTGTGGTTGGACTCAGGCGCTAGATTACCGCCAAGCTAATGTTGAGCTACAAGGTGAGCAGATTGCCGACTTTGTAGTGATCGGCGCCGGTTATACGGGCTTGTCTGCGGCTAGAAAGTTTGCCCAGCTCAACCCTAACGCCAAGGTTGTGGTGCTAGAAGCGCAGCAAGCAGCAGAGGGTGCTAGTGCCCGCAATTCCGGCTATTTAGTGGACTCCACTCTCAACGATGGCCACATGTCAGACACGGGTCTGCAGCAATACCGTGACAAATATAACCTCAACAAATCCGGTGTAGATTGCGTTAGTCAATTGGTTGATGAACACCAAATTGATTGTGATTGGCAGGCTCAAGGTAAGTTTCATGCCACCGCGGTGCCTGCCCATCAAGCCAAATTGCAGCGCTTTAGTCAGCTGCTTGCAGAACTCGACTTGGATCACCGTATTTTGGAAGGTGCTGAGCTCAAGCAGCGCTTAGGTACCCGTTATTACACCCAAGCCCTGTGGACCGCCGGCGGCATTATGTTGCAGCCTGCCAAGTTGGCACGTGGGTATATAAATATCCTGCCAGACAATGTGTCTCTTTTCGAAAACAGCCCTGTGTTAACTTGGCGCAAGCAGGGTAGTGACTTTCTAGTCTCTACGCCCATGGGCCAGATTAAAACCCCCAAGCTATTGATGGCAGTGAACGGTTTTATGGCCAGTGCTGGCGTCAAACGTAGGCAAGCATTCCCACTGACCTTAACGGCGAGTATGACGCGGCCATTAACGCATGAAGAATACGCTGCGATAGGCAACCCAGAACCTTGGGGCTTGCTGTCTGCTCAAGCCATGGGGGCAACCGTAAGGCTAACGCAAGATCGGCGCATTATGGTGCGCAATACCGCCGAAGTAAGGCCAGGTATGAATATGTCGATTAGTGAGCTAGAAAAACGCAAAGCAACCCATGTACATGGCTTAAAGCGACGTTTTCCTGAGTTGCCAGCAGAGGTGTTTAATTCAACTTGGTCAGGCATTACCTGCATTAGCGGTAACAATGGCCAAGTGTTTGATCAGCTCGATAGCGGCTTGCTGGTGGCGGGCTGCTATAACGGCGGCGGTATTGGTTTAGCCACCTTGTTTGGTGAGCAAATGGCGCACATGGCAAATGGGGAAATGACTGATTCCATCGCCATGATCCAAGCGCGGCCCAAGCCTAATGCCTTGCCACCGCAGCCCATATTGGGTTGGGGTGTGCGTTTACGCCTGATGCGCGATCGAGTGATTGCTAGAAACGAAAATTAATCGACTAAACTACTTCTGCGATGACTATCAGGTTGTCGCCAATGTTGATGATTGATGGCGCATGTTTAATGATGACCATGCCATCGCGCTTGGCATAATAACACTCTGGTGGGCTGCCTGTACGATCGATGTTATGGATTTTTGCCACCAAATCACCGGCTTTTACCCGCTCTCCAAGGCCCACGCAAGGCTCTACTAAACCATGATGGTAGCAGCACAAAAACGAGCGCTCGTCGGGCATGTTTAAATTTACCGAAGGTGACGGGTTTGGTGTGGCTTCGCCTTTAATAATGCCTGCGTGAATGAGTAAATTGCGCACACCTCGCTTGGCTATTTCTATCGTATAGGGCGTGCTACTGCCGCCACCTCCGATCTCAGTAGTCACAAAAGTTTTGCCCATGGATTCCACTTGCGTGTCGTACATGCTGTCCGCATCTAACTCCAGCATCTTCAGTAGATAAGGTGCACCAAAGGCTTTAGCGGCGGCCTCACATTGGTTTTCTTGGTGTTTGTCATCGAGCACATGAGAGGCAGCGAATGGTAGGCAATCTAAGGTTTTTCCACCCGAGTGAATATCCACTACCAGATCGGCCATGGGCACTAAGGTGCGTGAAAAATAGTCGGCAATAATTTGCGTCACAGTGCCGCAGGCTTCGCCAGGGAAGGCGCGGTTAAGGTTGATATCATCTATGGGAGACACCCGATCTTGACTCAAAAATGCGGGGTAATTCATGGCGGGTATAATAATAACCCGGCCTTGGATATCATCAATCTGTTGGCGATTGGCAAGGTCAAACAGCGCCGTAGGCCCTTCGTACTCATCTCCATGATTGCCACCGGTGAATAATGCTGTGGGGCCGTTGCCATTTTTAAGCTGACAAATGGGGATCATCACCGAACCCCAAGCCGACGTATTGCTTGAATACGGCAGCTTTAGAAAACCATGCTGAATACCGTCGTGCTCAAAATCAATTTCGGTGCTGATGGGATTGTCGGTCATGGGTTCATCTCACTAATAGTTGGCGTGGCACATTAGACAAACATTGGCCGCCGTTAGGGGTGACTATTACGCTTTCGGTCATTTCAAAACCCCAGTCGTCAAACCAAATGGCGGGCATAAAGTGAAACACCATATTTTCCTCTAGCACCGTATGGTCATTAGCTCGAAGGCTCATGGTGCGTTCGCCCCAGTCTGGGGGATAGCTCAGGCCAATAGGGTAACCTACGCGGTTGTTCTTTTCGTAGCCATGGCCCTTAAGGGTGGCGGTAAAATTTAGCGCAATTTCAGAGCAAGTCACGCCGGGCTTAAATAGTTGAAGAGCATTCAAGATGCACTCGTTAATGACTTTTTCAATGTCTAGGTACTTTTGCGTAGGGGTACCTAAGAACAAGGTTCGTGAGCAAGGGCAGTGGTACCTGTTGTGGGCACCGGCCAGCTCCAAAAACATGCCTTCTTCTGGGGCAAGGGGTTGATCGTCCCAAGTCATGTGGCAGGCCGCGGCTTCTTCGCCGGCACCGATTAAGGGTACAAAAGACGGATAGTCGCCGTAGTGGCCTTCGTTGCCTTGGGCGCCGGCGTGCATGATTTCGGCCACTAGGTCATTTTTACGCATGCCTACATGGGCCACTTGCATAATACGGCCGTACACACCTTCAATCACTTTGCCGGCGCGTTGCATGTAAATTATTTCTGTTGGCGACTTCACCGCTCGCTGCCAGTTAACTAGCCCAGTTTGGTCGCTAAATGTTGCGTTAGGCAAGGTGGCGTAAAGGGATTCGGCCGCCCGTGCAGAAAAGTAGTAGTTGTCTTTCTCTAGGCCAATGGTGCATTTGGCTAGGCCTTTGTCTTGTAATATAGTGGCCAAGAACTCCATAGGATGGCAATCTGGCGTCATCACATAGTCGTCTGGGTAGGCCAGAATATTGTCAAGGCTCAGGTCGGTGGTCAGTTCAGCGCCTTTGGCGTCGATGCCACGGCCATACCAGAATAGGGTACCATCGGTGCCGATAACCACACACTGGTGCACATAGAAGGACCAGCCATCGTAACCCGTTAGCCAGCACATGTTGGCGGGGTCGTAAATAATGAGTAGCTCAACTCCGGCCGCCTCCATGGCGACCCGAGTTTTGGTTTGGCGGGCTAGGTATTCTCCTTGCTCAAACCGCCTCCTGCTGGCTTTCAATTGAGAACGCTCAGAGCTTGTTCTAGGTCGGCAAGTAGATCTTCAATGTCTTCAATACCCGTGGAATAGCGTACTAAACCTTCAGGGATGCCCGCTGCCGCACGTTCCTCGGCAGTGCATTCCACGTGAGACGTGGTTACTGGTGGGCCTACTACGGTTTCAACGCAACCCAAGTTTGCAGCCATGTGGGCGTAATTTAAACGGGGCAAGAATGTCTTAATGGCGTCTAAGCCGCCATGTACAGAAAAACTGAGCATGCCGCCAAAACCTAACATTTGTTGCTTGGCTATGTCATGGCCTGGGTGGCTCTCAAGGCCGGGGTAGTTGACCTGATCCACGTTGGGGTGATTTTGTAAGAAACGCGCTACCGCCATAGCGTTTTCGTTTTGGCGCTGCACGCGTAATTTAAGGGTCTTCATGCCGCGTAGCAGGCTGTAGGCATCCATTGGCGCAAGGGTGGCACCGTTGATTTCTCGGTAATGGTAAACTTTTTCCACCAGTGACGCAGCGCCACAAATGACGCCACCTAAAGCATCGGCATGACCACCTAGATACTTGGAGGCAGAATGCAACACGATGTCGGCCCCCAGCGTTAAAGGTAATTGATTAATAGGCGTAGCAAAGGTGTTGTCAACTACCACTAATGCGCCCACTTGATGAGCCTTAGTAGCGAGGCGTTTGATGTCGGTAATTTTAATGGTGGGGTTGGTGGGTGTTTCTAGGTACAGTACGGTACAGCCTTTGGCGATCTCCGCTTCCAGCTGTTCATAGTCACCCGTTTCGCATAGCGCAACTTCAATGCCTAAGGGTGGCAAAAACTCGTTAAAAATAACGTTGGTGCCGCCGTAGCTGTCTTTAATGGAGACAATGCGATCGCCGGGCTTGAGGAAGGTGGCTAGGGTATTGCTTATGGCAGCCATGCCAGTTGAAAAGCTCGTGGCAGCGTCGGCCCCTTCGAGTACCTTAACTTTGTCTTCAAAGGCGCGTACTGTGGGGTTGGTGTTGCGTGAGTAGATGTGACCGGGCTCTTGGCCCAAGGCTACTTTATGCCAAGTGTCTATGTCTTTGTAGGCAAAGGACACGCTATGGACTACAGGTACTTGAGTTGAGCGTTCGTAAAGTTCGTGTTCTTGTTCGCCGCCCCAGATACTCTGGGTGGATTTGCCGATATTTTTGCGCATAAAAACTCCTATTGGCTGCGTCTTAATAAAATTGGAGAGCTAATGCTCACCTTCTCCTATGTCAAGGCAGCGCTTTAAAAGCCTTTATCTTGAATTATCGAAGATACTCCAGAAGAATCCGCAAATCAAACGTTAATTATGGTGCTTGTAAGCGTTGATTGGCGTGGCCAATGTAAAGAAAACTTGGTTGTTTGTAATGTTTGTACTGAGGCTCGCTTTGACGTACAATACCCGCCCTGAATTAGGCATGTGTAGCATGTTATTAATTCAGACGGGGTAATGCCCATTTCCGTGATGTCGCCAATAATGGCGCATTGCATTGATGAATAGTAAGTGATTTCAAAACTTACACGACGTAAAGGGATCTAACGCATGGTAACCATTCGTTTAGCTCGTGGGGGCTCTAAAAAGCGCCCTTTCTATCATTTAACTGTAGCTGATCAGCGCAATCCGCGTGACGGTCGCTTTATTGAGCGTGTGGGTTTTCATAACCCAGTTGCTCGTGGCCAAGAAGAAGTAACTCGGATTGACATGCAGCGCGTTGACTTTTGGATGGAGCAAGGTGCTCAGCCAACTGTACGTGTTGCTGGACTGATTAAAGCAGCCCGCAAAGCAGCTGAATAATAGCTGACTAAGCATTTGCATTAACTCATTGTTGTAAGGATTGTTAACATGGCTCAAGACCAACGCGTAAAGCTGGGTCGCATCACTACCGTTTACGGAGTGAAGGGCTGGGTAAAAGTGTTTTCTAGCACCGAACCCATGGCTAACATCTTTGATTATCAACCTTGGCAAACCTGTATTGACGGTGTTTGGCAAGAATTGAAACTCAAACAGGGCAAGACCCACGGCAAAGGATTAATTGCATTACTGGAAGGTTGTGACGACCGCGACAAGGCCCGTGAATATTGCGGACTGGATATCTCGGTAGATCGTGCCATATTACCTGATCTAGAAGACGGTGATTATTATTGGCAACAACTAACTGGGCTGAATGTTGAGACTGACGCAGGGGTAAAACTCGGCAAGGTCGACCACTTGATTGCTACCGGCTCAAATGATGTGCTAGTGGTGAAAGGCAATGAAGAAAGTATTGATCGTAACGAGCGTCTAATACCTTATTTGCCAGACCAAGTGATTACAAAGATTGACCTCCTCGGAGGTGTTATTCGGGTCGATTGGGATCCGGAGTTTTAGGTGAAAGTAGGCGTAGTAACGCTATTTCCAGAAATGCTCAAGTCGTTAACCGACTTTGGTGTGGTAGGAAGAGCAACGCAGCAAGGATTGTTGCAAGTTACTGGGTATAACCCACGCGACTTTACCCAGGACAAACACCGCACAGTGGATGACCGGCCATACGGTGGCGGGCCTGGTATGTTGATGAAGGTACAGCCTTTACGAGATGCCATCGGCCAAGCTAAAACCGAATTAGGCCAGCCTAAGGTGATTTATTTATCACCCCAAGGGCGTAGGTTAGACCAAGCAGGTGTAGTAGAACTGGCCAAGCAGGAAAGCTTGGTATTGGTAGCAGGGCGTTACGAAGGAATTGATGAGCGCTTAATTGGTACCGATATTGATGAAGAGTGGTCTCTAGGAGACTTCGTGTTAAGTGGCGGTGAACTCGCAGCCATGACCTTTATTGATGCAGTTTCACGTTTGTTACCTGGTGTATTAGGGCATGCAGAATCGGCGCAAGAAGATTCGTTTGCTCAGGGCTTGTTGGATTGCCCTCACTATACCCGCCCAGAAATGGTTGCAGGGTTGCCAGTGCCTAAGGTGCTGTTGAGTGGGGACCATGCCGCTATTGCCCGTTGGCGTATGCAGCAACAGCTGGGTAAGACTTGGCTGAAGCGACCGGATTTACTAGAACAGATGACACTGACACAGGAACAAGAGCAGTCTTTAGCAGAATTTATTCGCTTAACAGATCAGTCTGAAGAGTGAAGAACAGGAGCGTGCCATGAGCAGCAAAAACTTGATTATTCAGAAAATTGAATCTGAACAAATGAACAAAGAAATGCCAGAATTTGGCCCCGGCGACACCGTTGTGGTTCAAGTTAAGGTAACAGAAGGTACCCGTGAGCGTCTACAGGCTTACGAAGGTGTTGTAATCGGCAAGCGTAACCGCGGCCTTAACTCTGCCTTTACAGTACGTAAAATCTCTCACGGTGTGGGCGTTGAGCGTACTTTCCAAACCTTTAGCCACCAGGTTGACAGTGTTGCTGTTAAGCGCCGTGGTGATGTGCGTCAAGCCAAGTTGTACTACTTGCGCGACTTGTCTGGTAAGGCAGCACGTATCAAGGAAAAGTTGGCTAAGCGATAAGCTTAAGCTGATAGAAAAACCGCACCTAGCGTTGAGTTAGGTGCGGTTTTTTTTGGTCTGAAATTTATGAGTTCACTGCCGCACAGGCAGCTTAGAAAACTCGTAGTCAATCATGTAACCAATGGCTGTAGTTCACTGCCGCACAGGCAGCTTAGAAATTTCTCTTCGGGTTTGTCTCTCCAGCGTTCAGGTTCACTGCCGCACAGGCAGCTTAGAAAGGTCATCAGTCGGAAACTGAATGTCGGTGACTGTTCACTGCCGCACAGGCAGCTTAGAAATAGGGGTAACTGAATGGCGCGATAAGAAAGCAAAGCAAGAATTAACAGACCTTACCAGCGAAATTATAACGATACTCAGGTGCTAACAATGATAAAAAAACCCACGCTTAATACAGCAGCAGCTTTAGACTTCGTTGAACAAAAGCCTACAGAGAGAAAGCAAACAAGCAGCCAGGTGCCAACGGGTGATGTGCGAATGTTAGCAAGGCACATCATCGTAAAATCAAGTTAGCAGCAGTCAGCCAAGAGACAACGATAGGCGAACTGCTAGAGCAACTTATCGACAAGTTATAAGCATTGATACTTACCTAAGTAAATACTTATATTGTTTGACAAAAAACCCGCCAAGATTATAAGAGGTAAACTTGGCGGGATAAAGGTTAAAGGAGGGGAAAAGCACTATCAGACTTTTGCTGCTTTGGCATCAATAAGCTGCACCAAACCAATAAAGAAACACAAGGCAAGTAGTATTCCCATAATACTTGCCCATTGAATATCCTGAATTGCAAATCCATTATCCCACCAGCGGACAAGCCGAGATACAATCATCCCTGTAGCGATAGCAATAACTATCCTAATGCACCACTTACTCTCAAAGATCGCCATAAACGACATAAGCGCGAGGGAGATAAAGAGCCATGAAAGCACATCAGACACCACACTACCAGTAATAGCCGCAGTCACTAGTGCCGCAGCGAAGGTAATTACGGTAACCCAAATATAGGTTCTTTCTGGATTAGGTATCACATACAGTTTTGACATAAATATTATTCCTTAATGGATAAGCAAAGCTATATCACCTACAGCGCATACCCCTTCGGGTTTGTCTGCAATTCTGACCAGCTCGTGAATTCGCCACTTCAGCTTTGGCTTCCTTGACAACTGCCTTAGCACCACTCCAAATTTCACTAGCGAGAAGCCCAAGAACTATCCCAACCGCAGCAACTACCCGAGCACCACCACTTACTTGCTGCATTTCATTTATTGTTAATTCATTCATTATAATTACTCCATGTAACTTATATTAAAATATTACTACTACTAAGAAAGTCTGCAAAATTGCGACCTTCGAATATAACTGTAGTATATAAAATATTTTTTGCTACAGTTCCTATGTAACTGTGTTCTTTAGAGTAATTTAGCTTTCAGCCCAAACGTGATAAACGGGCAGCACTATCGCTTATAAGCCACTTATACTTATGTATTTATCTGTAACTTATATACTTATTGAGCACTTATACTTATATGTGCATGGGCGGGAATAGAGTTTCGCAGCAGCCATTGAAGCCGAAGCCATAGCGGATAGCTCACTGCCGCACAGGCAGCTTAGAAATTACGCATCACACTTCGCATAGCTATGGTCTTCAGTCGCACAGACCTAGGCACGGTAGTAATTCCGTTTTATAAAGCGTTGTCACACAGTGATAAGGTATTTATGGAATTGCATTACAGCTTTTAAGCGCCCGCTGGGTAGTGATACAGGTTAAACTATGTACAAATATAGTCACTTGGCAGGTATTAAGGGTTATGCAAGCCGCCCACAACTACATTGACCTGTACATCAATTCTTTATGGTTAGAGAAAGGCCTGAGTGATAATACTCAGGCCAGTTATCAGCGCGACTTAAAAAAGCTGGAAGTCCACCTGCTGCAAGCCAAGGCATCGCTGATAACCGCAACCTCGATCGATATTATGACTTTCCTTGCGGATTCTTCGTTGGCGGGTATTAAAGCCAGCTCATTGGCGCGCAGCTTGTCGAGTATTAAGGGTTTTTACCAATACTTGGTGCGCGAAAATTATATTACAGAAAACCCCGCTGCCTTGATCGATGCACCTAAGCGAGGCCGTTCAATTCCTAAGTCATTGTCCGAGGCCGACGTAGAATCCTTGTTGCAAGCACCCAATACCAAAACAGATATTGGTTTACGCGATAAAGCTATGCTGGAACTGCTGTACGCCAGCGGCTTACGGGTGAGCGAATTGGTGAGTTTGCAAATGAGCCAAATAAATTTGGCGGCTGGGGTGGTTAAAGTGTTAGGTAAAGGCTCTAAGGAGCGGCTGGTGCCCATGGGCGAAGTGGCCCAGCATTGGTTGCAAACCTACATCAAAACGGCCCGCGTTCAGTTGCTTAAAGAAGGGGCAAGCGGGGTGTTATTCCCCAGTAATCGCGGTCAATGTATGACCCGACAAACATTTTGGCACCGCATTAAACAGCATGGTGTTGCCGCGGCCATTGATAAACCTTTGTCGCCTCATGTGTTGCGACACGCCTTCGCAACTCACTTATTAAATCATGGCGCCGACTTGCGGGTAATTCAAATGCTGTTAGGGCATAGTGATTTATCCACCACGCAGATATATACTCACGTCGCAACCCAGCGTTTGCAAACTCTACATTCACAACATCACCCACGGGGCTAAGCATTACCATGCAGGCAATGACTAATAAATTGTTATCTTCACTTATCCTTACCTTGGCGCTGTTGGCGACTAATGTATGGGCGCAAGGCTATACCGAAGTCGAATCGAGTTTGGCCCGGATTAACCCAGACCTAAGCGCCTTAAGCGTTGAAGAAACCCCAATGTTTGGCATCTACGACGTTGTGCTCAACACCGGCGATCGTATTTATATGAGTGCCGATGGCGAGTTTTTCTTTGCGGGCACTATGTATCAAAACAGCTTTGGCGCGGCGTTAGTGAATTTAACTGAGTTAAGCGCTACCAAGGCCAGAGCAGCCGCTATGCAGTCTCCAGCAGCCCAGCAAACGTGGGTGTTTGCTGCTCAAGGCGAGAAAAAAGCCACCATCACAGTGTTTACCGACGTTGATTGTTTTTATTGTCAGAAATTGCACGCAGAAATGGCGGCCATTAATGCCTTGGGTATTGAAGTGAGGTACTTGGCGTTTCCTCGAGCGGGTTTAGGGTCGGCTAGTTATCAGGTGCTGGTGGATTCATGGTGTGCAGAAACGCCTAATGAATTTTTAACCGAAGCCAAGGCCCGGTCTCACAACAAACAAGCGCCGCAAGCATCACCTGAGCTGTGCGACAACCCAGTCTCTGCCCACTACAGCTTGGGCCAGCAAATGGGTGTTACGGGCACCCCGGCAATAATCTTAGACTCCGGCGAGCTTTTGCCTGGTTATTTGCCTGCCTCAGAACTAGCTAAACGTTTGGGTATTCTTTAGGTTCGATCTGGCCGCGGATAAGCTGACAGGCAAGGCCTGTTAGGCTACAATGTTCCGCTTATTTTTATACATTCATTAATTAGATATGCGTTTTTGGCGCAATGGGGTTTACCTTGAAACCGGTAAGAGTTGGTATTTGTGGATTTGGCACCGTCGGTGGCGGTACGTTTAATGTATTACAGCGCAACAGTGACGAAATTACCCGTCGTACAGGCCGTGCTATTGTGGTTGAACACATTGCGCAACGCCGTCCTAACCTTGATTGCGATACCGGTGACACTGCCATTACCGATGATATTTTTGCCGTAGCTAATAACCCTAACGTCGATGTATTGGTTGAGCTGATTGGTGGTCATGAGCCTGCCAAAGAGCTTGTGCTAACAGCCATTCGTAATGGCAAACACGTGGTTACGGCTAACAAAGCCCTAATCGCTGTACACGGTAATGAAATCTTTGAAGCCGCACGCAAACACAATGTTGTGGTGGCTTATGAAGCCGCCATTGCAGGTGGTATCCCTATTGTTAAGGCCATCCGTGAAGGTTTAGCTGCGAACAGCATCAATTGGCTGGCGGGCATCATCAACGGCACGGGTAACTTTATCCTCACAGAAATGCGCGATAAAGGCCGCGCTTTTGACGATGTGCTTAAAGAAGCGCAAGAATTAGGTTATGCAGAAGCAGACCCAACCTTTGACGTTGAAGGTATTGATGCAGCCCATAAGCTGACTATCCTATCGTCTGTGGCGTTTGGTATTCCGCTGCAGTTTGACCAATGTTACACCGAAGGCATTAGCAAGGTATCTGCCGAAGATGTAGCCAATGCAGAATCCTTGGGTTACCGAATTAAACACTTAGGTGTTACCCGTCGTACAGAAAACGGCGTAGAGCTGCGTGTCCACCCAACCATGATTCCCGAGAAGCGTTTGATTGCCAACGTACATGGCGTAATGAACGCCGTGTTGGTAGAAGGCGATGCTGTTGGACCAACTATGTATTACGGCGCTGGCGCGGGTGCAGAACCTACCGCATCGTCTGTAGTGGCCGATTTGGTAGACGTTGTACGCGATATGGCCGTTGACCAAAACGTACGTATACCGTCCTTGGCATTCCAGCAAGACGCAATGTCAGACAGCCCTATTTTGCCAATGGAGCAAGTGGTTACTGCATTCTACTTGCGTATGAGCGTATCTGAAAAGCCGGGTGTATTAGCCCAGATTACTCAAATCTTGGGTGAAGCAGGCATTAGTATTGAAGCCATTCGCCAGCAAACCCATGAGTCTGCACAGGTGCCAGTGATTATCCTTACTCGGCCCGTACTGGAAGGTAAAATGAATGCCGCCATTACGGCTATCGAAGCCCTTACCGACGTTAATGGTGAAGTGACTCGTATTCGTGTAGAAAACTTAGACGGCTAGGAATTAACATGCGATATATCAGTACCCGCGGAAAGGCCCCCAGCCTAAGTTTTGAAGATGTACTTCTCACAGGTTTAGCTAGCGATGGCGGCCTGTATGTGCCGGAATCATTACCACAATTTAGCCATGAAGAAATTGCCTCTTGGTCTAAATTGAGCTACGTCGATTTAGCCCACAAAATTTTACTGCCGTTTGTTGAAGACGACATTAGCAGTAGTGAACTTAAAACCATGGTGGACGAAACCTATGCTGGGTTTAGCCACAAGGCCGTGGCGCCGTTAGTACAGCTAGACCAAAATGGATGGGTGCTGGAATTATTCCATGGCCCTACCTTGGCGTTTAAAGATTTTGCCCTGCAGTTGTTAGGCCGATTAATGGACCATGCCCTTATTAAACGCGACAAGCGTTTGGTGATCATGGGTGCCACCTCGGGTGACACAGGTTCTGCTGCCATTGAAGGTTGCCGCCATAGCGAACGGGTACAGATGTTTATTTTGCATCCCCATGAGCGGGTGTCAGAAGTACAACGCCGCCAAATGACGACCTTGATGGGCGACAATATTCATAACATTGCCGTGCGCGGTAATTTTGACGACTGCCAGCAAATGGTGAAGCAAAGTTTTGCCGACCAGTCGTTTTTGAATGGTGGCCAGTTAGGCGCGGTAAACTCCATTAATTGGGCCCGCATCATGGCTCAAATCGTTTACTACTTCTACGCCTCTGTGGCCCTAGGTGGCCCGCACCGCCCTGTGTCCTTTAGTGTACCTACAGGTAACTTTGGTGACATTTACGCCGGTTATTTAGCCAAAAAAATGGGTTTACCCATAAAACAGTTGATTGTAGCCACTAACGAAAACGACATTTTACATCGCTGTATCAGTGCCAACCAATATGAAAAGCAGGGTTTAGTACAAACCTTGTCGCCAAGTATGGACATTATGGTGTCTAGTAACTTTGAGCGTCTATTGTTCGACCTGTATGACCGTGACGGTGCTGCCTTAAGCGAACTTGTGACCGGCCTTAACAACGGCACGGCTAACAGCCTAGAGCCACAACGTTGGCAGCAAGCCCGCGAGCTATTTAGCAGTCACCGAGTTGATGATGAAAAAACCTGTGACGTGATTGGCCAGGTGGCACAAGAGCACAATTACTTGCTAGACCCCCATAGTGCCATTGGTGTGGAAGCAGGGCGGGTATGCAACCAGCACCCAGAAATACCAATGATCACCTTAGCTACTGCTCATCCGGTTAAATTCCCAGATGCAGTGATTAAAGCCGGCCAAGCTGCACCTGAGTTGCCGGTACATTTATCGGATCTACATGACCGACCTGAACGTTGTAAAGTGTTGGATAACGACCTTGCTACGGTCCAGGCTTACATGATGAGCCAGCTCTAAGAGCGCCGCGCCATGTCAGTCCGTTTGCGTCTGGGCAGCTCCAACGCTGCCTTAGACGCTGCTTTTGATCCCTTGGTTGCTCGTGTTCTTGCCCACCGTGGTATTAGCGCACCGGCCCAAGTCGATTACCAACTCAAACACCTGCTGCCTTACCACCAGCTTAAAGGCATTGGTGAGGCCGTTGGCCTGCTAGTGGATGCCCTTGAAGCACAACAACATATTGTTATTGTTGGCGATTTTGATTGCGATGGCGCAACCAGTACCAGCCTAGCTATGCTCGCGTTGGGCGCGATGGGCGCCCACAATGTAAGTTACCTGGTGCCTAATCGATTTGATTTTGGTTATGGACTCAGCCCTGCATTAGTTGATTACGCCCAAGCCAGCCAACCCGACTTAATCGTGACCGTTGATAACGGCATTGCTAGCCATGCCGGTGTCGACCGGGCCCATGAGTTAGGTATCAAAGTGCTGGTGACCGATCACCATTTAGCGGCCGACACCTTGCCCGCAGCCGACGCCATTGTGAACCCTAATCAGCCAGGCTGTGAATTCCCGTTTAAGTCGACGGCGGGCGTAGGGGTGATCTTCTACGTCATGTCGGCCTTGCGGCGTGAGTTGCAAACCCAAGGTTGGTTTGAACAACACCAAATACCCCCCCCTAACATGGGCCAATATTTAGACTTGGTTGCCCTAGGCACGGTGGCAGACTTAGTGCCATTTGAACACAATAATCGTATCTTGGTAGCCCAGGGTGTGGCCCGCATTCGTGCTGGTAAGGCGCGGCCTGGGCTGTTGGCTTTGCTTAATGTAGCCAAGCGCCAAGCCCATAATTTACAAGCGTCGGACTTAGGTTTTAGTGTTGGCCCACGGCTTAATGCCGCTGGCCGTTTAGATGACATGAGTTTGGGTATCGAGTGTTTACTCAGTGATAATGAGCAAATTGCACAATCGTTAGCCCAAGAGCTTGATGAGTTGAATTCTCAAAGGCGCAGCATAGAAGCCGATATGCAACAGCAAGCGGTCACTATTCTCGCACGCTTAGAGGCCTCTAAAAACCAAGTCATGCCCAAGTGTGTGTGTTTATATCACCCAGATTGGCATCAGGGCGTGGTGGGTATTGTTGCATCGCGCATCAAAGAGAAGTGGCACCGCCCCGCGTTGGTGTTTGCCAAAGGCGATGATGACACCCTCAAGGGTTCTTGCCGTAGTATTTCTGGCTTCCATCTGCGCGATGCGCTGGCCGCGGTGGATGCTCAAAACCCTGGTTTAATCATCAAGTTTGGTGGCCACGCTATGGCCGCGGGCTTAAGTATTCATGTGGATAACTTGGCTAGCTTTGAGGCAGCGCTCAATGCTTACGCAGAAGAGCATCTGCCAGAAGCATTATTGGCCCAAGAGTGGCGTTCTGATGGTGAATTAGGTGCCCATGAACTACAGCTCAACCAAGCCTTTGTATTGCAACAAGCCGGGCCTTGGGGGCAAGGGTTCGAAGAACCCACCTTCCATGGGCGCTTTATGTTGGTGCAGCAGAGAATCGTAGGCGAAAAACACTTAAAACTAGTATTGGCTCACGCGCAAACAGGTGAACTGATTGATGCCATTTGTTTTAACGTGGACACCACGCTGTGGCCTAATAGTGGTGACCAAGCCGATTTAGTGTACCGTTTAGATGTGAATGAATTTCGTGGCCGTCAAAGCTTACAGTTGGTGGTGCAACACATCACCCCGGTACTCTAGTAGGGTTAGGTTTAGAGTAAATCTGTTTGAGGTGATTGAGGTTCGGTAAAGTTGAGCTCCAAATTCACATCACCATTAGCCCGAGCCTTTTTGCGCTTTAACATCCGCTGGTAGCGCCGCGCACATAATTTCATCACTTGAAGCTGCTGTCCAGTGTTCATATTATGCCACTCAAAACGCTCATCCCGCGAGCGCATGCAGCCCTTGCAATAACCCTTGGGGCTATTTTCGCACACCCCAATACAGGGGCTGGGGGCTTCAAAGAGTTCAGACTGTTCCATGGCGCGCAATATAGCAGTTTATATGGCCTTTGTCCTTAGTTGGGTTTGTCTCCTGGTTGCTCTCGGGAATGATAAAAGGCCATGGCATCATCCCACGAGAGCGCTTTCCCTGGACAATATCCACGCCGGCTTGCACCGCATAGTCATAGTGGGTCCGAGTTTAGGGTAATGTGAGAGTCATAATCATCGGTAAGTGATCAGAAATGTGCCAAGTGTTTTGTTGTATCACTTGCGCGCCTGCTACTTGTAAATGGTCGCTATGAACAAAATAATCGATGGTTCGATCTGGACCAGCAATTTCCTTACGGTTGGGGAAGTGGGTAAACCAGTCTTTGGCGTCAGCACCATTGGCCTGTGCGATCGTTGGTATCACCTTAAATTGCTCATAGATGCGTTCAAGCTCACTTGTGGGCTGATAGTAACCCTTGGCATCGTCATCCATGATGTCATATTGGCCTGGTGGCAACAGGTTTAAATCACCGGCAATAACCCACGCCTCGCCATTGGCATTTTTTCCGGCTAATAACTGCTCCATGTATGCGACCTGTTGTTGCATGGTGTCGGAACCTTGGGCAAAGGCGTCAAAATGGGTGTTCATTAGGCTCAACTTGCTGCCACCGGTGACCGGCAAGGAGACCTCTTGGATCGCTCGGCGGAAGTTAAACTGGTCGGTGACTGGGTCGGCCTTGATGGTCGCAAGCTGGTGACGTAAAGAGTCACCCAACCGATACTTGGAAATGACCGCCAGTTTCATGCCTACAGAACCCATGATTTGAGGTAACGGCACAAAATCGGCCTGCCAATAAAAAGTTTCACTATAGTTGCTGTATTCTGCTGGCAGCAGGGTGAGCAAGCGTTGTAGTTGATCTTCGTAGTCCGTGCGTTTGGCGTTGTCGTGTAGTTCCTGCAGTAAAATAACGTCTGGATTTTGAGCAATAATTAACTCTGCCACCTGGTTAAAGGTGGTACTGATGTCTTCTTTACTGGCGCGAATGTCTGGACCGTTACCATCAATGTGGTCATACCAAAACTCGTAATTTTTACCCGACATATATTGTAGGTTCCAGCTCAGAACCTTGACCTCTTGCCCCGCTTCTAAAGTGGGTGCCTCGGTTTGGTTAACCACAGGCTCCACCTGTAATGCCGGTGGGTGAAAGGTAATACTCCAAATTAATAGGGCTAAGGCAACTACCAGTGCCACCACCACAAGCAAGGTCCATTTGATCGTTTTTACTAATAAGTTAGCCATATTATTCTCACTAAATTGGATAGGTAGCCGCGGCGAGCTTACCCGACGCATCAAGGGTTAGTGTACGTGGCGCGGTGGTCACTCGTCTAGGTGAATTGACTTGGTATAAAAATATGGTGTAAAATCTTTATAGAACAGTCATTCAATAAAAGAATCTAATTCCTTGGTCACTCACTATGCAACATACCCAACTATATATAAACGGCACCCATCAAGGGGCCACTTCGGGTGAAACCTTCACCAGTATTAACCCTGCTTTAGGTCAACCCTTAGCCAGTATAGATCAAGCCAGCCAAGCTGATGTGGATCTAGCCGTGGCTAATGCGCAGGCGGGTTTTGCCTTATGGTCGGCCATGGCTCCGGTGGAGCGGTCGCGCATTTTGCGGCGTGCCGCGCAGTTATTGCGCGATCGCAATGATGAGTTGGCTGAGTTAGAAGTGCGCGACACCGGCAAGCCGTTACAGGAAGCAAACTGTGTTGATATTGCGTCTGGGGCCGATGTTATAGAATATTACGCGGGTTTAATTTGTGGCATGCAAGGTACCCAGCAAGATCTGGACTGCAACAGCTTCTTTATGTCTCGCCGCGAACCGTTAGGGGTGTGCGCGGGCATTGGTGCGTGGAATTACCCTATTCAAATTGCTTGCTGGAAAGCTGGCCCATGTTTGGCTGCAGGCAACGCCATGGTGTTTAAACCGTCTGAAGAAACGCCCCTAAGCGTGATGAAATTAGCCGAAATATTCACCGAAGCAGGCTTGCCCGATGGTGTGTTTAACGTCGTGCAAGGCGATTACCGAGTAGGTCAAATGCTCACTGCGCACGCCGACATTGCCAAAGTGTCTTTTACTGGCGAATCCGGTACCGGCAAAAAAATAATGGCCGACTCAGCTGCAAACCTAAAGCAAGTGACCATGGAGTTGGGCGGCAAATCACCGATGCTGGTATTTGATGATGCCAAGCTCGACAACGCCGTTGCTGGTGCCATGTTGGCTAACTTTTATACTCAAGGTGAGGTGTGCACCAATGGCACCCGCGTATTTGTGCAGGCCGGTGTTTATGATGAGTTTATCGCTAAGGTAAAGGCGCGCGCAGAAGCCATTGTGCTAGGCGATCCGCTAGATTTAGACACTCAAATGGGGGCCTTAATTAGCCAGCAACATATGCAAAAAGTATTGGGTTATATTGAAGGCGCAAAACAAACTAGCGCGCGTTTAGTGTGTGGCGGCGAACGTCATGTGTCTGCAACCACCAAAGACGGCTATTTTGTTGAGCCAACGGTATTTGCCGATTGCACAGATGACATGGTGCATGTGCAAGAAGAAATTTTTGGCCCAGTGATGTCGGTGCTTAAATTTACTCATGAAGAGGAAGCCATTGCCCGTGCTAATGCAACCGATTACGGCCTTGCAGCGGGTGTGTTTAGCCAAGATATTAGCCGTGCTCATCGCGTGATTAACCAGATGCAAGCCGGTATTTGCTGGATCAACAGTTGGGGTGATTCGCCCGCAGAAATGCCGGTAGGGGGTTACAAACAGTCGGGCATAGGCCGTGAAAATGGCCCAGAAACGCTACATCATTACACCCAAGTGAAAAGCGTATTTGTACGTTTAGACGATTTAGAATCTCCATATTAAGGCGGCCATAACATGAACAAAAAATACGATTACATCATAGTAGGTGCAGGTTCTGCAGGGTGTGTGTTGGCCAACCGCTTAACTGAAAGTGGCGAGCATCAGGTTCTGTTATTAGAAACCGGTGGTACCGATAAGAGCATCTTTATACAAATGCCTACGGCCTTGTCTTACCCTATGAATACAGAAAAATACGCTTGGCAGTTCCATAGCCAAGCTGAAGCCGGGCTCGATGGCCGCGAAATGCATTGCCCACGGGGCAAAGTGCTGGGTGGGTCATCGTCGATTAATGGCATGGTATATGTGCGTGGTCACGCGCAGGATTATCAGCAATGGCAAGACCAAGGGGCTACGGGTTGGAACTATGCCGACTGTTTGCCGTATTTTAAGCAGGCCGAAACCTGGCAGGGTGGTGCCGACGAATACCGTGGTGGTAATGGCCCTGTAGGCACGTGTGGTGGTAACAACATGACCCTGAATCCTTTGTATCAGGCATTTATTGATGCCGGTACCCAGGCGGGATACCCGTACACCAAAGACTTTAATGGCGAGCAGCAAGAAGGTTTTGGGGCCATGCACATGACGGTAAAAAACGGCGTGCGAGCCAGCACCAGTAATGCCCATTTAGGCCGTGCCCTCAAACGGCCTAACCTCACTTTGATCAAACGTGTTACCGCACAAAAAGTGTTGTTTAATGGTAAGCAGGCCACGGGTATTGAGTACCTTCAGGGTGGCAAGTTAAAACAGGTATCAGCCCAAAAAGAAGTCATTCTCAGTGCTGGTTCTGTAGGTTCACCACAATTGTTACAACTGTCTGGTATTGGGCCTGCGCAAGTATTAGCCGCTGCAAACGTGCCTGTGTTGCACGATTTGCCGGGTGTGGGTGAAAACCTACAAGACCACTTGGAGGTTTATTTCCAGTATCGGTGTAAGCAGCCTATTAGCCTTAACAGCAAACTCGATTATTTTAATATGGGTTTGATCGGCGCCCGCTGGGTGCTTACCAAAACAGGGTTAGGGGCCACCAACCACTTTGAGTCCTGTGGCTTTATTCGCTCCCGTGCGGGCCTCAAATGGCCTAATATACAATATCACTTTTTGCCAGCCGCCATGCGTTATGATGGCAATGCGGCCTTTGACGGCCATGGTTATCAAGTGCATGTGGGCCCTAACAAACCCAGTAGTCGTGGACACATCCGTATCACCTCTAACAAGGCCAGCGATGCGCCGGAAATCTTGTTTAACTACATTAGTACTGAACAAGACAAACAAGACTGGCGAGATTGTATTCGCCTTACCCGCGAGCTTCTTAATCAGCCAGCTTTAGACCCCTATAAGGGTGAAGAAATTCAGCCCGGTGCACAGGTGCAAACCGACGCTGAGATTGATGCCTGGGTAAAGCAAAATGTAGAAAGTGCTTATCATCCCTCCTGTACCTGCAAAATGGGTGCAGACGACGACGTCATGGCCGTGCTTGATAATGAATGCAAGGTACGTGGGATCAGTGGGTTGCGCGTGGTGGACTCGTCTATCTTTCCGGTGATTACCAACGGCAACTTAAATGCGCCCACCATTATGGTGGCAGAAAAAGCGGCCGACTTAATTTTAGGTAAAATGCCGTTAACGCCTTCGACCGCTAAGGTTTGGATCGCCGAAAATTGGCAGAATCAGCAACGCACAGGAACACCGGATCGGCCATTAAAGTAATAAACCACGACAGCAAGGGGCTGGTTGCATTACAATAACCAGCTCTGCTTAACCTTCGAGATACCTGCGGCGCTATGCCTGACCAAAACTTATCTATAATCATTCCTGCCAAAGCTAGTGGTGAGTTTATCTCGCACAAGGTAGAGGTGTTGCTTGATTATATGCAGGCCCACTGGCCTAGTGAATTTGAGGTGGTTGTTTGCGTTAATGGCGAGCTTAGCGAGGTTGAAAAAACCCACGCTTTGCTGCAGGCTAAGTTTGCCCACGAACAGCGCGTGGTGTCGCATCAGCATCTTGCGCCATTAGGCAAAGGCGCCGCATTGCAATCGGCATTTCTCAAAACCAAGTACAACGCCATTGCCTTTATCGATGCCGACTTGCCATTTGATTTGGCGTTTCTAAACCAAGCCCAAGAGGCAGTGGACCATGGTTCTAGCTTAGTGGTGGGCAATCGCCGCTTGGCGTCAAGCCGTGTGCATTTACCCACAAAGCTGCTGCCTTCTCTATTTAAACGCCATGTGTTTGGCTTGCTTTATAATCGTGCCGTTAGGTTGATGTTTGGCATTAAAGAGTCTGACACTCAATGTGGTATTAAACTCATGACGAGAGACTTTGCGACTAGGCTGTTTTGTCACCTTACCTGCCATGGGTTTTCCTATGATGTGGAAATGTTTTTGTTGGCTAAAGGGCACGGCGACAAAGTCACCTCTATCCCGGTTACCCTGATGCACGATCATGACCAATCTACCTTGAGCCTTGGTGGTGAGTTGGTGCGTTCTGTTAGGTCTTTATTACATCTAAAACGTAAACAGCGGCGTGGTGAATACCAGCCCCGTACGTCGTTAACTGCTACCCAGAATCAACGGTTACAAATCACTTCCGACGATTGGGGTATATCCCCAGCCGTTAACGAAGGCATGCTCAAGCTGGCGCAACTTGGGGTGATTAAACGTGTATCGATTATGGCCAACAGCTTACACAAACACTACTTATTAGACGAGTTAATGGCGGTGCCTGGCATTCAACTTGGCCTGCATTTCAACCTTACTAACGGCCAATTATTAGGCCAAGCCACTGGCCAACACAGCGCGCAAGGATTAGGCAAAACCCGACCATTGTTACACTTGATTAAACAAAGTTGGTTTGGTTGTCGCAGGCTACCGTCTGACTTATTAAGTGACATTGAAGTAGAGTTCATTTTACAGGTGAAGGCCTTACAAAAACTGGGTGTGGCCTTGAGTTACTTCGATTCGCACCACCATGTGCATTTATTGCCTGGCATTATTGAGCGTATTGCCGCACCAGCAAAAGCACTAGGCGTGGGCCACACGCGGTTAGTGCTGGATTGGGGTTTGTTGGGTAAGCCACAGTTTTTATTGTGTTGGTTTTCTATACGTGCAAAAGGTGCGGTACAAAGGGCTGGCTTGTCCTATCTGCCGTTTAAGTACCCCGGTCGTAAACAGTTTATATTACGTAACCAATGGCAAAAAACCTTGTGTGAAATAGACCAGCCCACAGAAATTATTTGTCATCCAGCCACCCATGGCGACCTGCAATTACTGCCCGAAGAATATACAGACCACTACGACGGTGCGCGAGTGGATGAATTTTGGGCGCTCTACAGCTTAAGCCGCTAGCCCTGTTTGAGGTATAAGGATAAATAGTCCATAACTACTTGGCGGGCTAGGTTCGAATCTATACCCTCTCGGTTGAGGGCACCTCGTAACCAAATGCCGTCGATTAACGCAGCGATGCTGGTGGCCGCCATCTGCGCTTGCGCATGGGGCATAGAGCGCTTTAGTTCTAACCTTAGGTACGACAGCAAGCGTTTTTCGTTAACTCTCTGTAGGCGGTTTAAGGCGGGGTCGTGCATGGCTTGGGCCCAAAATGCCAACCAAGTTTTCACTACGGCTTCATCTTGTTGGTGGGAGCTAAAATTTTCTCCAACAATGGCTTCAATCCGCGCCAAGGTATCGTCTTTGGGAACCTTAGATAAACGTAAGTTAATACCGCAAGAAAGGTCCTTAAGAATACTGCGCATAGTGGCTTCTACCAAACCACTTTTGCCACCAAAGTAATGGTTAATGATGCTTGGAGAAATGCCTGCTTGTTGGCCTATTTTAGCCACCGAGGCATTGAGAAAACCCACCTGATTGATCACCTCCATAGTGGCGCGGATCAATTGGGGACGTCTAATCTCTGGCATGCCTAATTTTGGCATTAGTGAGCCACCGCCTTGGAAAATGCCTGCATAATAATAACGCCTGCCAAAATAAAGCTAACCCCAATGATGGCCGGAGTATCGAGCCGTTCATTAAAGAACCAATGGCCAATCACAGAAATTAATACAATACCCATGCCCGACCATACGGCGTAAACCACACCAATAGGCAGTACTTTAAGGGAGAAAGACAGTAGGTAAAAAGCCAAGGCAAAACCCACGGCTACGGTGACCGAGGGCCAAAATTTGGTAAAACCCTCAGACTGCTTAATGGCTGAGGTGCCCACCACTTCGCATACCACCGCAAAAAATAGCAAAATCCAGCTTTTCATTTAGATTCCTTAGTTAGATCAAACCCCTAGAGGGGAACAATACCGCAATAGTGACATTCTGGCGAGAACATTAGTGCCCATGAAAAGCAAATTCTAAGCTCGCTACAAAATCACTGTACGGCGGCATTGTATAGCTGGAATGCAGTCATTAGGGTAAACCTAGCCTACAGATTAGCGGGTCAACACAGGTGGTATAAATTATGGCAGCACCTTTCATTAGCTTTCGCCCAGACGATGAGACTCCACTACCAGAAAACGCAGTGGTGCATATCATAGACTAGCGGTTATCGGCAGATTTTTCCAATGCCAGGTAGTTGTCGATGCCGGCGATACGGTCTTGCGCATGGTGGTTAACGTAGATCACCGAGGTTTCATTGGATACACAAATCTTCTCGATCAAAGCCAATACCAGCTGACGATTGATGTCATCTAAACCTAAGCAAGGTTCATCCAAAATCAATAACGGCGGGTGTTTCACCATTGCTCGGGCAATGAGTAATAAACGCTGGTCGCCATATGAGAGCTTGTTAAACGGATAGTCTGCTCGGTCTTGCATGCCTAACAAGGTTAGCCATTGATCGGCAATTTGTTTTTGACGGTCGGTGCTTTTGCTATACAAACCAATAGAATCGTAAAACCCAGAGATAATCACATTGCGTAAGCTTGTGCCTACTCGGTATTCCCATTGTAAGGCGGTGGACACATAGCCAATAAACTGCTTGATTTGCCATATGCTTTCGCCGTTGCCGCGCTGGAAACCAAATACAAAAATGTCATTGGTATAACACTGAGGATGATCGCCGGTAATAAGCGATAAGATTGCTGTTTTACCGCTGCCGTTAGGGCCGCTTAGTTGCCAGTGTTGATTGGCTTCTATGGTCCAGTCTAGGTCATTGATCAGCACCATATCGGTGTATTTAACACAGATATTGCTTAACCTAACTAACGGTTGCTGTGGGTTTAAAGCTGGAATGGCAGTGTCGGTATCTGCCGGTGGTATCTGTAATTGGGTGGTTTTGAGGTGTAGCAGTTGATAAAGCTCGGCGTATGCTGCTTCATCATTGCGCTCAACCTGATGCCTTAACTCGCCGTGTTCCATATACGCAATGTGGCTAACGAAGTCTGGAATTTCATCAAAGCGGTTGAGTACCATCACTATGGGTGTGTGTTGTGCCAGCTCAGTGAGGTGGGCTTGTAGCATGGTATGGGTGTTGCTGTCTAAACCATCAAAGGGCTCGTCGAGGATGAGCAGTTCGGCTTTGCAAGACAAAGCGCGAATGATCATCACCTTACGAGACTCACCGGTGGAGAGCTTACGAAAAGCGCGATCGAGCAAATACTCTAACTCGAATTGGGTAATTAAATACTGGGCAGTGGCACGATCTGTTTCGTCGGTGAAAATGATTTCGCGCACAGGCGTGCCGAGGCTAATAACGTCGGTAATATCGGCGTCATCTTTTTTAAGCTCGGCGTCAATGAGTTCGGCTTGGGCTTCAAAAGAGACCCAACCAATACTAGAAGGAAGGCCGTCGGTGCTACCAGATAGGATTTCTCCATAACCTGCTAACACGGCGGCGAGGGCCGATTTACCGGCGCCGTTAGCACCAGTGATTAGCCAATGTTGCTGCTTTTCAACTTGCCAGTTGATCTGTTTGAGTTGAAAACCTTGATCAAACTCAACACTCAGGTTATCTAGTTGAATATCCATATATCCTCAGTGCGTTAATGTCATTCTGACGAAGGTCAGAATCCCAAGAACCTCGCACAGATTCTGGCCTACGCCAGAATGACGTAAAGTGAACGGACCTTTTTTGTCATTCTGGCGTGCAGGGAGCAGAACTTATACGATCTTCTTCATGTCAGCCATGTGGCCACGCAAAGTTGCGCCAATGGCTTCAACTGGGTGGCTACGTAGAGCTTCGTTGATTTCGATCAAACGGGCGTTATCCACACCGTTATCATCTGTGCTTAAACCGCGGCCGATGACATCGGTGTCGATGTTCTTCATGAAGTCGCCCAATAATGGCAAACATGCATGGTTGTACAAGTAACAGCCGTATTCTGCAGTGTCAGAGATAGTGGCGTTCATTTCGTACAACTTCTTACGGGCAATGGTGTTAGCAATCAACGGTGTTTCATGCAACGACTCGTAGTAAGCAGAATCAGCAATGATGCCAGCAGCGGTCATGGTTTCAAAGGCTAATTCAACACCGGCTTTAACCATAGCAACCATTAAGATTCCGTGGTCGAAGTACTCTTGCTCCGAGATTTCCATGTCGCCAGCAGGCGTCTTTTCAAAGGCAGTTTCGCCTGTTTCTGCACGCCAGCCCAGTAGGTTAACGTCGTCGTTAGCCCAGTCTGCCATCATAGTAGAAGAGAAAGTGCCGTTGATGATGTCGTCTTGGTGCTTGTTGTAAAGCGGACGCATGATGACTTTCAACTCTTCAGAAAGGTCAAAGGCTTTGATCTTGGCTGGGTTAGAAAGACGGTCTAGCATGTTGGTTACACCACCATACTTAAGCGCTTCGGTAATGGTTTCCCAACCGAACTGGATCAATTTAGAGGCGTAACCTGCGTCGATGCCCTTGTCGATCATCTTGTCAAAGCACAACAAAGAACCGGTTTGTAGCATGCCACAAAGAATGGTTTGCTCGCCCATTAGGTCAGACTTAACTTCGGCGATGAAAGATGACATCAATACACCAGCCTTATGGCCGCCAGTACCAACAGCGTACGCTTTAGCTAATGCTAAACCTTGGCCTTGTGGATCGTTGTCTTCGTGTACGGCGATCAACGTTGGTACACCAAAACCACGTACATATTCAGCACGTACTTCAGAACCTGGGCACTTAGGCGCGACCATGATTACCGTAAGGTCTTCACGAATTTGCATGCCTTCTTCTACGATGTTAAAACCGTGAGAGTAAGACAAACATGCGCCTTGCTTCATCAATGGCATAACTGCAGTCACAACAGGCGTGTGTTGCTTGTCTGGTGTGAGGTTTAATACGATATCGGCAGTAGGAATCAATTCTTCGTAGGTACCAACGGTAAAGCCGTTGTCTGCTGCGTTTTTGTAGGACTGGCGCTTCTCGTCGATAGCGGCTTGGCGTAGGGTGTAAGACACATCTAATCCACTGTCGCGTAGGTTCAAACCTTGGTTAAGGCCTTGAGCGCCACAGCCAATGATGACCATCTTTTTGCCTTTAAGGGCATCCACACCTTCGGTGAATTCGTTCATGTGCATGAAGCGACACTTGGCTAGTTGCTCTAGCTGCTCACGCAATGGCAAGGTATTAAAATAGTTGTTAGACATGGGGAAGTCCTTTGGTTAAATCTAGAATCAATATGAGGTAATCTCAAGCTGGCGCCATGATACGCGTTGAAGATGTTTTCGTAAATTGATATATACGCTACATTATGAACCGATTTGTGCAACATAATGTGATGCTTATGCTAAAGTGTGGTTTATGGACATTCGTAATTTAAAACAATTTATCGCCTTGGCTCAGCATTTGCATTTTGGCAAAGCCAGTGCTGCCTGCCACGTGAGCTTGTCGGCCTTATCTCGCACTATTCGTCAATTAGAAATAGAGTTAGGTGTAGACCTATTTAATCGCGACAACCGCAGCGTACAAATAACTCCTCAAGGCCAAGCGTTTTTAGACTATGCACGCAATGCGCTGAGTGAGTGGGATGCTATTCGCCACCAAGTGCGTGATGCTTCTGGTCAGTTACAAGGCGAAGTGAGTTTGTACTGCTCGGTCACGGCTGTTTACAGCCTGTTGTTTGATTTGTTCCAACGCTTTCGCCACGACTACCCAAGTATAGAAATTAAGCTCCACACGGGTGATCCAGACCAAGGTATAGCTCGCGTTATCTCGGGAGAAGAGGATTTTGCCATTGCGGCTCACCCCAAGACTTTACCGCGAGAGCTGGCCTTTAAGCCCATCACCGTGTCACCCTTGGTGTTTATTGCCGCACTGGATCAAAGTAACTTGGAACACCCCTTATCCACGCCGAAAAATGCTCAGCAGTGGGCTGCAATGCCCATGGTTTTGCCAGAAGGGGGGCTTTCTCGTGAACGTATAGACGCATGGTTTAGGGCCATGGATATAGCCCCCACAGTTTACGCCCAAGTTGCAGGTAACGAGGCTATCGTTACTATGGTAAGCCTTGGGTTGGGGATTGGTGTGGTACCCAAAATTGTTCTAGACAATAGCCCAACCCTCGAGCGCATTCAAATATTAGATGTTGCGCCTCCACTCGAAGCCTATGATGTGGGTTTATTGGCACTTAAAAAGAACCTAAAAAACCCTCTGGTTAACGCCCTGTGGGAGTTGCAGGTTAGTTTGGGCCCAAAGCCGCAATAATCAGTTGTTGAAAATGATGCACACCATGTTCGCTCAAATGGCTTCTTTGGTCATCAACGACAAAGCGGCCTTGATTATAGGCAAGCGAGTTCATTCCTTTCTGTACGCTTTCACAAAGGCCGATATCCTCCGGCTGTAGCACATCGTCCAAGTAGGTAATGGCGGCTTTGGAGGCTTGGCTTAACTGACTGCCTATGCCATACCAATCCAAGGTTTCTAGGCATTGAGATAAGCCATCTGGATGCATTTGTAACATGCTAATATTGGCCTCGCCAGGCATGACCCAAATAGTGAGGTTAGGCCACATAAACCAAGCAGCATAACCAAAGCTTTGTTCGCCCTGCACTTGATACGCCTTACTATTGGCTTTGCTTGGCTGGTGGGAAATATGGCTGGAATAGCGTGCGTAAGTCTTAGTTTGATAACTGGGCATGTCCACCAAATCAACAAAGTCCTTGTGGGCAGTATTACAGTGATAACATTCCAAAAAGTTATCCACCAAAAGCTTCCAGTTGGCAGCTACCTTATAGTCGGCGTGGTACTGGGGTTGAACTTGGTCGACTTGGGGCACATAATGTTCAATTTCTTGTTTTAGACCCGCGTATATCTGTGTCATAGGTGCGGCATTGGGGTCTAAGTTGACGAATATAAAACCTAAAAATTGTTCGATGTTGACGGGTTTTAAGTTAAATTCTTGGTTAGAGAAATCCTTTAAATCTTGTAAGTTCCGGCCTCGTAAAAACTGCCCTTGTTGATCAAAGCACCATGCATGGTACGGGCAAACGATGGCGCGAGTATTACCGCATCCGGTTAATAGTTGATGACCTCGGTGGGGGCAAACATTGAAGAAGGCCCCCAGTTGACCCTCCTGGTCCCGTACCACCATTACTTCTTGGCCATGTAAGTTAGCAGTGACGTAGTCACCGGCATCTTTTAGTTGGGACGAGTGGCCAATATAAACCCAAGACTGCCAAAAAATGTCAGCTTTTTCTTGCTGGTAAATGACCTCATCAGTGTAATACCGCGCTGCCATGGTGTAGGATTTTTGTGGGTCCGCATCAAATGGTTGATCAATGGATTTAATCGGATGAATCAAGTTCATTTATAGATTCCTAGTTTATTGTCATTTGTGACAATTTATGCTTCTGGTTTAAACTTGTCAAGTTTGACAATTAACTAGAATGAATCTATGTCCCGTCCATCTGTTAAAGCCGAAAAGAAAACCGCCATAATGTCGGCCTTTGTGCGTTGTATTGCAAAGCGAGGCCTTGATGCAACCTCATTAGATGATATTGCCCAAGAGTCCGGTATTTCGCGCAGCTTGGTGCGCCACTTCGCCGGCAACCGAGAAGATCTAGTTAACCAAGTGGCCGATTATGTGGCTTATGAGTTCGAAACAATTTGGCGTCAACAAGAACAGGCACATCGCTCCGACAGCAGTGATGATTGGTTAGCCACAGTGCTGTTTACTGCTGATCCGGAAGGCGACTATAAAGCCATGCTGCCCGCATTTTATGCGCTATTGTCAGCGGCCCACAGGTACCCTCGTGTGAGTGAGCGCATGACCCAGTGTTTTGAACTTTATGTCGCTGACTTAACCGAAGAATTGCAACAAAGGCACCCAAAAGCCGGTCTAGACGCGTGCCAACAAGTGGCCCTTGGAGTCATTAGCATTTATTTTGCATGGGATGGCTTTCGAGGTTTGGCCTTAGCTCAGACAATTCAACACAATAATCAAAAATTAGTCACACGGTTGCTGGCTACTCTTAATTAATTGAGACCAATAATGACCCACATCAATAAAACTGAACCATATAACAAAGTTTTTTCCAGTGACAATACAGCTGGCGCTGCCGCGCAAGTGATGCAGGCTATGCTGGAGGCGGCTACTGGCCCACAACCACCGTATGGCATGGATGAGTACAGCCAGCGGGTAGAACAAAAACTAGCGACACTGTTTGAGTGCGAATTGAGTGTGTTTTTGGTGTCTACAGGGACTGCCGCAAACGCATTAGGTTTAAGTGTGTTAACGCCGCCATGGGGAGCCGTATTATGCCATCCAGACAGCCACGTCAATAATGACGAGTGTGGTGCACCGGAATTCTTCACTAACGGCGCTAAACTGATTAGTGTTGAGGGCGAAAATAGTAAAATATGTTCCCAAAACCTAGCTAAAATTGCGGCGAAAAAAGCTGGCGATGTCCACTCAGTACAAGCTTCGGTGGTGAGTATTAGCCAGTCCACAGAAGTGGGCAGTTTGTACAGCTTGGAAGAAATTCAAGCCATAGGCAATGTCTGCCAAGATCATGGCCTGCGTTTGCATATGGACGGCGCCCGTTTTGCAAATGCACTGGTGGCTATGGAGTGTTCAGCAGCAGACATGACCTGGAAGGCTGGCGTGGATGTATTGTCTTTTGGGGCAACCAAAAACGGCGTGTTAGCTGCAGAGGCAATCGTATTATTTGACCAAAGTTTGGCGCAAGAGATGGCCTTTAGGCGCAAGCGTGCGGGGCACCTGTTGTCTAAAATGCGTTTGCTGGCGGCGCAAATGGATGCCTACTTAAGCCATGATTTATGGCTTAACAATGCGCGTCAAGCGAATCAAATGTGCGAGCGTCTAGATCATGGTTTAGAGGCTATCGTAGAAATAGAAATTCAAGGTCAAACCCAGTCAAATATTTTATTCTGTAAAATGCCGCGATCAGTTATTGATGGTTTGTTGGCCCAAGGCTTTCATTTTTACAGCGACCGTTGGGACAAAAATGTGGTACGTTTAGTAACCAATTTTACCACCCAAGCGGCCGATGTAGATCACTTTGTGGCTGCTGTTAAGCAGTTGGCAGAGGCGCACTAAACGACGTAAAAGGTTTGTCCAAAGGTAGGCACCATAGGGCAAACAGAGGTGCGTCTGCCGAATGCATACCATGGAACACGTCACTTGGGTTATAGACTAAATCTCCCACTCCCGGCGTATACCATGGGCCGTTTGATTGGCGCCATAAACCTTCACTTAGTACTAAGTAGAGCTCTTCGGGTTCGTGCTGGTGGTCTGGGTAGGCTACATTGGGCCGCATAAGGGTGACGCCGACAATCAAATCATGCCGAACTTCTATTCCTTCGGGACCAATGATTTGAGCATTGCTGTGGCTCTCCATAAACTTCGGGTTATTAGCTATGGGCCTTTGATACCAAGGTAAATGAGCTTCTAACTCGGCCACGCAATGCACCAAACTATACAAGCGTTCGGGCAGTACAGTGGCTGCTTGGGTAATTTGTGGCATTAAGTCGGCGAGTTTATTACTAGCGCCAGCATCTAGGTTAAGTTGCCCTTGATCAGCAAGCCGATGTATCACCGTTGCCGTAGTTTTATTGTCATTGCCCATCACAAACGGCGATGCGCGTAACGCTAACACCAGCTGTTTACGTAGTTGTTCAATGGTGGTGCTTATGTCGTTTAGATCTAGCATAGGCTGTGTTATACGCTACTCCTTGGTTAAAAGCACGCTTCAACCTCGCGCAGCTAGCCAAATGGTTGAGATGCCCATACTTATACCAACGGCCCAGAATGCCGCAGTCAGGTCTTGAAATACAAACGCCGCCAAACCTAATATAAGAGCGCCAATGGCATACCCCATATCACGCCAAAAACGATAAATGCCAATGGCCGTTGCTCGCCACGCAGGTTGTGATAAATCGACAATGGCGGCAGACAGGTTAGGGTAGAGCAAAGCCATACCAAACCCTGTTATGGCTGCGCTTATAGACCAACCCAAACTCGATGTCATTAATGGCATCAGTATTACCCCTAGCGTCGTCATGGCCATGCCTGATACGTTAAGGCGCTGGCGGCCAAACCGGTCGGACCAGTGGCCAGTGATCAATTGACTCACGCCCCACACTAAGCCGTAAATAGAAATGATCCAGCCAGTTGACGTGAGGTCGCCGGTTTTTTGGTACAAATAAACCGGGTACACCACCCATACCAAGGCATCTACAAACTTTTCTACACAGCCGGCTTGAGTGATAGCCAGTAAGCGTGAATCATTCCAGCTCATGCGTTTGAATACACGCCACGATGATAGCGACTCGCTAACCGTTTGCTGTGATGTGGTTTGGGCGTGCTGCATGGCCCAAGGTTTTGTTTCGACAATACTCAGCCAGGTTAAAATCAATGCCGTGCTTATAATAGCCAAACCAAATACTAATAAGCCGGTTTTAAGGCCCAGCCATTGGCTGATGTAAGCACTGGCTAAGCCACCCAGCGCTACGCCTGTATAGCCTGCAAATTCGTTCAGGCCAATGGTTAATCCACGCTCGTGAGCGGCCGTAATATCAAGCTTTGAGGTTTGGGTCATGGACCAAGTCAGGCCCTGGTTAATGCCCAGCAATAGGGTGGCTACCACCACCCAAGACCACGACTGAGCAAAATAAAATAATAGTGGGATAGGCAAGGCAATAACCCAGCCAAGTAGGTGCACTGGTTTACGGCCAATGCGTTCGGCCCAATGTCCGGCCACAAAATTCATGCTGCCTTTGACCACACCAAACGCAATCACAAAGGTGGTTAGCAGCAATAAGGAGTCTTTAGCTAAACCAAATTCTTGCTCTGCAAAGGGCGTGATCACCACTCGAGTGGTGCCGATCATCAGGCCCACAAAAAATACTTGGATTAACCAATAGGCTACTTGATGCCTATTTTTATCGAGCCCAAAGGCTATTTGTTTGGTGGTCATGGTCGCCTGCTGATTTCTTTGATATCCCGCTCACTATAACATTAGTATTGTCTAAACAATATAAAAACGATCATGGACCCAATAATTCAATTTAGCTGACCTAATCTGATGGTCTCAAAGTCATGACATTAATTCATGGATTGCAGCCCAAAATGTCACTTGAATGGAACACAATGAACTGCTAGATTCGTGGCACTCGCCACCAATATTAAAATATAAAATGAGCACAGCTAACCTCGCAGAAAACCGGTCTATACCAAGCACCATGTCTGGTGTACAGCTAATTGGCCACGGCGGTTTAGATCAGCTGGTGTATAAGCAGGATATTCCTACCCCTCAACCAAAAGCAGGGGAAGTATTGCTTAAAGTATTGGCGGCGGGGGTGAATAATACCGACATCAATACGCGCATTGGCTGGTATTCAAAACAAGTCACCGGTGACACCAACAGTGGCGCAGACGCGGGCTACGAAGAGCTGGATGCGGCTACCGCCACATGGTCAGGTAGTGCCTTGCAGTTGCCGCGTATTCAAGGCGCAGATGTGTGTGGTGAGGTGATGGCCGTGGGTGCAGGCGTGAGCTCTGAACGTATCGGTGAGCGAGTGTTGGTGCGCACCATGCAGCAAGATCCAGGCAAACCGTTTAGCTGCATTACCTTTGGCTCTGAATATGATGGCGGTTTTGCACAATATACCTGCGCCTTGAGTCATGAGGCTTATGTAGTTAATACACCATGGAGCGATGCCGAGTTGGCTTCTATTCCCTGTGCGTATTCTACCGCCGAAAATATGCTCCACCGAGCTAATTTAAAGCCCGGTGAGCGCGTATTAATTACGGGTGCATCTGGCGGTGTAGGTTCCGCAGCAGTGCAGTTGGCTAAACGCCGTGGTGCTTATGTGATTGCCGTTGCCGGTGCCACTAAACACGCTGATGTTAAAGCCTTAGGCGCAGATCAGTTGGTGGCAAGAGGGGCTGACCTAGTGGCCGCCATTGGAGAGGGTCAGGTGGATTTAGTGGTGGATTTGGTGGCAGGGCCGGCGTGGCCACAATTGCTGGACCTATTACGTCGGGGTGGGCGCTACGCGACCTCGGGCGCCATTGCAGGGCCTATAGTGGAGCTAGATATTCGTACCCTGTACTTAAAAGACCTCAGTTTTTTTGGTTGCACTTATCAAGACGCCGAAGTGTTTGATAATTTGGTGAGCTACATCGAAGCCGGTGAAATTAGGCCGGTGGTGGCGCGTACTTACCCCCTAAAACACATTCATACTGCCCAAACCGATTTTTTAGATAAGGCATTTACGGGCAAGCTGGTACTGATCCCAGAGCATCAATAAGGATAGCACATGATTATTAGCCAAATAGACGTCTATCAGGTAGATCTACCCTATGCCGGTGGTACCTATCACTTATCCGGTGGGCGCCAGTATTCTAGCTTTGATGCCACCATTGTGCGTCTCACTAGTGATACCGGCCTTACCGGATTTGGTGAAAGTACACCCTTTGGTGCGACCTATGTTGCTGCCCACGCCTTGGGTGTAAGGGCGGGTATTAAAGAAATTGCGCCTGCTATTTTAGGCCTAGACCCTCGCCGTGTGGATCGGGTTTATGATGCTATGGATGCCGCTTTAGTGGGGCACAGTCATGCCAAGGCGGCCTTAGATGTCGCCTGCTGGGATTTATTTGGCAAAGCTGTGGGCATGCCGGTGTGTGATTTATTGGGCGGGCGTACCTCACAACCTATGGGGGTGATCTCATCCATTTATGCAGGCAGCCCAGAAGCCATGCGTGAACGCGTGCAAGCACATCGATTACAGGGGTACCGAGGCCATTCGATTAAGATAGGCGAAGACCCGCAGTTAGATGCAGACCGGGTGATGGCCTGTTTGGCGGATCGCCAACACGGTGAGTACTTCATTGTTGACGCTAATGGTGGCCTAACGGTAGAAACGGGGCTACGGTTTTTACGTTTGTTGCCGCGCCATGCAGACATAGTGCTCGAAGCCCCATGTGCCACTTGGCGCGAACATATGTCATTACGCAAGCGCACAGATATACCCATGATCTGGGATGAGCTCGCCAACAGTGATGCCGCAGTGGCGCAGCTTATTAGTGATGACGCAGCAGAAGGCGTGGGTTTAAAGATATCTAAAAATGGCGGCTTAACGCCTTGTCGCCGCCAACGAGACATGTGTATCAGTGCAGGTTATAGTCTCAGTGTACAAGACACTGTGGGTTCTGATATTGCCTTTGCGGCTATCGCCCACATGGGTCAAACCATTCCACCACATCTATTACGCTGTGTTCTAGATACACGAGACATGGTGAGCATCAGCACGGCTTCGGCTACCCAAAAGGGCGCTTTTGAGCGTAATGAAGGTTGGGTGACTGCGCCAGAATCGCCGGGCTTAGGCATAGAGCCAAACATGCAGGTATTAGGGGAGCCGGTGATGACGTTTACTTACGCGGCGGCTTAACAAAATACCCCCAAGGATCAGCACCAAACCGATAACCATAGAGGGGCTGAGTACCTCATCCAATAACAGCACGCCAAACAGGACGCTGAATACGGGCACCAAGTAACCCACCTGAGACACAAAGGTGTAGCCGTACTGGCGGATTAAATAGAAACGTACAAAAAATGCGGCGGCAGTGGGTATTAAGCCTAAATACACCAGCGCCATTATGGCGGAGTCGGGCGGGCCGATATTGGAGCCCGTCTGAGCCAGCGGATTTTCTAACCACAGGCTTGCGGGAACCGTAACAAGGCTGCCACCCATCAGCACCCCTGCAGACAACATGGCACTGCTTATACCTTGCATGCGCTTTACCATGGCACCTGAAATCACGTAAGACGTGGCCGCCACAATAATGGCCAACTGGGGTAATAAGTCCCCCACACCGGAACTAAAAGTATCAAATCCAATAACCCACAAAACGCCGATAAAACCGAGCATGAATCCGGCCGCTTTGTAGCGCGTAATAGTCTCGTTGTTGGTGGAAAAATGGGCCAGAAGGATAGCAATGAGAGGGCCCGTGGCCATAAAAATAGCGGCCCTACCAGAATCTAACGATTGCTCACCCCAAGGGATTAAGAAGAAGGGCAACGCGCAGTTAAAAAATCCAATGGCGATTAAATTCAGCCAAGTTGATGCCGCTCTAGGCAAGCGGTCACCCTGCATTAAGGCATAGACTAACAATACTACTGCCGCAATAAAAATGCGTCCAGCGGCTACACTAATCGGTCCAAATCCTTCTAAGGCATATTTAATGGCCTGAAACGATGAACCCCACACGGCACCTTGCAGAGCCAATAACGTATAGGCGCGTAGCCCCGGCGTTTTCATCTAGCTGAGCTTGTATGCGTAGTGATACAAGGCATCACCAATAATCGATTCTACGGCGCAGCTCCATAGCATAAGTTGCTCATCTTGACCGTGCCCCATCATTATTTGTAGCCCTACAGGCATGTCAAAGTCATCCAAGCCGCAAGGTAATGTTGCAGCGCACAGGTATTGTAAGTTGGCCACTTGGGTGTTGCGCAAGGCCTTGAAGTTGCGTTCTTTATATTGCTCTAAATTGGCTTCTACATAAGCCAGTGTGGGAGCACTAATAGGGCAGGTAGGGCACACTGCAAAATCGACTGTGTTTAGTAATGCCTCGGCAGCTTGGTTGAAGGTTTGTATCAAAGCATTTTTTTCTGCAATTTGGGTCGACGCATTGGCTAGGTCTGCCTGTGTAAGGTGGGCAAAACGCATTTTGGTGCTGGCTGCTAATTGATCAAACCAAGGTTTTCTGTGTTCTGTTTTGATAAAAGCCGGAAACTCCAAAGCCGACAAACCACCCTCTAGGAACAGTTGATAAGTTTCCTCAATGTGAGGCCAGTCTAGGTGAACTAAGGTGGCACCAGCGGCTTGGAGCTGTTTTAACGAGTCCATGACCCGTGTATCAATGCCACCTTCGCAGCCTTGAAATAACCCGTCGATCACACCAATACGTACGCCCTCCATAGGCCTTGAATTGGGTTTGCATCGTTCAATAAATGCCTCGGGGTTGGCCGAGGTGGCAGGGTCGAGCACGGCAAATCCCCAGCTCGCGTCTGCGGCGCTTAACGCCAGTAGGCCAGCGGTGTCTATGCTGGGCGACAGCGGCACAATTCCATCTTTTTCCCATCGCCCGGCACTGGTTTTAAGGCCAAACGTGCCACAAAAAGCGGCGGGCACTCGCACTGATCCAGACGTGTCTGAGCCTAGCGCCAGTTGGCAAGCACCCATCCACAAGGACACTGGCGCACCCGAGCTTGAGCCACCAGGCACGCGGTGCTGGTTGTTATCAAAAGGGTTAACCGGCACTGGCCAATGGGGGTTGGTGCCCAGCCCACCAAAGGCAAATTCTACCGTATGGGTTTTGCCACATACGTGGGCTCCGGCGTCGGTGAGCCGCTTAACCAACGTGCCAGAGCTATTAAATTCGGTTAATGCCAAGGGCGAACCCGCATAAGTATCAAACCCAGTGACCGCATATAGGTCTTTTACAGAAATGCTCACGCCCGCCAACAATCCGTCAGGCACAGCCGAAGTTAATTGAGGCGCTGTGCCCACTTCTCTGAAAGCCTGCAATCGAGGTTGGTGTTGCTGCAAGTTACTGTAACAGTCATTTATGATGGTTAGGGGGCATGCCTTTTTATCATTCACTAAGTGAAGAATTTGTTTGATGGTTAATCTGGCGTTAGTGGTCATGTATAAGCAACCTGCATCTGCTCAAACACCTGCTCTCGATGTTCCAAGGTTTGAATAGCCTCTGGACCCAAGCGGCGGGCATAGGCAGTGAGTATGGCTTCGATAAGCACTACCCAGGCCGCGGTGCTGTTGCTAAAAAAGCTACCGCTTGTAGGAATAGTAAACAGGCAACTAGCGTCATTGCTTAAGGGCGCACCATGGGTATCGGTAAACACCATAGTGGGTATGCCCATGTCCTTAGCTTGGCGGCAACAATCCACGGCAATGCGGCTATAAGGGTGGCTGCCAAACACGATAAGTAAGTCTTGCTGGTTTAATTGCGCCAAACCGTGGGGTACGCCGTGGCCAGAATCTCCCAATACACTCACACCATCTCGTAACAATCCTAGGCAGTAAGAAAAAAATGTAGCCGTTGAGTAAAACTGCCGTTGGGCAAAGGTACGTACATGACGTGCATTTTGTAAAAGCGCTAGGGCTTGTTGCCATTGATCGGTGGACACCTGCGACATCATTTGCTGAATGTTTACCATTTCTTCTTGTGCAACTTGCACTAGTAGGTCTGTGTCTTGGTCCTGAGATTGGTGGGCTCGTTCACTGTAAAAGTGGGGTTCTGATAAGTGCTGACGAAAAATGTTTTGTAGGGCATTAAAACCGCTATAACCTAATCGAGTGGCGAGACGAGTCAGGGTGGATGCGCTCACATCTAGGTTAGTAGCAAGTTGGTTGATGGAGCTGTGAGCTGCCGTATCTGGATTATTAACTAGGGCGATTAGGACAGCATAGGATCGCTGTCCTAATTTGATAGGCCCTTGCTTAGCGGCAATGGTGGTGATCATTTCCCTAAGTTCCGGCAAATCTTTGGCCGGCCGAACGGTGGTTGAATTCATGCTTAACAATGCTCTTAATAAATACGCTGGAGGGATTATGTCTTAAACTGGGCCAACACAAAAGCAAATATAATTCCTTTTATGTTGATTTATGCAAATATTATTGCATAATGGTGTTTCGCCACACCCACCGGCATGAGCTGCTGGGTTCGAGTGAATCATTAGCACAAGGGATATCTTATGAATTCGATTAAAAAAATTGCCATTGGGGCCGCGTTGGGCACGGCCTTATCAGTGGTTAGCTTAACTGCGCCCCTGGCTTCTGCTGGAAATACCTTTATCTCCATTGGTACTGGCGGGCCTACGGGAGTCTATTTTGTAGTGGGTAACTCAATATGCCGTATGGTGCATAAAGAGGCGGCGGAGGGCCGTAAGAGTGGCCGCAAACATGGTATTCGATGCGCTGCGCCGTCCACAGGTGGATCTAACTACAACATTGGCCAAATTGGTGAAGGCGAACTGGATTTTGGTGTCGCACAATCGGATTGGCAATTCCACGCGTCTAACGGCAGCAGCAAGTGGGAGGGCAAGCAGCAAAGTGACTTAAGGGCCGTCTTCTCAGTTCACCCAGAGCCTTTCCATATCATTGTTGGCCAAGACTCAGGTATTAATAGTTGGGGCGATCTAGCCGGCAAGCGGGTTAATATTGGTAACCCAGGCTCAGGCCAAAGGGGCACCATGGAAGTGTTAATGGCAGCTCATGGCACCAAATCCAGTGATTTTAAAATTGCCACTGAGTTAACTTCTTCCGAGCAATCCAAAGCCTTGTGTGATGGTAAAATAGATGCCTATGGCTATACCGTAGGTGTGCCTAACGCGGGTGTGTCTATTGCCACCGATGGTTGTGATGCTCGCATTATCAACTTGAACAGTGACGTAGAATCAGGTTTGGTAAATAACAACCCATACTATGCGTTTGCTACCATTCCAGCAGGAACCTACAAAACCAGTAGCGCAGACGTCACTACCTTTGGTGTGAAAGCAACGTTTGTGAGTTCTGCCAAGGTGTCTGCCGATGTAGTGTATGAACTTGTGCGAGCAGTGTTCGAAAACATTGAGGACTTCCGAAAACTTCACCCTGCATTTGCTAATCTAAGCTATGAGCAGATGATTAGTGACGGTTTGAGTGCACCCTTGCACGAAGGCGCAGTGCGGTATTACAAAGAACAGGGCTGGATGTAATCGCCCTCTATACCTAAACTGTGGGCTTTCCGGCCCACAGTTTAGGATTTTAATTCTCTAGTACTACTAAACTTGAGCCCCCTCATGAGATCAGATCCCCAGTTATTGGCTGAAGAGATCGAGTTTAAATCCAAACCTTTACAAGGGTCATGGGCCATACTTGTCTCTGTTGTCGCTTTGTCTTGGTGCTTATTTCAGTTGTGGATAGCATCACCGTTACCCTTCAGCTTGGGTTGGGGCATCTTAATCGATGTGCCGAAACGGGCCATTCACTTAGCCTTTGCCATGGCACTGTGCTTTTTGCTGTATGGCGCAAGGGAAAGCCACCGCAGGCGTAATTATGTCGCCAAATGGGATCTGCTGCTGGCAATACTTGCCGTAGCCGTTACTTTATACGTGCCCTTTGCTTACGCTAATATTGTTGAACGACACGGCATACTGCTTGATGTCACATGGTGGGGCATTAGTTGGCCGCTGGAAATGGCTATCGGTGTGCTCGGCGTGGGTTTATTATTGGAAGCGACTCGCCGCGCCTTGGGTTTACCTTTAGTTATTGTCAGTTTGGTGTTTTTAACTTACTCAGTATTTGGGCAGTCTATGCCCGAATTAATCTCTCATAAAGGTGTTTCTTTAGAACGGCTTGTGGGGTATCACTGGTTGGGCGGCGAAGCTATTTTTGGAATTCCATTAGATGTATCCGTTAGTTTTGTATTTTTGTTTGTGCTTTTTGGCGCTCTGTTAGATCGGGCTGGGGCTGGCAAGTACTTCTTAGATTTGGCGTTTGCTATGGTAGGGCGTTATCGTGGTGGGCCTGCTAAAGCGGCTATCTTGGCTTCTGGCATGACCGGCACAATCTCTGGATCCTCCATCGCCAACGTAGTCACCACCGGTACCTTTACCATCCCAGTGATGCGTAAGATGGGTATGCCAGCCGTAAAGGCCGGTGCTATCGAAGTGGCGGCCTCTACTAATGGCCAAATGATGCCGCCCATTATGGGCGCGGCGGCGTTTATTATGGCTGAGTACATTGGTATAAGTTACATGGAAGTGGTTAAAGCCGCCATTATCCCTGCACTGATTAGTTATATGGCCTTGTTGTACATCTCTCATTTGGAAGCACTAAAACTCGATTTAAAAGGGCTGCCTAAAGCCGATATTCCTCACCTATGGAAAACTTTTATCGGTGGCTTACATTACTTGTTGCCTATAGTCGTACTTATCTACCTATTAATGATAAAGCGGTGGACTCCAGGCAGTGCAGTGTTTTATTCCATATTATTTCTAATGGGCATTATCGTAGTACAGCATTTTTGGCGTCCAAATCAAGCCGCCGATTCGGTTTGGGTGCGATTTAAAGCAGGTGTTGCCGACGTTCTACAGGGCATGGTGTCGGGTACCCGCAATATGATTACCATTGGTGTTGCTGTAGCCACTGCGGGCATCATCGTTGGCGCAGTGTCGTCCACCGGGCTTAACAATGCCATGGTGGGTTTGGTTGAAGCCATTGCTGGTAATAATATATATTTGCTGTTAGGGCTAACTGCGTTGCTGTGTTTGGTATTGGGCATTGGCTTACCCACTACTGCTAACTATCTGGTGGTGGCTTCCTTAATGGCTGGAGTATTGGTAGAGCTTGGCAGTGCAGCAGGTTTAACCTTGCCAATCATCGCCGTACATTTATTCGTATTTTATTTTGGTCTATTGGCCGATGATACGCCGCCAGTTTGCCTGGCTGCCTACGCGGCTTCGGCTATATCTAGGGCTGATCCTATCAAAACCGGAATACAGGCGTTTGCCTATGACATCCGCACTGCCATTTTGCCCTTTGTATTTATCTTTAACCCCCAGTTGTTACTTATTGGTGTTAGTAGTTGGTGGCATGGCATCAGTGTGTTTGTAGTGGCTTTGATTGCTATTTTGAGTTTTAGCTCGGCCACACAAGGCTGGTTGCTCATCCGTAACCGTTGGTATGAAACTATAGTGCTGCTGTTCGCAACATGGATCTTGTTCTTACCAAATGCGGCTATGAGCCGTATTTGGCCCGAGTTCGAAGCTGTTGAGTTTGACACCTTTACGCAAGGGCAATTAGTTCTTGAGCAAGGACAGCAAGTTCGTTTGCATGTCACTCGGCATACTAATTATGGTGATCGGTTTAAGCTGTTTGTGTTCCCTGCCAAGCTGGGCGGGCCTTTTTCTGCCGAAGATCTAGGCATGGATCTAGCCTTCGAAGAACAACAAGGTTGGGTGGTGCAGAGCTTTAGTTATTTGAGTTCAGCGGAAGCAGTAGGCATAGACTATTATGACGCAGTCACTGCGGTTGACGTGCAGTCTTTAGATCGACCTGTACGAGAATGGGCCTTTGTGCCAGCCTTTTTTCTCATAGCCTTGGTTTGGTTAAATCAGCGCCGACGACGCGCTAGCTTAAATCATGGTGATCTTCATGCTTAAGCAAACATCAAGCCATGTATTTCATCGCCATTGTCACAGCGATCACCCAATTGCGGCGAGTGGCCAAGGTTGCTACATCACCGATCAGAACGGCAAGCAGTACTTAGATGGATCTGGCGGTGCGGCGGTGTCTTGTTTGGGTCATGGTGACCCCGACGTGAGCCATGCTATGAAAGCCCAGATTGACCAGATTTCCTTTGCACATACAGGTTTTTTCACCTCAGAACCTGCAGAACAGCTAGCCGACCTATTGATTCAACATGCGCCTGGGAATTTAGACAGAGTGTATTTAGCGTCCGGAGGATCAGAAGCAGTAGAAGCGGCTTTAAAACTGGCACGCCAGTATTTTATTGAAATAGATCAGCCACAACGTAGCCATGTGATTGCCCGGCGACAGAGCTACCACGGCAATACCTTAGGTGCATTGGCTACTGGCGGTAACCAATGGCGCCGACAGCCATTTTTACCTTTGCTGGTGGAAGTGAGCCATATTGCACCCTGTTATGCATACCGAGATCAGCGTAATGAAGAAACAGAAGTTGAATATGGTCTACGCGTTGCTAATGAATTAGAACAAGAGATTTTGACTCTGGGTGTTGATAAAGTGATGGCCTTTGTTGCTGAACCCATTGTGGGAGCCACCATGGGTGCGGTGACCGCGGTAGAAGGTTATTTTAAGCGGATACGAAAAATTTGTGATCAATACGGCGTGTTATTGATCTTGGACGAAGTCATGTGTGGTATGGGCCGAAGTGGACAACTGTTTGCCTGCGAACGGGATCAAATTGCCCCCGATTTGTTGTGTATGGCCAAGGGGCTGGGCGCTGGTTATCAGCCTATTGGGGCGATGTTAGCGAGTGATGAAATCCATCAGGCAGTGGCCCAAGGGAGCGGCTTTTTTCAGCATGGTCATACCTATATGGGGCACCCCGTGGCTTGTGCCGCGGCCTTGGCTGTAACCCGTAAAATTCTAGATCAACACTTGTTAAAGCAAGTTAGGCAACGTGGTAATTACCTTCATAACAGCCTTGTTGAACGGTTTGGCAACCACCCCAATGTAGGCGACATACGTGGCCAAGGATTGTTTAGAGGCATTGAATTGGTTGCAGACCGGTCGAGTAAGTCGCCCCTTTCTCCAGTGTTAGGTACGGCAGGTAAAATCAAAAAGGAGGCCTTTGCTGCGGGGCTCATTTGTTACCCCATGGCAGGCACTATTGATGGGGTACAGGGTGACCATATATTGCTCGCCCCCCCCTTTATAATCAGCGAAACTCAGATCGATGAATTGGTCGATAAACTAAGCCAGTCCATCAATGAGGTACTAGGCCAGTGAACACCCAACAACCCTTGATGATTATGGTGGCGCCAAACGGCGCAAGGCGCAACCAATCCGACCACCACCTGTTACCCATGACCATCGAACAAACCGTATCTGCAGCGGCGGCTTGCCAGAGCGCGGGGGCCAGTGTGTTACATGGCCACATCCGAGATAAACAAGGTCACCACAGTTTAGACGCTGGTATTTATCAAGAATTACTAGCTGAAATGGATGCCAAGGTACCAGACATGCTAGTGCAAATTACTACCGAGGCCGTAGGACAATACACAACCCAACAACAAATGGACCTAGTGACCAAGTTACGGCCCAAAATGGCCAGCGTAGCGTTACGTGAGTTAGTGCCTACTGCTGCTAGCGAAGTGGAAGCAAAACGCTTTTTTAGCTGGGCTTATGAGGCACAAGTGCATTTGCAGGTCATTCTATATGACGCCGCAGACATAAAGCGCCTCAAGCAATTACAACATTCAGGTGTCCTGCCGAGCCACTGCGCTTGTGTGCTTTATGTATTAGGCCGCTATCGAGAAAACCTACAGGCGCAACCCAAAGACTTAGATGAGTTTGTACAATCGACAAATTCAGACACGTGGTTTGCCTGTGCCTTTGGCCAGCAAGAACATGCTTGTATTGCCCACGCTATCGACCGAGGGGGGCACGCTAGGGTTGGCTTTGAAAATAATTTGTGGCTGCCGTCTGGCGAACTAGCGGCCGATAACCACATATTAGTGGCTCAAGTGGCAAGCTATGCGCAACGTCAGGGTCGGAAGCTAGCCAGTGCGCGTGAAGCACAGACCATGCTCGGTGTTAGGTATTAGGTATTAGGCTTTTGTTTTTACCGCACCTAGCATCACTAACATACCAGACCCCACCACTAATGCCATGCCTATCATCGCCTCGGAAGTCACCAGCTCATCCCATAGTAGCCAGCCTAACAGGCTCGCAAATATCACCGAACCATAGGTGAAGGGGCCTAGTTGCCCAGCGGGCGCGTAGCGATATCCCTTACTTAATAATAATTGCGCTAAGGTGGCAAAGCCGGCCATCACCACCATACTCGCCAAAACCCAAAGGCTAGGTGTAGTCCATACCAATATAGCCGGTATGAGTGAAAATAGGGTGTTGAATAAAGAGAAATAAAACACAATAACAATGCTGCTTTCGGTAAGGCTTAACTTGCGCACCACCACTTTTGCAGTGGCGCCCAAAGAGGCACCAAAAATAGCTAATAGCGCAATCCACGGCACATCCGTTTGGCTGCCTGGGTTGAGAATAATCCAAACGCCAATAAAGCCAACCACAATGGCTATAACCGTCCACAGTGTAATGCGCTCTTTAAGCCAAAAAAAGCCCACGATAGGAATAAAAAAAGGCGCGGTTTGTTTAAGTACGGCGGCTTGAGCTAAGGGCAAATGTCCCCAAGAGTAGAACAGGCAATACATGGCTATTATACCTACTAGGGCACGGATTAGGTGTAACGGTAGACGGTGGGTAACAATGGCCCCTTTACCATTACGTAGCAGCCAAGGTATAAAAAACGTTAACCCTATCGCGTTACGCGCCAATACCAGCACCTCTGTGGGCACATGTTTTACCAAGGTATGAATCATCACTCCAGTGAGTACGAGGGCTAGTTCTGAAAGAAGTATGAGCGCCGCGCCGGTATATAAGCCTTGGCGAGCCACAGAAGGATGACTCAAGTTCGGTCTGCGCGATGCAATTGTTCTCTATACAAAACGTAGAGCCCAGCAAATACCACAATAGCTGAACCCAGTAACATGTACAGGTCTACTTGTTCTTGCAGGATAAAAACGCCCACTAATAAACCAAATAACAAGCGGGTATAACGCATGGGGCTGACTACTGAAAGTTCTCCAGAGCGCATTGCTTTGGTGGCATAGTAAGTGCCGCTAGAGGCACATAAAATCATCGCCACCAAATAGCCACTAGACTCCATTGAGAGCGTTTTGGTGCCTTCAGACCACATCATTACCAAACCAATAACAACGAAGGTCATGGCGCCGTATAACGCCAACATAGATGCAGATATTGATGTTGGCGACAGGCGTGAACCGATATCGCGCATTGCCATGCCGATGACCGCCGCGACAGCATACAAAGAAAACACGTCAAAGCTATCCACGCCAGGCCTGATGATGAGCAACACACCAGCAAAACCAATAACAACAGCCAAGATACGGTGAATGCCCACTTTTTCGCCCAAAAACAAAAAAGAAATAAGGGTGAGCAACAAAGGTAAGGTTTGTAAAATAGCCGAAACAGACGTGAAGGCCGAATGGATTAAGGCCAAAAATATAAAAACCACGGCAATGGCTTCGCCTGCAGTGCGCAATAATACGGCGGGTATAAAAAAGCTTTTGTGGAATACGGCTTCTTGTTTACGTTTTACTATGCCCCAAAACAACCCACAACAGCCTAAGCCTAAAATAAACATCACTTGGCCCGTGGGCAATATCTCACAAGCCCACTTTAAGGCGAGATCAGCAAAGGTGAATGACGCCATAGATAGCGTCATATAAAACATGCCGGTGAGATTGTCTGAAGTGCTAGACATAGGCTTTATTTGAGTCAATAAAATAGAGGGGGCCACTATAGTCTCTTTTTTTGCCTATCACACTAATTAAAATCAACCTTCTAAGTTTGCAACCATCGCATCAATAGCCGCGCTTGCGGGTGGCTCGTATGGGGGCTAATGACGTAGCCAAACCCTTGTAGTTGGTGTGAGCTAATGGGCATGAGGCTGTGGTTGTTGATTTCGGTTTGCATTAACGCATCTGCTAGCATCAGACCTTGGCCATCGATAGCGGCCTGTACACGTACGTTGGCGTCTCCTATAACGTGACGTGGGTTGTTTAGTGGTAGGCCGTGGCACCAGAGCTGCCATAAGTCCGTTTGACGATCTTCATATAACAAAGGAATGTCTTGGAAGGGCGATTGTGTGAGGTTTTCTGGCGTATCCAAGCTGTGGGCCGACAACCCGTACCTGTGCATTACACTTGGACTAGCCACAACAAACATAGGCATAGGTAGTTGTATCTGCGTCTCATCGACAACACTACTCTGGCAGGCTTGCCAAGCAATACTAATATCTACGCCAGGATGGTTTAAGTGCGGCTGATTAATGGCGTGCTGCATGATCACCTTGATGCTGGGATGCTCTGCACAAAAGCTCGCCAACTTTGGTGACAGCCAGCGCAACGCCACATAGCTAGTGACCGAAATAACCAAATTTTGCTGATGCTGTTGGTTGAGCGCTAGCAGCTGTTCAGACAAATCTTGAAATACCTTTTGAGTGGTGTGATAGAGCATTTGACCCGCATCGGTGAGCAAAATCTGTCGAGTAGTGCGTTTGAACAGTGGTTGGCCAAGATGTTGTTCTAAACGCTTAACTTGGTAACTCACAGCACCTTTACTGAGGCACAACTCTTCTGCAGCTAAGGTAATACTTAAAAGCCTTGCAGCGGCTTCAAAGGCTTTGAGAGAGTCCAGCGGTGGTAGGGAATGTTTCATTAGGCTATTGTTAAATTATTTTGAACCATAATGCAATATATTTGCATTGTTTAGCTGCTAGATAGTGGCTACATTGATGCCTTGGATTATGGACTGCCACAGGCCTACGGCCTTCGCAATGACGGGTAAAAGACAATTTAGTGAGACTGAACAATGACAGAGCGAGTGGATTCCCATGCACGGGTGGTGGTTATTGGCGGCGGCATTGCTGGCGCTTCGGTGTTTTATCATTTAGCCATAGAGCACGGGTGGACCGATATTGCCTTGGTGGAACGCGACGAACTGACTTCTGGTTCCACCTGGCATGCAGCCGCACAAGTCACTCAATTTGGTGCTAACCAAACTGCGGTCGCCTTAAAACGTCATAGTATTGAGCTGTATCAACAGTTGGCCAACGACCCCGATTTTCCGTTTGCTTATCACATTACTGGTGGCATGCGCCTTGCCAGTACACCCACCCAAGTCGATACCTACCAACACATGGTGGGTATGGCCAATGGAATGGGTGCAGAAATGGAGTTTATTGATGCCGCAGAAGTGGGAAAACGACATCCGTTGATTAACCCCAACGGTTTGTTGGGTGCATGGTGGGACCCGTTAGATGGTGACATAGACCCCGCTGGTATTACCTTTGCTATGGTGCGTAAAGCTCGAGAAGCCGGTGCCAAAGTGTATCGCTTTAACCCCGTAGAAAATATTACTCGCAAAGCTAATGGCGAGTTTATTGTGCATACCCTAAAAGGCGATATTACCTGCGAAAAAGTAGTTAATGCCACGGGCTACCGGGTTAATGAGGTGGGCAACATGCTGGGGGTTGAGCACCCAGTGACCTCCATGGAACACATGTATTTTCTAACTGAATCTATGCCAGAGTTAGAGGCATTAGATTTTAGAGTGCCTATTATTCGAGACCCAAGGGATGACTTTTATAGCCGCCAAGAAAAACATGGCTTGTTGGTGGGCGTATACGAACAAGGTTGCAAAACCTTTGGTATGGACGGCATTAGCCCCGATTTTACCAAAGCCTTATGCCCCGATGATCTAGACCGATGTTTAGACAATATGGAAGGCATATTTGAATGTTTGCCAGCACTACAAACGGTGGGCATTCATTCGATCATCAATGGCCCTATTACCTATACCATTGATGGCGCGCCTCTGATTGGGCCTATTCCAGGCGTCCAAAATGCCTATTGTGCTATTGGGCTTAGGGCCGGAATTGGTGAAAGTGGCGGCCATGGCAAAATTTTGGCCGAAATCATTGTTAATGGCCAGTCGGAGTGGGATTCTTGGTACACCGATCCACGTCGTTTTAGCCAGTATGCCAATACCGAACACACGTGTCTGAAGGCGATTGAGGACTATCAAAATGAGTTTCACTACCATTTACCTCACGAACAACGCCCTGCCGCTCGGTTAGCCCGTACCACGCCTTTGTACCCAGTGCTGGACCAACTGGATGCCGTTTGGGGCACGGTGAATGGCTGGGAACGGGTATTAATGTTTAAACCTACGCCGGACTTAGTGGAAACCGCCGGCTACCGCTTTAACGAATCTCACGCGGTGGTGGCGCAAGAAATTGCGGCCCTTCAAACCAATGTTGGAGTGATGGAGGTCTCGGGCTTTAACCGTTATGAACTCAAAGGCGAAGGCGTAGAAAACTGGCTTGATCAGTTGGTGTGTGGCGCCATTCCTAAGCAGGTAGGGCAAGTTCGTTTGTGTTATTTGCTCAACCATGCAGGCCGAATGTTGTGCGAAGCAACCTTAGCTAAACTCGGTGAAGATCATTTTTGGTATGGCTCTGCAGCTGCCGCAGAATGGCATGACCGAGATTATTTAAACACCAGTATGCCGGCCACTGTAACCTTAACAGAAATGGCCGATAGCCATACCATACTGGTGTTAGCAGGGCCTAAGTCACGGGATTTGTTACAGTCGTTATGCCCCCGTGATGATTGTAGTGCCGATGTATTTGGTTGGATGCAAGTGCGCTCGATCAGCCTTGGTTTCGCGCAAGTCAACGCCATGAGTGTGAGTTTTTCTGGCGAGTTGGCCTACGAACTACACATTCCTAATGCGCAGTTGTACCTAGCGTGGCAGCTATTACAAAGCGCAGGGCAAGCCTTCCACTTGAGTAAGTTTGGCCTTTATGCCACCGAATCCATGCGCTTGGAGAAAGGTTACCTACATTGGAAAGCAGAAATCATTGATGAATTTAACCCTATAGAAGCGGGTTTGGATCGCTTTGTGAAACTGGATAAGCCAGATTTTATTGGCAAACAAGCGTTGCTAGCCGATCTAGAGTCAGGCCCACGCCAGCGCTTGGTTACATTAGAGGTGAGTTGCGACTTTGCCGCCGCCCATGGTGGCGACCCGGTTATTCATCATGGCCAACAGGTGGGTGTTGTTACTTCTGGCGGCTATGGCCACCGTGTGGCTAAAAACTTGGCTTATGCCTATGTAGATGCAGCTGTGGCGATCATTGGGGGCCACTTTAAGGTATCCATCATTGGTCAAGTCTGTGACGCAATGGTAGTGGAACCATGCCTGTATGACCCAGCTAACCTCAAACCTCGTAGTTAGAGCCAGGAGTGAACCATGGCTAGACGACCTTCAGCCCGCGCCGCTAAACATGCGCAGAGAGCTAAACCCCCCGCAACAAACCCTTGTGCACCAGGGCAGTCGGGTGGGCAATATCAGCCGCTAACGCCGGCTCAAGTGCATCGCATTTACACTGAGTCGTTACGCATCTTAGATGAAATAGGCATGGCCGACGTCCCTCCTGTGCTCCTCAAGCAAGCATTGGCTCAGGGCGCTAAAGTGAATGAACTGGGGCGTTTATGTTACCCACCGTCCATGGTAGAAACCATTATTGCAGGGGCCTGTAAGGAGTTCACCTTTTATGGCCGCGACCCCAAGCATGATATTCAAGTGGGTGGAGACAGGGTTTATTTTGGTACCGGTGGTGCCGCCGTACAAACTCTGGATTTGAACAATGGCCAGTATCGCCCGTCCACCCTAGACGATTTATATGACTTTACTCGGTTGGTGGATCAGTTGCCTAACGTGGCTTGGTTTACCCGTTGTTGTGTGGCCACTGATGTGCCCGATTTATACGAGTTAGACGTGAATACGGTGTACGCATTACTGCGTGGCACCACCAAACCCGTTGCCACTAGCTTTACCTTGCCAGAACATGTGGATCCCATCGTCGATATGTTCGACATGGCCCTGGGCGGTGAAGGCGAATTTGCTAAACGCCCATTTTGTAAGGCCCATATCAGCCCAGTCATTTCACCTCTAAAATACGGTGAAGATGCGGTAATGGTGGCTTTGGCGTGTATGAAGCGCGGTGTGCCCATTAGCAATATTGTAGCCGCCATGACTGGTGCCACCTCGCCTGCGCCATTAGCAGGTACCCTGGCTATTACCTTGGCAGAAACCCTAGCAGCGCTCATCATGATCAATGTTTTTGAGCCGGGTTATCCAATGATCTTTTCTAACTGGCCGTTAGTAATTGATCTGCGCACTGGCGCTTTTCGGGGGGGCGGGGGAGAGATGGCCTTGCTCAATGCCGCTTCGGCGCAACTTTCTAATAGCTTAGGTTTGCCGTCTGGTTGTGGCTCAAGCATGAGCGACGCCAAAGCACCCGACGCTCAAATGGGTATGGAAAAAGCCATTACCGCCTTAGCTTGTGGGTTGGCTGGGGGCAACATGGTGTACGAATCGTCTGGCATGATGGCGAGCCTTTTAGGAGCCTCTTTTGAAGCCTTTGTGATGGATGATGAGATGTTATCTCACGTACACCGTGCCATACGCGGTATCGAAGTTACGGAAGAGGATTTGGGTTTTGAATCCATTAAGGCCGCTATTGCTGGTTCTGGACACTTTATAGATGCGCCGCAAACCATGGTGTCGATGGAGCGAGATTACTATTATCCAAAATTGGCCGACCGAGACGAGCCTATCGTCTGGCAAGAGAGCGGTAGCATGGACCATTGGGCGCGGGCCAAAACTAAGGTGGAGCAGCTATTGCAACACCAGCCCAGTTATCTAACGCCAGCAATAGATGCTGCCATCCGGCATAAATATCCGATAAAGTTAGCTTAGAGTAAGATCATCATTATTATGAAATAATGAGCCAATACATTGCTGCCAACATCAAGGGTATTTATGAAACTGACTGCTCAGCAACGAGTTGAACAAATTGTAGAGCATGGCTTATGCACCGGCTGCGGCCTGTGTCAGGCTGCCGCTGGAGATCATTTAATACAGGTTAAAAAAGGCAGCTCGGGATATTTGGTGCCGATAGTTAGCGACGCCATAGACCATGCTACGGCAGATTTGGTTCATCGAGTTTGCCCGGGGGTGCACCCCGTCGGTTTGCCCGATAACCTCATCGCTACAGACACCAAGTTAGATAATGTGTGGGGCCCATGGCAACGCATGGTGCACACTTGGGCAGGTGATGCCCATCAACGTCATGTCGGCGCCACCGCTGGCGTGTTAACCGCCCTTGCGTGTTATTTATTAACCACCAAGCAAGTCGACTTTATACTACATGCCAAAGCGCATAGTACCGAACCTAGTTTTGGTGAAATGCATATCAGCACGACCACTGAGCAAGTGCTACAAGGCTCTGGCTCACGTTATGGCCCCACGGCACCGTTAATCGCGATAGATAAAGTGCTCGATCGTAACCAAAAATTTGCTTTTATCGGTAAACCTTGTGACTTAGCGGGCTTGCGTAACTACGCGCAAGAAGATAAACGGGTGAACGACCTGGTTAAATTTTGGCTTGCCCCGGTGTGTGGTGGCTATATGCCGCCCGATTCCATCAAGGCTTTTTATCGACGTATGGGCGTGGAGCCAGATCATGTAACGGACTTACAATATCGTGGTCATGGCTGCCCGGGTCCAACCCGTATTACCACTGCAGAAAAGGTAGTCGATGCCCATTATTTGGATTTTTGGGGAGAAGATGAAAGTATGTGGGACATGCCTTTTCGTTGCAAAGTCTGCCCCGACGGTATTGGTGAAGCGTCCGACATTGCAGTCGCCGATACATGGATTCTAGGCTCTCCCAAACGTGAAGACACTGATACAGACTTAGGCACTAACGCAGCGATAGCACGAACAACCGCAGGCGCACAGCTGTTAGCCGAGGCAGCTGCGGCTGGCGCCTTAGTCATCGATCGAGATATCACCCCCGATCATATGAGCACCTATCAGCCTCATCAGCTGACCAAAAAGTATGCGGCGTGGCCGCGCTATCAGGGATTGCAGGATGCAGGGCGACTCACCCCCCAAACAGAACGGCTACGTATTAAACAATTGGCAGCCGAAATGCCTGACGCTGTTAATAACCAACAACGCCAAGGCACCTTAGACCGTGTTAAGGCAGGTAAGGCGGACCAGCCAACGCCTACTGAATAGCTCTATTGAACGCCATGCAGAGGACACTGGTATGCAAGTTAGTATCGTCAAATATACCGAGTCTGTAACCCAGCCTTGGGGTAACGGTGCCGGTCAAATGAGTGAAGTTTACCGCTTTCCAAAAACAAGCAATGATCAAAATTACCTGTTTAGGTTTTCTACAGCAACCATTGAGGTCCCGCAATCCGACTTCACGCTATATCCTGGTTACATACGTCACCACCGCACGTTAGACGGTAGGTGTGAGTTCGAATTGGATACAAACAATAACCAGACAATTGTTGATCAAAGCGGCACGGCGTTCGACTTTTTTGGGGAAAGCCAGCTCACATGTAAACTACTTACCCAGACCGCCTTCGCCATAAATCTGATCCATCGGCCACAGGTTCAAGTGAGCGATCGCGTAGTGCAGGTGGAAGCCAATAATATGCCATTGGATGAGCTGCTTAACGTGCCATTGCACGTACAAAATGTGGCTAACAAACGCTACAGTTTTATCTACGTTATCAAAGGTGAACTGAGCCTTGAGGATGCACTAAATGCCAAGCAATACCATTTATCCACCGGTGATACGCTAGTTGTAACTAGCGAAACGACAGGTGAAGACAATTCCTTTTGGCGCATTACGGAGTGTTCGGCCAAGCTATTTCATGGGTCTGTTGTGGTGTAGTGGTGTTGGGACCAAGTTGATCAATTATGGGTGTAACCATAAGGAGTGTTGGGTGAAATATCCTACGAGCATATATAGTGATACGCCGAACGTATTATTTCTGTCAGATGCATCTAAATATGAACACTTGACCTACCACTGGCATGTGCAGAAGTACACATGGCTAAATTTTCTATTCGATGGTTATTCGGTGGTTTTAGGGCCAAAGGGATACAACTTAAGGGTCGATAACACCATGGCCGATTGCGCCAACTGAATTTTCGCTTGCTGCCAAAGTGGGCCACCAAACGGGCCACCTTTAGCATTATTAGACACTGCCATGTCCTCTTTCGGAAAACCAAAAAAGTTAGCATCAAGTTTGCCATTCTTGTTTAGGTCGTGAAAAACGCCAACTGCATATTCCCCATAGGGGACATTGCTGAAAACCACCACCAAGTCCTGGGATGTGGCAGCGAGCTTTTTTACTCGAAAAGCTTTGTCCATTTCTAATTCGATTCGGTCCAGTTGTTCAAACAACACTACTACAAGCTCACCTTGACCCAAGTGTCGGATTTGTACTAATGGCACTTGAATTTCACCTAAAAGGACGTTTCCATGGGACTCTTGTGCCCAGAAAGAAAACGCACAAACGGCGCAGAAACCTATAGCCACGATAGCGTTGAAATTTCGGACAGAACCTATTATAGTCATTTTAAGCTACATCTTGTGCCATTGGCAACAATCATTATATGAATCAGAAAGCACTCAGACAAGACACAAATGCAGCCTTATGGGGTATTGGTGCTACATTAGTCCTTACCTTTACTATTTGGATGGCTGCACCTTTATTAAAGGATATTGTTTTCCTAGAAGACCAAGGAGCCTCTTGGTATTTTTGGCAACTACCTGAACGGACTGCCATGGGTGTGTTTAGCGCTTGGTTTTTTTATGGGCTCCACCAAATCACCATGTGGGGCCTTATCTTCTACGCCCAGCGTGCCAAACCCACATATGGGCACAAGTTACATAATTTTAACTGGTACGCTTTAGGCCTCAACGGTTTCTTTTGCGTGCTGCACATTATCCAAACTCAACTTTGGTACGATGGACTAGCCCAGCATGTGTCTATTTGGAGTGCACAGGTATCTGTGGTGGTTATGCTCATTTGGGTTTTGCTTATGGAAACCCCCAGACGGGGCTTATTCTTTGGTAAGAAAGTGCCATTTTCAAAAAAGTTAATATACGCTGCCAAAAAATACCACGGGTATTATTTCTCTTGGGCCATCATCTATACCTTTTGGTACCACCCTACGGAAGCCACCTTCGGACATCTAATGGGCTTCTCCTACATCTTTGTTCTCCTCCTCCAAGGGTCGCTATTTTTTACACAGTTTCATGTTAATCGGAAGTGGACGCTTTTTTTAGAAATGTGGGTCATTGTGCACGGCACCCTAGTGGCCTTAGAGAGTGACAACAACATGTGGGGTATGTTCTTTTTTGGTTTTGCAGGCATTTTTATAATCACTCAAATGCATGGTTTAAACTTTACCAAACTCCATAAGTGGGGGTTCACCCTGTTATATCTCGTTGGCGCAACCCTAGTAGCGATAAAACAGGGGCCGATGTTTTATACCGTATTACCCCGCATCCCGGTAGCCGATTATATAGGCGTCTTTATTTTAGCAGGGATTTTATGGGGAATAGCTAAACTTGTCCCTAGGGCGGTAAATAAAGAAGAATAACCAGCTTAATTCTTGTACCCACCTAAATTCACTAACGTTCATTTTAATGAAAAGAATATTCTCAAGGGTCTAATAAGCATCTGCTTAAGGCGCATCTTATTTTAGTAGACTTTACCTATAACCCTCGTTGTTAACCAGATCGATCGGTGCCCCGTAAGGAATAAAACTGCCTAATTATTAACAGTTTCATTGCTTTTAGAGCGCCATGCCCGGCATTAAAGGCAAGGTATTAATGCAACCTGTCCATCTTTGCGTGTCTTTACATATATTTGCATTTATGTGCATGTATTTGTATGCATAATAGAGGGGCATGTTAGCGTTTTATGCTTCGCTTTCCAGTCTGTCTAAAGCAAGGTGACTTTGATGATTGTTGATGACTTTATTTGGGTTATATTGGCGGCCGGTAATTCAACCCGTCTTGGCCAACCAAAGCAACTGTTGCAGTTGGGCAGCCAAAGCCTGATTCAACACCAAGTCCAAACGTTATTAGCCACCGGATTACCTGTATGTGTTGTCAGTGGAGCCGTGGATTTAAATGACGATATAACACCCCACGCCAATCTGAACATATTGCACAACCCAGATTGGCACAAAGGTATGGGCACTAGCGTCATATTAGCCCAAAAAACTCACAATCAGAAAAGTATTGGCTGGGTCTTAGTAGACCAATACGCTATTACCACCGAGCAAGCGTTCGAGTTTTACCAGTATTGGAAACAGCAACCCGCGCAAGTTTTAGTAAGCCAATACCAACACCAGGATATCAATTCGTGGGGCGTTCCAGTCATCATTCCACACAAGGTTATGGCCACGGTCAATGCTCCTGAACGTGGTTTGAAACCTTGGCTTCTAGCTAATCAGCACCGTGTGCCTATACATTATTTTATCTGGCCACACGCCGAAGTGGATCTTGATACGAAGTCCCAATGGCAAACAATACAACACCAGGAGAGCTGGCATGTTAACACTCAACATTAACGGCAAAGACGTCGAAATAAAAGTCGATACAGACACTCCATTGTTATGGGCTATACGGGAAGAAGTTGGCTTAACTGGAACCAAATTTGGTTGTGGAATAGGTCAATGTGGCGCATGCACGGTGCTAGTCAATGGCAAACCATTGCGCTCATGCAGTGTGCCAGCAACCGCCATGTCCGGAACACAAATTGAAACCATAGAGTCTCTTTCCGCTGATGGACATCTCAATACAATTCAGCAAGCTTGGCTGGAGTTAGATGTACCCCAATGTGGGTATTGTCAGTCTGGACAAATCATGGTTGCCACTGCCATTGTCAACCAAGCACTCGCAGGCCAGCGCCCGAGTCCCGAAAAGATTAAGCAACAAATGAATAACATATGCCGCTGTGGCACGTACAACCGCATTCGTCCAGCCATGGAGCGCGCGTTGGACTTAGCTTATGACGCTAATAAGGAGGCTTAGTATGAAAGCGACACTTTTAACACGTCGTCATTTTTTAAAAAACAGTGCAGCCTTTGGCGTCAGTGGTTTACTAATAGGTTGTAGCAATATCAATACAGAAGTGGAATTACTGCACAGTAATACGCCACCAACCGATGAAATGCATAACTGGCTATTCATCGGTACAGATAACCGCATCATTGTTACTGTACCCAGCGCTGAAATGGGCCAAGGAGTTAACACCAGTTTGGCTCAACTGGTAGCTGATGAATTGGACGCCGACTGGGATACATTAGAAATGCGCCAAGCCCCTTTAAACAGCAAGTTCAACAACTCACTGGGAATGCAATTAACTGGCGGATCAACGGCCGTTAGAGACTATTACTTAACGATGCGCAAAGTGGGTGCTGGCGCTCGCAGCATTATCATTAAAGCCGCTGCTGCTCAATTAGGCACCACTGTAGCCAACTTAAGCACGCAAGACTCACATGTCATCTACCAAGGCAAAGCTTTCCCCTACGGGCAATTTGCCTCCGATGCAGCTAACTGGCCGGTGCCTGATGATGTGCCTTTAAAATCCGACGATCAACTCAACTTAATAGGCAAATCGTTGCCGCAAATCGATACTTATAATCGCATCACTGGCAAAGCAATCTACGGTATTGATGTACAAGTGCCAAACATGCTTAACGCAGCGATCGTGCAAGCTCCCATTTTTGGTTCAAAAGTTAAGGCTTATAACGAAGCAACAGCTTTGCAAGTCACCGGTGTTAAAAGAGTACTTCCCATTGACGGAGCTCTAGTAGTGGTCGCAGAAAAATACTGGCAAGCCAAAAAAGGCGCCGCCGTTTTGCAAGCCAGCTTTAGTGATTACGATAAGTCAATTGCAGGTTTTAATACAAAAGAAGTACACAAAGCCTACAGTGACGCACTCGACGAACAGGGCAAAGCCACGCCTAATACGCCCTACGTATTAGATGTAGAATATAGTGTTCCTTGGTTGGCTCATGCAACAATGGAGCCAATGAACTGCACTGCCTGGGTACAAGACGACCGCGTAGATTTATGGCTACCAACCCAAAGCCAAACTGCAACTGCAAAAGCGGCGGCGGATATCACGGGCCTCGATACGGAACAAATTCACGTCCACAATCAGCTCTTAGGTGGAGGCTTCGGACGTCGAGGAGAAACGGACTTTGTGACACAAGCTGTGCAGATATCAATGATGATGAAACAACCTATTAAATTAATTTGGAGTCGTGAAGAAGACATGCAACACGATTTCTACCGTCCGATGGTCATTAGCCGCTTTCAAGTTGGTTTAGATGCACAATTCAAACCCATAGCTTGGCATAACCAGTTTGCTAGCAGCTCAGTATTTGAGCGCGTCATCTCTGGCATGCTGCCCTCAGCACTAAAATGGATCCCGGTAACCGCATTCATTGGTGATCCAATAATTGCTCAAGGTGCTACTGAGATCCCCTACCTGCCAGAAGGTATAGAAGCCGATGCACATTTAAGTCTAGTTGAAAGCAATATACCCGTTGGCTTTTGGCGCTCTGTAGGCCACTCTTCAAACGCATTCTTTACTGAAAGTGTGATTGATGAAGCCGCACAGTTGGCCCAGCAAGATGGCTATGAGTACCGCCGCAATTTACTCACGTCTTCACCGCGTGAAAGGGCTGTACTCAATAAAGCTGCTAAGTTAGGCAATTGGGGCAAGGCCAAAACCGGCCACTTCCAAGGCATCGCAGTAGAATATGGTTTTGAGTCCTATGCCGCGATGGTGGTGGAACTAAGTGTCGACAACAACATAGTCACCGTGCATAAAGTCACTTGTGCCGTGGATTGTGGCAAAATAGTCAACCCGAATGGCGTCATAGCGCAAATTGAAGGGGGGATTAACTTCGCCATTTCTGCGGCTATGCATGGTGAAATAAGTATTGAGAAAGGACGTGTAAAACAAAGCAACTTCCATGACTATCCAATCATGCGTTTAAACAATGCGCCACTCATTGAAGTGCATCTAATGCCATCGAATGAAGCCCCAACTGGGGTTGGTGAAGTAGGCGTTCCTCCACTAGCCCCTGCGATGGCTAATGCTTTGGTCGCTGCTGGTCAGCCGCGTATTCGCCATCTGCCATTTGGCAAATCTGGCTTGAGGCTGGCCTAAATTAATTATCAACAGCTAGGCCTATAATTGATGAGGCTATAGCAAATAGCTAATCGTGAATACCTTGCGCTTTTATTGCTAAACTTTGTGCGCTCATGTTTTCATGCTGGGCTTGGATCTGCGCCACAATAGAGAGTGCAATAGCATGAGCGCCATCACCACCTAAATCAAGGCCAGCTGGTGCAACTAGGTTTTTTGGAGCAGGCGCCAGCATCTGATCTACCACCCTCTGAGCTCTCTCTTTAGGCCCCAGCAACCCCACATAGGAGAGTTCAGCAAGGCTAGCTTGGCTTAAATAATCAGCATCAAGTTGTTGATTATGAGTTTTTACTAATACAAAATCTTGTGGATTTTGGTTAATGAAAGCGTCCAAGTTGTTGCTACTCACTTCTAATGCTGAAACATTTTGTGTGAAATTATAGCGTTGTAGAACCTGGCTTCGCTGGTCAATGACTTGCACCAAAAAACCAAGCTGTTGGGCAAGGTTGAATAGTGGTGGAGTATCTGGCCCCGCACCTATCAGCAACAACCGTGGGGCCGGCCTTATATATTCTGTTACATCATTGTTATTCGTTTCAGGAACTTGATTGCATAGCTGGCTTTGCCCCGTAGCAAGATCAGTAATCAACCAGCTAGGGGAAGTCGCCTGCTTAGCCTTGATATAATAGGCCAAGCTACCGTAGTTATTTTCCAAGCATAATTTTTCTAACAATAACTTAATCCGACCTCGGCAGCCCACTCCTAATAGCCATGCAGGAGAATCAGGGTCACCAAAATCATACTCAATCACCTTGGGCTGGCCTTGCTGTATTACCTGTATGGCGTGATGGCCTAAATGAGTTTCTAAACACCCACCACTGATCAAGTCAAACTGCTGACCTTGCTCATCGATCAACATACGCGCACCTATTTTACGGTAGGTCGAACCTTCAGTTGCTAAAACCCTAACCAGCACTATTGCTTGTTTTTTTCCCTGAGCGAGTTTAAGTTGCTTACTGAGTTGATCAAGCATAGTTACAGTTGCTCTAATGGCAGGTTGGCCTAGTGTAATGAAATTTTATTTTCATATCCTCTTTGATTAGGGAAATGAAGTTATCTAGGAATAAAAAATTCAACTACGTTAATGGAGTTTCTAGCAAATACCTGCAACATCAATGACGCCAGCACCACCTTAATCTGCATACTCATGCGTAACACTGACGTTAACTGCAATGAATACTAAAATTCCTTTGTAATACTATAAGACTCTAATGCTTTTTGTCGAGATTGTTTAATATCTACCATTGGAAGTGGGGAGATTTGGCCCAGAGTGAATTAGGTTTTTAACGAGAGTCAAACTTGAGAGGGGTCACTACCTGGTCCAAACTATCGTAAAAAGAAAGCTTAGCATTTGTTGGAAGGTGTAAACCTAGGCATCAGCTCATTGCCAGTTCACGATGCGCTAGCAGTTAATCATGAGCATGCAGAGTGGGCGCAAGAGGCTATGGCAAGGGTGTGGTCTGATGTGGTTGGTGGTGTAGGGACAAAGTTGAAGGTTGATTACCCAAGCTGGTAGCTTGGTTGTACATATAAGGGTAGAGACAGTTGAAAGGACTAATGAAACGAATAGGTCATCTAATAAACCGTCTAGCACTAGGCCTTGGATATGCGGCGCTTACCGCCCTGATCACTTTGGCAGCTGTGCTTATCTACAATTATAGTATTAGCAACGATCAGACAATGGCAGCGGACACTGTTAAAGATGTTGCTGGCGGTCCAAAGGGTGTGATGACGAATCTGCCAATCAGTAAGCGCGTGGAATCGCTTATTGATGAAGCAGCTATGAGGGGACTACTGCTATATAGATAATTAGAAGTGACGCAGCACAACAGTCATTCACAATATGCCCCACACTAGAGAGCCACCATATTGATGAACTAGACTACCTAACCGCAAGGTCGGCAAAGGTAAATGATGCCATAGATAGGGTCATATAAAACATGCCGGTGAAGTTGTCTGAAGTGCTGGGCATAGGGCCAAGGCTGGTAACCAAAGAGGTGGCCCACTATATCACTTACACTGCGCAAACCGAGTGTGATTTAAGTAGCTGCTGCACCTCTCCTAGGCACGATCCGCAACCGGTACCGCAACCTAACGTTTTTTTGAGCGACTTTATATCTTGGTTGCCCTGGTCAATGGCTCCAACGATGTCTGATGCAGACACGCGCATGCAGGCACAAATAAGTTTTTCTAGCTTCCCATCGTGATTGCTTAAGCCTGTAGAAAGCACTTGCAGGCGTTGTTGCGGTGTCAATTTCTGTTGCTGCATTAAAATGTTAACCATGGCGGTATTTACCAGGGGTAGGGTGGGTGCAATCACCAACACGGCTTGTAGCGCATCGTTTAAGTAGGTTGCCAGGCGGTAGCTACTTTGATCACAGATTTTTAGCTGCAGTAGGTCGTTGTATGGCGGTAGCCATTCATGGGCCAACTTTAACCAGTCATTGGGCCGGCTGGTGCCGGCCAATTCATAGTGGTAGCCAGCTTCGGTGTGGCGCTTAAACCAGAGTATGGTGTTATCAAAGGTGAGTTCCTCACGGCTTATTAAACTGGCGCGCCAAAGTGTTGCAATGGGGCTCACGTTGACGGGTGTATGTTTGTAATCGGGCTGCCCAGACGCGGCATCGGTACGGGCTGCTATGAGTTGGCCTACGCGGCCGCGGCTGGCAAACTGCTTGCCCCAATGCATAGGCATAAACACGTGCCCCTGCAGTTGGTTGGGGTTGATGTTGGCCTGTGCATGCACGACACCTAGGGCGCTGCTAATGGCGGCCCATTCAGACTGCCTGAGGCCAAAGGCCTTGGCATCAAACGGGTGTAAGTCCACCTGCAGTACCGGCTGATGTTGATTAAGCTGTGCGACTTGGCCCGTGCGGCTCATACTGTGCCATTGATCCCGCGCTCTGCCAGTATTAAGCCATAGGGGAAATTGAGGTGCAGTGGCTGTACTTAATCCGCTGGGTGTCACGGGGTGAAATCTGGCCCGGCCGTTGGCTGTTGCATATCTGCCGTTGGCAAATAGACGCTGTTGACCGCTCAAGGCGCCTTGGGATCGGCTAATCGGCCACTGTATGGGTTTCAGGTCGCGATATTCATCGTCATTGAGGTGCGCCAGTTCGGAGATATTAAATAGGCGTTGCTGGTTATTTTCAAAGCCCGATAAGGCCGCATGCTCACGAAAGATATCGGCACTAGACTGATAATCAAAGGCATTGGCATAACCTAACCGGTGGGCAAGGTCGACCACCATTTGCCAATCATGGCGGCACCCGGATGGCTGTGTGATAATGCTGCGTTGGCGGCTGATCATACGTTCAGAATTAGTGACTGTACCGTCTTTTTCTCCCCAGCCAGAAGCCGGTAGTTGCACGTGAGCAAAAGCTGTTGTGTCGGTAGTAGCCACACAGTCAGATACCACCACCAGTTCGCATTGTTGTAATGCTTTTTCCACTTGATGGCTGTCCGGTAGACTGAATACAGGGTTGGTGGCCATAATCCAAACGGCTTTTATGCGGCCATCGCCCATGGCCGAGAATAAATCGACTGCCTTTAGGCCGGCACCATTAACTATGTTTGGTGCTTGCCAAAAACGCCGCACTCGGTCAATGTCTTGGGGCTTTTCGTAGTCCATGTGGGCGGCTAACTGGTTGGCTAGCCCGCCTACTTCTCGGCCACCCATAGCATTAGGTTGACCGGTAATAGAAAACGGAGTGGCGCCAGGTTTGCCAATTTTACCGCTGGCTAAATGGCAATTAATAATGGCACTAACCTTGTCGCTGCCGCTGGTCGACTGATTAACCCCTTGCGAAAATACGCTGACAACCTTTGATGTTTGGCAAAACCAATCAAACACTTGAGTTATTTGTGTAATGGGTAAATTGCAGGCCTTGGCGACGCTAGCAATATCCGGGCAACTACTTTGAGCTACTTTAAGGCTGGCATCAAAACCCTGGCAATGATCTGCAATAAAGCCATGGTCCAAACCATTGTTGCTGGCCATGTATGCAAGCAGCCCAACGAAGAAAGAGGTGTCGCTATCTGGGGCAATAGGTAAATGCACATCGGCTAGTTGAGCCGTAGCGGTGCTCCGTGGGTCTAGCACCACAATTTTTAATGAGGGATTCGACTCTCTGGCCTTGAGTAGCCGCTGGTGCAAAATAGGGTGAGTCCATGCCATATTGGAACCGACCAATAACACCAAATCAGCGTGTTCTAAATCGTCATAACAGCCGGGCACAGTGTCCTCGCCAAACGCACGTTGATGGCCGATCACCGACGACGACATACATAGACGTGAATTAGTATCTACGTTGGGGCTGCCAATAAAACCTTTCATGAGTTTGTTGGCAACATAGTAATCTTCGGTCAATAATTGCCCAGAAAGGTAAAAGGCCACAGATTGCGGCCCATGGGTGTCAATAATACGTTGAAATTGGGTGGCCACATGGTCCATTGCGTGGTCCCAGCTCACAGGTTGGCCTGCTAGCATAGGTTGTTGGAGGCGCTTGCCTGCGTTAAGTGTGGCACCTAAGGTGGCGCCTTTAAGGCAAAGGCGGCCACGGTTGGCTGGGTGTTTTACATCACCCCCTACGCTAATGAGTTCGCCAGAGTTGATGTCGTGTTTGCTGGTGATGCCACAACCCACACCACAGTATGCACAGGTGCTGTTGATATCCATTACATTGGCAATATCATTCATAGCTAGCCTCGGGGGTGCTTCCGGGCGAATATAATACTTCTACGACAGGGCCTGAAATACGCGCTGGCCAGCAACTTAAGTGCCGATCGCCTCCGTCCAATGAAAGGCCTGTTGCTAGCTCGTAGCGGTGCTTAAGTAATGGTGTGGCAACGTAGGTTTGGTCTGCTGTGTCTCCCATCAGCCCCCTCGAAACTGATTCTACATATTGCATCGGATCAAGATTGCTCACCGCATACACTTGCGCCTTTTTAGGTTCAAAGAAGAGGGCAATTTGTTGTTGGTTTATTAACACGCAGACACCGGCGCCTGCAATTAAATCATCGGCGTTGCACACGGGTAACCATGTCGACTGTCTCATAACTGACTTCCTTATTATATTTGCTCTAGGTTGATAAGGTTGTCTCGCCCAGCAAGGGGGAGGGGGCTGGTTTGGCCTCGAAGCATATGCATCTGAATACTTGTATCCTTAGCTTCGCTGTTAACAAAAGGCTTAAATCTGGCGCTCGCTTCAGGGTCTTGTAACGTCGCCTTCCATTCGCACTGATAGCTGTCGACTATGTGTTGCATTTGTTGCTCAAACTCGGCTGAAAGGTCTAAATAATCATCAATTACCACTTGTTTTAGGTAGTCCAAACCGCCATCTAACTGACCAAGCCAAGTCGATGTACGCTGTAATCGATCGGCGGTCTTGATATAAAACATGAGTAACCGGTCCACATACTTAATTAAGGTTTCAGAACTTAAGTCGGTAGCAAATAGGTCGGCGTGACGGGGCTGAATACCACCATTACCACACACATACAGGTTCCAACCCTTGTCGGTGGCGATGACGCCAATGTCTTTGCTACGAGCTTCGGCACATTCGCGGATACAGCCAGAAACGGCAAATTTTAGTTTATGGGGCGAACGCAGACCTTTGTAACGATTTTCCAAGGCAATGGCTAAGCCCATGCTGTCGCCGGTACCGTACCGACACCAATTATCTCCAACGCACGATTTAACGGTACGTACAGACTTGCCATAGGCCTGGCCCGTTTCAAACCCAGCATCAATCAACTGATGCCAAATGTCGGGCAGCTGCTCCTGTTGCGCTCCCAATAAGTCGATGCGCTGGCCACCAGTAATTTTGCAATACAGATTAAACTCTTGCGCCACCTCACCTAATACGATCAATTGCTCGGGTTTAATTTCACCGGCGGCGACTCTAGGCACTACGGAATAGGTGCCGTTTTTTTGAATGTTGGCTAAAAAACGATCGTTGCTGTCTTGTTGTGATACGTGTTCACGAGCAAGCACATAGTGATTCCAACAGGACGCTAGTATAGAAGCGATGGCTGGCTTGCATATTTCACAGCCGATGCCGCTACCGTATTGGGCCAGCGCTTGATCAAAGGTTGTTAATTGTTTAATGCGTATTAGGTCATACAGTGCTTGGCGACTATAGGGAAAGTGGTCGCACAAATTGTGATTAACTTCACCACCATGTGCTAATACGGCTGTTTTAACGATGTCTGCAACCATGGGGCTGCAACCACCACAGCCGGTGCCTGCTTTGGTTTGGGATTTTACCTGCGCGAGGTTGGAGTGGCCTGCCTGTACCGAGTTACATAAATCACCTTTGGTCACATTATGGCAAGCACATATGGTGGCGCTATCTGGTAGCTCCGGCTTTTGGTCGGACTCACCGACGCTTGGCAATAACAGTGTCTCAGGGTGTTCAGGCAGCGCTAGGCCATTAAGGCAATATTGCAATAACTCGCCGTAGAGGCTGGCGTCGCCCACTAAGATTGCGCCGAGTAGTGTATTACCGTCGCTATTAACCACTAACTTTTGGTAGGTGCCATTGCGTTCATCGATTAGGCGGTAACTTCTAGCGCCGTCCGTGGTACCTTGAGCATCACCAATACTGGCTACATCAACACCCATGAGTTTTAGTTTGGTACTCATGTCGGCCCCAGTAAATGGCTGGCATGTGTGCTGTAAGTGGCCGATCACCACTTTAGCCATTTGGTACCCCGGTGCCACCAAACCAAAGATGCGCCCCTGCCAAAGCGCACATTCGCCAATGGCGTAGACATCGGCATCTGAGGTTTGGCAATTGTCATCAATAGTGATGCCGCCGCGTTCACCAACACCAAGCCCTGAGTCTCGTGCAAGTTGATCTCTGGGGCGAATGCCGGCAGAGAATACCAGCAGGTCGGTGTTGAGTGTGCTGCCATCGGCAAAGGCCATGCTCAAGCTGCCGTCATCATTGAGGTTAATGCTCTTGGTGTTTTTGCTCGTGTGAATTTGAACCCCGAGCGAGGTTATTTTTTGGCGCAATAAGGCGCCACCATCAGCGTCGAGCTGTTGCATCATAAGGCGATCAGAAAACTCAACCACATGGGTGGTTAAGCCCAGATCAACAAGTGCTTTTGCGGCCTCTAAACCTAATAAGCCCCCGCCCACCACAACACCTATTTGGGCGCTTTTTGCGGCCGCTTCTATAACGTCTAAGTCGGCGAGTGTGCGATACACAAAACAAGGCTTTAAATCGTGTCCTGGTACAGGGGGCACGAACGGGTATGAACCGGTGGCTAGTATTAATTTGTGGTATTGCGTGTGGCTGCCATCACTGGCTGAAACACAGTGTGACTGCAAGTCAATGTTTGTTACGGTTACACCCAGTTTTACGTCTAGACCCCAGCGTTCATAGTCACCCATATTGCCTAAGGATAAGTCGTCAGCACTGCTGCCGCTGAGGTATTTAGTTAGATTGACCCGATCATAAGCCAGCTGTGGCTCCTCGCAAAATAAGGTAATGGCGTACTGGTCGATAACGCCCTGATCTGCCAAGGATTGAATGAGGTGGTGGCCAACCATACCGTTGCCAACTATGGCCAAGCGGGTTAATAACATTGTCTTGCTCCAATGCCTACTCTGCCCGCGCACGTCTACTGACAACCCTGGCAGGTGGTAGACGTCTTTGTCGATAATAATTTAGGGTGATGGCGTGGCATCAGCATTAATGTAGTTCTCATCTGAGAACAGATACCACAATAATGACGGCCTACGGGGCTGTTAATGCATTAATCAGGCCAACTTTGTGTAATTCATGGTAATTTGCTATAGCCTTTTCTATCAAAGGTTTTGCGTGGCGGGGTTAGGTTAAATTGGTAACTCGAGGTGAGTCGGCGCACCAAGAGTGTGCGTTTATAACCACCAATATACGTTTTGCACCAGTAGCACTAAAACCAATATAAGGCACAGGCTTTGCCAAACAGTCACGGGGTAACGCTCTACCAAGGGGATGTCGTCGGCCCGCACTAGGTGGCTGGAGGGCGTGGTGAAATCTTGCCAAAATTCGGACATGGCAGGGTAACGGTGTCTGGGATCTGGGCTTAAAGCTTTGTCAAAGCAGGCGTTGAGCCAGTGTGGCAGGTCACTTCTTGAAGTATAAATCGGCCGGTAGCGAAACTCACTTAAGCGACGATAACGCTGCCAGTGATTGGGTGTTTGGGCAAAAGGCGAGTGTCCGGTGAGTAATTCATAAGCAATGACCACCATGGCGTAATGGTCTGGTTGTTGGCATGGAGCACCTAATATGAGCTCGGGTGCAGCATACTCTAAGGCCCCAACACGCTCCTCTACATGGGTGTTTAAGCCGGCGACAGCCACACTGCCATAGTCTATGATTACTAACTTTTGGTCTGCCTGTATGATGATATTCTCTGGCCTTAAGTCCCTATGCTGCACACCGAGACGATGCAGTGAGCGTACGGCTCGAATTAGTTGCTTAATGATATCTCGAACACTGTCTAAACTGGCGTTTGGATGGTCGTACATCCATTGGCGCAGGCTGGTGCCTGGCACATACTCCAACAATATATAATTGGCACTAGGCGTGTTGGGCTTTTCATGACCATGCATTAACTGTGGATGCTTAACGTTGTTGGCCACCCAGGCTTCTCGAACAAGGGCAGACATCGCCAAGGGGTCATCACGTAACCCAATCGAAAGGGCCTTGAGTACTAGGGTGCTGCCAGAATGCAGGCACAGTACCTTGTATACCACGCTACGAGGCGTGGCGGAGATCACTTCCAGTACTTTGAAACCATCAAGGCTCTGGCCCAGCGAGAGCACTGGAGCGATAGGTAAGTGAGCGGGGTCTTGCAATTGATCATTCACGCTAACCGGTGGTAATTCATCTACGCGCAACAACACGGCGGTCATGTTGTCTTCACTGCCTTGTTCTGCAGACCACTCTACTAATTGTTGGGCGCGCGCATCTAAATCAACTTCAGATAAGCTTGCGTTGTAATAGGATAGTTGTGCAGGAGTGACCGATTGGTGTACCCCGTCTGTGGTTAGTAAAACGCCATCACCTTGGCGTAATTGATGACTCGAAAAATCAATCTGAACATTGGGGCCCGCGCCCATAGCGCGATTCAAAACCTGGTTGCTGCCCACCCAAGTACAATGATCGTGGGTTAATTGTTGAAGCTGGCCATCGCGGTATAGGTATGCGCGGCTGTCTCCAACATGAAATATATGTAGCCAGGTGTTTTGTATGATTGCTGCAGTAAAGGTAGTTAAACGTTGTTGTTCTATTCGTTGATCGGTTTGGTCTGGCCGATACAGCCAACGGTTGAGACCGGTTAGCACTTGACCTACCGATTGCTCCGTTCGCCATGTTTTAGGCGTATTAAAATAGTCTTGCATAAACCCGGTAACGCAAGCTTGGCTAGCTAGTTGGCCATCCTTGCAGTGGCTTACACCATCGGCGATAACGGCCACCATACCTTTATGGCCAGCGGCATTGAGATTATCTCCGCGCACCGCAAAGGCATCCTGATTAATGGGCTGTTGGCCGCGGTGACTATAACTGCCAATACTTATTCTGAGTTGCTGTGACACGCTGTCCGCCTGTTAACTAATTTTTATCATCACCACGCTACCGTCATCGGCTGCTTCCATCATGTGGCCTTTAGGTTCGCGCAAAAGCAGCAGCGTAACTAACCCCAAAATTGCAGTGCTGCTCATTAACATAAAAAATTCAGCGTAGGTTAAGCTGGTGAGCATGGTGAGGTAAAATACAGCCCCTACATTACCATAAGCGCCAGTTAAGCCGGCGATTTGCCCTGTGAGTCGACGTTTGATAAGTGGCACAATGGAAAATACAGCACCCTCTCCGGCTTGCACAAAAAAGGAACATAACATGGTGCAAATAACGGCTAAGTAGAGTGGCCATTGAAAATTGATCGTCGACATGGCGGCATAGCCGATAGCCAACCCAGCGGTAAGTAGTAATAGCGTTCTTTTGCGCCCATATCGATCACTCAACCAACCACCTCCGGGCCGAGACATAAGGTTCATGAACGCATAGGTTGAAGCCACTAAACCTGCTACAACTAGGTCTAAGGAAAAGGTCTCTGCAAAAAATATAGGTAGCATGGATACTACTGCTAATTCCGAGCCAAAAGTAGCGAAATAGAGTACGTTGAGTACCGCTACTTGTTTGAACTCATAATGATCATGTACTTCTATTTGGTTGTTGAAAAGCCGGTGATTTGCTCGGTATGTAGACCAAATATCGTACCCTAAAATGGCCCCCAATATAATGTATACCAGCATTGCGCTGGATGGGGACAAAAGGCCTACAGTGGCGGAAGATAACTTCCAAGATAGCATGGACAGGGCCAGATATAAGGGTATTTTCATAACCAGCAAAAGGTAGTAATCACCTCGAGTAGACACCTCTAGCCCACCCAAATTGCGGGCCTTAAAATAGGTGCCGCCCTTTGGCGTGTCGGTTACCTGGGTCCACCAAATAGCACTGAAGCCTAGGCTTAAGATGCCCGTCATAGTAATGGCCCAGCGCCAGCCGTTGTCACCGCCCAACCACAAAGCCAAGGCGGGTAAGCTCATGGCCGCAGCGGCAGAACCGAAATTACCCCAGCCACCGTAGATACCTTCTGCGATGCCTAACTCATGGGCAGGAAACCATTCGCTCACCATACGAATGCCCACTACAAAGCCCGCTCCTACAAAACCTAGCGCCAAACGTGACCAGGCCAAGGTGGTAAAGTCATCACCCCAGGCAAATATAAAGCAGGGTAGGCTTACGACGGCCAGCAAGACGCTATAAGTGATGCGCGGTCCGTAACGGTCCGTAAGCATACCAATTACAATGCGCGCAGGTATGGTGAGGGCCACGTTAAGCACAAGTAAGGTGCTGACTTGGGATTTGGTTAAGCTTAAGGATGCGCTAATCATACCCATCAGAGGCGCATGATTGAACCACACCACAAATGAGAGAAAGAAGGCCATCCAACTCATGTGCAAAATTTTAGTTTTACCTTGGAAAGACAATAACTTGAGTGTCTTTTCTGCCATTTAAACTACCTCGCTGATAACTCACAAAAAAAGGCGCCAACACCCCCGTGGGTGTTAAAGCGCCTTTGCTTTAAAAAATAGTGTTATTGAACCAGTGGCTCAATAGTAGGTTTAACTTGTCAATATCGCTTGTGCTAATTCTCCTAAGGTTTGACCACGAGCCATGGCTAATTTTTGCATTGTGGCATGGGCTCTAGGTTCGCTTATGCCTTGCTCTTGCATGAGTTTTCCTTTGGCTCGGTGCACAAGCTTCATGTCTTGCATTTGCACCTGTAATTCCTTGACTTGTAACTCTCGGCGTAACCGCGACTCGTGGCGAACCTTGGCCACTTTTAGTAAAGACGGCATACGTTCATGGGGTAACGGCCCAACATGTAGTAGAGCAATGTCGGCCCTGACTAACCTGTTGATAACGCTATCATCGGCCTGCTCAAGCAAAACCAAGGTGGCATAATTAGCCGACTCAGTGTGTTGAATAAGCTCTCGCATCTGCCGTTGTTCAATGACTAACAGAGAAACCACTAAAATACTCTGAGACTGGGGAGATAGATTATGCAGCTGAGACCACTGGATCTTTTGGCACAGGTAGCCACAGCCTTCAATAGCTGGAATAAGTACTGTTGATTGTGTGTGCTGGTCAAGCAGGAGCGTTGCCGCCGAACGATGTGGCTTCACATGTTTCCCTGAGGTTAGTTGCTAAAGACAAACCAATAAAATGCAGGTTTTGTGCCAATTCACAATAAATCCCTAATATGGGTGTTTTCTGGCGGGTGTTATAGGTTGGGGTGGATGCTTATATAGCACGTTGTCTTTACAGGCCTCATTTTTGCACTATTGTTGTGCGAACTGGGCAGGTGATCTGGCTAATCGAACTTGACCAAGTAGGTCGTGATTGACAGTAACGACATACTAGAACATCCTCCCACTAGAAACACATGTATAACTACAGATGACAAGGGCACTCCATGAGTCTTAGCGCTAAGCAACGAGTTGAACAGATTGTTGAGCATGCGTTATGCACTGGTTGCGGTATATGCCAAGCTGTAGCCGGTGAAGGCCTTATACAAGTACAAAAAGGCCACGGTATAAGAGGCAAGGTTGTGCCTTGCCTCTGACCCGCGTTAGCTTCTGAAGTGAGCGATCAAACGCTGCAAGAAACCCATGCACTGGGTTAATTGCTGCTCTTGAATAAACTCATCAGGTTTGTGGCCTTGCTCCATGCTGCCGGGTCCACACACTACTGTGGTGATGTTGAGTATATTGCTGAACAGGCCACCTTCGGTTCCAAAGTTGATCTTTGTGTCGGTGTTATGGCTTTCTGCTAACTGTCGCATTAAGGCTACAATAGCTTTGTTTTCTGGAGTTTGTAGGCCTGGGTACTCAGATAGTACGCGGGTTTCTATATCGCAGTCAGCGTGCTTGGCCTGCATTTCTTCGCGTAATTCTTGTATGAAGGCCTGAAACTCTAGCAACAGAGTTTGTGGGTTTTCATCGGCAATATTACGAATTTCAAAACGCAGATGGCATTGGCTGGGCACGATGTTGAGTGCCGTGCCACCATTGATTGTACCCGTATGTACCGTAGTGAACGGCGGCGAAAAGGTATCTTGGAAGGGGCCATTTTGTTGCTTGTCTATGGCTAGGGTTTCTAACCAGTTGACGATTCGAGCAGCATAGTTGACGGCGTTAACCCCTGAAGGGGCCATGCCTGAATGACACTCTTTGCCAAGTACTTTCACTTCCATAGCTACTTTGCCTTTGTGAGCCGTAACCAGTTCCATGGTCGTGGGTTCTCCAATAACACACACTGCAGGGCGGTGGGTGTGGCTTTGCATCCGTTCAATGAGGTGGCGCACACCTACGCAACCAATTTCTTCATCGTATGAGAAGGCAAGATGAATGGGTTGCGTTAGCGGTTGGCTCACCATATCAGGCACTGCAGCCAACACGCAGGCTAAGAAACCCTTCATGTCAGTGGTGCCTCGGCCGTAATAACGGTCGCCTTCTTTGGTGAGCTGAAAAGGATTTTTGGTCCAGTTTTGACCTGTTACGGGTACGGTGTCCGTGTGGCCTGAAAGCATGACTCCACCATCGATATCAGGGCCGATGATGGCAAATAAATTCGCTTTAGGTAAGGCGGGATCGTGCACTAGCTCGCTACTGACACCGTGCTTACTCAAGTAATCTTGAATGTGTTGCATCAACTGCAAGTTGGAATTGACGCTAGTGGTGTCAAAAGCAATGAGACTATCCAGTAGCTTAATGGTTGTAGCGGGTGTCGTCATGGTCGTTATTCGTCCCCAGGTACGCCGTAAGATTCAGAGTTGGCCGGGTCAACAGCACGGGTAATATAGGCTTGCATTTGTGGTTGGTATTCTCCCCAAATCCTGTGCAATTGGTCTATAGGGAACTCATGCCAATCCACTCTCAAATTCACAATTGGCCATTCGGGTTCTCCGTAAACCAGAATACCAGCGGAATGCACTGGGCCCATCTCGCCACCCGCAACTAGGCCTGCTTCTAAAGCTGCAATGAGACGATCAGCTAGGTGGCCCGTGGAACTTTCAAAGTGATCGACCATGGCTTGAGGCACTTTAGTATTAGCCAGCATATTGCCCATAGCCAAGCAGTTGTTGCCGGTAGCAGTAGCAAAGATGCCAAGGGCCTGTGCACCACTAAACACAGCACCAGTGCCATCTTTTGCCAGCACGCCCAATTGACGCCACTCAATTTGGCTTTCAGACTGCTGTAATTGCGCCATGGCCTGTTCTGCAGTAGCGCCTTCTTTTAAGGCCTGCAAGCCCATAGGGCCTAGGTTTGGATTAGTGATGTTTTGGGTAAGGCAAACACCCGTATTACTTGCGGCAAAGGCACAGCGGCTAGTTACAGCAATACTAGAAGACGTGATGGCGCAGCCTAGCATACCAGTGTCTGGGCAAATTCCTGCGACGGAAAATGTCATAATTTATTCCTTAGTTACGCATCGTCAGGGATTACAGCAATGATGTCAATTTCCATCAACCATTCTGGCTGTGCCAAGGCTTGTACAACAATGCCTGTAGAAATAGGGAACACGCCCTTAAACCATTTGCCGGTTTCTAGGTACACAGCTTCACGGAAACGCGGATCAGTGATATAGGTAGTGGTTTTCACCACATGACTAATGTCAGAACCTGCTTCTTCTAGTAATTGAGCGGCATTTTTCATAGCCTGTGCTGCTTGTGCCCCTGGATCATCAAGGCCAATGAGGTTGCCATCAAAATCAGTGCCTACTTGGCCGCGTACATAAACCGTGTTACCAGCGCGTACGGCTTGGCATAAGTCGTTATCTAGTACTTGGTTAGGGTAGGTATCTTTAGTATTGAACATGCGGATGCGAGTGTGTGTTGGCATGAAGAATTCCTTGGTTGTGATGACAGTTGTGCAGCTACTAGCCTACTATTAAAGTTAGCTTTCTAGGGTAGGAATAAGCGCAGCATTAGTAAAATATTATTAATATTAGCAAGGTATAGGAAAATCCTATACAGGCTGCTATGCTGATTTTCAATTTTACTATTATTGGATGGGTCATGTGATGCAATTAACCTTAAAACAATTGCGCTATTTTGTTGCTGCTGGGGAAAATGCCAGTGTTACCAAAGCAGCGCAGGCCATGTTTGTGTCTCAGCCCTCTATTTCGTCCGCCATCCTGCATATCGAAGAGCAAACGGGATTGGATTTATTGATTCGCCATCATGCGCAAGGTGTATCGCTCACTCCAACCGGGCAGCGCTTTTTGTTAAAGGCCAAGCAGTTGCTTACTGAGGCCGATAACCTTGGGAAGTTTGCGACCTCTTTAACTGAAGATGTTAGCGGCAGTTTACGTTTTGTCAGTTTGCCCACCTTGGCCCCTGTGCTGGTGCCCCCAGTAATGCATCAGTTTGTTGAGCGTCATAGGGACGTACAGGTACAGTGCGAGGAGGCGGATCAAGAGAAAATCATCAGTGGTTTGCTCACTGGGCGCTTTGAGTTTGCTCTAACCTACGACATTAAATTGCCACCTGAACTCGATTTTACACCGCTGGTAGATTTTCCCCCTTATGTATTGCTACCGCAAACGCACCCTTTGGCAGCTCGTGATGAGTTGCAGATACAGGAGTTGGCTGCTGAGCCTATGGTGTTGTTGGACTGGCCCTTAAGTCGCGATTATTTTTATTCACTGTTTTTAGCCGCGGGCGTTGAGCCTAATGTGGCCTACCGAGCTAAGTCTTTGGCTATGGTGCGGGGCTTAGTGGCAAACGGCTTGGGCTACACCTTATTTAATACCCCGTTGGCTAACCATATCAGCTTGGACGGTAACCAGATGGCGGTGGTGCCCTTGGCAGGATCACCAAGGCCAACATGCTTAGGCTTGGCGACCTTACATGGGGTGCGTGCAACACCAGCCGCTGCGGCTTTTATCGATATGTTACAGCAACACGTAGGCCAATTTGATCAGCACAATACTGAAGGATGAGTGTATTGCTGCTTACTGCGAAGGGTCACGGTAATCGGTGTACTGAAGCTGCGTAGCAATATGGCCTGCGACGTGTTTAGCATCGTGCCATACACCCCAAATAAAGGTAGAGCCACGGCGTGACAGCCAAGGTAAACCCACAAAATAAACGCCTGGTTCGGCTGATACACCACGTTGATGCTGCGGTTTGCCATTTTTATTTACCGCATTCACTTGTAACCAGCTGTAGTCAGTAGAAAAACCAGTAGCCCAAATGATGCTGCTAATGCCTGCTTCTACCATGTCCAATTGCATAATTGGGTTGGTCATGCATGCTGGATCAGCAAGCATATTGCGTGCCTCTGGCTCTTCTGGAAGATCCAAACCATTGCGCTCGATATAAGCATCGGCAGCGTCTAGCAAGGACAAGTAGTTCTCATCACCCGCCTTAACGTTATCGTTCAAGTCGGACTGAAAGCTAACAGTGTTACCCGTAAACGCTTTAGTCAGCCCCACAAGCTTAATGCCTTGATGGGCCAACGCTCGAAAGTCGATGGTGTAACCACCATGAGCGCCACTTACAGCGATGGTAACGTGCTCTTTGCCTGGCTCCATAGTTTCTAAGTCCCACAGGCCTAAAACGCCCAACCACCATACAAAATCACGCTTGCGGTAGCTGCGAGGAGGGCGATCGTGCGCACCTACGGAAAGGTAAATATCTTTACCCGCACGTTGCAATTCATCGGCGATTTGCACACCTGAAGACCCCGCCCCAACAACCAATACACCCCCTTTAGGTAGTTGTTGTGGATTCTTATATGCAGAGGAGTGTATCTGGGTAATGTGGTCGTATTGCTTGGCAATGGGAGGAATTGCAGGGTTCTGGAACGGCCCCGTAGCAACCACCACACGGTTGGCTTCAATAGTGCCTTGAGATGTTTCAATAGTGAAGCCAGGGCGGCCTTCATGACGTGTTACTTTGGTTACAGAAACTCCCTCGCGAATAGGCGCATTGTACTTTTTAGCGTACTCAACAAAATAATCCGCCGTACGTTCTTTAGACGCGAAACCATCTGGGTCGACACCTTCAAATTCCAAACCAGGAAAACGATCATGCCAAGCTGGGCCATTAGCAACTAGAGAGTCCCAGCGCATAGTGCGCCAATGTTCAGCAATACGTCTACGCTCTAGCACCAAGTGCTCTACACCTAAATTGGTAAGGTGTTCACTAGTGGCTATGCCAGCTTGGCCTGCGCCGATTACTAAAGTATCGGTGGTCTCTATCGTCATGTTTTAGTCCTTCTAAATGGCAGCTGGCGTTTAACAGCGCCTGCAGTTATAGATTCAGATTAGGTACAAAACCAGCATAGGTCAAATATTATTAAAATTGCAATTGTATTAATAAAAACTATCTAAAGGTTGTTTATCAGGCCTAGATTGCTGCCCTCTATCACGTTATGTTAGGCCAACGGGTCCTCGACCCAAATTTAAGCTGTAGTTAAGTGAGGTTGGTAATGAGTTTAGATTTAGATTTTGTAAGGCAGCAATTTCCCGCCTTTGGTGAAACTAGTTTGCAAGGCCAAGCCTTTTTTGAAAATGCCGGCGGATCTTATGCCTGCACTCAGGTGATTGATCGTTTGAGCCACTATTACCGCGCCACTAAGGTACAGCCTTATGGTATGTATGATGCTTCATGGATTGCTGGCGAGGCGATGGATGCCAGTTTGGCACGTTTGGCAAGTTACTTAGGTGTAAGTGCAGATGAAGTGCATTTGGGGCCATCTACGTCACAAAATACCTATGTTTTAGCGCAAGCCTTGGCTAATAAATGGCAGGCAGGTGATGAGATCATTGTGACCAATCAAGATCACGAAGCCAATGGCGGTGCTTGGCGCAAATTAGCCGATCAAGGCATACGTGTGCGGGAGTGGCAGGTTGATGCCAGCACGGGTTCATTACGCAGCCAAGACTTAACGCGTTTGTTAAATAGTAAAACACGTTTGGTGGCTTTTCCTCACTGTTCCAATATTGTTGCCGAAATAAACCCAGTGGCGCAATGGTGTGAGTTAATCCACCAAGCGGGTGCCCTAGCGGTGGTTGATGGTGTGTCTGCAGCGGGTCATGGCTTTCTTGATATTGCTGCACTAGGGGCAGATATCTATTTGTTCTCTCTTTATAAAACCTTTGGCCCCCATCAAGGCTTAATGGTTGTTCGCAATACCATTGAAGATCAACTGGCTAACCAAAGTCATTATTTTAATGCCCAAGCCCAAAGCAAAAAGTTTGTCCCAGCAGGCCCTGACCATGCCCAAGTTGCTGCTGCACAAGGCGTCATTGATTATTTTGATGCCTTGTACGAGCATCATCAATTAAGTGGGTCACGCCAGCGAGCGGTGGCTAATTTAATTCACGTGGCCGAACAGCCTTTACTGGCTGAACTATTGGGTTGGTTAAAACAACGAGATGGTATTCGAATCGTGGGCCCAGATGATGCCGTATTGCGGGCTGCTACAGTGTCTGTGGTGAGTGATAAATTCACACCGCAACAATTGGCTAAGGGGTTAGCTGAGCGTGGGGTAATGGCAGGCGCTGGGCATTTTTATGCCGTGCGTTTGCTTGAAGCCATGGGTATCGATCCTCAAACGGGGGTGTTGCGTTTGTCTTTTGTGCACTACACCAGCCCTTCAGAAATGCAGCAACTGCTAAGCAGCTTAGATGAACTATTGTGATCAGCTGCTAATTAAAACTTTGATATTGGGATAATAGTAACGCCATTGCGGGGCTAGGTTCTATGTCGCGTAAGCGTAATAGGACAATTGCTAATTCAGGGCATGGGTCTAGCAAAGGAATATCAACCAATTCGCAGCCGTCATAGCTGATGCTCGTTTTAGGGTGCATTACGCTAATGCCAAAACCCATTTGGTTGCCTACGGCTGAACGCACGGTTTCCATGGATTGTGAGACTAGGGCTATTTCTGGGTTCAACCCCAAGCTAGTCAGCAGGCTATGGTAATAGTCTTTACTACCCGCCCCATCAAACATCACCAAAGGTTGGCCTTGCAACTGCTCAGCCCTAAGTGCTTTTTGTTTGGCCAAAGGGTGTTGTTTACTGAGCAGAATGTAGGGTGCTTGGCTGGCAATTTTTTGTTTGATCAGCGCACTATTGCTAATGCCCATATCATAAGATATAGCCAAATCCAGCTCTTTATTTAACAGCTTACCTAGCAATCGATCTTGTAATAATTCTTCGCCTAGCAGCGCGATGTCAGGGTGTTGTTGTTTGAATTGTTGAATTAAGGGAATCATGTAGAAGGGGGCTAAGGTGTGAAAGCAGCCTAAGCGTATGGTGGCCGACTTGCCTGCGGCGATTAATCCCATGGCGGCTTCTTGCCGTTCGGCCTGTTGTAGCAGTTGTTGTGCCATTTGGTGCAGTTGGCGCCCCTGTACAGTGAGTTCAACGCCCCGTGAACGCTGGCGCAAGAATAGGCTGAACCCATAGTGTTGTTCTAGTTTGTTCAGGGCCTGTGCGATGGCTGGTTGTGAAAGGTGTAGGGTGCGGGCCGCTTGAGCTATGCCACCGTGATCGGCCACGGCCATAAAATAGTAAAGTTGTTTTAAAGTATATCTAACCATATAAAATGTTGAGAGTTAGCATATCCCTGCTCAGCTAAAGGAGTCCACTCGGCTAGAGCAGTCTTAAAATCACCTGACGCTGCCGTTAGCCCCTTTTGAAAACCAGCGGCAATCGCAACCTCACTATTAAACAGTATCAAAGAGGCTAGCGTTAAGGCTGTTGGTAACTTGTTTATCTGCATTCACATGTCCTCATGCTCACGATAATTTTCACTTAATAGTACATCAATGTATGGCTAAGTGCTGTGTAGATAAGGAGTTACTTCCCCGCGTATTATAGAGTCAGGCACAAAAAATCAGCTCTAAGGCTGGCTTTGATGCGCTCAGTTAAGAGCTAACCCATTGAGATCCCTCGGCTTCGCTCGGGATGACGGTGGACGACTAAACTCTGAGGGCTGCCATAATGACACCAAGGCTGGGACATATCATTGCCAACGATCTAGCACCAAGGCCAACGCTAGTAATAGTGCTGTATCGGCTAGCTACAACCGCGACAGCTGAAAATTCGACTCATCAGCATCACAAGTATCAAGCTCTGTTTTAGGCTGGTATACGGGGATAGATGGCAGCGCCACTGATGTAGATCATGTTGTGGCATTAAAAGATGCCTATCTATCAGGCGGGCAGGGCTGGAACAGTTCTCAAAAGCGAATTTTTGCAAATGATCCCTTCAACCATGTTGCAGCAGTACCTTATGTCAATCGCACCTTGAAGAACGCATACGTGCCTCTGAAGTTCATAACCAAGCTGCGTAACTCGCGCTATGCTTTCGCTAACGGGAAGTGTGTTGAGTATGTTGATCTTTATGTTCAAGTGAAGCAAAAGTATGGGTTAAGTTTTATCCATAACAACATCAACTCAGCTAAAGCGGCATGTCGTTAGTGTCTGGAATCAGGAAACCTAGCCATGCATGACAGGTTTAGGAAAAATTCCTATAAATTAGGAGGTATGCTGTTAACTCAAGCCTGAGTGGCATGGGGCTGGTTGGGCTTTTCAAGTTGGTCGTCTGAGGACTGAGTCAACGATTTCATAAGGAGAGTAAAAATGCTTGGAGATAAAGCCGGAACAGTGACTTTAAAGGAAACCAGTAAGCCGATAGCGTCTGGAAAATATGGATTACCTGCCATGGAAACACACAATGTTGGCAGCGGAAAGCTTGTAGGTCATGATGTTATGGCACGAGCAACATTTACTGCTGCGATGAGACCCGACGGTTCATGGTTGGGCGAATGTTCTGCTGGAATTATAGCCTGCGCAGAAGGTGTTGCCACATTCATATGCAATGGCGTTGGGAACAGGACGGAAGCTGGTGGTGTGTCGTTTAAAGGTGGTGCTTCATTTGAAACTACATCTGAAGCGTTATCTGAACTGAATGGTAAGTATTATATGTTTACTTACGAATCTGATGCAGAGGGTATTGCAGAATGGAACCTTTACCCCTGTAAATAATAAAAATATAGGCTTAGAGCTTCAGTTCTAAGCCTTTTCATTACAAAATTAGTAAAAAGGAAGAGTCTTTCGCTATGCGTCGTGAATCCTTGTCTCCACAATATCTAACACGCTGGTCAGATTTGCCCCGTGCCTACTGCATTTGATGATCACCTTAAAGGCAACACTAGAACCGTATTTTATCTAAGTGCCCTCTCGGTCAACACGGTGGGCAGAGTAGTTCTGGGGTAGCCCTATGGTAGCCCCATAAAAAAGAGTTAGTAAGCGCTAACCTACTAACTCTCTGAATATGGTGGGCCTGGTCAGATTTGAACTGACGACCAAAGGATTATGAGTCCTCTGCGCTAACCGCTGCGCCACAGGCCCGTATGGGAGCACGCATGATACCCGTGCTGGTGGGTTAGGGCAACATTCATAGCCTCTAAAACACTGATTTAATAGTCTCTTTTTGTCTTTGCGCCGTGATAGAGAATATCGCTAAAGTTTTTATTGGCCTTGTCCCGTATGGTTATGCCAGTGACGTCCATATCTTGGTTGGGGCGTTGGAGTGTGATGTCTCCATCCTGAGCACATTGGCCTCGTACTAGGGACCAGTAATTCTCACCTATGGTTTGGCGTGCTCCTTTGGGCATAAAGGATTGCAGGGCAAAACCAATACGTCGTTGGTCTTTACTGAGGTTGGGTTGCGAGCCGTGCACTACCATGGCGTGATGGATCGACATTTGTCCGGGTTTTAAGATGAGGTCTACGGCTTGAGTGGGGTCTATATTTTTCACCTCTTGACCTCGAGTAAGGATGTTGTCTTCACCGTAAGTGTCTTCGTGGGGTTGAATGTCATTGTGGTGGCTGCCTGGAATCATGCTCATGCAGCCGGTTTCGCGCGTGCTTGGTGTTAATGCGATCCAAGGGGTAACAAAGTGGCGGGGAGTAATGCCCATATAGGTGGCGTCTTGGTGCCAGCTAACGAAATGGCTGGAGCTAGGCTCTTTGATAAATAACACACTGCCCCAAAGCGAAAACTCAGCCCCAATGAGGTCTTCAACAGCGTCTAAAACTCTGGAGTGATAGGATAGCTCATCTAAAAATTTAAAACACAGGTGGGCGTTATTGCGGTTTGCGCCGCTTAAGTCGCTAGGGTATTGGGCTTCTGCGTGGTGTAAGCGTTGTGCGTAAGACAGTGCTTCGTCTTCAGACATGACATCAATGGGAGAGACAAAGCCCGTCTTTTGATAATCGTCGATTTGCTGTTGCGTCAATACTTTGCCCATGGGTATGATTCCTACAAGTGGGGTGCTGCCGTTTGCTGTTTGGGCCGGTGGAGCAGCTCTCGGTATAAGGTATAGAGGCCGGATACTAATATAAGGCTGCTGCCAATCAACGTGATGCTGCTGGGCCATTCGCCAAATATGACCACTCCCCAAACCATGGCCAAAGGTAGTGCTGTGTATTCAAAGGGTGCGGCTAATGCGGCTTCGGCCATGCGGTAGGCTTGGCTAATAAGGTAGCCGCCAAAGGTGCTGGCTACGCCTAACAGTACAAATAGTTTGAGGTCTGGGGTCTGCCATGGGCCCCATTGTCTCAGTAAAAAGTTGAGCGATGGGCTGTCGGGCTGGTTATAACTGCCATCACCTACGATGGCCCACATGACGGTGCTCACGAAAATAAACGTCAGTTGAATATAAAAGGTCATGGTAGACGCTGATTCTGTGGTGCGCATGGTGCGTGTAAGCGTGTGCAAGGCCGCATAGCCAAAGGCGGCGCCAATAGGCAGGAGAGACGCTAATACAAAGCTGCTACTGCCTGGCTGAATCATTACTAATACGCCAGCAAACCCCAAAACTATAGCAAACCATCGGTGTGGCCCCACGTGTTCTTTTAGGAAAATGATGGAGAACAAGGTGATGAGGCTAGGGCTAATAAAAAATAAAGCCACAGCATCTGCCAATGGCATAGCCGCTAAACCTAAGAAAAACAGCATGTTGGCCATGACGACAAAGCCGCCGCGTATAAGGTGCATGGGTAAGCGCTGGGTTTTGAAACTGCGCCAACTGCCTTTGCCAGCCACCACTAGAAGAATAATAACAAATATGCCAATTAACGAGCGTAACAGGATGATTTGATGCAGAGCATAGGCCTCGCTGAGGAACTTGATGGTCACATCGGTGGCAGAAAAACATAGGCTAGCGCCGATGGCACAAATAATGCCAATCGCATTATTTGATTTAAATAGGGTAAATGACATAAGCCTAACATCAAGTGGTTTACTGTCTTCAATATAGCCGCCGCCACAGGTTGGCGTCAATAGGTGTGTTAGTAAACGATTAGGCGTGACTATAGGGTATAATTAGCGCAATAATTCTTATAGGGTACACAAGCGCATGATAGACGACGTTAATTACCAAAATAACCCTTTGCATGGTTTGAATTTGAAAACCATGTTGACGGAAATTGTGGATCACTATGGCTTTGAAATCCTTCACGCTTACCTGTGGATTAATACCTTCAAAATTAACCCAAGTATTGATTCTAGTGTTAAGTTTTTGAAGAAAACAACCTGGGCTCGCGAAAAGGTAGAGGGCTTTTACCTTTACAAGTTTAAAAACTTACCTAAGGTGGCGAGTGACCAATTTGAGTTGCCCCCACGAGATCGCATTATCCCAGAAGGTCAGGTGCCCGGAGAGCCGTGTGAGTTAACCTTGGAGGATGCCGAACGGATGCAGGAGCAGCGTGCCAAGCTGGCTCAAGATTATGACCGTAAGTCTGGCCGTAGCCAGAGTTCACGCAGTGATGATAAGCCTTGGCAAAAGGCGGGTGGCCGGTCTGAATCAAAGTCACCGTGGACGCCACAGCCTAAAGCTCGTGCAGAGGCACCGGTTAAAGATGAGAGTGGCAATTTTGACCCGTGGGCGAATTCCCGCAATAAACTTAAGTAACAAACACAAAAAAGCCATGTCCAACTGCCGACAAGTGTCTGGCAGCTGAGCATGGCTTTTTATTGGCCTAATTATAGCTATAGGCTTAATCTTCGATGAAGCTACGTAGGTGATCTGAGCGCATTGGGTGGCGCAATTTACGTAAGGCTTTGGCTTCGATTTGACGAATACGTTCACGTGTTACGTCAAACTGTTTTCCTACTTCTTCTAATGTATGGTCGGTGTTCATTTCGATACCGAAACGCATGCGCAATACCTTAGATTCACGGGCTGTAAGGCCTGCCAATACATCCTTGGTGGCTTCCCTTAAGCCTTCGCCAGTAGCGGAGTCGATGGGGGAGTCCATGGAGCTGTCTTCTATAAAGTCGCCTAGGCTAGAATCTTCATCGTCGCCGATGGGGGTTTCCATAGAAATCGGCTCTTTAGCGATTTTTAATACCTTGCGGATCTTATCTTCCGGCATTTCCATACGTTCGCCTAATTCTTCTGGCGTAGGCTCGCGGCCCATTTCCTGTAGCATTTGACGAGAAATACGGTTCAGCTTGTTGATGGTCTCGATCATATGTACCGGAATACGAATGGTACGTGCTTGGTCGGCGATTGAGCGAGTGATGGCTTGGCGAATCCACCAAGTGGCATAAGTAGAGAACTTATAACCACGGCGGTATTCAAATTTATCTACGGCTTTCATCAGGCCGATATTGCCTTCTTGGATCAAGTCTAAGAACTGCAAACCACGGTTGGTGTACTTTTTGGCAATGGAGATAACCAAACGTAAGTTGGCTTCTACCATTTCTTTCTTGGCGCGGCGTGTGCGGGCTTCGCCAATAGTCATACGACGGTGGATGTCTTTGATTTCTCTAAGGCTAATGCCAGAATCGTCCACTACCTCGGAGAGTTTGCGTTGTGCGCGCCTAAGGTCAACCGCGTTGCGGCGGATGATATTGGAGTAAGGTGCGTTTTGGGCAATGAGTTCGTCGGCCCAGCCAGTGTTAGTTTCGTTGCCTGGGAATTGCGCAAGGAAGTCTTCACGCGGCATCTTGGCTTTACGGTAACAAATGGTGCTGATGATCTTTTCTTGAGCACGAATATTGGCGAGTGCGGCGCGTGGCCACTTAGCAATTGACTCAAAGTGCTTGGGTACCAGCTTAAGTGGTGAGAACAAGAAACCAAGGTGAGCGTATGACTCTTTGGCTTGTTTGCTTTCGCGGCCGTGTTTTTCAACAAGCAGCAAGGTTTTAACTAGGTGTTCTTCTAGTTCTGCAAAGCGCTCTGCTGTTTCAATTGGGTCTGGGCCGTTATCTGTTTCTTCCTCTTCCTCGTCATCATCGCTTTTAACCACGGTGGTGGGGTTGATTGGAGACGGATTTGGCTCGCCATCTGGATCGATATAACCACTAAATAGGTCGCTTAAGCGGCCTTCGTCTGCAACGATGCGCTTGTAGGAATCAATAATGGTGATAACGCTGTCTGGATAGTGCGCCAAAGCAGACATAACATCGCGCAAGCCTTCTTCAATGCGCTTGGCAATGACGATTTCGCCTTCACGAGTCAGTAGTTCTACCGTGCCCATTTCGCGCATATACATACGCACGGGGTCGGTGGTGCGGCCGGCTTCTGTTTCTACGGCAGCCAGGGCTGCGGCAGCTTCTTCGGCGGCGGCTTCGTCGGTGGAGTCGCCATCGGTCATGAGTAAGGTTTCGGCATCTGGCGCTTGCTCAGATACGGTAATACCCATGTCGTTGATCATGCCGATAATGTCTTCGACTTGATCTGGATCGGCGATATCTTGTGGCAGGTGATCGTTAACTTCTGCGTAAGTTAAGAAACCCTGTTCACGACCTTTGGTGATCAGTTGTTTTAAACGTGATTGTTGCTGTTCGTTGGCGGCCATGACTACCCTATTAGGTGGACGGATAATATAAAATGCTAGCTCTCCATTATAGTCGAGAAGAGGAGGCTCTTCCACAAATGACTCGGAATTAGCTAATGAATTGTGCTTTTGAGTGCCTGCACTAGACGATGGCTCTAAATGGGTCTGTTTTTGCGATGCTTAGCATGCCGCCCTTGAGCCGCGGACCAGTATAAGATCCTTAGGTAAGGCTATTGTCTACTTTTCAGCCGCTTTTGCAACTCTTCTTTCTCTTTTAATAGAGTTTTTATCTGTTGTTTGGTGGCTGGGTCGGCATTGGGTTGCGCAACTTGATGTAATAGCTGGTTAAAGCGCTCGTCTAGGTGGTGTTCGAGTAACTTATCTATGGCCGCTTGAAGTTGGTGTGCGTGATCACCTAGAGGTAATAGCGACTCCATGGCGGCGAGTTGGCGTAACATTGGCCAAGCATCCCATGGCGTACATTCAATGTGTACTTCGGAGGTGATAGGCCAGCGTCCAAGGGTCACTTGCATGGCTTGAACGGTGGTTAATAGCTGGATTAGCACCGCCGCATCGGGCATTTGTAATTCGCTAAGGTGGCTAGGTATATGGCTGATTTGCCGCACTGTTTCTGGGTGGCGAAGAATGACCCGAATAGCCGCTTGAGCAGGATTTTGCACCTTGGGTAAGTTGGCGTTAAAGTTGCGCGACGGTGCAGCATCTTGCGGCATTTGAGGCGCTGCCTGATGCTCGTCGTGGTGCCAGTAATTGGCGTTGTCATCGGCTTGTGATTCGGCATCAGCCATGTGGTAGTCGGCGTAGTCGTGGGTGCTGTCGGACGGTGTTTTGGGTTCGGGCTTGGCTGCGATGGGCGTGGGGACCGAGGCGTTCGCAGGGGCTGGTTGCGGTTTGGTAATGGGTGCTTTAAGGGCCGCAAGTTCGGCGAGTGTGTCTTTGTCTAGGCCGGTAATTTTGCTCAAGCGTGCCTGCATCATACTGCGCATGATGCCCTTAGGCATGGTGTTGATGAGTGGGTTAGCGTCGGTGGCTAATTTGGCACGGTGTTCCAGGTTGTGGGGGTCTAGCTCTTTGCCTAAGCGCTGAAACAGGAAGTCGCTCAGCGGTGTGGCTTCAACAATGCGTTGGCTGAGTTGATCTTTGCCAATTTGGCGTACTACCGAATCGGGGTCTTCGCCGTCTGGCAGTAATAAAAACCGTGCTTGTCGGCCGTCTTCCATAAATGGTAGGCAGGTGAGCATGGCTCGGTCGGCGGCTTTGAGGCCGGCGGCATCGCCATCAAAACAAAATACCACCTCGCTCACGAGCTTGAAAATACGTTCTAGGTGGTAGCTGCTGGTGCTGGTGCCTAAGGTGGCCACAGCATAGTTAATTTGATGTTGCGCTAGGGCCACTACATCCATGTACCCTTCAACCACCAAAATGCGCTTGAGGTTGCGCTCTTGCTGGCGGGCTTCGTAGAGGCCGTACAGTTCGCGCTGCTTGTGGAAGACCTCGGTTTCTGGTGAGTTGAGGTATTTTGGTTTTTCATCGCCTAATACACGGCCACCAAAGGCAATAATGCGGCCTTTGTAGTCTTTAATGGGGAACATAATGCGGTCGCGAAAGCGGTCGTAACGGCGTTTGCTTTCTTCTTTTTCAACCACCATGCCGCAATCAATTAAGTGTTGTTCTTGGTTGGGTTCTTGGCTGCCATTGGGGGCTAGTTCCGTCATCAGGTTCTGCCAGCCAGTGGGGGCATAGCCGATGCCAAAGCGTTGCGCTATTTGGCCGCTGAGGCCTCGGCCTTTAAGGTAAGATACGGCCTTTTGGCGGTCGCTATGGCGGCGTAGTTGGCTCTGGTAGTACTGGCTAGCACGGTTGAGTAGGTCATAGGCTTGGTTGCGCGCCTTGGTTTTGGCTTGGCTGGCTTCGGTGGCCGCTTGGCTGGTAATGCTGTCGTCTTTAGGTACTGTGAGCCCGGCTTTGCCTGCGAGTTCTTCCACGGCTTCGGGGAAGTTGAGGTTTTCTAACTCCATTAAAAAACCAATGGCATTGCCGCCAGCACCACAGCCAAAGCAATAGTAAAATTGCTTATCTGGCGCCACGCTAAACGAAGGGGTTTTTTCTTTGTGAAAGGGGCAGCAGGCGGAGTAGTTGCGGCCGGTTTTTTTGAGCTTTACGCGGCTATCAACCAAATCAACAATGTCGGTGCGGTCGAGTAGGTCATCGATAAACGATTGCGGTATGCGTGCGGCCAAGGGGTTTGCCTTTTTTTAAAAGCTTACGCGAGTTGCGCTTTAATCTTACCGCTTACTTTGCCAATATCTGCGCGACCTTGCAACTGTGGCTTAAGAATACCCATTACTTTACCCATGTCCTTCATGTTGCTTGCACCGGAGTCGGTAATGGCTTGTGCGATTAACGCAGTCACTTCGTCGTCGGTTAAAGGCGTGGGTAGAAATTCTTGAATAACGCCCATTTCAAAGTGCTCAACGTCGGCCAAGTCTTGGCGTGCTGCTGCTTCGTATTGGGTGATGGAGTCGCGGCGTTGCTTGAGCATTTTGTCTAACACACCTAAGCCACGGGCTTGGTCTAGTTCGATGCGCTCATCTACTTCAATGCGCTTGAATTCTGCAAGCATAGTGCGAATGCAAATTAAGCGAGGCTTGTTTTTGTCACGCATGGCTTGTTTTTGAGCGTCTTTAAGTTGAAGCTTTAAGTCTGACATGGTGAGTTGTACCTGTGTTGGTTTCAGTTGCTTGATGTTGCTGCATTTGGGTTTTACACACAAACGTCAGAAACGACAAAGGGGCGGGTAACTGAAAAACCGCCCCTATGTAAGATCGTTAGCCACACTATGTGCATAGTGCAATTAACGGGTCGTGCAAGGTTCTGTATTAGTAGGTGTGAAACCTAGTAAAGACGAACGTGACGACGGTTTTCGCGTACTAGCTTCTTGGCATGACGCTTAACAGCTGCAGCAGCTTGACGCTTACGAACGCTGGTAGGCTTTTCGTAGAATTCTTTTGAGCGCACGTCTGCTAAAGTGCCTGCTTTTTCACAAGCGCGCTTGAAGCGACGTAGGGCAATATCAAATGGTTCGTTGTCTTTCAGTTTTACAGCTGGCATATCTTTACCTAATTGTGGATGCTGCGGTAGGCAGTAATCCTAATGTTTTCTATTCACATTCCAGTCATTGTATTAACGACTAGCGGAAGGTGTTCCTGAGTCTTCAAGGCCGCGTATTTTACTCCTATGTGTTGGTCAGTGTAAACCCCAGTTTGGGTTAAGTTAACAGACTTTTACTCAAGTTATGAGTTAACTGCGACTATAGCCACTTGTGCAGGTGGTTATTGAGGCAGATGAGGGGTAAAATTCGCGCCCTATTATAGACTTTATTTGGCTTTATTGATGCGTGTATTAGGCATAGAAACATCTTGCGACGAAACTGGCGTGGCGATCTACGACACCGACGTGGACGGTTTAGGTAATGGCGCCATTTTGGCCGAAGCCTTATATAGCCAAGTGGCAGTGCATGCAGAATACGGCGGCGTGGTACCCGAGTTAGCCTCCCGCGACCACATTCGCAAGCTCGTGCCCTTGATGCGTGAGGTGTTTGGCAAGGCCGGTCTTGCCTATGGTCATGTTGACGGCATTGCCTACACCGCTGGGCCTGGCCTCATTGGTGCGTTAATGGTGGGCGCAGCCACCGGCCGAGCATTGGGCATGGCGTGGGATATACCCACCCTTGGCGTACACCATATGGAAGGCCACTTATTGGCCCCGATGTTAGAAGAAAATGCCCCTAAACCACCGTTTGTGGCTTTGTTGGTTTCTGGTGGCCATACCCAATTAGTGCACGTGCGTGCGTTAGGTGACTATGAGCTACTGGGTGAATCGCTGGATGATGCTGCAGGCGAAGCCTTTGATAAGGTCGCCAAAATGATGGACTTAGACTACCCCGGCGGCCCGTTGGTGGCTAACTTAGCCTTGCAGGGCGACGCCACTCGGTTTAAGTTTCCGCGCCCCATGGTGGATCGCCCAGGCTTAGATATGAGCTTTAGCGGCCTAAAAACAGCCACCCTATATGCCATCCAAGATATTCAAAAACAGCAAGGTAGCCTTAACCAGCAAGACAAGGCCGACATTGCAGTGGCCTTTCAGCAGGCTGTGGTGGATACTTTAGCCATTAAATGCAGGCGTGCGCTGCAGCAGACCGAGCTTTCAACCTTGGTGATGGCGGGCGGCGTGAGCGCTAATTTAAAATTACGCGAAAAATTGGCAACAGAAACCGCTAAGCTGCGCGCTAAGGTGTATTACCCTAGGCCCGAGTATTGCACCGACAATGGCGCCATGATCGCTTACGCGGGCGCTCAGCGTCTGGCAGCAGGGCAAAGCGACGACTTAACCCTCAAAGTAAAACCACGCTGGCCGCTTAATGAGCTGTTGGCAGTTAATGAACTACCCGAAGTAGTTTAATAATTTAGTAGATTTAATGACGAGACTCTTTTATGGACACAGTATATGTACACGGCTTAACCGTTGAGACCGTGATTGGCATCTTCGATTGGGAACGCGAAATCAAGCAAAAGGTCGTGCTAGACATTGAAATGGCGGTGGATATCAGCCCTTCTGCAGCCACCGAAGACATTGACCGCACCGTAAGCTACAAAGACGTGTCGGATCGATTGACGCAGTTTGTGCAAGCCAGTGAGTTTTTGTTGGTTGAAACCATGGCCGAAGAAATTGCTGCTTTAGTGTTGGCAGAATTTCCCGTGCCTTTCGTGCGTATTAAGTTGGGCAAACCCGACGCCATCGCCAATGCAGCAGACGTGGGTGTTATTATTGAACGTGGCCAAAAGCCTGCATGATGACGCAAGTCTATTTGGGCCTTGGTGCTAACATTAAGCCTCAAGCGAGCTTGCAGGCAGGTGTTGCTGAGTTGCGAGAGCAGTTTGGTGCAATAGACTTGTCGCCAGTGTACTTGGCGCCAGCTATAGGCATGAATGGGCCAGACTTTCTTAATATGGTGGTGGGGATTGCTTGCCCTATGAGTCATAGTGAGCTGATGACCTGGATCCGCAAGGTAGAGGCTAAACATGGCCGTGTTAGATCTGCAGCGGTCAACCACAAGCCAACCAGTCATGGCCTTGATATGGATGTGCTGTTATTTGGTGAGCTGGTTGATAGCGCGCTAAAAGTGCCGCGGCCGGATATCCTCACCTGTGCTTATGTATTACAACCCCTAGCAGATTTAGCACCTAACCTGGTCCACCCATGTTCGGGTAAAAACATGGTTCAGCTGCACTCTAGCTGCCCCCCAGCGCAGCACCTTACCCCAGTACAACTAACCTTCTAGCTGTGCGACCTGCGCTTTTTTAAGGGCTTCACCTAAGTCTTTACCGCTATACCCTTGCGCCATGAGTTCGGCAGGTTTAACGCTGTTGATGGCGTTTAAGTCGGCCAATATCTGTGCTTGTGGGGAGTTCCAGCCAAACAGAGGCTCTTTGCTTTGGGTAATGGCTTGGCATAAGGTCATTAACGCTGTTAATAATTCTGGTTTACGAACGAGCCCAAGGCTGCTTAATAAGTGGTGTCTTTGGGGTGCGTCGAGTTCGTCGTAGGCGCGTAACGCACGCTGGTGGTTGCTGATGGCTAGGGCCAGCGTTTTGGGCGCATTTGGGAGCTTAATTTGAGCCGCTAAGTCTTCTATTTGTAGCTTGTTAAGCTGGTACAGAATACCCGCCAAACGTAAATCAACGCTGGCATCTGATTGGCTTAATAATTGTAGGCCGGTGAGGGCCTGCGGCTTACGGTTTAGTAGTTCGGCAATTGGTGACATCAGTTGTTCTAACGCACCACATTGTTCCAGCACTTCAAAATAAACCCACGGGCTTTGGCTGGTGAGGGCTTTCTGGGTTTCTTGCCAGATACGTTCTTTAGCTAAGGTGTTGAGTTCGCCCGAACGCACCAAAGTGACCAGTAGCGCCTGTGTTTCTGGGGCAATGTTAAAATCTAAGTGGTGTAAATGGGCGGCAAAACGTGCGGCACGTAATACCCTAAGCGGGTCTTCGCTAAAGGCGGGGGATACATGGCGAATGAGTTTGGCCTGTATGTCTTGCTGGCCGCCATAGGGGTCGATGAGGCGACCGTCATCGGCTTGAGCGATGGCATTGATAGTAAGGTCACGTCGTAACAGGTCTTCTTCTAACGTTACCTCCGGTGAGGCATAAACGTCAAACCCTTTGTAGCCTTGGCCTGCCTTTCGTTCGGTACGCGCCAGTGCATATTCTTGTTTACTTTGGGGATGCAAAAAAACCGGAAAGTCTTTGCCTACTTGAGTATAGCCTTGAGCGACCAATGCTTCTGGCGTACTGCCCACCACCACGTAGTCGTGTTCGTGCACTGGCAACCCCAGTAATTTATCACGTACAGCGCCGCCTACGAGGTAGGTTTGGCTAGTGCTCATAAAGGCTTATTCTCATATGGCGTTGCAATGTTCCGGCTGTTGTAAGGAGTAGGCCGAGAAGCCTCCTTCGATGCTATACACTTCGTCAAAACCTTGTTGGGCTAAAAAACCAGCCGCTTGGATTGAACTGACGCCATGGTAGCAACAAACGATAATGGCTTTCTCCATGTTGGCTTGACGAAGAAATTCTGGCATGATTTCGTTATCGATACGCTGGCTGTTTTTAATGTGGTGGTTTTGGTAGCTGTTAATATCACGAATATCAACCAAGTAGGCACCTTGCTCAACTTTGGACATAACGTCGACTGGGGCGATATAAAGTATTTCAGACATATGGGAATCCTATTAAGAGATGAGCAGTTTAGTGCTTCGAAAAGGTTTGTGCAATTATATATTAGAATTATCTTATTTAAAAGTAATAACTCAAATTAGCTGCAAGCGACGCTAAAACATTGACCGTCGTCTAAACGCATGAGTTTAAGATGGCCTCCCCATACACAGCCCATGTCTAAGTTAATCACCTCGGATAGGCCGGTTTCGCCCTCTAAGGCGGCCCAATGGCCAAACACTTGCCGTGCTGTAACGGGGCTGGCTAATTTAAACCAAGGTAAGGTGCTTGCATTTTGGTAGTCTGATGATAGGTCGGGTTTGTCTTTATTGACTAAGTCGAGGCCACCGTCTGGGCGCACAAAACGCATACGAGTGAAGTAGTTGGTGATGCAGCGCCAGCGTTCTACGTCTTGTAAATCATCTTGCCATAGGTCGGGTAGGTTGCCGTACATATGGCTAAAGAATCGATGGGCTTGGTTACTCTGCAACACGTTTTGTATTTCTTGGGCGTACGCTATGGCTTGTGGTAAATCCCAACAAGGGGGTACGCCTGCGTGGGTCATCACCGTGTTGAATTGGGCGTTGTAGTGCAGTAGGGGTTGTTGCTGTAACCAATGCAATAACTCGCGGCGGTCATGGGCCTCAAAAATAGGCTGTAGCGTGTCGTCTGGTTTGAGTATGGCTTGTTTGGCATCTAGGGCGAGTAGGTGTAAGTCGTGATTGCCCAGTACTGCCTTGGCGTCGGTACCCAATGACTTAATAAAGCGTAGCGTATTGAGGGAGTCGGGACCGCGATTAACTAAGTCGCCGGCAACCCAAAGTTGGTCTCCACTCGCAAACTTCACTTTTTGCAGTAGCGCTTTGAGCGGTTCTAAGCAGCCTTGTATGTCGCCAACGGCATAGCTGGTCATGGTGGTAAGGCCGTTAGTGCAGCGCGTTAGGGTAAGACAAGGTAAATGGCGGTATGGTGGCAGAAAACTCATGGCCATCGGAAGCCACCATTTGGTAAAATCCACTCATGCTGCCCACTTTTGTCTCAAGTACTGTGCCACTGGTGTATTGATGACGTTGGCCCGGGTCGATCACCGGCTGCTGGCCTACTACGCCGTCGCCAGACACTTCTTGGGTCTTGCCGTCGCCGTCGGTAATCAGCCATTTACGGCTCATTAGTTGGGCACTTTGGCTACCACTATTGGTAATGGTGATTTTATACGAAAACACATAACGGTTGCGGCTGGGGTCCGACTGTTCAGCAAGAAATTCGGTTTGCACACCAACATTACAGTCGTAATCTTGGTCTAAGTCGTGGTCTGGGGTTTGCATCGGTTGGGCCTAGCTCAAGTAAGAAGGTTGCTTATGGCCACAAAGTCGGCCACGGTTAAGCGCTCAGGTCGAATGCTAGGGTCTATGCCTAAACTTTGCAACTGTTGGTCGTCAATTATGCCTTTTAAGTTGTTACGTAAAGTTTTTCGGCGTTGGGCAAAACCGGTTTTAACCAAGCTTTCAAAATGTTTAAAATCTTTTGCTGGGTGTGGTAGTTCGGCGTAGGGCGCCATACGTACAATGGCAGAATCCACTTTGGGCCTTGGGTCAAAGGCCTCTGGCGGCACTTCAAACAAGTTGTCTACACGGCAAAAATACTGCGCCATAATACTCAGGCGGCCGTAGTTGTTGGTGCCTGCACCTGCGGCTAAACGTAACACCACTTCTTTTTGCAACATAAAATGCATGTCTTCAATGAGATCGGCTTGATCCAACAGGTGGAAGATTAATGGCGTAGAAATGTTGTAGGGCAAGTTGCCTACAATACGTAAAGACTTGGGTTTAGGATTAGGCTCGCTACTGATACTGCTAAAATCAAATTTAAGTGCATCGGCCTCGTGAATACGTAAATTGTTGCCATAGCTGGCAAACGCAATGCGTAGATGAGGTAGTAAATCGCGGTCGAGCTCCACCACGTCAAGGCTGCCCGTCGATGCGAGCAGGTGCTCAGTAATGGCGCCTAGGCCGGGGCCAATTTCAACGATAGTTTGTTCTGGTTTAGGGCGAATACAGGCCACAATATGACGAATAATGCCTTGGTCTTGTAAAAAGTTTTGCCCAAAACGCTTACGAGCTTGGTGTTTTTTTGGAGTTTGGCTAGCCATAAATGTCTCTAGTAAAGCTTGGTTAACTGCATAGCTTGTAACGTGGCCTGCAATAAACTGTTGGCGTTGGCTTGGCCGGTGCCAGCCAAATCTAATGCGGTGCCGTGGTCAACGGAAGTGCGAATAATGGGTAAACCTAAGGTGATGTTTACCGCATCACCAAAGCCCGCGTATTTTAGCACGGGTAGACCTTGATCGTGATACATGGCCAAAACGGCATCGGCTCGATCGAGGTTGGTGGGATTAAACAAGGTATCTGCAGGTAACGGGCCAACGAGGTTAAGGCCTTCGCTACGCAACTGATCCAGTGCCGGGATAATAACATCGATCTCTTCGCGGCCTAAGTGGCCGTCTTCGCCTGCATGGGGGTTTAGGCCGCACACATAAATAGTGGGTTGAGCAATGCCAAATTTAGCCTTTAACTCGTTGTTTATAATGTGTAATGTTTGGCTTAGTAGCTTGGGCGTTATGGCGGCAGACACGTCTTTAAGTGGCAAGTGTGTGGTGGCTAGGGTGACGCGCATGGCGTCACACGCCAGCATCATTACCACTTGTTCTGCGCCGCAACGTTGCTGCAAGTATTCGGTGTGGCCACTAAAGGGCGTGCCTGCATGGTTAATAATGCCTTTATGAACCGGTGCCGTGATCATGGCTTGAGCACGGCCGTCCAGGCATGCATCACAGGCAATATTAAGCGTATTGAGCACATAGCCTGCGTTGTCTGCATCTAAGTGACCCGCGCGGCTTTCTACCGCTAATGGCACGTGTAGTACTTTGAGTTGATTGCTAGGGGTGATAGCGGCGGGGTGCTTGAGGTCAAAATGGCAAAAATCGATACTTAAACCAAGCTTGCAGGCTCTGTCTTGCAATACGCCCATGTCGGCAACAATAACAATCTCAACATCGCAAAGCTGCGCGTGGGGCTGGCCTGCCAAGGTTAAACATAGATCAGGACCAATGCCTGCGGGTTCTCCCGCAGTGACGAGTAATCGGCTCACTACTGACATGATTAACGAATCTCGATGTAGGCTTGGTTGCGAATTTCTCGTAACCAATTTTCTAACTCACCAGCAAACTTACTTTGGCGAATGGTTTGTTTGGCTTGGTAGCGTAAGTTGGCTTGTCCTACGTCTTTGGTACGGCGCTCTATGGCTTGCAATAGGTGCCATCCAGATTCACTTTGAATGGGTGCGCTGAGTTCGCCCAGGGCCAGCTTTTCTAGCTCAGATTGTAACAGCTGTGGGAGCTGGTCGTGATTAACCCAGCCTAAGTCGCCGCCACTAGGGGCCGAGTTAGCATCGTCACTAAAGGTGCGAGCTAGGTCGTAAAAGTCTGCGCCGTTAATAATGCGTTGATGTAATTCGTTAATGAGCTCTTCGGCTTGTGTGGCGGTTCTAATCTCATTGGGCAAAATGAGCAAGTGGTTGGCCTTAGTTTGAGCGATGGTTTGCACACTCACGCCGCGTTTATTGATGAGTTTGATGAGGTGAAAACCGCTGCTGTTACGAATAGGTTGACTCACATCACCTGTTTGCATGTCACTAATAGGATCGGCAAATAGGCTGGGTAGCTGGCTGCCCTTGCGCCAGCCAAGGTTACCACCCTCTAAGGCGTTAAGTGCATCTGAGTGGCTTGCTGCAAGGCTAGAAAAATCGCTGCCTTGCGCGAGTTCGGCAGCAATTAGGTCTAGTTTTGCCTGTGCTGCTGCTAGTTCTTGCGCGTCTGGGGTAGCACTAAGATTAATCAATATATGGCCAATTTCGTACTCAGTTTCGGCTAAGGCTTGGCCTTGGTTAGACGCCAGATAGCGATCAACTTGGTGTTCACTGACGCGAATGCGCTTGTTAACCGAGCTGGTTTGAATTTCATTAATGGTCATTTCTTGGCGAATTTTGTCACGAAAACGCGCCATAGAGTCGCCTGAGTTGGTCACCGCTTGTTGCAATTGCGCAAGGCTGAGTTGGTTGCTTTTAGCAATCCGTTCAAGGGCTTGGTCTAAGCTCGCATCGGCAATATGCACGCCTTGTGCTTGGGCTAGCTGCAGTTGTAAATTTTCAATAATCAACTGATCCAATACTTGCGACGTTAATACATCAAGGCTAGGCGCCTGGGTATTGTTTTGGGCCAATTGTTGCTGTATCTCACTTAGGCGCAGATTAAAGTCGGTTTGCAAAACTATGTCGTCATTCACTACAGCCATAATGCGGTCTAGCTGCTGTGCTGCAAAAGCGTTAATGGTGGTCAGGCTCAGGGTTAAACTTAAGGCAAAACCCAAGCCGTATTTATTGAGTGCGTTCATTGTAACCTGTAATTCCTTTCATAAAATCGGCCATGCGGACTTGGCTGCCGCTGGTCAGTTGTTTGTCGCTGTCACCCAAGCCTTTAAGGGAGAGTTCAAAAAATACGCCGTGCTCAACACCTTTGGTTTGGTCTACCAACCAATGGCGGCTTACCAAGCGGCCTTTCCAGCAGCAGTTGGCATATTCTATACCTACAATTTCGTCCTGTAATTGTTGATTGCGCAGGTCTTCTTTGTGTTTGGCAATTAACGTCCATTGTGGGTTTAGCGGCCATACCACTGACACCTCACCTTGTTGGGTGCTGTTCAGTTTTTCGGTGTATTTCACATCAACAACCTGGTTGTTGCTAGGTTGATATTTCATACTTGCCGTAGTGGCTTCAACGTTGCCCGAACGTGGGTTCCAGTCGAGGTTCAAACTCGAACTCCAATACGGATTAAATTGATAACTCATGTGACCATAAATAGGTGAATAAGTTTCAGTGTTGGCAGGGGTGCTACTGCTTAACTGCACCTGCCGGTTGCTCAGGTAATGGATTTGGGTCATTGATAGTTTGGCTTTCTGCCAACCTTTAGCATCCAAAAATTGGCTGGCTACACCTAAGGTAACGCGGTTGGTGTCGCCAATACGATCGGAACCATTAAATCGGTTGGCTTGGTAGAATGGTTTGCCGTTGAGGCTGGTGTCAAAAATAGTGATGTCATTCTGCGATTTAAAGGGTGCGTAGGCGTAGTACAGCCTAGGTTCTAGGGTTTGGCTATAGCCTAACCTTAGCTCGCGCTCGAATAGCAGGCCGGTATCCAACTCAAATTGGGGCACTATGCGAGTTTTACTCGCTTGGATGTTGGTAGGGCTATTGGCCAGTTGGTATTGAGTGATAGGCAGGCTCAGTTTAGGTTTAATAAAGCTGTAGTCGGTGGTCCAAGCAGAGCTCACGCTAGGTTGCAGATGAATACGCGTGCCAGTGAGTTGATTGTTGGCAGATAAGTTACTGGTGTCACGAGTAAAGTGGCTTAGGTCGAGCTGGTAGCTGCCAGTGACAGGCACAGAGCCGTAGTCTGCTGTGGTGCCACCGGCAAGGCTGGCGTGAGGCAGCTGGTCATACGCTGGTGTACCGGTGGTTAAATTTTGGTGGGTGATCAGGGCTAAGCTTGCGCTACTAAACCATACATTTTTGCCTTGGTAGTTAACTTGGGCCTTGCTGGTTAGGCTGCTGGTTTCGCTTGCTGCTCGGGTTAAGTCGAAATCGTTAAACACGTCGGCGTCGCTCACCCTTTTGATGTGAAGGCTGGAAGACAGATTAGGACTGATTTGGCCCTTGTGGTCGAACTCGGTTAACCAACGCTGTTGTGTGGAGTTGGGGTCTGAAAGCGCCCAATTAAAGTACAGCGACTGCTCGGTGTTGGCGTTCATGTGGCGAATTTTTGTGCCTAAGGTGGCACCACCCAACTCAGTAAAGCGAGGCGTCATTAAGGCGTCATAGTTAGGTGCTAAATTGAGGTAATAAGGCGTAGTAATGTCTAACCCCATTTGACTTGATCGAACCAGTGTAGGGAAGAGAAGCCCCGAGCGACGTTGGTCGTCTATGGGAAAACTCATCCACGGTAAATAAAATACCGGCACCGCACCAATTTTTAATACGGCATTTTGGGCTTCGCCAAACCCTTGGCTGGGGTCCAAGTCAATTTTATTACTATGAATAGCCCATGCATTATTGCCGGGTGGGCAAAAGGTAAAGCTGCCTTGGTTCATAGTCACGGTTTCGTCACTGTGATAATCGATAGATGAGGCGCTGGCGCGTAATTCATTTTTAGGCACGGCCAACTGCGCTTGGTTGAACTGAGCTTCGGAGCTGTCCATATCAAACGAGGCGTCGGCGCTTTGCATGATGATATTGTGGCGACGGTATTTTACGTTGCCAATAATGTCGACTAAACGCTGGTTATTATCAAAACGCGCGTAATCGCCGGTAATTTGTTGTACGCCTTGGCGTATCTCTACGTTACCTTTTAGGTGAGTCACGCCCTCTTCATATTCGCTAGCATCGGAGTGGCTGTACAAAAGCTGTTGATTGGCTGGAGTGTTTGGGTCTAGTGCGGGAGCCTGGTAAGGTAAATAATATCCTGGGCAGTAATCATCCGTGGTTGCGGGTTGAGGTTGCCAGTCGAGCAGCAGTGGTTGGGGTGAGCTTGTTTCTGCCGTTACTGTAGAGGCAGCCAATAGCATCATAAGGCTTGTACAAATCAATGTAACAGAACGATTGGCAATAAAATGTTGAGCTAGAGAGGGCTTAAGAAATAACAAAAGGAATCCGTTGGCAACAGTGACTGATCAGGAGTTTACACTTTAACTTCGCCTAAGTTTAAACCAATTTTTAAGAGAAGGGTGCGACTTGCGGTTGGAATTGGCTAAAAGTGTCAGTTTTGGTAATTAATAGCCAGCTGATATGGCACTTAATGCGTGGTTTGCCTATCATAGGCACAGATTTAGACACGAATTTTTTTAAACAGGTGAATGTGTGAACGGTTATAGCTTTGGCGTCAACATGGGGCGCCACCGTACTGGGTTGGTTATTGGCGCCTTAATTGGCTTAACAGGTGGTATTAGCGGTGTGTTTTTTGGCGCCGCCATTGGTTATTACCTCGATAAGTTGATCCGCAGCGTAGCGGGTGCCGAGAGCTGGACCCAAGCCAAGGCGCAAACCGCTTTTTTTGATGCTACGTTTTGTGTCATGGGCAAAATTGCCAAAGCTGATGGGCAAGTGACTGCAGAAGAAATTCAGTACGCCGAAGCGGTGATGACGCGGATGCAGCTCACCGGCGAGCTAAGAAAACGTGCGATTGAGTGCTTTAGCCAAGGCAAAAGCGCACAATTTGACCTGAACCAAGTGCTAGAACCGCTTCGCCGCGCCTTAGTGAACAATGTCTCCGTAAGGCAAATGTTTATTGAAATTCAGCTACAAGCGGCTTTGGTTGATGGTGAATTTAGTCCCTCCGAAGGCCGCGTGTTAACAGAAGTTTGCCAGCTGTTAGGGATTAGTCAGCAAGAATTTGAAGCTGTAGCGCAGCGCATGAAAGCCGAACAATCGTTTCACCAAGGTGGTGGCCAAGGACAATTTGAATCTGCCGGTGGCCTGGGCTTAAAGCAAGCCTATGGGGTTTTGGGTGTAGACCAAGCCTGTGATGCCAAAACCCTTAAAACGGCCTACCGTAAGTTGATGAGTCAGCACCATCCAGATAAGTTGGTGGCTCGCGGTTTGCCCGATGAAATGATGCAAATAGCCAAAGAAAAAACGCAAGAAATTCAAGCTGCTTACGACGCTATCAAAAAGTCACGCAAGTAGTTTTACTGTATTAATTAATTCCTGGAAAGACCTTTATTATGGCTGATTTTAAAATCGCACCCTCCATACTAGCTGCCGACTTTGCGCGCTTAGGCGAAGAAGTTGAAAATGTATTGGCAGCGGGGGCTGATATTGTTCATTTTGATGTGATGGATAACCATTATGTGCCTAACCTCACCATTGGCCCCATGGTCTGTAAAGCGTTACGGGACTTCGGTATCACCGCGCCTATTGATGTACATTTAATGGTGAAGCCGGTGGATCGTATGATCGAAGAGTTTTTGGCTGCCGGTGCCAGTTACATTACCTTTCACCCAGAAGCGAGTGACCATATTGACCGGTCCCTGCAAATGATCAAAGATGGCGGTGCTAAAGCCGGTTTGGTATTTAACCCCGCAACATCGCTGCATTACCTTGACCATGTAATGGATCGCTTGGATATGATTCTATTGATGTCGGTTAACCCAGGTTTTGGTGGTCAAAAGTTCATCCCATCGACCCTAGATAAGTTACGTTTGGTACGCCAGCGTATAGACAATTCTGGGCTAGATATTCGTTTAGAAGTTGACGGTGGTGTGGGTGTAGCCAATATTGCCGAGATAGCAGCAGCGGGCGCCGACACCTTTGTGGCAGGCTCAGCCATTTTTAATACTGATGACTATAAAGCCACCATCGATTTAATGCGCGAACAGCTGGCATCAAGCTAAACTTGTGAGTTTAATTGATACGGTTGGATTTCGGCCAAAATTAGTCCTGTTCGACTTAGATGGCACGTTATTGGATAGCCTGTCAGACTTGTATGCGGCTAGCTTGAGCATGGCCAAAAATCTCGATATTGCTGCACCCACGCATACTCAAGTAGAGCAGTGGGTGGGTAATGGGGCGGCCATGTTGGTGCAACGTATTCTCGCTGATAATTTTACCCCCGAGGCAGTCGATCCTCGTTTTGACGCTGCCTTAAACCTATATATGGAAGCCTATCACCAGCTTGGCAACCAACAAAGCCGGCTCTACGATGGTGTGGTTCCTTTGTTAACACTGCTGCAATCACAAGGCATTAAGCAGGGAGTGATTACTAACAAACCCAGCCGATTCACCCAACCTTTATTGCAGCAATTTGGTATTTTAGAGTATTTTGAATTGGTGTATTGCGGTGATACATTCGATGAGAAAAAGCCCCACCCCATGCCCCTCATCAATGCCGCTAAATCCCTAGAGCTAGAGATTAAAGACTGTTTGATGGTGGGTGATTCGAGCAACGATATTATCGCCGCCAAAACCTGCGGAATGCCCAGCGTTGGGGTTAGAGGCGGTTACAACCATGGTCGCGACGTATCGGAATGCGAACCAGACTGGGTATTGGATTGCTTGTAATTGTGTGATAGTGTACTAGTACACTGATACAGTCTGTTTTTAGTTATGCCCTACAACAAAGCCATTGCACCCGTCGCCGACTATTTGCTTCTGCAAACCGACGCTCAGTCTATGACTGCAGCCCTAGAGGGCCTGTTAACGCCTAACGAACAACAGGAACTGATCAATCGCTTACAAATATTTGAGCTGCTTTCTCAAGGTTTGTCGCAACGGCAAGTCGCTCAACAGCTGGGCGTTGGCATTGCCACCGTAACCCGTGGCTCTCGGGCCCTTCAAGCTGGCAAATTTGCCGGGCACCCATCACCGACTCCATTAGAGACTACACCATCGTGACTCAAGCACGCCCCAATAAAATTAACATGGCTCGTAAACCAAGCTACCTCACAGTCACGTCTAGCTGTGACTTTTTTGAGTTGTTCAAAAAAATTGAGCAAAAATTCGATACCTGCTACATGCTCGAATCCCTCGGCGAAGACAGCCATATCTCGCGTTATTCGCTTATTGGTTTCGATCCAGAGCAAATTTTTTGGGCTAATGGCAATCAACTGCACATTACCGACAGGCAAGGCAATTGTCAGTCTTACGAGAGCGAAAACCCATACTATTTGTTGCGCGAAATCGTGCCACAAAACATTATTAGCCGCCGCTATGCCGGTGGTTTAACGGGTTATATTGGCTACGATGCCATGAACTACTTTGAACCCAGCTTAAGCCTAACGGCCAGCGACGCATTTGATGCGTTTAAGTTTGGCTTGTACAAAGACGGCCTCATTTACGACAAAATGACAGGCGAGTTGATCTATTTCCATTACGAAGAAAATCGTATTGGTTTGGTTGAAACCATTATCAGCCAGCCTATGCCTAATATTGGCGGCCTAACTGTGGTGCCGCAAGGCGAAGACATGAACCGTGAACAACATGCGGCGGCCGTTAAAAAGGTGAAAGGCGACATCGTAGAAGGTAAAATTTTCCAATGCGAAGTGGGCTTCAAATACCGCTTCGACATGCACGGCGAAAGTATCAATTTATACGAACAGTTGCGCGTTATTAACCCGTCGCCACAAATGTATTACATTAAATTTGGCGAGCAAAAGGTCATCGGCGCAAGCCCAGAGCTATTGTTTCGTTTGCGCCAAGGCGAGATGGAAACCTACCCGTTAGCCGGCACTACCAAACGTGGCGCCACGCCAGAAGAAGACACAGCCCTAGCGCGTACCTTGCTGAATGACCCTAAAGAAATTGCCGAACACAATATGATTGTGGACCTGCACCGCAACGACATTGGCCGTGTAGCACGCTTTGGCACCGTAAAAGTGCGTAGTTTGATGGACATTAAGCGGTTTAGCCATGTGCAACATATTTCCAGTGAGATCGTGGGCATCATGGCCGAAAATGAAGACATGTTCTCTGCTTTAGCCAGCAACTTCCCTGCAGGCACCTTAACCGGCGCGCCAAAAATCGAAGCCATGAAAATTATCGATGATCTGGAGCTAGATGGACGTGGACCATACGGCGGCGCGGTAGGCCACTTTGGTTTTAATGGCGATTGTACCTTTGCTATTCCCATTCGCACGGTGTTTGCTAACGGATCAAAAGCTTACGTACAAACCTGCGGTGGCAATGTTTACGACTCCAATCCAGACGATGAGTATCAAGAAATTCAACGTAAATTTGCCGGCACTCTCAAAGTGTTAGAGCAATTTATGGAGGCTAAAGCATGAGCAAGTTTACTGTTTACCTAGTCGACAACTATGACTCATTTACCTATAACCTCTACCAATATATTGGTGAGGTTTTATCAACGGCTAAGCTCAGAGGCCAAATAGGTGATTTTGAAGTGATTGTCGCCCGCAACGATCAAGTTACGGTGGCAGATATAGAGGCCGCGCAAACCGACCGTATTATCATCTCCCCAGGCCCTGGCTCGCCAGACGACCAAAGCTATTTTGGCGTGTGTGCCCAAGTGATCACCGAGCTAGGCCCAAAGATCCCGTTACTAGGCGTGTGCCTAGGCATGCAGGGCATAGTGCATTGTTTTGGTGGCAAGGTGGTTAAGGCGCACTTGCCAATGCACGGCAAAGTCAGCCCCATCAGCCACGATGGCAGCGGCGTATTTAAAGACATCCCCGACCAATTAGAAGTGATGCGATACCACTCTTTGATGGCAGAAGCAGAGTCCATCCCAGACTGCCTACAGCTCACCGCAGTAGTGGGCGAGTTTGGAGCAGACAGCTATGAAATTATGGGTGTTAAACATAAACAATACCCTATTCAGGGCATCCAGTTTCACCCAGAATCCTTTGCGACCGAAGGCGGCAAAGAGCTGATGGAGAACTTTTTACTGGGTTCTTAGCCCCCTGTACAGCAAAGCCTGTTGTTAAAATTAAGGAGCGCTCAGCGCTCTTTTTTTTCGCCTGCTGGAAATTCAGAAATAAACTCCTATACTTTTCAGTATGTTGAGAGTGGCAAGGCGAGCAAATGTTTATTAGAAGTGCCGCTCTCTAATAATTATTATGAGGCCTTGGGCCTCATAAATGGGCTGTTAGCTTTGCAATCACACACGGAGAGTATTTTTGACTATTTCAGATTGGGTAATGATTTTAGCTGTATTTTTGGGGCCTATTGTTGCAGTGCAGTTAACTAAATATTTGGATGCCAAAAAGGAAAAGCGTCAACGCAAATTAGATATATTTAAAACTCTAATGGCAACTCGATCTTATGCTACATCATGGGATCACGTTATGACACTTAACCGCATTGATTTAGAGTTTGAGCTAGCACAACCGAAAGAAAAGGCGGTTATTGAGGCTTGGAAGCAATACCTAGATTTACTCGGCGATAAAACTATTACTGGTGAGCAATGGGGTACAAAACGTGTCGAGTTGCTCGTTGAACTACTTTATAAAATGGCGTTGGTTTTGGATTACGACTTTGATAAAACCCACATTAAAAACTCATCATACTCACCTATGGTGCATGGCAATATTGATGCACAGCAAGCAAAAATTCGTGAAGGTATTCTACAAATACTAGAGGATAAACGTGGTGTGCCAATGAACATCACTAATTGGCCAGAGCAAAGCTGACAAGGCAATTAAACGGACACGCAACAGTTGGCTCGGTTCCGCTTCGCTTCACATTTTAGCCAACAATTACTTAGCCGCTTATTGTGGCGTTATGTGATTAAGAAAGTAATAGAAGGAGTTATGAAATGACGTTCACGATTAATGTACCAACGCAAAACGACCGCGAAGAAATAAGAATTGAAGCAGGCTCATCTGTTGTTTTTGTAGGTGCTAATGGAACAGGTAAAACAAGATTAGCAACGCACATAGAAAACACTCTAAGTTTAAATGCCCATCGCATATCTGCACATAGAGCACTTTCTCTAAACCCTTCTGTTCCAAAAATCAATGAGACTGAAGCCTTACTTGGACTACGAACCGGTTATGCAAATGAGGCTGCTGGCGCCGACCATAGGCTAGGCCATCGTTGGGGAAGCAAAGGGTCGGTTGCACTACTAAATGACTTTGATTTTCTGGTCCAGGCTTTATTCGCAGAGCAATCTAACAAGTCGCTGGAAACGCATAAGAAAGTTCGTAGCGGCGAGAATGGCCCGGCTGAACCAACAAAGTTTGAAATTCTAATAAATATTTGGGAACAGCTTCTTCCCCACCGGAAACTACACGTATCAGGTGATGATATTCAAGTTTCTGTAACTGGTGATTTGGAGCGATATTCTGGTAGCGAAATGAGTGACGGGGAGAGAGCGGTTTTTTATATGCTTGGTCAAACACTAGTAGCAGCTGAAGATTCCCTTATTATTTTTGATGAACCAGAACTACATATACATCCCTCTATAATGTCTAGGCTTTGGGATGAAATTGAGGCTGTGCGCCCTGACTGTGCTTTTGTATTTATAACCCATGATCTCGAATTTGCATCCTCTCGTGTCGCGGAAAAGTACGTATTGCGAGAATACAACGCTAAGCCTTATTGGACTATTGAAAGGGTGCCAGAAGAATCTGGATTTGACGAAGAATTAACTACGATCATTCTCGGTAGCCGAAAACCTATCTTATTTGTCGAGGGTTCAAATACTAGTTTAGACATTGCAATATACAGAAGCTGCTTTACAAATTGGACAATTATACCAAAAGGTTCCTGCGAGCAAGTAATTCATTCTGTAGTCACAATGAGGCGAAATGAAAATCTAACAAGAGTGACATGTTCCGGGATAGTTGATGCAGATGATTACTGCACAGAAGACATTGAATACCTTGCTAGGCTAGGTATTGTCACATTGCCCGTATCAGAGATTGAAAACATAATACTTATGCCTAACGTTAGTCAGGCGATAGCTGAAAGTGAGGGCTATTCAGGAAGTGAGTTAGACGCAAAGCTAACAGGGCTTTCAGAGTCTATTTTTCAAACGCTTAATTCGGAAAGGGCCATCGAAGACGTTGTGGTTAGGTATTGTAGAAGACGCATCGATCGTACACTTAAGAAAATTGATTTAAGTGATGCAGGGAATATTTCAGAATTAAAGGGAAAATATATGCAAGAAACTGACGCCCTAAATATTGATGCTATTGCGGAAGAGTCAAGAAGCAGGATAGTAGCAGCAATTGAGAATAGAGATTTACCTGTCCTTCTAAAAAATTATGACAACAAGGGAATGATTGCGTTAGCTGCTACGCACTTAAAAAGTTGTCGACGTCAAAATTTTGAAAACTGGCTTACCAGAGCTCTAAGAAATGGAAGTGTTCCGAGTCTCACATCAACAATTCAAGAGTTACTTCCTGAGATTCAGGCCCAGTAATGTACATAGCTGAACATAACAAGGCGCTGTTGCATTGGACAAACTGCTACGCAGTTCGCCACAAAGCGCGGCGTTAGGGCTGGTCGTAGTGACCGCCAATAGCAAAAATGTAAATGTGTTCATCGTCAAATTTATAGATAAGACGATCTTTTTGAGATAGGCGTTTTGACCATAACCCCGAAAGGTTGTGCTTTGAGTAATATAGGTATACTTTATACTCATGACCATATTTGAGTACGACCCAGCTAAAAGCGTAGCTAACCTTAAAAAACATGGTATAGACTTTCTGAATGCACAGGCTCTTTGGAATGATCCTGAGGCCGTTGAGGTTGAAGCAATTTCAGAAAATGAATCTAGGTTTATTGTTGTAGGTATTATTGATAATAAGCACTGGTCTGCTGTTGTTACTTATCGGAATGAGGTAGTAAGGTTAATTTCGGTTAGGCGATCACGAGATAAAGAGGTGGAGATTTATGCAAGCTAAAGAGTTTGATAAAATATTTGATGACAATAACCAAGACGTAGTTGATCACCTTAATTTGGCCTCAGTACGCCGGGTCAATCAAAAGCAAAAGCGCATAAATGTCGATTTCCCTGCTTGGGTTGTAGATTCTCTGGATAAAGAGGCTGCGCGTATCGGTGTAACTCGCCAATCCATCATTAAAGTGTGGTTAGTAGAGCGGCTGCAGTCGGAAGTTGCCAATAAAGCAAAACATACAGACAGCATACATGCTTCCGGTGTATGAGGCGTTAAATGAACATAGTAACTAAAGAGGCTTAAGTACATGAAAACAATGACTTGCAATCAATTTGGTGGGGCCTGCAGTCTGGAGTTTCGGGCAAGCACCTTTGAAGCAATAGCCGAACTGAGTAAGCAACACGGTATGGAAATGCACAAGACGCAAGACGCAAGACCCAGATCACCTAGCGGCCATGCAGAAGATGGGTGAGTTTATGCAAAGCCCAGAAAAAATGAACCAGTGAATGGAGTCAAAAAAACAAGAGTTTGAAGCGTTACCCGAAGACTAAGGTGATCGCGCTAAACTCATGATCGGTTATGCATAAGGTTGCACTTGTTGTTGTGCCTTATCGGTCATAATAGAACCTAATTATTACGTTCTACCCACGCTAAAATGCCCGCCTGATCTAAATCACCCAACCCTGCCTTAACCATGCCTTGCCATTGGTTGAGGCAGGTTTCATTAAGGGGTAGTTTGAGGTTGTTTTGCTGAGCTAAATCTTGCGCTTGTTGTAAGTCTTTAAGCTGGGTGGTTGCTCTGGCGCCCGGGGTGTAACTTTGCTCGACCATACGCTGGCCGTGTACTTGTAAGATTTTACTGTCGGCAAAACCACCGCTCAGTGCATCTCTTACTTTGGCGGGGTCAGCGCCATTTTGTTGGGCTAAAAATAGTGCCTCGGCAACAATGTTGAGTGTGGCGCCTACAATCATTTGGTTGGCCGCCTTGGCTAATTGGCCACAGCCCACGTCGCCTACATGGGTAGTCTTGTGGCCCATGACATCAAACATCGCTTGTGCTCTTTGTATCTGGCTGGCGTTACCGCCCGCCATAATCGATAAGCTGCCTTGCTGTGCGCCTATTTGGCCGCCGGAGACGGGCGCATCGATATAATGAATGTGTTGGTGTTGCGCTTGTTGCGCTAAGGTTATGGTGAGGTCATAACGGCTGGTGCCCATGTCGATGATTAAACTATCCTTGGCCAAGCGGGTTAATAAGCCTTGGGGCCCGGTGATGACTTGTTCTAGGGCTAGGGAATCGGTTACACAAACAATAACAATGCCGCCTTGTACCTGCTGTGCTAGTTCGGCTGGGCTGTGGGCATAGCTTGCACCTAGGGTAATTAATGGCTCGGCTTTGTGGGCTGTGCGGCTATGAATACAAAGGCTGAAACCCGCCTTGATCAATTGGCTAGCCATGGCTTGGCCCATTAAACCCGCGCCAATGAAACCTACTGGTGCTAATGTGTTCATGATAAGCTGCTCTGACGATGTAAATTGAAGTTAACCCTATCATTGCCATTATCCATATGCTTAACCTGTGTGCCAACATTTCTATGTTATTTAACGAATTGCCATTTTTACAGCGCTATCAAGCGGCTGCGGATGCGGGGTTTGTAGGTGTAGAATGTTTGTTTCCCTATGATTTCAGCATCGAAGAGGTGTCTAGCGCGATTAGGCTCAGTGGCATGCGTCAGGTGTTGATCAATACTTCGGCTGGCGGTTGGCATAAGGGAGATCGGGGTATGGCGTGTGATGCTAGCCGTCGGTCAGAATTTGAGCGTTCGGTGAGGCAGGCGTTACAATACGCTGCGCCCATGGGTAATCCATTGGTGCATGTGATGGCTGGTTTGGTGCCTGATGGCGTGACCCTTGAGGCGGCCGAAGCCGTGTATGTAAGCAATATGCGCTGGGCGGCGGGTGAGGCTAAGTGTGTGGGAGTTGGTCTTACAATGGAGGCAATCAACCCTATTGATATGCCTAATTACATGTTGTCTAACCAAGCGCAGGCCTTGCGGTTGTGTAAAGTGATTGGGGCCAGCAACGTAGGTGTTCAGTTTGATTTTTTTCACTGTCAAAAGTTTGAAGGCAATGCGTTGGCGCAGTTTGAGCAGCTGTTACCCTACATTTTCCATGTTCAAATAGCCGGTGTGCCGGAGCGGCATGAGCCTAATACGGGAGTGTTGGATTATGGCCCTGTGTTGGATGTGATAGATGCGTCTGAATACTCAGGCTATGTGGCCTGTGAGTACCAGCCTAAAACCACTACGCTAGAAGGGTTAGATTGGATGACTTCACTGCCTTCGCAAACGCGTGAAGCCCGCTGACAAAAGGCAGACTAGACGTCTTTAACACTTTCCATTACTACGAAGGTGCTGGTTTGTACTACGTGCGGCAACGTGGAAATCTTTTCTCCTAATATGGCTCGATATGAGGCCATGTCTTTAGTTCTTACCTTGAGTAAATAATCAAAGTTGGCAGCGGTCATGTGGCACTGCTCTATTTCCGCAATTTTGTTTACGGCTTCGTTAAAGGCTTCTAATGACTTACTGCTGGTGGAGGCTAACGTGGCTTGCACAAAGGCCACGTGATCTAGGCCCAGTTTAGTTTTGTTAACCAGTGCCACATAGCCGGTAATGTAACCCTGATCTTGCAGCCGCTTTAGGCGCATCTGGCAAGGTGTGTTAGATAAACCAACGTGTTGGGCGAGGGCGGTAATGGTCATACGGCCATCTTTTTGCATGGCGGCAATGATAGCTTTGTCGTGGCGGTCTAGTTTTTCCATGGCAGCGCGCTTCGGTGGGTGATTTGTTGTTTAGTGAATATACCTTAAATATCAATAATTGTAGGTATAAATATCATATTATCGTAAATATTTAGTTATTAGTTTATTTGGTATTGGTTAATGAGGTGAATTTCACTTTAGGTTAGGGTCTAAAATGGCCAGATATTTATCGACTAACCAGTGGGGCTCACATGAACCAGCAACTTGATACTATTCGTACCGCCATGCGCGCAGCTTACCTTGCCAATGAACAAGACTGTGTAGAGGCCCTGTTGTCTCGCGTAGACTTGCCCCAAGCTCAGCGTCAACAGATGTCTGCTCAAGCGGCAGATTTGGTGCGTCATGTACGTAGCCACTCTAGCCCCACCATGATGGAAAAGTTTTTAGGTGAATATGGCCTTAGTACTAAAGAGGGTGTAGCCCTTATGTGTATGGCGGAAGCACTATTACGAGTGCCAGACAAAGCTACAATAGACGCCCTCATCGAAGACAAAGTACAAGCTGGCGACTGGTCTAGCCACTTGGGCCATTCAAATTCGTCGCTCATCAATTCCTCCACTTGGGCGCTTTTGGTCACCGGTAAGTTACTGGCACCAGTAGACGCCGACAAAGTAGGGTCTACTATGCGCGGCTTGGTCAAGCGTGTAGGTGAGCCGGTAGTACGTACGGCCGTGGCTCAAGCGATGAAAGAATTAGGCTCTCAGTTTGTATTGGGGCGCACCATGCACGAAGCCACTCGACGGGCCAAAAAGCTCTCCGGCCAAGGTTACACTCATTCCTACGACATGTTGGGTGAAGCTGCACGTACGGCAGAAGATGCCGCGCGTTACTTCGATTCGTATAGCCAAGCCATTGCCGATTTGGCGCCTCACTGCACCGACACCGACATCTGCAATAATCCGGGAATTTCGGTTAAATTGTCTGCCTTACATCCACGTTATGAATGGGGCCAGCGCGAACGCGTACTTCAAGAGCTGGTACCTCAAGTGCTGGCCTTAGCCTCGCAAGCCAAAGCCGCCAATATGGGGTTTAATATCGATGCCGAAGAGGCCGACCGGTTGGATATTTCTTTAGATGTTATTGCTACGGTATTGGCTTCTTCGGAACTTGAGGGATGGCAAGGGTTTGGTGTGGTGGTACAGGCCTTTAGCAAACGTGCACCTTGGGTTTTAGACTGGTTGTACGCCTTGGCTAAAGGGTTAGGTCGCCAGATTATGGTGCGTTTGGTAAAAGGCGCTTATTGGGATGCAGAGATTAAACGCGCCCAGGTTATGGGTTTAACGGGCTTTCCTGTGTTTACTCGTAAGGCCAATACCGACTTGTCTTACCTGGCCTGCGCTAAACAATTGCTGGCGATGAACGACTGCATTTATGCCCAATTTGCCACCCACAATGCCCATTCGGTGGCTGCTATTTTGCAATTGGCGGCTAACGATGCGGATGACCAAAGCCGCACCTATGCCTACGAATTTCAACGCTTGCATGGCATGGGTGAATCTTTACATGCCAGTGTTATGGCACAAGGCAATGTGCGCTGCCGGATATACGCTCCCGTAGGTGCACATCAAGATTTACTGGCTTATCTGGTGCGTCGCTTACTAGAAAATGGCGCTAACTCCTCATTTGTACACCAGTTGGTGAACCCAGAGATCACCCCAGAAACCATTGCACAAGATCCGGTCAATCTAGTGTTATCCCGTTTAGAGCAAGGTCTGAGTTGTGGCAGCCATGCCATCGTTCAACCTAAAGATTTGTTTGCTAGCGCAGGTGCGAGTTATCGGAAAAACGCCATGGGTTGGGACATTACAGATGCCCCTACCGTCACGGCCATGGAGCATGCACGTACTCATTTGGCTCAGGAATATTGGCAGGCTATGCCTATTATTGCTAACCCCGCGGGTCTATCGCTTGCGTCTCAATGGGTGGCTAACCCTGCCCTTGATGACGAGCAAGTGGGGCAGGTGAGTATGGCGTCTGCTGCGCAAATTGAGTCGGCGATTAGCGCCGCCCCCCAAGGCCAAGCACAGTGGTTGGCAATGCCTATGGCAGAACGAGTGGCCTGTTTTGAAAAAGTGGCCGACTTATATGAACAAAATGCCACTGAACTATTTGCGATTTTAGCCCGCGAAGCAGGTAAAACTTGGTTAGATGCTGTGGGTGAACTGCGCGAAGCCATTGATTTTGCTCGCTTCTATGCGCAAGAAATGGCGTCTATGCCACAAGCTCAGGGCCGCGGTGTTATGAGCTGTATCTCGCCGTGGAATTTCCCCTTAGCCATTTTTAGTGGCCAAGTATTTGCTGCTTTAGCGGCGGGCAATGCGGTGTTGGCAAAACCTGCGGGCCAAACTAATTTGGTGGCTTTTCGGGCTGTGCAGTTAATGCATGAGGCTGGGTTTCCTGTCGCTGCCATTCAATACCTTCCGGGTGGTGCGCAGGAGGTGGGTGTGCCGATTACTAGCGACTCGCGTATTAGTGGTGTGTGTTTCACCGGTTCAACGGCAACGGCGCAACACATCAACCGCGTGATGGCCGAAAAATTGGCTCCCGATGCGGTGATGATTGCCGAAACCGGTGGCCTCAATGCCATGATCGTCGATTCAACGGCGTTGCCAGAGCAAGTGGTACGCGATGTGTTGGCCTCGGCCTTTCAGAGTGCTGGGCAACGGTGTTCGGCGTTACGCATGCTGTATTTGCAAGAAGACATTGCCGACAAAGTATTACACATGCTTTATGGTGCCATGGATGAGTTGAAACTAGGCAACCCTTGGCACTTAGATACCGATGTTGGCCCCGTAATCGACGCGGCTTCTAAGGCAAAAATTGAAGCTCATATTGAGGCCTGCGCTGCTCAAGGCAAGGTGCTAAAACGTATGCCTATTCCTGATCATGGTCTATTTGTTGGGCCTACGGTGATTAAGTTAAATGGTATAGAGGATCTTGCAGAAGAGATTTTTGGCCCAGTATTACACGTGGCTACTTTTTCGGCGCAATCCTTACCTAAACTCATTGATACCATCAATGCTCAAGGGTACGGTTTAACCTTTGGTGTGCATACCCGTGTGGATGCTCGGGTTGAGCAGTTGGTAAAAGGTGTTCATGCTGGTAATACCTATGTTAACCGTAACCAAATTGGTGCGGTGGTGGGCAGTCAGCCATTTGGTGGTGAAGGTTTGTCGGGCACTGGACCTAAAGCGGGTGGCCCACAGTACGTGCAACGTTTGCGTAGCCCTCGTTCTTTTGTGGGTCACACCCCTAGTGGCGAGCTTGTGGGTTTGGAGCAGGTACAGCAAGCGGTTAACAGCGTATCTGGTACAAGGTTAACCCAGTGGCAGCAATCGAGTGATCGTTTGTCACAGTTGTGTCAGGTGTTTGGCCCACAAACCAGCCAGATGCAGGACCTTTGCCGTGATGCCGTATTGTTGCCTGGGCCAACAGGGGAGCTGAATCAATTATCTACTGTCGCTCGCGGCGTGGTGCTTTGTTTAGGGCCTGACCGTCAGGCGGCCTTAGTGCAGGCGCAAACGGCGTTAGCTCAGGGTAATGCGGTAGTACTGGTAGTGAGTGATGTGGTGCTACCTAAAAGCGATTTGCCCTTATTGGTACTGAATGGCCAAATGGCGGCCTCTGCAGTCACCGAGTTGACGGGTTATCACGGGGTGGCGGCTAACGCTGCGTTAGCTTACCAGCAGCAGTTGCGTAGCGCTTTGGCACATAAAGCGGGTGCGTTGTTGCCGTTGATTAGCGAAATATCAGATCCTCAGCGTTATACCATGGAGCGGCATTTGTGTATTGATACAACGGCCGCCGGTGGTAATGCCAGTTTGATTGCTGCTGGGGAGTAGGGCGCTAGGTTATTGCGGCGTAGGCCGCAATCTCAAGGGTGTAGAGATCCTGACCTACGTCAGGACGACGCTTAGGTGGTCAGGATGGCGCTTTTGTTAGCAGAGGGCGTCGAGCTTCTTTTTAAGCAAGCCATTCACCTGGCCTGGGTTAGCAGAGCCCTTAGAGGCCTTCATTACTTGGCCCATAAAGAAACCTAGCATCTTGCCACGTTTTTCTACTTCGGCGTCACGGTATTGCTGCACTTGTTTGGGGCTAGCCGCAATCACATCGTCCACCATAGCTTCAATGGCACCCATGTCGCTGACTTGCTTTAAGCCTTTGTCAGCAATAATGCCATCCACTGTGCCGGTTTGATCCCATAGTTCTTCAAATACGGTTTTTGCACCTTTGGTATTGATGGTGTCATCTTTAATGCGACTAATCAGTTGGCCTAGTTGCTCGGCAGATACTGGCGCGGCATTAATCTCCATATTATTTTGATTAAGGAACTTGGCCAATTCGCCGGTGACCCAGTTGGCGCTCAGTTTAGGGTCATTACATACGGCCACCACTGCTTCAAAATAATCGGCTAGGGCACGGCTTGCAGACAACACGCCAGCATCATATTCGCTAAGGCTGAGTTGGCTCACAAAGCGGGCGCTGCGTTGGTCTGGTAACTCGGGCAGAGCCTTACGAATAGCATCGATATACGCGTCGTCGATGTTGATAGGTAATAAGTCTGGGCACGGGAAGTAACGGTAGTCGTTGGCTTCTTCCTTGCTGCGCATCGGGCGTGTTTCGTTCTTATCTGCGTCGTACAGGCGGGTTTCTTGGGCAATTTTGCCGCCATCTTCTAAGATGTCGATTTGACGCTCTACTTCTACGTTAATCGCGCGTTCAATAAATCGGAAGGAGTTAATGTTCTTTAATTCGGCACGGGTGCCCAACTTTTCTTGGCCTTTAGGGCGAATAGAGACGTTAGCATCGCAACGCATGGAGCCTTCGGCCATGTTGCCATCAGAAATGCCAATGGTGGTAACAATGGCATGCATTTTACGCATGTAGGCCACGGCTTCTTTGGCGCTACGCATGTCTGGCTCAGACACAATTTCTAACAAAGGTGTGCTGGAGCGGTTAAGGTCGATACCGGTCATGCCGTCAAAGTCGTCATGTAACGATTTGCCAGCATCTTCTTCAAGGTGGGCACGGGTTACGCCAATGCGCTTAGTGCTGCCGTCTTCTAACTGAATGTCTAAGTGGCCAATGCCTACAATGGGGTGGTCCATCTGGCTGGTTTGGTAGCCTTTGGGTGAGTCTGGGTAGAAGTAGTTTTTACGGGCAAATACCGAGTGTTTACCAATTTCTGCATCAATGGCGGTGCCAAAGGTGACCGCCATACGCAACGCTTCTTCGTTGAATACGGGTAGGGCGCCTGGCATACCTAAATCTACTAAGGTGGTTTGCGTGTTAGGTGCTGCACCAAAAGCGACTTTAGCACCCGAGAATAATTTGGATTTGGTGGCCAATTGAACGTGAATTTCTAGACCAATAACAATTTCCCAAGCCATGATTAAGCCCCCTTTTCTGTGTTAGATGTTGGCGTTTGTAGGTGCCAATCGGTGACTTGTTGATACTGGTGGGCAATGTTCAATAATTTTGCTTCGGCAAAATAGTTGCCCATAATGTGCAGACCTACGGGCCGGCCATTAACAAAACCTGCCGGCGTCGACATGGCTGGGATGCCGGCCATGTTGGCAGACAAGGTGTAAATGTCTTCTAGGTACATGGCCACTGGGTCTTTGGTATTGCTGCCTAAGTCGAAGGCAGGGGTGGGTGCTACTGGGCCCATAATGACATCTACTTGCGCTAATGCGCGGGCAAAGTCGTCTTTAATGAGGCGGCGAATACGTTGGGCTTTTACATAGTAGGCATCGTAATAACCTTCGGATAAGGCGTAGGTGCCTACCATAATACGGCGCTTCACTTCCTTGCCAAAACCTTCGGCGCGGGTGCGGCAATATAAGTCCATTAAATCTTCTGGCTGATCACAACGATAACCATAACGTACGCCGTCAAAACGGCTGAGGTTTGATGACGCCTCAGACGGCGCAATGACGTAATAAGCAGGAATGGATAGCTCTAGGTTGGGTAGGCTAATGTCTACGATTTGTGCGCCTAAGGCTTCAATTTGTTTCACTGCGGCCATAATACAATCGGCTACTTGTGGGTCTAAACCCGAACCAAAAAACTCTTTTGGCAAACCTACTTTAAGGCCCGCAAGAGGCTGGTTTAGGTCGGCCGTAAAATCGGGTGCGTCTTGCTGCACGCTGGTGGAGTCTTGGGGGTCGAAGCCTGCCATGGCATTAAGCATCACCGCGGCATCTTCGGCGGTGGTACACATTGGGCCTGCTTGGTCGAGGCTAGAGGCATACGCCACAATACCAAAACGTGAAACGCGGCCATAAGTCGGTTTGATGCCGGTTAAGTTGCAAAATGAGGCAGGTTGGCGGATGGAGCCTCCGGTATCGGTGCCTGTTGCTGCCGGTACTAAGCCGGCTGCGACTGCCGCAGCAGAACCACCAGACGAACCGCCGGGTACGGCGTTAAGGTCCCACGGGTTTTTTACCGCGCCAAAGTAACTGTTTTCGTTAGACGAACCCATGGCAAATTCGTCCATGTTGGTTTTGCCTACACATACGGCGCCGGTGGCGAGTAAACGTTGGCCTACGGTGGATTCGTATGGCGGAATAAAGTCTTCCAGCATTTTGGAGGCACACGTGGTGCGTAAGCCTTGGGTACAGAACAGATCTTTGTGGGCAAAGGGTACGCCTGTTAATAGATCGGCATGGCCAGCGGCGCGGCGTGCATCGGCGGCATCGGCTTGTTCAAGTGCCAACTCTTCAGATACTGTGATGAAACTATTAAACTGATGATCGTGGGTCTTAATGCCAGCAATAATGTCTTGAGTGATCTCACGGCTAGAATATTGGCCAGCACTGAGCTCATTGGAAATTTGAATTAAGGTTTTGTTAGTCATATTAGTCAATCACTTTAGGCACAAGGTATAGGCCTTCTTCGGTGGCTGGGGCAATCGCCATAAAGGCCTCACGTTGGTTGTCGCAGGTCACTTCATCGGCGCGTAGGCGCTGGGTCGCATCATGTGGATTGGACAAGGGCTCTACGCCATGGGTATCGACTTGTTGCATTTGGTCCACAAGTGCCAGAATGCTGGAAATGCTGTCGGCGTAGTCGCTAGTTTCGGTAGCAGGCACTTGCAGGCGTGCAAGCACGGCTATGTTCTCGATATCGGCGTTTTCTAGGGCCATGATGGTCTCGATTTAGTCTTTAGTTATTAACTTGAGCGCGAGTTGAACTTTTTGCTTCAATGGGGCTCAAATTAGTTGGTTTTTGGTTGCAGCGTAGACGCTATTTCGCCAATTATGTATAACCTGCGAAAAAGGGGTCTAATTTAGCATAAATTACGCCATTGGAAAACGGATTAAACTTGCTCAAATGCCGCCCGATTGTTAATATTTATAACTTAGTCTCAGTGGCTTACAAGAGTTGCTGATATTCTCCGATTAGAGCCATTTATTAAACATGTTTAAAAAAATCCGCGGCCTATTTTCAAGTGACCTGTCCATCGACTTAGGCACCGCCAATACCCTTATTTACGTGCGCGACAAAGACGTCGTGCTTAACGAACCTTCTGTAGTGGCCATTCGTACCCACGGCAACCAAAAAAGCGTTGCCGCTGTAGGTGCAGACGCCAAACGCATGTTGGGCCGTACTCCGGGCAATATCACCGCTATTCGACCCTTGAAAGACGGCGTTATTGCCGACTTCCATGTGACCGAAAAAATGCTTCAGCATTTTATCCATAAAGTGCATGAGAATAGTTGGATGACACCTAGCCCTAGAGTGTTAGTGTGTGTGCCATGTAAATCCACCCAGGTGGAACGCCGTGCTATTAAAGAATCGGCCATGGGCGCCGGCGCACGCGAAGTGTATTTAATTGAAGAACCCATGGCTGCAGCCATTGGCGCAGGTTTGCCGGTTGAGCAAGCCAGCGGTTCTATGGTGGTCGACATTGGTGGTGGTACTACCGAAATCGCCATTATTTCGCTTAACGGTGTCGTCTATGCCGAGTCTGTACGTGTAGGTGGCGACCGCTTTGATGAGGCGATCATCGCCTATGTGCGTCGCAACTACGGCTCACTCATTGGCGAAGCCACTGCTGAACGCATCAAACAAGAAATTGGCACCGCTTATCCAAGCACCGAAGTGTTAGAAATCGATGTGCGTGGCCGTAATTTGGCGGAAGGTATTCCTCGCAGCTTTACCTTAAACTGCAATGAAATTATGGAAGCCTTGCAAGAGCCATTGTCTACCATTGTGCAGTCGGTTAAGAGTGCGCTGGAGCATTCACCCCCTGAACTCGCCTCTGATATTGCCGAAAGTGGCATTGTACTAACCGGTGGTGGTGCCTTGTTACGCGATTTGGATCGATTGATTAGCGAAGAGACTGGATTACCGGTTATCGTTGCCGAAGACCCGCTTACGTGTGTGGCCCGTGGTGGCGGTAGAGCGCTACAAATGCTTGATGAAAGCACCTTCGACTTGTTGGCTAGAGAATAACCAGCACGACTAGAACAAACAAACGGCGAGGTGGCGTAAGCCATCTCGCCGTTTTTGCTTGAGGAATTGTTATCGATCCTTTGTTTAAGGGCCGCTCCACGGTGAAAAAGTTCATCACTTATGGGGTGATCTGTTTAGTCTTAATTGTTGCCGACTACCAGTTTCAGCAGATGCAACAAATTCGTGCCTGGATGTCCCTTGCGGTGACCCCAGTGCAATGGTTGGTGGATGTGCCACAAAGGTCGTGGACTTGGCTCGGCGAGCGCTTGCAAGTAAGAGACGAGTTGATCGCCGAAAACAAACAATTACGCGCCCAAGCTTTGTTGGCTGAACGTAGGGTGCAAAAACTGGCGTCACTTACGGTGGAAAATTTTCGCCTAAGAGATTTGCTGAATAGCGGCGAGCGGCTGGATGAAAAAGTGATGGTGAGTGAGTTAATTGGCACTAACTCAGACCCTTTTGTACATCAAATCATTATCAATAACGGTTTCGACAGTAATGTGTTTGTTGGTCAACCGGTATTGGACGCCACTGGCGTCATGGGACAAGTGACCTCTACATCTGCGTTTACCAGCCGCGTATTGTTAATTACCGATGCGGACCACGCCATTCCCGTGCAAGTTAATCGCAACGGTTTACGAAGCGTGGCTTACGGCCGCGGTCATTACGATTATTTAGAGTTAGAAGATTTAGCTGATACGGCAGACATCGAAGTGGGCGACATTCTTGTGAGTTCTGGTTTGGGCTTACGCTTTCCCAAAGGCTACCCCGTGGCAGAAGTGATTGAAGTACGGCACTTAGCTGGCCAGGACTTTGCTAAAGTTTTGGCTAAGCCTACTGCACAATTGAGTCGTTCAAGACATTTGCTGTTAATCGAAACAGCCCATCAACAAACGGCTGCGGCCAGTGGGGGTGAATAATGGAGTTAGCTAGAGCGCACAACCTATGGGTGCCTTTTATTACTTTGTTGTTAGCCTTTATGCTCAGCGCGTTGCCTTTACCTGAGTCGGTGCAATGGGGTTGGCCAGAATGGGTGCTGGTGGTGTTCTTATATTGGGTCATTGCTTTGCCACACCGGTTTGGATTGGGCTGGGCTTTTATTTTGGGTTTGTTGTTGGATCTATTGCAAGGCAATCATCTGGGTATTAATGCGTTGGCTATGGTTAGCGTCACTTTTTTTGCCATCCTCATGTATCGCCGTTTACGTATGTATCGAGTATGGCAGCAGGCCTTTATGGTGACCCTGTTAGTGGCGCTTCATCAAATGGTGAGCTATTGGGCGCAAGGCATTGGTAGTGACGCGAGCAGTGGGCTGTGGTTTTTATTGCCAGCCTTAACCAGTGGGCTATTATGGTTATGGTTATTTGTCGTATTACGCGGTATTCGCCGCGCCTTTAAGGTGGCTTAATGAACGAAGAAATTCTCATCAACTTTAGCCCCATGGAAACCCGTGTTGCGGTTATTGAAAATGGCATGTTGCAAGAGGTTCATGTTGAGCGTAACGACCATCGTGGCATTGTGGGCAACATTTATTTAGGTAAAATTGTGCGTGTTTTACCGGGTATGCAGGCGGCTTTTATAGAGATTGGTTTGGAACGAGCCGGCTTTATCCATGTTGCCGATCTAGCCCCCCACGACGATCGTTCAGAAGCCAGTGAAACCCCCATTGCACAATTGGTCCGAGAAGGCCAAAGCCTGTTGGTGCAGGTGCTAAAAGATCCTATAGGCACCAAAGGCGCCAGATTAACGACACAAATTTCTATTCCGTCACGTTATTTGGTTTATATGCCAGGTACTGGGCACGTAGGGGTGTCACAGCGCATCGACGCCGAAGCCGAGCGAAATAGGCTAAAAACCTGCTTGGAAGTCTACCTTAAAAAGGCCCCAGAGGGCGATTTGGCGAAGCAGAAATATACTGGCGAAGGCATCATCATCCGCACCCTTGCAGAAGGCGTTGATGCTGAAAACCTACACCAAGATGTGGATTTTTTACGCCGACTGTGGCGCCAAATAAGTCAACAAATTACCACTGCCAAAGCGCCCCAGATGGTGTATCAAGACTTGCCCTTAGCGTTACGCACGTTACGAGACATTGCTCACCTGCAGGTGGAAAAGATACGTATAGATTCAAACGAAACCTTTCAAAAAGTGTCTGAATTTGTGCATGACTTGGTGCCCGATATGGCGGCTAAGCTGGAGCATTATCCCGGTGGCCGGCCGATTTTCGACCTCTATAACGTCGAAGATGAAATTCAAAAGGCCTTGGGCCGCAAGGTGCCGTTAAAGTCTGGGGGTCACCTCATTATTGATCAAACCGAAGCCATGACCACGGTTGACGTCAATACGGGTGCCTATGTTGGTCACCGTAATCTCGAAGAGACGATCTTTAAAACGAACCTCGAGGCGGCTACGGCGATAGGCCGGCAATTACGCTTACGTAATTTGGGTGGCATTATAATTTTAGACTTTATTGATATGCAGGACCCGGAACACCAACGTCAAGTGAGCCGAACTTTGGCTGCGGGCCTAGATAAAGATCATGTAAAAACCAAGGTGTCTGGTGTGTCGGACTTGGGGCTTATCGAGATGACCCGAAAACGTACACGCGAAAGCCTAGAGCAGTTGTTGTGCCAGCCGTGTCCGTCATGTGAAGGTACCGGTACTACAAAAACTGCGGAAACCATTTGTTACGAAATATTTCGTGAAATTTTACGTGCCCACCGCGCTTATGATACCGACACTTATTTGGTGCTGGCGTCGCAAGCGGTCATCGATCAACTACTGGATGAAGAGGCCCATCGGTTAGCCGAGTTGGAAGAGTTTATTGGCAAAAGCATCGGCTTACAGGTGGAATCGCTGTATTTTAATGACCAATACGATGTGGTGCTGAGGTAATGATGTTACGGCTGAGCCGCTGGTTACTCATGGGATTATGTATCCCATTGCTGGTGCTCGCCCTGAGTCTTACATGGTTGCGGCTGGGGATTAATAGCCATCCTCTGTATCACACTTGGGTGCAGTCCCAAGTGAGCCAAGCGATAGGTCAAAAACTACATTTAGACGCTTTTAGTGTGCAACTGAAGGGCACCCAACTGCAGCTACAATTAACCGGCATTACGGCGGTTCAAGAACTCAGCTTAGCGCGCTTGTCATTGGCTATTGATGTAGCTACATCCCTACGTCAAGGGCGTTTAGTATTGTCGCAAGTACAAGCGTCAGGCCTTGATCTCAATGTAGCACAGCAGGCCAGCGGTGAATGGGGACCCCAGACCACCAGTGAGCAGGGCCGTCAGTCGGCACCTGCATTAATGCTGGCACTGGTGCAGCAAGTGCCTAGCCTTTGGCTGCATCAGGTAAGTGTAACCTTAACGCCGCTGAAGGGGCCGGTGATACGTATTCCTAAATTAAATGCTAGGGTCGCTTTAGATCAGCTTGCCACGCAATCAAATGATGGTTTGAATCATATTTCGGTGATGTTGTATGGGGTTAATTCGACTAACTCTGGGGTGGGTTTATCGGACCTTGAAAGCCATGTTAAGGTGGCCATCTCACCTCAACAAGACATACAGCAAGCTCAAATATACCTCCACAGTGGCGGTCTGGACATCGCGTCTTGGGCTTCGGCACTGTTACCAAAAAATGTCACAACCCCGCTCAAGCGGGTTTATGTTGAAGGCGATTATTGGCTTAATTATCAAGCAGGAAAACAACTCACCTTAGCCGCCGAGCAAATGCAACTGGGTTTTGAAAGTGATACATTAAAGTTTGAGTTGGCCGGTATAGTAAGTGCCACTAGCCCGCTTGATGCGAGCTCTGCAGGTTGGGTGCAGGAGCGTAACTGGCGTTTAGCCGCCACACAGTTGACCGGCTCTGTGAATGATCAAAGCCTACCGACTGGCACTCTTCATGCTCAAAATCAGCAGGGGCAATTGGCCATTGAAGTACCGCAGCTTAACTTAGACAAAACTCTTGCAGTGTTGAAAACCATGGCTGGTTTACCTTCTAAGATCACCACGCCTATTCTTGCTTTGGCACCCTCGGGCAGGGCCGCGGATGTCCAACTTCATTTGGACCTAATTCGCCCCAAAGAGTTCTTATTTCAAGCCCAAATGCAAGGCGCCAGTATTAAGCCGTGGATAGGTGTGCCGCAAATCGAGCAAGCCGATGGCCACATTTGGCTTAACCGACATGGTGGCAAAGTGGCTATTATTGATGACAATGGGTTATCGGTACGAGTGGTTAATTTAATCTCCAAGCCGTGGCCTATAGAGCGTTTAAAGGGTGAGTTTAGTTGGCATTATGGGGCGTTAAGCAATCGTTTCGAATCCTCAAATATAGCCATTGGGTTAGCCCAAGGGCAAGCCAATTTGGCCATGGCGACTGAATTTCCCCGCAAGGGTTCGGCGACTGTTCCGATGCTGCAGTTGGCCTTGGGGTTGCAAGATTTAGATTTGGCAACATTACCCGAACTGTTACCTGATCGAGTAATAGGTCATCGGCTGGGAGAGTGGCTGGGCCAAGCAACGCCACAAGGACAGGTGACGCAAGCCGCGCTCATTTACTATGGCCAACCGGGCGTGACCAAAGCCATGCCTATTCGGGTGCAGGCGACTAGCCCATCGTTAAGCTATGCGAAAGACTGGCCCGAGGTGAAGGATTTGGCGGTGACGGTGGTCGGTGATTCAGAAAAAGTACGGATCACGGCGCAGTCCGGCCATCTACAAACACCTCAGTTCAGGCAATCCGTAGAAGGTTGGCAGGTGCAAGTACCCATTAAACCCGGCGACGGTAAATACGTCGACATTCAAGGGCACGTTGTGGGTGAAGCGGCGCACATGATGTCCTTAGCCGAACAATTGCCTATTCAGTTAGACTTGCCAGCTTGGTTGCACGACGCCGAGCCTCAAGGTTTAGTGACGGTGGCGGGTGATGTGGCTGTGGCCTATGGTCACCAAGCGTCAGCTCGCTATGCCCTTGCCGTGTCTGGTGAAGATTTGAATGCGATTTGGGCACCCTTGCAAACCGATTTACGGCATATTGAATTTGTAGTTGATATTGATTCTGCAGCGCATGGTATTGGTGCCATTAGTGGTAGTGGCTTAATGGATGGCCAACATATTAGGTTTAAGCGTTTGGATCAGGTCGGCTTAGCGCAGCCTTGGTTAGATCAAATCCCTATGTCTATTATCGACAGCCAACGGTTAGCTGCGCGAGACTTAGTCATCGAATTTACTGGTCGTGCCCCAGCCGGTTATTTGAGCACTAAATATCAGCAACCCTGGTTACGGCAAATTCCAGGGCAGCTACCTTTTGTGGCGCGTTTGGCGACCTGCACCGACAGCCGAGTTGTTGCCTGTTCGCAGTTATCGGCTCAAATTGATCTGCGCCACGCCGCATTGACGTTACCTAGCCCCATCAATCAATTGCAACAGATGCAATTGTTAGGCGACTGGCATGGCCAGCAACAACGCTGGTATGCGGCGCTTGATGAACATCACCTGTCCGTAGCCCTAGAGTCAGAAGGTGTGGCCGACTCTAGCTTGCAATGGGTGGCTGGATCACTGGCTTTGCAGCAACCAAGCCGCTGGGTGAACACTGGGGAATGGTCGGTAGTCGGCCAGTTAGACGAGCTTGATCTAGCGGCTTGGTGGCAAGCCTATCAAACCCACATCGCCCCTTTGGTTGATACCAGTGACGGCGCAGCCGGCAAGCTTAGACCTAAGGTTAACCTGCGTGTCAAACATGGGCAGTGGTATGACGTGAGTCTGAATGATGCCACGCTCGACTTTCAGTTTTTGCGCCAGTCAGCCACCACCTCGGTTGCCACACCTTGGCGTTTACGTCTTACCTCAGAGCAACTGGCAGGCCAAATTGACTATTTGGGCCTCCAAGATCCTCTAGACGTGCAGGTGGATTACGCAAATTTCAATTTTCCAGAGTCGGATACTGATGACAATACTGACTTGTTGGAACACCTTGACCCGAGTGCTTTGCCTGATGCCAATGTGAGAATTGATGAGTTGGTTAAAAACGGCGAGTCGTTTGGCCAGTGGCAGTTTAAAACTCGGCGCCAAGCAGATCAGGTCAATGTGCATGATTTGGAAGCTTTTATTCGCCATGCCCACCTGCAAGGCAATCTAATCTGGAGTAAAGTTGACGGTCTACATCAAACACAGTTCACAGGCCGTGTATCGACCAGTGATATCGCCAACATGTTGATTGATTGGGGCTACGGCGCCAGCGTGTCTGCTCAAACGGCGGCCATTGAAGTGCAGATAGAATGGCCCCATTCACCGTTAGCTTTTGCCCTAAAAGAAGTGGCTGGTGACATAGGACTACGCCTCAAGCAAGGCCGTTTTGCGGAATCTCTGGATGGCGCTGGAGGGCTTAAAATTCTTGCCTTAATGGATATGACTCGACTCATGAACCGAGTGAAGCTGGACTTCTCAGACGTGATTAAGCCAGGGTTTAGTTTTGACAGTATCAACGCCCATTACCGCTTCAATCAAGGTGTGGCACAGACGGTGGCACCGTTAGCACTTAAGTCTTCGTCCCTCAACCTCACTATGAACGGTTGGATTGATTTTAAGCAACGTCTAGTCGATAACAACTTGGTCGTCACCTTGCCGGTGGCCGATAAGTTGCCGTTAGCCGCACTGATAGCCGGTTTACCGCAACTAAGTGGGGTGATATATATTGCTAACAAACTCATTGGCGACGAACTAGCCACCTTTACCAGTGCCCGTTATCAAGTCTCAGGATCATTAGATCAACCTCAAGTTGAGTTAGTCAAAATATTTGATAAAGACTACCAAAACCAATCTGTTCAGGAGCGCCTTGAAAATGCCATCTCTATCGACTAACCACAATCAAGCCATTAATCTACAAGGCCCAGGGTTGGCCGTAGCGGTGGTGCAGTTGGTGAGTAAACTCAAGGTTGACGACAACCTTGAGCAGGCGGCAATACAAATAGCTAGCGCTGCTGAATTGGGTGCTAAATTGATTATGTTGCCCGAGAGTTTTGCCGTGTTTGGCGACCCTCAAATGGTGGCTTATGGCGCCGCTGCCGCCGCGCCTAATCGTGGCTTGCGGTTATGGTTGTCGCAGCAAGCACAGCTGAACAACGTGTGGATTATCGGCGGTACCATTCCTTGCCAAGAGGGCATTAGAGACTTGAAAAAAGTGCGCTCTGCCTGTTTTGTCTATGATAATGCAGGCCAAGAAGTGGCTCGTTACGATAAAATACATATGTTTGATGTAGACATTGAAGACAGCCACGGCAGCTACCGTGAGTCGGATACCTTTGAAGCCGGTAACCAGTTGGTTGTGGTAGACACACCGGTAGGCAAGGTGGGGTTAACCATCTGTTATGATTTGCGGTTTGCAGAAATCCACGCTCAGTTAGTCGACCGAGGCGCGCAGATTATTGTTAATGGCGCAGCTTTTACCAAAACCACAGGCCAAGCCCACTGGCACACCCTTTTACGCGCACGCGCCATAGAAACGCAGTGTTATGTGTTAGCTGCATCCCATGGTGGCCAGCATGACCACCGTCAAACCTATGGTCATTCAATGATCGTAGACCCATGGGGCACAGTCCTGGTTGAGCTAGGAGAGGGTGCTGGCTTAGCCATGGCTAAGGTTGATTTGGAACGTGTACAAACCATTAGACAAGCCTTTCCCTTACAATCGCAACGCCGACTCTAGCGACCTTAGTTAATCGTCCTTAATTAAAAATTTAAAACTCCTGCCAGTCGTCGTCTTTGTTGCCCGAAGACGCACTTGGCGTTGGCTTAGCGGACGGGGTTGTGATTTCAGCTAACGCTTGTGCACCAAATACTTCTTCGGCAGATTTTAGAGGTGCCACAGTAGGAGTGCTAATGCCCGAGTTATTCACCTTAAAGAAGGAAATCTGTTGTTTCAGTGCTTTAGTCTGATCGCTCAAGGAGTAGCTGGAAGCAGACGACTCTTCAACCAAAGCCACGTTCTGTTGGTTAACGTTTTCTAATTGCCCTACGGCAGAGTTGATTTGGTTAACCACGGTGGTTTGTTGGCTGGTGGCAGTCGCAATTTCCGTCACGATGTCACTTACCTTGGTGATGGATTCGCTAATCGAGGCCAAAGATTCTCCAGTTTGGTTAACCAAACTGCGACCTTCTTGTACTTTGCTCGAACTGTCTTCAATTAACCCCTTAATGTCCTTGGCAGCGTCAGCCGCACGTTGGGCAAGGGTACGCACTTCACCCGCGACTACCGCGAATCCACGGCCATGCTCACCGGCTCTTGCGGCTTCTACAGAAGCGTTAAGGGCTAATAGGTTAGTCTGGAAGGCAATGCCGTCAATCAAGGTGATGATGGACACGATTTTGCCACTTGACTGTTCAATGTCACTCATGGCTTGTACAGCTTTGTTCACTACCTCAACGCCGCTACTTGAATCGGTCCGTGTACCTTCTACCAGACCACTGGCTTCATTAGCGCGGTTGGTATTGTGCTCAATAGTGTCTGCCATTTCTTCCATACTGGAAGACGTCTCTTCTAGCGAAGCGCTTTGTTCGCTGGTACGTTGCGACAAATCATCGGAACCACGGCTTATGGCCGAGGCGTTGGAGGCGACGCTATCGATGGCATTAAGTACGGCGGATACGGTTTTTTCCATGTTCTCAACTGAGCTGTTGAGGGCGGTTTTAAGGTCATCTAAACGGCCGTTGTAATTACCCGTGATCCGTTGGGTTAGATTACCATAAGCCATTTTTTCTGCCATGGCCGTGGTTTCGGTTAAGGCTTCGGAAATGGCGGTAATGGAGTTGTTTACGCCCATTTTCAACTGGTCTAGGTCGCCCTTAAGTGGAGTGTTAACCCGTAAATCAAAGTCGCCCAATGCCGCAGCGTTCATTACTTGGTTAATTTCACCAATGGCTTGTTCCATGGTCTCCATGGTATGAATCAACATGCTGCGGAAGTTGCTCTCCACTTCTACGCCATCTAGGCGATAACTAAAGTTGCCGGTAGCAATGGCGTTAAGCACTTGCTTAAGGGCATGCATGGTTTGTTCAACACTGTCGGCGGAGTTATTGACACCGGCCTTAAGCTGGGCTAAATCGCCTTTAAAGTCGAGCTCGATGCGGTTATCAAACTGGCCTTGGGCAACGTCGGTGACCACTTTGTTAGCGGCGTCGATGGCTTGTTGAAGCGACTCAAGGTGTTGGTTAACGAGCCCTGCCATTTGGCCGATTTCATCTTTCGAGGTGATGTCGGTGTTACGCAGCGAAAAATCACCCGATTCGTCGAGTTTAGCAAATAGGCTAGACAAAGACCGAATGGGTCGACTGATTGAACCGGAGATGAAGTAGGCAAAGATCAAAATAAGGATGATGCCTGCGATCGCCACGCCCAGCATGATGTTTTTTAGACCTTCAATAGAAGCAAAGGCTTCGGCTTCGTCAATTTCGGCCATCAAGGCCCATTGAGTGCCTAAAATATCAACCGCAGTGTAGGCCGAAAGTACTGGGTTACCGTTGTAGTCGATAATAATATCTGATCCGGTTTCGCCGGTAAATACGGCTTTGACGGCGTCGGAATCGACGCTACCTAATTGTGGGTTAGCAAAAGAGGCGTTGACCGTATGGTTGACTGGGTCAAGGAACGAATCCGAACGCATGAGGAAGTCTGCACCCACTAAGTATGATTCGCCGGTGTCACCCATGCCAGAGCGCTCGCCCATGACTTCGTTAATACCGTCTAGAGGGATCTGTAGAGCAACCACCATTTCTACTTCACCGTCGGCATTTTTAATGGGCTCGGCGATAAAGCTTGCAGGTTCACCATTACTCGGCGCATAGGGTTCAAAGTCGACAAAACCAAACTCGCCTGTTTGACTCACTTGACGGAATAATTCACCCAGGTTTGAATCGGCATAAACCCCCGTGATTAAGTTGGTTTGATAGTCTGCTTCTTTAGCAGCGGTATAATAAATATAACCATCGGGATTGATAAGGAAAATGTCGTAGTAGCCATACTTTTCAATATAGTTGTTGTAATAGTCTTTGGCGGCGCCGTCTATATGAGGCACAAACGCTTCGGCTACGTCGATTTCCGACAGTAAGGCCCAACGTAAACCGAGTACGTCAAATGGCGAATAAGCGGACAATACCGGGTTGTTATTATAGTCAATGATGACCTTACGGCCGGTTTCGCCGGCTAACGCTAAGTCTACGGCTTCGGTACGCGCTGTACCTAACGTTGGGTTGCGGAATGAAGCCACAACCGTGTGGTTGACGGGGTCTAGGTATGAATCTGAGCGCATCAGGTAATCTTGACCTACCAGGTAAGTTTCACCGGTTTCACCTAAACCTGCTCTTTCACTCATAACGTTGGTTATGCGGTCTAAGGGCAGTTGGAAAATTAATACGCCAGTGCGTTCATCACCTTCAAAGATAGGCGATGCAATAAAACTTGCAGGGGCTTCGTAGGAAGGACGGTATTGAGCAAAATCGACAAAGGTCACTTCGCCTTTATTTAGTTTTGCGGCATCACGAAACACTTGGCCAAAGTTAGTGTCGGCATAAGGCCCGTCGATCAATGATGTAGAGTAGTCCAGTTCTTTAAATACCGAATAGACGATGTCGCCACTGTCAATGTCGACTAAGAAAATATCGTAGTAGCCAAACTTTTCAAGGAAGGTGCGCATAGGTGGGTGGAACGACTCGTGAATATTACTGTAATACGAATCGTCACCCGGGTGGTCTAACTGCTCTTTGCTGCCTAGGGGGTTAGGGTTGTTGCTGATGTATGCGTATTGTAAGGCGATGCTGTCATCGTCAAACTCAAGCATATACTCGGTGTCAGGAGTACTGCCGTTTTGGTTGTTATATTCGTTGGAAAAATCGTTATTGTAATAAGCAGCAAGCTGTTTACGTGCCTGCTTTAGCTTAGCCGCGCTGTAGCCATTTTCTGTGCCAAAATCGCCAAAAATGGCGCTGAAGTCACGCATGCCATCAATAATCATTTGGTTTTCTGCGGTAGTGATAACTTGGTCACGCACCGTATCAAAATACAATTGGATGGCGTTTTTCTTGTTGTCTCGAACGGCAACCAGTTTGTTCATGGCTTCTTGACGTATGGTGCCGGAAGTTTCGCGTAGTACGTCCATATCGTCTTTGGTGGACTTAAAATAGCTTTCGATTTGAGCTTTTTTAATGCCCCGCACAGCTTCTAGCTGATTAAATGACTGCTATTCCAGCGCCTTAGTCGCACTGTCGAGCGCAGTGATACCCAATACTGCAAAGGGAATGATACCCACCAATAAAAAAGCGGTGATTATTTTTTTGCTGATACTAAGGTTAGTAAACCAATTCAACATGGCGAGGACGCTCCGGTGGACGAGGATTATTATTCTGCAGATTACTGATTGCAGATTACACTTGAAGGCCGTGCATGGCTAGTGTGTTGGCAGGAGGAAGATAAATAGACTGAGTGAATTGCAACACAAGGTTACTGGCTGCTATAAAGCGGCCTGTTGCTGTAACCTTGTGTGTTGTTTTTGTATCTTGTTAGAAGCTTACATTAGCTTAGTTACGTATTGGGCTACCTTGGTCCAGCATACTTATAATCCTAGCTTGGGTATCACTGGAACGGGCTAAGCGCAAAAATGCCTCGCGTTCGGCATCAAATAAATCCTGTTCGCTCATCATGGTGTTGGCTTTTACTTTTCCGCCGGTGAAGATGCGCGCTAGCTCGGTGCCTACGACCACATCGTGAGACGTAATTTTACCTTGGTCTTCGGCTTCAAATAACCAATCCATCATTTCACGGTAGGTGTCTTCGCCTGCCATGGGTAACGGCTTACGCGGTTTGGCTTTTTGTACTTTATTCAGTTGGTCTAGGGCTTGTTGCAAAATGCGGTCGCGGTTCATCATGTACTGATCTTCCGGATAGAGCATGGCTTGCTCGGTGGCCTCAAGGGGCGACTTAGCTGTCCAGCCGTAACCAACAATCATAAATGCCTTCCAGGCGGCGGCCTTAATGTCATCCAGTACCTCATACCAACGGTAGAGGTATTCTTTACAACCACCGCCGCCGGGTACTACACCAACACTGGCTTCAACCAAACCCATGACCGAGTTGGCATGACAAATAACATGATCGGCGGCTAGCACGGCCTCAAAACCACCGCCGATCGACATGCCTACAGGTGCAGCGATGACTGGCAGTGGGCAGGTGTTCATGGCATGCATGGTTTGCTGAAAATCATTGAGGAAGTCGTCCATACCCTGGTAATCGTCCGCTTCGAAGAAACCACGAAAGGCGCTCAAATTAACACCACACGAAAAATGCTGGGTGTCGTTGTGTAGCACCACGCCACGTAAGTTACGCGCTTGGGCTTGCGTCAAGGCGTCTTTAATAACCGCCATAGAGTCGGCATCTAGCGCATTAGCTTTGGAATGAAACTCTACAATGGCGGCTGAGTCGTATTGGTACCAACTGGCCTTTTTATTGCTGAATACAGGGACCAGCGTTTGTTTTAGTTCTGAAAAACGTAATACGCCTTGCGGGCGTGCTAGCGCGGCATAGTCACCCGATTGGGTAAGGCTCATCAATTGATCATTGGCGACTTGATAGAAACCTTGTTGGCGCGCAGCGAGAACTAAAATAGGCGCTACTTCGCGACCTTCGTTTTGCATACGCTGCACTACGCGTTGGGCTCCCAATTGATCTAACAGTTCAAAGGGCCCATAAATCCAGTTGTAGCCTAACTTCATCGCGTCGTCGATGGGCACCACATTGGGACCTATTTCTGGAATGAGTGAGGCGGCATAGTTCAAGGTGCTAGACAATACCTGCCAGGCGAACTGGCCATAGACGCTGTCATCATCCAGTAACACAGCCACACCCTCGGCTTCGGCTTGTTGCGCCAAAGCTAACTGTAAGCGCTCACTGACTTGGTATTCACCAGTGGCCAAATCGAGCACTAGGCGACCATCTTCGGTCTCTTTATAGAAGCCTTGGCCACCTTTGTTACCGGTTTGACCATTGGCAATCATTTGCGTCATCAAAGGTACGGGTTTAGCGTATTGATGAAATTCATCGTCAGCCGGCAAAATTTGCTCTAGGCTGTTGGCAACGTCGGCCATTAAGTCGATGCCAATTAAATCGTATAAACCAAATACGCCGGTTTTTGGAATGCCCATGGGGCGGCCAAATAGCGCATCGGCTTCGGCAGGCGACAGGCCCAATTTAAAGGCCGTATGTAAGGCGCATTGAATGGCAAATACGCCCACGCGGTTGCCCAAAAATCCAGGCGTATCTTCACATACCACCACACCTTTACCAAGGTTGCTTTCGCAAAACTGGTCTAGGGTTGTAATCACATCGTCACGGGTGTGCTCGCCGCGCACTAGCTCAAGTAAACGCATAAACCGCACTGGGTTAAAGAAGTGGGTGATGGCAAAGCGTTCACAAAAAGACTGCGGTAGGTCCTGCGTTAACAAACTGATAGGAATGGTCGAGGTGTTAGAGGTGACGATCGTCTGTGGGCCAGTAATGGCTTCAATGCGGCGGTAAAGGGCTTGTTTAATGTCTAAGCGCTCGACCACGGCTTCGGCAATCCAGTCACAATCAGCTAACTGCTCAAAGTCGTCAGTGGTGTTGCCACAATGGATTAATTGTCCTGCGTCGTTACTCATTAAACCCGGCGAATTAAGGTTTTGTAGACGTTTAAAACCCCGTTCAGCTAAGGCGTTAATGCTGCCAGTTTTGCTGGGTAGGTCTAATAACCAAACTTCAACACCGGCATTAGCCACTTGGCCTGCAATGCCTGCACCCATGGTGCCTGCGCCAATAACGGCTACTTTTTTGATGGAGGACTTGGGTGCAGTTTTGTTGGCGATGAGTTTGGCCATGGTTATTTCTCTAATGTCTGAATAAATGTTTTCATGATGCTAAGGCTTTGTTTGGGGGCTTCCATAGGCAACATATGGCCCGTGTCTGCAATAACTTGGGCGTGAGTGCCAAGATCTTGTGCTAACTTGAAACCTTCTTTTTTGGGGGTCATACGGTCTTGCGCGGCAAGGATTACACAGCTAGCGCAGCCCTCGCTAGCCAGTTGTTGGGCGCGCTTGGAACCGGCCGTATAGGCATTACATGCGGCTAGGTCGATGGCCAACGGATTGTTGGCCATGATGCGCTGGCCAATGCCTATGGGCTGCATGCCCGGCACCGCACTGGCGCCATATTGGTGTTGGTTACCAAAGCCCCATTGCAGCATCATTTGGGCCGCTAAAGCGGGATCTTTTTGCGCTGTTTCAATCAGGGCAGGGTTAACGGGTATGGCGCTAGCCGTTGCCATGGCAGTGACGGAAAGCAGGCGTTTTGATAACAAAACTGCCGCTTCTAAGGCCACCAAAAAGCCTTGTGAATGGCCAATTAAGTGCACATTGCTCACTTTAGCTGCGTCTAAAGCGCGAACTAACCAAGCGCCCATAGCCTCAATGCTGGTTAAGGCCTCGCCTGCAGATAAGCTATGGGCAGGCATGTCTGGAGCGAACACGCTATAGCCATGAAAGGCAAACCAGCGGGCTTGCAAGGCCCATCCGCGGTGGTCCGTGCCCGAGCCATGCAGTAAAACCACGGTAGGCAAATTGGGGTTAAAGGGCTTGCCACCGGTGGCTACAAAGGTGTTTTGATTATCCACTGTAATATACATGTCTAGGCCTCCGTCTGTGCGAGTTGCGCCATAGCCACTTTTGCGGCAGCGCGTAAACCTAAACCAAAGTCGGCTTGAATATCTTTAACGGTTTCGATGCCCACCGACACGCGGATTAAATCGGCACTGATACCGGCGGCCACTAAATCAGTTTCGCTTAAGCGGGAATGCGTGGTGCTACCCGGATGTAATACCAAGGTGCGCGAGTCGCCCACATTGGCAAGATTAGAGGACAGCTGCAAGGCATTAATAAATGCGGCACCGGCGTCTCGGCCGCCTTTTACACCAAAGGTGAGCATAGAACCTGCGCCCTTGGGAAATAAGGTTTTGGTATGGGCATCGGCATTAATGTCCGGATGGTTGACCCAAGCCACAGCGTCTTGCTGTTGGAGCCAAGCTACCATGGCTTGGGCATTGGTTACGTGTTGTTGCATACGTAGGTTGAGGGTTTCTAAACCTTGTAATAATAAGAAGGCGTTGTGGGGCGTCATGGCAGCACCAATGTCGCGCATTGATTCACAGCGAATACGCATAGCCAAGGCCGCGGGCCCAAACTCTTCCCAAAAGTTCATCCCATGGAAGGGTTCATAGGGTTGCGTTAGGGTAGGGAAGCGGCCGCTTTTTAACCAATCAAAATTACCACCGTCAATGACTACGCCGCCAACGGCGACGCCATGCCCGCCAATCCATTTGGTTACCGAGTGCACCACTACGTCGGCACCGTGTTGGATGGGGTTATTTAAATAGGGTGTGGCAAAAGTTGCATCCACCACTACCGGGATGCCCTGTTGGTGAGCAGTGTCAGCAATGGCGGGCAAGTTAGATACAGCAAGGCCAGGGTTGCCAATAGACTCGCAAAATATCAGCTTAGTATTGTCTTGAATGGCACCCGCTAAGGCGTCTTGGTCGTTGATGTCAACGAAGGTGCAATCAATGTTGAAACGTTTAAGGGTGTGCTTGAGTAGGGTGACGGTAGAACCGTAAATTTGCGCGGCACTAACAATGTGATCACCGGCGGAACATAAGCTAAAAAAGGTGACAAACAAAGCGCTCATACCCGAGGCCGTACAAATGGCTCCCGCACCGCCTTCTAAGGCAGCTAATCGTTGCTCTAGTACAGCCACCGTTGGGTTAGTAATGCGGCTGTATATATGCCCACCTTGCTCAACATTAAACAGGGCAGAGGCCTCATCAACGCTATCAAACACATATGAGGTGGTTTGATAAATGGGTACCGCGCGGGAGCCGTGGTCGGACTCAGGCTGGTAGCCACTGTGTAGGGCAATAGTGTCGGCCCCTAAAAAGGATGATTTGCTCATAGTATTAACTCATTTTATGTGTGTATGGCGGTGCTTTAAGTTATGCTTTAGGCTCTAAACCAAGGCCTTTAAAGTCGAAGGGCAGGCTAGTAACTCGGCCTGACACACTGCCTTGTTGGCAATTGACGTCAAGGGTAAGACTAGCGCCTAACGCCGGTAAAGAACACAAGACAAATGCCAAATGTACGCCATATTTAGGCGAATAGGCTTGGCTAGTAATCTGGCCTACACACTGGCCATCTAAATAGATATTTTGATCAATTAGCTGGCAAGCTTGGTCGATAACTAAGCCTTTCAATTGGCGCGCAGGCACCTGTTGGCGTAAGGCAGGTAAGGATAAACTGTTAATGTCGGCGTCTAGGCTTACATATTGGTCTAGGCCGCACTCTAAAGGACTGGTCTCGTAACCCATGTCATTGCCTAAGGACAATAAGCCACTTTCCATGCGCTCAATTAAGTTAGGGCAGCCCGGACCTACATTTAAATCTTTGCCTTTACTAAATAACTCATCCCATAGCTGGCCGCCTAGAACGGCGTCATTGACGTATATCTCAAAGCCACCTTGCTTACTCCAACCAGAACGAGCCACTTGCATGTCGACGCCGCGATAATGCATGGGTTTAATGTTGAAGAATTTGATATCGCGTACACTTTCGCCAAATACGCGGGCCATTAAATTTTCGGCTTTAGGGCCTTGCACGGCAAGGGGCCATATATCTGGCTCGGTAACCTGCACATCAAGCTTAAAGCCGGTGGCTAAACCTTGAGCCCAGAGCATAACGTCAGTATCCGCTATGGATAGCCACCACTCATTGTCACTGAGCTTAATGGCAATTGGGTCGTTAACTATGCCGCCTTGTTCGTTGCACAAGGGCACATAAAAGCAGCGCCCAATACGGGCTTTGGACAAGTCCCTAGGGGTCATGAGTTGGATCAATTGGTAGGCATCGGGGCCGTTGATGGCAACTTGCTTTTCACAGGATACATCCCACACTTGAACATGATTGCATAGGTGCCAGTAGTCGGCTTCAAAACCACGAAATTTAGTTGCCAGTAAGGTGTGATTGTAAACGGTGTAAGCTTGTACTCCAGCGGCTTCAACGCGGCTGGTGAAAGGTGTTGAGCGGGTGCGGCGGGAGACAGAAAGTTCTGGAATCATGGGATGCGACCTAAATTGTAGTAATGAGTAGGGTTAAATAGATGAACTAGTAAGCGAATATACGCCAGCCCATTGGCCAGAGCCACGCTCAGACCTAGTTAGTCACTATGGGTACTGACTAGGTCGGGTATGGGCCTAAAATAGGTTCAATGCAAGGCGTTAACCATGGTTAACGGCAGGCAGAAAGACCCAAGGCGTCAAAGTCGAAAGGTAGAGAGGTTAAGTGGCCAGTGGCTTTGCCTTGGTCAGTGATAACTTCAACGCTGGTGGCCCCATCTAAGGCGGCTAGATCACACATTACAAAGGCTAAGCGGCGCATGTATTTTGGCGAGTAGGCTTGGCTGCGAATGTCGCCGACTTTCTTCTCACCCACAAACACATCAAGATTGCTGAGGTTACGGTGGTACTCCAAAACCAAACCCATGAGCTGTTTGGTGGGCGTATGCTTACGCAGGGCAGGTAAACTCAAGCTGTCAATGTCGGCATCCAAGTCCACATACTTATCCAAGCCAATTTCGAAGGGTGTGGTCTCGTGGCCCATGTCGTTACCGAAGGATAGTAGTCCGCTTTCGATACGCTCAATGAGGTTGGGGCAGCCAGCGCGTACGTCAAGGTCTTGGCCTTTGGTAAATAATTCATCCCACAGTTGCGTGCCAATTTCTGGGTTATTCACAAATACTTCATAGCCCGTTTGTTTGCTCCAGCCCGAGCGCGCCACTTTCATTCGCTGGCCGTTGTACATAAAGGGTGCAATGGCAAAAAAACCAAGTTCTTTGATGCCTTCGCCAAACACACGGATCATCAATTCTACGGCTTTTGGGCCCTGTACAGCAAGGGGATACATGTCGGGCTCACGCACTTCCACATCTAAGTCAAAACCAACGGCTAAACCCTTGGCCCATAGCAGTATATCTGAGTCGGCAACCGACAGCCGCCAATGGCCATCGTTTACCTTAATGGCCACGGCGTCATTCATCATGGCGCCGTTTTCATCACACATGGGTAGGTAATAGCACCGGCCTACCTGGGCATCGGTGAGGTTGCGCGGTGTCATGTACTGCGCCAGTCTGCTTGCATCCGGGCCCTTTAGAGTCACTTGCTTTTCGCAGCTAACATCCCATACTTGTACGTTTTCGCACAGGTGCCAGTAATCAACTTCTATGCCGCGAAAGGACGTGGCTAGCAGAGTGTGGTTATACACTGTGTAACCACTGGCGCCGGCTGCCTCTACTCGGCTGCTAAAGGGCGTACGGCGGGTGCGGCGAGAAATGGATAAATGTGGGCGCATGCAAATGACTCCAGTGCATATAAAGATGCCCTATTTTGCCCGCAAATGGTCTCTGCTTCAACAGTCTAGGCTAACTCATTTTTATGCCTCGTAGGCTTGTTGCCCAAGCTTCAGTTTGGCCATCTCTTGATCTAGTTGGGTGCGTGCTTGAAGCATGGATGCAGCTCGCACATGACCATAACCACGCACCTTGTCAAACACCTTAATAGCGGCCAGTATTTGTTCGCTATTAGTTGCATCTAATTGCTCCAATAGTAGATCCATTTGGCTTATAAAATAACTTGTAAAAGCACGCTCAGCCTTGCGTTCAGGGTGGTAGCTATAGAGATCTATAGCCGTGCCACGAATGCCCTTGAGCATGCTCAAGGGTGTCATTAGCTTGAGCATCCAACTGCCTATACGGTATTTTTTAGGCTGGTTTAAATTTTTATTCCAGGTGGCAAAACCCAGCGGCGAAAGGTTGAGAAAAATGCGATAGTCACCGGTGAACTCGGCGCTCAGTTTGGCCTTCAAATCGGTTTGGCTAAATAATCGCGCTACTTCGTATTCATCCTTCACGGCCAACAACTTAAAGTAAGTTGTGGCAATGGTTTGCATCAAGCTTTGTGCCTGCTTGGGGGCTAAGTGGTTTTCTATACGGGCCTGCCATTGGCCAAGTTGTTGGCCATATTGATGGGCCAGCGCTTGGTTCTGGTAGCTGACTAAACGTAGCTTTCGGTCGGCTAGAATTTGCTTATAGCTGGGTGCCGAAGGCTTGATGTGTAACACTTGTGAACTTTCGTTGCCCGCGTGGGCTAATTGACGACCCAGGTGCAAAGCCCGTAGATTGGCGTCAATAGCAACGCCATTAAGGTGCACGGCTTGTTCTAGGGCGGCAATGGATACGGGGGCTAAGCCTTTTTGTACTGCGAAACCTAGCAACATAACGTTAGCAAAGATGGTATCGCCCATTTGTTGTAGTGCAAGCTGGTGGAAATCCAATTGGTGGCGGTCTTTTGATACATGGCTGGCAATCAGCTCTAAACACTCATCCTGCTTAAAATCAAAGTCGGCATCCTGCACAAAATTAGACACCGGGATTAGGTGGCTACTTACCACGGCTTGGGTGTCTTTGCTACATAAGCCTAACACGCTAGGAGACACGGTAACTACGGCATCGGCTGCCAGCAATAAATCAGCCCGGCCTTCAACAATGCGTGGTGTGGTGACTTGCTCAGGGCTCGCCGCCAAACGTACGTGGCTGAGTACAGCACCGCCTTTTTGCGCTAGGCCTGAAAAGTCTAATGTCATAAAGGCATTGCCATCAATATGTGCAGCCATGCCCAATAAGGCGCCAATAGTAAGTACACCAGTGCCTCCAACGCCGGTAACCGCAATGTTGAAGGGCTTATCTAAACCCATATGGGGCTTAGGCTCCGGTAGTTCCATAAGGGCTTGAGACTGAGTCTTGGGCTTACGTACCTGAGCCCCCTCAATGGTAATGAAAGAAGGGCAGAAACCCTTCACGCAGGATAAATCAGCATTGCAGCTGGATTGATTTATTTTGCGTTTACGGCCTAGATCTGTGTCTAAGGGTTCGATGGCGACGCAGTTTGACTGCACCGAGCAATCTCCACAGCCTTCACAGATTTCTGAGTGAATCCAAGCTCGGGTTTTAATGGCTTCAACTTTGCCTTGTTTACGTAACCGGCGTTTTTCCGTTGCGCAGGTTTGTTGGAATACAATCACACTTAAACCTTGCTGTTGGCGCAAACGTAGCATGATGGGTTCTAACTCGTCGCGATGCCCAAGGTAAGTGCCTTTCGCTAGCTGCGACTGCTTAAATTCGCTTGGGTTGTCGGCCAAAACGATAATCTCTTGCACGCCTTCGTGGTACAGCTGATGGGTGATTTGTGGCATGGTTAAAATGCCATCCACGCTTTGGCCGCCGGTCATCGCCACGGCGTCGTTATAAAGAATTTTGTAGGTAATGTTAGCGCCAGCAGCTAATGATTGGCGAATGGCTAAGGAACCAGAGTGAAAATAGGTGCCGTCGCCAAGGTTAACAAACTGGTGGGCTTCGTCGGTAAAGTGGGCGCAGCCGGCCCACATAGTGCCCTCGCCACCCATTTGGCTAAAAGTTTCGGTATTTCTGTCCATCCACTGCACCATAAAGTGACAGCCAATGCCTACTGCAGCACGGCTGCCCTCAGGTACTTTAGTGGAGGTGTTGTGAGGGCAGCCGGCACAGAAGTAGGGTGTGCGGCTAACCGGTGCCAACATCTGCGAACTGGCCGCATGTTGGGCGTCGATACGCGCTATTTGAGCGGTTAAGTGAACTTTTGTGTCAGTGTCTATATCGAGCTTGAGTAACCGCTGAGCGATTACCTTTGCCACCATGGGCACATCAAGTTCTTTGTCTAACGGCAATACGCTCTGGTCTAACTCATCAAACTTACCGATGATCCGTGGGCGATCATGGGTGCCCCAGTTGAATAGTTGTTGTTTGATTTGGTTTTCGATCATTTCACGGCGTTCTTCAACGATGAGAATTTCTTCTAAGCCTTCAGAAAATTCTCGAATACCCTGCGGTTCAAGGGGCCAAGGCATGCCTACTTTATATACGCTGACACCCATTTGGGCGGCCTGTTGGTCTGTGAGGTCAAGCTCGTGAATCGCTTGGCGAGTTTCTTCGTAGGATTTACCAGAAGCAACGATGCCAAAGCGCGGCTTAGGTGAGGCTAGGGTAACGCGGTTAAAGCCGTTGGCGCGAGCAAAAGCTAGGGCCGCATAACCTTTATGATTTTGCAGGCGCGAATCTTGCTGCATACGATCATCGGGCCAGCGCAGGTTAAGACCGTCCGTAGGAATGTCAAAATCGTCCGGTATAACAAACTCTACGTCTTCGTGTTCTAAATTCACGGCAGCGGTGGTTTCCACGGTTTCCGAAATCACCTTAAAACCCACCCAGCAACCGCTGTAACGAGACATGGCAATACCGGCTAACCCCATCCAAATGTATTCGTGAATCGATGAGGGGTAGAGTACCGGCATAGTGGATGACATGAAAGCATGGTCTGATTGGTGTGGCACAGTGGAAGATTTTGCACCATGGTCGTCGCCAGCGACACACAAAACACCACCGTGGGGTGCGGAACCTGCGGCGTTGGCGTGTTTAAACACATCACCACAGCGGTCTACTCCTGGTCCTTTGCCATACCACATGCCCACTAAGCCATCGAATTTGGCCTCTTTAGATAAATGTAATTGCTGTGATCCCCACACCATGGTGGCCGCCAACTCTTCATTGACGCCTGGCTGAAAACGGATATTGTGTTGGTCTAAATAAGCCTGTGCTTGGTGTAAGGTTTTGTCTAACAAACCCAGTGGAGAACCACGGTAACCACTGATGAAGCCACCGGTATTTAAACCTGCCGCTTTATCGCGTCGCACTTGCGCCATGGGAATGCGTGCCAAGGCTTGCACTCCGCTCATATAAACTTGGCCAGATTCTTGGCGGTAGCATTCAAACAGATCTTTGGGCTGGTGGGCGAGTGGTGTCGTCATGGGGAAAATCTCACGCAGTAATTGAGGGTGTAGTGGCCCAGTATGGCGCATGTAGAGTGAAATTAATTTGCGTATGTATACAGAAATGAGCAATAATTGAGTATAATTTTTCGAATTATGGTATTTAAGTAGGATGAATATCCTATAAAGGTAAAATATGAAGTTAGATGTCTTCGATATTAAGATATTGCAGCAATTGCAAAAAGATGCCAGCCAGTCGGTGCAAGTGGTTGCTGATTTGGTGGGTTTGTCTCACACGCCCTGTTGGCGACGCATCAAAAAACTACAAGACAGTGGCATTATCAGTGCCAGTGTGGCGTTAGTAGACGCAAAAAAAGTAGGGTTAGGTGTGGTGGTGTTTGTCACGGTCAAACTCAAGAGCCACGATGAGCAATTGTTAATGCAGTTTGAAAGCGCAGCCGTCGCCATGGATGAAGTAATGCAATGCTACATCATGTCTGGCGACGTGGATTATTTATTACGCGTGGTGGTGCAATCCATAGAGCAATATGAACAAACCCTAAAACGTAAGTTGGTAAATCTGCCCGGTGTTGCAGGGCTTAATTCTAGTTTTGCCTTGAGAGAACTCAAGAACCAACACTTGTTACCATGGCAGTTGGTGTCTAGCTAGCGCTCATCCCTTGTAGCGTAACGCAAGCAAGCCGCCAATGATGATGCAAGCCAGGGTGACTATGGCGTTGACGGCAAGTACGGAAATACCCGATAAACCTGCCCCTACAGAACAGCCGCTAGCAATCACTGAGCCCAACCCCATGAGGGTGCCCGCAACTAAGTAGCGGCTCATTGGGTGCTGCGTATCGAAGCCTTGTAGCTTGAAGTCGCGACGCAGCAAACTAATGAGCGCAGAACCTACAAAACAGCCCACTAACAGTCCAGCGCCAAGCCGTACAAAAGGCGCGTCTAGGGAAAATATAGTGATCAGGTTTTGGGCTGCAGGCGCGCTAAAGGTAATGCTTTGCGGCAACATTGCGCCAAAGCTATGGTAGGCCACAAAACTGGTGGAGTGCCATCCCGCAGCAATGGCTAAACCCACAAGCAATGCCCCGGTCAGCTGAGGCCAGGCGCGTTGCTTGATGAGAGGGGCCGCACTCAGGCCAACAATCACCAGGCCGACGATGGCATAGTGTGATTGTGCCAACGGCAATACGTCATACAGCTGGCTGGTGGGCCAATCTAAACGCCATAAATCCTGCGCTTGGTTACGCAATGATGTGAGCTGGCCGCCATAAGCGAGCTGAGCGGTGAGGGCAAAGGTGATAAAGGTAAACAGCGAGCGGAGGTTGCCCGAAGCAATCAAAACGAATTGCCTAGAGCTACAACCACGGCTTAAGACCATGCCAAATCCGAACATCAGGCCACCAATGATAGGCCCGCTGAGGCTGGCGTCCGCAGCAATGATTTGCGCCTCGCTAATGTCGCTGGCGTCGCCTTGCAATAGCAGTTGAGTGGCCAGTAGGGATACGCCTAAGCCTAGCAACCAAGTATAGCTAGAGGGGCCCATGTTAAATTGCGACACATCGATGACTAATTTGCGCAGGCAAAAGTGACTTAGGGTGGCGCCCACACCAAAGGTTAAACCCAAAACCAAGCCTAGATATAGTTGTAACGGTTGGATGCCAATGTCGGAGATGAGTTGCTCATAGTCCATAAAAAGATGCCAATAATTAGTGTGGCTAAATTATAAGGCGTTGGCTGTTACAAATCACGTTTTTCGGTGTCAGATTATGGTCTTAAGTAGATGTAACCTTGCTGCTGCAGGGCTACGATGGCGGGCAAGCCAGCCTTAACTACGTCTTCCTCGGCAACGTCATACAAGTCATCCACCGTGAGCCGGTAAGCGGCGATGGTATTGCCGCAAATTAAAAACTGCACATCGAGTAATTTTAGGTTGTCTAGGGTGATTTGTTTGGTGCTGTCGGCAGTGGCGCTAATAAAATATTCCAGAGACGGCCCGTGGATCACCACTTTGATATCTAGCTGGTCTTCATCGAGCGCTTCGATGTGGTTGTTAATATTGGTAAAGGTAGAATTTATACGGCTTTCATCGGCATAGTTGATGTGATAAACCACCTTTTGAGGCGCGTAGGTATCAGCCCAACAAGCTGTAGGTAGGCAGAGTAAAAGGCACGCTGTAAGCAAAAATCTGTAGTGTGTCATGATTTTTTGGTCCTGTTTGAGGCACTTAACACAAGATAACATAGTTTCGTAGTATCAGATTTTGTCCTTTTATATAAATAAATTATATAAGCTTATGCTTTATAGTTTGTTTTGGAATATGCTACTTTAGTTGCTTGTAATGTTTGGCTTGGATTCAGTATGCTATAAGTATTGTCTGCTTAAACGATTTATCTATGACTACACCCAGCACTAAACAGCTTCTGCAAACCATGCAAGATGCCAGTGAGCATTTAACCACCAATGATCGCCGCGACTTTTTGCGTCGTGGAGTGAGTTATGTGGCTGGTGCTGCTGCCGTTGGTGGTGCAAGTATCGCCACAGCGTCTGGTCTTAGCGCTAACTTGCCCCCTAATGAACCCCAGTGGGGTCGCCAATTAGGCACCGGTGTAGTTGAAAACCCATATGGTTTGCCCTCGCGTCACGAATCCCAAGTGGTTCGTCGTACCGTACCGTGGTTAACTGCGGAATCAATTTCGTCGATTAGCATGAGTCCAATCCAAGACCTAAAAGGTATTATTACACCTAATGGGTTGGTGTTTGAACGTTACCATGCAGGTGTGCCAGACATTAACCCTGATGAGCACCGGTTGATGATTCATGGGTTAGTTGATAACCCACTTATTTTCACCATGGAAGACCTGATGCGTTTTCCATCGGTGTCAGAAATTAAATTTATCGAATGTCCCGCCAACGGTGGTATGGAATGGCGTGGCCCTCAAATGGAGGCCTTGCAGTTTACCCACGGTATGTTGAGTTGTTGCGAATGGACCGGTGTGCCTCTAAAGGTACTGTTGGATGCAGCTGGCATTCAAACCGAAGGCAAGTGGATTCTGGCCGAGGGCGCTGACGGTGCCCACATGAGTCGTTCTATCCCTATTGAAAAAATTCTAGACGACACCTTAGTTGTGTATGCCCAAAACGGTGAAATGTTGCGTCCGGAACAAGGCTATCCACTGCGCTTATTAAACCCTGGCTGGGAAGGCAATACCTCTATTAAGTGGTTGCGTCGTATCGAAGTAGGTGACAAGCCGTGGCACCATCGCGAAGAGACCTCCAAATACACAGACCTTATGGAAGATGGCCGCGCGCGTCGATTTACCTATGTGCAAGAATGTAATTCGGTGATCACCAGTCCGTGCCCAGAGAACCCTATCCGTCGCAAAGGCTTTTTAGAAATAGAAGGTTTGGCATGGACCGGGCGCGGCAAAATCAAAGGTGTAGACATTTCTTTTGATGGTGGCGTTTCTTGGCAGCCCGCACAACTTAAAGGTTTGGTGCTAGATAAAGCGCTAACGCGTTTTAGTTTGATGACCCAATGGCAAGGTGAACCATGGCTGATTCAAAGCCGAGCGTACGATGACAGCGGTTATGTACAGCCCACATTAGCCCAACTCAGAGAGCAACGCGGCGTGAATTCTATTTACCATAAAAACTCAATTCATACATGGCAAGTGGCCCCAACTGGAGAGGTGAAAAATGTTCAAATCACCTAAATCTATAGTTGCCTTAACTTTTGCTGTGTCGTGCGCAGCAGGGCTTGTGCATGCCCAAGACTATCAGATTGGTACCCCAGCCACCGCGCTTGAAATCGCCGGTTGGGATATTGATATTCGGCCAGACGGTAAAGGCCTCCCTGTAGGTAGTGGTAATGCCATTGATGGCGAAGAAGCCTACGAAATGGTTTGTGCCTCATGTCACGGTGTATTTGGTGAGGGCGAAGGCCGTTGGCCAGTATTAGTGGGCGGTGAAGGCACGCTAGCCGACGAACGTCCGGTTAAAACCGTAGGCAGCTATTGGCCTTACGCCAGTACCTTGTTTGATTACATTCGCCGTGCCATGCCATTTACAGCGCCCATGAGTTTGAGTGATCAGCAAGTTTATGACATCACTGCATATGTGCTCTATATGAATGACATTATCGAAGAAGATTTTGAATTGTCACAACAAAATTTGGCACAGATTGTAATGCCTAATGAAGATGGCTTTTTTGTAGATGATCGTCCAGATGTGCAAAATCCACGCTGTATGAGTGATTGCGCAGATCCAGACAAGCTTATGATGAAAGGCTCTCTTGCGGGCGTCACACCCATTGGCCATTTTGTAGAAGGTGCAGATGCGCCAGCGGCCAGCCATTCGGGCCAGCATGATTTAGAAGCCAGTAAAGAAGCCGAGCGTAAGGCCGCTATCACCGGTGAAGAACCCGCTGTAGCTGAGGCAAGCGAACCGGCGGCAATGAGTGCAGCCGCTATCGCTGGCGAATCAACTTACAAAGCAGCGTGTGGAGTATGCCACACCAATGGTTTGGCAGGTGCACCTAAAGTCGGTGACGCGTCGGCCTGGGTTGAGCGCTTGCAACAAGGTAATGACCTTTTGATCAGTCATGCCTTGCAAGGCTTTGCTGGGAGCACAGGTTATATGCCAGCCAAAGGTGGCAGAGCAGATTTATCAGACGAAGCAGTGACCAATGCGGTCCTATTTATGGTGGAGTCTCAACACTAACGTTGGGTTTCATAAAGACAAAAACGAGGAAAAACCAATGCGAAAAAACATAATAAAGCACGCATTACTGGGGTTGGCGTTGATCGGCGCGTCATCCGTGACGCTGGCAGACTATTCTGCAGACGATATAGCCAAGGGTAAAGCGCTTTATCTAAATAAGAAAAAAGGCAATTGTATTGCCTGTCATATGATTCCCGATGCCGATGCCAAGTTGCCCGGCAATCAGGGTCCGCCTTTGTTAGCCATGAAGGCACGATTTCCAGATTCAACCAAGCTTAGGGCCCAGATTTGGGATGCTACCGTAAGAAATCCACTGAGCATTATGCCTCCGTTTGGCCGGCATTGGATTTTATCCGAAGCAGAAATTGACGCCTTAATCGCATATTTGTACGAATACTAAGTGTCTACTAATTTAATTTAATTTAAGTCAAGCTTTGCTACGTCAACGCGAAGCCAAGGAATAAACCAATGATGAATCGAAGAAGTGTTTTAAAAGCTGTGTTTACCGGTGGCTTAGTGGCTGGTTTGGGTGTGTTGATGCCACGAGTGGCTTTGGCAGCATGGTCGAAAGCGGCCTTTGAAGCCGAAACCCAAGAAGCGGCTATGGGTGCTTTGTATGAAGCCGACCCTAGCGCCAGTGCCGAGGTGACCCTCAAAGCCCCTGACATTGCCGAAAACGGTGCAGTGGTACCTATTAGTGTGAAGAGTAGCCTTGCTGGCGTGACTAGTATCGCTATTTTTGTAGCCAATAACCCACAACCCTTAGCGGCGCAGTTCACCATTCCAGAAGGTACATTAGCTGACGTGTCTTGCCGTATTCGTATGGGTAAAACATCTGCGGTAACCGCCGTAGTGACAACAAATAGTGGTTCATTCAGCGCTTCGAAAGAAGTGAAAGTAACAATCGGCGGCTGCGGCGGCTAAAGGCGAAACAGGAGAAATTATCATGGCAAAAGGTATTTTACGCGCCAAAGCTAAAGCAAAAGGCGGCAATACGGTAGTTAAGATCATGGCTAAGCATGCTATGGAAACGGGTAATCGTAAAGATAAAAGTGGCAACAAAATTGCTGCTAATTACATTCAAACGCTGAGTGTTGCTTACCAGGGTAAAACCGTTATGGAAACCAACATGGGCACAGCCATTTCTAAAAACCCATACTTGGCTTTCACCTTTGTTGGTGGCGCCAAAGGTGACGAGTTAGAAATGACCTGGACGGAAATCACCGGCGCTACGGCAACGGAAACCGCCAAAATTAAGTAGCCAGCAACGGCCACTCTATAGTAAGAGGCAGCAGATATGAAAATAATAAAATCCATGCTAGTCGGCGCTTCATTAGCGCTTGTTGCTAGTGTTAGCCATGCCGCAAGCAGCGGTAATACTTTAGCGACGGTTGACCCAGAGGCCGACCGTTTAGCATTACAAAGCTACTTTCAAAAGCGTTTCCCAAAAGTGGCCGTAAGTGATTATGTAAACGGTATTTATGCCCTAGACGCACCCTCACGTGAGCAATGGCAGGAAATTGAAGAATTCCCTCCCTACGAGTTTGATATTGAAGAAGGCGAAGAACTGTTTAATACAGCCTTTGCCAACGGCAAATCCTATGCCGATTGCTTTGCCAATGGTGGTGAAGGTATTCGCCAAAACTTCCCACGTTGGGACGAAGCTCAAGGGCAAGTGGTGACGCTGGAATTAGCCATCAACCAATGCCGTGAAAGCAACGGTGAAAAAGCCTTAGGTTGGAAGAAGGGCAAAATTGCCAAGATCTCCGCCTACATGGCTTCGACCTCGCGCGACAATGTGTTTGATGTACAAATTCCAAATGACGCGGCAAAAGCGGCATACCTAGACGGTAAGCAAAGCTTTTATGCTCGTCGAGGTCAATTGAATATGAGTTGTGCTAGTTGCCACGTAGCTGGTGCCAACATCCTTATTCGAGCTGACTTGCCGGGCCCAACCTTAGGTCACGTAACCCACTTTCCAGTGTTTCGTTCAAAATGGGGTGAGTTAGGTACCTTGCAGCGTCGTTATGGCGGTTGTCAGAAGAACGTGCGTGGTACGCCACAAAAAACACAGGGTGAGAAGTTCCGTAATTTAGAATTTTTCCAAACATATATGTCTAATGGGTTAGTGGTCAATGGCCCTGGCGCACGTAAATAAGCAGACGAGGAGAACAACATGAATAAGACAATTTCTCTTGTGGCCGCATTAATGATGGTGTCGAGCAGCGTTGCTGCTCAATCCTTCGATGATGCGTTTAATGCCCAACGTGCCATGTATGGTAAAGGCCATAGTTTTACTTTTGAAGGCCAAACCTACACCACGGACCATCCCGAAGAAGTAGCTGCTGCGGTTGAAGCTAACGCAGAAAATGCCGCTAAGCTGCTGGCAGCGGCTAAAGATCAGCATGCTCAAGTGGTAGCGCTTGACTTTGATTGGACCTTGACCAAAAAGTTGCTTAAGGCGTCGGCTAAAGCATTGGCGGGCGGTGACTTCCGTAAGTCGATGGACATTTCGGCTCAAGCCCAGTATCACGCTCGTATGGGCATGGCTCAATACCATCAGTCTCAAAAAGAATGGGTCATGGCTGTACCTGAGTAGGGTTACACGCCACACGACTTAACCAGTTCAAGCCCACGTTCTACTTAAACTGTAGTTCGGTGGGCTTATTTTTTTGTACTCATTATTTATAGGAATTTATCATGTCTACTAGCCGTCGCGACTTTGCTCGCTTAATGGGAATTGCTGCGGTTGCTGGCGTATTGCCACGCCAGGGCTATGCCGCACAAAAGCAGGCCTCTGATTTTTATGATCTGCCAAACTTCGGTAATGCACGCTTGTTACATATGACCGATTGCCACGGTCAGTTAAACCCTGTTTACTTTCGTGAGCCCAGCATCAACCTAGGTATTGGTTCTGCCTACGGTAAACCGCCACATGTGGTGGGTAATAAATTCCTTGATCACTTTGGTATTGAAGCCGGTTCATTAGAAGCCTATGCCTTCACTTACTTAGATTTTGAAAAAGCCGCGCAAGAATACGGCAAAGTGGGTGGTTTTTCCCACTTAAAGACCCTCGTAGACCGCTTACGTACGGGTTACGGTAGCGAAAATACCTTGTTATTAGACGGCGGCGATACTTGGCAAGGATCCGGTATCAACTATAAAACCCGCGGTATGGACATGGTTAGAGCCTGTAACTTATTAGGCGTAGACATGATGACAGGGCATTGGGAGTTTACCTATCACCAACAAGAAATATTGCACAACATTAGCCAGTTTAACGGTGAGTTTTTAGCCCAAAACGTACTGGTTACTGAAGACGCCTTGTTTGATGGCGCAGACGAGTATATTTACGACGAAGATTCAATGCGGGTGTTTAAACCCTACAGCATCCGTGACATGGGCGGTGCCAAAGTGGCAGTCATTGGCCAAGCCTTCCCACGGGTTAAAATTGCCAATCCCGCACGTTTTGTGCCGGACTGGAGTTTTGATATCAACGGCGAAATGATGCAAGAGTTAGTGGACGACTTACGCCAAAATAAAGGTGTGGATGCGGTTATCGTGTTGTCTCACAACGGCATGGACGTAGACGTCGCTATGGCGCAACGTGTTACCGGTATCGATGCTATTTTGGGTGGCCACACTCACGACGGAATGCCTGCACCGACACAAGTGAAAAATAACGGTCACACTACGCTGGTGTGTAACGTGGGTTCTAACGGCAAGTTTTTAGGTGTGCTGGATTTAGATATTGGTAAAGGTAAGGTGAAGGACTTTCGTTATCGTTTGTTACCGGTGTTTTCAGAACTGTTGCCCGCCGACAAAGACATGGCTGCATTGATTGCGGCTGAGCGCGCACCATACGCAGATTGGATGGACGAGGAGCTGGCCGTGGCGGATGAAACACTCTACCGCCGGGGCAACTTTAACGGCACCTTCGATCAGGTGATCTGTGATTCACTACGTAGCCATTACGATGCTCAAATCTCCTTATCCCCGGGTTTCCGTTGGGGTACCAGTGTGTTACAAGGCCAAACTATTACCATGGAGCGGGTGTTAGATCAAACTTGTACCACCTACCCAGAAACCTATGCCCGCGACATGACGGGAGCAGACATTAAGCTTATTTTGGAAGATGTGGCCGACAATATCTTTAACCCCGAACCTTACTTACAATCCGGTGGTGACATGGTGAGATTGGGTGGTTTAGATTACCGTTGCGACCCGTTAGCGGCCATGGGTTCACGTATTGATGAAATGCGCTTGGATAACGGCACAGTGATTGAAGCCAATAAGACCTACCGTGTTGCAGGTTGGGCGACCGTGGGTTCACGCTCAGAAGGCGATGATATTTGGGACGTGGTAGCGCAACATTTGCGGGATCAGCAAGAAGTCAAAATCACTAAGCTTAATACGCCCAAGTTGTTGAATGTGGCCGGTAACCCGGGTTACAAAGCGTAAAAAGGGTAGACCATGAATAACTTTATAAAGCATCTCCTGCTATTGCCCTTGGTGAGTTTGGCGGCGGGTCTAGTGAGCGCCGAGCAAGTGAGCATTAAGCCTAATCAATTGCGCCTTAACGCGCAGTTGAGATTAGTCACCGAAGCGATCAACGAGGGCCCTTTGGTGCTGATCGTACACGGTACTTTGGCCCATAACGGCATGGAAATCATTGCCAGCTTACAAGAGCTACTGGCCGACGAAGAGTTGAACAGTTTAGCCATTAACTTGAGTCTAGGCATTGACGACCGGCACGGCGCATACGACTGTGCTGTACCCCACCAACATCAACATCAAGATGCTAGCGGCGAAATAGCAGCTTGGGTCGATTGGCTTAAAGCGCAAGGTGTAGAACAAATTCTACTCACAGGCCATTCACGTGGCGGCAGCCAGGTGGCGGCTTACAGCCAGCAAGCAGACGACGCCATCATAGGCCAAGTACTTATTGCGCCTATGACCTGGAGCCCTGAATATGCGGCCAAAACCTACCAGCGTAGTTACCAAACTTCTTTGCTAGAGCAGGTAAAAGTGGCCAACGCTCAAGATAAAAATGATTGGATGCCGGCGGCCACTAGTTTTATTTACTGCAAAGACGCTCCTCAGGTCAAAGCGGCGAGCTTTTTGTCCTATTACCAACCCGCGCAGACTCTCAATACGCCAGATTTAATCCTTGACGGTGGGCTACCAACAGTGCTGTTTGCCGGCAGCGAAGATCAGGTGGTTAAAGACTTACCGCAACAAATGCAGACGCGTCAGTTGGCTAACCTAGAATTTATTGTGGTTGATGGTGCCGACCATTATTTCAGGGATTTATATGCCGACGAATTGGTGGAAGCGATGTTGGAGCTAATTGAGTCGGCGGGGCAATAGATGCAGCTCGGGCAGCCTCGGCCTCAATCATGGTGGTTTAGCTTACGGGTATTAAGCCTATGGTTATTGTTGCCGATCAGCTCTGTATGGGCTGATACCTTTGTAGTGTTTGAGCGCCCGCAACAGTTACACCCCGACCGGGTATTGGTGTTAGTAGCAGAAATTGAAAACTGTAGTTTTTGTGAACGGGTGAAACAAGACTTCTTGCTGCCGCTAAGCCTTAACAAGCAGTGGTCGTCACGTTTTCAAGTGGCTCGGATCGACCTTGATTCACCACAAAAATTGGTTGATTTTGTTGGTCAAACTACGTCTCAAAAAGCCTTTGCGGCGAGTTTAGGCGCAGATTTTTCGCCCACCTTAATGTTTCTTAACCCACTTTCTGGCGCGCGTGTTGGCGAAGATATTGTGGGTTTAGTCACGCCAGATTTTTATGGCTTTTATTTACAACAACAAATTGCTCGAGCTCATGAACAATTGAGCCAATAGCGCTGAATATGAGTTATAGCGGTAGCTTCTTTTGTAATTTTGCGTAATCGCATCACCGCGCTTAATAGCTCTGGCGATGCACAGTATTGACGATATTTCTGTAATGCCAGTTGTAGCGCTTGTTGTACCTCGTCGAGCTGTTGTTGTTGCGCATCCAATAGGCCGTTGGACAAGGCTAAACTGCCCAGCAACAACAGGCTGTTGCTGGCAGCAAACATGGCCCAAAAGGTTTGTGTGCCAATGGACCAATTAGACCAAAGCATCCTTAACTGGCCTAGGGTTGAAGTTTTTTCAATGGCTCATTCAGCAAAGAGTGCCTCGCTGCTCTTAATGGCGTCACGCACGCGATTGTAGGCACTGTCGTCGGCTGGGAAGAAGCCGTCCTTGCCTAATATTTTAAGCGCTTGGGCATCGTCAAATTGCATTAATACGCTAATCAGGGCTTCACTAATAGGCGCTGGCAGTTGTTCCCGAGCCGCCCAGGCTTTAGTGGCTAGGCTAAATTTCTTCAAAATACGCACCGGTTGATCAGCGGCGATGAGTTTTTTATAGGTGCTGGATTTAAGGGCGCCCGCAGTAAAGGTGCCTGCGGCTACAGCGGCGCCCACTTTGTCGCGGCGGTCCAAATACTGGTGGTGCGTTAGGTCGTTGGCGTTGACGCCTGCTTCGCTGAGTAATAACTGGGCAAAATAACGGCCGATGGTCGATTCTTCGCTGCCAAAAGCAAACGACTGCCCTGCGAGTTGGCTGAGCTGAGTATAGCTGGAATTGGCGTGGGCAATGATATAACCACTGCGGGTATTTTTGTCGGACTTATTTTCCATAGCCAACAAGCTTATTTGTGTATTTTTTTGCTTGCTCAGCACATAAGACGCTGGACCAAAGCGTGCAAAATCCACTTCGCCTTTAGCCAATCTGGAAATAGCTAGATCGTAAGTGGGATAAATGGGGGTATGAATGATGACTGGTTCACCCAAAGTAGTTGTTAAGCCTTGCTCCAACTGGGTTAATACCGGGCGAAACTGAGCCACAACTTGGGTGGGTTTGTCAGCCGCATATAAACCAAAAGTCAGGTTGATAGTAGCGCATGGGTGGGTTCCTTTTTATTTGTTGTTGTTATCAGTGTTGAGTGTAATCGCTTACGTTTGAAAGGGCAAAAGCCGTGCCTAAGAGGTGTCTTTAGGTGCGATTTTCATAAGGGTGTGATAGTGTGGATACAGCTATTGGTAAAAAAATATTACCAATTTAAAAAACGTCGATTGGAACGCTGTATATGGACGCTTTATCTAATTCAAATCACCGACTATTTATGGCTGCATTAGCCATGTGTTTGCCGCCCTCCAGTATTATTGTCAGCCAAGAAAGTCAGCGCCCTTTTGAGTGTGACGGTTTGGCCGTATATCACCAGTTACCTATGGTCACGGTGTTGCCTGAAACCTTGGGTCAGGTTCAAGAGGTACTGCGCCTATGCAGCGAGCACGGCGTGCCATTGGTGCCACGGGGCGCTGGCACTGGTTTATGTGCCGGTGCCATGCCCCATGCCCACGGCGTATTACTGGTGATGACTAAATTTGACCAAATACTACTTATTGACCAGGACACAGCTACTGCCCGGGTGCAGCCGGGTGTTCGTAATCTGGCGCTGAGCGAAGCCGCCGCGCCTTTGGGTCTTTATTATGCGCCAGACCCATCGTCGCAAATTGCCTGCACTATTGGCGGTAATGTGGCCGAAAACTCCGGTGGCGTGCACTGCCTCAAATATGGCCTTACGGTCAACAACTTACTGCAGGTCACGATAGTGACCGTAACGGGTGAATTGGTCACGTTTGGTGGTGATGGCCTCGATGAGCCTAGTATGGATTTACTCTCTTTAGTGACGGGTTCAGAAGGTTTGTTAGGCGTGGTGGTAGAAATAAAGGTGAAATTATTACCCCGCGCACCACGAGTACAAGTGCTTATGGCCGCGTTCGACAATGTCATATCAGCAGGCGACGCGGTAGCTGCATTAATTGGCCAAGGCATTATCCCAGCCGGTTTGGAAATGATGGACCATCTGGCCATTAAAGCCGCAGAAGACTTTGTTAAGGTGGGTTACCCGACCGATGCCCAAGCCTTGTTAATTTGCGAGCTTGACGGTACCGATGCCGAAGTAGAAGAGCAGTTGGCCGCCGTGAGTTTGTGTTTTAGCGACCATGGCTCCTACCAAATTCGGGTGGCCAAAGATGCTCAAGAAGCAGCGGCGTTATGGCAAGGGCGCAAGTCTGCTTTTCCTGCTGTGGGCAGTATATCGCCCGACTACTATTGCATGGATGGCACTATTCCCCGAGGGCAAGTGGCCCACGTGTTAACGCGAATTAGCGAACTTTCACAACATTATGGTTTGGCGGTGGCTAACGTCTTTCATGCCGGCGATGGCAACCTTCACCCATTAATTTTATTTGATGCGAGTATAGAAGGGCAATTAGATCAAGCCGAAGCCTTGGGCGGCGACATTTTAACGTTATGTGTGGATGTGGGTGGCACCATTACTGGTGAACACGGTGTTGGTTTGGAAAAAATGCCGCAAATGCCTTACCAGTTTGGGGATGCAGAATTGGCCCAGTTTAGGCGTTTAAAGGCCGCCTTTGACCCCAGTGATTTGCTCAACCCAGGCAAAGGTATTCCAACCCTCAAATATTGCCAAGAATACCGGAGTTTGCAGCATGCATGATTTAACGCCTCAGCTAGTAGAGCAAGTACAGCAAGCCCGTGCCGAACAAACACCGTTACAAATAGTGGGTGGAAACAGTAAGTCTCATCTAGGTCGAGCGACACAGGCCCAACCCATTAATGTTGCGGGTCACAGCGGAATTATCAGTTATAACCCAACCGAGTTGGTGATTCGAGCGCGGGCCGGTACGACTATTCAAGAGCTAGAGTCGGTGCTTGCAGAAAAGCAGCAGCGGCTACCGTTTGAACCTCCGCAATATCAGGGTTTGGCCACCATTGGCGGTACTGTAGCCGCTAATCAAAGTGGCCCAGCTAGGCCGTGGTTTGGAGCAGTCAAAGATAGTCTGTTAGGGCTAGGGTTGATCAACGGCTATGGTGAAGCTATGTTGTTTGGCGGCCAAGTCATGAAAAACGTGGCTGGCTTTGACGTCACACGGTTACAAACTGGCGCTATGGGTGGTTTGGGCCTTATTACCGAAGTGTCGATTAAGGTATTGCCGCAATTTAACGTTAACAAAACCTTGGTGTGTGAGTTAAACCTCCAAGCTGCCTTAAAACAAATGCAGGTTTGGGGCAATTTAAGTGTGCCCTTGAGCGGCATGTGTTATTGGCAAAATAAGTTGTATGTACGGTTGCAAGGTTCTGTCGCCGGGGTAGAAGAAACCTGCAAAGTGTTTTGTAAGGCGTTGCCGCTTGTGGTTTTAGAGGACGAGTTGGCCCAAAATTTTTGGAAAAAAGTGACAGAGCGTGAGTTGTTAGTGGCCCAAGAAAAACAAATTATGTGGCGTTGGTCGGGGCCGTCAAGCGCGCCCTCCAATGCTCTAGATAACACGGAGTTTATTAACTGGGCGGGGTCAGAGCGTTGGGCCCTGACCACCGTCAGTGACGCCACTGTGGTTAATCCTCACGTAACACAATACCGTGGGGGAGATCGTAGTCATAACGTTAACCCGAGTATCAATGCCCACGACCAGGCCTTACAGCAGCGTATAAAACACGCCTTTGATCCCGATGGTTTGTTTAACGTTGGCCGTCTTTACTCTTGGCTTTAATACAGGGCAGTAACTAAACTATGAAAACGATTATAGCCAAAGAATTTGCACAGCAACCGCAATTTGCACCGGTAAAAGACATTCTACAAGCCTGCGTGCATTGCGGTTTTTGTACCGCCACTTGCCCCACGTACTTAATGCTTGGAGATGAACGCGACAGCCCCCGAGGCCGTATTTACATGATGAAGGCCATGTTCGAAGGCGAAGCCGTTACCCATGAAACGCGGGATCATTTAGACCGCTGCTTAACCTGTCGCAGTTGCGAGACCACGTGCCCGTCGGGTGTTGAATATGGTCATTTGGTGGATTTAGGCCGTGTAGTAGTAGAGCAAAAAGTACCGCGCTCCAAAGCCCAGCGGTTGGTGCGTTGGTCGTTACGTCAGGTATTACCCTATCGTGCGCGTTTTGGGCCCTTGTTAAAGCTCGGGCAAACCTTCAGGCCCTTGTTACCAATAGTGCTAAAACAACACCTGCCTAAGCCCGTTAAACGGCTCACTCAGCCACACGCTAGCCATGAACGAGTGATGCTGAGCTTGCCAGGCTGTGCCCAAGCCCGCGCCGCACCCAATACCGACATTGCAGCGGCACAAGTGCTCAATAAACTCGGTATACAGCTTAACGTGTTACACCAGACCGGTTGCTGCGGCGCGGTAGATCATCACCTTAATGCCCACGCAGCAGCCTTGATTAAGGCCCGGCATAACATTGATCTGGTTTGGCCCGAATTACAGGCCGGCGCTGAAGCCATTGTAGTGACTGCCTCCGGCTGTGGTGCAACCTTGCAAGACTATGGCCACATGCTACGTGACGACCCAGACTATGCAGCTAAGGCCCAGCAAGTGTCGGCCGCAGCTAAGGACATTGTTGAAATCCTGGAAAAAGAAGACCTAAGTTCGATAAAAATATCAAAAAATGCCGGTAAAGTTGCAGTTCATTGCCCTTGTACACAGCAGCATGCCATGCAGTTGCCTAGTCGCGTGAAACACCTATTGCAGCAGCTAGGGGTCGACACAGCGAGCACCAAAAATGACCATTTATGTTGTGGTTCTGCGGGCACTTATGCGTTGTTACAGCCTGAGCTAAGTCATCAGTTGCGCACTAATAAGCTGCATGATTTAACCTTAGATCAGCCAGATCAAATTGTGACGGCCAATATCGGGTGTCAGTTGCACTTAGGCGGCAGCGCAAGCGTGCCCGTTAAACACTGGCTGGAATTGCTGGCCGAAGACTAATGATCTTTACTTAGTTTGACACAAGCGCAGGGAATTAATGCTGCTTATGTTAGTCTAGACTAAGGAATGAACTAGATTGGTAAAGGAAAATCACATGAAAAAATTAACGTGGGTGGCCGTTGGGCTGTTGTTAGCAAGTGGTGTACAGGCGCAAACCATGCTGGTTAAAGTGCTGCAAGATTCTGATGAGATGGTTTCTAAAGTGTATAAAGAAGTGCCAGTTAAATCCTGTCGGGTAGAACAAATTCCTATCTATGGGACCCAGGCGGGTGGTCAAGAAGCCTCTACAGCCGATGTTATTGCCAGTGCTATTTTTGGTGGATTGCTGGGCAATCAGGTAGGTGGTGGTACGGGTAAAGACGCGGCCACTCTTTTGGGTGCCATAGCGGGTGCCGACATGGCCAATAAAAAGGGCAAAAACAAACAGGTGATCGTGGGCCACAAGCAACAAGAGGTGTGCGATGTGGTGATGCAACAACGCACGGTTAACCAAGTGACGGGTTATAAAACCTACATCGAATTTGGTGGCAACATTTGGCAAATAAACACCACCATTCCGTACACAACAGGCGAGTTTTTAAGTGTTAATGTAGACATTACGCCTGCCGAATAACTAGCTTGCCCTAAGCGCCCGACTCAGCATGGCTGGGTCGGCATTGCCGCCAGACAAAATAACTAAGGTGGTTTTGTCGCGTACCTCCAATTGGCCTGCCAATATGGCGGCTAAACCCACACAACCACCCGGTTCCACGGTCAATTTTAAGTCCTGCATGCAACAACGCATGGCCTGCAGTACCATCGCATCGCTCACCGCCTTCGCGCCCTGTAAATAGCGCTGCATGATTGGGAAGGTAAGTTCACCAACCATGGGTGTGACGATGGCGTCGCAGATTGATGCGGCCGCAGGCTCATTGGCGAGGCGCTTGTGGGCACTTAAAGAGCGGCGCGCATCGTCGTGATTTAGTGGTTCTGCACCCCATATATCTATATTCAAAAAATGCGTCTTGAGTGCAGTAGTGCTGCCACTAATAAGGCCGCCTCCTCCAATTGGAGCAATTGCTTGGTCGGGTATTAGGTTCAATGCCTCCAGTTGATGCGCAGCTTCTAAACCTAAGGTGCCTTGGCCGGCAATAATGTCGGCGTCGTCATAGGGGGGAATAAGCGTTAGTTTATGATCGTCCGCCAGTTGCTTGCCAATGGCGGCGCGGTCTTCATTGTTTCTGTCATATAAAACCACGGTGGCGCCCAAGGCTTTAGTGTTGCTGATTTTAATCTGCGGTGCATCAGCCGGCATGATAATGGTGGCAGCTACACCAAAGTGTTTGGCCGCTGCAGCTACCCCTTGAGCATGGTTGCCAGAAGAATAAGCTACTACGCCGTTAAACTCAGCGTTAAATACCCCTTGATCATACAATTTGCAAAGCTTATTAAAGGCGCCTCGAAATTTAAACGAACCGGTACGTTGAAGGTTTTCTGCTTTAAACAGAATACGGCCGCCTAAACGTTGGTTGAGTAGGGCGGATTCAATTAAGGGCGTTACCACTGCGTGGCCTTCAATCCGTTGGCTAGCAGTGATGATGTCTGGGTAGGTGATGGCTAAGTTGGGCATGGTGGGGTGTTGGTCCTTAGATTCTGGCCTGCGCCAGAATGACGTAAAGGCGGGCCAGAATGACGTAAAGGCAGGCCAGAATGACGTTAGCCTATAACTGTAGCAGTTCTTCCACTGGGCAACCACAGGTGTCTTCTACGGCTTGTGCTGCTGCTAACAAGTGTAGCTCACCATAACGTGGGCCAATGAGCTGCACACCTATGGGTACTCCTAAGCCGCGTGCTTGTGTGGGTACAGTCATGCAGGGTAGGTCCAAATAATTCATAGCCGACATACTGCTACAACTGTCTAGAATGATTTCTATGGATTCTACGGAATCCATGTCTGCACCCGCTTTGTGGGGCGGTGTAGTGATCATTGGTGTAATAACAATGGGGTAGCGGCGTTGGAATTGATCTCATTCGCGGTGGTAGTGGTTACGTTTAGACAGCGCCTGAGCATAACCCGCTAAATCAAACGGTTCGGTAAGCTGCAAATAATTCGTTGTCGGTATGAAAGCGCCACATAACTCTGGGGCATTGGTGCGCCCCATGGGTATGGCGCCGGCAGTTCTAAAGTTTTGTACAAGGGGAGCGTCTTCGGTGGCGTAGAGCTCTTCAAAGTCGCGTACTCCGTTGCTTGTGGCAAGGCCATATTGGTCTATATTTTCTTTAATGGTGACTGGCACACCATGTAACGGCCCCACGGCTTTGCCGCTAGCGAGTGCTTGGTCTGCAGCGCGGGCCTCACTCATGGCTTGATCGTCGTAACGGGTGGTGATGGCGTTCAAGCTCTGGGTTTGTGTAGCACGGTCTAGGTGTGCTTGCATTACAGCTTCGCAAGAAATGTTACCAGCTTTAATATGGGCGGTGGTTTGGCCTGCACTGAGTTGCCATAAGGGTTTTTTTGTCGATGTCATGGGTAATCCTTAAAGAGACGTTGTAGCGAAGTAGGTTATAGGCTAGTTAACTAAAAACAGAGAAACTTCGGGCACAAAACTGACCAGTAGCAGCACGCCTATCATAAGTACAATAAACGGCATTACCGACTTGGTTACTTGTAAAAAGCTCTCTTTAAAGGCAGAGGTCGCCACCACAAGATTGATACCTACGGGTGGTGTTAACAAACCAATCTCTAAATTAATCACCATAATAATGCCTAGATGTACTGGGTCTATGCCGTAGGCTAATGCCACCGGCAGCATAATAGGCGCCATGATGAGAATGGCGGAAATGATTTCCATCAAACAACCCACGGCTAACAGCATAAGGTTTAAGCCGATGATGAACATCCACTTGTCTTCCACATGGCTGGTCATCCAATTGGCCAAGTTAGCAGGCACCTGCTCAGCTGTAAGCAGTAGGTTGAGGCTCATGGCGATGGCAATGATAGGCACTAAACCGCCGAGCATTTCTGTGGTGCTGACTACGGTCTCATAGAGTTGCTTGAGTTCCATCTCGCGGTGGATAAAGGTTTCAATGAGGATGGTTATTACAAAATTGTGGACCGTAAAAAAGACATGGCTATTGTCTCTGGTTTCAACGTTTATCCCACCGAAGTAGAAAACGTGATTGCCGAACTGCCTGACATCGTTGAAGCCGCAGTGATTGGTGTGCCCGATGCGAAGACCGGCGAAGCCATTAAAGCCTTCTGTGTGCGCACCGGCACTAGCCTCAATGGTAGCGATGTACAAGATTATTGCCGTGAAAACCTAGCCAAGTACAAGGTGCCAAAACAGGTAGAGTTTGTGGACGAGTTGCCTAAATCTACCGTCGGTAAAATATTACGTAGAGAATTACGTAAACTTTAACCGAGGAGTGGGTATGCAACAGCAAAAAAAATGGGCCGCCTTCGTATGGATGGCCTTCGGTGCTATATGTTTAACTTTGGCAGATTTTGCTATGAAACAAGTGGCGGTTATGGGCGGGCTGGCGGTGTTAGGCTTGGCAAGCGTGTCCAGAGCCTTGCAGTTGGCTGCCGTAAATGGCAAGGCCGGCACCGTAGGTTTGATGTTTTATGTACAAATGCCGGTGGCTTTGGTGATTGGGTATTTAGTTTACGCAGAACAACCTTCTCTTATGGCACTGCTTGGTGCAGGACTCATTGTCGCGGCGGGCATGAGTTTGCCTTTGCGTGCAGGCGTGAGCAGTCTGCGCCAGAAATAGTTGCTGCCCTTGGCGTGGGAACTGACGGGTCTTGTGTTATGATGCTTGATTGCGTTTTAATTAGCCGTCATTCATGTCTATTATTAGTCGTCCAAAATCAAGGCTTAGGTTGCCGCCCAACAAGCATCAGGTGAAGCAAGAGCTCGCCAATGATGTGGCTGATTTTTTGGCTCGTGGTGGTAATGTGGTTGAAGTTGAGCAGGGCGCGACAGCCTTGATTAATGGCTGTTTTAATCAGCAAAGGCCTAGTCTCGCATCACAGCAACAAACACGCACCCTTTTGTCAGATCAAGTGACGGCCATTGAAGAACGCAAGCAAGCTAGCCGGCAACCCAAACCAACCCCTCCTAAAGTTAATCGCAGACCCACTAAAAAATGGATTTACGACGATTTTGGCGAGCCTCTACGTTGGGTCTGGACCTAATTCTAAGCAATGTATGATTTAAGGAGCTTCCCTAATGCAATTTATAATTGCTGACGATCACCCATTATTCCGCACCGCCATGACTCATACCTTGGGTCAAAAGTTCGTGGGTGCGGAGATTGAAGAAGTAGGCAGCTTGCCTGAGTTAATGAGCCTGTTAAAAACCGGCGTCAGTGTGGATCTGTTGTTACTTGATTTACATATTCCAGAAGCCCTTGGATTGACGGGGCTAGCCCAGATCAGCGAACAGTTTCCCGAAGTGCCAGTGATGATTGTTTCTGGCAACGACAACCCTAATGTGATCCATAAAACCATTGTTATAGGTGCCAGCGGGTTTTTACCTAAAGCCTCATCAAATGAAGACATAGGCAGCGCCATTGATGCAGTAATGGCTGGCCATGTTTGGGTGCCTGCCGATTTGCCTGATCCGGTGGCTAGTGAAGTGGATGACTTACCTGCCGAACGAATTGCTACCTTAACGCCACAACAATTGCGGGTGTTATCGATGATTGGCCAAGGCCTGTACAATAAACAAATTGCGTCCGAGCTAGACGTGACCGATGCGACCATTCGGGCCCATGTGACTGAAATATTTCGTAAGTTAAATGTGACGAACCGCACGCAAGCGGTCATTTTGTTTAGCCGCTTACAAGTGGATGATCCTCAACACCAACCGATGTAACTTACAGTTTAGAGTAAGCGGTTAATCAACTTGCGTAGCACCGCCGGTTTGAGGGGTTTATGTATCAACCCAAACCCGGCCTCAGCCACGGCTTGTTTCATTTGCTGGCTTCGGTCGGCAGTAATCACGATCGCGGGTATTTCATTATGGAGTGCCAGGCGTATGTCGGCAATGGCGTCGGTGCCCAACAGGCCTTGATCTAAATGATAGTCTGCCAAAATTACGTTAGGTTCATCGTTTTTGGCCAAAGTGCCTACCAAGCTTAGCGCCTCAATATTGCTGGCCGCACAATACACTTTACAGCCCCACTGTTGCATCATGGCTTGCATACCTTGCAAAATAGCCGGCTCATTGTCGATTACTAGTACTCTACAGCCCTCGAGCTGTTGATGGTTGGCGGTGACACTGCTATTCGATGGTTTGGCCTTAACTAGGTCCGCGTCACCCCAAGGCACGGTGATGCTGAACATTGAACCTTCGCCATAATGGGAACTAACCCGTAAATCATGCGCCAGTGTATTGGCGGTACGCTGAGCAATCGCTAGGCCTAAACCAATGCCATTTTGTTGCGCATGGGGGCCGGTCTCTAGCCGTTTAAACTCTACAAAAATATCTTCTAGCCGGTCTTGTGGAATGCCAAACCCAGTGTCCCACACTTGTATTTCCAACCCCTTTGTTTGACGCCGGCAACCTAACAACACCTTGCCTGTCGCGGTGTAACGAATCGCATTAGTGAGGAAGTTTTGTAATACTCGCCTGAGCATAACCGGATCGGTATAGAGAGTGGTTTGGCTGCTCTTTAAGCTAAATATGAGGTTTTTTTGTTGGCACAGTACATTAAATTCACTCGCCAACTGGTCTAGTAATGGTGCTATTTTTAAGTGATTTTTATGAGGTTTTAGGCTGCCGCCATCGAGTTTTGAAACCTCAATAAGGTCACTGATCAGTTGCTCTGCATTGGTTAAAGAGGCATCTAAGTGGGTGCTAAGCTCTACGCTTTGCGGGTCTTGTTGTAATGTGGCCTGGCGCTGAGCTAAGGCTGTCGAAAACAGCTTGGCGGCATTGAGTGGTTGCAGTAAATCATGGCTGGCGGCTGCCAAAAACCGAGTTTTACTCTGGTGGCTCGCATCGGCTTGGGCTCGCGCTTGCTCTAATTCTTGGTTCACCTTCGACAAGGTTTGTGTACGTTCTTCCACGCGCAACTCTAAGCTTTCGTTGGCCTGCAGTAAGTCATCTTGGCTCGAACGCAGGGCCGTTTCTGCAGCATACTGTTCACTAATATCGGTGTAGGTGTTGACGTAACCGCCGTCGGGCATGGCGTTACCTCGGACTTCGATGACGGTGCCGTTTTCACGATAGCGAATACTGCGGTGTTGCTCGCCTTTGGCGATCATTGATAAACGATCAGCTACAATTTTTGCTGGGTCTATTTGGCCGTACTCGCCCTGTAGAGCGCTCAGGCGGATGATTTCTTTAACCGGTGTGCCAACGGTCACTATGCCTTTTGGAAAGTCGAATAGTTCAAGGTAACGCTGATTCCACATGACCAAGTTTAGGTCTTGGTCTATTACGGTGATGCCTTGGCTGACGTTATCTATGGTGGCTTGTAATAACCCGCGGTTAAACGACACGGCTTTGGCAGCCTCACCTACAATCGACACTACATCGCCTAAGTGTACCGCTTTGTCGTTAAGACTGGATTCTACGACTACTCGCGCCGACGAGGCACCAATAATACCGCTTAACGCACGTTCACAGTGGTGGATCAAAAAGGCATTAATAGGCGCGTCTTTATGGAGGTCCAATTGCGGTTGCTGATGTGCCAGTTGATTGAAGGAATCGACGGTACGACGGTAACCCATAAACCGTTCGAGTAGTGTGGTGAGGTCATCAACCGTATGCCCACTGTGGTGGCGGCGGCCTTCTACTAGGCCTGCATTGGATAGCGTGCCAACAAATAGATCGGCTTGGATGCGGTCGATGAGCCGCGGGGTATTGAACTTAGAAACGAGGTAGTAAAGCGCAATATTTAGGCTGAGGCTAATCACCGTGGCGTGGGAGATGGGGTCTAACTGCAAACCAAATAAGGCGGTAGGCCTGAGCCATTCAATGCCAAATGGACCGTTGATAATAATGCTGCCTGATAGATCGAATAAGCCGGTGAGGTTGGGTAGTAGCAAGCAGTATATCCAGGCTGCAAAACCCGCCATTAACCCCGCTGTGGCGCCTCGTACGTGGCCGCCACGCCAAAAAATGCCGGCAAATAACGGTGGCCCAAACTGTGCTACGGCAACAAAGGCCGACAAGCCAATAGACACCAGAGTCGTGCCGCGGTCGATGAGTAAGTAGTAGCCAAATGCCAGCAACAGTATAACGAAAATGGTGAGTCGCCTTAAATTAAGTAGCAGGCGTCCAAGATCCCTGTTTTGAGACACATCCACGGCTTTAACGTGCAGGATAAACGGCATAATAATGTCGTTAGTAATCATGGTGCTAATGGCAATGGTGGATACGGCTGCCATACCCATAGCGGCAGAAATGCCACCGACATAAGCTAGGATAACTAAGCTGTCTTGACCTTTTATCATCGGCAACATGAGGGAATATACATCGGCATTAACGCCGCTGCCGGCCAGCGCTTGAGTGCCTGCCCATGCAATTGGGATCATAAATACACACATCGCCGATATATAAAGCGGAAATAACCACCGTGCTGTGTGTATGTGCTGCGGGTTGGTGTTTTCTACCACCATCATATGGAATTGGCGGGGCAGGCAAAGGACTGCAATGAGGGCCAAAAATGTTTCTATAATAAAACTGCTACGAAACGGATCGAAGGATGCCAAGCTGGTGCGGCCTCCTTGCTGCTCGAGTTGGCTAAAAATGTCGCCAAAACCATCGTTGAGCACATAGGTTGCGAACACACCGATGGCAACAAAGGCAATGAGTTTGATGAGCGATTCGGCCGCAATAGCCAGTACCATGCCTGGGTTATGGGCAGACGTGTCGACTTGTTTAGCGCCAAATAAAACACTAAAAATGCCGATCAAAATGGCAATAATGAATACAGATAAATCGGCGTGGGTGCCACGCAGGTGGGTTTCTGTAGTGAGTACTGCATAACTTAAGTCGATGGCTTTAAGCTGTAGCGCAATGTAGGGCAATAAACCCAAGGTGGCCATTAAGGTAATGATAACGGCGAGACGCCGGCTCTTGCCATAACGTGAGGAAATGAAGTCAGAAATTGAACCAATATTTTCACGTTTAGCGATGAGAATTATTTTGTAAATAATGCGGTGGCCAAACAAAAAGAAGGCAATGGGTGCGATGTAAGGACCTAAGAAGTCCCACCCAGAAGTGGCTGCACGGCCCACTGATCCATAAAAAGTCCAAGAGGTTAAAAACACGCCAAGGGACAAGCTGTAAATAATGGCTTGCAGGTGGTGGTTGGCATAGGCCTTATAAGACATCAACCAATCACCCAGTTTGGCAACACCTAACAGCAGGGCGAAATAGGCAAGGGAGATAACAAGTAGGCTAGTGCTGGTGAACATATAAGCGTGGACCAAGTGAGGGTTACAGCAAGAATATCACGCCCGCCCGTTGGTGCCCATGTTAGGCGTGGAACCTGCCATTTTCCTAGACATATGTCGGTGCACCGACATATATCTAATGGTTCTAAAAGGGTCTTGAGGTTAACTTGTACAAAATAACAACATCACCTTTAAGAGTTTCCTATGGCATCCAGCGCTCAAAAGCAGTCTTACCCAGCACCTGGGCTTGATACCTTTCCTAAGTTGTTGCAACACAACGCTCGTATGTTCACAAACAAAGACGCCATGCGCGAAAAAGAATTTGGCATTTGGCAGTCGTGGACTTGGAGCCAAGTGGCAGACGAAGTAGAGCGTTTTGCGCTAGGTTTGCAGGCCAATGGCGTAAAAGCCGGTGATTCAGTATTGATTGTGGGTGGCAACCGCCCACGTACATACTGGACCATGTGTGCCGTGCAGTCCTTAGGCGCGGTACCGGTTCCTACTTATCACGACTCGGTTGCAGCCGAAATGCAGTTTGTAATAGAGCACTCCGAAGCGCGTGTCATTATAGCCGAAGACCAAGAGCAAGTAGATAAAATCCTGGATGTAAAGGATCGTTGTCCGGCGGTAGAGTTGGTTATTTACGATGACCCTAGAGGCATGAAAGGCTACGACTCCGAAGTTATTGAAATTAGAGACTTTGTGACAGTGCAAGCTCAAGGCGAAGCCCTTCGAGCAAAACAGCCTAATCTTTACCAAGAGCTAATTAGCCAAGGTAAGGGTGATGATATTTCCATTATTCTATATACCTCGGGCACAACAGGTAAGCCTAAGGGCGTGGTGCTGACCTATGACAATACCTTGCTCACCGGTTACCACGGTGGCTTGATGGAAGGCCTTACAGAAAATGATGAAATTCTTGCCTATCTACCAGTAGCCTGGATTGGCGATCACATTTTCTCTTATGCCCAATCGTACACCATCGGCTTTTGCGTTAACTGCCCAGAAAGCACCGAAACAGTGGCTGCAGACATGCGTGAAATCGGCCCAACCTATTACTTTGCCCCCCCTAGAGTATTTGAAAGCTTATTAACCAGTGTTCAAATTCGTATGGAAGATGCTGCGCCCTTTAAACGTAAGATGTTTAAATACTTTATGCAGGTGGCTAAGTCTACGGGTATTAAATTATTAGAAAACAAGCCTGTTGGTATTGTAGACCGGATCAAATACGCCCTAGGTAATGCCTTGGTTTATGCGCCACTCAAAGATGCTTTGGGTATGGGTCGTGTACGTTTGGCCTACACTGCAGGTGAGGCCATTGGTGGTGAAATCTTCGACTTTTACCGTTCGTTAGGTATCAATATTAAGCAGTTGTATGGCCAAACTGAGTCGTCGGTGTTTATCACAGTGCAGCCTGATGGTGAGGTTTATCCAGATACAGTAGGTACGCCAAGCCCGGGTGTAGAGCTGAAGATTGCCGACAACGGTGAGGTGATTTACCGCAGTTCGGGCGCCTTCCATAGTTACTTTAAAAACCCTGAAGCCACGGCCGACACTAAAACTGCCGACGGTTGGGTGCACACCGGTGACGCAGGCTTTATGACCAGCAATGGCCATCTTCGTATTATTGACCGTGCCAAAGACGTAGGTACGTTTAACAGTGGCAAGATGTTTGCCCCTAAATACATCGAAAACAAACTCAAGTTTTTCCCGCACATCCAAGAGGCAGTGACCTTTGGCGATGGCAAAGACGATTGTATGGCGTTTATCAATATTGATCTGGGCGCCGTGGGCAACTGGGCAGAGCGCAACAACATTGCTTACGCGTCTTACCAAGAATTAGCATCGCATCCTGAAGTTAACAAAATGGTGGCTCAAAGTGTTTCTGAAGTGAATGAGTCCTTGCTTGACGATGAAATGCTGGCCCATTCACAAATTAGTCGCTTCCTTATCTTACACAAAGAGCTGGATGCCGATGATGGTGAGCTAACCCGTACCAAAAAGGTTAAGCGTAAGCTCATTAATGAGCGTTACAAGATTTTGATTGATGCCCTCTATGACGGCAAAACCCAGTGCTTTATTGAAACCGAAGTGGCTTTTGAAGATGGCCGCGTTGGTAAGATTACCGGTGACATCAGTATTCATGATGCCAAAACCTTTAACCCTGTAGCCCAAGCGAGCTAAGCCATGACTGAACCATTGCAAAAAATGGAAGCGGCCTCAAAACTGCTAGAGCTGAAGAATATCGACTTGTCTTTTGGTGGTGTAAAAGCTATCAGTAATATTAGTTTTGATGTTATGGAAGGCGAAGTTCGCGCCATCATCGGCCCCAACGGTGCAGGTAAAAGCTCCATGTTGAACGTAATCAACGGCTTTTATCACCCACAACAAGGCGAGATTTGGTTTGACGGTAAACAACGTCACTCCATGAAGCCGTATCAAATTGCCTACCAAGGTATCGCCCGTACTTTCCAAAACATTGCTTTGTTTAAGGGTATGAGTGTGCTGGACAATATTATGACCGGGCGGTTTACCCACATGCATAAAAATATGTTGTGGCAAGCGTTGTGGAAAGGTCCTGCAGAGCAAGAAGAAATTGTAAACCGAGAGTTTGTAGAGGGCATTATCGATTTCTTGGAAATTCAAGCGATTCGAAAAACGCCAGTAGGGCGTTTGCCTTACGGTTTGCAAAAGCGTGTTGAATTGGGTCGTGCTTTAGCTGCCCAGCCCAAAATGCTACTACTCGATGAGCCTATGGCCGGCATGAACGTTGAAGAGAAAGAAGACATGTGTCGTTTCATCTTAGATGTGAATGACACCTTTGGTACCACCATTGTCCTCATTGAGCATGATATGGGTGTGGTCATGGATATCGCAGACCGCGTAGTGGTGTTGGACTACGGCCGAAAAATTGGTGACGGCACTCCAGACGTCGTACGTAACGATCAAACCGTAATTGATGCCTATCTTGGCGTGAGCCACTGAGGAAAAGAACATGAGTGCTGATTTTTTATATTTAGTGGAAGTAATTCTCAACGGCCTAATGGCTGGCGTGATGTATTCCTTGGTGGCCCTTGGTTTTGTATTGATCTTTAAGGCGTCTGGCATATTTAACTATGCCCAAGGCGTAATGGCGCTATTCGCGGCGCTAACTTTGGTAGGGATTCAAACTGGGCAAGTTCCTTTTGCTCACTTAATTAATGCCATTTTTGGCACCAATGTTCACCACTTCGGCTGGCAAGTACCTACGGTATTGGCCATCGCTTTAACGGTGGGCGTAATGGTGTTATTTGCCATTTTGGTGGAGCGGTATGTGTTGCACCACTTGGTTAACCAAGAGCCGATTATCCTGTTTATGGCGACCATTGGTTTAGCCTACTTCATGGAAGGCTTTGGCGACATTATGTGGGGCAGTGACATTAAAACCCTGGATGTTGGTTTGCCCTCTGGCGGTTCTCGATGGTTAGAGGATTACACCCTTGGTTGGGCTGCAGAAGGCGAACGCTATTACGGAATGTACCTAGATAAACTCGATATGGTGGCCAGTTTAGTGGCTATTGTACTGGTGGTTTCACTAACTATATTTAGCCAATACACCAAAACGGGCCGTGCCCTACGAGCAGTGGCCGATGACCACCAAGCGGCGTTATCCGTGGGAATATCCCTGCGCACTATATGGGTCATTGTGTGGGCAATTGCAGGTTTTGTTGCCTTGGTGGCCGGTATTATGTGGGGCGCCAAATCGGGCGTTCAGTTCTCATTGTCCCTCATTGCGTTAAAAGCCTTGCCAGTACTGATGTTAGGTGGCTTCACCTCCATTCCTGGCGCCATCATCGGTGGTTTGATCATTGGTGTAGGCGAGAAGGTCTTTGAGTATTCCATTGGCCCACTCATTGGCGGCGCCACAGAAAATTGGTTTGCCTATGTGCTGGCCCTGATGTTCCTTGTGTTTAGACCACAAGGGTTGTTTGGCGAAAAAATTATAGAAAGGGTGTAAACAGATGTTTTATCGCGAATCTGGTGATTTTAAGAAAACTTACAAATTAGACAGTCAAACCTTTCCTATTAAGTTTGACCGCTGGCGTTATTATTTTGTCATGTTGGTGGCGTTCATTGTCGTCCCCATGTTCCTTACAGACTACTCTGCCAATGCGGTGATGATTCCCTTTTTAGTGTGGGCTATTGCTGCGCTAGGACTGAATATTTTAGTGGGCTATTGTGGCCAGTTATCACTGGGCACCGGTGGGTTTATGGCGGTGGGGGCTTACTCTACCTATAAGCTGATGACTTCCTTTCCGGGTATGGACATGATTAGCGTGATCATGCTTTCTGGTTTGGTTACCGCGGTTGTAGGAGCGTTCTTTGGTCTGCCTAGCCTGCGGATCAAAGGCTTTTATCTTGCAGTGGTCACATTGGCAGCACAGTTCTTCTTAGTTTGGTTGCTCAATAAAGTACCTTGGTTTTACAACTATTCAGCGTCTGGTCAAATCAGCGCGCCACAGCGCGAATTATTTGGCATTGTTGTTACTGGCCCTCATGCTACACCCGTAGCAGCCTATCTATTCTGTTTGATCTTTGCCGTTGGTTTGGCATGGATAGCACGAAATCTAACCCGAGGGCGTATGGGCCGAAGCTGGATGGCAATTCGCGATATGGACATTGCTGCAGAGATTATTGGTGTAAACCCACTGATGGCTAAGTTATCGGCTTTCGCCGTATCGTCTTTTTTTATTGGCGTTTCTGGCGCTTTGTTGTTCTCGGTTTATTTGGGCGCAGCGGAAGTTACCGAAGCCTTTAGCATTAACGTGTCTTTTGCAGTGCTGTTTATGGTCATTATTGGTGGCCTAGGCTCAATTTTCGGTAGTTTTATTGGTGCGGCATTTATGGTGTTGATGCCAGTGCTGCTCAAGAATATTTTGGTAGGAGGGTTAGGCTGGCCAACGGATTTAGCAGCTCATTTCGAGCTCATTATTGTTGGTGGATTGATCTTAGTTTTCCTCATTGTAGAGCCCCATGGTTTGGCCCAAATGGCCCGTGTGCTCAAAGAGAAATTGCGGCTTTGGCCGTTCCCTCACTAAGCGTTTACTTTGCCCCGTAAAGGCTTAGTGTCACTAACTTAGTGTTACTTCATGCTCATTTGAGCACAATAAAAATAAGTCGAAACCTTAGGAGGATGACGACATGAAATTTACTAAACTAGCAACCGTGGCTTTAACCACAATCGCTGTTTCGGTTCCCGTAGCAGCAGACTTGGTGTTTCCTTCACTGAGCTACAGAACTGGACCTTATGCAGCCGGTGGTACGCCAGTTGCAGATGGTTATGCTGACTATTTTACGCTTTTGAATGAGCGTGATGGTGGTATTCAGGGTATCAAAACCTCGGTACCAGAATGTGAAACAGGTTACAACACAGCTAAAGGTGTTGAGTGCTATGAATCCACAAAGGGCCTCGGTGCATTAGTGTATCAACCCCTATCAACGGGTATTACTTATCAGCTAATTCCTAAAGCCGCTGCCGATGATATTCCTCTTTTAACCACGGGTTATGGTCGTACGTCAGCCGCTAACGGTTCTGTCTTCTCCCATGCATTTAACTTCCCAGCCAACTACTGGGCAGGTGCTAGCCGTATTATCAACCGTATCAAGCATGAAAATGGTGGCGATATTGCGGACCGCAACATTGCCTTGCTTTACCATAATTCTGGCTACGGTAAAGAACCTATCCCGACTCTAAAAGCTTTGGCTGAAAAGGAAGGTTATAACTTGACCTTGATCCCAGTAGATCATCCTGGTCAAGAGCAAAAGTCGCAATGGTTGCAGATTCGTCGTGAGCGTCCAGACAACATTATCATCTATGGTTGGGGTGTAATGAACCAAGTAGCCTTAAAAGAAGCTGCTAACATTCGTTATCCAATGGATCAAATGATCGGTATTTGGTGGTCTGGCACTGAAAATGATGTACTTGAAGGCATGGCGTCAGATGGCTACAAAGCAGCCACTTACCACGCTGTTGGTAATGACTTCCCTGTGTTTGACGACATCAATGAGTATGTAGTTAAGCGTGGCCTTACTGCAGGTGACGGTTCTAACGTCGGTACTCCGTTGTATAACCGTGGTTTGTATGCCGCTGCGCTGGCCGCGGAAGCTGCTCGTACTGCTCAAAAGATGCATAAGACTGCTAACATTAATAGTGGCATGATGCGCGATGGTTTAGAAAACCTAGTGATCACTGAAGAAGTAATGACGCGCTTGGGCATGGCTGGCTTTGGTCCTTCGTTCTCTGTTTCCTGTGAAAACCATGGTGGCCCTGGTTCTGTTGGTATCCAGCAATGGGATGCGAGTGCTCGTGAGTGGAAGATGATAGATGGATTTGAAGCACCAGATATGGACGTGATTTTACCGTTGATTAATGCAGATGCTGAAGCGTATGCTGCAGAAAACAACATTGCTCCACGTGATTGTTAAGCGTTAAGTTAACGTTTTAACTCAACGAGGCGCCGGTACTATTGAGTACTAGGCCGGGGCCTCGATTTCTAATTTTTTATTAAAACAGATTGTTTTGCTGGTGATAGGATAAAATCATGACCACAGAAAAAGCACCGATACTTGCCATTAACAATATCGAGGTCATTTATGACCACGTGATATTGGTTTTGAAAGGCGTATCTTTAGAAGTGCATGAAAAAGGCATTGTGGCCTTGCTAGGCGCAAATGGCGCGGGTAAGTCTACCACCATTAAAGCGATCTCTAATTTATTGGCCTCCGAGCGCGGTATCGTGACTAAGGGTTCCATTGAATTTGAAGGCCACAATATAAATGCCAGCGACCCAGCTGACTTGGTTGGCATGGGTGTAGTGCAAGTAATGGAAGGGCGCCATTGTTTTGAACACTTGACCATTGAAGAGAACCTGCTGGTAGGGGCATACACTCGCCGTGATGGCCGCCGTAGTGTGCAAGAAAGTTTGGAAATGGTGTACGAGTATTTCCCGCGTTTAAAAGAACGACGTAAAAGTCAGGCTGGTTACACCTCCGGTGGTGAGCAACAAATGTGTGCCATTGGCCGTGCTTTAATGGCCAATCCCCACATGATCTTATTGGATGAGCCTTCTATGGGCCTAGCGCCGCAGTTGGTGGAAGAGATTTTTGAAATTGTTAAGAAATTAAATGAAGAGCAGGGTGTAACCTTCTTGCTAGCCGAGCAGAATACCGCAGTGGCTTTGCGCTACGCCACCTATGGCTACATTATGGAAAACGGCCGTATAGTAATGGACGGTAAAGCTAGCGATTTACGCGAAAACGAAGACGTAAAAGAGTTTTATTTAGGTGTGAGTGACGGCGAACAAAAGAGTTTCCGTGATGTGAAGCAATACCGTCGTCGTAAGCGTTGGTTGGCGTAAGGAGATTACCCAGATGACCGATTTTTACGACCACTTAGAAACACGTGACCCTAACGAGCGTCGAGTTGCTCAGGTTCGAGCAGTGGCCGAACAGGTCGCTCATGCTCAGGCAACATGCCCGGCGTGGGCCAACATACTGCAGGGTATCGAAGCTGCTAAAATAACCAGTGTTGAATCTATTGCAGAATTACCCGTGACGCGTAAATCTAGCCTCATCGAATTGCAAAAAAACAACATGCCATTTGGCGGTTTGGTGAGTTCTGAAGCCGCACCGTTAGCCTACGTATTTACTTCACCTGGCCCTATCAATGAACCCGGTTTTGACGTGCCAGACCATTGGCACTTTGCTAGAGCACTTTACGCTGGTGGATTGCGCAAAGGCGACTTGGTACACAATACCTTTTCGTACCATTTTACCCCAGCAGGCATTATGTTCGACAATGCTGCAAAAGCCTTAGGTTGTACGGTTGTTGCCGCAGGAGTGGGTAATAGTGACATGCAAGCTCAAAGCATAGCGGCGCTTAAGCCAAAAGCTTATGTAGGCACACCCTCATTTTTAAAAATTGTATTAGACAAAGCCGATGAGTTGGGTCTGGATGTTAGTTCTATGACCCACGCGGTAGTCGGTGGCGAACCGTTCTTCCCTGTTCAGCAAGCGTTCTTTAAGGCGAGGGGCCTGCAAGTTGTGCAAGGCTATGCAACAGCAGACCTTGGCAGTATCGCCTATGAAACCTCAGCCCAAGAAGGCATGGTGATCGACGAAGATGTGTACGTAGAAATTGTGCGGCCAGGCACCGGTGACTTAGTTGCCGATGGTGAGGTGGGTGAAGTGCTAGTGACTAACTTTAATCCGCATTACCCGTTGATCCGTTTTGCTACCGGAGATATGTCGGCTATTCTGGCGGGTGAAAGCCCATGTGGCCGAACTAATCGACGTATTAAGGGTTGGATGGGAAGGGCCGATCAAGCCACTAAAGTCCGCGGTATGTTCGTACGTCCCGAACAGGTAGCGGCATTGGCAGCCAAGCATGACGCGGTATCTAAGGTACGTTTGGAGATTAGTCAGACGAATGGCCAAGACGTTATGCTGGTGTTGTGTGAAACAGCGAGTGAAGCCGCTGACTTGGTCGCTCAAATCACCGATAGCGTGCGCAGTGTATTGCACGTACGTGGTGAGGTGACTTTGAAGCCAGTAGGCAGCTTGCCCAATGACGGCAAAGTAATAGACGACCAGCGCGAATACTAAACGCAAAAAAAGGCTGTTGTGACCGCAATGGCCACAACAGCCTTAGTATTTAAAGTGTATTTAGTCCTTTCATAGTACTCCCTTTGTTTTTAGTTATCGTTTTTCTTTGTGCAATAATTGCCTTAATTGCTGCGTCCTGCTTAATAGATAACTCGGCTTCCAGTGCAAGGGGGTCGTCTATTGGACGAAGAGTATCGTTGACACGATAAAGCCCTATATCTTTTAATCGAGCATCATTAAGGTGGGCAACAGACTGCATCATATATCGCTGACGTGCACGCAGGTTTTGTTGTTTAAATAGTGCGAGTAGTAAACTTAATAAAGCCACATTCATCACCTTCTTAGTGAAGGCCGGGATAAAAACAGGCGGGTTATAAGAGCACTTAGGGTAGGCTATTACAGGGCCGTGATGTTTAAATCCACGGCCGTTGGTAATTCTACCTTTTAGCGCGTGGGACTAAAGTTCGTCGCCATCCATTTATTGACGGCGCAAGTATGCGTCGATAAAAATCGTAGTGATAATTGAATCATCGAATTCGCCTCGTCTAGATTGCGTTAATAAAAAGTAGAAATTTATTTAAACATAAGCAGGTGTTGATGCCAATGCTAAAAATGAAATAATTGCAACTTCATTGCATGGTGCTGTAGGCCTGCTAAATAAACAGGCTAAATAGATAATAGGCGGTACAATTGATGCAAAAGAGAAAGGCAATGGGCAGGCTATTGATGCGAGCAACATGGCTGCCCTTAATGTGATAATTGCCTTGTATAGCAAGCAATGTGCCAGACACGGGGTTGATGGCGCTACCAAGGCCCCAAGCAGAGAGGAAGGTCATGGCCAGCAGGTTAGGGTTAGGGTCTAGGGTTAATAATAAGGGCGCGATGACCGCCATGATCATGATGGCATGCACGCCTAAACGTGCTGCTATGAGACAAAACCCCAAGGTTACGCTTGCCTCTAGCGGCCCGTAAGCGCTAAACGGCAGCCAAGGCGGCAGCACCTTAAACAATTCACCTAAGCCAATGGCAAATACACCGGCAGCTAAAAACAGTACTGTTTCGTTATGCATGTTGGCCAGTCGATTGGAGATATGGCCATGTAACTGCGACAGACGTCCTTCATAACTCAGCACCGCAACCACTAATAAAGGTGCGCTAATGGCAATGATCTGGGTGATAGCAAGTTGTGGCCAAACCTCGTGAGCAACGATAACGGCTATGGCTAGTAAGCTAGGCAGCACTAAACTGCGGCCTTTTAGTGGGTAGCCGGAGAGTGAGGCTTCAGCTTTTTTGTTTTGCCAGTACAGAAATAGCAGGCTAATAAACCCCATGGGTGCGCCTACCGCCATCACCGTTAACAAATCCATCTCAGGCACTAAGCTCAAGGTGTATGCCATGGCCGCAAAAAAAGGCGACCAGAGAGCGCACACTGCAAAATTTATGGTGAGCATGCTGGCCGTGCGGGTATCAATGGTACGGCTGTGGCGTAAACGGTCTGCGATGATAAGTAGTGCCGAAATATTGATGATGGCGCTAAAAAAATGACCTGAGGCCAGAGTGCTTATTAGGCCTTTTTTACCTTTTGGTGGTAGGCGCTTTTTGCTGGTTTTGGAGGGGGTGGCTATGAGGCTCAAAAAGCTCACGGCTGCCAGCATTGCCAGCAGGTTGGTGTTGCTGTTAATTAGGCGGATTAGAGGTGTTGGAGAGCCTTCTAGAGCGCTATAACCTAAGCTTATGACACCCACTGCAATCAGCATGCTAGATTGAACGAGAGATCGGCGCGCCAATAAAGAAAACGAGGCTAAGGCAAAGCCCCAAAGTAATAGTCCTGCGACTAAGGAAAGCGGAGCGTAAACGAGCGCCAGTACACTGGCCAGTGTGCCTAAAGCTAAGCTATAACCACGTAATGCTTGCGTCACGAGTGAGTTTGGGCGGCAAAAATTTTTGCTAACGTTGCTTGCTCTCTTTGTACCAATGCCTGCCATGTGGGCAGTTGCATCATATGATCAAAGTAGCTGGCTAACGTGGGCCAGCGCTGCGGGTCGATGGCCTCGCGGCCATGCATAAAGTTGACCATCTGTGTGGTGATGGCAACGTCGGCTAAGCTGAAAGTATCGTCAACAAAATATGTTTGTTTGCCAAGCTGGTTAGTTAAATAGTCAAACAAAGCCGGTATCTTATTGTTAAGCGCTTCTTGCACCGGGGCTTCGTCGGTAGCTTTTCCATATATCGGCCGCAAGGTACGTTGTCTGAATACAGTGAAAGTGAGGTATGGCGCCAGCTCATAGTCGGCAAACTTCTCTAACCAACGCACCTGAGCTCTGGCTTTTGCATGCCCCGGCATTAGTGCTTTAAGAGCAGTATGGTCTAGGGTTTCAATGAGGTAATTACAGATTACACTGGAATCAGCTTGATACCAGTCATCATCTTGCAGTACTGGGATTTTTTTTAACGGGCTTATTTTAATAAAATCGTCTGGCATGCCCACTGGGGCCACAACTTTGAGCTTATACTCGGTGTTGGAATAGGCCAGTAGATACATCACTTTGCGTACAAAAGGAGAAAGTGGGGCGCCGTGTAGAGTGTAAGCCATGCTGGAGATCTCAAAAATAATAGACTCGTAATTGTGTCTGACGAGCCGATTAAACTCAAACGATATCCTTACTTTTCTCTAATATAAGTAGCTTCGGGGATGAATAACTAAGTAGTTGAAATAAACACACTTATTTTATAATTAGTGCTTGACAGAAAAGGGCTCAATCACTAATATGCGCACTCCAGTTTGGTACGGCCAACAGGCAATGCCAACCGCGAATGTGTCCCGTTCGTCTAGTGGTCTAGGACACTGCCCTTTCACGGCGGTAACAGGGGTTCGAACCCCCTACGGGATACCACTATTTCAAGTCATTGCCTCCGGCATTGATTTAGTCACAACGCCTCATTGAGGCGATCGTGAGAAATAGTAAAGGTTAATCACAAGCCTTCAACAAGTGATATGTAGCGGGAATAGCTCAGTTGGTAGAGCACGACCTTGCCAAGGTCGGGGTCGCCGGTTCGAATCCGGTTTCCCGCTCCATTTTTTCTTCAAAAAATACTCAAAAACACATGTCTAAAATGGTCATTGCAACCCCTCGCAGTGAGGTTTTATTACGTCTGCTGTAAAACCGTGGCTAATATAGCGCTCTTTATTTTTGGCGGCTGAGTCGGTGGCTTTGCCTGGCCAAAGAAGCTGTTTTTGGCAAACTCACTAGAAGATCTGTGGCATTAGTCTGAAATTGCACTACTTTGGCCAACATATCTCAATTAGCGGTTGACAGAATCCTGCAAAATCAATAATATGCGCCCACTCTTTACAGAGCAATAGCGTCCCGTTCGTCTAGTGGCCTAGGACACTGCCCTTTCACGGCGGCGACAGGGGTTCGAACCCCCTACGGGATGCCAACAAAAATGGTTTTGTAAAATAAGAGTCTAGGCTGTAGTAAATGGCAGATCACAAGCCTCAAACAGTGATATAGAGCGGGAATAGCTCAGTTGGTAGAGCACGACCTTGCCAAGGTCGGGGTCGCCGGTTCGAATCCGGTTTCCCGCTCCATTTTTTGGCCGAATGGCAGAGTGGCCATGCACCGGATTGCAAATCCGTTTACCGCGGTTCGACTCCGCGTTCGGCCTCCATATTTCATGGGGGTTCTAGTGACTAAAGTCACTAACTTCCGAACACAGAACAAACGATACCAGTGTCATTTGTTCTGTGTTACTCCTGCAAATGTACCACTAAACCTCGCAACATACTTTTTAACAGCTGCTGTTGCTCCTCGCTGTAATCTTCTAATACCTTTGCTTCGTGTGCCTTGGCTTGTGCCAATAGGTCTGCAACTAAGGTTCGCCCGGTAGCGGAAATGGCAATTTTTACAGACCGTTTGTCAGCATCATCTTTGTGCCTCACTAACAACTGCTCGGCTTCCATTTTAACTACCAGTTTAGATAGCGTCGGCTGTTTAAATAAAACCCGTTGATTGAGCTGCGTCAGCGTCAGCGCCTCTACATCGGACAAACTAGCCAGTATGCGCCAATAATTAGTAGACCAACCTTGGGCTTGGATTTGGCGGTGGAATTGCTCGCTGACTAGGTGGCTTGAGCGTGCCAATAGGTAAGCTAAGTAATCATCTATAAAATCAATGGGTTTTATCATAAGAGTCATAACGTATCATGTTTTGATGCATCTTAGAGTAGTTGTATTCATTTTCATATAAAAAAGTCTATGTTATGCTGGTTTGATAATAATACGAATAGGGTTTTTTATCATGCTCAACGACCGCATTGAAGCGCCTTGGATTGCTGCTTTTGAACACACATTAAACCTGTGTGGGTTAAAGCCAGGTGACACTGTTGCCATCCTTTCAGAAAGCCAATCCAGAGAAATACTATTACAATTGGCCGAATTGGCTCTAGTGGGCATGGGTTGCCATGCGTTCCACGTTCGTATACCTACGCCTGCGTCGAATGCACCAGTGCCCGTAAGGTCCACCGGAGCGTCTAATGTGTTACAACATGCCGGTCCTGCGGTTCAGGCTTTGGCTGGCAGCACGCTCGTATTAGATTGCACGGTTGAGGGTTTGTTGCACGCCCCACAGCTACCTCAAATATTGCAAGGTGGCGCAAGAGTGCTGATGGTGAGTAATGAACACCCAGAAATACTCACGCGATTAGCGCCAGATGAAAACCTAACACCCAAAGTAAAGGCCGCCACTAAACGCTGCAAACAAGCCAGTACCATGCGTATTGTGTCCGCAGCGGGTACCAACCTTACCATTGATATTAAAAGCGCCCCTACAGCGGGTGTATGGGGCTATACCGATAGGCCGGGCACCTTGGCCCACTGGCCTGCTGGGGTGGTGGTTTGTTTTCCTCAGCAAGGTTCAACTAACGGCACATTGGTGCTCGACGCAGGCGATATCAACCTCACTTTTAAGCGTTACTTGGAACGCCCTGTCACCCTCACCATAGAAAACGACTTTGTTACCCACATTGACGGCCACGGTACCGATGCAGAACTGATGCGCCGATACTGGGCGGCCTGGAACGACAAAAATGCCTATGCTGTTTCCCACGTAGGTTTTGGTATGAACCCAAAAGCGCGTTACGAAGCACTCACTATGTATGATCAGCGCGATACAAACGGCACCGAATTACGAGCCTTTGCTGGCAACTTTTTGTTTTCTACCGGTGCTAACGAATTTGCTGGGCGCTACACCGAAGGGCACTTTGACCTGCCCGTACGCAACTGCACCATTCACCTAGACGACGAGTGCGTGGTTAAAGAGGGGTTGATGCAGGGCGACTTGGCGTGAGTTGGAGCTACTTACGCAAGGGTGAAATTGGGCCGGTATTAGTGTGTTTGCACGGTGTTGGTGGCAATGCGACCGCCTTTGAAGCGCAACTTAACGGCTTAAGCCAACACTTACAAGTGTGGAGTTTGAACCTGCCAGGCTATGGATTATCTTCGGCCTTACCCACCATGGATTGGGAGAGTTTGGTTGCTGGCCTGAAACAGTTTTTAGACCATCACAAGTTGCACCAAGTGCATCTTTTGGGCCATTCCTTAGGCGGTATGTTGGCGCAAGAGTTTGCGGCTCGCCATCCTAACTATCTCGATAGTTTAATTCTCTACTCCACCAGTGCAGCCTTTGGCTCTAAAGATGGCGAGTTCCAGCAAAACTTTATCGCTGCGCGTTTAAAGCCCTTAAACCAAGGAATCAGTATGCAGCAGCTGGCAGGCAACTTAATTGACCCATTGTTAGCGCCCCATGGTTCGCCTCACGTGCGGCAGGCGGCCATAGAATGTATGCAGCAAGTGCCACCCGGTACCTACAGGCAGGCCATTGAGTGTATTACTACTTTTGACTGCCGCCATAACTTACCGAAGTTGACCATGCCTACGTTGTTGTTGGCTGGCGCAGAAGACACCGTGGCGAGCCCTTCAATGATGCAGCGCATGGCTGGAAAAATTGGCAAGGCGACGGCCGTTGTTATTTCGCATGCAGGGCATTTAGCCAACTTAGAACAACCCCCGTTATTCAACCAACATGTGGCTGCTTTTATTGCCCAATGTGGCTACAAACAAGGAATTTAACATGCAAATTGATCAACCCATGTTTGATGCTAAGGCATGGAAACTTACCGTTCAACAACAAGACCTAACAGCCAGAGCGCGAGATATTGGGCAAAACAAATTTGCCGACAGAGCGGCGGATTATGATACCCGAGCAGCATTTCCCACAGAAAACTATAACGACTTGTTCGATGCCAACTTAATGGGCATTTGCATCCCCAAAGATGCAGGAGGCGAGGGCGCCGATTTCTTAACATACGCTCTAACTGCTGCAGAAATTGGACGTTATTGTGGCGCCACAGCACTCACTTGGAACATGCATGTGTGCTCAACTCTATGGAGTGGTTTACTGAGCGACGATTTAGAGATGGACTCCGCTACTCGAGCCTTACATATTAAAAACCGCGGTGTTCATTATCAACGTATCCTTGAACAACGCGCCATTTATTCACAACCCTTTTCTGAGGGTGGTGCCGCCGCCGCGGGTACCACCGCTTTTGCTACTGTAGCCCACAAAGTGCCCGGCGGTTGGCGCGTTAACGGTAAAAAAATATTTGCATCGTTAGCCGGCCACGCCAACTATTATGGCGTGTTGTGTACAGAAACTAGTGACGAAATCACTGAACTGAGCCGCCGCAATACCACCTATTTGGCTATTCCTGCGACTGCAGCTGGCGTGTCGGTAGAAGGCCCGTGGGACCCCGTGGGCATGCGTGGTACTGTGTCGCGCACGCTCATTTTTAAAGACGTATTTGTACCACAAGATGCCACGTTGATGCCTCCTGGCATCTACTTTCAGGCCGCTAAGCGTTGGCCTCACATGTTTATGACGTTAACGCCCAGTTACATGGGCATTGCCCAAGCCGCCTATGACTTTACGGTAAACTATCTGCGTGGAGAAGTTGAGGGTACGGGGCCAGTCAAGCGGCGCCAGTTTGCCACCAAACAAATTGCGGTGGCGCAAATGCGCATCATGCTCGAACAAACCAAAAGTATTTGGTTTCAAGCCATGAGCGAGGCCTGCGCCAACCCCAGTAAAGACCAGCTGTTGCGCGCTTGGACAGCACAATACACCACCATGGAAAATGCCAACGAAATTGCGCAACTCGCCATCCGCACCTGTGGTGGGCAGTCGATGCTCAAGTCCTTGCCGTTAGAACGCCTGTATCGTGATAGCCGCTGCGGTTCACTCATGCTGCCATGGACCTCGGAACTGTGCCTAGACATGTTAGGTAAGGGTTGCCTGTATGAGCCTGGCGAGAGCGATGAATAATGCCCAATATATCCAGTTGGATTGACGCTCACGCCCGCTTTAATCCAGAAAAACTTGCCATTATTGACCCACAGCAAAGCTATAGCTATGCCCAGTTGGCCGCAGGTATCGCTACCAATGCCAGAGTATTAAAACACCAATTGCGCGTAGGTCGGGGTGATCGAGTGGCCTATTTGGGGCTCAACGGCATTGAATTCATTAGCCTGTTGTTTGCTTGTGCGCGGTTAGGGGCCATTTTTGTGCCCTTAAACTGGCGTTTAGAAACCCCAGAATACGACTACATGTTGGCGGATGCTAGCCCCAAGGTGTTCATAGTTACCGATGACTTTAAATCTCAAGTTGAAACACTCAACGCGGCCCACCCAGATTGTCGTTTTGTGCTTCAAGGTAGTAGCGATGTCGATCAAAACTGGCCGTGTCTGCATACCTTACAGCAAGCCTCTGATGCCAGTGAAGACAGCTACAATGCCCACGTAAATTTGCAGGCGCCGGTATTAATCGTCTACACCTCCGGCACTACAGGACACCCAAAAGGCGCGGTATTAACTCAGCGAGCCTTATTTTATAACGCCCTTAATAGCCAGCACATGCACGACATGAGTCGTAGCGACATTATACTCACAGTATTGCCCATGTTTCATGTTGGCGGACTCAATATACAAACCTTGCCTGCGTTGTATGTGGGTGCCACCGTCATATTGCACGCTCGGTTTGAGCCGCAACAAACATTGTCTAGCATCCACACCCAAAAACCCAGCCTTACGGTATTAGTGCCGGCAACATTAAGTGCACTTTTGGCACTACCACAATGGCACACCACCGACTTGTCGAGTTTGCGTAGCATTACCAGCGGATCGTCCATCGTACCGCCCAGCCTGATCGAAATCGTAGCCAAGCGAGGCCTGCCAGTGCAACAAGTGTACGGTCTCACGGAAACATCGCCCATCGCCGTGTATCAAACAGCAGAACAAGCCACAGCCAAGTTTCATAGTACGGGGTTGCCAGCGCTACATTGCCAAATGAAGTTGGTTGGTGAGGACAATATTAAGGTGGCTGATGGGCAGGTAGGACGTATTTTAATCAAGGGCCCCAATGTATTGTTTGAATACTGGGGTAACCCGCAAGCCACCGCCGAGGCGCTCAACAACGGCTGGTTCGATACAGGTGATTTAGGTCATCTAGACCCTGATGGACACTTAGTGGTGGATGACCGTGCCAAAGACATGATTATCTCTGGTGGAGAAAACATATACCCAGCCGAGCTAGAAGCTCACTTACACGGTTTAGAGGGTGTGTTAGAGGCGGCAGTGGTGGGGCGTCAAGACCCACGTTGGGGTGAAACTCCCATTGCTATAGTCGTGCTAGAGCAAGGCAGCTTGTTAGATAAAGATATAATTTTAAAAAGCTTTGCCGGACAGTTAGCCCGATTTAAGCACCCAAGTGAGGTGATTTTTTTACCAACATTGCCGCGTAATGTGATGGGTAAGGTGCAAAAATTTGTGCTGCGCGAGATGGTAATAGCGCCTGTCGCTAAGTGAGCGTTAATTAACGCCTAATATATGGAAAATAACGCTTTTTTGCTTTACTTTGGTGACCCAAAGTGTAAAATGCGGTTCCGCATATCAAGTCCAAAAGCGAACTTCGTTCGACTAGCCAGACTTTGCTGGAACTTCTGTAGGACCATCGCCCGGATGGTGAAATTGGTAGACACACAAGACTTAAAATCTTGCGACTTAACGGTCGTGCCGGTTCGATTCCGGCTCCGGGCACCATCTCTTCTTCTATTGCCTACTGTTTAACACCCGCTCGGGACTATGTCC